>CAXXOZ010000014.1:0-24254 GCA_963676435.2 uncultured Parasporobacterium sp.
TTATTCCTGCATTTGTATGTTGTATATTGGCAAGTATAAATTTGTGCATATATAGAGTGAGAAAATATAAAAAATAACTCGATTAATATATTAAAGCCTGCTTTGTGCAGGCTTTTGATAGTTTATTTTTTGTTTTTTAGTTTAGCAACACATGAATTCTTTCCTATTATAATTATGTGATCATTTACTTTAAATACATATTCTGATCCAGGAGAAGGATTTAACTCTTCGTTATGTTTTGTAGCAATAATAGTAACTTCATATTTTACCCTGATATTAAGTTCCCCAATACTTTTACCTACCCAATCATCTAAAACAGGTATTTCATATATAGCAAATTCATTTGAAACTTTTATGTAATCAAAAATATTATTTTCGCTAAACCTGATAGCTCTGTTTTCAGCAATATCTTTTTCAGGATACATTACTTCATCAGCTCCATTTCTTAATAGAAATTTTGCCTGAATATCTTTTTTGGCTTTAGAAACTACATATTTTGCACCAAGCTCTTTTACAAGAGAAGTTATTTCTAAAGAAGCCTGAAAATTTTCACCGACAGTTACAAAGCAAATATCAAAATTATTCAAACCTAGAGATTTTAATACCTCTTTGTTTGTACAGTCACCAATTTGTGCATCAGGAAATCTTGCAGAAATCCCTTCAATTAACTCAGCATTAGAGTCAATAATCATTACTTCATTTCCTAGTTTTTGTAAATTATCAGCCAAATGTGTACCTAAAGTGCCCATTCCGATTACTAGCATAGATTTCATAATATGTCCTTCTTTCTAACCAATTAATAATTTTTCTGTTGGACGGTCAATTGGAACATGAACCCTTTTTTCAGCAAGCACCAGAGCAAGTGTAAGTCCTCCAACTCGTCCACCAAACATTAAGAAAATTATTATTATTTTTGATAATATATTTAAATCAGGAGTTATACCCGAACTTAATCCAACAGTACCAGAAGCAGAAATAACTTCAAAAACAACATCCTTCATTGAGAATGGTTGTATTGCGCAAATAATCATCGTAGCAACAAGTATTGCACAAATGTAAATAGTAAAGATTGCAGAAGCCTGTTTTACTATATTTTCATCAAGTCTCTTTCTAAAAAGATTTATACTAGGCGTATGTCTTGAAGAGGAAATAACACCAAAAACTAAAACAACAAATGTTGTAGTCTTTATACCACCAGCTGTTGAGCCAGGACTACCGCCTATAAACATTAAAATTCTGGTTAGTATATTTCCACTTTCAGATAATGTATTTAAATCAGCTGTATTAAAGCCAGCAGTTCTTGTTGTGATAGACTGAAAAAAAGACATTGTGACTTTGTTTCCGAGAGTTTGATTTGCAAATGCTGAATTGTATTCAAAAATGAAAAACAATATAGCACCAGAAAGTATTAAAAATAAAGTCGCACTTAAAACGATTTTTGAGTGTAACATATATTTTTTAAAGTTGAATCTGCTTTTTATAATATCATTCCAAACTATAAAGCCGATTCCACCTATAACAATTAATAACATTAAAACAATATTTACTAAAATATCGTCACTAAAAGCGGTCAGGGAAGAGAATTCACGGTATTTTCCCATTATATCAAATCCTGCATTACAAAAAGCCGATACTGAGTGGAAAATAGCATTATATATACCTTCTAAGAACCCCATCTTAGGGCAGAATCTAAAAGCTAGAATTATAGCACCTATGCCTTCCATAAGAAAGGTTCCAAGTGTTATTCTTCTTATTAATCTTACAACTCCTGAGAGTGTTAAAGTTCCTGCAGATTGTGAAAGTAAAATTCTTTCATGTAAGCTGATATTTCTTTTTAATACCATAGAAAATAGAGTTACTATGGTCATAAATCCTATCCCACCAATTTGAATCATACCGAGAATAACAATTTGCCCAAATAAAGACCAGTGCTGGAATGTGTCAAAAACTACAAGACCAGTAACAGCAGTAGCACTAGTTGCAGTGAATAAAGTATCTATAAAAGGAGTGATATGGCCATCTCTAGCAGCAAATGGAAGAGAAAGTAATATAGTTCCTAATAAGATTACACCGATAAAACCTAGAGCTATTATCCTGGTATAAGTAATCCAGGATTTGATTTTTTCTAACATTAGTTTTCTCCTGTAAGCAAGTATTTCTATTAATATTAGCATAAATAAAAAAAAACGCAATACATTATTCCTTGCCTTAAAATAATTTTAATAGTAAAATGGTAATGTATGAAAAAAGGAGGCATTTATGAATATTTTCGAGACTATTTTTTTAGGTTTTATACAGGGGGTTGCAGAGTTTCTGCCTATTAGTTCTTCAGGTCATTTAGCAATTTTGAAAAACGTATTTGGATTAAGTGAAATAGGGTTAGTTTATGATGTGCTATTGCATTTAGGAACTTTATTAGCTGTTTTTGTTGCTTTTTGGAAAGACATAAAGAAACTTATATTTAATGGAGTAATGTTAATTATAGAAGTTATTATAAATGTAGTTTATTTCTTTATAAATATTTTTTCAAAAAATAAAAAGATCTATAAAAAAATTCTATCAACTCAATATAGAAGATTTGTATTATTAGTGATAGTTTCTACTATACCCACAGGTATAATAGGCTATCTGATTTCGGATATGGTTGAGTCAGCAGCAACAGGTCTATTAATCCCAGGAATAAGCTTGCTTGTAACTGGAGTATTATTGTTGCTTTCGGATATTATTCCAGATGGATACAAAAAAGCTGATAATGCAACCTGGTTGAATGCATTAATAATTGGTATTGTTCAAGGTTTAGCTACTATACCTGGAATATCCAGATCAGGATCCACTGTTACAACAGCATTATTTTGCAAATTTGATAGAAGATTTGCAGTAAAATATTCTTTTATTATGTCCATACCTGCGATTTTAGGAGCTGCATTACTTCAGCTTAAAGATATTGGAAGTTCTCAGATGAGCTCAACGCCATGGGGGATTTATCTTATAGGTGTTCTTGTTGCAGCAGTAGTAGGATATATTTGTATTAAAACAATGCTGGTTTTAATTAGAAAGAAAAAATTTAAATACTTTGCTATATATTGTTTTGTCGTCGGCACCATTGCAATAATAGGAAATTTTATAAAATAGTATTATTTATTCGGGAGGCTTAACTAGTGGCACAGTCTAAAAAGAGGACAAAGAGGAAAACAAATTCAAGAAAAAAAACTCAAAAGAATTCCCTTATAAGAAGTGAAATCAAACTCATTGTTGCACTTGCTTTAGGAATTTTACTTGAATTAAGTGTATTTGGTATAATTGGAAAAGTTGGAAATGCAGTTGCATATTTTATGTTTGGTATGTTTGGACTTATATCATATGTATTGCCAATACTGATTTTTTTAGGAGTTGCTTTTTTGATTTCAAATTCACAAAACAGAAAATCGATTTCAAAATTTATTTCTGCAGTTATTTTAATTTTAGCTTTTATTTCATTATTACAATTAGTTAGTCACCCATTTGATGAAAATATGTTGATTTCTAGTTATTATACAGACTCTGGGGATAATAGATATGCAGGAGGACTTATTGGAGGGTTGATTTCCAAAGGTTTAGCTTCATTAATAGGAATAGTCGGCGCATATATTGTTGATATTGTATTAATAATAATTATGATCGTTATAATAACTGAAAAATCTTTTATAAATGGTGTTAAAAAAGGTAGTAACAAGGTATATGAGGCAGCAAAAGATAACACTGAAAAGTTTAAAGAAGAAAAAAAAGAAAGACAGATTCAGGAAAAGAAAGCTAGAAGAACTGAAAGGAAAATTAAAGGTGTTCCTACTAATATCGAATTAAAAGATATGAATCTTACAAATGATGATATAACAGAAATAGACAGTGAAAGTTTAAACAACAAAGTTTTTAGAGGACCAGTAGATATTGCGGAAATAACTCCTCAGGAAGATTATATTGAAGAGGAAATTATTCCTAAACAAAAAACAAAGTATCAAGCTAAAAGTACTAGAATAGAACCAGAGGAAATAGAAGAAGCAATAGTGAAAATAGAGCATAATAATATTGATGAAAGTAACTATAATTATCCTCCGAAATCTTTTTTAGCAAACCCTAAAAACAAAAGAACAGGCGGTTCAACTGGTGGTTTAAACGAAACAGCTAGAAAATTACAACAAACATTACATAATTTTGGAGTAAAAGTTACGATAACTGATGTAAGTCAGGGACCTTCTGTAACAAGATATGAGTTACAACCAGAAATGGGCACAAAAGTAAGCAGAATAACATCCTTAGCAGATGATATAAAGCTTAATCTAGCAGCTTCAGATATAAGGATTGAAGCGCCAATTCCAGGAAAGGCTGCTGTAGGAATCGAGGTACCAAATGATGGTAGGGAACCTGTTCTTTTAAAGGAATTATTAGAAAATCCAGAGATGAAAAATCATCCTTCAAAGATTTCATTTGCAGCAGGAAAAGATATAAGTGGTAAAGTTGTGATCGCTGACATAGCAAAAATGCCACATATGCTTGTTGCAGGGACAACAGGTTCAGGTAAATCAGTATTTTTAAATTCTATAATAATGACTATATTATATAGGGCAAAGCCGTCAGAAGTAAAATTGATAATTATTGATCCAAAGGTAGTAGAATTTGCTATTTATAATGGGATTCCACATCTTTTACAACCAGTTATGACGGATCCAAGAAGTGCTGCAGCAACACTAAGTTGGGCAGTAGCAGAGATGTCTAGAAGATATCAAATACTGGCAGAAAATAATGTAAGAGATTTTAAAAGCTATAATGATAAAGTCGACCTTATGAAAGGTGATGACATTCCAGAAAAAATACCTCAAATTATTATTGTTATAGATGAGCTTGCGGATTTAATGATGGTAGCAGCAAAAGCAGTTGAAGATTCAATATGTAGACTAGCCCAGTTAGCAAGAGCAGCAGGTATACATTTAATTGTAGCAACCCAAAGACCTTCTGTAGATGTTGTTACAGGACTTATTAAAGCAAATGTTCCTTCAAGAGTTGCTTTGATGGTTTCTTCAGGAACTGATTCTAGAACGATTATAGATATGAACGGAGCTGAAAAACTTCTTGGAGATGGAGATATGCTTTTTGCACCTTCGGGATATGTTAAACCTGTAAGAGTTCAAGGAGCTTATGTTTCTGAAAATGAAGTTTCAAAAGTCGTTAAATTTTTAAAGGATAAGTATGATGAAGCTGGGTACGATGAATCAATTACACAGCACATTTCACAAGGGGCAAGTGAGCCAGAAGAAAAAAATACAAAAACTATGTCTGGAGGAAGAGATATATTATTTGAAGAGGCAGCATTTTTTTGTATTGAAAAAGAAAAAGCTTCAGCTAGTATGCTTCAAAGAAGGTTTAATATTGGATTTAACCGAGCAGCTCGTATAATTGATCAGTTGAGTGAAGTAGGAGTAGTAGGTGGAGATGAAGGTTCAAAACCACGAAAAATTATTATGAATGCTGAAGAGTTTCAAATTTTTATAAATGAGTAATGAAAATGTCTGCCAGTTTATTCTGGCGGACATACTTAATATAAAGGAGTAACAATTTTGTCTTTATTATTTGCAAATGTAATAGTGGATATTTCACATGAAAAACTAGATCGAACATTTCAATACATAATACCAGAAGAACTGATAAAAGAAATTTCTCCTGGTATTTTAGTAAATATTCCATTTGGAAAAGGTAACAGACTAATTAATGGATATGTAATTGAAGTTACTGAAAATCCAGAGTTTGATATAGATAAAATGAAGTATATAGATGGAATAGACAAAGAAAGTCTTCCTATTGAATCTCAGTTAATTAGATTAGCTGCTTGGATAAAAGAAAATTATGGTTCAACAATGAATAAAGCATTAAAAACTGTAATACCAGTAAAGCAAAAAATAAACCCTCAAAATAAAAAGTGGGTTAGATTAAATGTGAACAGGGATGAAGCTTATAAATTCATAGAAAAATATAAAGATTCAAAAAAATACTATTCAAGATATATGTTATTAAAGGAATTATTAATTGAGAATGAAATTGAAATTAGTATAGTAATTAATAATTTAAATGTTTCTAGAGCAGTTATTAAAGCAATGGCGGAAAAGGGAATTATAGAAATTTCAACTGAATATTTTTTAAGGAATCCTATAAAAAATAGTAGAATAGAAAATAATAATATTATTCTCACTGAAACACAAAAAAGTATAGTGGATTCTATTTCTAGAGACATTAGTAATGGAATTAGAACTCCTAGTTTGATATTCGGAGTTACAGGTAGTGGAAAAACAGAAATTTATATAGAGCTAATTAAAAAATGTTTAAGTGATGGTAAACAGGCGATTGTTCTTATTCCAGAGATTGCATTGGTTTTCCAAAATGTAAAAAGGTTTTATAGAGTTTTTGGAAACAGAGTTTCTGTTATTAACTCGAAAATGAGTGTAGGAGAAAGACATGATCAGTTTGAGAGAGCGAAAAAGGGAGATGTTGATATTATTATAGGGCCTCGTTCAGCTTTATTTACTCCCTTTAAAAATTTAGGTTTAATTGTTATTGATGAAGAACAGGAAGGCTCTTATAAAAGCGAAAATATACCTAAATATCATGCTAGGGAAACTGCCATTAAGCGAGCACAAATTGCTGATGCAAATGTTATATTAGGCTCAGCAACACCATCAGTAGAATCATATTACAAAACAAAAACAGATGAGTATAAAATATACTATCTTAAAACAAGAATTGGAGAAAGTGAACTGCCTAAAATTCATCTTATTGATTTAAGAGAAGAGCTTTTAAAAGGAAATAAGAGTATTTTTAGCGAAAAACTAGATGAATTGATTATTGATCGACTTAAAAGAAAAGAACAGATAATGTTGTTTATAAATAGAAGAGGTTTTTCAGGTTTTATGTCATGCAGATCATGTGGCCACGGAATGAAATGCCCGCACTGTGATGTGGGTTTAACATTACACAACAATGGAAAATTAATGTGCCACTATTGTGGATTTAAAACAGATATTCCCAAGTTGTGTCCTACATGTTCTTCAAAACATATTGCAGCTTTTGGGATTGGAACACAAAAAATTGAAACTTTTGTAAAAGAAAAGTATCCTGATGCCAATGTTTTGAGAATGGATATGGATACAACCTCGAAAAAAGATGATTATGAGAAAATTCTTACAAGATTTTCTAGTGGAGAAGCAGACATTTTGATTGGCACTCAGATGATAGTAAAAGGGCATGATTTCCCAAATGTTACTTTAGTAGGTATAATAGCAGCAGACCTATCTTTATATGCATCAGACTACAAGGCTTCAGAAAGAACTTTTCAAATAATTACTCAGGCGGCTGGTAGGGCAGGCAGAGGTAAAAGAGCAGGAGAAGTGGTTGCTCAGACCTATAGCGTGGATAACTATAGTATACAGGCAGCCCTTAATCAGGACTATGATGAGTTTTTTAATCAAGAAATTGCATATAGAAAATTAATGGGTTATCCACCAATAGTAAGCATGGTGGCAATACTTTTTACTTCAAAAGATGAAAAGAATTTAAATATTGGTGTTGAAAAAATTTCAGATTTAATAGATAATAATGATTTAAATGGAATTATGAAAATTGGACCTTCAGATGGAGTTATATCAAAAATCAATGATGTTTATAGAAAAGTTATATACTTAAAGCATCAGGATGTTGAAGAAATAATTGTAATGAAGGATATAATCGAAAGATTTAAAGAGAATAATAAAGAAGAATATAAAAACATTGGAATTCAATTTGATTTTTCTCCAATGAGTAACTACTAAGAAAAGGAGTATTTAAAATGGCAACTAGAAATATAAGAGTCTTTGATGATGAAATATTAACAAAAAAATGCAAAACAGTAAAAGAAATTAATGAAAGAACTAAAGAATTAATAGACGATATGTTTGAAACTATGTATGAATCCTGTGGGGTTGGACTTGCAGCACCTCAGGTAGGAGTTTTGAAAAAAATTGTAACCATGGATATTGGTGAAGGTCCAATAGTACTAATTAATCCTGAAATACTTGAAACAAGTGGAGAGCAAACCGATATGGAAGGCTGCTTAAGCTTCCCTGGAAAAATTGGCAAAGTTACAAGACCAAACTATGTAAAGGTAAAAGCATATGATATGGATATGAATGAAATAATTCTTGAAGGCGAAGAGTTATTTGCCAGAGCTGTTCTGCATGAATGTGATCATTTAGAAGGTGTAGTGTATATAGACAAAGTAGAAGGACCGCTAATGAATGTATCAGATATTGAGGAAGAGGAATAAGAATGAAAATTGTATTTATGGGTACTCCTGATTTTTCAGTACCAGCTTTAGAAGCATTAATAGAAGAAGGACATGAAATTGCAGGTGTGGTTACACAACCAGACAAACCAAAAGACCGTGGACATGAAATGAAAATGACACCAGTTAAAGAGGCCGCGATAAAGCATAATATAAAGGACATTTATCAGCCGGAAAAGGTCAAAGATGAAAGTTTTGTGAAAATATTGACCCAAATCAACCCAGATGTTATTGTTGTAGTTGCATTTGGACAGCTATTATCACAAGAAATATTAAACCTTCCTAAATATGGCTGTATAAATATACACGCTTCTCTTTTACCTAAATATAGGGGCGCCGCACCTATTCAGTGGGCAGTTATAGACGGAGAAGCTAAATCTGGTGTTACAACTATGTATATGGAAGAAGGTCTTGATACAGGAGATATTATTGAAAAAAGTGAAGTAGAAATCTCAGAAGATGAAACTGGTGGTTCTCTTCATGATAAATTAGCCGAAATAGGTGGAGAACTTATAATTTCAACATTAAAAAAGTTTGAAAACGGTGAAGTTATAAGAAAAAAACAAGATGAAAACTTAGCAACATATGCAAAAAAACTTGAAAAGAAATTAGGTAAAATTGATTTTAATAATTCAGCAAAGAATATTGAGAGATTAATTAGAGGATTAAATCCATGGCCTAGTGCTTTTACAAGTTTTGGAAAAAAGAATTTAAAAATATGGAATGCTAAGGTTTTAGATACTAATTACGATGTAGAGAATGGCCAAATTGCAGAAATTACAAAAGATATGATTATTATAAAAACTGCAAAAGGTGCTCTTGGAATAACCGAATTGCAATTACAGGGTAAAAAAAGAATGAATGCAGGAGACTTTTTGAGAGGAAATAATCTAAGTGTCGGACAAAAGTTAGGAGTTGAATAATATGTTTGGATACTATGGACTATATGGTTTGTACTTTGATAACACTTACTGGCTTATTTTAATAGGGCTTGCTATTTCAATTTTTGCTTCAGCAAAAGTAAAAAGTACATTTTCAAAATATTCGAAAATAAGAAGTGTTTCAGGAATGACTGGAAGAGAAGTTGCAGAAAAGATACTTGAAAGTGAAGGGATTTATGATGTTAGCGTTGAGCACATTAGGGGAGAATTAAGTGATAATTATAATCCTAGGTCAGGAGTTTTGAGTCTTTCAGATTCTACATATAATTCTACTTCCGTAGCAGCAATAGGTGTAGCGGCTCATGAATGTGGACATGCAATACAACATGCAAATTCATACGCTCCACTTGTTTTTAGAAATGCCATTGTTCCGCTAGCGAGGTTTGGAGCAGGAATTTCATGGGTATTAATAATCATAGGCTTGTTTATAAGTAGTGAATCATCACAGTTAATAATAAATATTGGTATTATATGTTTTTCTTTGGCAGTTTTATTTCAGCTAGCTGTCTTACCTGTAGAATTTAATGCCTCAAAAAGAGCTGTTAGAATTCTTAGTCAGAGAGGAATACTTAGAGATGATGAGATAGTTCATACTAAAAAAGTTTTGTCAGCAGCAGCGATGACATATGTAGCAGCTGCTGCAGCCTCAATACTTCAGCTTTTAAGGCTTGTATTATTATTTGGAGGAAGAAGGCGTGACTAAATCAAAGAATTTAAGGGAAATATCATTGAGCGTTTTAATAGAAGTTTTTGAAAACAATAAAATGAGTCATATTGTTCTTAACAACGCCCTTAATAAAAATAAAAATTTAACCAAACAAGAAAGAAGTTTTGTGACAAGGTTATCAGAAGGAACAATCGAAAAAACAATAGAGCTGGATTTTATTATAAATAAATTTTCAAAAATCAATACAAAAAAAATGAAACCAGTTATTAGGAATATTTTAAGACTTTCTGTGTATCAAATAAAATATATGGATTCAATTCCAAATTCAGCAGTGTGTAATGAAGCTGTGATTTTAACTGCAAAAAAAGGTTTCGTAAACTTAAAAGCTTTTGTTAATGCGGTTCTTAGAAATATAATTAGAGGTATTAATGATATAAAATATCCTGATGATTTATCTATTAAATATTCTATACCAAAGTGGATAATAGATTTATGGATTAAGGATTATGGAAAACAAGAAACATTAAAAATTTTAGAAGGATTAAATAAAGAAAGAAAAACTTGTGTTAGATGTAACTTAAGCAAAGATACAAAACAAAATATAATTTATAGGCTTAAACAACAGAATATTACAGTTGAAGAGTCCAAATACTTAAATGAAGCTATTTATATTTCTGGTTATGATCGAATAAATGAAATTAATGCACATAATGAAGGACTGATACAGGTTCAAGATTTGAGTTCAATGTATGTAGCACTAAAGTCTGATATTAAAAAAGAAAATTATGTAATAGATGTTTGCGGAGCACCGGGAGGTAAAGCACTACATTGTGCTGATATTTTAAATGGTACAGGTTTTGTAGATGTAAGAGACATTTCAGATAAAAAAATAAGATTAATAAATGAAAACATAGAACGAACAGATTTCAATAACATAAAGGCTAAAGTAAGTGATGCTTTAGAATATGATGAAGCGTCATTTGAAAAGGCAGATGTAGTGATAGCGGATTTGCCGTGTTCAGGATTAGGAATTATAGGCAAAAAAACTGATATAAAATATAAAGTTTCAAGGAAAGCAATTACTGAATTATCTCTTTTACAGAGAAAAATCTTAGAAAATGTGAGTAGATATGTGAAAAATGGTGGAGTATTAATATTTAGTACCTGCACATTGAATAAAACAGAAAACCAAGATAATGTAAAATGGTTTAAAGATAACTTTCCTTTTGAATTAGAGGAAGTTTTCCAAATCATACCTGGAGAGTTGGATTCAGACGGATTTTTCATTTCCAGATTCAGGAGAAAATAATGAAAGAAACAAACATTAAATCCCTTTCACTTAAAGAACTAATTAATGAATTAGAACTTATGGGTGAAAAAAAGTTTAGAGCAAAACAAATATATAAATGGCTTCATATTAAGCATGTAAAAGATTTTGATGAAATGACAGACTTATCAAATGCTCTAAGAGAAAAACTTAAGAATAGTTTTTTTATAAATAATCTTGAAATTGTAGATGTTCTTGAGTCGAAAATTGATGGAACAAAAAAGTTTCTATTTTCTTTAAGGGATTTAAAAGTTATAGAAAGTGTTTGGATGAAATACAAACACGGTAATAGTGTGTGTTTGTCTACACAAGTTGGATGTAGACAAGGTTGCAGGTTTTGTGCTTCTACTATTGGAGGGTTAGAAAGAAATTTAAAATCATCTGAAATTTTAGACCAAGTTTATAAAATGATGGAATTTACAGGAGAAAAAATTTCAAATATTGTACTTATGGGTACAGGGGAACCTTTAGATAATTATGATGAAGTTTTAAGATTTATTAAAGCTGTTTCTGATGAAAATGGCTTGCATATTAGTCAAAGAAATATTACAATGTCTACATGTGGACTAGTACCTGAAATTAATAAGCTTGCGAAAGAAGGATTAAGTATAACTCTGGCAATTTCACTTCATAGCTCAAACGATGAAATCAGAAAGGATATTATGCCTGTAGCAAAAAAATATCCAGTTGATGAGTTGATAAGTGCTTGTAAGGGTTATTTTGATGCAACAGGAAGAAGAATAACCTTTGAATATAGTCTAATAAAAGGTGTTAATGATTCAATCGAAAATGCTAATGAACTGTCTAATCTCATAAGGGGAATTAACTGTCATGTTAATTTAATCCCTGTAAATCCTATTGAAGAAAGAGCCTTTGAACAATCTGATAAAAATAGTGTAGAAAATTTCAGATTACTTCTAGAAAAAAAGGGGATTAATGCAACTGTAAGAAGAGAAATGGGAAGAGATATTCAAGGTGCATGTGGACAATTAAGAAAGTCTCACAGAGAAAAACTGATTAGAAATTAAGGAGGATTTCGATGATATCGATAGCAATTACAGATGTCGGAAAAATAAGGCCAGAAAATCAGGATTCTGTTTTTAATCAGGATACTAAAATTGGTGCGCTTCCAAATTTATATATAGTAGCAGATGGTATGGGTGGACACAGAGCAGGAGAGGTTGCTTCTATTTGTGCTATCGAATCATTTGTTAATAATGTAAAAAATACAGGTGTAAAAGATATACTTTCAATAATGCAGGAATCTATAATATCTGCAAATGCACATTTAATTGAAATGTCAACTGAAACCAAAGCATATGAAGGAATGGGAACAACAATGGTATCAGTGGTAGTTGATGGTTCAACTGCTTATATTATGAATGTTGGAGATTCAAGACTTTACTTAATTAATGAAGAAATAAAGCAAATAACAAGAGATCATTCTCTTGTTCAGGAAATGGTGAATTTAGGAGAACTAGACGAAAAAAGTGCTCAACACGCAAAAAATAAAAATGTAATCACAAAAGCAGTTGGTACAGAAACTGAACTATCAGCTGATTTTTTTGATATAGAAATACAAAATGATGATGTTTTGTTGTTATGTTCTGATGGATTAACAAATATGTTGGAAAATAAAGACATACACGAAATTTTGTTAAAAAATGATAAAATTGAGGATGCAGCAAAAGAATTAGTTGACTTAGCCAATGAAAATGGCGGAAAAGACAATATATCAGTTATTTTAATAAAAAAAGACATTTCTGAATAAGAAAGGAAGGTTTTATTTATGTTAAGAAAGGGAATTATCATAGGTGACCGTTACGAGATTATCGAACAAATTGGCACAGGTGGTATGTCAGATGTTTATAAAGCTAAATGTCACAAACTTAATAGGTTTGTTGCAGTTAAGGTATTAAAAAATGAGTTTAGAGAGGATAAAAATTTTGTTTCTAAATTCAGGGTTGAAGCTCAATCAGCTGCTGGATTGTCACATCCGAACATAGTAAATGTTTATGATGTAGGAAATGAAAATGGACTTGAATATATTGTAATGGAGCTTATAGAAGGCATTACACTTAAAACATATATTGAAAAAAAAGGTCACTTAGCAATAAAAGAAGCTACAAGTATTGCTATTCAAGTGGCACAAGGAATTGAAGCAGCCCACAAAAATCATATTATTCATAGGGACATCAAGCCTCAAAATATAGTTATATCTAAAGAAGGAAAAGTAAAAGTAACAGATTTTGGTATAGCGAGAGCAGCTTCGGCAAATACAATTAATTCAAATGCTATAGGTTCTGTTCATTATATTTCACCTGAACAGGCAAGAGGTGGTTTTGTTGATGAAAAAAGTGATATCTATTCATTAGGTGTTGTTTTATTTGAGATGATTACAGGAAAAGTACCTTTTGAAGGTGACTCTACAGTAGGTATTGCATTAAGACATATACAAGATGAAATGCCAAAACTTACAGATGTTATTCCTGATGTACCAATAAGTGTTTCTAGAATTATTGAAAAATGTACTCAGAAAAAGCCAGATGGCAGATACCTAAAAGTATCTTCTTTAATAGCAGATCTAAAAAAATCTCTTGTTATGCCAAATGAAGATTTTGTACAAATAATACCTGCTGAAAATGCGGCAGCTACGGTTATGATTACTGACGATGAAGTTTCTGTAATAAAGAATGATTCTAATTTAGACATTAGAAATAAAATCAAGGGAATCACAGAAGTTATTGATATGCCAGATTTTTCAGACGAAGATTTGGACGATGAAATAAAAGACGATAATCCAAAGATGGATAAAATGATAAAAATAGGTGCAATTGTATCAGGGGTAGTTATTATATTAATTATTGCATTACTGCTGTTTAACTTCTTAGGTGGATTTAGTAGTTGTACAAATGGTAATAATATTTCTGATTTAAACAGTGAGTATGTAGAAATGATAGATGTTGTTGGAAAAGATGAAGTTTTGGCTCAAGAAGAGTTAGAAGAGCTAGGATTGAAAGTTAGTTTTGAGTATGAAGAAAGTAATGATATAGATGCAGGACTTGTTATCAGCCAGTCAGAAGATGAGGGAGATAAAGTTAAAATAGGAAGCAGAGTTACACTTGTTGTAAGTACTGGTTCGGAAAAAATCGAAGTACCTGATTTGACTGGTGAGACAAAAGAAAAAGCAATTGAAAGACTTACTGAATTAGGTCTTAAATATATTACAGAAGAAGAGTTTAATGATGATTTTGAACTAGATGAAATAATCAGAACACTTCCTATAGCAGGTGAACAGGTTGATTATGGTGATAAAGTGACTTTATTTGTAAGTCGTGGTTCTGATGATATGACAATAGTACCTGACTTGATTGGAGATCCAGAGTCAGGGTTAGAAGCCCAGTTAACAAACTTTGATTTAAATGTTGTATATCAGGATGTATATAAAAAGGATGGATATACAAGTACAGATAATGAAACCGTTATAGCTCAAAGTTTAGCTCCAGACGCAACAGTTGAAAAGGGTGAAACAATAACTGTTACAGTAGCGGTATTTCATGCTACGAGGAGTATAACAACTTTAACAATCAAGGAAAGCGATCTTTCAGCAGTACCTGCTGATGGGGACGAAATGATATTTACTGTGAAATTTTATGATTCATCAGACATACTTGTGAATCCTTCTAGTACAACAAGTAATGTAGGGAATTTTTCAAGTCCATGGAGTGCTTCAGCTACGATGACTGTAGACTCAGCAGCAAAGTATTATATAGTTGAAAAAGTAACGGCTGCAGGCAGTACTGTATACACAAGCACTACAAAAATAACAGTTAACTAGGTAATCTCATGACAGGAAAAATCATTAAAGGTATAGCAGGTTTTTATTATGTACATGTAGTACATAAAGGAATATATGAATGTAAAGCTAAAGGAATTTTCAGAAATAGAAATATAAAACCTTTAGTAGGTGACGATGTTAATATTGATATATTGAATGAAGAAGAAAAAAAAGGAAATATTTCAGAGATATTACCTAGAAAAAATGAACTTATTAGACCAGCTGTGTCCAATATCGATCAGGCTTTGGTTGTATTTGCGGTAGCTTCACCAAACCCAAACTTCAACTTACTGGATAGATTCTTGATTTTAATGGAAAAACAGGGAATAAAGACAGTGATATGTTTTAATAAATCAGAATTAATAGATTTAGAAGGAAGGGAATTTATAAAAAGTATCTATAAAAATGCTGATTATAAAGTGATTTTTACTAGTGCATATGAAAATAAAGGAATAGATGATATAATCGAAGTTATAAAAGGAAAGACTACAGTTTTTGCAGGACCGTCTGGAGTCGGAAAATCGTCAATACTTAATATTATAATGCCAGATGCTAATTCTCAAACAGGTGAAATAAGCGAAAAAATTGGAAGAGGAAAGCATACTACAAGGCACACAGAGATTTTCAATGCATTTGATGATACATATATATTGGATACTCCTGGATTTTCATCAATATTCATAGAAGAAATGGAAAAAGAAGATTTAAAAGATTATTTTCCAGAGTTTGAAAAATATGAAGAAAAGTGTAAATTCAAAGGATGCTCTCACATATCTGAACCTTCATGTGGTGTGAAAGAGGCTCTTAATAATGGATTAATAAGTGATTTTAGATATGATAATTATATGCTTTTATATAACGAACTAAATGAAAGAAAAAAATACTAAAGAGGAATAAAAACATGAATATTTTAGCACCATCGATTTTAGCAGCAGATTTTACAAAATTAGGAAAAGAAATTGAAGCAATAGATAATGCTGGAGCGGGGTATATCCATATTGATGTTATGGATGGAAGATTTGTACCAAGTATTTCTTTTGCAATGCCAGTAATAAAATCAATAAGAAAAGTTACAACAAAGCCATTTGATGTTCACTTAATGATTGAAGAACCAGATAGATATATAAAAGAATTCATAGATTTAGGGGCAGATATATTGACAGTTCAGGTTGAGTCCTGTACACATTTGGATAGAACTATTAATATGATTAAAGAACTTGGTTGTAAAGCAGCCGTTGCACTTAATCCAGCAACACCTTTATCTACCATAGAAAATGTATTACCGATTCTGGATATGGTTTTAATAATGTCTGTAAATCCAGGATTTGGAGGACAAAAATATATTGAATATTCTACAGAAAAAATAAAGCAACTTAGAAAAATGATAGATGATAAAAATTTAGAGGTAGATATACAGGTAGATGGTGGAATAAATATAAATAATGTTAAAACAGTATTAGATGCAGGAGCAAATATTATTGTCGCTGGTACTGCTGTTTTTGGTGGAAACATTGAAGACAATGTAAAAGAATTTTTAAAGGTTATGGCATGAAAGTAAAAGATTTTTATTATGATTTACCTGAAGAATTAATTGCTCAGGACCCTCTTTTAGAGCGTGCGTCATCAAGACTAATGATGCTAAACAGAGAAACAGGGGAGATAAGGCATGAGATTTTTGAGAATATTACAAAATATTTAAATAAAGGCGATTGCCTTGTGGTTAATGATACCAAAGTTATTCCAGCAAGATTATTTGGAGTAAAAAGAGATACTAAAGCAGTAATTGAAATCCTTTTATTAAAAAGACTTGAAAATGATACCTGGGAGGCACTAGTAAAACCAGGAAAAAAAGCAAAAAAGGGTGCAGTTATAGATTTTGGAAATGGTTTATTGACAGGAGAAGTAATTGATGTGGTTGAGGAAGGTAATAGGCACATTAAATTCACGTATAAAGGAATTTTTGAAGAAATATTAGATGAACTGGGACAGATGCCACTTCCGCCATATATCACCCATAAATTAGAAGACAAAACTAGATATCAGACAGTTTATGCTAAAAACGAGGGCTCTGCCGCAGCACCAACAGCAGGTCTACATTTTACAAAAGAGCTTTTAGAAAAAATTGAACGTAAAGGCATAATTGTAGCCAAAGTCACCTTACACGTGGGTCTTGGGACATTTAGACCTGTTAAAGTCAAAAATATATTTGAACACCATATGCATTCTGAATTTTACAATATTGAAAAACAGGAAGCTGATAAAATAAACAATGCAAAAAAAAGCGGCAAAAGAGTTATTTCTGTTGGGACTACAAGCACAAGGACTCTTGAATCAGCTGCTGATATTAACGGGGAATTAAAAGAGAGCAGTGGTTTTACAGATATTTTTATTTATCCAGGATATAAATTTAAAGTGGTTGATGCATTAATTACAAATTTTCACCTACCAGAATCAACATTATTAATGTTAGTTTCAGCATTTTCTTCAAGAGAATATATTATGGAAGCTTATGAAGAGGCTATAAAAAACAAATACAGATTTTTTAGTTTTGGAGACGCTATGTTTTTATATTAAGGAGGGGTTTTGTGGAAAATAATGAAAAAAGAGCAGCAAAACGAATGGATATAAATGTAAGGATTAAGCTTAGCGAACTTTATGATCCAGAGAATAAAGAATTAGAAAAAGGATTAGATGTAAAAGTTGTTAATGTATCAAGGTTTGGAATGGCTTTTATATCAGAAGAGGATTTGAATTTAGAATCTTATTATGACACAGAGATTACCATTTGGACAAAAGATAAGATTGATACTATTATAGAAATTGTGCGAAAAGAAAGCCTAGAAGACAACCAGTTTTTATATGGCTGTAAATTCATAGGCATGGTTTCATCAGATATATTAAAAATACAGATTTATGAAATGTTTAATGAGAAAGAAGATTAAGATTGTCTTTAAATCCCGGATATGAAATGTTTATACATTCATCATCTGGGATTTCTGTTTCTCCATCGCTATTAAGACCAGCAATAGCAAAGGACATAGCAATTCTATGATCACCACAAGTATCAATAGTGCAACCATTAAGAGATTTTCCACCTTTAATTATCATACCATCATTAGTTGCTGTGATATCACATCCCATATTTTTTAAGTTATCAGTTACATAAAAAATCCTATCTGATTCTTTATTCTTTAGATCCTCGGCATCTTTAATAATAGTTTCGCCTTCAGCAAAAGCAGCCATAATAGCTATTATTGGAATTTCATCAATAATCCTAGGAATGATTTCGCCATCTATAGTGATTCCTTTTAAGTTAGAAGTTCTAACTAAAACATCTGCTGTTTCTTCAAAACCTTCAAGTCTTTTATTTATTAATTCAATATCACCATTCATTTGCTTGATTATATCAATAATTCCGTCTCTTGTTGGATTTATACCAACATTTTTAATAAGAACTTCAGAGTTTGGAACTATTAAAGCTGCAGCCATGAAAAATGCAGCTGAAGATATGTCTCCTGGAACAGTAATGTTTACAGAATTTAATCTAGAAGTTTTTGATATACTTGAATATGTACCTTCTGTTTTTATGTCAGCTCCAACAGCTTTTAACATAAGCTCTGTGTGATTTCTGCTTAAAATAGGTTCTGTGACACTTGTTGTACCTTCAGCATATAAACCAGCAAGTAAAATTGAAGATTTAACTTGTGCTGATGCTATAGGTGATGTATAGTCGATTCCTATTAAGCTTTTGCCATTAATTGAAAGTGGAGCACAGCCATTATTTTCAATACTATTAATATCAGCCCCCATCAAACTTAAAGGATCCATAATTCTTTTCATTGGACGTTTTCTGATAGAAGAATCACCGTCTAAAATACAGTCAAACTTCTGTGCAGATAATATCCCGGAAATAAGTCTTACTGTAGTTCCGCTATTACCAGCATAAAGAATCTCAGAAGGTTTTTTAAGACCATTTAATCCAACCCCTTTAACGGTTACTAAATCATTAGATATTGAAATGTCTACTCCCATTTTTCTAAAGCAATCTATTGAAGATAAACAATCTTCTCCCATTAGAAAGTTTTTTACTTGTGTAGTCCCTTCTGATAAAGAACCTATCATTATTGATCTATGTGAAATAGACTTGTCTCCTGGAACAGATATTTCTCCTTTGAGACTTTTAATTTTTTTTATTATCATATTATTCCTTTCAAATTTTACCTTTTGTGTATATTGTAATTATTTGATGCTAAAACATCAGAAGCTGATAAGGCGGATTCTTCAGAATAGAATTCTATTTTTAAAACTCCTTCTTCAAATTCACGGTTATGTATAATACCAATATTTTTTAAGCTTATACCATTATCAGCAAGGATACATGCTATATTTTTAATTGCTCCTGTTTCATCAGCGATATCACAATAAACAGCATATGATTTTTTAATTGGTCCATATGATTTTTCGTCAATTGAATCTCTATATTCCTTGCTATCTTCAAAGAGCTTATATATTTCTTTAAAATCTTCCTTTGAAAGGTCAATTTTTATTTTTTCTAAACTTTCAATATAGTTATCCATTAGAGAAATGATATTATCTTTGTTTTGGCGACATATTTGTTCCCACATTACAGGAGAAGATGATGCTATTCTAGTGATATCTTTAAAACCACCAGCGGCTATTTGCTTCATTAATAATTCATCATTATCACTATCTCTAACTAAATTCACTAAAGATGATGCAATGATATGTGGAAGATGACTTACCCCTGCTACAATATAATCATGAAGACTATAGTCCATGATTATTGGAACACCACCGATTCCTAATATGATATTCTTAAATTCATCTAATTTTTCCTTTTTAGTCTCACTTGTTGGAGTGATTGCGTAATATGCATTTTCAAATAGAAAAGGAGTTGAATTTTTCAAACCCGTCTTTTCTGAACCAGTCATGGGATGTCCGCCGATAAAATTGTTTTCCAGTCCTAGAATATTTACAACATTATGAATACTGGATTTAACTGATCCAACATCTGTAATTATACAATCTTTATTTATATATTTTTTAAGTTCTATAAGATACTCATCATTAACATCTACAGGTGTACATAAGAATATGTAGTCACATTTGAAAAAAGCATTTCCTATTTCATCTATAGGGATATCAATTATTCCTTCAAAAACAGCTTCTTCAACCGTTTTTGGATTGCGACACCATGAAGCTAGAGTATAGTTTGGGAAAACTCTTTTTATACTTTTGGCTATTGAGCCGCCTATTAGTCCTAAACCCACAAAACCTATGGTTAAATCAGACATTATAATTTCCTCCCTGCTAAATCAGCATATGGCTTCAATTCTTTACAAAGTGTTTCAAATTCAGGAAACGTCAAAGATTGAGGGCCATCAGACAAAGCAATTTTCGGATCAGGATGAACCTCTATCATAAGTCCGTCTGCCCCAGCAGCAATAGCGGCTTTTGAAAGGGGTAGTACATAATCTCTTACTCCTGTTGCATGACTTGGGTCAACAATAACAGGCAAATGACTTTTTTCATTTAATACAGGAACAGCACTTAAATCAAGAGTATTTCTAGTTGCTGTTTCAAAAGTACGAATACCTCTTTCACACAATACTAAATTTTTATTTCCTTCAGCAATTATATATTCAGCGGCATTCAACCATTCGTCTATTGTCGCTGAAAGACCTCTTTTTAAAAGCACAGGTATACCTGATTTTCCTGCTTCTTTTAATAGATGAAAGTTTTGCATATTTCTAGCACCGATTTGTATCATATCTACATATTTTGCAGAAGTTTCTATAGCATATTCGCTAGTTACTTCACAAATTACATTTAGACCAGTTAAGTCTCTGGCTTCTTTCATATATTTTAGACCTTCTTCTTCAAGGCCCTGAAAAGAGTATGGTGAAGTTCTGGGTTTATAAGCACCACCTCTTAAGAAGTCAGCCCCAGCAGCTTTAACAGCATAAGCTGTTTCTATGAGCTGTTCTTTACTTTCAACTGCACATGGTCCTGCCATTATGGTCATTTTACCTGGACCTATATAAGTATTTCCAACTTTGATTTTGCTTGGTTCAGGATGCAATTTTTTATTTACCAATTTATAACTTTCGGTAATTGGAACTATTTTTTCCACTTCCGGTTCTATTTCTAAATTTAAATCTTTCAATTTTGTTTTATCTCCTACAACATCAATAATTGTTACTTCGCTTCCTTTTGAAATGTGTGGATAAAGTCCAGCATTTTCAATAATTGAAGCAATATTTTTTACTGAATTATCTGTTGCATGAGCCTTCATTACTACTATCATAAAGTCACTCCTAAATATTTGATAAGCTCTATTGTAACCTAATAAATAATACTTGTAAATCCCTATAATAATTGATAAAATATTTTCATGGGATGTTCTATTCTAAATAAAATGTTACGGGAGGCTTTCTATGAATATTTACAAGACGGAAAATATTAGAAATGTCGTTCTCCTGGGCCATGGTGGTTCAGGTAAAACAACATTAACAGAAGCTATGGCATTAACGACGGGCATTATTACTAGACAGGGCAAAATATCAGACGGAAATACAATCAGTGATTTCGACAAAGAGGAAATCAAACGAAATTTTTCTATTAGTACCTCGGTTGTTCCAATCGAATTTAACGGTATTAAAATCAATATCTTAGATACCCCAGGTTATTTTGATTTCATAGGAGAAGTAGAAGAAGCATTAAGCGTAGCTGATGCTGCTATTATCGTAGTTTCTGGGAAGTCAGGGATAGAAGCAGGTACAATAAAAGCTTGGGATTATTGTGAAATATTTAAAATCCCAAGGATTATTTATGTAACAGCACTGGATGATCCAAATGCAGATTATTTGGGAATTGTTGAAAGCTTAAAAGAACAATTCGGTAAAAAAATAGCACCATTTCACCTTCCGATTATTGAAAATAGTTCTTTAACTGGATATGTAAACGCAGTAAGAATGGGAGGAAGAAAATATAAGGCAGATGGAAGTTATGATGAATGTGATATTCCATCATCAGTGGAAGCTGACCTGGCTCCTGTAAGAGATATGATTCTCGAAGCAGTTGCAGAGGCAAATGAAGAATTAATGGATAAGTATTTTGAGGGAGAAGAGTTTACCCTTGAAGAGATAAATGGAGCATTAAAAAGTGAAGTTATTGAAGGCGATATTGTTCCAGTGCAGTTAGGTTCAAGTATTAATAATTATGGAGTAAAAATGATTCTTGAAGCTATTGAAAGATATTTTCCAGCACCAAATAAATCTCCTGTACCAAAGACAGGAATCAATGGTATAGTAGGAGACTGTGATGACAATAAACCTTTAGGAGCATATGTGTTTAAAACCATTGTAGATCCTTTTATTGGTAAGTATTCATTGATAAAAGTGTGTTCAGGAGTACTTAAAAATGATGATACATTATACAATGCAGCAAATGATGAAACAGAAAAAATTAATAAGCTTTATATAATGAGAGGAAAAGATGTGTCAGAAATAAAAGAGTTGCGTTCTGGAGACATCGGTGCAATAGGTAAATTAACAAATACAAAAACAGGTGATACACTTTCTAAAAAGGAAGAACCAATAATATTTGATAAATTTGAAATGGCTGAACCTTATACTTATATGAGGTATCATACAGTTAATAAGGGAGAAGAGGATAAAATAGCCCAGGCACTGGCAAAAATGATGGCTGAAGATGTTACATTGAAAGCCGTTAATGATGAAGAAAACAGGCAAATGCTACTGTATGGTATTGGTGATCAGCAATTAGAAATAGTGGTAAGTAAATTACTTGATAGATATAAAGTAGAAATCGAACTTGGAAAGCCTAAAATTGCTTTTAGGGAAACAATTAAAAAGAAAGTAGATGTTGAAGGTAAACATAAAAAACAATCAGGTGGTCATGGGCAATATGGACATGTTAAGATGACATTTGAACCTTTAGGCGACCTTGGGAAAACCTATGAGTTTGAACATAAAGTTGTAGGCGGAAGTGTTCCTAAAAATTATTTTCCAGCCGTCGAAAAAGGGTTAAATGAATCTGTTTTAAAAGGACCTGTTGCAGCATATCCAGTTGTTGGAGTAAAGGCTACTTTATACGATGGTTCATACCATGAAGTAGATTCAAGTGAAATGGCATTTAAGCTTGCTACAATATTAGCTTTTAAAAAAGGTTTTATGGAAGCTTCACCTGTGCTTTTAGAGCCAATAGCTTCATTGAAAGTAAAAGTTCCAGATAAGTTTACTGGAGATATTATGGGTGACTTAAATAAAAGAAGAGGGCGCGTGCTAGGAATGAGTCCGAGCGATAATGGAAAGCAGATAATAGAAGCTGATATTCCTATGTCTGAATTGTTTGGATATTCTACAGACTTAAGATCAATTACTGGTGGTCTTGGTGACTATGAATATGCTTTTGATCGCTATGAGCAGGCACCACATGAGGTTCAGGAAAGAGAAATTCAGGCAAGAGCTCATAAGACGAATGAAGGTGTAAGCTAGCTTGCATTATCAAAATTAATGTGATAGAATACTTGACGAGGATTTTAGCCTTTTTACTGCTTTTTAGCGGTGAAAAGGCTTTCGATATATTATTTAGGAGGAATATCATGGCAGTATCATACAATCATAAAGAAATTGAAAAAAAATGGAGAGACAAATGGGAAGAAAACCCTGTTAATGTTGATGACGGTAAAAAGGAAAAGTATTATTGTCTTGATATGTTCCCTTATCCTTCTGGTAGTGGACTACATGTTGGACATTGGAGAGGATATGTTATAAGTGATGTTTGGAGTAGATACAAGATTCTTCAAGGATACTATCTTATTCATCCTATGGGATGGGATGCTTTTGGACTACCTGCTGAAAATTATGCTATAAAAATGGGTGTACATCCAAAAATTTCTACAGCTGAGAATGTTTCAAACATAAAAAAACAAATCAAGGAAATAGCAGCAGTTTATGACTGGGATAGAGAAGTAAGCACTACTGATCCTGATTTCTATAAATGGACTCAATGGATATTTGTAAAAATGTTTAAAGCGGGGCTGGCATATGAAAAAGAAATGCCAATAAACTGGTGTCCGTCATGTAAGACGGGCC
>CAXXOZ010000015.1:0-62183 GCA_963676435.2 uncultured Parasporobacterium sp.
TCAGATAATTCTTTCAGGATGAGAATAAATATTAAACTTTTCTCCTCTGGCAAAACCAATAAGTGTTAATCCCGAATATTTAGCTATATCTATAGATACATCTGTAGGCGCAGAACGTGAAACAAGTATAGGTATTTTACAAGACACAGCTTTAATCACCATATCGCTAGGTACTCTTCCACTTGTAATTATTAGTGATTTATTTAGATCAAACCTTTCTAACAAGGCCATTCCTATGGCTTTATCAAAAGCATTATGTCTTCCAATATCCTCAGAATAAAAATCTTCGCCTGAAAAACCATGTAATTTGCAGCTATGCAGTCCGCCAGTCATTTTAAAGGCTTCTGATTGATCTGAAAATTCGTTAGCTAATCTGATTATTTCTAGTGATTTAAATATATTTTTTTCTATAGTTAACTTATCAATATCTTTTAAGAATTCTTGATAGCTATTATATTGAACTCCGCTAGAACTGGTTATTATCTTCTTATGTGTGTTTTTTATATATTTTTCATTATCAATGTACAGTTTTATATCCGCTTTATTTTCATTTTCTTCTAAAACTATTCTATTTATATCATCATAGTTTTCAATTAACCTATTAGTAAATATATGCCCAAGGGCTAATTCTTTCAGGTTACAGTTACTACAGATTAACGTGGATATATATATATCATTAATAAAAATAGATAACGAATACTCACTCACTACATAATCATCAGTGTGAGTTCTTATATCTTTATCTATTTTAGTAATCTTTTTATTGCTTATTATTTTTGAATTATTAAAATCATTTTTCTTCATAATATCAATTATAATTATAATATTATTCTGCCAGCGCCTTAATGCACTGGCAGAATAAATGATTATTTTATGCTTTCTCTATTTTAATTGCACAAACTTTGTATTCAGGAATACAAGCAATATCATCATAAACTGCATTGGTTAAAGTGTTAGCATTTCCGTCTGGGAAGTGGAAAGTCATGAACGCTTCTCCAGAACTTACTTTTTTACCAACTCTTGCAGTAGTAGTGATTTCTCCTCTTCTAGAAGAAACTTTTACTTTATCACCATTTTTAATTCCTATTTTATCTGCTTCATCATAATGCATTTCAATATATGATTCATTTACGATTTCAGTTATACCTTTACTTCTTCCAGTCATAGACCTTGTGTTATAGTGATATAACATTCTTCCTGTTACCATCATTACTGGGTAATCATCATCAGGTAATTCCTGTGATTCTTTATATACAGCTGGGTAGAAATAACCTAAACCACGAGCACATTTATCAACATGCATGATTTTTGTTCCTGGGTGATTACAATCTAGGCAAGGCCACTGTAATGTTTCACCTGAATCAAGTCTAGCATGTGATATACCACCGAAACTTGGTGTTAGTTCAGCTATTTCATCCATGATTTGTGCTGAAGTTAAATGCGGCTGGTCATATCCCATTTTATTCATTACATCAATAATTATATCTGTATCAAGTCTCATATTACCTTGAAGTGTAACAGCTTTTCTAACTCTTTGTACTCTTCTTTCGGTATTTGTGAATGTACCTTCTTTTTCAGCATAACTTGTACCAGGTAAGATTACATCGGCAAACTGGGCTGTTTCTGTCATGAATAGCTCTTGAAGTACAAAAAATTCAAGATTTTCTAAAGCTTTTTTAACATGAGCAGTATCAGGATCAGTTACCATTGGATCTTCACCAAAGATATATAAACCTTTTATATCTCCTGTAATAGCAGCAGGTAGTACTTCTGTCGCTTTAAGACCTGGTTTTCTATTTAACGGAACGCCCCAGTGTTTTTCGAATTTTTCCATAACTTTATCATCAGTAACATTCTGATAACCTGGCATTTTTTCAGGAAGTGCTCCCATATCACAGGCACCCTGAACATTATTCTGACCTCTAATTGGGTTAACTCCACATCCTGGACGACCTACTTTACCAACCATCATTGCAATATTTGACATACTCATAACACCTTCAGTTCCTGTCGAGTGTTCAGTAACACCTAAACAGTATATGATCGGTGCTTTGTCTGCTTTTGCATAAAGTATAGCTGCTTCTCTTAAATCTTCTGGACTTATATTACATACTTTTGCAGTTTTTTCAGGAGTCCATTCTTCAACAATTTTTGCCAAGTCATCAAAACCTTCAGTTCTGTTTTTGATAAATTCCTGATCTGCAAGACCTTCTTTTAATATTATGTGCATTAATCCATTTGCAAACGCAACGTTTGTTCCTGGTCTAATTTTTAAATGTAAATGAGCATCTTCTGTAAGTTTAATATTTCTCGGATCAACAACGATTAATTTTGCTCCTCTTCTTGCTGCTCTTCTTAATTGAGCACCAAGTACAGGGTGAGCTTCTGTTGGATTTGAACCAATTATTAATATAACATCTGGTTCTGCAGTTATATCCTTAACAGTATTTGTCATGGCTCCTGAACCTAAAGTGATTGCTAATCCATGAACTGAAGCTGAATGACAAACTCTTGCACAGTTATCCACATTATTCGTTCCAAATACAGCTCTTACAAGTTTTTGCATCATATAGTTATCTTCATTAGGTGCTCTTGAACAAGAAAAACCTGCTAAAGACTCAGAACCATATTTTTTCTTGATTTCATTAAACTTTGAAGCAACAAGGTCTAATGCTTCTTCCCAAGATGCTTTTTCGAATTTACCATTCTTTTTAATTAAAGGATCTGTTATTCTATCACCTGAATGAACAAATTCATATGAACCGAATCTACCTTTTACACAAAGTAAACCTGAGTTTGATGGTCCATTTGAACCTTTAGCTCCGACTACTTTGTTGTTTTTAATTATAAGTTTCATCTGGCAACCTGTTCCACAGTGAGGACAAGTAGTTAAAACTTCTTTAGTTTCCCAGCTTCTATATTTTTTTGCATCTTTCATTGTAAGTGCGCCTACAGGACATGCCTGAACACAGTTACCACAGCTTACGCAGTTAGAACCTCTTATAAGTCCTTCCATAGGTGTTGCTACATTTGTATCAAAACCTCTTCCAGCTGCTGTAAGTGTTCCGTTACACTGAAGTTCCTGACATGTTCTTACACATTTTCTACAAAGAATACATTTTGTTGGATCATATTCAAAAAATGGTGAGGAATCATCAACTTCAAGGTCACATCTTTTTCCTTCGAATTCTGGTTTTTCAACTCCATATTCATAACAATAATCCTGAAGTTTACACTCTCCATTTTTAGCGCAGTTGAAACAGTCTGTATTATGATTTGATAACAGCATATCAAGAACGAATCTTCTTGATTCTACAACTGCATCAGTTTTTGTCTTTACAACCATCCCTTCTGTAGCAGGAGTTGAACAAGATGCTACTAAAGAGCGTGCTCCTTCTACTTCTACCATACACATTCTACATGATCCTTCAGGAGTTAGATCTTTCATATAGCAAAGGGTAGGTATTACAATTCCTAATCTGTTACAGGCATCCAGTATCGTTGAACCATCTTTAACATCAACCGAACGACCATCTATAGTTAATTTAGGCATTTTTCTTCCTCCTATTTTCTAGTGATTGCTCCGAATTTACATTTTTCCATACATACTCCACACTTGATACATTTATCAACATCTATAACATGTGCTTTTTTAACTTCTCCTGTAATTGCATCTGCAGGACAATTTTTAGCACATAATGTACAGCCAATACATTTATCAGCATCTATACTATATGTTAATAATGATTTACAAACACCTGCTGGACATTTTTTGTCAACAACATGTGCAATGTATTCATCTCTAAAGTATTTTAGAGTTGATTCAACTGGGTTTGGAGCTGTCTGACCTAGAGCACATAAAGAATTTGCTTTTATGTTTTTGCATAATTTTTCAATTCTATCTAAATCTTCTAGAGTTCCTTCGCCATTTGTGATTTTTTCAAGCATTTCATATAATCTTCTAGTACCAACTCTACACGGAGTACATTTTCCACAAGACTCATCAACAGTAAAGTTTAGGAAGAATTTAGCTATATCAACCATACAGTTATCTTCATCCATAACTATCAAACCACCTGAACCCATCATGGAACCTATTTCAATTAGGTTATCATAATCTATTGGTACGTCTAAATTCTCTTCAGAAATACAGCCACCTGAAGGTCCACCTGTCTGAGCAGCTTTAAATTTCTTACCATCAGGAATTCCTCCACCGATATCTTCAATAATTTCTCTAAGTGTTGTACCCATTGGTATTTCTAATAAACCAATATTATTTATTTTACCTCCAAGAGCAAAAACTTTTGTACCTTTTGACTTTTCAGTACCCATTGAAGAAAACCAATCAGCACCTTTAAGTAAAATTCTTGGAATATTTGCGTATGTTTCAACATTATTTAGAATTGTCGGTTTTCCAAACAATCCTTTGTGTGCAGGGAAAGGTGGTCTAGGTCTTGGCTCACCACGTTTTCCTTCTATAGAAGTCATAAGTGCTGTCTCTTCACCACAAACAAACGCTCCAGCTCCTAAACGAAGCTCGATATCAAAATCAAAACCTGTGCCAAGAATATTTTCACCTAATAAGCCGTACTCTCTAGCCTGGGCTATAGCGATTTCTAATCTGTGAACAGCAATTGGATATTCAGCTCTAACATAAATGAAACCTTGAGTAGCGCCTATCGTATAGCCAGCAATTGCCATCGCTTCTAATACAGCATGTGGATCACCTTCTAAAACTGATCTATCCATAAAAGCTCCCGGATCACCTTCATCCGCGTTACAGCAAACATATTTTTGATCAGCTTCATTATCTTTTGCAAATTTCCATTTCATACCTGTAGGGAAACCTGCTCCACCACGACCTCTTAAACCTGATTTTAATAATATATCTATTACATCATCAGGGGTTTTTTCTTTAATTACGCTGATTAATGCCTGATATCCTTCTGTCCCTATATATTCATCAATATTTTGTGGATCTATTAAACCACAATTTCTTAAAGCTACTCTGTTTTGTTTTTTATAAAATCCTGTTTCCTGAATAGACACAATACCTTTTTCAGTAACAGTTTCGTTGTATAATAGTCTTTCTACAACATTACCTTTAATAATATGTTCATCAAAAATTTCTTTTATATCATCAAGTTCAACTCTAGAGTAAAATGTATCATCTGGGTAAACTATCATAATTGGTCCTAATGCACATAAACCATGACATCCAGTTCGTATAACACAAACTTCATTTTCCATTTTATTTGATTGTATTTGATCATTTATGGCATCGATCATTTTTTCACTTCCAGAAGAAGTACAACCTGTACCACCACAAACAAGAATATGTTTACTGTGAGTGCTTCCTTCAGCTTTTGCCTCAGCCACTTTTTCGTTGCAGGTTTTTCTTACGGAAAGAACATTCTGCATCTTCTCTTTTATTTCATTTAACTGTTCAAGAGATATCATAAAAATATCCTCCTATTTTTTTATTATTCATACTTTGAGATAATATCTTGAATATCATCTTCTTTTAATCTTCCATAAACTTCTTCATTAACTGTTAATACTGGTGCTAAACCACAAGCCCCAACACAGCGACAAGCTTCAATGGAAAATTTTCCATCAGATGTTATTCCTCCTTCAGGAATATCTAAAATGTTTTTTAGTTTTTCCAAAATTTCTCCTGCTCCTTTTACATAGCAGGCAGTACCCAAACAGACAGAAATGTTATATTTCCCTTTTGGATTAAGTGAAAATTGAGAATAAAAAGTAACAACACCATAAACCTCAGCTACAGATAAATTGAGATTTTCAGCAATTAATTCCTGAACTTCTAAAGGAAGATAACCATAAATATCCTGGGCCTTTTGTAAAACCGGCATTAAGGCACCTTTTTGATTTTTATGTTCTTCAATGATTTGAAGCAATTCCTTTTCCTGTTCTAATGTACCTTTAAATTCTACATTAGTTACTGCTCTTGACATGTCTTAACCTCCTAATCATATTATTCCGAAACACAATACTTACGATTATATTAGATTATTGTGTTTTATTATATAAAAAAACAAAGAATTTTAAAAATATTTTTCATTATACATGTTATAAATAGAACCTTTTATGTAAAATGTTTCCTGTTCATCATGTGTTACCATCACAATCAGCCTATTATTTTTTCTTGTTTTTATGTATTCGAATACAATTTTCTTGGTTTCTTCGTCCAACCCTTTAAGTGGTTCATCAAGTATCAATATATCAGATTCAGACAATATTGCCCTAACTATTGCAACACGCCTTTTCATTCCACCACTTAGTTTTTTAATGGGTTTTTCCTGAGATCCATCAAGACCTACCATACTTAATTCTTTTTTTATGTAATCGCTATTATAATTACAAACAAGTTTTATATTTTTAACTGCAGAAAAATCTTCACATAAACGGTCTTCTTGAAATACAGCGGAAATCTTTCTACCATCTAAACCAATTATCTCTCCAGAATCTTTTTCTTCAAGGCCCATTAATATATTTAATAAAGTAGTTTTACCTGAACCTGATTCACCCATGATATAATTAAAGTTGTTATCTTTTAAAACTAATGACAAATCACTTAATACAATTTTATCGTCATATTTTTTTGACAATTTTTTTATTTCTATATCCATAATTATTATGACCTTTCAAATTTAATCATAGCTTTTTTTAAAGATTTTAAAAATATTTTTTCAAATAATATACTTATTATAATTATTACAAAAGTCCATGCAAACAATTCACCAGTATTTAAATATAATTTTGCCTGATATAACCTTTCTCCAATAGAACCTGTAGGAGTACCTATAAGCTCAGCAGTAACTCCTGATTTCCAGCATAAACCTAAAGAGATTTGACACCCACTATAAAAAAAAGGAAATAAGGATGGTATATAAATATATAAGATTTTTTTAATACTTTTTATTCTAAAAACTTTTGCCATTTCTAAAAGTTTTATATCAGCATTTTCAAATCCTTTTAAAACATTCGTATATATAATAGGTACTACCATAAGATAGGATATTAAGACAGATAGGTTTCTAGATGAAATTAATATCAAGAATAAAATAATGAATGATACAATGGGTGCAGCTTTTATTATAGATATTAGTGGCCACATTATCTCTTTTAGTATCCTACTTTTATATGCAAGTCCTCCTAAAATCAAACCTGTTAAAACGCCTAAAATAAAACCTAATACTATTCTAATAAAAGAAAACAATAATGCGCTCCAGAAAGAAAGAGTTTTTATCATTTCAAATAATTTCAATAAAACATTATATGGTGTTGCCAAAAAAATTTCATTTCCAACTATCAAACCTAAAATTTGCCATATTATTATCCAAAACATTATAGTTAAAAATAAATAGATTTTCTTATTCATAAACATTCCCTCATTATAAAAATTTATCTATATTATACTTTCACCAATTAACCTTGAAATAATTATTCCTGTTACTAAAAAAGGTCCAAAAGAAATTTGTGATTTCAAAGATGCTTTTTTCTTAATTATTAAAAAAATACAATAAAATCCTCCAGAAAAAACACTTATAATACTTGCTAGTAGTATTAGTTTGTATCCTAAATAAAAACCACAGATAGCCACAAGCTTTATATCTCCTCCTCCAAAAGCATTTTGAAAAATCAAAGTAACTATCAACATTGGAAGACTAATACAGATAAAACCAATTAATCGTTCAGCTATAAATTTTTCAGGTCTTAAAATAAAGGATAGTATAATAAGCATTATCAATAATATTAGTAAATAGTTTGGTATTTCTAATCTCTTTATATCGATAAAAGCCAAGATTATAAGTACAACAATTACTAAAAAATCAATAATTATGTTTAAAAATGAAATATAAAATATATTAAAATCCCCCAATTATAATATAGTTATTTATAAAAAAGAAAGACAATAAGTCTTTCTTTTAAGCATACTAATGCCAGTTAATTTCTCCTGTGTTATCCCTAAGCATCAAGTCATTAACAGCTTCCCTAGGATCAGCATTTTCAAATAAGATTAAATTAACTTTTTCTATTATAGGTAATTCAACTTCAAATTTTTTAGCAAGTGAATTAGCTGCTTTTGCAGAATAAATCCCCTCTACAACCTGATTAACTTCTTTCATAGCCTGGTCCATAGTTTTTCCTTGACCTATTAAAATACCAGCTCTTCTATTTCTACTGTGCATACTTGCACAAGTAACAATCAGATCTCCAATACCTGATAATCCATTTATTGTTTCTAGGTTTGCCCCCATTTTTACAGCAAGCCTTGATATTTCTTTTATTCCTCTGGTTATAAGTGCGGCTTTTGTATTATCACCGTAACCTAGGCCATCTGCTATACCAGCAGCTAAAGCAATAACATTTTTCAAAGCTGCTCCAAGTTCAATCCCAACTATATCTGGACTTGTATAAACTCTGAAAACCTTGCTAGCGAAAATACTCTGTAAAAATTCTGCTGTTTCTTTTGTAGTGGCTCCAACTACGCAGGTAGTAGGCATTCCTCTACCTACTTCTTCAGCATGACTAGGTCCTGATAAAACTGCTACATTTGCACTTGGCACTTCTTCTTCTATGATTTCAGATAAAGTTTTAAATGTAACATCTTCAATTCCCTTAGCAACATTTAAAATTATTTGATTTTCTTTAACGATGTTTTTAAGTTTATGTGCTGTTTCTCTTGTGAATTTTGAAGCTACCGCCATTACTAAAACATCTTTATCTTCTACAGCTTCATTAATATCACCAGTAATATATATATCATCTGGTATGCGTACTCCTGGTAAACCTATTTTATGCTCTCTATCATTTTTTAACATATCTACTTCAGGTTCAAGCGCCGACCATACAGTAACTTCATTTCCGTTGTTATATAACAACAATGTTAGCGCTAACCCCCAACTACCGGCACCTAATATACTTACTTTAGCCATTTTACTCCTCCTTTTTCTGTCCGATTTTACGTTCGTTCCCTCTTACTAAACGCAAAATGTTTTGTCGATGTTGAAAATATGCCAGTAAAGCAAATACGAAAGCCATTATCATTGCTTCAATTTTTACTTTATTTGCGGCATCACAAATGGTTGCAGGGTTTATTCCCCTAGTCAATAAACCTAATTCCATAAAAATTATAAATTCAATCAGGAATCCTGTAACCATGCTAAGAGATCCAACTGAAACATATTTTGAAATAACTGTAGATAAAACAAAAACTAAAATTCCTAAAACAATAAGTTTCCAGTCAAATAATGAAAATATAACACCTGATGTTGCTGCTATACCTTTTCCACCTTTGAATTTCATGTAAAAAGGAAAATTATGTCCCAATATAACACCAAGTCCTGAATATAATACTAAAATTGTTATATCAGTTGCAGAATTTTTAAATATTAATGCTGTAAGAAGGCTTGCAACAAGAGCCTTTATGAAATCTCCTATATATGTATAGATTCCTGCTTTTTTACCCATAACTCGTAAAACATTTGTAGTTCCAGCATTTCCGCTTCCCTGGCTTCTTATATCTACCCCTTTAACTCTTCCTAATAGATAACCTGTTTGAAATAATCCCAAAACATAACCAAGCACTACACATAAAATACGCTCAACAATTACATTCATGTCTCTTATTCCCTATCCTTTCGCTCTCTAATTATTATTCTTATGGGAGTGCCCTTAAATCCAAAAGCATCTCTTATTCTATTTTCAATATATCTTTGATATGAAAAATGCATTAATTGTTTATCGTTTACAAAAATAACAAAAGTTGGTGGTTTTACAGAAACCTGTGTCATATAGTATAGTCTCAAACGCTTACCTTTATCTGAAGGTGGTTGCTGCAGTGCAACAGCTTCAGATAAAATTTCATTTAATACTCCTGTAGATATTCTAAGTGAATGATTTTCTATTACTACATCAATTAAATCAAACAATTTATTTAGTCTTTGCCCAGTCATTGCTGAAATAAATAAAATTTCCGCATACTGCATAAAAGATAAAGTGTTTTTTACATCATTTGTATATTCGTAAATTGTTTTATCATTCTTTTCAATAGCATCCCATTTATTTACAGCTATAATAATACCCTTGCCTCTTTCGTGGGCAATACCTGCAATTTTAGCATCTTGTTCTGTAACCCCTTCAACTGCATCTATCATTATTATTGCTACATCACATTTTTCAACAGCTGTTACAGCTCTAATTATACTGTATCTTTCTAATTCTTCTTTGATTTTTGATTTTCTTCTTAATCCTGCTGTATCAATGAAAACATATTGTTTTTCATTCCAAGTAACCTCGGTATCGACAGCATCTCTTGTAGTACCTGCAATATTAGATACTATAAGTCTATTTTCACCTAATAATTTATTGATTAATGATGATTTTCCTACATTTGGTTTTCCGATTATTGCGATTCTTGGCCTTTCATCATCTTCTTCAGCTTCTTCATCATAATGAAAATGCTTAACAACTTCATCAAGCATATCACCAATTCCAAGCTTTGATGTAGCAGAAATCGGTACAGGTTCTCCTATACCTAAGTTATAAAACTCATAAACATCCGGCATTAATTTTTCAAAATTATCAACTTTATTTACTACTAATATTACAGGCTTTTTGCTTCTTCTAAGCATATCTGCAACTTTTGAATCTGAATCTACAAGTCCCTGTCTAACATCTGTGATAAATATAATTACATCAGCAGTATCAATAGCAATACTTGCCTGCTCTCTCATTTGTGAAAGAATAATATCACTACTATCAGGTTCTATTCCTCCTGTATCAATTAATGTAAAAGATGTATCAAGCCAATTAATATCTGCATATATTCTGTCTCTGGTCACACCAGGTGTATCTTTTACAATTGATATCATTTCTCCTGCCAAAGCATTAAACAATGTTGATTTTCCAACATTTGGTCTTCCTACTATGGCTACTATCGGTTTACTCATTTATTTTCCTTTCCAAGCAAGGCATTCAAGAAATCTTCTCCTGAAGATTCCACAACTTTTACCTCTATCTGTAATTCCTTTTCTAAATCTTGTAACTTAATGTCATCTAAAAAAACCAGCTCGTCCTTTTTAAACATATTTACAGGAAGTAATAAACATTCGCCTAATACTTTCCCTTTCAATTCATTTATAATATCCTGACCTGTTAGCAAACCACTAACTGTAATATTTTTTCCAAAATAAATATTTTCTACACCATATAAGTTTACTTTTATATTAGAAAATTTACAAGTTACTTTTTCAATTATTTTGCTTAATGATGGTAAAACTAACTTACCAGTGGCAATAGAAATTTCTCTAGGTTTATTAGTTTCTATAATAGTATTTTCAAGAGCTTCTTCTACCTCATCTTCTAGTAGCCTTAACATTCCTACTCCATTTTCTAGTTGTAAATATCCATCATATGTATTTGCTTTTGGAACATCTTCATCTGCAAGTATATACCATTCATCACTTGCATGAACAAAGTGAGTTTTTTGTTTTTCTAAAAATATTTTTTGTTTTTCATTTATAAGTTCTATAACTTTTTTAGCATCATCTTTATTAAAAGATTCTAAACTATATAGACCTTCTCTGTATTTTGTTATTCCAACTGGCACGATAGAAAGACTTCTTAAGTATGGTATATATTTAGATAAGTCATTTATTGTTCGCTCTAATTCTTTACCATCATTTACATTTTTACAAAGTACAATCTGTGCATTCATACTTATTTGGTTTTTATAAAATTCATCTAAGTAATCTAATGACTCCCCTGCAAATTTATTGTTAAGCATTTTAATTCTTAATTCTGGATTTGTAGTATGAACTGATATATTAATAGGCTCTAAATGAAACTTAATTATTCTATTAATATGTTCTTTTTTCATATTTGTCAGTGTTATATAATTACCCTGAAGAAAAGAAAGTCTGGAGTCATCATCTTTAAAATATAATGTTTCTCTCATTCCTTTAGGCATTTGGTCGATAAAGCAAAATATGCATTTATTATTGCATGATTTATATTCATCCATCAATCCGTTTTCAAATTCTATACCTAAATCATCACTATAGTTTTTTTCAATTTCTAAAAGCCATTCTTCTCCATCACTTTTTTGAATTAGTACTTCTATATATTCATCATTAAGTAAATATTTATAATCAAAAACATCGTTTATAAAAGTTTCATTAATGGATATTAGTATATCACCTATTTCAATTCCCAACTCTTCGGCTATTGAATTTTTTTCAATATTTGTTATTCTATGTTGAATATTTTTCATTCCTATCTCCTGAGGTTAAATAATCTCTGAATCATGATACCAAGAAAGACAGTTTTTGTAAATCTTCTTTTAAGTCTTTAGCATTATTATATCTCTTATCAGGTAAATATTCAGTACATTTTTTAATTATTTTAATAAACTCATGGTGAACATTAGGATTAGTATTTATTATATTATTATCAATATTTCTAGTAAGCAAATATGTCAAAACTTTTCCAAGGGAATATATATCAGTCCTTTGATCCAGGTAATTACTTCCATTTACAAATTGTTCAGGAGCAGCAAATGAAGGTGTACCATTAAATCCCTTTAAACACCTATGATTATCTAATAAATAAATTGAATTATCAAAATCAATAAGTTTAATATCATTATCATTTGTCAAAATTATATTTTCAGGTTTTATATCGCAATGAACTATCTTACAAATAGAGTTCGAATGTAAATAGCTAAGTATATCGCAAACCATAACTGCCCATGATATAACCTTTTTCTGATTTTGAAAACCATATAGTGATACTATTTTTTTTAGTGTGTAACCAGTAAAATACTCTAAAACTATATACTTTTTATTGTCTTTGTTTATAAAATCATAAATTTTAGGAATTTTGCTATTAGAAAGTCTTTTAAGTACTTCATATTCATTGCTACCTTCATTAAGTTTTTTCATCACAAAAAAATCATTGTTTTTTTTAACTAAATTTATTTCCCTATTTAAATTTTTACTTAATACTGAAACTATAGAATAAATATTAATAATCCTCCTGAAATATAAAAGAGCGGCACAAAATGCCACTCTTAGAAAAGTATGGCTGTTGCCACTCTTTTAGTGTTATTGTTTTTTACCGCAACTTGTACAAAACATACTTCCAGGTTCTAATTTGTTTCCACATCCAGTACAAAATTCTGCTTTTTGTTCTTGATTAGTTGTTTGATTTTCAGAGTATGTTTGCACAGGTGGAATACTTGGGTTTGCATTGTATCCACCGTATAATAAGTTTTTCATTCGACCTCTATAAGTAATAATCGTTATAGCTATAAATAAATATGCCACCAAACTCAATAAACTTGAAATGATTGTTAATATAGCTGTTGTTGTTCCTAAATATAATGTTCCTGATACCCACTGATAAATACTTGAAATTAAGCCTATTAAAACAAAAAATGAAAGTATTATATTAATAACTATAATATAAACTGAACCTTTATTGTTTGGTTTTTGAGTAGTTATGGCGTTTTTAACAGATTTAACAGTTCTTAAGATCTTCATATAATATAAGAAAACTAATACTGCTCCAATTACTATGAATACCAACATAACAATTACAATTATATTAAAGATAGATGCAAAATCAAGATAGTAACCAAAAGCATAAGGATCGAAAACATTATATCCTGTATATTGATAAATATAATCCATAATATTATCGATACCTATTATATTAGGTACAATCAATAATACCAATCCTATTAAAAAGGCAAATACAAATCCAATAGTTGCAAATACAAGTTGTATTACCTGGGATATTTTTATCATAGTCAATCCTGTAGTAGGCATTGTGTCTTTTGATGATAAACTAGATACAAAAAACAAAATCATACCTATCGCAGTAACCATAGATAAAATAAAACTTCCTATATAAACAACAAGTTCACCTGCAAAGGTATAAGTATCGTATAAATAGCTGTAGCTAGAATAGTTAACTATACTTTCAATAATATTCCAAATAGATAATAAAGCTAATAAAGTAACAGCAGCTGTAGCAATAATGTATACTGGTGATTTTCCAGTTTTCTTGACCGCTATAAGTACTTCATTCATATTAATTCCTCCCATATTATATTAATTTTTTATTATTATAACATAATGATATTTTTTTTTCTATAAAAAGTCGCAGCATGATAGCTTAGGAAAAAAGTCTTATAAATAAAAAAAAGAAATACAGAACCTATGTCCTGCATTTCTTTTGGAATATAATTTATTTGGAAGCTTTTTCTGCTTTTAGTTTTTCAATTAATGAAGGTAGGATTTTATTTAAATCACCTACTATTCCATAATCGGCAACATCAAATATTGGTGCTGTTTCATCTTTATTTATTGCTATAATAATATCTGATTCTTCCATACCAGCTAGATGCTGTATTGCTCCTGAAATACCAATAGCGAAGTAAACTTCTGGTCTTACTGTTTTACCTGTTTGACCAACCTGTTGATCTTTTTCTCTCCATCCAGCATCTACACAAGCACGAGATGAAGAAACTTCTCCTCCAAGTGTGTCAGCTAAATCCTGTAATAATTTAAAGTTTTCTTCATTTCCAACACCACGACCACCAGAAACTAATATTTTAGCATCCATTATGTCTTTTTTATTTGAAACTTTTTTAATAACATCCATAACTTCTACATATTTATTGTTTTCAAAAAGCTCAACATTAAACTGTTCAATATTAGCTTTTGCGTTAGGAATCTTTTTAATTTTTTGCATAACCCCTGGTCTAACTGTAGCCATTTGTGGTCTGTTATTCGGGCAAACAATAGTAGCCATTATGTTTCCGCCAAATGCTGGTCTAGTCATTCTTAGATTTTTTGTTTCTGCATCTATTTCTAGTTTTGTACAATCAGCTGTAAGTCCTGTTTTAACTCTTGCTGAAACTCTAGGCGCTAAATCTCTTCCTATTGCTGTAGCTCCAAAAAGAACTATATCCGGCTTATAAAATTCAATAACTTTATTAATAGCTTCTGTGTATGGTTCTGTTATATATTCATTTAATATTTCATCATCAATTAAAATCACTTTATCTGCTCCATATGCAGCAAGTTCATCAGCTAAAGATTTTATATTGCTACCAAGTACTACAGCAGTTACATTTGTTTTTAAGTCTTCGGCTAGTTCTTTTGCTTTTCCAATTAATTCAAAAGAAACTCCAGTAATTTTATTTTCAACTTGTTGTACAAAGACAAATACACCTTTATATTCTTGTAAACTCATTATTTCACCTCTTCTCTTAAAGTACGAATTTTTCTTTTAGCTTTCCTACTATGTAGTCAGCAGCTTCTTCTGGTTCAAGATTAACTTCTTTTACACCTGCAGGCTTAACGCTTTTCGGGAATGATTTTGCAACTTTTGTTGGAGAACCTTTAAGTCCTATTTCTTCATCAGCTACTTCAAGGTCTGCTCTTGTCCAAACAGTAACCTCTTTTTCCCTATAAGCTTCAAAAATTTTACCTGGAGTCATATATCGAGGTGAATTCATTTCTCCAAGTGCAGTTATTAAGCATGGAGTTTTAACTTTTACTATATGATATCTGTCTTCATATTGTCTTTTAATTATTAAGCAATCGCCTTCAACTTTTATTTCTTCAGCATAAGAAACATTTGGTATTTCTAAATGTTCTGATATCTGAGGTCCAACTTGTGCTGTATCCCCATCAATAGCCTGTCTACCTGTTATGATTAAATCGTAATCCATTTTTTTAAGTGCAGCTGCTAGAGTTGTTGAAGTAGCTAATGTATCTGCTCCTCCAAAAGCTCTGTCTGTGATTAAATAAGCTTCATCCGCACCCATAGCTAAAGCTTCTCTAAGAACTGCATCAGCCTGTAATGGTCCCATGGTAACTACACTTACATGCGCATCCATAGTGTCTTTTATTGCAAGAGCTGCTTCTAAGCCCGCTTTGTCATCCGGATTAATAATACTAGGAACTCCATCACGAATTAATGTACCTGTGACTGGGTCTAATCTAACTTCATTTGTATCCGGAACCTGTTTTATACATACTATGATTTTCACTTTAGTGTCACTCCTTTTATCTTAAGATATTAGCTGAGATTACCATTCTTTGAACTTCTGAAGTTCCTTCGTAAATTTCAGTTATTTTAGCATCTCTCATCATTCTTTCTACATCGTATTCTCTTGTGTATCCGTATCCGCCATGTAGCTGTACAGCTTTTGTAGTAACTTCCATTGCTATTTCAGAAGCGTATAATTTCGCCATAGCTGCTTCTAAAGAGTATGTTTTATGATTGTCTTTAGCTAGAGCCGCTTTATACACTAACATTCTTGCTGTTTCAACTTGAACTGCCATATCAGCTAACATGAACTGTGTATTTTGAAAAGCTGAAATAGGTCTATTAAACTGTTTTCTTTCTCTAACATAAGCGATAGTTTGTTCTAATGCTCCAGCAGCTAAACCTAAAGCTTGTGCCGCGATCCCTATTCTACCACCGTCAAGAGTAGTCATGGCTATACCAAAACCTTTTCCAAGTTTTCCTAAAAGATTTTCTTTTGGTATTCTACAATCGGTAAAGATTAATTCATATGTAGCAGAACCTCTAATACCCATTTTCTTTTCTTTTGTTCCAAAAGTAAATCCTGGTGTTCCTTTTTCTACAATAAATGCAGAAATTCCTTTTGTTCCTAAACTTTTATCTGTCATTGCAAAAACTACATATATATCTGCTTCTTTACCATTTGTTATGAAGATTTTTGACCCATTTAAAATGTAATCATCTCCACATTCAACTGCTTTTGTCTGCTGTCCTGCAGCATCAGTACCTGCACCAGGTTCTGTTAATCCAAAAGCTCCTAATTTCTCACCTTTTGCTAAAGGAACTAAATATTTTTGTTTTTGTTCTTCTGTTCCAAATTTTCTTATTGGTTCAGCACATAATGATGTATGGGCTGAAACGATAACTCCTGTAGTCCCACATACTTTTGATAATTCTTCAACACATAATGCATAAGCTAAAGTATCACAACCTTGTCCGCCATATTCTTTTTCAACAGGTATTCCCATGAATCCTAATGCATTCATTTTTTCTAAAGTTCCTCTTGGGAATTCTTCTGTTTCATCAACCTCCTGGGCTAGAGGTTTTACTTCGTTCTCTGCAAAGTCTCTATATAGAGTCCTTACCATTTCATGCTCTTTGCTTAAAGTAAAATCCATGATAATCTTCCTTTCGTGTCCTATTGTTACTTACTATAATCATAAAAACCTATTCCGGTTTTTCTACCTAATTTACCACCTCTAACCATTTTTTTAAGTAATGGTTCTGGTCTGTATTTTGAGTCTCCTGTTTCTTCATGCAATACTTCCATAATTGCTAAACACACATCTAATCCTATTAAATCTCCTAGTTCTAAAGGTCCCATTGGATGATTTGCACCTAGCTTCATTGCAGTATCAATATCTTCTACAGAAGCTGTTCCAGAAGCTAAAATACCAATACCTTCATTTACTAGAGGAACTAACACTCTATTTACAACAAATCCTGGGGCTTCCTGTACCTGCACAGGTGTTTTCCCGATTTCTTCCGAGATGGCTTTGATTTTTTCAACCATATCATCCGGGGTATTTAGTCCTGCTATAACTTCAATTAATTTCATAACTGGAGCAGGATTGAAAAAGTGCATACCTATCATTGGTCTATCAAGTCCTGAACCAATTTCAGTTATAGATAAAGATGATGTATTGGTTGCAAAAATACATTCTTTTTTACAAATTTGTTGTAATGATTTAAATGTTGTTCTTTTTGCATCCATATTTTCAATTGCAGCTTCTATTACAAGATCACAATCACTACATATTTCTTTTGTCCCTGTTGATATTTTATTTAATATATTATCAGCAGTATCTTTATCCATTTTGCCTTTTGCTATTCTTTTTTCAAATCCCTTGGCAATTTTTGCTTTTCCACCAGCTGCTAAATCTTCTGTTATATCACACAAAGCTACTGAGTAACCTTCTGTACTTGCAAAAACCTGGGCAATTCCTGACCCCATAGTTCCTGCACCTATAATTCCAACCTTCATTAAACTTCCTCCTATATGTTAATTATTTTTAAATCCTTCAGGCTTTCTTTTTTCTAGAAAAGCGGTCATCCCTTCAACTTGGTCTGATGTTTCAAAGCAATCACCAAATAATTTTTCTTCTATCACTATAGCACTATCCATATCAACTTGAAGGCCTTCATTAATAGCTTTTTTAGAAGCACGAACTGCTATTGGTGCATTTCTACTTATTTTTCCTGCTATTTTCTTAGCTGCATCTAGTAATTCTTCAATTGGATAAACCGAATTAACAAGACCAATTGTTTTAGCTTCTTCAGCTTTAACATTTGCTCCTGTATAAATCATTTCTTTTGCTTTACCTACGCCTATTATTCTCGCTAATCTTTGAGTTCCACCAAAACCTGGTGTAATTCCAAGTCCTACTTCTGGTTGACCAAATACTGCATTTTCAGAACATATGCGTATATCGCAACTCATAGCAAGTTCGCAACCACCACCAAGTGCAAAACCATTTATTGCAGCAATAACAGGTATTGGAAATGTTTCAATTTTTCTAAAAACATCATTACCGTATTTACCGAATTCTTCACCCTCTTTTTTACTTAGGGAAGACATTTCCGAAATATCAGCACCTGCTACAAATGATTTTTCACCCGAACCAGTTACTATAAGTGCTCTAATCTCATTCAAATCAACATTGTTTAAAATCTCATCAAGTTCCTTTAGTACCGACGAATTTAAAGCATTTAAAGCTTTGGGTCGGTTAATTGTTATAATGCCTACATTTTCATTTGCATCATAGGTGATCAAGCTCATTTTACAGTGTCTCCTTTTCTCGTTAATATTTTAACACAGTAATGATTATACCACACTTTAGTTGTTAATTAAATAACAATGTTTCATTTTTTGTGATTATTTTTAGAAAAAACACACCCACAATAATCCTGACGATATAAATTATAGTTTTTTGAAAGTTCAGTAGATCTTTTATATCCTTCTCTTTTTTTGAAGTCAGATAATAAATATTTTATATTATACTTTTCACCAATATCATTTCCAATTCGGTTAAGTACTTCTGCATTTTTATGAGGGCTAATAGTCAATGTTGTAGTAAAGTATTCTAAATTATATTCCTTTGCTATTTCTGCAGCTTTTTTTAATCTAATTTCAAAGCACTTTTTACACCGTTCTCCACCTTCTGGCTCATTTTCTAGACCTTTAATTGCTTCATAGAACTTTTCACTTTCGTAAGAAATAGGTATAAAACCTACTTTTTCTATTAAAGCCATATTTTCTATTAATTTTTTTTGCTCCTCTTTCCTAAAATAGTATTCAGATTCAGGATAAATATTTGGGTTATAATATAATATTGAAATATTAAAAAACCCAGACAAATACTCAAGGACATAAGTGCTACAGGGTGCGCAACAACTATGGAGTAAAAGTCCAGGTTTTTCGTTATTTTTAACAATTTCATTAATTGTATTATCTAAAAGTTTTTGATAATTAGTTTTCATATTTTATATAATCTTGCTCCTTATTTCATTAATTTTATCACAAACTTATAATTCTATAAAGTAAAAAGTTAAAACGATGTAAATAAAATTAACATCGTTTTAACCCCATTGTCTTAAACATAATGTTTAATATGGTTTTCCCAAAAAATATTATAATTAAATACTTAATTATAATATTTTTTAGAACCCCATAAATTTTTCTTTTTTAGTTCTAGATACTCATTATATGCTCTTTCTAGAATTTGTTTTTCATTTTCAAATTTTAATAAGTGATAGGCTTCATGGATTTTGTAATATCCTGAATCAAAAAAATGTTCTTCTCTTTGCGGTTTACTGTAATAACTGTCTGCCATCATTAAATACCAATGTACATCTTTTTCTATTATTTCATGTGTTGCAGAAAAAGAATAATGACTTTTTCCAATATATTTTATAGTAGTGGCATTAACACCTGTCTCTTCTTTTACTTCTCTTAGGGCAGTTTCTTTATACTCTTCCCCTTCTTCGACAGTTCCCTTTGGCAAAACCCATCCTTCATACTTATTCTTATAGTTTTTATAAAGTAATAAGATTTTACCTCTGAATATAACCACACCGCCACAGCTCGTTGCTTCTATCATTGCAATTCCTCCTGTCTAATCAGTGTGTCATCTTTGACTGATAATAGTATACTATGATTTAAAATACTCGTCAAATAGTTGTTTTGCAGCTAAAACACCATATTTACTTCCAGGTTTTACTTCCTCAAAAACTACTGCAACAACTAGCTTTTCACCATCTTTTTCACCGTACCCTATAAACCATGAATTCTCATTATCACCAGAATCTATTTGAGCAGTTCCAGTTTTACCGTATACTGTGTATTGCTCAGTATTTAATTCCGAAGCAGTTCCTAATAAAACCACCTCTCGTAAATATTTTTTTAGCACCTCGCATTCATCTTCAGTAAAAAAACTGCCATACTTTTCGTTATCAGTTTCCTTTATAACTTTTCCTTGATAGTTTTCAACATATTTCACCATATAAGGTTTCATCAAAACGCCATCATTTGCAATAGATGAAATAATCATAGCCATATGTAGAGGTGTTACAAGAGTTTCTCCCTGCCCCATAACTGTTTGTGCCATCATAAAATCACTTGTATTTTCGTTAATATTTAACTCACTTTTATTATATGAAAAATCAACCGATAGATAATTATTAAATAGTAATTCTTCACATGTATTCTGAAAATTTTCCTTATCTAATGTAAGACCTAGATTAATAAAAGATGAATTACATGAATTTGCAAATGATTCCAATAAATCTTCATAACCATGAACGGTATTATTAAAACAGCTTATTTTAACATCTTCAACCAAAACACTACCATTACACTGATAATTATAGTTTTCGTAATCAGGATTTTCTTTTATATACTCATATAATGTAAACAATTTAAATATCGAACCTGGAGTATACAATCCTTGAGTTGTTCTATTTATTAAAGAGGTTTGGCTATCATCATTAATTATATCATCATAAATAACTTCAATTTCATTGGGATTAAAGTCAGGTTTTGAAATCATCGATAATATTTCACCCGTATCTGGATCGATTGCTATAATAGCTCCTTTATTATCACCAATTGCATCATCTGCAACTTCTTGAAGTTCAACATCAAAGGTTGTTATTACATTATTCCCAATATCTTTTTCGTCTTTAAATTCATTAACTAGTTTCTCAAAAAAATTTGTATCTGAAGTCAGTAAGTCATAATTATAAAAAAGTTCAACACCTAGTTTACCATTAGTATTGTATCCTATTGACTGAGCAAATAAATTTGCATATGGATATACTCTACTTTCTGTCCCATCATCATCAACATTAGTAGTTGCAAGTATATCATAGTCTCTACTATAAACAGTTCCTCTTATAACATTTTCTACAAATGCTTCCTGCCTTTTATTGTATGGATTATTTACCACATCACTTGATTGAAATATTAAAAAGTATGATAAATAGCCAATTAATAAAATGAATAGAGCAAAAAATATATATGCCGTTTTTATTATATTGCCTGAATTTAATTCACCTTTATTTTTTTTCTTCATTTATTACCTCTTTTGATTCGTAAATATAATTTGCCTGAACTATACTAAACATTATTAATGAAGCAATTATTGAACTTCCACCATAACTTATAAAAGGTAAGGTGACGCCTGTAGAAGGAATCAGCTTTATCGCACCACCAATAGTTAAAAATATCTGTACACTATAAGTTACGGCAAGTCCCATAACTACAAATTTGCCAAACAAATAATCCTTTTGAGAAATAGCTATTTTAATAAAAATCAGAAAAGTACTTAAGCATACTAATATTAAACAGATAGCAAAAAAACCTCCTAATTCTTCTGAAATAGCCGAAAAAATAAAATCTTCTTTGACCACAGGAATTTTTTCCGGCATTCCATTAAATAATCCTGAACCCATAAATCCACCTGTTCCTATCGCAAACAAGGACTGTGTTATTTGATATCCCTGTGAATCTATAAGTGGCCACGGATTTAACCAAGCACCAACCCGTACCTGAACATGATCAAATATAAAATATGACAAAAATGCAGCAACAGAACCCGATATTATTCCACCTAAAAAGTATAGAAGTTTTCCAGTGAATAAAAATAACATAAATACATATACTAAAAAAAAGATTAATGCTCCTCCCAAATCATTTGATAAAACTAGTATAATTACATGAACTGCCGCTAGAACACAGGATAAAATTAAGTTTTTAAATTCAAGCGACTTACTAAGTATTGAAGCAATAAACAATACATAAAGTATTTTAACAAATTCAAGTGGCTGTACACTAAAAATGCCAAAATCAATTGAAATTTTTGCACCATAAGTTTCTTTTGCGAAAACTATTACACAAAGCAAAAGAAAAATCCCAAAAATACAATATATCCATGTTAAGTGCGCCCAAACTTTTTTTAACACCCTATAAAAAAATAAAAATACAAAGAAAATTGCAGAGCCCAAAACTATTATTTCAAACTGTCTTACGGCATCATCAAAAGATAATCTAGTAAGCATTATTAGACCTATAGTTATTAAAATAACCATATTATTAAGCAATGCTCGATTTGTCCTTTTTTCAAAAAATATATAAGTAATTCCTAATAAAAGAATTAAATATATTAGCTGAGTGCCGTAAAAAATTATCACAACAGATGATATATTATTCATAAAAATAGATATAAAGCCTAATAAATGTATAATAAAAATAATAGCCACTTGCGAATTATAAAGTTTAGATTTTAATTTTTCTGATTTGTTACCTAATGCAAGAAAAGATTGTAATGCATAAACTGCAAATAAAATTATGATTATATATTTTGCAGTAACTAAAATTATATTTATCATTCTACACCTCTGTTAAAATGTCCTTTAGTAAAATTTTTAATTTCTATATATTTTTCTGCGCCACCCAAAAAAGTATTAATGTAATCATTTAAAATCTCTTCTGTTTGAGAACTATTTTCACAGGTAAATTCTAATCTTACTGACTTAACATTTAAATCTAGTATTTTATCTTTCTGGGAAATCAGCGATATAGGATTACAATTGTATATTGTATTATTACATGAATCACAATTATTTTTAACTATAAATGCTTTGTTATACCTATCCTTTATATAGCTATATCCATTTTTAGAATCGCATGCATTAAATGTCTTTTTAATACAGTTAGCTGAATTCATTAATTCCTGATAGCCATAAACAATTATTTCCATATCACTACAGTTTAATCTTTTTAATTCTTTATAATTTAATTCATACGGTAGCGTTAAGTAAGAAAATCCAAAACCATTAAGCACTTTTGCCGAATAATCATTAAATACATAAAAATTACTATCTGCAATAAGCTCTAAATCACAATACTTCTTTAAAAATCCATATTCTTCAAAATTCCTTATCAAAAAACCATTGATTTTAGTTTTTAAGATAATATTTAATTGTTCTTTTAATTTATCCTTTGTTCGTTGCCTAAATATTGTAGGCATTAAAACATATACTTTTTTATTGTTTTCCCTAGCCGTATTTACTATCGAATCTAACTGATTAATTTTAAAAGAATCATAATTAATATATAAAGAATGTACTTCTTTATATTTCAAAATGCTCGTAAATTGTTCATGGCTATCTATTTTACAGTTGATTTTCAGTTTTTGTTTTTCATATATTTTATTGTTGTTAATTATATCCACCTTGTTTTCACAAGTAGAATTTCGTTTATATTTATCTAAAACCATTTTAATATAATCATCTATAGCATTTCTTCTAAAATCATTCAGTTCTTTTACTGGAACAAATAAGTTTTCATCTAGATTAATATCAATATTCCTAAATTCAAACTGAGTGTCTTTAATCTTTGTTAACTGTTTTATAACAGTCTCCTTTGATAATGGGGCCTTTTTAGCTATTTCAGGCATTTTCCCCTTAAATGTTATTTCATTTTTTCCTGATATAGAAATTTTCATTTCCCTATCTCTAAGTATATCTACTTTGCAATCAATCTTAACATACTTTTTCTCATCAGGTATGAAATTATAGTTAGAGTCATAATTAGGCTTATCAAGTGTAACCATTTTTTTTGAGTTATGATTAAAATAGTATCCTTTAGTATAACCACTTCTGTTTGAAATACTTAATAATTCATTTAAATCTTCATTTGTAACATTATACTTCTCAGAACCTTTTTCTAATAGAATATCTAAATACTTTCTATATATTCTGGTTACCCCTGCAGCATATTCAAGTTTCTTCATTCTTCCCTCAATTTTTAAAGAATACACACCTGAATCAATAATTTCTGGTAAAAGTTCTATAGCACAAAGGTCTTTTAAGCTAAGTGGATATTTTTTTTCATTTCCATTTGTAGAATATGGTAGCCTGCATGGTCCAGCACACCTTCCTCTGTTTGCACTTCTACCACCTAACATACTACTAAGCATACATTGACCAGAATATGCATAACATAAAGCACCATGTACAAAACTTTCTATTTCAATATCCACATTATCATGAATATCTTTAATTTCTTTTAATGATAACTCCCTTGCAGTAACTATTCTTTTTGCACCTAAATCTTTAATTATTTTTGCTGACTCTCTACCTGTAATAGTCATTTGAGTACTTGCATGTATTTCCAATTCAGGAAAATTAGTTTTAATAAATTCAAAAACACCTAAATCCTGTACAATAACAGCATCTAGGCCTTCTTTATATAAGGGTAATATGTAATTAAATAATTCTTCTTTAATTTCATTATTTTTAAGTAATGTATTTAAGGTTAAGTAGAAATTTTTATTATAAATATGTGCATAATCAATAGATTTTAATAAATCATTTTCAGAGAAATTCTTTGCATATGCTCTTGCTCCAAATTTTTCTCCACCTGCATATACTGCATCTGCACCTGCATTAAACACAGCTTCTAATATTTCATAAGAACCAGCTGGGGATAATAGTTCCGCTTTCATGATTTTCTCCTATAAAAAAATCAAGCCGAAACTAAGCAGCAAAACCGCTTTAGTATTCGGCTATAATTTTTAAATTACAATTTGTTTTTCAACTGTTTTATCTCTGCCTGTAGTTTAGAAATTTTCTTATCATCATCATCACTTTTTAGTTTTAATGAAACAAGTTCATGCTTTAAATCATAAAGCTGCTTATCTTTGTCTTCAATTTCCACTTCTAACAGGTCGGCCTGTTTTTTTGCCTTAAAATAATCATCAGCAATATTAAGTTCTAAAAGACTTTTTTGAACATCAAGACTTTGCTTTCTATAACTTTCGTCTTTTTTATATTCTGATATTTTATTGTTGATATATGATGCCACTTTTTGTAAATACTCTTCTGTTTCATAACCGCTCAATGTATACACTTTTCCATCAATAACTACTTCTGCGTTATTCTTTGATGACATCTGATCACACTCCTTGCCACAGTTTAGTATAAACCTATCCTAATGTATATTATATACTATTATGAAATAAAAACAATAGTTATTTTTCAATATGTTGTTGTGCCAGCTCTGTCGCCACCCTACCCCTTGGGGTTCTAATTATAAAACCATTTTTTATCAAGTATGGTTCATATACATCCTCCAAAGTACCAGAATCCTCTGAAAGTGCCGCAGCTAAAGTATCTAAGCCTACAGGACCACTACCAAATTTATAAATTAATGTTTCTAAAATATTTCTATCATTTTTATCTAAACCATATTTATCCACTTCTAATAAATCCAAAGCATAATCGGCTACCTGTTTTGAAATTTCTCCATCATATTTAACCTGTGCAAAATCCCTAACTCTCTTTAATAGTCTATTTGCGAGCCTTGGCGTACCTCTAGACCTTCTAGCAAGCTCATATGAACCATTTGAATCAATTTTAACATCAAGATATTTAGCTGATTGTTCAATTATTACCTGTAACTCCTCTGGTGTATAAAATTCTAATCTGTGTATGACTCCAAACCTATCTCTTAATGGTGCTGTCAACAAACCTGCTCTTGTAGTTGCACCAACCAAAGTAAATTTAGGCAAATCAAGTCTTATAGATTTTGCAGCAGATCCTTTTCCTATCATTATATCAATACAAAAGTCCTCCATTGCAGGATATAATATTTCTTCTACCTGACGATTCAGTCTGTGTATTTCATCAATAAACAAAACGTCACCGTCTTTTAGATTATTAAGTACAGCAGCCATTTCACCTTGCTTTTCTATAGCAGGTCCAGAAGTGATTTTTATATTCACACCCATTTCATTCGCTATAATACCTGCCAGTGTTGTTTTACCTAAACCTGGTGGTCCATAAAACAAAACATGATCCAGTGATTCGTTTCTAGCTTTGGCGGCCTCAATATAAACTTTCAAATTTTCTTTTGCTTTTTCCTGACCTATATAACTTTCAAACTTTTGAGGTCTTAAATGATTTTCTATATTAACTTCATCAACTGAAAGTTCAGCATTAATAATTCTTTTGCTCATCCCTTCTCCATTCTATAAAGAACATATTATTTTTAAAGATTCTTTTAATAAAGTCTCAACATCTGTAATTTCTTCACACATAGCTTTTTTTACCGCTTTTAATGATTCAGCATCTGAATAACCCAATGCTGCTAAAGCACTTACAGCCTCAAATTTTAAATCTCCATCAAAATTTGAATTTTGTATCTCCAAATTTTTATCAGCTACATTAAAATCATTAATACTAAATTTATCTTTTAGTTCTATAATGATTTTTTCGGCTGTTTTCTTTCCTACCCCTGGTGCTGAAGAAACCGTCTTAACATCATCTGATATTACTGCCATCTTTAAGTCATCCGGACTTATCCCACTTAAAATTTTTATAGCTGCTTTCGGACCAACACCATTAACCTGAATAAGCGCTTTGAAAAATTCTAAATCTTCTTGAGATAAAAAACCAAATAGATTCATAGCATCTTCTCTTACATGCATATATGTATATATTTTTATCTCTCTTCCTATTCCAGGAATAGAATTTATTAATGTAGTCGGAACAAATATATTATAGCCTATATTATTATTTTCTATAATAATTTTATCCAATTTTATATCGATTACTTCACCTTTTATATAAGATATCATTTAAACTGCAACCCACCTAATTTTATTTTTTTTTGAATTAAAAGAGCAATTATTCCGATAAGCACACCCGTAATTAATCCTGCTATTATTAAAACTGGTACATAATATAAAATGCTATATGTACTTACAACAAAAGCAGCAATTATTAATTGACCAATGTTATGTGATATACCCCCTATTGCGCTTACACTTATAATTCCAAATATTTTTATTTTTTTTAATAAATACATAAATAGAAAACTTAAAACTCCACCAGCTAAACTAAATAAAATACTAAATAAATTGCCAAATAAAAAGCCGATAATTATAATTCTAACAACATTTATCATTAAAGCTTCTTTTGTCCCTAAATAATACAATGATAATACTATTAATAAATTGGCAAGTCCTAATTTCATTCCAGGAATACCAAAATTTATCGGAATTAATACTTCTACATAACTTAATATTATTGCAAATGCAGTAAATACTGACATATAAGCTATTTTTTTTGTCACTGTGTCCTCCTAGTTAGCTATTGCATCAACTGTATTTTCTTTTCCATCAACTATCCTTACAACAACTTGATTAGGTAAACAGATAATAGACTCACCATTTTTGCTAATATCTTTTTGACTAATGCATAATTTATCTGGGCAACTGGCCTCAGTTACTGTCGCTATGTTGTCTTTAATGACAAGAAGATTATAGTCACCATTTTCAGTTTCGATTTTATATGTAATATCTTCACTTAAATCAAAAGTTTCAACAGTTTCACCATTAATGATAACTTCTACATATGCACCATTATTCATTATAAAATATTTAATTACTATATAAGATAATATTGCCAGAATTAGCAAGATGGCAATAAGAATTACATCATTTTTTTTCATATAATTAGCCTTTACGAACTTATGTTTTCTTTTCCATATAATATCACAAAAGTATTTTAAAGTAAAATGTATTGTGTTACAATACACTACATGAAAAACAAACTTATTTTAATGATTTTATGTGTGATATTTATGACCGCTTGTACACCAACGGACAATTCCAGTTCAAGTACACCAATTTCGGGAACGGATTTTTATTTTGATACCGTAATAACAATATCTGTTTATGACAGCGAAGACTATTCCATCTTGGATTCTTGTTTTGATCTGTGTTCAAAATATGAAAGTCTTTTTAGTCGAACCATACCCGAAAGTGATATTTCAAAAATAAATAATTCTAAATCACAAGTAAAAGTTTCTGACGAAACTATTGATATTATTAATCAATCCATTGAATATTCTAGTTTAACACAAGGAAAATTTGACATTACTATTGCTCCGCTAATGGACTTATGGGGATTTAATACAGATAATTCAAAAGTTCCAGATGAAAGTGGTATTTTAGAAACTTTAGAATTTGTTGATTATAAAAATATATTAATCAATGATAATTTTATTACTTTAACCAATGAACATGCAAGTATTGATTTAGGTGGAATTGCAAAAGGTTATATCGCTGATAGGTTAAAGGAACATCTTTTAAGTCTCGGGGTAAATAGTGCTTTGATTAACCTAGGTGGAAATATTTTTATGGTTGGAGAAAAACCTGACGGTTCTAGTTTTAATATCGGTATACAAAAACCTTTTGCTGATACAAATGAATCTATTTTATATATTCAGGGTAAGGATTTGAGTGTTGTGTCTTCTGGTATTTATGAGCGAAACTTTTATGAAAATGATATTTTATATCATCATATCTTAGATACCGATACTGGATATCCAGGTACTAATAAATTATTGTCTGTAACAATAATATCTAAAAACTCTACAGTGGGAGACGCTTTAAGTACTGGATGTTTTGCATTAGGTTTAGAAAAAGGCATGGCCTTAATAGAAGATTTAGAACAAATAGAAGCTGTTTTTATTGATGAAAATTATGATATTTATTATTCTTCAGGTATAAATTTAGATGGTAATAATTTAACAATAAAATAAAAGCCCTTAGGCTCAATGTCATTAAGTTAATGACTAACAAAAAAGAATTACGAGAAGAAATATATGTGTTTTTTCTCGTAATTCTTTTTTTAATCAATTGGAATATAAATTTCAGTATGACAAATAGACAGATTGTCATCTGTCATTTTTAGATATATAATTAAAGTTGCTTATGCTACTCTGTATAAGAAACTTACTGGTTTTTGAACGTTGACTTTCCTAGGGTCGTGACGTCCATGCCTTACCGGTAGTATATTTCTTTGGATTAGCAGCTCTATATCAGGTGGTTTCAACCTTCTGTGATTACTTATGTATTCACGACAAATGTAAATGGCAAGGGTGAAATTCACCTGATATATTTTTATTCCTTTTGTTTTACGAACGACTATTTGAGTAATAATACTTTCACAATAGTTATACATAGTTATTCTTGCAAATACTTCCTGTTTTATATATTCAACCTTTTTGGAATGAAAATTCATCATTCCAACAGCATATTTGAGTTCCCTAAAAGAAGTTTCAATTCCCCATCTCATATGGTAAAGTTCCTTTATATGTTTTTCTGGAAATTCAAAAGGACTGAGGTTTGTAACAATAACTTCAAATTTCTTTTCGCTAATAGGGAAACGTACAATCCTAAAATCAAGTGTGTATTCTTTGTCACTTCCAATAGGTATGTAATCAAAGCCTTGGCAAGTAGGCATAAACTTACATGCTCTCCCTTTAGTATCCTTATTTTGCTTACGACTAAATGTTACTGACATTTGTTTGTCAAAGCTACCATGTTTCGGTAAGTCGAAGCCAGAAGCAATTCCATTACTGTTTATATCCTTTATTCTAATAAGATATTTCCAGTTTTTTTCATGTGCATGAGCAAAAATGTTATAGTTTTCATATCCGCGGTCTGCAATCAATAATACTTTATCTTTTATTTGAGAACGGTCAATCATCTGTGTGCAGGCAAAATACTCGTTATAATCCGCCCAGTTTTGTACTAATGCATCGACATAAATGCGATTAATAAGATCATAAAAAGCATTCAAGTGGAGCCGATTCACGACGGTGTTGAACTGGTTGGATTTTACACGTGTTTCAGTATCGTTAGGATTTGAAGCAATAGATAAATTGCTTCCGTCACAGGCAATTATCCTATATCCTTGGAATTTTTTATTTGCATGTATCTTGGATGTGAATTCGTGAAAAAGATATTCAAATGCTTCTGGTAATACTTTCGCTCTTTGTTGGTTGAAATCAGAGTTACTTGGGCTGTCAGCTGAAAAGTCAAAAAAATCTAAAAGCTCCTTGTTCAATGATTTACCAGACATTCCAAGTGAAAACTTTATGAGGGTTTCAAAGTCAAGTTTTCGCTTTCTCGAAAAGTCTTTCCCCGGGCATTTCACAAACAGTGATGGATTTTCACCAAGATTTGAAATGCTCTGAAGAAGATTTTGCCTTGCAGTAGCAATAAAATGTTTTTTCATGTGATATCCTCCGTAAAATAATTTATATTCAAGAGGCTTCGCCACATTTTTTTGATGATTTGTCAAGTGTTTTATGAAATTTATTACAAAAAAAAAAGCCCTATATCAGTATCTGATATAAAGCTTTTATTATTTACTTAACTTAATGACATTGCCTTAGGCTTTTATTTTAACCATTTATTTAATTGCTTTTATTTTGTTCTAGATAAAGCTTATGCCACTGTTCCATTATTTCTCTTCTGGTAATAATTCCTATGAATTTATTATCATCATCAACAACTGGAACAAAATTCTGTCTCATTGCTTTTTTTACAAGTCTATCAAACTTCGAATTAATATTAACGGTAGAATTATCTTTGTTCTTTTCAATGTTTTTTATTGGTGTATCTTCAATTCTGTTCAATTCAAAGTCATGTGAATTTCTTATATATCTTAGAATATCACCTTCGCCAATTGTGCCAACATATTTTCCACTTCTACTAATAATCGGTATAGCCGAATAATTGTTTCTTTCCATTACTTCAAGGGTATCCATAAGTGTGGCATTGTCTTCTACATAGTCCACTTCATTTTTCGGTGTTAGAAAAAATAAAATATTCATAGTTTTCTTTTTATACTCCCGTTAAATCTTATTGATTTAATTTTGTACCACAAAGGTTACAAAACGCCATACCTGGTTTTACATCGTTTCCACAATTAGGACATTTTAACGCCTGATCAACGACTTCTCCCTCTGCTACAGGTATGCTTTCTTCTTTTGCTTCTTGGTTATCAGAATTTGATTCTTCTGTCATAGGTGCGTATCCAGGGTCGTTAGAAGTAACAGGCTCAGGTTGAGGTTCTTCTTTCACTGGCATACTATCTATTTGTTTTTGAAGTGCTACTATTTCTCTTTCTTTTTCAAGAATAAGTTCTAGTTTAATCTGTAATAATGCTTCAGTTTCATCAAGTTTTTTCTGAATTTCAGCAGTTTCTGCTTTTGCTGCATCTACTTCTTTACTTACACCTAACATATACTCTTCTGTAATGTTTAAAGCTGTCTTTTGCTCTTCGAAATTTTTCATTAATTCAGTCATTAATTCAGTATTTTTTTTGAATAAATCTGGGAAATCACTTTTGAATATTTGATTCATATCCACTTTAACTAATTTAGTTCCACATGATGTACAAAAATCTGCTCCATCTTTAACATTTGCTCCACAATTTGAACACTTCATATTTATTTCCTCCATAAATTTATATACTTAATGCTATCATATTATAAAAAAAGTGTAAAGCCAAAAACCTGACTTTACACTTTAAATAATCATTAAATTGATATAATTTTGCTAGGACATTTTTCTGCGCATTTTCCGCATCTTGTACATTTGGAATAATCTATAGTGGCAAGATTATTTTCAACTTTTATTGCGTCAAACTCACATGCTTTTTCACATAGTTTACAAGCAATACATCCTGTTTTACAAACAGCCTTTACATCCTTACCTTTTGACTGTGACATACATAAAACAACCTGACACGCATCATATGGCACTAACTCTATTATGTTTTTAGGACAAGTATTTACACATTTACCACATGCAACACATTTATTTTTATTTACAAGGGCTACTCCATCAACTATACTGATTGCATCAAAATCACAAACATTTACACAGCTTCCATATCCCAAGCATCCATATGTACATGATTTAGAGCCTCCACCTGGTACATAATTTGCTTCTATACAACTGATATTTCCAAAATATTCATATTTCTCTTTAGCCTGATCAAGAGTTCCTCTACATTTAACTACTGCAATCATTTTAACCATATCAGTGTCGCCACCTACGATTTCAGCAATTGCTGCTGCTGTTGAAGCTCCACCTACAGGACATGCTGAAGCTCCTGCTTCACCCCCGGCTATAGCTTTTGCCAACTGATTACATCCTGCATAACCACATCCACCACAGTTATTACCTGGTAGTAATTCACTTATAAGAATTTCTTTTTCATCCACTTCTACTTTAAATACATTTGCTGCAATACCAAGGAGTACTCCGATAAGAACACCAACTCCACCAACGATGGCTGTTGCAATTATAATTCCTGTAATAGTCATCTTATGTGCCCTCCTTATATTAGTCCTGAAAATCCAAAGAATGCTATAGCCATTAATCCTGATGAGATTAATGTTAATGGCATACCTTTAAAAGATTCAGGTACATTTTTATTGTTATCAGTTTTTTCTCTAATACCAGCCAAAATAACTATAGCAATTGTAAAACCAATAGCTGTGAAAATTCCACTTACTAAAGCTTCAATAAAATTATAGTCTTTTTGAATATTTGTTATCGCTATACCTAAAACCGCACAGTTTGTAGTTATAAGTGGCAAGAAAATTCCCAAAGCATCATATAAAGGCGGTAAAAACTTTCTTAATATCATCTCAACCAACTGAACTAATGAAGCAATAACTAATATAAACACGATAGTTTGTAAATATGTCATATCAAAAGTTTTTAAAATAAATTCATTGATTATCCATGTAATAACTGATGATATGGTTATAACGAATATAACAGCTCCACCCATACCTGTTGCAGTATCTACTTTTTTGGATACTCCTAAGAAAGGACAAAGACCCTGAAACTGACTAAGTATAATATTATTAACAAGAGCAGCTCCTATTGCTATTAGAATTAAATTTCCCATATTAAGCCTCCTCCTTCTTCATAGCTCCACCACAACCAGCACCAGAACACCCAGCACATGAGTCAAGCTCATCTTCTTTTTTCTTACCATTTTTTCTGTCAATTCTATTTTTAATCGCTATTAGGCATGCAAGTACAAAGAATGCACCTGGCGCTAATACGAAAATAGTTATATTGTATTCACTTGGAATAAATTTAACACCAAATATTGAACCTGTACCCAAAATTTCTCTGAATGCTCCAAGTAAAGTAAGGGCTACAGCAAATCCTAATCCCATTCCTAGACCATCAAATATTGATGGAATAACTTTATTTTTTGAAGCATATGCTTCTGCTCTTCCTAAAATGATACAGTTAACAACGATAAGAGGAATAAACACTCCTAATGAATCATTTAATGATGGAAGGTATGCTTGTAACATAAACTGAACTAATGTAACAAATGTAGCTACTATTACTATAAAAGCAGGTATTCTAACCTTATTTGGTATAACTTTTCTTAGTATGGAAATAAATAAATTTGAAAACACTAATACAACTGTTGTTGTAAGTCCCATACCCAATCCATTTATTGCTGAGGTTGTTACAGCAAGAGTTGGACACATACCTAGAAGTAAAACAAATATTGGATTTTCTTTAAAAATACCATTCCATAATCTTTCAACAATTTTACTCAATGCTGTCACCTCCTAATCCAACTATATAGTCGAAGCAATATAAAGCCGCATTTACACCATTTGTTACAGCATTGGTTGTTATGGTAGCTCCAGTAATTGCATCGATTTGATTATCCTCAACAGCTCCTGCTTTTGAATATTCGAAAAATTCTACATTTTTTCCAACAAACTGATCTTTAAATTCTGCATCTTTAGCCTTCATACCAAGACCTGCTGTTTCTTTAATGCTTAAGAATGATATTCCTGTTACAGTACCATCATTTCTAATACCTACTGTATATTTAATATCCCCTGCATATCCTTCTTTTGCAGTCACAGTGATTACATATCCTAAAACTTCATTATTTTCATCAACTGCTGTTACAACTTCATCAATTAAATCCATAGAAGGAGTTATTCCTTTTTCAATTAAAGCGTCTGCAACTTCTTCTACATCAAAATCATAGCTTTCAAAACCTGCTGCACTTGAATATACATTTTTATAAGCATTTTGTACAGCTTTTGCTTCCTGCTCTGCTCTTGGTCCTTTTGTTAATTCATACATAAATCCTAAAAGGGCTCCTGCAAACAAAGTAATAACAAATAAAATAACAGCGTTTTTAATTAATTCTTTCATGCTTTTGTCGCCCCCTTTCCAAATGATTTTGGAATAGTCCATCTTTCGATAAGTGGTACAACTAAATTACCAAGAATTATTGCAAATGAAACTCCTTCTGCAGTTCCACCAAAAATTCTGAATATAGAAGTTAAAAGTCCGATAAAAATACCGAATATTATTCTTCCTAATGGTGTTATTGGAGAGCTTGCATAGTCAGTAGCCATAAACCATGCTCCAATCATTAAACCTCCACCACAAATATGTGCTCCAATAAATGAAAAATCAATTCCACCTTTTGTTGCTAATGTATATATAGCCATGAACACAACTACCGTTAAAATATAAGATAAAGGTATTCTTAAATTTATAACTTTTCTTGATAATAGGTATAAAGCTCCTATTAATAAAGCAACTGTTGATGTTTCACCAATTGTTCCTGCAGTATTACCAATAAACATATCTAGTAGATTGTAACTTTGTCCAGCTTTCACAGCTGTTAATGGTGTCGCACTTGATACTGCATCTGCTGTTTTGGCAAAAAATGTTGTCATAGGTCCTGTAAATGCTAATACTAAGAAACATCTTGCCGCTAAAGCAGGGTTCATAAAGTTTTGACCAATTCCACCAAATATTTGTTTTACAACAAGTATTGCAAAAACTGCTCCTAATACAGCCATCCATATAGGAAGTGCAGGTGGTAAATTAAGTGCTAATAATAAACCTGTTAAAACTGCACTTAAATCTATTATGGTTACTTTCTGGTGCATTAATTTCTGATATAAAAATTCTGTTAAAACACTTGCAGCTATGGTTACTAATATTAAAACTAAAGGATATAAACCAAAATCTGCATAAAAATTGTATACTCCAAATGCTGTAGCCGGCAATAAAGCAATAATAACGTCAAACATAATACCGGTAGTAGAGTTTTTATCTCTAATATGAGGATTTGAAGATACTTTCAATAATTCGCTCACGTCTTTCACCTCTCAATTTTATTTCTTTCTGCTAGCTAAAACATCTTTTCTCATTGATTTTATTGCCTGAGTAAGATTTCTTTTTGCTGGACATATATATGAACAACAACCGCATTCACAACATTCCATTCCATCAAATTTAACGAAGCTTTCAAAATCTCCTCTTTCTGAAAATTCTGAAAGTTTTGTAGGCATGATTCCACTTGGACAAGCCTTTACGCATCTACCACAATTTATACATGCAGATGATTCTACTTTTGATGCATCGTCTTCAATCATACATAGAATTGCAGAAGATCCTTTAACCGCTGGTACATCCAGATTAAATAAAGCCATTCCCATCATAGGTCCACCTGAAATTATTTTTTCTGGTTCTTTTTTAAATCCACCAGCAGCATCTATTAATTCTCTTAAATTTGTTCCAATTAAAACTTCAAAGTTTCTTGGATCTTTTATCGCATCACCAGTAACAGTTATTATTCTACTTGTTAACGGTTTTCTATCTAAAACAGCTTTTCTTATTGCAAAAACAGTATCAACATTATCAACTATACATCCAGCGTCTGCTGGTAACATTGAAGAATTGATATATCTTCTAGTAGTTGCATAAATCAAGTGTCTTTCAGAACCCTGTGGGTATTTTGTATAAACTGCTTTCACTTCAATTCTAGGTTCATTTTGTACAAGTTTTTTCATTTTTAGAATAACATCTCTTTTGTTATCCTCAATGGCAATGATTCCTTTTGCCTTTTTAAATAGTGTTAAAATCACCTTTAAACCTTCTATTAATAATTCAGGTTTTTCAATCATTCTTCTGTAATCTGAAGTTAAATAAGGTTCACATTCAGCACCATTTACAATTACATATTCTATTGCATCATCTTCTTTTGGTGTAAGCTTTACATGTGTTGGGAATCCTGCTCCACCCATTCCTACAACACCAGCTTCTTTTACGTACTCTCTGATATCTTCCTTTGTACATTCTTCAAGTTGTTTAGTACTTTTAGGTTCGATTTCTCTATACTCACCATCATTTTCTACAATAATAGAATTTACCATTCCACCCGAAACAACAAGTCTAGGTTCAATAGCTATAACTTTTCCTGAAACTGATGAATGTATATTGGCAGAAACAAATCCTCCTGCTTCAGCAATCATTTGTCCAACCAGTACCTCATCTCCAACTTTTACAATTGGATTTGCTGGTGCACCAATATGCTGTGCTACAGGAAATGCTAATTCTCCCTTTGGCTCATATAGAGTAATAGGTTTATTCTTTGACAAATGTTTACCGTCATGAGTATGAATTCCACCTTTAAATGTCAAAACAGCCATATCCTACCTTCTTTCTTTACACATTTTGTACTTTCAGCGTATTATTATATTACATAAAAACAGATTGTTCAATCGATATTTGCACAAAATGTATTTATTTTAGTACAATATTTTTGAGCAAATACCAAATATTGTTATTTTATTAACAAACAACCTTGTTTTTTAACATTGTCATTATACCATATTACATGATAAAATATTAATAATATATTAAAAGAGGTTGTACTAAATATGAAACAAGTTACTAAAAAATTAGATTTACAACTGAATAATGTGGATGGAATACTTTTTGATGAAAAAAGTATTTTCTTTGACATTGAAACAACTGGCTTTTCAATTAATAAAACTAGTGTGTATCTTATAGGATGCTTATATTATGAAAACAACTCTTGGACAATAACTCAGTGGCTTGCTGAGTCACCTTCAGAAGAATCTATGATAATAACTTCTTTTTTTGAAAAACTAGATGATTTTACGACAATTATACACTTCAATGGTACAGGATTTGATATACCTTATATAGAAGCAAAATGTAAAAAATATTCTCTACCCTTTAATTTCAGCAAATTAAAAAGTATAGATATTTATAAACGAATTAATAAATTAAAATCTATACTAAAATTGTCAAACTTAAAGCAAAAAACAATTGAAGGTTTTCTAGATATAAATAGAAGTGACTTGTATTCTGGTGGTGAATTAATAGATATATATTATAAATTTGTTGATAATAAAAGCATCGATTTACAAGAATTACTACTGCTTCACAATTCAGATGATATAATAGGGATGCTTTTAATTTTAGATATTCTTTCTTATAGCGAATTGTTCAATGGAAATTTTACCATTCAAAGAATTGTTGAAGATCCAGAAAAAAAAGAATTTACTTTTGATTTAGCTTTAAATATAGCCATTCCAAAAAGAATTAATTACGGATTTGGGCCATACTATCTTTCAGCATATGATGATACTGCAAAAATAAAAATAAAATTACATACTGATGAATTAAAGTATTTTTATCCAAATTATAAAGATTATTATTATTTACCCAAAGAAGATACATCTATTCATAAAAGCGTAGCTTTCTATGTAGATAAAGACTTTAAAACAAAAGCAAAAGCAGCTAATTGTTATAGTAAGAAAACAGGAAAATTCCTTCCCCAGTATAAAGACATTATTTCACCATATTTTAAAATTGATTATCATGAAAAAATAACATACTTTGAAACTACTCCGGAATTTTTAAATGATCAAGGTCTAGTAAAAGACTATCTAAAACATGTATTAATAATACTAAGCAAGTCATAATAAAGGAATCGCCTAGGCGATTCCTTTCAGACTGTAGACAAAGCGGCACTAGGATGCGAGTCCTAGTGCCATTTTTCTCTTTATATTGAACAAAAGTTTGATTTTTGAAAAAGAAACAAGATTTTTGTGTCTGAAATACCCCAATCTTTGCTTCATCATTGCCAGTTTTTTTAGATTCATAGATGCAAAGGTAAGCCCGACCTTCATTTCCATAGCCGCTCTGCCTTTCATCTGCGTATACCTAAAGCCGTGATTTTCTTTTGCCGTTCCAAATATTCTTTCTATTGTTTCTTTTCTCTTGGAGTAAAGTTCCTTCATACCCAGTGTCGCTCTTATATCTTCACATATATCAATATATGGTTTCCATATATGTCTTGTTACAAGTTTTACATGGTTGGCACTATGTGTACATTTTTCCAAGTGTTCGCAGTTGCTACAAATGGTTCCACAGCTTTTATATTCTCTGTAACCGTCTCTGTTCGTCGTACTGTATTTTAGAATTTGATTCTCCGGGCATATATAGCAATCATAATATTCATCATAAACATACTCGTCTTTTTTAAAAAATCCATCTTTGGTCATAGGTCTTTTATAAGGTAATAAAGGATTTATCTCATCATCAATCACAAGCTTTGCAATTGCGGGACTTCTGTATCCTGAATCCATAACAAGAGTTTTAATTCCTATATTTTTTATCTTTTCATAGAGACCTTTAAATGTACGGCTGTCGTGAAGATTTCCTTTGTTGACAGTGTAGCCAAGAATCCATCCGTGCTTGTCACATGCTGTCTGTACACCATAAGCAAAAACATTTTTGTGTTCGCCTTTCCTGAACCATCCGCTTTCTGGATCGGTAGTGCTTTCCTTAGTCTCTTTCATTTCTTTTGTTTCATTCTCTTTGCCGCTTCCTCCTGAAGAAGGAGTATCATCATCTTTTTTATCTTTTAAAGGTTTTTTACCGTGTTCCTCACGATCCTTGTTTACTTCTTTCTTTAAAAGCTCCTCATAAAAAAGTGCTTCTTCTTTTGCAATTCTTTTCTGCATCTTTTTATTGTTGGCACAAGCTTTAACATGAGTGCTGTCCACAAAAACTTCAGTGGGATCAACAAACTTAAACTTGTAACACTGTTCAAGTATATAACTGAATATCTGTTCAAAGAGATCTGTATCTTTGAAACGTCTTGTATAGTTTTTTCCGAAAGTTGAAAAATGCGGTACCTTATCCATCATTTCCAAACCCAAAAACCATCTATATGCTACATTTACCTCTATTTCTTTTATCGTCTGTCTCATGCTTTTTATTCCGTAGAGGTACTGGATGAAAGGGAGCTTGATGAGCATTACTGGATCCATGCTTGGCCTTCCTTTGTCTGATGAGTACTTATCTTCAACGAGAGAATATATGAAGTTCCAGTCTATCGCCATATCTATTAGCCTTAGAAGATGTTCCTTCGGAACCATGTCGTCCATGCAGAACATCTGCACCTGTTCCCTTTTTTTATCAGCATTCTGCGTCATCATAAGCATTTCCACCCTTATATTTGATATATTAATTATAACATAAAAGAGCCTATAAGTCCCTAAAACACTGACTTTTTCGGCTCTTCTACGTGAAAAATCCAGAGCAAAAGCTCTGGACTTTGTCTACACTCTGAAAGGAATCGCCTAGGCGATTCCTTTAAATATTAATGATATTTTTATAATAAAGAATTTATTAATGTTCTTTTTGGATCTTCTTCCATCATTCTCTTTTGCATCTGCAATTTATATTGTTCTAATATTTTTTCTCTTTCTTTATCTACTGAAGCTTTTCCGTAGTCTAAGTCTTCAATTCTGCTTTTTGAAGAAGTAACATTATATGAAGCATAATTATTAAAAGAAATTTTTGAATCCAGACCATTTGACTGTGCACCCATATCACTTCTTTTAGATGAAACCATTTCTATCGCTTCATCAATTTTTGAAACATCAAAATCTCCTGTTACATCAAAATCTTCAATTCCTAATGTCTCCAAAGTAGAGCTTGCCATTTGAATGCTTTGACCTGTTCCATCTGGATTTGTTGCCAATTTTAAATCAGCAGTGCTTCCATCTAATAACTTCAATGAATTAAAGCTTGTATTTTTAGCAGTTTCCTGAATTCCCTGCTTTAATTGATCAATTTCTTTTTGAATCGAATTTAACTCGTCATCTGACATTACTGCTGAGTTTGATGCCTGTAAAGATAACTCTTTGATTCTCTGTAAAGAGTCCCCTATTGAACTCATGGCACCGTCTGCCACCTTCAAAGCGTCTTTTCCAGAACTAGCATTATCAGCACCCACATCATAACCTGTTATTTGTGAGTCCATCTTTTTTGCCATTGATAAACCTGAAGGATCATCAGCAGCACTATATATTCTTAAACCACTTGCATAATTTTGATAATTCATTCCTGAAACATCCATATCAAAAACCTACCTTTCAAAAAGACAAAATAGTACCTTAGTCCTATACTAATTTAATCATATAACTAATAATAAGTCAATAATTCTAAGTAGTGTTAACATAAACTTAACAGAAACTATAATTCTTTGTAAATAAATTTTGCCATTAAATTATATCCATTTTTATTAAAATGCACACCATCTATAGATAGCTCTGAATAAGTATATTGTCCTGTTTTATAATAATCATCAAATTCTTTTTCTAAATCTACAAGTTTGGTATTATATTTTTCGCTAATATCTTTTATTACACTATTTAAATTGGAAGATTCATTTTTAAAGTAATCAAATTCTTCTTGTGTCCAGTAATAATAGTCCTCTAATTCAAATTTAGGATATGTGCATAAAATAACTTCCAATTTTAAACCTACTAATACTTTAACCATATCCTCAATATTTTTTTCATAATTCAGTGAATTTTCGTCATTATAAATAATATCGTTTATACCAATTAAAAGAACTACTTTATCGGTGGTTTTTGAAACAAAAGATTTATAGTTTTCTACTAAATCATCAGTTGTAACAGCAACTTTACCTTTGTTAATTATATTTATTTGTTTGTTATCATTAAGCAGTTCATTTAAATAATAAGTATAAGGATAATTAGTTGGATATCCTTCAGTTAAGCTGTCTCCTATGCAAACTATCTCCATATATTCTTCATCCTTAGTCTTTGCATTTACAAATATTATTACACCTAATAGTATTATTACTAGTAAAATAAATAGTTTTAAAAAACTTTTCATACTTATTTTTCCTTGCTAATCACATCAAATATTTCTTTAAAGTTCATTCCATTTGAAGCTTTTATAAAAATAGCATCCTCATCTTTTAATATTTTAAATATATCTTTTAAAAATGCTTTATTATTATTAAAATAATAAGTTTTGGTTTCATTATATGTATTTGCTTCATTTGCACCTTTAAAAATATATTCTCCTTTTTCACCAATACATATAAGTAAATCAACTCTATTCAAAACAGCATACTTACCTACTTCTTTATGTAGCTGTTCAGAATAATCACCAAGTTCTAACATATCTCCAAGTATAGCTACTTTCCTTTGGTTAGCATAAGAAAGTACATTCAGGCCTGCCTTCATAGATGCTTCACTTGCATTATAATGTCCATCAATTATAGTATAATTATTCTTTATTATTTTCATTCTTCCATCTACAGAATGATTTATTTCTATTCCAGTTTTTATACTATCTTCTTTTAAATTAAAAACTGTGCCCACACTGACAGCAGCTAGAGCATTTAAAATCACATGTTTTCCTGGAGCTGGAATATTCACATCAATAGTTTTACCATAAAACTTTAATGTAGTCTTTGAACCTTCTAAACCTTTATTCACTATGTTAAAAGCCATAATATCAGAAGAAGTTTCTATCCCAAACCTTATAGGTTCAATTTCATTTACCTTTTTAATCGTCCTTAATTTATCATCATCATTATTTAATATTATATAGCCCTCTGGATTCATAAAATCAAAAATCTCAGACTTCGCTTTTAATACACCATCCCTATCAACTAAGCCTTCCAAGTGACAATTTTCAATATTATTAATGACACATACATCAGGTCTTACTATTTCACTTAATCGATGCATTTCTCTAAATTCACTAATACCCATTTCTAATATAGCTATTTCATGAGTAGAATTTATTTGGGAAATCATTAAAGAAATTCCAATATCATTATTTTTATTACCAATAGTTTTAAAAATGTTATATTCCTGACCAAGAACTGACGCAATCATTTCTTTTGTGCTTGTTTTCCCTACACTGCCAGTAATACCAACCACCTTGATATCAAGCATTGCTCTATAATATTTTGCCAAATCTATTAAAGCCTGTTTTGACGATTCTACCAATATATATGGTCCATATGATTCAGGTAATTTTCTTTCAGAAAATGTACAAACTGCACCTTCCTTCATAACATCCGGAATAAAATAATGCCCATCTACATTATCTCCTACAATTGGAACAAAAATTCCACCAGGTTTAATTTTTCTGCTATCTATTTCCACTGAAGTAACATTCGTATTTAATAACTCTTTTCTACCAAAGTACTTCCCTCCGGTAGCATGGGTAACTAAATCTATCGTCACATTTTCCATTTCATTTTCCTTATCTGTATTTTTTAAGAGAAATATTTATTATTTCTTCACATAAAGTTTCAAAATTAATTCCTTCAGCCATTGCTTCCTGAGGAATAAGGCTTGTACCAGTCATTCCTGGAAGAGTATTTGCCTCAAGACAATATAAATTTTCTTCTTTGTCCATCATAAAATCAACTCTGTAATAATCTCCAAGTTTTAAAACCATACCAGTCTTTATGGATATTTCCTGCATTTTTTTTGCTACATTTTCACTTATATTGGCTGGACATATTTCCTCAGCCATTCCTGGTGTATATTTATGCTCGTAATCATAAAAACCATCAACAGGTGCTATTTCAATAACAGGTAATGCTTTATCACCTATAACCCCAACAGAAAATTCTCTTCCTTCTATGCAGACTTCCACTACTGCCTCTGTATCGTAAGTAAAAACTTCATCAAGTTTTTTAAGATATTCTTTTTCATTATTTACAATTGAAACTCCTACACTTGAACCACCCTGACAAGGTTTTACAACACAAGGGAATCCTACATTATCTATCATCCCTTTCTTTAATATAATTCCTTTAGGTGTGGGTATATCATAATAAACAAATAGATTTTTTGATAATCCTTTGTCCATTGCTAGCGCACTTCCTAGATAGCCTGTTCCTGTATATTTTATTCCATGTAAATCAAAAGCTGCCTGAACTCTACCATTTTCTCCATTTTCTCCATGTAGAGCCATAAAAACCATATCTGATTCTTTACAAACTTCTAATACATTTTCTCCGAAATATGAATCATAATTTTTGATGAATTCCTCAACATCTTTTGAAAAACTTTTTATTTGTTCAATTTCAATTTCTAGATCAAAATTATTTTTGAAAATTTCTTGTTTTTTCTTTTTTGTACCAAAACAAACATCTATGATTACGGCATTATGTCCTTTATCCCTTAAAGCTTTACATACCATATAACCAGTATTTATGGATACTTCTCTTTCAGTACTTATTCCCCCTGCTAATACGATTATGTTCATAAAAACCTCCGTCTTTAATTTCTATTTTATACTATAGCATTATTAAATATTTAGTTCAACAGCTTCCTTTGCCCACTTTAATATTCTAGAATCAGAATAAATATCACCTAGTTTAAATAATATTTCGCCACTTTGCCTTACTCCGAAGACATCACCCTGACCCCTTGTTTTTAGATCTTCATTGGCTATATAAAATCCATCATTTGATTTATTTATTATTTCTAATTTTTTTAATGTGTTTTCATTTTTTGATGCTGTTATAAAGATACAATATGACTGATCCTTACCTCGTCCAACTCTTCCTCTTAACTGATGTAATGTGGCTAGTCCAAAACGTTCTGCATTTTCAATCATCATAACAGTAGCATTTGGAACATTTATCCCTACTTCTATTACCGTAGTAGAAACTAGAATATCAATTTCAGCTTTTGAAAATCTCTCCATTATATCATTCTTAAGAGTTGGAGTCATCCCACCATGTAATGCTTCAATTTTAATACTACTACCAAATTTTTCTTTTAATGATTTCGTATAGTCGGACACATTTTGAGCTTCTATAAGATCATTTTCTTCTATCATTGGGCATATAATATAGACCTGATGTGCTTTTTTCACTTCATCATAAATAAACTTATACGACTTATCTCTATATGTTAAATCAACCAGACAGTTTTTAATCGGTAATCTGTCACTAGGTAATTCATCAATTATCGATATATCTAAATCACCATAAATCATAAGTGCCAATGTACGAGGTATTGGAGTTGCACTCATAACTAACACATTTACATCTTTACCTTTGTTTTTCAATTCATTTCTCTGTCTTACTCCAAATCTATGCTGTTCGTCAGTAATAACAAAAGCAAGATTATTATATTCAACCTTGTCTTGTATCAGTGCATGAGTTCCGATAATTATATCCGCTTCACCTGATTTTATCTTCTCATATATTTTTTTCTTTTCAGAAACTTTTAATGAACCCGTTAATAAAACAGGATTAATATCTAAATCATTCTCTGAAGTTATTTTTTTAATGCTTTCAAAGTGTTGTATAGCCAAAACTTCTGTAGGCACCATAAAAGCACCTTGATAACCACTTAAAACTACATCAATAAGGGCAAGAATTGCAATTATTGTTTTTCCTGAACCCACATCTCCCTGAATTAGCCTATTCATAGTGTTTTTATTTTGAAAATCATTTCTAATATCAAAAAGTGTATTTTTTTGAGCTTCAGTAAGGTCAAAACCTAAATTTTCAATTATTTTATTTGTTGTTTCATGATCTGAAATATTATAGTCTGATTTAAATTGTTTTCTTTTTTGTTTCATATTTTTAATTCCCATTAAAAACCCATAAAATTCATCAAAAACCAGTCTATTTCTGGCCGTTTTTAACTTATCAATATTTCTAGGAAAATGAATCTCTTTTACTGCTTCTTTATAATTCATCAAATCATACTTTTTTGATATTTTATCACTTGCAAGACCGTTAATACTTATACCAGCTTCTATTATTTGTTTAACAGCCTTTTGGATAGTCTTGTTTGAAAGTCCTTTAGTAAGTGAATAAATTGGTTGAACTTCACTTAATTTTAGATCATATTGTTTTAAAGTAAAAATCTCTGGTTGATCAATAGTATGAAAAACTCCATTTCTATTAACTCTTCCTCTAAATATATATTTTTCACCTTTAATTAATTTATTTTTAAGATAAGGCATATTAAACCATTTTAATTTTATCTCTTCGTTATTGCTGTCTTTTATTACAGTAGTTAAAAGCTGTATATTTTTAAATCTTTTAAGTTCTGGTGACATAGCAATAACTCCGTATATTGCTACGACGGAGTTATCATTAATTTCATTTATTAAAATCGGTTTTTCATATTCTTCATAATCTCTTGGGTAAAATCTTATTAAGTCTTCTACTGTGTATACCCCAAGTTTACCAAAAAGTATTTGTGTTTTTTCACCTATACCCTTTATATCACTAATTTTCATAATCTTATTCAACCGAAACTAAATAATAGTAAATCGGTTGTCCACCCATATTCACTTCAATATCTAAATCAGGATAAAGTTCTTCTAGCTTTGATGATAAGCTTTCTACATCCTCTTCTTTTACATCCTGACCATAATAAATACTAATGATTTCCGATTCATCATCAATTAGTTCTTTAAACATTTCAATCGTAGTTGTTTCAATATCTTTTCCAACAGCTACAATACCTTTATCCGATAGACCCATGATATCATTTTCTTTAATTTCTTTACCATCTATCTGTGTATCTCTAATTGCGTATGTTACCTGTCCAGTTTTAACTCTTTTCATCTCTTCAATCATTCTTTCTGAGTTTTCTTCTGGACTAGAGCCCTCTACAAAATTTATTAAAGCAGTTATTCCTTGTGGTATAGTCTTTGACGGAATAACTACAATTTTCTTTTCTTTTTCAAGCTTTGACGCCTGCTCGGCAGCTAGTATAATGTTGCTATTGTTTGGAAGAACATAAATAGTATCAGCATTAATCTTTTCGATAGCCTTTAATATGTCATCAGTACTTGGGTTCATGGTTTGTCCACCTTCGATAACCATGTCAACACCTAAACCTTTGAAAATCTCACTTAATCCTAAGCCAGCAGATATAGTTATAAAACCTGTTTCTTTTCTAGGAGCTTCATTAGCTGCCTTTTCGCTTTCTTTAATCAATTTTTCCTGATGCTCTTCTCTCATATTGTCTATTTTCATATTAGTAAGAGAACCATATGTCAAAGCTTTTTGAATTGCTAGTCCTGGATCGTTTGTATGTACATGTACCTTAACTATATCATCATCTGATACTGCAACAATTGAATCACCTATAGACTCTAAATATGTCTTTAAATGATTTTCGTCAGTTGGACCATACTCTTTTTCAAGCATAATAATAAACTCAGTACAGTAACCAAACTTAATATCAGCTGTATCTATATCTTCTGAAATCAATACTGTAGGAGATGCTTCCTTTATTTCATACTCTATTTCTTTTCCCATAAATGCATCATATGCACCTTTCAATATCTCAAGTAGACCCTGTCCACCTGAATCAACTACTCCTGCCTGTTTTAAAACTGGTAGCATATCTGGTGTCTGACTCAAAACTTCTTCAGCATATTTAATAATTTCTTCAAATATAATCACTAAATCAGTTTCGTCTTTAGCCATTTCACTTGCCTTATCCCCTATTGCTCTGGCAATTGTAAGTATTGTGCCCTCTTTAGGTTTCATAACGGCTTTATAAGCTGTTTCTGAAGCTCTTTGACATGCATTAGCTAGAATTATTGCATCTATTTCCTCATGCTCTTTAATTTCTTTTGTGAATCCTCTAAATATCTGTGATAATATAACTCCTGAGTTCCCTCTAGCTCCTCTTAATGAACCTGAAGAAATAGCTTTTGCAAGGCTTTCTAAATCAGGATTTTCAATAGAACTGACATCCTTTGCTGCAGACATAATTGTAAGTGTCATATTTGTTCCTGTATCCCCATCTGGTACAGGAAAAACATTCAATTCATTTATCCACTCTTTTTTTGACTCCAGATTTTTAGCCCCTGCTAAAAACATTTTCTGTAATGTCAAACCGTCAATAGTATTTTTATGCACAATAAAACTCCTCCATTAATCTATTACCCTAACACCATCTACAAAGATGTTGATTTTTTTAACATTCATACCTGTGAATTCTTCTACTTTATATTTCACATTAGAAATAAGATTATCTGTCACAGCAGAAATACTTACTCCATAAGAAACTACAACATGAAAATCTATTGTAAGTTCATTATCCACCCCTATATCAATATTAATTCCTTTAGCCAAACTTTCTCTTTTCAGTAATTTAACTAAACCATCTGCCATACTTGTGGCAGCCATCCCCACTATTCCAAAGCACTCTACTGCAGCTAATCCAGCATACTTTGCAATAACTGAGTCGTCAATTATAATACTTCCAAATTCAGTGCTTTTTTTACCTTTCATAGACATACCTCCATATAAAGTTACACAAACGTGCATTAGTATTATACCCTTTTTTGTATTAAAATGAAAGCAAAAAATTTTATTTAATAAAAAGCACTTGCATATTTTAATTTTATCTGATAAAATATCTTTCGTGTTAGGTAATACCTAATTTAGACCAAGGAGGTGTTAAAATGGCTAGATGTGAAGTTTGTGATAAAGGCGTTCACTTTGGAAATGCTGTGAGCCATTCTCATAGAAGATCAAACAAAATTTGGAAATCAAATATCAAAAGCGTTAAAGTTAAAGTTAACGGAGCAGCAAGAAAAATGCATGTATGTACTTCTTGTTTAAAATCAGGTAAAGTAGAACGTGCCTAAACATTAAAAAGCATTAAGAAAGCGGTTGTCTTATGACAACCGCTTAATTTTTATTTAATCTTCGTTGTACTAATAATAATATTTTCAAGATATTGCTCTAATGAGTCAGGGTCTGATATTTTGTAGTAATCTTCATCCAAAAATAAATCTGAAATGTTATTACTACCTAAGAAAATATTCATTGGTTTATGGTTATAAACAAACTGTATATCCCACACTATATCAGGATTGTAATAAACTATATTTGATTTCAATTTACGCTTGCACATAGTTTTACTTAAGAAATATACAAATTCCTCAGCATCTATTAAATCCGTTACATCTTCTCCATAATAAGTAACATCAGTTAGAGCAATCCAGTTATCACTTATGACTTCAAACTCACTTGAATATCCATTATCCATTTCAGTTCTGGTAATTTCTAAAACAGTAACCTCACTACTAATTATGGGTTTTTCCCTAAAAACTAAATACATGCTTATTGAAGCGCCAATCAATAATAATAATACAATGCAAAACATGATAATTTTCTTAGTGTTTTTCATTATGGCCCCTACCCTTTTTGGTGAATTAACCATATATTAATTTTGCAGTCTCTACTGTATCCTTAGCATCCTTCGCATAAAAGTCTGCTCCAATTTTCTTTGCGTAAGCAGGAGTAAGTACTGCTCCACCTACTACAACTTTACAGTCTAAATTATTTTTTCTAATAAGCTTTATAGTTTCATCCATAGATACTAATGTAGAAGTCATTAGGGCTGAAAGACCTACTAGCTTAGCATCATGTTCTATTACAGCATCTACAACAGCCTGATATTCAACATTCTTTCCTAAATCAATAACTTTATATCCATAATTTTCCAGTAATATCTTAACTATGTTTTTACCAATATCATGAACATCACCTTTTACCGTTGCAAGTACTACAGTTCCTTTGTTGATATTTTCACCACTATTTTTTTGCATTTCTTCTTTTAATACTCCGAATGCAACCTGGGCTGAATTAGCTGACATTATTAATTGTGGGAGAAATATTTCGCCTGAATCAAAATCTTCTCCTGCTTTATCAAGAATAGGTATTAGAATTTTATTAATAATTTCCATCGAATCATATTTTTTTAATAACTCAAAAGTAATATCTTTTACTTCTTCTTTCATACCATTTTCTATTGCATAAGCTATATCAGTAGATTTTTCCTTAGCTGGTTTTTCTGTGATTGTATTACTAGTTTCTTTATATTTATTAATATAATTCACTGATGCTTTATCGTTATTCGCAATTATATTATAAGCATCAATACTTCCCATCATTGCATCATCATTAACATTTATAATCGGAAGGTTTAGTCCATTTAATAAAGCCATTGTTAAATAATTTGAATTTATTAATTTTCTATTAGGTAAACCAAAAGAAATATTTGATACTCCTAGAACTGTTTTAAGTCCAAGTTCTCCTGTGACAGTTTTTATAGCCTCTATAGTTTCCATAGCAGTTTCCTGCTCAGAAGAAATCGTAAGAGCAAGACAATCTATAAATACTTTTTCTTTAGGGATTCCATAGTCTAGAGCTGTTTTCATTATTTTTTCAGCTATCGCTACCCTGTCTTTTGCTTTTGAAGGTATTCCATTTTCATCAAGGGTAAGACCAACCACACAGGCACCATACTTTTTAACAATCGGTAAAATACTGTGCAGTGATTTATCTTCTCCATTTACAGAATTTATTATAGGACATCCATTTGCAACTCTAGCTGCTGCTTCTAAAACTTCTGGTATAGTTGAATCAACCATTACAGGTGTATCAACTACACTTTGAACAGCCTTAACCATATTAGGTAAGGTTGCTTTTTCATCTACTTCTGGTATTCCAGCATTTGTATTAATAATAACAGCACCTGCATTCACTTGCTCTACTGCTGAATTAATCACATAATTCATATCGCTATTTATTAAAGCTTCTTTTAGTTTTTTTCTACCAGTTGGATTAAGTCTTTCTCCAATAGGTTTTGGAATACCAATGATTACCGTATTAAGATTTGAACAAACAGCTGATTCTTTAAAACCTGGGTTCTTTACATATTTTTTATCTTTTAACATTTCATAAACGGCTTTTATATATTCAGGGCTGGTTCCACAGCATCCACCAAATATTTTCACTCCAAACTGAATAAACTTTTCCACATAAAATGTAAAGTCTTCAGTAGAAATATCATATTTACCTGTATCTGGGTTTGGCAGACCTGCATTCGGTTTTACTATTATTGGTAAATTGGTCCATTTTGACAGCTCTTTAACTATATCAAATAGTTCTTTTGGCCCTAATGAGCAATTAACACCTAATGCATCAACACCTAGACCTTCCATGGTTATAGCCATAGAGGAAATCGTACACCCTGTAAATGTACGCAAATTTTCTTCAAAAGTCATCGTACATATAACAGGTAAATCAGAATTTTCTTTTGCAGCTAAAACTCCTGCCTTTAACTCATATAAATCAGTCATAGTTTCAAAGACGATTAAATCAGCATCTTTTCCTGCTATTACCTGTTCTTTAAATATTTCATAAGCCTCTTCAAATTTCAAATCACCAGTAGGTTCTAAAAGCTTTCCTATTGGTCCAATATCAAGGGCAACTAAGGCATCTGTTCCCTTAGTTGCATTTTTAGCATTTTTCACTGCAGCTTTTATTAATTCATCTACAGTATAGCCAGAGTCTTTCATTTTATATGCATTTGCACCAAATGTATTAGAGTATACTATTTGTGAACCTGCATCAATATATTTTTTATGAATTGCTTCTATAGCTTTTGGGTTTTCTATTCCCAGGGTCTCAGGCAAATCGCCTGCCTCAAGACCTTCTCTTTGAAGCATTGTTCCCATTGCTCCATCTAATAATATAAATTCTTTTTCTAATAATTTTTTAAAATCCACTTATGTCTCCTATTTATCATCTGGTTTAATATTATCTAAATCTACTTCTTCATCTTTTTTATTTGTAAATTTATCAAATATATCAGGTACCATATCGATGATTTTTGTAATAACGTCCTGATTTTTTACATTAATTAATTTTGATCGATTGCCTTGAATAACTAAAACTGCACTAGGTGAAATTTTCCCACCTATCCCCCCAGCTCCATTATTCTTTTTATCCCCTGAAAAGGCACCAGCTGCAACACCAAAAGATACATCTGCTAAAGGTACGATAATCGTATCTCCAACATGAATAGCTTCTCCTACAATAGTTTTTGTAGTAATATAATTTTCCATTCCTTTAAAAAGTGATCCTACGGTATTTTCAAAGTTGTTATCTGCCATTATAGTTCCTCCTTAAACTTTAAGTTTTCTTAGTTTTTTATAGGATTTTCTTAACCCCTTATTTCTATATGCTCTTAATGCTATCATAAGGATTGAAAACAAAAAAAGTCTTCCTTTTAATGCTATTTCACCCTGTATAATTCGATTTTCAAAATCTGGCTGAATACTAAACCCATAGCCTATCGCTCCCATTATGGCAGCCATAAGACCTAAAACCTGCCCTGTAAGGGCTGGGTCGCCTAAACCAAATTCAACATCGACTTTTAACTTTCTTGGTCTTATTTTTTTTAATAAATAAAATATTTGCCTCTTTATAAATCTTAATGATTCTTTATTATTTTCGTCTTTAATAACATCTAAAATAGTAAATACTTTTTCTTTTATAGAGTTTTTAAAATCTCTGATTTTAGTTGTTATTTTATTATAAAAGCCTTTTGTTCTTTCTAATATCGATGGCTTCTTCTCTTCTTTTTTTGTTTCCTCTTTTTTAGTCTCTGATTGTTTTTCTTCTCTAATTCTGTTTAAAACTTCTGGTTCTTTTTTTTCTTCTGTTATATCTTCCTTTTCTATATCTGCATAAACGGAATGTGATTCCTTTTTGTTCTTTTCATTTTTAGGTCTTTTTTCTTTTTTTGGTTCTTTTTCTTTTCCTAGTTCAAACCCAAAAATTTTCAACTTATTATCTGATCCGTCTTTGTCAATTTTTATTTTATCACAAACTGCGTATAATAACCAATACACTTTGATATTTATCAAATATTTCTTATCTATATATGATGCATCAATCTTATATTTAATGGGCCAGAATAATACTAATGAAACAATCAATAATAAAAGACCCAGTATGCACAATATTATTATTCCAATTACTGCAAGTATTGTTAATATCACATGTAGCATGTAAGCCTCTTTCTATTTAAAATCTTTTAAATAATCTTTTATAGATACATTTCCGTACTTTTTATAATTATCCATTAATATTTTTTGGAATACTTCAAAAGCTTCTTCTTTATCTGCTGCAATACCTATTACAAAAATATCTTTCTTCTTAATAGCTGGCTGCAATAAAATAAATGCCGGATAAATATCCATTATATTATCCGGGCTTTCTGGTAAAGTCAAAACATATGCTCCCAGTTGGAATCTGTTTTTCTTGATTTTTTTTATAATACTATTTTTATCTTTTCTAGCATTTGTACCAAGATATAAGTTTTTATACCATTTCATAAAATAATTATATCAAAGGGGTTATTTATCGTCAATATGAATGAGATTTGAGATAGTGTAAATTTACTGTAGGATTTAATTGGACAGAGATTCCCCTTGATGTGTTTCAGACTTAGCTTCTGTTCACACTATACATATATTTCTTACTTTTTACAATCCCCAAATGTGATGTTTGAAATATGCTATCTTTTTAACTTCTGGAAAAGGAATACTGTGGGTCATTCTTTCTAAATATCTTTGTTCTTCTTTTAATCTTGTTCTTTCGGCTTTAAACATTTCGCAACTCATACATATTATCTCTTCTTCTGCACCTGCAGCCAATTGTAATTCCTGTTTTTGCATTCTTACAAGCTCTAACATATTTCCTTTGTTTGCTTTATATATTCGTAGTTTCGACATTTGATTAACACCGTGTCTGCTCCACCCTAATGGTCTAGAACTCATTCTGTCCGAATAAATATGACTTACATGACCTTCTGCACTACAACCCACCTGTGAATCTTTGTTAATTCCACCTCTTATTATACCATTCCAATTACCGAGAATATATAACATACAGGTTTCAACTTTTTTTCTCTGACTTTCTGTTTCTGTTACATTTAAAATTTTTTCAAATGTTGCCTGTGCCATCCATTTAACTCTTTTATTGATTGCTCGATATATTTCACTTCTAGCATCTAAAGCTGAATCCATAAGATGTGAAGTTGCTTTTATAATGTATTTTTGCATATGAAATTTGTCCAATACAAAAATAGATCCTGAAATCCACTTCCTTCCTGTCTTAATCCAATTAGCACCATCCCCATTAATATATATATGCTTGATTTTACTTATATCATAAGTCGACTGTATATAATCGTATATTTCTCTCCAAAACTGTTCCACTCCTTTACTTCCTTCATAAATCCCACCAAAATATTTAGGATTTATCAACTTCATCCTTTGACTTTTAGGTGCATCAGGTTCAATTCCTTCATATACGTAGGCTAGTTTTGGCATACTTGTATTTGATCTTGGTTTTTCAATGTCTCCCTTACTTTCCAAATATTGTAGGGAAACGTGGTCTTCATCCGCATCTATATATAGATAATCCACTTGCTTCTTATGCACGGCTTCATTATTTTCCTGATAAAACTTCAGACTATGAATCTTATTCTTAACTGTTTGTTTACTTACAGTATCTGAAAGACTAACATTTATTCCACCTTTTCGGTAACTGCTATCTACAGCTTCTTCAAGCATTTGCGCCTCTGCATCCTCAGTCATTCTCGTATGACTTTCCAGTCCCATGACTTTATCTAGCAGATACTCGCAGATTCCAGATTCTTTATTTTTAAACAGTGTTTTATGATACTTAACTGTTCCAAGGCTTGTAATTAATGATGTTTCATCTTTTCTGCTAATTACCCATCCTGACTTTCGCAGACCACTTTTACGTAGTTCTTCATCCATGCTCTCTAAAGTTTCTTTAATAATATCTAAACCTAACCTTACAACTGAATCTGTAACACCATAAATAAACTCAGCCTGCTTTTCAGGTTTATTTATAAAATCTTCTAACACTTTACCTAATTTTTTTACCCCAACTTCTTCAAACTGTTGTATACTTTTAATCATAGAGAACACCCATCCTTTGCGTTTTATTTTTATTCGCATTTAAATCTTAACACAAAGAAGGTGTTCTCTATTGTTTTTTTCAATTAATATCCTACAAAATTTTTACCCTAGCGAGATTTGATATGATCAAATCTCATTCATATAAAACATTTTTTTAAACTCACTTAATCAATTCAAGATTCCTCATAACTTCAAACAATTTATCAATATCTATTGGTTTTGTAGCATATGCGTCTGCTCCTTTTTCAAAGGCCTCATCGACAACTTCTGTTTCTGCCAGAGCTGTTACCATTATTATTTTTGTACCTTTTTTTATTTTGTTCTGCTTTTCAATATCTCTAACAGTTTTTAGCACTTGTATTCCGTCTGCTTTTGGCATCATTATATCTAAACATATCAAATCATAACAAGATTTTTCTTTTATTGAAAGCAAAACCGCATCAATGGCTTCAATACCATTTACCACCATATCACATTCACCGAATTCACTTAACACTTTAAATAATAGTTTTCTACTGACCATATCATCTTCTGCTATAAGTATTTTCATTATACAAACCTCCTATTTTTTGTTTTTTATCGATAAATTTATCATTTCCTTCAGCTTTTCAATTTTTTCTGGTATTAATTCAAATTTTTCTTTTCTAATATCCAGCTCTATACCAAAGGCCAATAACTTTAAATCGTCCATTTCTGCCATATCAAAATAAGAAACCAGCTCATGAATCTTTTCTTCCATCTTGCCTATATTTGATTTTTCATAAAGCATTTTAGCTTCAGATATTATGATTTTAACATGTGAAATACTATAATAATTCTTCTTGTTTTTTATAGCTTTCTTAATTTTATTTGCAAACTCTGAAAGTTGAACTGGTTTAGAAATAAACATATCAAAATCATGTTTCATTATTTCGTCCTTATCATTCTTTAAAGCTAATGCGGTCAATGCTATTATGGGAATATTTTTTCCATCCTTTTCTTTCCTAATTATATCTATAGCTTCTATACCACTCATAACAGGCATTTGTATGTCCATTAGTATTAAATCATACTTCTTCTCTTTTTTAAATTTTTCTACCCCTTCTAGTCCATTAATTGCGATATCTACTTTAAATCCATCTATTTCCAACTGTTTTTTAATTACTTTTTGATTAATTAAATCATCTTCCACTAACAATATATGCCCAAAATTATTTTTAGTTCTATTTGCAATTTCTTTTTCATTTTCGTATTTTAGAAAATATTTTTTTTCTTTATCATCTTTAATATCTTTAACTAACTCTGTAGTAATAGAAAAATAAAAATCGGATCCTTTATTTAAAATACTTTCGCATTTCATATCTCCACCAAGCTTTTGTGCAATATTTTTTGAAATTGCAAGCCCTAAACCTGTTCCACCTCTTTGTCTTGTAAAAGATCCATCGGCCTGAGTAAAACTTTCGAAAATTATTTCTTTAAAAGTATCACTAATCCCAATACCTGTATCAACTACATGAAAAGTAATTTCTGTTGTCACCTCGTCAATAGGCTCATTTAAAATATTGATTTTCACGCTGCCTTTTTCAGTAAACTTTATGGCATTATCAACAAGGTTAGTTAAAACTTGTTTTAGCCTAACAGGATCGCTATAAATATAAAATCCTCCATCACTTATATTTTCAACTTCTAATAATAATTCTTTTTTAATTGCTTTTTGCTCATTTTCTCTTTTTATTTCATTTAACAATTTATTTAAATCAAAATTTTTATAATGTAATTCAAATTTCCCTGCTTCAATTTTTGATATATCTAGTACACTATTAATTATATCAAGTAGATTTAAGCTTGAAAGTTTTACTGTATCTAAATTATCTTTTAATTCTTCATCTTTTATCTCTCGCCTGGTTAAGTCTATCATTCCAATAATACCATTTAAAGGTGTTCGAATTTCATGACTCATATTTGACAAAAATTCACTTTTAAGTCTGTTTGCTTCTTCTGCTTTATCCCTTGCATTTTTTATCCTTTTCTCATAATGAGTTTGTTCTGTTATATCATTAATAATTATTAAAGTTAAAACTTCTCCATATCGATGAATCTTTACAAAAGCAGTCTGATAATATTTTATTTCTTTATTATCTTTCACCCAGTTCTCGACTCTTACTTTAATCATTTCTGTTATCTCTCTGTCTATATCATATTGAAAGATATTATTTCTAATGTTACAACGCTGACAAAATTCAGATTCACCACAACTTGTTTCTAAACAATGGGAACATTGAATAATATTACCAACACATCTTTCTTTTTCTTCTAATTCCAAGTATTTAAAATTATTTTCTACGTATTTATTTGCATCAATAACCTTTCCCGCCCTATCAACAATCATGACACCTAAAGGTAAGGAGGAAAGTATCAATTCTAAATTTTTATTTTTTTCTATATTATCATATTCAAGATTCCTAAGGTTAGTAACATCTCTAAAATTTATTATTATATTAATTTCACTATCTATTTTAATTTTAGAAATACTTGCTGAAATAAATTTTTTCCTCTTTTTATTTAATTCTATATATGAACCCGAAAACAAACCTCTTGATTTACCAGTCTTTCTAACTTGATCTAATAATTTCATTATTACATAGCCATTTTCTTCTGTCTGGATATCAAATACCTCTCTAACATGAAGATTTGTTCCAACAAGACATCTTTTTTCAATGATTTCCATAGCCTTATTATTTATAAACTCGACAATATTATACTCATTCAAGCATATAACTCCATCTCCAAGGGCTTCTAAAATTTTAAAATAATCAAGGTTCGTATTCATAAAATCACCTCAGATTCTTAATTAAAGTTTGGCCAACCATATCTAATGGCACCTGCTTTGAAATACCTCCAATTTCATAAGCTGATTTTGGCATTCCATATACAACAGACGACTTTTCATCCTGCCCTATAGTAAATGCTCCTTTTCTTTTCATCAAAGATACACCTTTTGCACCATCATATCCCATACCTGTTAATATTATCCCAATAGATTTCTCACCAACAATTTCTGCTATTGATTGAAAGAGAACATCAACTGATGGACAATGTCCATTAACTTTTTCCCCTTGAAAAACATTAACATAATATCCTTTTTCAGATTTTTTCAGCTTCATTTGTTTATCACCAGGTGCTAATAGTACATGATCTTTTTTTACTAAATCACCATTTTGCGCTTCTTTTACACTAAAATGTGTCTGATCATTTAATCTGTCAGCAAACATTTTAGAGAAACCTGGTGGTATATGCTGTACAATCAGAATACCAGGTAACCCAAGTGGCAACTGTTTTAATACATTAAATATCGCTTCCGTTCCACCTGTTGATGCACCAATTCCTATAATATCGTGTTTTACAACTTTTCCAAATTTTGCATTATTATATATTTTATTTTCAGGAATTATAACTTTTGCTTTATAAGCCGCTTTAATTTTCCCAATAATATCCAATATGAATTCTTGCACACTATCCATAGAGGTTGAATCAGGTTTTTCAACAAATTCAACTGCTCCAGCATCTAATGCATCAAAAACCTTTTCACTAAGTCCACTAATCACAATAACCGGAACCATATATTGGGGGAGTAATCTTTTAACAAATTCTATGCCATTCATTTTTGGCATTTCAATATCGCAGGTTACGACATCAGGTTCATATTCTAATATTTTATCTCTTGCATCATATGGGTCAACTGCCGCTGCAACTACTTGTATGTTTTTATCTGTATTTATGCCTTTTGACAAAATTTGTCTAAATACAGCGCTATCATCTACAATTAAGACTTTAATCGCCATGCTTACCTCCATTACATTTTTCTATAAATGGCTGGTTTTATAAATTTAAACTTAGTTTTTTCTTTATTGATACTTTCTGAGTGGCCAATAAATAAATATCCACCGTATTCCATATTTTGATATATTTTTTCTACTAATTCATCCTTGGTTTTTTCGTCAAAATAGATCATTACATTTCTTAAAAAAACTACATGCATCTTCTTTTTAAAGGGAAAATATTTTTCTGTAAGGTTAAATTGTCTAAAAATCACCTGTTTTTTTAGTGCTTCAATTATTTCAAAATCACCATTTTTTGCTTTTTTAAAATAATTTTGTATCCAAATTCGAGGAATCTTTGCAACTTCTTCTTTTTTATAAATTCCTAATTTAGCTTTGTTTAGTGCATTTAGAGATATGTCTGTTGCAAGAAGCTTTTTATCCCAAAGATTTTCTTCATTTTTAAAAAAGTCTGATAAAATCATCGCTAAAACATATGCTTCTTCTCCTGTGGAGCTGGCTGCACACCATATTCTTATATCCTTATTTTTAACATTGGCCTTTAAAAATGGCAAAACATCTTTATTAAAATAATCAAAGTGTTCAGGCTCTCTTAAAAAATATGTATGGTTTGTTGAAATTTTATTTACCAAAGAAATTAAGTCATCAATATTATGGGATTTCTTTAAAAAATTATAGTATGACATAAAATCCTTGAATCCACTACTAATAATCAAGCTGCTTAAACGACCCTCAAGTAATGTTTTTTTGCCTGAAGAAATATTTATCCCGCTTTTTTCTTTTATAAAAGAAGATATTAATACAAATTCTTCATCTTTTATTTCTAACATTCATTTTTCTCCCAATTTCAGTATTTTTCGAATTCGTCGTCACTAAGAGATATTTTTTTCTTTTCTTTAATATTGTTATTTAATTCATTTTCTGAACTCATACTATCTAACATTTTTAACACGTCAGGATTTATCTTTTCATTATTTGCGGACATTGGTTTAGTGTTCTTTTTTAGTTTAAATGTATCAACTTGTGATTTTAACATTTCCGATTGGCCAGAAAGTTCCTCACTTGCTGCTGCTGTCTCCTGGGCTGTAGCACTAGTTGTTTGTACTACATCGGAAATTTGCATGATGCCTTGATTTATCTGTTCAATACCTATAGCTTGTTCATTTGATGCTGAAGCTATTTGTGCCACTAATTCATTTACTTCCATTGTTCCTTCTACTATCTTATTCAATGCTTCTGCTGTATCATTTGCAATTTTAGTTCCATCTTCTACTTTTTCAATAGAATCTCCAATCATTGATGTTGTTTCACTTGCTGCTGCTGCACTTCTAGCTGCAAGGTTTCTTACCTCTTCAGCTACAACCGCAAATCCTTTTCCGTGTTGTCCTGCTCTTGCCGCCTCAACAGCAGCATTCAAAGCCAAAATATTAGTTTGGAATGCAATATCATCGATAACCTTAATTATTTTAGATATTTTCTTGGAGGAATCATTTATTTCTGCCATTGCTTTAAGCATATCTGCCATTTCCTCATTTCCTCTTGTTGCAAACTTTTTAGATGAACCTGAAACTTCTTCTGCTTTTTCAGCTTTTTCGGCATTATTCCTTGTTTGTGAAGAAATTTCTTCAATACTTGCCGTAAGTTCTTCAATTGAGCTTGCCTGTTCTGTAGCACCTTCTGATAAAGACATACTTGAATCTGATACCTGTCTTGAGCCAGCTGCTACCTGCTCAGATGCAGCATTAATATTTGTCATTACCTCATTAATCTTTCCAGTCATATCTCTAAAACTATCTGCTAATTCTCCCATCTCATCTTTAGAAACTACATCGATTTGAATGTCTAAGTTTCCTTTTGCGATTTCTTCAGAAGCTTTAACTAATTTTTTTATTGGTTTCTTAATCATATTACTAATAAAGACTCCTGATATTATTGATAGAATAACACCACCAATAACAAGAATAAACATTATTAACGATGATCTTGATGTAGTAGACTCATTCTCAGACTGTGTAATAGCAGCCTTTTCAATTTTGATTTCTATTATTCTTTCAAAGTCTGCTTCTATCTGAGTCCTTATATCATTTCCTTCCCCATATACAATTTCTCTTGCTGATTCAAAATCACCATTTCTAACCATAGTTATTATTTCTTCAACTAAAGCATCATACATTTCTTTATTATTTAAAACATCATCAACTAGACCTTGACCTTCTTCAGTTAAAAGAGTTGTTTGAAAGCTTCCAAAACTGGTGTCAAATTCTGTGTTTCTTTCTAAAATCTTTTTTTCATATTCATCTATTTCTTCCTGACTTGTTGCCAATAATAAATCTTTTACATTGCCTCTCATTCGTTGATATGATTCTATAAATTCAGCCATTTCCGCAAGGGGTATTGTCATTTTATTATACATTTCAGTATTAGCTGTAGACATTCTATTTATATTTAATATCCCTACAACTCCTATAGCACCAGCTATAACAGCTACAAGTATAAAACCTATTATCAATTTTGCTCCAACTTTTAAATTCTTATACATTCCCATTTATCTACCTCCTATTCATTTGCAATTTTTAGTTCTTCTACTTCATCTTCGTTTAAAAGTTTTTCACAATCTAATATCAAAATAACTACTTCTCCATTTTTAGCTATACTTTTTATATATTTTTTTCCATCTTTATTGATGCTCGGAGGTGGCACTATGTTTTCATCATCAATTTTCATCACTTCTGCTACTTCATCCACTATGATTCCAATCGATAAATCTTCTACTTCAACTACAATTATGCAGGTTCTATCATTATAATCTTTTGGTTCTTTTTTAAACTTTAATCTAATATCCATTACTGGAATTATTTTACCTCTGAGATTTATTATTCCTTTAATAAAATCAGGTAGCTCTGGTACAATTGTTATTGGTTGAATGCCTATTATTTCTGTTACATAAATAATGTCTATCCCAAAATTTTCACTACCTAGAGAAAATGTTAAAAACTTCCCCTTTTGAGTGTCCTCTTCTAATTCGTCCATTACTTCATTAATAATATCACTCATATATCTTCACCTTTCCAGTTATATTTTATTTACATTTGTTATATTAAATTCATTTACATTTAATATAAGACTGATGCTTCCATCTCCTAGTAAAGTACATCCTCCCAGACCTTTTATTTGCTTATATTTTTTTATATAATTTGGAAGTGATTTAACTACAACCTGTTGTTGACCTAATAGTTCATCTGCAAACAAGCAGCAACTCTTTTCATCCTCCTCTACCATTATAAGTATTCCGTTATCAAACACTGTTCTTTTCGTATCTATATTATAAAAGCTGTGCAGTCTTAAGATTGGATAACAAAGTCCCCTAACCATAATCATTTCCTGTCCTTCTGTATCCTTAAATACCTGCTCATTCCTAACTCTAAATGACTCTTTAATAGAAACTATAGGTACTGTGAATCTGGTTTCACCTACTTTAAGATTCATTCCTTCAATAATTGCTAAGTCAGTGGAATCTTTAGAATTATAGTTGTACCTACACCAAATTCACTATCTACTATTACCGAACCACCGATACTTTCAATATTTTTAGATACAACATCCATACCCACGCCTCTTCCAGAAAATTCTGTAACACTTTCTTTAGTTGAAAATCCAGGATACATTATAAGGCTATAAATTTCTCTATCACTCATATCAGATATTTCTTTTCTAATTAGACCATTGTCTTTTGCTTTATTATATATAGATTCTTTATCTAATCCTTTACCATCATCTTTTATAATTATCAAAACATCACTACCAGTGTTTTTTGCTTCTAATATGATTTTGCCCCGTAGACTCTTTATTGTTTTCTATTCTTTTGCTTTCCTCTTCAATACCATGATCA
>CAXXOZ010000016.1:0-27742 GCA_963676435.2 uncultured Parasporobacterium sp.
GATTCCGAATTTAAAGTTATCGAAACAATTAAACTGCCAGGTGAAAAGATTGGACATATAGGTAATGTTATAAAAGGCAGTTTTAAGGTGAATGATGATGTTAGGCTTATTGTTGATGATTCAGAAAGAAATTATACAATGAAAAATCATAGCGCAACGCATCTTTTACAAAAAGCATTAAGAATTGTTTTAGGAGAACATGTTGAGCAGGCGGGATCTTTAGTTACACCTGATAGGCTAAGATTTGACTTTACACATTTTTCATCTTTAACTAATGATGAAATCAAACAAGTTGAAGATATTGTAAATAAACAAATATCAAAGTTTTTAAATGTTGAAACAAAAGAAATGTCCATCGAAGAAGCTAAAAAGTCAGGTGCAATGGCTTTGTTTGGAGAAAAATATGGCGACACTGTTAGAGTTGTAAAGATGGGAGATTTTTCAGTAGAATTGTGTGGTGGAACCCATGTTGAAAACACAGGAAATATATCTTTGTTTAAAATAGTTTCAGAAAGTGGTATAGCAGCTGGTGTAAGAAGAATAGAAGCCCTTACCTCTAGAGGTGCTTTGGAGTATTATGAATGTATAGAAAATCAGTTAAATGAAGTTTCAAAACTTTTAAAAACAGATCCTAGTCAATTAAATAAAAAAATTGATGATTTACTAAAAGAGGTAAAATCTCTAAACTCTGAAAATGAAAAAATGAAAAATAAACTTGCAAAAGATTCTCTTGGCAATATAAATGAAAATATATTGGAGTTAGATGGTTTGAAAATCATAACACAAAAAGTTCCAGATATTGACATGAATTCCTTGAGAAATCTAGGTGATGATTTAAAAACGAAAATAGATGAAGGAATCATTGTTTTAGCTTCTAATCAGGGAAGTGATAAAGTTAACTTGATTGCCATGGTGACTGATGGAGCATTGAATAAAGGACTACACGCTGGAAAACTTATTAAAGAAATTGCTGGATTAGTAGGTGGCGGTGGTGGCGGTCGCCCTGGAATGGCTCAAGCGGGAGGAAAAAATCCTGCAGGTATTGAAAAAGCCTTAGAAAAATCTATAGAAGTTATTAAATTGCAACTTAAATAACACAAAAGAGTTGACGAATATTAAAATTATGCTATAATATTTCTAGTGCAATAAAAAATACCCAAACAGTCGTATTATGCACAATACAAGGCTGGAGGGAGGTTAGGTGTGAGACTATGTCAAACGTAATCGTAAAAGAAAACGAAACTTTGGATAGTGCTTTACGCAGATTTAAAAGAAACTGTGCAAAAGCTGGTATTCAACAGGAAATAAGAAAAAGAGAACATTATGAAAAACCAAGCGTAAAGCGTAAAAAGAAATCTGAAGCAGCAAGAAAACGTAAATTTAATTAAAAAATGTTCAAAGGGAGTCGGTATCTAGTATACCGACTCATTTATTTACATAATTATATAAAAATGTTAAAATATATTAGAATATAAATTTAAGGAAGTAACATATGAGCAATATCGAAAATATAATAAATTTCCCTGCTGAGCACTCAGCAAATGTCTTTGGAAACTTTGATTCAAATATTAATAAAATCGAAAAAAGTTTTCATGTTACAATAATAAACAGAGATTCAAATCTAAAGATAATAGGTGAGCAGCTTCTAGCCGAAAGAGCAAAAAAAGTTATTACTCAGCTTTTAGCATTATCTGAAAGAGGTAATAAAATAACTGATCAAAATGTGGATTATGCTATTGAATTAGTTAAAAATAGTAATGAAGATATTCTACTAGACTTGGATGACGACATAATCTGCAGAACCATAAATGGTAAGCCTATAAAACCAAAAACTTATGGACAAAAAGTATATATAGACGAAATACGGAAAAAAATGATTGTATTTGGTGTTGGACCAGCTGGTACTGGAAAAACATATTTAGCCATGGCTATGGCTATAAATGCATTTAAAAATAATGAGGTTAATAAAATAATTTTAACAAGACCTGCTATTGAGGCAGGAGAGAATCTTGGTTTCCTACCTGGTGATTTACAAAGCAAGGTGGATCCCTATTTAAGACCTTTATATGATGCTTTATATCAAATAATGGGAGCTGAAAGCTATTTAAGTAATAGTGAGAAAGGTTTAATAGAAGTGGCACCTCTTGCATATATGAGAGGGCGAACTCTTGATAATTCATTTATAATTTTAGATGAAGCCCAAAACACTACGCCAGCGCAAATGAAAATGTTTTTAACAAGAATAGGTTTTGGTTCCAAAGCTATAATTACAGGTGATTTAACACAAAAAGATTTACCTAAAGGGACAGTATCTGGTTTAGATGTTGCCAGAAGAGTTTTAAAAAATGTAAATGAAGTTTCATTTATAACGTTATCATCAAAGGATGTTGTAAGACATCCAATAGTACAAAAAATTGTAGAGGCATATGAGAATTATGAAAAAAGGAAAGACAATTACAAAAAGAATTCTTGAGTTTAAATATTTAAAATTCATTTATATATTTTTGATTGCTTTAATAACTTTGTATTATTCTTATCAAAAAATATCTACTTTACCAAAGTGGCCAAATGAAATATTTTCTTTGGTTTGTTTAATAATGTTGGTTTTATTAGTTTCTTTATTTTCGTTAAATTCCTTGAAAATATCAAATATTAAATGGAGCATTTTTTTTATAGTTTATATATCTTCTTCATTAGTATTAATAGTTTCTTCTGTTTTTGCTACTAGAATAAGTGAATTTGAAGGTCTTTTCTTTTTGATTCCAATGCTCTTTACTTTATTACTAGGAACTCAATCAGGGTTAATATTTAATATACATTTTTCATTAGTTATGTTTATTTTCACTGACTCTAACTTAGAAAATTTTCTTTATTTTATAATTTTTGGCTGCTTTATCGTTTTTCTAATAAACTATTTTAAGAGCTTTTATAAAATAATAATTGCTTCTTTTGTAGCTGTTTTATTAAATTTTATAATAAATGTTTTATTGCAATACATGGTTTATGACGAAATAATGTATTCAATCTTACTTATAAAAATCCAAGCTCTTTTATTAGATATTATAATATGTTGTATAATTGCACTTTTCACAAATAATATAATAACTAATCATTTTAATGAGTCAAAACTTTTAAAAAAGTGTAATGATGATTTTCCACCAATAAAAAATTTAAAACTTAATAATAAAGAGGTTTTTAACCACATTAAAATAGTTGAAGAACTATCTGTAAAATGCGCAAAACAAATCAATGCGGACTTAAATATCGTAAGAGCTGGTGCAATATATCATGATATTGGGAAACATGAAGGGGAAAACTATGTTGCAAACAGCATAAAGGTAGCCAAGAAATATAATCTACCAATGCCAGTACAAAAAATAATAGTTGAACATAATGGAAATCAGGGGATTCCAAGTAGTATTGAATCAGGAATTGTAATGCTAGTAGATACTTTTATTTCTACCATTGAAAAAATCAATAAAAATAATATTTCTAATATTTCTAGTAATCAGATAGTTAATAATGTTCTTAATATTAGAATCATGAATAATTCTTTAAGTAATTCGGGACTAACATTAGAACATATTGGTGTTATGAAAAAAATATTTATTGAATATCTAGAGCAGGAGGAGTTATGAGTATATTATTTTCTTTAGAAACTGATGTAGAATTCGATTTTGATTATGAAAAATTAATTGAAGAGGTGGTTGAAGAATGTCTTGATTTCGTAAAATGTCCATACGAATCAGAAATCAATATAACATTTGTTGATGATAATGAAATGAAAAATATAAACCTTAATTATAGAGAAACAAATAAAACAACTGATGTATTATCGTTTCCTTTAGTATCATATAAAGAAGCAGGAAATTTTGATTTTCTAGAAAATTCATCTCTGGATAATTTTAATCCTGAAAGTGGGGAGTTATTATTAGGAGATATTGTTATATCTACAAATAGAGTTATTTATCAGGCAAAGGAATATGGTCATTCCCTTAAAAGAGAACTAGCTTTTCTTGTTGCTCATAGTATGTTTCATTTATTTGGATATGATCATATGGATGAAACTGAAAGCAAAATAATGGAACAAAAGCAAGAAGCAGTTTTAAAAAATTTAAACATTTATAGATAGGAGAGGTAAATGAAGAAAAAAAATGCACTTATATTGGGAGCTTTATTGATTATTTTTGTAATAACTTTTGCAGTTGTATATATTGTTTTTTCAGACAACAATAATTATAACGCTGAAGAAACGACAACCGAAACCGTGAATGAAGAAGAAACTGAAATCTCAAGGGAAAACATGATGCATAGTTATCTTACAGGTGAATGGGTTGATAATAGTATTGGATTGAGAAAACCTGTAGCATATATGCTTGATAATGTTCCAAATGCAATTCCTCAAACAGGTATTTCAAGAGCAGGAGTAGTTTATGAAGCGCCAGTGGAGGGTGGAATATGTCGTTTAATGCCAATCATGGAAAATTATGATGACCTAGAACTCATTACAAACATAAGGAGTGCAAGACCATATTTTCCTTACTTTGCACAGGAATTCGAGTCGATATATTTGCATTCAGGAGATTGCATTTATTCATATGAAGTGACATCATCTCAAACAATAAATAATATAAAAGATGATGCAACTGCAAGTACAGGGTACAATGGAATAACATTTTTTAGGGGTTCAGATAGATATGCTCCTTTTAATTTATATACAAGTGGTGAAAAAATTAATGCTGGAATAGAAGCTCTTAATTATGAAAAGTTGCACTCTACAGATTATTCAGGCAAGTTTCTTTTCGCTGAGGATGAAGAGGAAGTTTACCTTTCAGATGGAATAGTTGCTGAGCTTGTTGAAACAAACTACAGAGTAAACGATTCTTATTTTGTTTATAATTCAGATGAAGGAATTTATTATAGATATCAATACGGGGAACCGCATATTGATGCTTTAAATGGAGAACAGCTAACAACAAAGAACATAATTTTACAGTATTGTAATTATAATATGTTTGAATTTGGTGGATACTTAAATATATATGTTAATGGAAATGGTGCAGGAAAATATATAACAAATGGAAAAGCTATCGATATAACATGGGAAAAAACCTCAGAGTTTGGCCAAACAAAGTATTATGATGAAGACGGTAATGAAGTGGTAATGAATCAGGGTAAAACATGGGTATGTATAATACTAACTGATAGTATTAATTCACTTAATATATCAGCTTTAAATTAAATTTCGGAGAAAGTAATGGAAAATACAAAACTAATAGATTTAGCAAAAAAAGCTATGAAAGATGCATATTCACCATATTCTTCTTTCAAGGTTGGTGCTGCGTTATTAACTGAAAACGAGAAAGTATATTTGGGTTGCAATATTGAAAATGCTTCTTACGGGGCTACAATTTGTGCGGAAAGAGTGGCTGCAGTAAAAGCAATATCAGATGGTTCAAATAAATTCATTAAAATGGCTGTGGTTTGTTCACAAGAAAATTATGCATTTCCTTGTGGTATATGCAGACAGTTTTTTTCGGAATTTACACAAGATTGTATAATTATTTTAGAAGATAAACAAAAGGGGATTATGGAAATTAAATTTAATGAATTATTTCCTTTTAAGTTTTCCTTAGAGGTGAATGATGGGAAATAGAAATAAATCAAACTTTATTATACAAAGCTCAATACTAGCTTTTTCATCTATTTTAGTTAGAATAATAGGATTGGCATATAGAATACCTCTATATAATATTGTAGGGGATGATGGTATGGGAGTGTATGCAATTGCATTTAATATATATTCTCTAATGCTTTTGATTTCATCATATAGTCTTCCTTTAGCTGTTTCCAAAATGGTTTCGGCTAGAATATCACTTGGAAAAATGAAAAATTCTTATCATGTTTTTTTAGGAGCGCTAGGTTATTCCACATCAGTAGGGATAGTTGTTTCGCTTATAACATACTTTGGAGCTGACTTTTTTGCGAAATTGTATGGCAATCCTTTAAGCTCAACAGCAATCAAGGTTTTAGCGCCAGCTCTTGTTATAATGTCTGTATTAGGGGTTTTCAGGGGTTATTTTCAGGGATTAGGTAATATGATTCCTACAGCAATATCAAATATTTTTGAGCAAATAGCAAATGCTATTATTAGTATAGTAGCAGCATTGTATTTAGTAAATTTTGCAAAAAATGTTAATGAAAAAAATGCTTATGGAGCTGCTGGTGGAACACTAGGGACTTTAAGTGGAGCTTTTGTTGCCCTCTTATTTATGTGTTTTGTTTTTTATATATATAGGAAAAGTGTTATTGTTAAGCAAAACCGAAGAGATCACAATCATACAAATGAAAGTTATAAAGAAATTTTAAAGATTTTAACAATGACAATTGCACCTGTTATTTTTAATACAACGATATATAATTTAAGTAGCTTAACTGACAGTGGAATATTCAACAATATAATGGATTTAAAAGGAGTACCATTTTCAGAATATAATCCTTTAATAGGTATATATACTGGTCAGTATATTGTTTTAGCAAATGTTCCTATTGCTTTTGCTTCCGCTTTATCCAGTTCAATTATTCCAACATTATCAAGTTCAATAGCTAAAGGGGATATAAGGGCTGCAATAAACAAAATAAATGCAGGTATAAGATTCTCAATGCTTATTGCTATACCTTGCGCTGTGGGACTTTCAATATTATCAACACCTATAATGGAAATGCTTTTCGGATATAGAGGACTTGATATAACTTTAGGTTCTAATATGTTGAAATGGGGAAGTGTGCTTATTATTGTATATTCATTGTCAACAGTTAGTAATGCGATACTTCAAGGTATTGATAAAATAAGTGTTCCTGTAAAGCATTCCTTTATTTCATTTGTGCTGCATTTATTTTTGTTGATTCCATTGATTTTATATACAGATCTTGGAGTTTACTCATTAGTTATATCAAACATATTCTTTGCTTTTTGTGTTACAATTTTGAATGCATTTGCATTAAGAAGACATCTTGGTTATAAACAGGAGATATTAAAAACATTTATTGCACCTATTATTTCATCAAGCATAATGGGAGTAATAACTTTCTTTTCATATAAATTAATAAACACTACTTTGAATAATATTTTTTCAACATTAATATCTATTATTCTTAGTGTCATAGTATATGTTATATTACTTTTAAAATTTAATGTTGTTGGAGAAGATGAATTGTTAAGATTGCCAAAAGGCCAAAAGTTAATAAAACTTATTAAAAAGATGCATATTATAAATTGAAAATCGTAATGTTTTTACCACTTTTTTACCTTTATATAAATTTTCATCTGCAATAGCTAAAGCTTCGTTAAACTGGGTTTGATCTTCAGATATAGCCATACCAAAAGTAGCAGTTACGATAAATCTATATTTATTATAATGATGTGCTTTTTGTTCTATATAAGTTCTTATATTTTCAATTATTTTAAATGCTTCTTCGGGTTGAATATCAGGCATGATAATTAAAAATTCTTCGCCACCCCAACGACATATCAAGTCGTTTTCTCTTACAGAGTGTTTCATGATATCAGCAATGGATTTTAGAACTCCGTCTCCAATTTCATGACCACATGTATCATTAACATCTTTAAAATCATCAATATCTCCTAAAGCAACAACATAATTGTTAAACCTTTTACTGACTTTAGGAGAGGCTTCTAATTTATCAATATAATCATATATAAATCTTCTGTTTAAAACATCAGTTAGTGGGTCTATGTGAGCAACTCTAGAAAGATTTTTGAAACTTTCGTCCATAGACTTATTTGAAATTATATTTGTATAAACATTTACACATGCGATAGAAAACAAGGCAAAAAATCCAATGCAGATATTAACTACAGAAATAATAGAAACGATATAGGATTCGTTTATGAAAGTTTCAATTAATGGTTTAATTATTAATATAGGTTCTGTAAAAAAAGTTAATATTCTTAAAATTAAAAATAGTACGGCCTCAAAAATAGTTAAAATCTTCAAGTTTTTTGTAAATTGATATCTATTAATATATGCAGTTGAAATCATTGCGAAAATTAATATCTGAAAATTAAATCCCCACCCCAATAAAACAACTGCAAAAAAAGAATGCATTACAATCTGTAAATGCATTAAAAAAACATGTAAAGTAATATTTTGATGAAATTTTCTTGTTAAAATATAAAAATATATAGGCATAGTAATAACGTCAAAAACGACCATTATCCAAATTCTTAAATAAACGAATAATAGTATATAAAAAGCTAGGATCACTATACACTTAATACATAAAATTTTATATTTTTCATCTAAAGTTTTAAAAATAACGTCTTCTTTTTGCAATTCAATATACTGGTCTATAACAATCATCTACCTTTCGATTAAATTATAACAATTCAGTGTTTAATAATCAACATTAACATAGATTTTTAGCTATCATTTAGGAAGTTATTGTGATATTCTTATATCAGAAAATGGAGGCAGTTATTATGTCAGAAAATGTTATCATAATCGGTGGAGGAGCAGCTGGATTAATGGCTGCTATAAGCGCAGCAAAACAAGGAGCTAATGTAACTGTTTTAGAACACTCTGAGCGCGTAGGGAAAAAAATACTTTCTACTGGAAATGGAAAATGTAATTTAACCAATACATCTATAAGTTCAAATAAATATTATGGCGGGGACAAACTCTTCATAGAAAATATTTTGAAAAGATTTAATGTTGAAAATACACTTAATTTTTTTTCTGACCTTGGAGTTCTTTTGAAAAATAAAAATGGATATATTTATCCGATGTCAGAACAGGCTTCAACTGTATTAAATGCATTGCGTTTTAAATGTGAAGAACTAGAAGTGAAGTTCATTACAGGTAAAGAATGTAATAAAATAGAACAATTTCAAAACGGGTTTAAAGTTGAAGGAGTAAAATACAATGCTGTTATTCTTGCAACAGGTGGGATGAGTGCCCCTAAAACTGGGTCAGATGGAACAGGTTATTCTATTGCAAAACGCCTTGGGCATACAATTATTAAACCACAACCAGCGCTGGTAGCATTAAAATGCGAAGAAGGTTTTTATAAAGCACTAGCTGGTATAAGAACTACGGCTGAGTTAAAATTATTTATAGATGACACTCAGGTAGCAGATGACAAAGGAGAGTTACAGCTTACTTCTTATGGGATTTCAGGAATACCTGTTTTTCAGATAAGTCACTTTGCTACTAGAGCTTTAAACAAGACGAAAAACATTTATGTATATATTGATTTTTTACCAGACTATTCTTCTGAGGAGTTAATAGACTTTTTAAGTAGAAGTGTAGAAACAAATATAAGAACTCCTGAAGAGCATTTATCCTGTATATTAAATAAAAAGCTGGCGTCTGTTATTTTTAAGGAATCAAAATCTTCAAAATATATGACAATAAAAGACATCTCTTCAATTGTAAATAAAATCAAAAAATTCAAAACTAAAGTAATTTCTTCAAACTCATTTGAAAATGCACAGGTCACTTCAGGTGGGATTTTAACAACTGAAATTGATTCAAATACAATGGAATCTAAATTAATAAAGAACTTGTATTTTGCAGGAGAAATTATGGATGTAAATGGAATTTGTGGAGGATATAATCTTCAATGGGCCTGGTCAACTGGTTATATTGCTGGGGAAGAGGCTGGAAGGAATAAATAATGATTAGAATTACACAATTAAAATTAGATATAGACCATGATGAAAATGAATTAAGATTACGAATACTTAAAAAATTAAAAATTTCAAATAATCAAAATTTCACATATAAAATTTCAAAAAAATCTATAGACGCAAGAGACAAGAACCAAATAAAATTTATATATTCTATAGATGTTGATGTAGAAAATGAGAAAAAAGTTTTAAAATCTATTAAAGATAAAAATATTTCATGTTTTATTGAAAAAAAATATGATGTTCCTTTCCTTTTTTCGAATAAAAACAAATACAAGCAACCGATAATTGTAGGAAGTGGGCCATCAGGTCTGTTTGCTGCATATTTTATGGTTTTATCTGGTTTAAAGCCAATAATCATTGAACAGGGTGAGGATGTAGATAAACGTTTAAAAACGGTTACAAAATTTTGGGAAAATAATATTATTAATCCTTGTTCCAATGTACAATTTGGCGAAGGTGGTGCAGGTACATTTTCAGATGGAAAATTAAATACAATGGTTAATGATAAAGTAGGGCGAAATAAAGTGGTGTTAGAAACATTTGTAAAGTTCGGTGCGCCAGAAGAAATCTTATACATAAATAAACCGCATATAGGAACTGATATTTTAATGAATGTAGTTAAAAATATGAGGAAATTCATTATAAAGAATGGTGGAGAAGTACTTTTTAACACTAAGCTAGTTGATTTAGTTATAAAAAACACTAAACTAGAAGCAATTAAAGTAATAAATGATAATATTGAAAAAGAAATGTGTTGTGAAAATTTAATACTTGCTATAGGGCATAGCTCTAGAGATACATTTAAAATGCTGTATAAAAGAGGCGTGTTTATGACGGCAAAGTCATTTGCAGTAGGTGTAAGAATAGAGCATCCACAAGAAATGATCAACTTAGCACAATATGGGTGCGCGAACAATAAATACCTTCCTGTAGCAGACTATAAACTTACACATAAAACAGATAAAGGAAGAAGTGTTTTTTCTTTTTGTATGTGTCCTGGAGGATATGTCGTTAATTCATCTTCTGAAAGTGATAGGTTATGTGTGAATGGAATGAGTTACTCAAAAAGAGACAGTGATAATGCTAATTCTGCTATTATTGTTTCAGTTACACCAGATGATTTTTCAAAAAACTATCCTCTAGCTGGTATTTCTTTTCAGGAGGAATTAGAAAAAAAAGCTTTTAAGGCTGGAAATTCATTTATTCCAAACCAATTATACATAGACTATAAAGAAAACCGAAAGTCTAGTAGCTTTGGGAAAATTCATCCAATAACAAAAGGTGAAACAAAATTTTCTAATTTAAGAGATTTATTTACAGAAGATATTAACCTTTCAATAATTTCTGGTATTGAACGCTTTGGGAAAATAATAAAAGGCTTTAATAGAGAAGATTGTATTCTTTCAGGAGTTGAAAGTAGAACATCGTCACCTGTCAGAATTGTTAGAAATGATGATTTTCAATCAAATATAAAAGGTATATATCCTTGTGGAGAAGGAGCGGGATATGCTGGAGGTATTACTTCGGCAGCAATAGACGGAATAAAAGTATTTGAAGAATTTGTAAAAATGTTGTATGATTAAGGGTGGAATTATGGGAGGTCCTATTATGAATTCGTATAGAGAAAAACTTAAGAACAAGAAGCGTATTGTAATTAAAATCGGTTCTTCGTCTTTAACATATCCTGAATCAGGTTATATAAATATTTCGAAAATTGAAAAACTTGTAAGAACCCTTGCAGATATAAGAAATAGCGGTATAGATGTTGTTTTGGTGTCATCAGGTGCTATTGCTATTGGGAAAAACAAACTTAATTTATGTAAAAATGAATTAACTGTTGCGCAAAAACAAGCTGTAGCCTCTATTGGTCAAGCACAGTTAATGACTTTATATCAAAAATTATTTTCAGAGTACAATAATATTGCTGCACAAATTTTAATAACAAAGTTCACAATGGTTAATGACAGAAGTAGAAAAAATGCTAGAAATACTTTTGAAGAACTATTTAAATTAAAAGCTATCCCTGTAGTGAATGAAAATGATACTGTTTCAACTCAGGAAATAGAATTTGGTGATAATGATTCTTTATCTGCAGTTGTTGCTGCATTGGTAAATGCAGATTTACTGATTCTTTTATCAGATATTGATGGTCTTTTTACAGATGATCCAAACCAAAACCCACAAGCTGAATTTATTGATTTAGTGCCTGAAATCACAGATGATCTAATTTTGATGGGCAAGAGTTCTTCTGGCTCTTCAATAGGTACTGGTGGAATGGCTACAAAATTATCTGCTGCAAAAATTGCTACGGCATCTGGCGCTGATATGGTTATTGCTAATGGTAAAAGTGTTTCCTCTATAGAAAAAATAATATGTGGAGAAAACATTGGTACATTATTTTTGTCGGACAAAAAAGATGATTTTAAAATAAAAAATTACATAAATAACGAGCAGGAGGGCTTATGAACATAAAGATACTAAAAAGCTCTCAAAACTTTAAAGGTATTATGCTAAAAGAAAATAAAGTAATGGAAATAAAATACCACAAAAGTCAGTTTCAAGATATAAATTCCGTAAAGTATTATTTACTAGATCTTGAAACTAATAACAGAGAAGAAATATTACCAAAAATTAAAAAATTTAGTATTATGAATATTGAAGAAAGTTATATGAATTCTGATTATATTTTATTTTCTTCTATTGTTCAATCAGAAAAAAATAATACTGAAATCCAGTTATATAAATATTATTATCTAGATAATGAGTATGAAAAAATTTATTCAGTATATGATGACATTGAATTATATCCACATAAAAAAAAGATACGAATATTCCCATTAAATGATAATTATATTTTATTACAATATGAAAATCTAAAGGCTACATCAATCAACAAAGAAAAAGGATTTTTTGGATTTGAACAAAAATTAATAAATACAAAAGAAAAAACAGAACAGGAAATATTTGATAAAAACTTAAAGAATAATGGAGTAGAGAAGATTCTACCAATATCTAATACACATAGTATTATTAAAACTGGTTATTCATTATTTAAAGATGATCTTTATAAGAAAATCAGTGAGGAAGAAGCTTGCGTTGAAAGTATTTCCATAATTAATACACAACAATTAATATCAGACATTTTTTTATTAGGTGATGATCTGCTTCAAGAAGTAATTGCACACGCTCACTATTCAACTTCATTTACACCTATAAAAGTTATAGAAGATTATCTGATATATTCTTCAATAAACTTCACAACCAGAGAAGAAATTATTAATTTTTATAATTTTCAAAACAAAGAAAGTACAAACTGTAGAAACCAAAATGTAAATATAACTGAAGATATTGCCAAATCATATGTAATTGATAATATGCCTTATATAAAATTAAATACTGAAAGAGGTAGCGAATTTTTTAATATAAAAAGAGGAAAAGTCGATATTATTTTTGATAAAAATGTCACTGTTGAAGAATATATAAATAATATATTTATTGTTTCAAAAACTATAAATAAAACTTTTAAAAGAAACAAAAACATTCTTTCAATATATAAATATCCAGGGATGACTTTACTACATGAAGAAAAAGGTGAATACTCTGGTTGTATAAACGAGGATAATGAAAATATAAATGTTTTTGTTAAATAGGGAGGTAATTACATGAATGTTATGTTAGAAAAAATGGGTGAAAAAGCGGTGGAAGTGTCTGCTAGCCTGCAAAAACTTGGTATTAACAAAAAAAACGAAGCACTCAAAGCTGTTGCTGATGCTTTAATAGCTAATGAAAATGAAATAATCTCAGCAAATGCTAAAGATATTGAAAATGGAAAAGCAAATAATATGAAACCAGCCCTTATTGATAGATTATTGCTAACAAAAGAAAGAATTTCAGGTATGGCTGAAGGTTTGTTACAGGTTATCTCGCTAGATGATCCAGTGGGTGAAGTTACTGGAATGAAAAAAATGCCAAATGGATTAGTTATTGGAACTAAGAGAGTACCTCTTGGGGTTATTGGTATTATATATGAGGCAAGACCAAATGTTACTGTAGACGCTTTTGGTCTATGCTTCAAAACTGGAAACGCAGTAATTTTAAAAGGCGGTTCAGATGCTATAAACTCTAATATTAAAATTGTAGAAGTTGTTAAAAATGCACTTAAATCAGTAGATGTATCTGAAGACGCTGTACAGTTAATTGAAGATACTAATAGAGAAACGACCACTGAATTTATGAAAATGAGTGAATATATCGATGTGTTAATTCCTCGAGGTAGTGCAGGATTGATAAATGCAGTTGTTGAAAACAGTAAAATTCCTGTTATTGAAACTGGTACAGGTAATTGTCATGTATATGTAGATGAAAGTGCTGATATTGATATGGCAGTTGATATTATTTTCAATGCAAAAACTCAAAGAATTGGAGTTTGTAATGCATTAGAATCTCTAGTAATTAACGAAAATATAATATCAGATGCTTTACCAAAAATAGTTGCTAAGCTTTTAGAAAAAAATGTAGAAATAAGAGGTGATGAAAAAGCCATGAATGTTTCTTCTGAAATTATAAAAGCGAGCGATGAAGATTGGGGCAAAGAATATTTAGATTATATTATTTCAGTAAAAACAGTTAAAGATATTGACGAAGCAATTTATCATATCAATAAATATAATACAAAACATAGCGATTCCATAATAACATCAAGTTACGATAGTGCTAATAAATTCCTTGATGAAATCGATTCAGCAGCTGTATATGTAAATGCTTTCTACAAGATTTACAGATGGATTTGAATTTGGCTTTGGTGCCGAAATAGGTATTAGTACACAAAAATTGCATGCAAGAGGTCCGATGGGATTAAAAGAATTAACTACCACAAAATATATTATTTATGGAAATGGACAAATAAGATAAGAAATTATAAAAGGGTAGTGTAAATCGCTACCCTTTAAAAATATAAGAAAAGAAAGTGAATTAAAAGTGAGTGCAGAATCAGAAAGACAATATTATTTTATTGAAAAATGTAAGGAAATACTAAGAGAAAAATCTATAAAACTAGGCAGACCATTAACAGTATTGTGTAAAAACCTTTGGTTGTCAAATGAATGCAAAGGATTCTGAAAAACTTCTTGGGATTTTAGAGGGAAGTTGGTTATGTAGAAACAGATTCAGAACAGGCAGATTTTGTTATATATAACACATGTACAGTAAGGGGAAAACGCAAACTTAAAAGTATATGGAAGGCTTGGTTACTTAAAAACAATCAAACAGAAAAATCCTGACATGATGATTGCTCTTTGCGGATGTATGATGCAGGAAAAAGAAGTTGTAGAAAAAATTAAATCAAGTTACAAATTTGTAGACATTATTTTTGGAACCCATAATATTTATAAGCTAGCAGAATTACTTTATGATAGGCTACAAGATAAAAAAATGGTAATTGAAATATTAGACCACACAAATGAGATAGTTGAAGAACTTCCAATTGAAAGAAAATTCCCTTTTAAATCTGGTGTTAATATAATGTTTGGATGCAACAATTTTTGCAGTTATTGTATAGTGCCTTATGTAAGAGGTAGAGAAAGAAGCAGAAAGCCGGAAGATATTATAAAAGAGATTAAAAACCTTGTTTCTGATGGAGTAATAGAAATCATGCTTTTAGGTCAAAATGTTAATTCCTATGGAAACGATTTTGAAGAAAAAATAAGTTTTTCTAATCTTTTATCACAGATAGAAAAAGTTGAGGGCTTAAAAAGAATTCGTTTTATGACTCCTCATCCAAAAGATTTGTCTGAAGACCTTATAGAGGTGATGAAAAATTCAAATAAAATATGCAATCATTTACATTTACCAGTTCAATCAGGTAGTACAAAAGTATTAAAAGAAATGAATAGAAAATACTCTAAGGAAGACTATTTAAACCTTGTTGACAAAATCAAAACTGCTATGGCCTGATATTTCCTTAACTACAGATATTATTGTTGGATTCCCAGGAGAAACAGAAGAAGATTTTTGAAGATACACTTGATGTAAGTTAAAAAAAGTTAAATATGATAGTGCATATACTTTTATTTATTCAAAGCGAACAGGAACTCCAGCAGCAAAAATGGAAAATCAAGTACCAGAAAATATTATAAAAAATAGATTTGATAGATTATTAAAAAGAAATTCAAAAGATTTCAGCTCAGTTAACAGATAAAAATGTGGGTCAAATATTCGAAGTACTAGTTGAAGATGTAAATGATCAGGATGAAAATATGATTAGCGGAAGATTATCAAATAATTTAATTGTACATTTTAAGGGTGATAAATCACTAATTGGAAAATTAATAAATGTGCATTTAGATGAATCAAAAGGTTTTTACTATATAGGTACTGTGAAAGGATAAAAGGGAAATGGCAAAACTCTCTCCAATGATGCAACAATACATGGAAACAAAAGAAAAATATAGTGATTGTATACTTTTGTTTAGACTCGGAGATTTTTATGAAATGTTTTTTGATGATGCAATAACTGCATCAAGAGAACTAGAAATCACTTTAACTGGAAAAGATTGTGGATTAGAAGAGCGAGCACCTATGTGTGGAGTTCCATATCATGCTCTTGAAGGTTATCTAAATAAACTAGTAAGTAAAGGGTACAAGGTAGCAATAGGAGAACAAGTTGAAGACCCAAAGCTGGCAAAAGGTTTAGTAAAAAGAGAAGTTGTTAGAGTTGTAACCCCAGGAACAAATATTAATACAAGCGCTCTTGATGAAACAAAAAACAATTACCTTATGAGTTTAGTTTATTTTGAAGATTGTTTTGGTATCGCTATAGCAGATATTACAACAGGAGATTTTTATGTAACAGAAGCTACATCTTTAAGAGAATTAGTTGATGAAATAAATAAATATCTTCCAACAGAAATTATTTGTAATGATGCTTTTTATGTTAGTGGTATCGATATAGAAGATATAAAAAACAAGTTAAACATATCAGTTTTTTCTCTGGAGCCGTGGTATTTTGATGACAGTGAATGTAAAAAAGTATTATGTCAACATTTTAAAGTTATTTCTTTGTCAGGTTTAGGATTAGATGAATTTCCTTTTGGGATTTTAGCTGCGGGTTCATTATTAAAATACTTATATGAAACCCAAAAAACAGCACTAACTCATTTGACCAAAATAATTCCTTATTCAACTGGTAAATTCATGATCTTAGATACTTTCACAAGAAGAAATCTTGAACTTTCAGAAACTTTAAGAGAAAAAATAAAAAGAGGCTCTTTATTATGGGTTTTAGATAAAACTAAAACAGCCATGGGCGCCAGAATGTTGAGAAGCTTTATTGAGCAACCACTTATTTCAAGCAAAGATATTATTGATAGACAAGATTCTATTGAAGAATTAAATACTTCTTTAATTGAAAGAGATGAACTTAGAGAGTACTTAAATCCAATATATGATTTAGAAAGATTAATAACAAAAATTTCTTTCTATTCTGCTAACCCTAGAGACTTGATTGCGTTTAAGAACTCTTTATCGATGTTACCTCATATAAAATATATTTTAAAAAATTATAAGTCGTCGTTACTTTGCGATATATACAATAACCTTGATCCGCTAGAAGATATTGCTGAATTAATTGAAAAATCAATAGTTGAAGAACCACCGATAAATGTAAAAGATGGAGGTATTATTAAGGAATCTTTCAATTATGAAGTTGACAAATTGAGAAAATCAAAAACTGAAGGGAAAAATTGGCTTTCAGAATTAGAAAACAGAGAACGTGAACGAACTGGTATTAAAGGTTTGAAAATAAAATATAATAAGGTTTTTGGTTACTGTATTGAAATAACAAATTCTTACAAAGATATGGCACCAGAAGAATATGTAAGAAAGCAAACTTTGAGTAACGCTGAAAGATACACAACTAATGAGCTTAAAGACCTTGAGGATATTATTTTAGGAGCAGAAGACAAGCTATTCTCTCTAGAATATGAGTTATTTAACGAAATTCGAGAGAAAATTTCTTCTGAAGTTGTTAGGATTCAAGAAACTGCAAAAATGATTGCTTGGATAGATGTTTTTTCCTCTCTTGCAATAGTTGCTGAGCATAATAATTTTGTGAAACCTATAATTAATGAAAAAGGTATAATTGATATAAAGGATGGAAGACATCCTGTTGTGGAAATGATGATTTCAAATGATATGTTTGTTGCTAATGACACATACCTTGATCATGGAGAAAAAAGAGTTTCTATAATTACTGGCCCCAATATGGCTGGTAAATCAACCTATATGAGGCAAACAGCTTTGATAGTATTAATGGCACAAATGGGAAGTTTTGTACCTGCCTCTTATGCAAACATTGGGATTTGTGACAGAATATTTACTCGTGTAGGTGCCTCGGATGATCTTTCAACTGGTCAAAGTACCTTCATGGTGGAAATGAATGAGGTTGCAAATATTATAAGAAACGCAACTCCAAAAAGCCTTTTAATTTTAGATGAAATAGGACGAGGAACTAGTACATTTGATGGACTTAGTATAGCTTGGTCGGTTATTGAATATATTAGCAATTCAAAACTACTTGGAGCTAAAACTCTTTTTGCGACTCATTATCATGAACTTACCGAACTTGAAGGCATATTAAAAGGAGTAAATAATTATTGTATTGCTGTAAAAGAAAAAGGTGATGATATCGTCTTTTTAAGAAAAATTGTAAAAGGTGGAGCCGATAAAAGTTACGGTATTCAGGTAGCTAAACTTGCTGGAGTACCAGATGTGATAATCAGCAGGGCAAAAGAGATTTTACAAGAATTAACAGATACAGACATTGCATTAAAGCCGAATTCTTCTATTAAAAAAATCGAAACTACTACTGATAACTCACAAATAGCAATGTTCGATGTTTTAAAAGACGATTATATTATAGACGAACTAAAGAATATGGATTTATCAAAGATAACTCCAATTGAAGCATTAAATATTTTATTTAATTTACAAAATAAAATCAATAACAGGTGGTAGAATGGGGAAAATAAAATTATTAAATCAGGAAACCATAAATCAAATTGCTGCAGGTGAGGTTATAGACCGACCTGCTTCAGTTGTTAAGGAATTAATTGAAAATGCTATAGATGCTGATGCAACTGCAATTACAGTTGAAATAAAAGATGGTGGAGTTTCATTAATAAGAATCACAGATAATGGTGCAGGAATAGAAAACACTGAAATACCAACTGCCTTTTTAAGACATGCAACCAGTAAAATATCCAAAGCTGAAGATTTGACAGAAATTAATTCTTTGGGTTTTAGAGGTGAAGCTTTATCAAGTATCGCTGCCGTTTCAATGGTAGAGCTTATCTCAAAAACAAAAGAAGGTTTAACTGGAACAAGGTATGTGATAAATGGAGGTATAGAAGAAGAGATATCCGATGTGGGAGTTCCCAAAGGGACGACATTTATAGTTAAAAATCTATTTTATAACACTCCAGCTAGAAGAAAGTTTTTAAAGAGTAATTCAACTGAAGCAGGTTATATAGGCACAATTGTAGAAAAAATAGCTTTATCCCATCCGGAAATATCTATAAAATATATTGTGAACAATAAAAACAAGCTATTTACACCGGGCAAAGGTAATTTAAAAGAAAATATATATAATATTTATGGAAAAGATGTTACAGATAATATATTAGAACTTAGCAATGATCACCCTAATATAAAAATAAACGGTTATATAGGAAAGCCTATAATTTCAAGAGGAAATAGAAATTATGAAACATATTTTATAAATGGAAGATATATAAAAAGTAGTGTTGTTTATAACGCTATAGAGGATGGATATAAATCATATATAATGCATCACAATTATCCTTTTGCGGTTTTAAACATTCAGGTAAATAACGATATTTATGATGTGAATGTCCATCCTTCGAAAATGGAAATACGATTTCAAAATACAACAGAAATATATGATGAGATATATAAGACAATATCAAAAGCTTTAGAAAAAAAAGAATACATTCCTAAGATAGAACTTTCGCCTACAAAAGAAATAATTGAAGAAAAGAAAATTTCAATTCCAGAGCCATTTGAAACTAATAGATTTCAGTATATAAAGGAAGAACCTAAAGTAGAATATATTAAAGAGCCTGAACAAATAACATTATTTGAAGAGAAATTTTTAGTAAAGGAATCAGTACCAGATCATAAGGTGATCGGACAAGTTTTTAATACATATTGGCTTGTTGAATTTAAAAATGAACTATTTATTATTGATCAACATGCAGCTCATGAAAAAGTTTTATATGAAAAAATATTAAAAGAAGATAAAATCAATACTTCTCAAATGCTAAATCCACCAATTGTTATAACACTTTCAGAAAGTGAAGTAGATCTTTTGATAAAAAACATTGATTCATTTAAAGAATTAGGGTTTGAAATAGAACATTTTGGGTGGAAGGGAATATCAGATTCGTGGTGTTCCTGATAATGTATTTTCTATAAATACAAAACAATTATTTATTGATATTTTAGACTCTATAGATTCGAAACTTATTAAGGAAAAAATCGCAGCAGTCTCTTGTAAAGCTGCAGTTAAGGGTAACAATAAGCTATCATATAGCGAAGTGAATTCTTTGATAAAAGATTTATTGTCCCTAGATAATCCTTACAATTGCCCGCATGGAAGGCCGACAATTATTTCCATGTCAAAATTTGAACTAGAAAAAAAATTCAAGAGGATTGTGTAATGAAGAAACCTTTGGTTATTTTAACAGGACCAACAGCTGTTGGTAAGACTGATCTGTCTATTCAATTAGCAAAAAAAAATAAACGGAGAAATAATAAGTGCGGATTCAATTCAAGTTTATAAATATTTAGATATAGGGTCAGCAAAAGTTATGCCTGAAGAAATGCAGGGGATAAAACATTACTTAATTGATGAAATAGATCCAAAAGAAGAATTTAATATTTATAAATTTAAAGATCTTGCAACTAAATATATCAATGAAATTCATTCAAAAAACAAAATACCTATCATTGTTGGCGGAACAGGCTTTTATATTCAATCAGTAATATACGACATTGATTTTTCAGACACTGAAACTGACAATGAATATAGAGGATTATTTATATGACTATGCAAAAGATAATTCACCAGAAAAACTTCATGATATATTAAAAGATATAGACCCAGAAGCAGCTAATGAAATACATTTCAATAATATAAAACGTGTAATTAGAGCACTTGAGTATTATAAACAAACAGGAGAAAAGATTTCTAAACACAATAAAGACCAAAAAGAGAAAGAGTCAGTTTTTAACTTCGAGTACTTTGTTTTAAATATGGATAGAAGTATGCTTTATGAAAGAATTAATGAGCGTGTGGATATAATGCTTGCTAAAGGTTTAGTAAAAGAAGTGGAAGCTTTACTTAATTTAGGTTTGAATAGAAATATGATTTCAATGCAGGGGATTGGATATAAAGAAATAATAGAGTATTTATATAATGAACTATCTCTTGATGAAGCTGTCGAAAAAATAAAAAAAGAAACAAGACATTACGCGAAAAGGCAATTGACTTGGTTTAAAAGAGAAAAGACTGTAACTTGGTTAGATTATGAAAAATTTAATTTTAAAAAAGATTCAATTTTTGAATATATGATAGAGAGATTGACAATTAAGGAGATTATATAATTTTATGTTGAAAGAACTAGGTATTTCAGATGAGCTTATTGCTATTAGTGAAAAAATAGAAAAAAAACTTGAAAAAAGATTTAAATTTCTTGAAGAAATTGCTGAATACAATCAATATAAGTTTTAAAAGCTATGCAGGATTGTAGAGTGAGTGATGTGCATTTTACAACAAGCTCTGGATATGGATACAACGACGATGGAAGGGATTTATTAGAACAAGTATATGCTAAAATTTTTTCCACTCAGGATGCTTTAGTCAGGCCACAGATTGTTTCAGGTACTCATGCTTTAAATATAGCTATGAGTAGTAATCTGAGACCAAATGATGAATTGCTATCTATTACAGGTAAGCCTTATGATACTTTAGAAAAGGTTATAGGAATCAGTGAATGTAGTGGTTCTTTAAAGGACTACGGTGTTATTTATAAACAAGTAGACCTAAAAGATAACGGCGACTTTGATTTTGCTGAAATTAGCAAAAATATAAAGAATAAAACAAAAATGGTAATAATACAAAGATCAAAGGGTTATCAAGTTAGAAAGAGTTTGTCTTCTGAACAAATAGGTGAAGTAATAACTTATATAAAAAATATAAATTCTAAAATTATAATAATGGTTGATAATTGCTATGGGGAATTTGTACAAAAATCTGAACCGTCTGATTATGGAGCAGATATGGTAGTAGGTTCTCTAATCAAGAATCCAGGAGGAGGTTTGGCACCTACTGGCGGATATATAGTTGGAACTAAAGAATGTATTCAAAACGCAGCTTATAGATTAACTTCGCCTGGTCTTGGAAAAGAAGTAGGGGCAAGCCTTGGAATACTAAGAAGTTTTTATCAGGGAATTTTTTTGGCTCCAAATGTTACCCTTAGTGCATTAAAAGGTGCGATTTTTGCAGCTGAACTTTATGAAGGTTTTGGTTTTAAAGCAGTACCAGATTCAAAAGAGGAAAGATTTGATATAATACAATCAATAGAATTTGGCAGGGAGGATGCAGTGATTGAATTCTGTAAAGGCATACAAAAAGCTGCTCCAGTTGATAGTCACGTAATCCCAGAGCCTTGGGCGATGCCAGGATATGATAGTGATGTAATAATGGCTGCAGGGGCATTTATACAAGGTTCATCTATTGAATTAAGTGCAGATACAACAATACTGATAAATTCGTCAGGGTAATAATCGGGATAACCAAAACGAATGTTTTCCCATAATGGAGTGATGAAATAGAATCCCAAAAATATGAGCACTCCGTCGAGAATCGGTAAATAAATTTTCTGAAAAATACGTTTTGCAACCGAAAGCAGTGCTCTGAAGTAAATAGCCAACTGAATAATCAAAATGAAGATACCGGCTTTTCGTTGAAAATGTTTTTTCGCAAAAATCATCATGGCGTTATAAAACACCTTCACATAATTCAGCGAGCCTTTTTTGGTGCTTTCACCTTTGTAATGAATGATGGTGGTTTCAGGGAAATAATAATTTTTAAAACCTCCCAGTTGAATACGATACGACAGATCAATGTCTTCGCCATACATAAAAAAGGTTTCATCAAGCAGGCCAACTTTATCGAGAACCGATTTCCGCATTAACATAAAGGCTCCTGCCAATACATCTATTTCATTGATTTCGTTTTCGTTTAAATAGGAGAGGTGGTATTTGCCAAAACGTTTCGATTTTGGAAATAACTTTGCCAGCCCGAATATTTTATAAAAGGCAATCCAGGGTGTTGGCAATCCCGCTTCGATTCCGGCAGAAAAGTTCCTTTCCCATCGATCATTTTAACTCCCAGTCCTCCTGCATCCTTATGCGTATTCATAAACGAAATAACCTTTTCAAAGGTGTCTTCTTCAACCACCGTGTCAGGATTTAAAAGAAGAATATATTTTCCTTTGGATAAGGCAATGGCCTGATTGTTTGCCCTTGAAAAACCAACATTTTCCTTGTTTTCAATAAAATGAATATCAGGAAATTTCTCATTGATCAATTGTGCAGAACCGTCACCGAGTTATTGTCGACTACAAAAATTTCAATATCAATATTCTTTGAAGCTTTTTGCACAGAATGCAGGCACTGCTCCAAAAATGTTTGACGTTGTAGTTGACTATTATTACCGAAAGTTCCATTTGTGAAGTCGGAAGACAACGCAGGAAGCCGAAATCAATCCGGGTTGTCCTTTATTATCCTTCCTTTATAGTTTATTTTTCAGTCCGTTTATCGTTTGTCAAATGTAATGTTTACTTTTCATAACGAAAAGATTCCTGATTTCTGATATTCATTATTTTATTTTCCAACCGAACTTTCGTAGGAACCCGGTTCAGTAACGAACGGCCCAGTGTAATTTCATCAGTGTATTCCAGCTCGTCGCCAATGGAAACGCCACGGGCAAGTGTTGAGATTTTGATGTCTTTGTTTTTGAGTTTCCTGTAAATATAAAAGTTGGTTGTATCTCCTTCCATTGTTGTCGACAGTGCCAGAATAACCTCAATAACCTCGTTGTTTTCTATTCGCTCTACCAAAGAATCAATCTCAAGTTCCGAAGGTCCAATGCCATCCATCGGTGAAATAATACCGCCCAGCACATGATACAATCCATTAAATTGATGCGTATTTTCAATCGACATTACATCGCGGATGTTTTCAACCACACAAATTACACTTTCGTTGCGCGAAGGATTTGAACAGATCTGACAGGTTTCTGTATCAGAAATATTGTGGCAGATTTTACAGTGTTTTATTTCATTCCGAAGCTGGATCAGACTATTACCAAAAGCATTTACCTCTTCAACGTCCTGGCGCAACAGGTGCAGTACCAGACGCAGGGCGCTCTTTCTCCCAATGCCGGGAAGTTTCGAGAATTCATTCACGGCATTTTCCAATAGTCGTGACGGATATTTATCAACGTTCATGAAAACAAAAATAAGGCTGAAATTGAAATATTATTCATGAAAGGAGGAAATTCTAAAAGAATTCACCTGATATAACTGTTATCTGTTGACTTGAAGGGTGGATTAAGTGTTTTATTTTCTGTATCTTTTATCAATAAATTAAATATCGTAACCAATGAAATTAATTTTATTTCTCGGTGTATTCCTCATGCTAACCATAACAGGATATACACAGGTGCAGGATAGCACACGTGTTTCAGATCAAAATCAGGAAGAGGAGATTGTTAAGCCCAAACTTGATAAAAGCCGGATTTACTACGGTGGTTATGTTACCATGAATTTTAGCAGAAATTATAGTGTTGTTGGCGCTCAGCCGTTGGTTGCTTATAAACTCAGTCCAAAATTATCAGTTGGTGCCCAGGTTTCATATGAATACATCAGTGAAAAAAGGTTATACCGTTGAACAAAATGGTTCGAACTACGGTGCCAGTATTTTTAACCGGTTTCGTGTTACTCCGCGACTTTACACCCACGCTGAATTCTCGGTAATGAGTTATAAATGGTTTTATAGCGATGGGCACGATGAGCGAAAAGTTGCTCCTATTTTTTATGTAGGTGGAGGATACAGCCAACCGATTTCAAGAAATACATGGTTGAATGCACAGGTATTATTCGATGTGCTGAATCATGAAAATTCGCCGTACAAGGATTGGGAACCTTATTTCAGTCTGGGTATTGGCGTTGGTTTCTGATAATTGATTTTTGTTTTCTAGATGGCGTCAACCTTCGAACTAGATTGGGAGCAGGTTCTGTAAACTTGCCTGATGGCAGGCAGGTGTTTCCCATCCAATCTTCATTTTTATTATCGAATTTCAGGCGGAATGAAAAACTATGTTTTTCCAAAGCTTAGTAGTTTCGTGTTATAAAAGCATGCCTTATGTTAAACATTGTTTTTCAGGTGATTATTTCATAAATTAAGAAATATATCGCCAAAATTGATTGATATGAAATTAAGAATTTTGATATTACTTGTTTTTACCTTTTTAGGGGGATGTGATGAATTGGAAGAATTTAATTATGTTATTGTTACTGTAACCGGAACAGTTCATGTTGCAAGTTATGATTTTGATAATTCGAAGTGGCTGGAAGCCATAGAAGGAGAAGTTGTTGAAATGTCGCTTATAAAAGCAGGAGGAGAACGGGTTGAAGGAACAGGGACGACGGGCGGAGGAGTAGGACAAACAACAATTCACGGTACTTTTAATCTTTATAAAGAACAACCAATCGATTTTAAGGCTAAACTGGTGAGCAATCCGGCAATAATAGGTTCTGATCGTGTTGAGTGGAAGTATGTTGATCAGAACAGGAGATACGGAGGTAAGAATCAACCGGATATTTGTAATGTTGATCTATATATCCCTTTAAAAGTACCCGCTAATTAATTCTTGCAATAAAATAGAAATGGTTTTGTGATTCGGTTGTTAAAATTTGATGTTACTAAAATATCTGTAATTTAATAGGGATGGTACCAGTTAAAAAGATACCATCCTTTTTTAGTTTCGTTCATTAATCTTCGCCCGAATCGTTGTCTGTGCATCTATTACGGCAATAGCTGTCATATTTATGATTTCCCGAACAGTACTGTCTCTCTGTAAAATATGGATCGGTTTTTTCATTCCCATCAATATCGGGCCAACTGCTTCTGATGGTCCCAGGGCCTGCAAAATTTTGTAAGTGATATTGCCAGAACTCAGATTCGGAAAGATCAGGGTGTTGGCATCTCTGTCGCCCAGTTTGTTAAACGGATATCTTGAATACCGAAGTTTTCCGTTTAAAGCGTAATTGGCTTGCATTTCGCCATCTACGATTAAATCCGGATATTTTTCATGTAAAAGAGCCACAGCTTCTTTCACCCGAATCGGACTTCCCTCACCTTTGTATGCACCAAAGTTAGAGTAAGAAAGCATTGCAATGCGTGGTTCTATATTAAACTTCTTAACCTCGGCAGCCGTAAGTATGGTAGTGTCGGCGAGTACCTGTGCTGATGGATTCATATTCACGGTTGTATCTGACAGGAACAATGGGCCACGTTTCGATAAAAGAATGTACATGCCGGCTATATGGTCGAATTCTTTTTTTACGCCAACAACCTGAAGTGCAGGACGAATAGTAGATGAATATTTGCGCGAAAATCCGGAGATAAAGGCATCAGCCTCACCGGTTTCAACCATCATCGGACCAAAATAATCGCGATTTAACATTTTTTCTACGGCTTCGTTGTAAGTCATGCCTTTACGTTTGCGCTTTTCGTAAAGTATTTTGGCATACTGATGTCTTTTTTCATCGGTTACTGATTCGCACAGATCAATGATTGGTACATCCTGAATGTCAAGCTGATTCTCTTCTATCAATGCTTTAATTTTAGCCTCATTCCCCAATAATATAGGTTTGGCAATGCCTTCGCGAATTACAAACTGCACGGCCTTTAATATTCTAAAACTGTTGGCTTCAGCAAAAACAACTCGTTTTGGATCATGTTTGGCTTTATTGCGAATGGCCATTATCAGTTTATTGTCGATACCCAAACGATCTGTCAGTTCGCGCTCGTATCCGGCCCAGCTTTTTATTGGTTTCCGGGCAACACCTGTTTCCATGGCTGCGTGGGCAACAGCAGGCGAAACGGTAGTAATCAGTCTTGGATCCAAAGGTTTGGGAATGATGTAATCTTTGCCAAAAACAATGTTGTTCTGGTTGTATGCTTTTGCAACCATTTCGGGTACATATTCTTTTGCAAGTTTAGCAAGCGCCTTGGCGGCTGCCATTTTCATTTCCTCGTTAATAGTTGTTGCCCTTACATCGAGCGCTCCCCTGAAGATGAACGGAAATCCCAGTACATTGTTAATTTGGTTTGGATAATCGCTGCGCCCGGTTGCCATAATAATATCTTTCCTTGTAGCAGTAGCATCTTCGTAAGTAATTCCGGGTTTGGATTGGCCATGGCAAAAACAACCGGATTTTTAGCCATCGATTTTATCATTTTAGGAGTAACAACATCGGCTACTGAAAGTCCCAGAAAAACATCTGCACCCACCATTGCTTCTTCCAGCGTATTTATTTTTCGGTGGTAACAAATTGTTGTTTATATGGATTCAGGTCGGTGCGATCGCGGTTAATTACCCCTTTACTGTCTATCATAACTACATTTTCGGGTTCAACTCCCAGGCTAATATACAGTTTCACGCAAGAAATGGCTGCAGCTCCAGCACCGCTGACTACAACCTTGACATCTTCAATTAATTTGTGGGTGATTTCCAGCGCATTTATCAATCCTGCCGCCGAGATGATGGCAGTGCCATGCTGGTCGTCGTGGAAAACAGGGATGTTCAGTTCTTTTTTTAACGCTTCTTCTATTTCGAAACACTCGGGAGCCTTAATATCTTCAAGGTTAATCCCGCCA
>CAXXOZ010000017.1:0-20500 GCA_963676435.2 uncultured Parasporobacterium sp.
TTTTAGCAGGACATTCACCTTTTATATGAGCCTCAAACTCTTCTCTTCTATATTTCAGAGCTGATTCTAAAGACTTACATGCTGATTGTCCTAATCCACAAGCAGAAAGTTTTGTAACATTATTTATTAAATCTTCCAGATTTTCAAGGTCACCTTTTACAGCTTCACCTTTTGATAATTTATTTAAAAGTTCAAGAATTCTAGTTGTTCCTATTCTACATGGTGAACATTTACCACATGATTCATAAACAAAAAACTCCATAACTTTTATATTATATTCTACAAGACATACATCTTCATCTAGAACAACAAATGCTCCTGAGCCAATTGCAAGTTTATGCTCTTTTAAATCATCCCAGCAATATCTAACATCCAAATGCTCTGGAAAGGCCAATGGACCTGATTGTCCTCCCATATGAATAAATTTAAGTTTTTTATCTTCAACTATTCCGCCACCTAATTCTTGATCAAAAATAATATCATTTAAAGTTATACCATGACAAACTTCATATACGCCACTATTTTTTACATGTCCAGTCAAAGATACAAGTTTGGAGCCACCATCACTCTTATATCCACAATCCTTAAATGCTTTTCCATCTTCTGAAAAAACTAAAGAAACACATGCAATTGTTTCTACATTATTTACAAGTGTAGGTTTTTGATATAGACCCACTTCCGCCAGATGAGGTGGCTTAATTCTAGGTCTAGCAACTTTTGCTTCTATAGAATTAAGAAGAGCTGAATTTTCTCCACATACATAGGCTCCTGCTCCTGAAACAACAGTAATATCATAGTTAAAACCTTTTTTACCTAAAATGTTTTCCCCTAAATAACCTGCAGCTTTTGCACTTTCTATTGCATCCATGAATATATTTCTTATACTTCTGTATTCACCTCTGATATATATAATTCCTCTTTCGGCTTTAAAGAAATATCCTGCAATAATCATACCTTCGATAACTCTGTGAGGAGTATTCATTAATAATTCTCTGTCCTTAAAGGTCCCTGGTTCTCCTTCATCAGCATTACAAACAATATATTTAGGTTCTTCTTTTATACTATGAAGTTGCTGCCATTTTCTTCCTGCTGGATATGCAGCCCCGCCTCTACCTAGAAGTTTTGCATCTAGTAATGTTTTAACAATATCATCATCTGACATTTTCATTACATTTTTTATAGCTTTATAGCCACCAATTTCTTCATAGTCTTTAACTGAAACAGGATCTATTTTGCCTGCTCCCTTTAATAGTAAATTAACTTTTTTAGACATTTAGATTTCCCCCTCTCAGATCTTTGATTATTTCTTTTATTTTTTCAGGGGTTAAATGCCCAAATATTTTATCTTTTATTTTAATAATTGGACCTATTTCACACATTCCTACGCATGGTGTATAGTGAAGAGAAAACATTTTATCTTCACTAGTCTCACCCATTTTGATTCCAAGCTCAGCTTCTAAAATTTCAGCTACCTGTGTAGATTTGTTATAGTAACAAGGTGCACTATTGCATACTTCAATAACGTATTTGCCACTTGGTTTTGCATGAAGCATAGCATAGAAAGTAAGAATATCATAAATACGCGTAAGTGATATACCAGTTTCTTTTGCTACCAGTTCAGCTGTCTCCTCATCAATATAACTTTTATCTGACTTATACTGCAAATCAATCAGAATAGCTAGCACGTGCTCGGCATCAGCTCCCATGGCATGTATAATTTCCAGTTTTTCGTCTTTTGATAATCCCATCTTTTCTCCCTCAAAATCTATTTGTTTTATGCTATTTTACGTCTTTCATACTAAAGCTGATTCTACCCATTTTGTCTTTACCCAGGCATACAACTTTTACAACATCGCCTAATGTAAGAACATCTTCAACTCTATTTACTCTCTCTTTTGAAATCTTAGAAATATGAACCATTCCTTCTTTTCCAGGTGCAAACTCTAAAAACGCACCAAATTCTTTTATGCTTATTACTTTTCCTTCAAATACCTGTCCTTCTTCAAAATCAGTAACAATAGTTTTGATTATTTTAAGGGCTTCATCCATATTTTCTTTTTCAACACCACAAACTGATACAGCACCGTCATCAGTAATGTCTATTTTAACACCTGTTCTATCAATAATTTCATTAATAACTTTTCCTCTTTGTCCTACAACATCACCAATTTTTGCTGGATCGATCATTATTTGAACAATTTTCGGTGCATATTTACCTACTTCTGGTCTTGCTGTTTCTATAACAGGATTCATAATATCATGAAGTATATATGTTCTTGCTTCTTTAGTCTTTCTAATTGCTTCCTCTATAACAGGTTTTGTAAGACCATGAATTTTAATATCCATCTGGATAGCAGTAATTCCTTCATCTGTTCCAGCAACTTTAAAGTCCATGTCTCCAAAGAAATCTTCAAGTCCCTGAATATCTGTTAATACAAGATAATCATCGTCTGAATCTCCTGTCACAAGTCCTGTAGAAATACCTGCAACTGGTCTTTTTATAGGAACACCTGCAGCCATAAGTGATAATGAAGAAGCACATACACTTGCCTGTGAAGTTGAACCATTTGATTCAAAAGTTTCTGAAACAGTTCTTATTGCGTAAGGGAATACTGATTCTTCTGGTAAAACAGGTATCAATGCTTTTTCTGCTAGAGCTCCATGTCCAATTTCTCTTCTTCCTGGTCCTCTAGAAGGTCTAGTTTCTCCAACTGAATATGAAGGGAAATTATAATGGTGCATATATCTTTTTGAGGTTTCTGCATCATCAAGTCCATCAACTCTTTGTGCTTCTGACAAAGGAGCAAGTGTTGTTACTGTACAAATCTGTGTTTGTCCTCTTGTAAACATACCTGATCCATGTACCCTTGGTAAAAGGTCTACTTCTGCAATAAGTTTTCTTATTTCGTCAATTTTTCTTCCATCTGGTCTTTTCTTATCTTTTAATATCATTTTTCTGACTGTTTTCTTTTGATATTTGTAAATAGCTTCATCAATATATGAAACCCAGTCTGGATTTTCTTCAGTGAATTTTTCTTCAAGAAGATCTTTTATCTCTCTTATGTTTTCATCTCTAAGCTGTTTTTCATCTGTAAACACAGCTTCTTCCATTTTTTCTGGTGGTACAATTTTCATTATTTCTGCTGTAACCTCTTCAGGTATAACACAGCTTGTATATGAATGTTTTTCTTTTCCACATTCTTCTACGATTTTTTCAATGAATTTTATTATTTCACCATTTAAATCATGTGCAGCAAATATCGCTTCTAACATCTTATCTTCTTTAACTTCATTTGCCCCTGCTTCTATCATGATTACTTTTTCTTTTGAAGAAGCAACTGTTAGTTCAAGATCAGAAGCCGCTTTTTGTTCAGCAGTTGGATTAAATACAAGCTCTCCATCAACCAAACCTACCATTGTAGCTGCTATTGGTCCCGCGAAAGGAATATCTGAAATTGCTGTAGCAATAGCTGATCCTAACATAGCAGTAACTTCAGGTGCACAATCCTGATCAACTGACATTACAAGGTTATTTAATGTAACATCATTTCTGTAATCACCTGGGAATAAAGGTCTCATTGGACGGTCTATTACCCTAGATGTTAAAATTGCATTTTCAGAAGGTCTTGCTTCTCTTTTATTGAATCCTCCTGGTATTTTCCCTACTGAATATAATTTTTCTTCATATTCAACACTTAATGGGAAAAAATCGATTCCTTCCCTTGGCTTTTCTGAAGCTGTTGCAGTTGACAATACAACCGTATCACCATAGTGCATAAAAACTGAACCATTTGCCTGTGCTGCAACCCTTCCTACATCTACTGTAAGAGTTCTTCCTGCTAGCTCCATACTATAACTTTTGTACATTTAAGTACCTCCTTATTTTTGAACAGAAGATACCGAAACAACTGAAAAATCTATGAATATTCATAAACTTTTCAGTAGTCTCGGAATGGTTCTTCTGTTATTATTATATAACAATAGACTTAACGGATTCGTCAAGTCTATTAATTATCAACAAATATTATTTTCTGATTCCTAAACGTTCAATCAGCTGACGGTATCCTTCAAGGTCTGTTTTCTTTAAGTAGTCAAGCAACCCTCTTCTATGACCAACAAGCTTAAGAAGTCCTCTTCTTGAATGATGATCTTTTTTGTGGATTTTTAGATGCTCAGTTAACTCTGTAATCCTTGCACTTAAAATTGCAATCTGTACTTCTGGTGAACCAGTATCTTCTGGTGTTCTACCAAACTCTTTGATGATTTCCGCTTTTTTTTCTTTTGCTATCATATTGTATCCTCCTTGTTTTAAAACGCCATTTGCTTCAGAATCGGGTCGGAGATTCCACGGTTCCGAGTAAAGGCTAAATTACATCAAGTAGTATAACATATGTAAAAAACTTTGTCTACCCTACTTTACTTCTTGAGTTTCCGTGTTTTTATCCACAGAGCTCCGATTCCATCATATTCGTTATAAACAACTTTATGAAAATGTCCAAAACATAAGGAATCTCATTCCTTTTTGATGTAAAATTAAGCTACCAAACAAAAAAGTTACTAAACAAAAAGAAAGGGATCCCTTATGGCTAATTTTACATCAAATACTTATACTTTGAAACGAAAAATTTTAACTTTTACAAACAAAATTTCAAAACAGCTTCCTAAACCTGATAAAAAGTTTACTGCCGATATCACTTATGGCATGTTGGCTTCAGGCAGTTGTCTTTTAACAGATGTTTCTGACCAACTTCATGAATCAACAAAAAAGATTAACACGGTGGATCGTCTATCTCATCATCTTGAAAATGGAACGCCTCTTAAATCGGCTGCTTCTTACTTGCGGACAATTAAAAAATGGGTGCCTGATGAACCTGTTATCTACATTGATGATAGTGATGTTATTAAACCTAGTGGTCACAAATTCGAAGCTCTTGGTATTGTTAGAGATGGTTCTGCAAGTACATCAACTAAAAACATTTATAAAAAAGGCTATCATGTAACCGAGGCCTGTGTCCTTACTACCAGCAATCATCCAGTTAGCATATTTTCTCGTATTCATTCTTCTTCCGAAAAAAATTACAAATCAGCAAACACTATAACTTTTCATGCAATGGAACAAGGTGCTTCCATTTTTGGCAAAGCCACATTTGCTATGGATCGTGGCTATGACGACAACAAGATGTTTCTTAAATTAGATGAACTAAAACAAGATTATGTTATTCGTCTCAAGTCTAACAGAAAACTTCTTTATCACAATAAATGGACAACAGCAACAGAACTTAGAAATCGTCGTAAAGGCAAGGTGAAAACTAATGTTTTCTATAAAGGCAAAGACCATGAAGCTTATCTTTCGCATATTAAAGTACAAATCACTGCTTCCAGAAAAGATATATATCTTATTCTGGTGTATGGTATTACTGAACATCCAATGATGCTTGCTACTAACAAAGAAATAAAGTCTAAAGATGATGTGATAAAAGTAGCAAGAACTTATTTTTCACGCTGGAAAATCGAAGAATATTTCCGCTGTAAAAAGCAAATGTTCCAGTTTGAAAACTTTCGTGTGCGTAAGCTGAAAGCCATTAACGCACTTAACTTTTATATCTCCTTATGTATGGCATTTCTTGCAATGATTTCTATGGAATCAGAAACAAATGCTCTTAAGGTACAGATTATAAAAACAGCAGATCCAATCAAGCAAAAAGTGTTTTTCTGCTATTATCGATTAGCAAAAGGAATCACTGGCATACTTTCATATGCAAAAATAGGTGTCCGGCTTTGGTTTCGAACGAAACGTCCGAAGTACTATCAACTTAGCCTAAAGTTAGTTGCATAAACATACTTGTGCCCTTTGGGTATAAAGAATATTTCTTTAAAAAGTCCGGTTAATAATGGGGCTTATTCAATTACTTCTACTCGGTTGTGCTGTCATTCGATATCTTCAAAAATCAGCTGGATTGACACTTTGAGAAGATATATTCATTCTAGAATTACATTTCACGGAAACTCAAGTACTTTACTTGAGTTTCCGTGTTTTTATCCACAGAGCTCCGATTCCATCATATTCGTTATAAACAACTTTATGAAAATGTCCAAAACATAAGGAATCTCATTCCTTTTTGATGTAAAATTAAGCTACCAAACAAAAAAGTTACTAAACAAAAAGAAAGGGATCCCTTATGGCTAATTTTACATCAAATACTTATACTTTGAAACGAAAAATTTTAACTTTTACAAACAAAATTTCAAAACAGCTTCCTAAACCTGATAAAAAGTTTACTGCCGATATCACTTATGGCATGTTGGCTTCAGGCAGTTGTCTTTTAACAGATGTTTCTGACCAACTTCATGAATCAACAAAAAAGATTAACACGGTGGATCGTCTATCTCATCATCTTGAAAATGGAACGCCTCTTAAATCGGCTGCTTCTTACTTGCGGACAATTAAAAAATGGGTGCCTGATGAACCTGTTATCTACATTGATGATAGTGATGTTATTAAACCTAGTGGTCACAAATTCGAAGCTCTTGGTATTGTTAGAGATGGTTCTGCAAGTACATCAACTAAAAACATTTATAAAAAAGGCTATCATGTAACCGAGGCCTGTGTCCTTACTACCAGCAATCATCCAGTTAGCATATTTTCTCGTATTCATTCTTCTTCCGAAAAAAATTACAAATCAGCAAACACTATAACTTTTCATGCAATGGAACAAGGTGCTTCCATTTTTGGCAAAGCCACATTTGCTATGGATCGTGGCTATGACGACAACAAGATGTTTCTTAAATTAGATGAACTAAAACAAGATTATGTTATTCGTCTCAAGTCTAACAGAAAACTTCTTTATCACAATAAATGGACAACAGCAACAGAACTTAGAAATCGTCGTAAAGGCAAGGTGAAAACTAATGTTTTCTATAAAGGCAAAGACCATGAAGCTTATCTTTCGCATATTAAAGTACAAATCACTGCTTCCAGAAAAGATATATATCTTATTCTGGTGTATGGTATTACTGAACATCCAATGATGCTTGCTACTAACAAAGAAATAAAGTCTAAAGATGATGTGATAAAAGTAGCAAGAACTTATTTTTCACGCTGGAAAATCGAAGAATATTTCCGCTGTAAAAAGCAAATGTTCCAGTTTGAAAACTTTCGTGTGCGTAAGCTGAAAGCCATTAACGCACTTAACTTTTATATCTCCTTATGTATGGCATTTCTTGCAATGATTTCTATGGAATCAGAAACAAATGCTCTTAAGGTACAGATTATAAAAACAGCAGATCCAATCAAGCAAAAAGTGTTTTTCTGCTATTATCGATTAGCAAAAGGAATCACTGGCATACTTTCATATGCAAAAATAGGTGTCCGGCTTTGGTTTCGAACGAAACGTCCGAAGTACTATCAACTTAGCCTAAAGTTAGTTGCATAAACATACTTGTGCCCTTTGGGTATAAAGAATATTTCTTTAAAAAGTCCGGTTAATAATGGGGCTTATTCAATTACTTCTACTCGGTTGTGCTGTCATTCGATATCTTCAAAAATCAGCTGGATTGACACTTTGAGAAGATATATTCATTCTAGAATTACATTTCACGGAAACTCAAGTACTTTACTTGAGTTTCCGTGTTTTTATCCACAGAGCTCCGATTCCATCATATTCGTTATAAACAACTTTATGAAAATGTCCAAAACATAAGGAATCTCATTCCTTTTTGATGTAAAATTAAGCTACCAAACAAAAAAGTTACTAAACAAAAAGAAAGGGATCCCTTATGGCTAATTTTACATCAAATACTTATACTTTGAAACGAAAAATTTTAACTTTTACAAACAAAATTTCAAAACAGCTTCCTAAACCTGATAAAAAGTTTACTGCCGATATCACTTATGGCATGTTGGCTTCAGGCAGTTGTCTTTTAACAGATGTTTCTGACCAACTTCATGAATCAACAAAAAAGATTAACACGGTGGATCGTCTATCTCATCATCTTGAAAATGGAACGCCTCTTAAATCGGCTGCTTCTTACTTGCGGACAATTAAAAAATGGGTGCCTGATGAACCTGTTATCTACATTGATGATAGTGATGTTATTAAACCTAGTGGTCACAAATTCGAAGCTCTTGGTATTGTTAGAGATGGTTCTGCAAGTACATCAACTAAAAACATTTATAAAAAAGGCTATCATGTAACCGAGGCCTGTGTCCTTACTACCAGCAATCATCCAGTTAGCATATTTTCTCGTATTCATTCTTCTTCCGAAAAAAATTACAAATCAGCAAACACTATAACTTTTCATGCAATGGAACAAGGTGCTTCCATTTTTGGCAAAGCCACATTTGCTATGGATCGTGGCTATGACGACAACAAGATGTTTCTTAAATTAGATGAACTAAAACAAGATTATGTTATTCGTCTCAAGTCTAACAGAAAACTTCTTTATCACAATAAATGGACAACAGCAACAGAACTTAGAAATCGTCGTAAAGGCAAGGTGAAAACTAATGTTTTCTATAAAGGCAAAGACCATGAAGCTTATCTTTCGCATATTAAAGTACAAATCACTGCTTCCAGAAAAGATATATATCTTATTCTGGTGTATGGTATTACTGAACATCCAATGATGCTTGCTACTAACAAAGAAATAAAGTCTAAAGATGATGTGATAAAAGTAGCAAGAACTTATTTTTCACGCTGGAAAATCGAAGAATATTTCCGCTGTAAAAAGCAAATGTTCCAGTTTGAAAACTTTCGTGTGCGTAAGCTGAAAGCCATTAACGCACTTAACTTTTATATCTCCTTATGTATGGCATTTCTTGCAATGATTTCTATGGAATCAGAAACAAATGCTCTTAAGGTACAGATTATAAAAACAGCAGATCCAATCAAGCAAAAAGTGTTTTTCTGCTATTATCGATTAGCAAAAGGAATCACTGGCATACTTTCATATGCAAAAATAGGTGTCCGGCTTTGGTTTCGAACGAAACGTCCGAAGTACTATCAACTTAGCCTAAAGTTAGTTGCATAAACATACTTGTGCCCTTTGGGTATAAAGAATATTTCTTTAAAAAGTCCGGTTAATAATGGGGCTTATTCAATTACTTCTACTCGGTTGTGCTGTCATTCGATATCTTCAAAAATCAGCTGGATTGACACTTTGAGAAGATATATTCATTCTAGAATTACATTTCACGGAAACTCAAGTACTTTACTGTATTTCAGACTCTTTAATAGCTGCATTTCCTCTTTCGCCAGTCCTTATTCTAACTGCTTCTGTAAGTTCATACACAAATATTTTTCCATCACCTGGACATCCCGTATATGCAACTTTCTGTATCGTTTCTATGGTTTTGTCAGCCCATTCCTGAGATGATAAAACTATTTCAAATTTTATTTTAGGTAATACGTGTACATCTACTTTACTACCTCTAACAAAACTTGAATAGCCTCTTTGATGTCCACATCCCATTACCTGTGAGATAGTAAATCCATGAACTTCTATTTCATTTAAAGCATCTTTTACATCTTCTAGTTTTTCTTCTCTTACTATCGCTTCTATTTTTATCATATATTTTCTCCCTTCTTAATCCATACCGTTAAATGACGGATATGCTGATTCTCCATGTTGAGAAATATCCAGACCAACTTTTTCATCATAATCTGAAACTCTAAGAGGAGTGAAAATTTTAACTATTAAACCACATATAATTGTACCTACTATAGCAATTACAATTGTTATCGCTATACTTGCAAGCTGAGCTAAAAATAATTCGTAGTCTCCAAAAATAAGACCATCCCATCTAGCAAAATCGTTAACAGATCTACTTGCAAAAACACCAGTTGCTATACCACCGAAAATACCACCAATTCCGTGACATCCAAAAGCGTCTAAGGCATCATCATATCCAAATTTTCTTTTTACAACTGACATTGTAAAATAGCATACTGGACTAACTAATAGTCCTATAACTATTGATGCCCAAAGTGGAACAAAACCTGCTCCAGGTGTTATTGCTACAAGCCCTATTACAGCTCCGGTTATAGCTCCTGTGGCAGTAACTTTTTTATGTATTATCTGATCAATCAGCATCCAAGATAGCATTGCACATGCCGCTGATGTATTTGTTGTCATAAACGCGTGAGCAGCAACTGAATTTGCTCCCAACGCACTTCCTGCATTAAATCCAAACCATCCAAACCAAAGGATTGCTCCTCCTAGTATTACAAAAGGTATGTTATGAATTCTATAGGAAACTTTCTGGTATCCTCTTCTTTTACCTAACATAATAGATAAAACCAAACCACTTACACCTGAACTAATATGTACTACATTTCCTCCAGCGAAATCAAGAGAACCTAAAACTTCTCCTAAAAATCCACCTTCTCCCCATACCATATGGGCTAATGGATAATAAACAATTATTAACCATAATGCTATAAAAATAAATATAGCTTTAAATCTCATTCTTCCTACTACTGACCCTGTAATTAGTGCTGGAGTAATAATAGAAAACATCATCTGAAATCCTACAAATACATATGTAGGTATGGAAGGTGCATATGAACTAAGCTGGTCTCCTGTAACTCCTATAAGACCGAATAACTTAAAGTCACCAATAACTCCTCCAACATTTCCACTAAAGCTTAACGAGTAACCGAATAATACCCACATCAATGATGCTAGTCCCATTATAAATAATGATGCCATCATTGTGTTCAAAACATTCTTTCTTTGGACTAAACCTCCATAGAAAAAAATCAGACCTGGTGTCATAAATAACACTAGTGCTGTTGAAACCAGCATAAAAGCTGTATCTCCTGAGTTTAACATAGAATTTTCCCTTTCTATTTATTATATTTATGCATTAAAAAAAGGCGCACAAATATAATTCGAACGCCTTTGCTCGCATACACAGTAAATAGGATACTTCATAGAAGTTGCCTATCAAATTAAAAAAGACGTCCAGAAAAAATTCTGAACGCCTTTGCTCATCCACGCAATAATTTAACATAAATAATTACTTAAGTCAAGGCAATTTATATAAGTTTTTAATGTCTTTGTATTCCTTTTCGAATGTCTGATTGTCATTATGCTTTAGCTTGTCCATATATTCGTGAACTTCCATTTTCTCATCTTCTAACTGAATTATATATACAGCTATATTTGAACAATGATCTGAAATTCTTTCGATGTTTGTTAGTATATCAGAAAGAATAAAGCCAAGTTCCAATGTACATTTTCCATCTCTTAATCTACTTATATGTCTTCTCTTTATTTCATTATGTAAGTAGTCGATAACTTCTTCTAGTGGTTCTACTCTTTTCGCAAGTTCTGTTTCACCTTCTTTAAATACCTTTATAGTATTTTCAACTATATCCATTGAGGCTTTTTTAAACACTTCTAAATCAGAAATTGCCTGCTTAGAAAATTTTAGTTTCTTGTCTTTCATTTCTTTTAACGCCTGCATAATATTTAAAGAATGATCAGATATCCTTTCAAAGTCTCCTATACTATGCAATAATAATGATAGTGTTTTGCTATCTTTATTAGAAAGTGTCTTGCTGCTAAGTTTTACTAAATAAGAAGAAATAGCATCCTCATATTTATCAACTTTGCTTTCAAGAGCCACAATTTCGTTTTCTACTGTTATATCATATTTATCAAACAGACTAATCGACTTAACAAAGCTTTCTTTCGATATTTCTGCCATTTTCTGAGCCATACCCATAGATATTTCAATCGCATAAGATGGTGTTTCAAGAAAACGTTCATCCAATATTTGGAATTCTGTGTATTCTTCGATCTCTTCTTTTGTTTCTTTAATTGTTTTCAGTGCAAGCTTCTCTAACGCTTTTGCAAAAGGTGCAAGTAGTAATGTAGCCCCAATATTAAATGCACTATGAACAATTGCTATACCGGCAGGGCCTGCAACTTCTTGCATGAAAGGTATATTGACAAAAGCATTGATAGAATAAAACACCACTAAAAACAGTACTGTTCCAAATAGATTAAAATACAAGTGCACTATAGCTGCTCTTCTGGCGCTACGTTTTGCACCTATACATGATAGTAAAGCTGTTATACATGTACCAATATTTTGCCCCATTATTATAGGCAATGCAACTGAATAGTTTATAGAGCCCGTCATACACAACGCCTGTAAAATACCTACTGAAGCTGAAGAACTTTGAATAATCGCTGTCAAAATAGCACCTGCAGCAACTCCAAATATAGGGTTTGAAAACATTGTTAGAATACTTGTAAATTCTGGTACTTCAGCAAGTGGTTTTACTGCTGCACTCATGGTACTCATACCAAACATTAGTATTGCAAATCCTACAAGTATTGAACCAATATTTTTTTTCTTGTCACTTTTTGAAAATAATAAAAGTGCTACACCAATCGCTGCAAGAATAGGTGAGAATGATGAGGGTTTTAATAAACTGATAAATACATTTCCACTTTCAATCCCTGTCAGACTAAGTATCCAAGATGTAATTGTAGTACCAATGTTGGCACCCATGATTATACCTATAGATTGTGTAAGCTTCATAATTCCTGAATTTACAAAACCTACAACCATTACAGTAGTAGCAGAAGATGATTGAATCACCGCGGTTACAGCTGCCCCCAAAATAATTGCCATAAACCTTTTAGATGTTAGTCTGGCTAAAAGAGATTCCAGTTTCCCTCCAGAAGCAGTCTCCAGGCCTTTTCCCATCATGCTCATTCCAAACAGGAACAAAGCAAGACCACCGACCATTTTTAGAATTGTAAAAATGTCCATTTTTTTCTCCTTCTTATCACTTAATACTTTCTATGTCTTTTTTTATTTGTTCAGTAAGTTCTTTTACTGATGAAAATTTTTTTTCTTTTCGTATGAATTTTTCAAATCTTACTATTACTTCTTTTCCATACAAATCACCATTATAATTTAGTATATATGTTTCTACAGTTCTCAAATTGTCGTTATTAACGGTAGGGTTACATCCAACATTTGTTACGCCTTGATATATCTTATTGTCAAAAAAAACCTTTGTAGAATAAACACCATCTTTTGGAAGTATTTTTTCTTTAGATGGCACAAAATTAATAGTAGGAAATCCAATAGTATTTCCAAGCCTTTTTCCATGAACAACTTCACCTATTATTAAATATGAATATCCTAGCATTTCATTTGCTTTTTCTATATTTCCTTTTTCTATTTCTTTTCTAATCTTTGTAGAACTAATATCTTTTGAATTATATTTTTCCTTTTCCATTGCAATAACTAAAAAATTATATTTTTCACCCAGTTCACTAAGAGTATCAACATCTCCACTTCTATTCTTACCGAACATAAAGTCTGATCCTACAATAATTTTTTTTACTCCTAACTTATCCACAAGAATTCTTTTTACAAATGTTTCCGGCTCCATTGAAGCTGTATCCTTGTTAAATGGGTACTCAATAAGAACATCTACTCCTAACTCCTCATGTACAAGTTTTTTTTCAATTTTAGTCAGTATACAATTTGCATCATTTCCAGAAATAACTTTTTTAGGCGGCACATCAAAAGTAAAGACTACTGACAATTGATTTTCGGCTTTTTCTAAATTCAGCTTTTTAATCAGTTTTCTGTGTCCTTTATGCATTCCATCAAACTTACCTAAACTTATAACTGTATCTTTAAAACAAAAATCTGTATCTCCTGAAATATATTGCACTTTTGTTTCTCCTTATATATCTAAAAACATTTTTATGCTTTTGAATATTTTTTTTTCATTTTCATATTGATATATGCCAATAAAATTCATATCCTCATCATAAACCCTAACCTTTGTTTTTTCAAATATATTATCATAGTTTTTTACATTTATTTCATTAAAAAAGGCTCCATTATATGCAAGCTTTTTAAATTCATCCCTAATAATACATTTTGGATAGTTATAAAAGATATCTTCAATAGCTATAATGTTTTCCATTATAGTTTCTTCCATCTTTTTTTCTTCAATTTCCTTTATTTTTAAACTTTTTTCAATTGTAAAAATATCAACCTTTGTACGAATAAGATTTTCCATACACCCACCGACACCTAATTTTTCACCAATGTCATGACATAAAGTTCTTATATAAGTACCTTTTGAGCAATTTACTCTAAGCTTAATTTTCGGTAAATCAATATCTATAATATCAATCTTATTTATTTTAACTAAATTTGCTTTTCTTTCTACTTCTATACCCTGTCTAGCTAATTCATACAACTTTTTTCCATTGACTTTTTTAGCAGAATACATAGGAGGTGTTTGTAAATACTCCCCTACAAAGGAATAGATTACATCCCTGATAGTATCAGCTGTAATCTTTGAATCAATTTCTTTTTTTGTTTTTATATCACCTGATAAATCCTGAGTATCGGTTGTTGTTCCCAGAACCATTACAGTTTCATATTCTTTATCCTTTTCAGTAAGCATATCACAAAGCTTTGTCGCTTTACCAAGACAAACAGGTAAAACTCCCTCAGCATCAGGGTCAAGGGTTCCTGTATGTCCAATCTTTTTCTGTTTGAAAACACCTCTAAGAACCGCTACTACATCATGAGATGTAAAGCCCTTTTCTTTATATACATTTATGACACCATTAATCATAGCTGTTTTCCTATTTCTTTTTCAAGCCTAGAAACGACTTCATCTATCTTTCCTTTAATCGTACAACCGGCAGCTTTTATATGACCACCACCACCGAAACCTGAAGCTACTTCATTAACATTAACTTTGTCGTTTGAGCGTAAACTTATCTTGTATTCATGTGGGATTATTTCATTTATAAATATGGCACACTCCACACCTCGTGTAATTCTTAGCTGATCAACTATACCATCTAAGTCTTTTGCCCACAAGTCATATTTCCTCATCTGTTCTCTTGTAATAACGGTGTATATAACCTTTCCATCTAATAGCAGTTTGCTACTTAATAATGCTTCACCTAAAATCAAGTTTTGGTGATAAGTTTTTGAGTAAAAACTTTCATCAATAATTTTTGAAAATGGAATTTTATAATCTATTAATCTTCCCGCTATTTCCATTGTTTTTGAAGAAGTATTGGAGTGTTTGAAAACGCCTGAATCATAAACTATTCCTGTATATAAACACTCAGCAGTTTTTTCATCTATTTCATCATGTTCAAGCATTGTATATAAAACTTCACTTGCCGATGATGCTGTTGGTACAATTATGTTTTCATCTGCAAATCCAATATTACTGATATGATGATCTATACATATAGTTTTTTTAGCTGCCTTGAAGTATTTATGAGCTGTTCCGATTCTTGCTTCATCACTTACATCTATCACAATAAATATATCATGTTCTTTATCTTCTCTATCATAATTTATTTTATCTGTTGAAGGTAAAAAATCAAATTTATCTGAAAAAGTCTCTAAATAAATATCCACTTCCTTATCTGGATAATTTTTCGCGATATAGTTGTATAAAGCAAGTGTTGAACCAACACAGTCTCCGTCAGGTCTTATGTGACCTGTAATCCCTAACTTTTTTATGTCCTTAATATATGTATCAATCTTTTGAATCATTACTACCTCACTTAACAATATCGTCAATTAATTTTGACATTTTCACACCATACTCTATAGAATTATCAACAATAAATATAATCTGAGGAGTATTTCTTAGGTTTAATCCACTTGCAAGCTTTTTTCTTATAAATCCTTCAGCACTTTTAAGTCCAGCTAAAGTATCTTTTCTTGCTTCTTCATCTCCAAGCACACTGACATATGCTTTACATATTTTCAAGTCAGTAGTTACTTCGACAGAAACAATAGATGTCATTTCACTAATTCTTGGATCCTTTATTTCATTTCTGATTATCTCACTCAGTTCTCTGTGAACTTCCATATTTATTCTGGTATTTTTAATACTATTTTTTTTCATACTATCTTGGTACCTCAACCATTTCGTAGGCCTCTACGATATCTCCTTCATTAAGGTCATTAAATTTTTCAAAAACAAAACCACACTCATAGCCAGTTTTAACTTCTTTTACATCATCCTTAAATCTTTTTAGTGATACCAAAGGCCCTTCATATATCTGGGTTCCTTCTCTTGAAATTCTTACGCTGCAACCTCTTTTGAATACACCGTCAAGAACATAAGAACCTGCAATTGTTCCAACTCCTGAAGCTTTAAATGTCTGTCTAACTTCAGCATGTCCTATTACTTTTTCTTCAAATACAGGATCTAATAATCCCTTCATCGCTGCTTGAACATCTTCAATTGCGTTATATATAACTTTATAAAGTCTTAAGTCAACTTTTTCTCTTTCAGCAATTTCTTTTGCTGTATTATCTGGTTTTACATTAAACCCAATAATAATTCCGTTTGATGCTGATGCCAAAATAACATCTGATTCATTTATCGCACCAACTCCTCCATGAATTATTTTAACAACTACTTCATCATTAGACAATTTTTCAAGACTTTGTCTTACTGCTTCAACAGAACCCTGAACATCTGCTTTAACTACAATACCTAACTCTTTAACATCTCCTGACTGAATCTGTGTAAATAAGTCATCAAGAGACATTCTGGATTTTTCTTTCGCTCCTTCGATAAGTTTTTCCTTACCATCAACAATAAATGTTTCAGCAAAACTTTTTGCTTCTTTATCATTTTCTGTAGCCACAAAGATTTCTCCTGCTTTTGGTGTTGCATTTAGCCCTAATATTTCTACTGGCATTGATGGTTTTGCTTCTTTTATTCTTCTTCCTAAGTCATCCATCATTGCTCTTACTTTTCCGTAGCATGATCCAGCTGCTATATTTTCTCCAACTTTTAATGTACCCTTTTGTACTAAAACAGTTGCAACTGGTCCTTTACCCTTATCAAGTTTAGCTTCTACTACAATACCTCTTGCCTTTCTATCTGGGTTAGATTTTAATTCTAAAATTTCCGCATTAAGAAGTACCATTTCTAATAATGATTCTATACCTTCTTTTGTATGGGCAGAAACTGGTACAAAAATCGTATCTCCACCCCAATCTTCTGGTACAAGTTGTTGCTCTGATAATTCTTGTTTTACTCTATCAATATTCGCTCCAGCTTTGTCAATTTTATTAATTGCTACAATAATACTTATCCCAGCCGCTTTAGCGTGATTTATCGCTTCAATTGTTTGAGGCATCACTCCATCATCTGCCGCAACAACAAGTATTGCAATATCTGTTGCCTGCGCTCCACGCATACGCATAGCAGTGAAAGCCTCATGTCCTGGTGTATCAAGGAATGTGATTTTCTGGTTGTTAATTTCAACCATGTAAGCACCAATATGCTGTGTGATTCCACCAGCCTCTCTTGAAATAACATTTGTTTCTCTTATTGCATCAAGAAGAGATGTTTTTCCGTGATCTACATGCCCCATTACACAGACAACTGGTGGTCTTGTAGTTAGTTTATCTTCTTCTTCATCTTCTTCTTTAAGAAGCTCCTCGATTAAGTCTACTTTCACTTCTTTTGTTGATATTATATCAAATTCAAGGGCTATTTCTTCTGCTGATTCAAAATCTATTTCCTGATTTATTGTAACTACTTTACCCTGTAAGAATAGCTTTTTAACCAAGGCTGAAGGTTGCATTTTCATCTTTTCTGCTAACTCTTTTATAGTTAAGTATTCTGGTAAAATAATTTCTTTCACTTCTTCTACAACAGGCTTTTGTATTGGTTTAATGACTGGTTTTTGAAGATTTGATTGTCTTCTTCCACCCTGATTAGGTCTTCTTCCACCACCCTGATTAGGTCTTTTTGAGTTTCCTGAAGACTTATCATTGTGCTGTCTTTTTGCAAAATCCTTGCTGTCTGGTTTTTTTACATCTGCCCTTAAGTCAAGTCCACCTAAATCTAATTTATTAAATGTAGGTTTTTGTCCAGATCTATTGTTCTGATTTTGTCTATTGTCCTGGCCTGGTCTATTGTTCTGACCTGGTCTATTATTTTGACCTGGTCTATTGTTCTGGCCTGATCTATTGTACTGATTTTGTCTATTATCCTGACCTGGTCTATTGTTCTGGCCTGGTCTATTATTTTGGTTTTGTCTATTATCCTGACCTGGCCTATTGTTTTGATTTTGTCTATTATCCTGACCAGATCTATTATAGTTATTTCTGTTGTTTTGCTGTGGTCTTCCAGTGTTTGTAGCATTATTACCAGTAGGTCTGTTTTGACTAACTGGTCTATCGTTTGTTGATCTATTTTGGTTAAATGTTTTTTCTTGTGGAGGTCTGTTCTGACCAGTTGCTCTTTCCTGTTGTGGCTTTGATGTTCTACCATCAGGTCTTTGCCCCTGTTTTGCCGAATTGTTTTTATTCATAGGCGGTCTTTTTAATGAACTGTTTTGAGGATTGTAGACATGAGAAATTCTTTTTTTCTTAACCTCTTCTTCCTTTTTCACCTGTTTAGTTTCATTATTTTGTGTCTTTGGAGAAAATGCTTTTTTCACATAATCTACGTCTTCTATAGTAATGGTGCTCATGTGATTTTTTACATCCGCACCCTTTTCTTTTAATATATTCACTATATCTTTACTATCTTTTTCAATCTCTTTTGCCAGTTCATGTATCCTCATATTTGACATGTTGTATACCTCCTGTTTCTATTAATGTTTGGATTTTTTCTGAAAATCCTCTATCTAAAACTGCTACTGATGATCTTTCGCCTTTACCTATGTAATGTCCAAGCTCATCTTTATTAGAAAATAAATATAATGGAACCTTGTAATGTTTACACATATTAGTAAACATTTTAGTTGTATTCCCTGATGCATCCATAGCTACTATCACCAGTAACGCCTTTTTTTCCTTAATAGCCTTTTCAACCATGAAACCACCACTTTGTATCTTACCTGCCTTTGCTGCTAATCCTAACATTGACAGTACTTTTTTATTATTCAAGGTTATTAAACTCCTCTTTTAATTTTATGTATATTTCTTTAGGTATAGAAGCCTTTAATGAACGTTCAAAACCTTTATTTTTCTCAGCTTTTAAAAAACATTCTTCTAAGCGACACAGATATGCCCCTCTTCCATTTTTTTTACCTGTAGAGTCAATAAATATTTCATTCTCGGAATTTTTTAAAACTCTTATCATTTCCTTTTTAGACTTCATTTCACCGCAGCCTATACACTGTCTTAATGGTGTTTTTTTGGTTGTGCCCATCTATGCTCCTATTCTTCCTCCTGTGCTTCTTCTTCAGAATATTCTTCTTCTAATTCTTCTGATTCCAAAACTTCGTCTTCATAGTACTCATCCTCAAAACCTTCTTCGAATTCGTCAAACCAACCAAGTTCTCTAGCCTGTGTTTCACTTTTTATATCAATTTTGAAATTTGTGAGTCTTGCAGCAAGCCTTGCATTTTGTCCTTCCTTACCAATTGCCAATGATAACTGATAATCTGGAACTACAACACTAGCTGTTTTATCTTCATCATCTGCCAAAACTGAAACTACTTTTGCTGGTGATAAAGCATTTTCAATTAATATAGCTGGATTTTCACTCCATGATACTATATCAATTTTTTCTCCTCTAAGTTCACTTACAATAGAGTTAACTCTTGCCCCATTCATTCCTACACATGCTCCAACCGGATCAACATCTGGATTGTTTGACCAAACAGCTATTTTTGTACGTGAACCAGCTTCTCTTGAAATACTTTTTATTTCAACTGTTCCATCTTTAACTTCTGTAACTTCTGATTCAAATAATCTTTTAACCAAGTCTGGATGAGTTCTTGAAACAAGTATTTTAGGGCCTTTAGGAGTATCTTTAACTTCTAAAACATAAAGTTTAATTCTTTCGGTTGGTTTAAATATTTCTGATTTAACCTGCTCACTCTCTGTTAAAAGAGCATCTGCTTTACCTAAATTGATGCTTATATTTTTTCCATTAATTCTTTGCACTACACCAGTAAACAACATCTTTTTCTTTTCCGTAATATTTATCAAAAATAACTTTTCTTTCTTCTTCTCTAATTTTTTGCAGAATAACATTCTTTGCATTTTGAGCTGCTATTCTTCCAAATTCTTTAGATTTAATTTCAATATTTACAATGTCATCTTCCTTGTAGTTTTTATCAATTTCCTTTGCCTCTTCTATAGAAATCTCAATCGAAGAATCTTCAACTTCTTTCACTACCGTTTTCGCTGCAAATATATGAAAATCTCCAGATTTTTTATCGATTTCCACTCTTACATTATCTGCTTTTCCAAAATTATTTCTATAAGCTGTAATTAATGAATTTTCTATAGCTTCTATTAATACATCTTTATTTATATCTTTTTCTCTTTCTAAAGTATCTAATGCTTCTATTAATTCACTATTCATCTTTCTAAATTCCTCCTAAACTAAAAATCAAAAGCAGGTCTTATGAGAGCAATATCTGCTCTTATAAACTCTTTATCTTCAGAATCTATTTCTAAAACTATTTTTTCTTCATTATACTCTTTTAAAAC
>CAXXOZ010000018.1:0-492406 GCA_963676435.2 uncultured Parasporobacterium sp.
AGGAGTTTATAATATAGACTTTGAAGGGCTTATAAGAAATTCTGAAAGGAAGGTATCGTGAAACTGGATCTGACACAATAAAGCAGGAATACGAGACATTCATGAGAATTATCACATGTAATGAATGTGGTGGAAAAAGACTTAAAAAAGAATCTCTTGCAGTAACTGTGGCAGATGTAGGAATAGATGAAATGTCAAACATGCCAATCAGGAAACTAAAAAGTTTTGTAGAAACCATGAAACTTACAAATATGCAGATTCAGATTGGTGAACAGATAATTAAAGAAATAAGAGAGAGAGTAGGATTCCTTGTAGATGTAGGACTTGATTACTTAACACTTTCTAGAGCTACATCATCACTTTCAGGAGGAGAAGCACAAAGAATCAGACTTGCTACCCAGATCGGATCAGGACTAGTGGGTGTAGTGTATATACTAGATGAACCGAGTATCGGACTACACCAAAGAGATAACGGTAAACTGTTTAAAAACCCTTAAACATTTAAAAGATTTAGGAAATACATTGATAGTGGTAGAACATGACGAAGAAACTATGTTTGAAGCGGATCACATTATAGATATTGGACCAGGTGCTGGAGAGCATGGTGGCAAAGTAGTAGCTCAGGGTACTGCAAAACAAGTAATGAAAGTAAAAGATTCTGTAACGGGAGCATATTTAAGTGGAAAAATAACTATCCCTGTCCCAGAAACCAGAAGAGAAAAGACAGGAATATTAAAAGTAGTAGGTGCAAAACAAAATAACTTAAAAGATGTGGATGTAGAAATTCCTCTAGGAGTAATGAGCTGTATAACAGGAGTATCAGGTTCTGGAAAAAGCTCACTTACAAATGAGATTTTATATAAATCACTGGCTAAAAACTTAAATAGAGCAAGAACTATACCTGGTGATCATGAAAAAATCGAAGGTCTTGAACAACTAGATAAAGTCATAGATATAGATCAATCGCCTATTGGAAGAACACCTAGATCAAATCCAGCTACATATACAGGTGTGTTTGATCAAATCAGGGATTTATTTGCAGCAACCACAGATGCTAAGATGAGGGGATATAAAAAAGGTCGTTTCAGTTTCAATGTAAAAGGTGGTAGATGTGAAGCCTGTTCAGGAGACGGTATATTAAAAATCGAAATGCATTTCCTTCCAGATGTATTTGTAAAATGCGAGGAATGTAAAGGTAAAAGATATAATAGAGAAACCCTAGAAGTTAAATATAAAGGAAAGACAATTGCAGATATACTAGATATGACAGTAGAAGAAGCATTAGTTTTTTTTGAAAATGTTCCTTCTATTTATAGAAAAATCTCCACGCTTAATGAAGTAGGACTTTCATACATAAGACTAGGTCAACCAAGTACTACATTATCAGGTGGAGAGGCTCAGAGAATCAAGCTGGCAACAGAATTAAGCAAACGAGCTACAGGAAAAACAATATATATATTAGATGAACCTACAACGGGACTTCATTTTGCTGATGTACATAAGCTTGTAGATATACTAAGAAAGCTATCAGACAGTGGAAATACAGTTGTAGTAATAGAACATAACTTAGATGTTATAAAAGTAGCAGATTATATTATAGATATGGGACCAGAAGGTGGAGATAAAGGCGGTACAGTGATTGCAACTGGTACACCTGAAGAAATAGCACAGGTAGAAGCTTCTTACACAGGTCAGTATCTAAGAAAGATGTTAAAGAATGAAGAATGATGGATTTGCATGGTATCTGATCGAGGGATATAGTGTGATGATTTCTTATGAAGACGACGTAATAAACGCAGTAAGAATAAAAGAAAACTATAAAGCTATTTCAAAAGGAATAAAAACTCCTTTTACCGACAAAGTTGCAGGACAGATACAGGAATATTTTAATGGAAAAAGAAAAAAGTTTGATCTTCCATATAGACTGATAGGAACAGATTTTCAAATAAAAGTCTGGAAAGAGCTAGCAAAAATACCATATGGTGAGCTTAGGACATATAAAGATATAGCAGTAGCTATAGATAATCCTTATTCATCCAGAGCTGTAGGGATGGCAAATAATAAGAATCCTATTCAGATAATTATACCTTGTCACAGGGTGATAGGAGCAAATGGAAGTCTGAGAGGTTATACAGAAGGAATCGAACAAAAAAAGAAGTTTTTAGAAATAGAAAAAAATAACTTGGAAAATAAGGACTTGTAGGTTAGAATGATATAGTAATTTTAAGTAGCACACCAGGAGGAAATAATATTGAGCCAGGAAACAATTATAGTTCTTGATTTTGGAGGACAATACAATCAATTAATAGCCAGAAGGGTAAGAGAACAAAATGTATACTGTGAAGTTCATCCTTACACGATAGGACTAGATAAAATCAAAGAAATGAACCCAAAAGGGATAATATTTACAGGAGGACCAAACAGTGTATACCTAGAAGAGTCACCTCGCTGTTCAGCTGAGATATTTGATATGGGTATTCCAATATTAGGAATATGTTATGGTTCACAGCTAATGGCCCATCTTCTCGGTGGAAAAGTTTCAACAGCACCTGTAAGTGAATACGGAAAAACAGAAGTAGAAATAGATCAAAAATCTTTATTATTTAAAAATGTTTCAGAAAAAACAATCTGTTGGATGAGTCATACCGATTATATTGAGACACCACCAGCAGGATTTGAAGTATCAGCATTTACACCTGTATGTCCAGTGGCAGGAATGGAAAATCCAGAAAAGAACCTTTATGCAGTACAGTTCCATCCAGAAGTAATGCATACAACAGAAGGTTCAAAAATGCTTAGAAACTTCGTATACGAAGTGTGTAAATGTAAAGGCGAATGGAGAATGGATTCATTCGTAGAAAAAACCATCGAAGAGATAAAAGAAAAAGTAGGGGATGGAAAAGTCCTATGTGCTCTTTCAGGTGGGGTTGACTCATCAGTGGCAGCAGTACTTTTGTCAAAAGCAGTTGGAAAACAGCTTACATGTGTATTTGTAGACCATGGCTTACTTCGTAAAAACGAAGGAGATGAAGTGGAAGAAGTATTCGGTCCAGATGGACACTACGACTTGAACTTCATTAGAGTAAATGCTCAGGAAAGATTTTATGAAAAACTAAAAGGCGTATCAGAGCCAGAGCAGAAGAGAAAAATAATAGGGGAAGAATTTATCCGTGTATTTGAAGAAGAAGCGCAAAAAATAGGTGCAGTAGACTTCCTAGTACAAGGAACAATTTATCCTGACGTAATAGAAAGTGGTCTGGGAGATTCAGCTGTAATAAAAAGCCATCATAATGTAGGAGGACTTCCTGACTATGTAGACTTTAAAGAAATAATAGAGCCACTTAGACTATTGTTTAAAGACGAAGTAAGAAAAGCAGGACTGGAACTAGAAATACCAGAGTACTTAGTATATAGACAACCATTCCCAGGTCCAGGCCTTGGAATCAGAATAATCGGTGAAGTAACACCAGAAAAAGTAAAAATAGTTCAGGATGCAGACTTCATCTACCGTGAAGAAATAGCAAACGCAGGGGTAGACAAAGGCCTCGGCCAGTACTTCGCAGCAATTACAAATATGCGTTCAGTAGGAGTAATGGGCGACGAAAGAACATACGACTATGCAATTGCCCTAAGAGCGGTAAATACTTCGGATTTCATGACAGCAGAAGCAGCAGAATTGCCTTGGGAAGTATTGAGTAAAGTAACAAGTAGGATAGTAAATGAAGTTAAAGGTGTGAATAGGGTAATGTATGACTGTACTGGTAAGCCACCGGCGACGATCGAATTCGAGTAGGATTATAAGCAACGCGATATAAAAATTAAAAGTCTTAGAATAAAGTTTACTTTGTTCTAAGGCTTTTATATTTTTATAGCATGTGGCGCTAGCCACGAGGCTTATTGGCACGAAGTGGCAATAAGATGAGCGTTGGTTATAGGGAAAAGTATTCAGTAGAAAGCGTTTGCGTTTTCAGCTGGCCATTTATATTTTTAGACTTATACGGCGAAAGCCATCAGCGAGATGCAGTGTAGCGAAATCGAGCTGAGCATGGCGGATTGGAGGGGCGAAAGCCGTTCATGAGTGAAGCGAAGCGGAACGAATGAGTAGGGCGAAAGTAACTTATATAAAATGTCAAGTATTTATGTACAAATTATATTATATTAAAATGTACAAGTATTCCGTTTGTTTAATATAATCTTTAATTCTATAAGATTGTCCTGTAATACTTATTACATGAGAATGATGTAGAACACGGTCTAAAATTGCATTTGCAACAATGGCATCATAAAAAATGCTATCCCAGTCATTGAAGTTTATGTTTGTTGTTAGAATTGTACTTTTCTTTTCATATCTCATATCAATTAATTGAAAAAAGAGATTAGAATCATTTTTATCTATAGGCAAGTAGCCAAGTTCATCTATAATAAGAAGTTTGTATCTGTTTATATATTTTAGTTTTGCTTCCAGTCGGTTCTCTATTTGAGCTCTTTTTAACTGTTGTAATAAATCATGACACTTTATAAAATATGTACTATATCTCTTTTTTGCAGAAGCAATACCTATTGCTGTAGCTAAATGTGTTTTACCAACACCACTATTTCCAAGAAATACAACATTTTCAGAATTATCCAAAAACCTTAGTGTTGCAAGCTCCATTATTTGTTGCTGATTTACACTTTTCTGAAAATCAAAATCATAGTCATTTATATCTTTTAGAAATGGAAATGCTGCAACTTTTACCATTGCCCTTGCAGCACTAGCACTTTTATAATCTATTTGATAATTACTTAGTTTTAATAATCCTTCTGTGAATGAAAGACTGTTATTTGTAACAAAATCTGAGACTTCTTCTAAATGTTCCATCATTGCAATGAGCTTAAGTTGTTCTAAATTTGAACATAGTTGTTGATATGTACTATTCATTACTGTATAATCCTCCTATTAATGCAAGATTTTCTTTTGCCCTATCCTTTATATTTTCTTCCTTAAAAGAATTAGATATACGTGCAATACTAATATAATCTCTTGCATGGTAATTAAGTTTTCTATTACTAATACTATGAACAGTCACAAGTTCTGTGTTATAATACACATGTATATGACCATCAAATGCCTGTATAGTTAAATGTTCGTCTTTGTATTCAGGTGGTACTGAATACTGGCATCCATCATAATTGATCATGCTTGATGAATTTACTTTTACAGGTCTAGATGTGATTTGGTAAGGCTTTCTTATTGTGTTCACCGGCAAGTGAGATAAGGAAGCTTTTTCTTTATTAAAATACATAATTGGAATAATACCAGTTCCTTTAACAACATTTGTATTTACACGATTATTAATACGTGACACAAGTTTGTTTAATCCTTCATAATCAAGCAGACTATTATATGCATGTATTTCATCTAAAATTTTCATAGGTGCTTCTACCTTAGCTTTCGTACGAGGTCTGCCAGCAATACAAGGTTTTACCTTAAATCCATAGTCATCAGCGAACTGCTGAAATCTTACATTTACTTTTCCACTAAAATATTTTGTTCTTGCCTGATCCATTACAGTACTCATGTTATCTGTCAATAATTCTTCTGGAACACCTACAAATATTTCAAAAGCATAATCTAAAAAGTGAAATAATATATCCTGTGTTTTTGATAAAGAAAGACGATACACTCTAAAGCGTGAGTAAGATAATAAGAGAACAAAAATATTTATAACAACAATTTCACCTGTATTAAGTACAAAAGAAATCGATTCCTTCCAATCAAGCTGAGCCTGCTTTCCTTTATCAGTTTCATATCTTAAAGTTACATGATCTGTATTAGACGGACGTCTTTTCTTAAAATAAGCTTCAAATTCATCATACTGTTTAAGATAAAGACAAAAATTTACATAACTTCTAGAATAACCATGATTGTCAACTAAAAATCGCCAAAGTATTGATTTATAATAAAATATCTGCGGATTACTTTTATCTAAAAGGTCACTGATTATTTTATAAAAAGAGGTTATGCAGTTATCACATTTTCTTGTTTCTGATTTTTTAAACCCTTTAATATATTTATCAACTGTACGACGATCAACATTTAATTCCCTGGCAATCTGACTTTTATTAATCTTCAATGTTGAATCCTCCAAAAATGGTTTTAATGTATACAAGTCTTCTAACGACTCAATTTTAAGATCTGTTATGATATTTGAATTTATTAGCATTATGAGCTCCTCCTTCTAGCTCATATATCATAACATGTGTACATTTTTATTTAATACTTTATGTACATATATAAGTATAACTTTATAGATGATATGAAGAATATTATTAGTTGTGAATTTAATGATGATAATGGATGTGTGGAGGTTGCCTATAAAGATGGCAACTTCCTAAAAATCAAATGTGAGGAAGTGGAAGCGAAGCTTAATACAACGGAACAGTCACTGACTAAATTACATAGATTACTAGAAAATAAGCCTATTGAATATGTTGCTATGGCTCTGTCAGGAGAGATGCAGGCATATTGTGATATTGAGGCTGAGATGGTTAAAGATATGTTTGGGGATATTGTTCAGGGGTATTTGAAAAAGGGATATAATCTGGCAACGGCGAAGATGATGGCGCGGGAGTTTTTTCGGTATGAAGGGTAAAAATTCAATCATTAAAAATAGCAATAATCTTAGTGTGGGCTTATATAATTCCATCACGTTGAATATAATGTAAAATTTTTCGACTAAATAAAATGATTTGCGTGAAGTGATAAAATTAGGTATAATATTGAACAGTGATGAAAAAAGGAAGTGGATAAAGTGGCTAAAGAAGAATTTAATTTATTGGACAATAATTATTATAAAAAAAGTTTGTTTTCTATTGATAAATTAGCTTGTGAAAAGGAGTTTTGGAGTGTTGATGAAACAATTTCGGAGTTGTCATATTTAACGCATGATTATTTTAGATATTATGGTAAATTTCCATCTAAGATTGGCAAATTAATTTTAGAGGATTTATTAAATGAGAATAAGATTTGTAAAGAAACAGATTTTATTCTAGACAATTATGCAGGTTCTGGAACATCATTAGTAGAAGCTAAATTAGCTGGAGTTGATTCAATAGGAATGGATATTAATCCATTTGCGGTATTGGCATGTAATGTCAAGACATATAACTATGATGTGAATATTTTGAAAGATCAATGGGATATTGTATTAAGAGAAATTAGTAAGTATAGTATGCTATATAGAGCTGATATTATTGGTAATTTAGTAACTGATTATGATACTAGGAAAAAAAACAAAATAGATTCACTTTGTCAACAGTTAATTCAAGACAGCGATTTTACTAAATGGTTTTCAGAAACCGTAATTAGAGATTTGGTAATAATAAAGATTATTTTGCTTGAAAATGAATATTCAAGGTATAGAGAATTTTTTGACTTGGGATTTTTTGCAATCATAAGACGAGTGTCAAGAGCGCACGATGCAGAGGTAAGACCACATGTAAATAAAAAAAAGAGAGAGAGAGATGTTATTGATGCCTATAATAAAAAGATTTCTGATATGATAAATAAAATGAACATGTGGAATGAAGAGGCAAATAATGAAGTATATTCATTTTCGTATTTGAGTAGTAATGCAGATAATAAAAATTATCACAAAATAATTGACCGAGAAAAGCGTTTAAGGGGGAAAAATCTTGGGGCAGTAATTTCACATCCCCCATATTTAAATTGCTTTGATTATATTCCAGTATATAAGTTAAAGTTTTTATGGGCAGATGGGTTTGATGAAATTTTTGGACAACTGACATATGATGAAATCAAAAAACAAGAAATTAAGTCATATCCTGTAAATAATCATAATGCAATAGACAGATACTTTGAACATAATTATTCGGTTTATAAAAATGTATTTGATTCTTTGCGTAGTGGAGGTTACTGTTGTATAGTAATTGGTGATTGTACTGTAAAAAAAGAGTTATTTAGTATACACAAATCATTTATTGTAATGATGGAGGAGATTGGTTTTACCTTGAAGAAAATGGCATATAGATCAACAAGTTATGGGATGGGAAGATATGCATACAATTTTCGCGCAGAGTATAGCGAAAACGAAAACGGAAAACAAGATGCCATATTATTTTTTGAAAAATAGAATATCTAATAATGAGCCTGATTGTAGTAATTTAAGCAAGCAGGCTCATTATTTTTATAGAGTGATTAATTTTAAATCATTTCCAGAAGTATCAAATTTAACATAAGCATTTGTTGCAATATCATAAAATATATGATTTTCAAAATGATTAAGTATCTCAGACACTGTGCTTTGGACATTTGGATCAGTTACATATTGGTTTTTACTTATGTAATCTAGCATTTGTGCGGTGCCATATTTTTTTTCAAAAGTTTCAAATGCTTTTATTATTATAGCGTCGGGAACAATTAGGTTGTGATCGATACAAGTTTTTATAACATTTCGTGACTTCTCTTCCCAGTGCGAAAATTCACATATAACATGAATGAATGTCATTTTTTTATGTTGTGGTAAAATATCTTCTTTTCCCCAATGACCATCAATTTTTCTGCGAATATCCATAGCTACAAGAGAAGCTTGTTTAGCTTTTTCGATAGTTTGAGGTCCAGTAAGGCAATCGAAAAGAGCAAAAGTACAATTGGTTCTAGCTATTTTTTCTAGCCGAATTGTTTTGCAAATTCTAATTATTCCAGGGATCTCAGATATCATATTGCCGTTAGGAGTAGTATTTAACAACATACCCTTTTCATCAATTACAAATTTTACGTTATCATTCAGTTTTAAGTTCAACTTTTGAATAAGAGAATTTTTGGTGTTTGATAGTTCAATATCAACAGAATCTGTATTAATAGCTAATATTTTTATATGTTGAGTTATTGGAGTTGAAATCCAACGTGGAGAAAAATTAAGTTGAAAACTTTCTGTAACTAAGTGTTTTCTAAGGTGTCTATTACTTTTGCCCATTTTGGTTTCCTCGACACCTACACATTTACATTCTATAGCACCGAATAAATCGGATTTTGAATGAACGTCTTTATAAAAACCAAACTCTACCTTATGTCCAGCAGTAGTAAAACCTTCAAGTTTGCCTTCGGTGTCTAAGTGGCTTTTAAGTGTGGGCATTTGATAAATTGCTCCCATGGTTAAAATCTCAAGCATATCTCCAATCTTACGACCAATTTGATGTCCCATTAAATTATAATTAGAAATACACTTATAAACACTTGTAATATAGGTGAAATCTCGTAATTCTTCTTTTTGTATATCGATTATCATATTAAGTTTTCCTTTCAGTATATTGTAAATTAACTATTACTATTGTATACTTATAAACACATAATAAAAACCGTATATATACGGTGAAAGGAGATTGTATGGAAATAGGAGCCGCGTTGAAATATTACCGAAGAATTGGGAATTTAACACAAACTCAAATAGCAGAAAAAGCAGATATTAATGAAAAATATTATGGAGAGTTAGAAAGAAATGAATCTAGTCCTACAATCAGCAAGTTGGATTTAATCTGCCATGCATTAGGTGTTCATATGCAGCAAATAGTTAATTATTCACCATTAAAGGAATTTATAGTTACTGGTATGCAAGAAAAAGATTTAGAACGTGAAGCTTATTTTTATTGCAATTGCTGCGGAACGGAATTTAGTAGTAGGTTATATATACCGGAATGTCCGGTATGTGGGTGCAGTTATGATGATGATGAAGACTATATAGAAAGATATGTTCTTTAGTTAAAATCTGATTCTATTTTGATTCTAAAATTTCTCCATGCCACAAGAAAAATAAAATAATACACGGAATTCAGCACTTTAAAAACACTGAGAAGAAACAAATGTATCTGTAAAATGATTCTAAGCGCTGAGTTTGAATAAAGAAAACCGTACATATAATCTATTTAATGGCAGATAGTCTTTTTGATTATCTGTCATTATTTATATTCTCTAGAGTTATTAAAGATTTAATAAATAATGTAGACTTGTAAGTAAAATACACCTAACTATAATTAATACACCTAATATATAGAAATATTTAGGCGAAAATACACCTAAATCACTTGAAATACACCTATTAAGATGATAAAATTAGGGGTAAGTGAAAAGGGGGGGTAGGCGAATGAGAGAATTTAATTATTCAAAATTAAAATATAATCATTGGGACTCTGAAATTCTTGGACTTGTGGCGCAAATACATGAGTATAAGGGACGACAGGAATTATACCTTAGGCAAAAACCTCAAGCATTGGATAAATTAATCCAGCTTGCAAAAATACAGAGTACGGAAGCCTCTAATAAAATTGAGGGTATTGTAACCACCAGTAAAAGAGTGAGAGACCTTTTTGCTCAGAAAACTACTCCTCAAAACAGAGATGAAGAGGAAATTATAGGTTATAGAGATGTGCTTAATACCATTCATATGAATTATGAATATATTCCTGTTCGTGGGAATTTAATTCTACAGTTACATAGAGATTTATATCAATATTCAGAGAAGAATATTGCAGGAAAATTTAAGAACACACAAAATGTTATTGCTGCAAATCATACTGACGGAACAAGTGAGATTATATTTACTCCCTTGGCGCCATATGAGACTCCGGAAGCAATAAATGCCATTTGTGAAAGCTTTAATCAGGTAGTAGATTCTTATGAAGTGGATCCGCTTGTGCTGATTCCAATTTTTATAAATGATTTTTTGTGTATACATCCATTTAATGATGGAAATGGTAGGATGAGTCGATTGCTTACGACTTTGTTGCTGTATAGACAGGGATATGTTGTAGGTAAATATATCAGTCTAGAGAGCAAAATCGAGAAAACCAAAGAGAATTATTATGAAGTTCTTAGAGTTAGTGGCCTGAGATGGCATGAGGGAGAAAATGATTCTACTCCATTTGTAAAGTACATTCTGGGTATTATCTTATCGGCTTATAGAGAGTTTGAAAGCAGAGTAGATTTGTTCGATGAAAAGCTTTCAGTAATAGAACTGGTACGAAGAGCAACTGAGGAAAAAATAGGTAAGTTTACAAAAAGTGATATGATGGAATTAGTGCCAACTGCATCAAGAGCTTCTATAGAAAATTCGCTTAAAGTTCTTGTTGAAGAAGGTTTGCTTGAAAGACATGGACAGGGTAAGGCAACATTCTATGTAAAAAATGTATAAAACAAGTAAAAACCTGGAGGAATTTGAGGCTTAAAAAGAAGAAATTCTTAAAATTGTATCACCGAACCAAGTTTTAAGGTGATTAAACAGATAAAATTTGAACCAATAATTGACAAAAAGCAAATAAACAGATAAAATATTATCCATGAACAACTTTGAATTTTTAAAATCGCCAAATAATATCAATATTGAAATTGCTAAAAGAGTAAGTGCTAGGAGAAAGGAGAATAATATCACACAGGAGCAACTTAGTGTGAAATCAGATGTTAGCTATGGCTCAATTAAAAGATTTGAGAGAACTGGCGAAATATCATTATCCTCACTTATAAAAATTGCATTTGCATTGGGAATGGAGAATGATTTTGATTTATTATTTTCTAAGAAAGGATATTCATCCATTCAGGAGGTGATTGATGAACAGTAAGAAACAGTTAGAAGTATATATAAATCAAAAGCATGTAGGAACATTGGCAGAAACCAGGGACCATTTGGTTGCATTCGAATATAGTGATGCGTGGATAAGAGTAGGATTTTCTATTAGCCCTGCTTCCCTGCCACTTCGTAAGGGTGTTTTTGTTCCTAAAAAGTATGACCCGTTTGATGGGTTGTTTGGTGTATTTGCAGATAGTCTTCCGGATGGTTGGGGGAGACTTTTAGTGGACCGGTTATTATTGAAAAATCATGTTAACCCAGCAAGTCTTAGTGCGCTTACAAGGCTGGCAATTGTCGGAAATAGCGGAATGGGTGCTTTGGAATATAAGCCTTCAAATGAAATGAAAGCTGAAATAAAAGGAATGCCACTGGATGAACTTGCAGTGGCATGCAGGGAAATGTTTGATACAGAGCATTCAGAGAACTTAGAGGAACTGTTTCGCATGGGTGGTTCTTCTGGTGGGGCAAGGCCAAAAGTGAATTATAGGATTGAAGGGGCAGAATGGATTGTGAAGTTTCCTTCTTCTATTGATAGAAAGAATATTGGTAGAGAAGAATATGATTATTCTGTTTGCGCAAAGAAATGTCAAATACCTATGACAGAAACAAGGCTTCTGCCTTCAAAGTTTTGTGAAGGATATTTTGCAACAAAGCGGTTTGATAGAGAAGGTAGTCAGAAAATCCACATGGTGTTATAAATGTCAACTTAATTTTCCTCAAAAGTGTGCATTTAAGATTCCTCACTTTTTGGTATTAATAGTTTCATTTTATCTTTAATTCTATATGAGTTTCCTGTTATATTAAATAAATATGATAAGTGTAAAATTCTATCTAATATTGCCTTTGTAATCATTTCATCATGTCCTAAAATACTTGGCCATTTTTCAAATGATATATTACTCGTAAATATAGTAGATCTTTTGGAATATCTCATATCTATTAGCTGAAAAAATAACTTTGCTTCAAGTGGAGATATTTCATTAAATCCCACTTCATCTATAATCAGAAGCTTGTATTTAAAATACAACTTTAGTTTCTTTTCTAAAGCATTTTCTTCATAGGCCTTTTTTAGGTTCATTATTAACCTTGAGAATTTAATGAAATATACACTGTTTCTTTTTATTGCAACTTCATATCCAATAGCTATAGCAAGATGGGTTTTTCCGACTCCTGGATTTCCTATAAACACAATATTTGTTGCCTGTTCATAAAAAGATGATTTTACAATATCCCTTATCTTTTCTTCTTTTATGGATGGTTGAAAGCTAAAATCATAATCATCTAAAGTTCTTACAAATGGAAATGCTGCAACTTTTACATTATATAGCTTGTTGTTTTCTTCTTTTGCCTCCACCTCTTTATTTAAGATCTTATATATTCCTTTTAATTCTGTGCTTGATACTTCATCGTTTAAATGCAATTCTTTTAAATATCCATGTGCAGATTTGAGCTTTAAATATACAAGTTGTTCTAAAACATCATTGATCATTGTCATATCTAATATTCTCCATTTCTTTTAAAATAAGTTCATTGTTATTTTCTATATAGCCATTTTTTGATATAGATTTTGGATAATTAAGTTCGTGTTCAGGTAAAATATTTATAACTTTTTTTGAAATAGTGTGCACAGCAATAATTTTATTGTTATAATACATTTGAAGTTTATTATCAGTGATAATCAGATTCATTTTTGAACCTATAAATCTTTTTGGTACGGAATACTTTCTGGATTTATAAGATACTAATGATTCATTTGATACATCTACTTCATGGATTAAGAGATGATACTTTTCTCGAACTCTTCTGGCAGGAAGATTGGAAAGTTCATCTTTTTCCTTTTTAAACAAAAATATTCTTGGAAGTAGTGTTGCCTGTGATATGCTTTCATTATCTTCTTTATTAATAATTGCTAACTTTTCATGCACTTCATATAAGTCTGTATACTGACCATTATAGTTTTCTAACTGAGAAGGCTTTTTATTTTGAGTTTCAGTCTTACCTTTTGTTTGTGGCCTGTAAGGCATACAAGGTCTACATTTGATGTTGTAATCCTTTAAGAATTCTACAAACTTAGAATTCAATACAGCATCAGAACCACTAAAGGTTCTTGGCTTATCAACAAGACATTTAATGTTGTCTATAACCAGTTCTTTAGGAACACCTCCTAATTCTTCAAAAGCCTCTGCAAGGAATGATACAACTGTTTCATATTTTGTATCTAATACAACTTTTCTAACATTATACCTTGAAAATCCAAGTGTTAATGTAGCAATATTTACCTTTTGTACATCTCCATTTTTATAAATGATCTTAACTTTTTCTTTTAAGTCGAACTGAGCCTGAATACCAGGCTTTGTCTCAAAGCGTTCTGTAAATGTTTGTGATTTCTTCTTGGTAAAAAGTTTATTTAAATAATGGTCATTTCTAATATATCTATTTAAGGTAGATCTGGAACATGAAACATTATGTTCGCGTTTTAAATAGTTGTATAAATGGTCAATATAATCAAAAGATCTTCGTTCATCAGTCAAAAGATTTATAATTACATCTCTATAATCATCTAAATATCTTTTCCTTTTTCTGGACTTGCTGGGAAGTTCACCACTTAAATATTTTCTTATAGTTTTTCTGTCCTTTCCTAATTCTCTTGAAATTTTTGAAATATTCAATTTTAAGTCTCCATTCAAATATGATTTTTTAAACATATGAAGATCAGCTGCTTCATTAATCAAAGTTAGTAAAATATCTGTCATATAATCACCTCTAGAGGCGATTATATCAAAAAAGTACCCTTTTATATGCACAGAACTGGGGATTCTTACGTGCACACTTTTGGGTACTTTTATATTAACATTTATAGGTGTCAGTGAGCGGATTATTAGAGACATCACATCGGATTCCTAATCTTGATTATAATATTTTGATGCAGTTAACGTTAAAAATGACACACAGCTACGAAGAAATAGAGCAGCTTTTTAGATGGATGTGCTTCAATGTATTTGCACACAATAGAGACGATCATTCGAAGAATTTTTCCTTTTTATATACGGCCGAAGGCTGGAAGCTGTCACCTGCATATGATCTGACTTATAGCAGCTCAATTGGCGGAGAACATGCTACGACAGTAAATGGTAACGGAAGTAATCCGGGGATGCTTGAAATTTTGAAAGTTGCAAAAAATGTAAAACTGGATGAGAAGAAAGCACAAAAGATTGCTAATGAGATTAGAGAGAATGTCAATGAGGATTTGAAGATGTATTTATAATAACTAAAGAAATACTCGTCACGCACTTAACATTTTAAGAAACCTGCAAAACTTATGCCTCAGTATTTGATGTCCGTGAAAACGCTCCAAATAGAATGCTGTTACATTGATTTATTATCAGGGACTTCAAAATAAATTGATGCAGATTATTTATTTTCAACTATGCAAATGATGGCAAGAAGACATTCGAAAAAACTTCAAAGAAAAGAATTTATGAATCCATAAGAAAGTTTAAATGAAATGCGGCTAAATTCGAAAATAGCCGCATTTCGTTTAAAAACATTTGTTTAATTATTGTTTATTGGGTATAATAAGAATAGGAGGTGTATGAAATGAAAAAAGAAATTCTTATACCGGATAATCAAAAAATAATATCAACAGAAGAACTTAAAAATTGGGGATTTACGTATTATAAAATAAATAAATTAGTTGATGAAGGAAAACTCATAAAATTAAATAAAAAGAACTACGAAAATGCAAACTTTAAGGGCGAAGACTTGGATTTCTATTTTGTTCATGCATATGCACCAACGGGAGTAGTATGTTTGATGAGTGCGGCAGTATTTTATAATCTTACAAAATATAGACCTGATTCTATAGATGTGGCAGTAAGTAAGAATAAAAATGTGACAACTTTACCTGTTTGGCACTCTTTTAATCTGTATTATTTTGATAAAAAAAGATTTCAAACAGGAGTACAAATCATAAAAGAAGGACCAAATCAATTTCAGATCTATGATATTGAGAAGACAGTAGTAGATATTGTTTACTATCGAAATAAAATTGGTATTGAAGAAACAAAAGAAATATTAATGAATTACCTAAATAGAAATGACCGGGATATAAATAAACTATATCGCTATGCAGGACAGTTAAAGTGTAGTGATATATTGAGAACATATTTGGAGGTGCTTGTATGATAAATGCAGAATTAGTAAAAGCTAAGCTGAAAAATCAAGTATCGAAGAGAGGCCATATATTACAAGAGGAGCTGACTGCATATGGTTTAGAAAGAACTATATATAGAATTTCAATTTCTGAGCATTTTGATAAGTTTACCCTAAAGGGTGGCATATAATTATATGCATTATTTGATGGAAATTTTACAAGAGCTACTACTGGTATAGATTTATTAGCTCAAAAAATCAGTAATGAAGTAGAGAATATAAAGAAGACATTTAAAGAAATTTTTTTGATAAAAGTGGATGATGCGTTGCGTTATGATATAGATTCATTAGAGGTTCGTTCTATAACTGAATTAAAAGCTTATCACGGAGTGAAGGTTTCGATTGTGGCTTATTTAGACAGAACCAGGATTCTAATATCTATAGATATTGGATTTGGGGACATTGTATATCCAGAACGTGTACTTATGGATTTTCCAACCGTACTTGATATGGAAGCTCCTAAAATATATGCCTATTCTTTAAATTCTGTAATTGCAGAAAAGTTTGAAGCAATTGTGTCACTAGGTTATGCTAATAGTAGGTACAAAGATTTCTATGATATTTATATTTTGTGTAATAATTATGACTTCGATGGGAACGATCTAAAGATTGCGCTGGAAGAAACATTTCATAATAGACAAACAGGATTTAACGATATTGTAGTTTTTTAGAAGGGGTTTGCTGAGGATTCAATTAGGAAAAGTCGATGGAATTATTTTGTTAAAAAGAAAAAAGCAATGGTATCGGTGGATTTTGGGACAGTAGTAGATCGTATAAAAGCTTTTTTACTGCCAATAGTTGAAAAAATTACAGATAATGTTGAGATGAATAATCAGTGGGAATCACAGAACAAAAGTTGGAATTAATAAAAATAAGATAATTAAAATGCTTAGTTAGGAGTATAATTATGAAAAAAATATTTGAAAATTTCTCAAGCGTGATATTATTCGACTGTGAAACTACCGGCTTGAATGCAAACACCTGTCAGATTATAGAGCTAGCAGCGATAAAAGTAGGAATAGATCCTGACGGAAATATTATTAACCAAAAAGTAATGGATGATTTTATATCCCTACCTAAAGGAAAAAATCTTCCTCCTAAAATTGTAGAACTAACTGGAATTACAGATGAAATACTTTTATCAGAGGGAATCGATGAAAGTCTTGCAGCAAGTCATTTTATGGAAATGGTTGAAGGAGATGCATTACTAATTGCTCATAATGCTCAGTTTGATGCAAATTTTCTACGAAAATTACTAAGTAAATATAACATGCCTTCAGACTTTAGTTATGTTGACACAATGACTGTATATAAAGACAGAAGAGCATATCCTCATAGATTAATGAATGCAATTATGGAATATGGATTATCTGATAAAGTACAAAATAGTCATCGCGCAATAGATGATGTTCTAGCATTACTAGAAGTATTAAAATGTATGCATGATGAAAGACCAGATATACATTCTTATATAAATATATTTGGATATAATCCTAAGTATGGAGTTTCAGGATCAGAAGTGCCTGGTATAAAATATGCGCCACAAAGATTTAATAATTTTATGACAAATCCTAATTCAACCCTTCCAGCGCAAATTAGATAAAAATAAAACTTACAAGAATCCACCGAATACTATACTTTCGTATGAAGTCTGCAACCATTTTTACATGCATAACTGTAGCAATAACCTGAACATGGTTTTCTTAAGTTTTCTGAAGAATAGAGTTCTCGTTTTGTATTATATTCCTGAAGAATTTCTTTTATTCGGTTTTCCAGATCCTCCACATTCATAATCTTTTGCTCCATAGGAAAGCTTGTTGTATAAAAGTGTTGGGCATATGGAAAACTACATATCTGATAAGGTTTTTCTGCTATCATACCTTTTAAAAATGTATTTATATTGATTTCAACATCCTTCTGGTCTATGAATAAAGCACTTTCCATTTCGGAAGGGTCAAAAATTAATCCAAAAGGTTTTGTCTGAACTTCATTTAACTCGTTTCCATAGTCGACTGAAAAATTTCCTTCAACCCATAGTCTTTGATCCAATTTTTTAGTAACTGCATTTTTCAGCTCAGCTGTTACTTGGATTTCCTGACCAGATGTTTTCCCCTTAACATCAAGGATTATTTCGCCCATAAACGAAGTCGTAAGTACTGAGTGTTCTGTGCTTGGTGAAATAAATCCTCTTCCGGGATCAAAGCTTATCGTATCCGTCTCATATTCCTTTATAATCCATGACATTAAACCTGTTTTTTTATTTTTTGCAATGATATAAACTTCCAGACGATTCCCCCAGAAAACACTTGTATGTACATTGAATGCACCAACAATCAAAGCTTTTCGTTCTCTATCTCCCTCAAACATGGTGCACGGAATCAATTCATATTCATCTGGAATCATGTTCAAGATAGCTTTCTCATCCAAAATTTCATACGCTAAAAACAAACTATAAGGCTCTACGATAAAGCTTATATATGGGCTTTTTTTAGCACCTTTTTCCATGATTTTTTTTTGCATAGATAATGGTAACTTTCTTAAAAATTCTGCTCCCTGAAATACGCTTGCAACTTTCTTAGGTGTAACCATTTTTTCTGTTATTTTAATAAAACCTTGACGTTGATTCTTATTCATTGTTCTTTTACCTCTTAATATGATTTAGGTATTTTTAAAAACTATAGAATTTAATTTTATACTTTCTTTTATTATGAAAAAATAACAACTAACTATTGATATTATATCACAAACCTAGCTTTTTTTAGTAAGTGTTTTGAAGATTTTTATAAGGTTTTGTGTTATAATTCTAAAAAAGAATTATGCTGAAAAATATTGTAAGAACAGATGTAATAATAGACCAACTATAATGAATAAATTAAATAAGCTTTGAAAGGAGCCACACATGACACAACTAAACGCCCAAGGACTCACCGAAGAAGAGTTCCTAAAAAACTACAAGCCTGGTGATTATGAAAATCCATCCAACACAGTAGATATGCTTATATTTACGGTGGCAGATGATGAACTAAAAGTATTACTAATAAAAAGAAAAGACCACCCATGTATTGGCAAATGGGCACTACCTGGAGGGTTTGTTAATATTGACGAAAGCCTTATAGATGCAGCCAAAAGAGAGTTAAAAGAAGAAACTGACCTAGAAGATATATACTTAGAGCAGCTATATACATTTGGCGATGATATATACAGAGATAAAAGAACAAGAATAATAACCATAGCATATATGGCGCTTATTCCACATGACAGTGTAAAGCCGGTAGCAGGAGATGATGCCGCCGAAGTAGCGTGGTTTGGTGTGAAAAAAGATGACGATAGTTTATTTGTGGAAAATAAAGAAAAAGACATTTCAATCAAGTATGATATAAAATATGAATATATAAAAAATGGTAGAATTAAAGTCAAACAGACAAAGATAACGCCAAACAAAAACACAAAAGATGAACTAGCTTTTGATCATTACGACATGTTGAATATTGCAATTGAAAGATTAAGAGGCAAATTGGAGGATACTCCAATAGCATTAAATTTACTTCCAGAAGAATTTACAACAGAAGAAATTCAAAAAGTTTACGAAATAATACTGAATGAGAAAATTGATGTTGCTAAAATAAAAAGCAAATTAATTCATATGACGTAGCAAAGAAACCACTTCTTTTACATTAAGTATTCTTCTTGATAGTGGACCCTCAAGATTTGATTTTAAGAAGGATTCAATTAATTTATCAATGGTATTTTTGTCTAGATTATTATCTTTAAATAATGACCTGATTTTTTCCAATTTTTCTTCAATAAGAAAAGAATTATTTTCGTTTATAATAGGTTTAAGTTTATAAAGGCAATCAATTAGTTTTTCATGAATAATCATACTCTCTGGATTTTCCATCATTTTTAAGACCAAATTAAACTGATCGGGTGGTAGATTATTTTTATACCATTCCATATGTTCTTCATCCATACTTTCCGTTATTGCTTCATATGGATTAAGTGATTCTTTTGCTACCAGTTTATTCAACAGACGTTTTGCCAATTCTAATTGAATAATTTGTTCATCTATATATTCAAGTTTTTCAGGGATGCTTTTTCGAAGACCAGTAAAATCAGAGTCAAAAAGAGTTTTTATTTCCTTTAATGAGTAACCAATAACCTGAAGATTTTTTATTAGCTGAATAGATTCTAGTTCCTTTTCGTTATAATACCAATAACCATTATCATCAATTAGTGCTGGAGATAATAAATCAATTTTATGATAGTGTCTAAGAGCTTTCTTTGTAACATTGGCAAGTTTACATATCTCAGTTGATGAATATTTCATTTAAATTCCCTTCCTTTAAAAAACTATTGACTTCGCCCTAAGGTCATACTTTAAACTTAATTATATCACAAGGAAAAGGAGTCGCAAGATGAAAATTAATAAAAGAAAACTTATGAAAAGAATTGGTATAGGGCTAGCGATATTGATTGCGTTGATAATCATAGTACCTTTGTTTATTCCAATCGAAGGAAAGACAGGATTAAATGAACCTGCTGATATGATTGATGATAATAGCAATATAGTAACGGTACCTTTTGAAGGAACAGATGGTATAGAGCTGTTTTATGAGTTTAAATTAAATGATGATTCTGAAAAGAACTTTGTATTGTTACATGGATCAATGTACAACTCGATGAGCTTTAGTGAAGTAATGGATTTTTTCTCAGATTACGGGAATGTATATGCATACGATCAAATACCATATGGGTATAGTGAAAAGTTACTTGAAGGAGAATGGACTTCTCAAAATCCATATACAATTGATTCAGCTATTGAACAACTTATTAAATTTATGGATGAGTTAGAAATTGAAAATGCAACTTTGGTTGGAAGTTCTTTTGGAGGAGTTTTGGCGGCGGAGGCAGCGCTGACATATGAAGATAGAGTTGACTCACTAATATTAATTGATCCAGCTATATTAGTAACAGAATCAATGCCAGAATGGTTTGTAACTTTACCTCAAATAGAACATCTTGGTCCAATATTTGCAGCTGGACTATCAGAAGGTGATCAATTTTATGAATCAACTTTTTATAATAAAGATTTACTTACTGAAGAGAGAGTGGAATATTCTAAAAGGGAAACAAAAATCAACAATTGGAATTTAGCAATGTGGGAATACCTTCAGGCATGGTCTGTCACACCAAGTGATGTTAGAAATTCATTAAATGAGATTAATCAACCTACATTAGTTATAAGCGGTGAGTATGATGAAATTGTTCCATTATCTGATAGCGAGGAAATTGCAAATTTATTGCCGAATGCAAGCATGGAAATAATTTCCGACTGCGGACATATGCCACATGAAGAAAAACCAATGGAGTTTAATAAAGTAGTTGAAAACTGGTTAAACAGTCAATGATTTAAAAGGGGCAATCGGATATTATCCGATTGCCCCTTTTTGTAAATTACAAAGGTGAATTAAAAATTCAATTAAAAAGCTTGACACATTACTTATAATATCTTAATATATTGTAAATGGGAACAATAAGTAACAATAAGGCACATATTTAAAGGAGGAACTTATGGAAAAAGAATTTTATACAGTCGATCAAATATCAAAAATGTTAAACATACATCAAAAAACAATACAGCGTTATATCAGAGAAGGAAAGTTAAGAGCCACAAAAATAGGAAAAAGCTGGAGAGTTTCAGGTCATGATCTAAGTAGTTTTACAGAAAATAATGAAGCAGCATATAATAAAAATTCTGAAAGTTCAACAGAAAATCGGGTAAAGGCATCTTCGGTAGTAGATATTAATGTAACAAGCAGGGATGAAGCCAATAGAATAAGCAACTCCCTTACGGCTGCAATGAATGTAAAACCAGTTGAATATGGTCAATCAACATTACATGCTCAGTTTATAGAGTCAGATAATTTGCTACGCATAACCTTGTGGGGAAGTGCTGGATTTATGTCAACAATTTTTAGTTTTATAGAAATTTTTGTTAAGCAGAAAGAGGAGGATTTATAATGATACGCCCGAGTGTTTTTAAATCAAAAGAAGGTAAAGAAAAAATCAGAGAATATTACAACAATATTTTAAAAATAGTTCCACTTAAACAAAGAAATATTAAGACATCATTTGGAAATACATTTGTCATAGAAGCTGGAAGTAAAGAGAACGAACCTATGATTTTAATTCATGGGTCATGTAGTAATAGTTCTGCATGGTTAGGAGATATAAATAGTCTTTCAAAAAAATATCATATATTTGCAATAGATATACCTGGTGAACCTGGAAATAGTGAAGAGTATCGCTTAAATATAGACTCAGAAGAATATTCCTTATGGTTAAAAGAAGTCATTGATCTCTTGAGAATAGATAAAGTGATTTTAGTTGGGAATTCAATGGGGGGATGGTTGGTGCTTCATTTTGCAGCAAAATTTACAAGCCTGGTAAAATCACTTATACTAATAGCATCATCAGGTATAGTATCGCCAAAAGAAAATTTTTCAAATCAAGTAGAAAAAATTGAAAAAAATAATGAAGTTGTAGAAGATATATCTGAAGAAGTTTTAGGTAGCATGGAATTGCCGAAGGAGGTAATGGAATTTATGATGCTTGTTATGGAGAATTTCAACCCTGTGACAGATTCACTGCCGATACTTACAGATGAACAGATGAAACAGTTAAAAATGCCAGTTTTATATATAGCTGGATTAAATGATGTGACAATGGATTCTTCGAAAGCATCAGAGAGATTAAAATATTCATTGCCTAATGTTACACTAAAGATTGATGAAAGTGCCCATGTAATTACATCAGTATCAGATACGGTCATTTCATTTTTGGGAGAAGAATCATAACTATCTTCTCCCGACAAATCTCCTAACTAACTTAAAACCTTCCATCACAACAAGTAATATAATAGCAAACAACAATAGCTGACCCCATAAAGCAAAAGAAATAGGGTTAATACTTAAAACATCCTGCATTATAGGTATGTGCATACAAATTAAATGAATTGCCTGAGCACATAAAATGCCAAATATTAAAATATAATTATTCTTAATTGGTATTCTAAAAACAGAGCGCCTCTCTGACCTACAGTTTAATGCATGTATATTTTCTAATAGAACCATTAATATCAAAACAATGTTTCTAGATTCATCTAACTGAAAGCCCATGCTAATCAAATAAAACCATACAAAGAACGAGATTAAAGCGATAGTTAAGCCTGAAACCAGAGTTTGTTGCACCATTAGACTATCAATGATACCCTTAGAAGTTTTTCTAGGATTGCGTCTCATTTCAAAAGGGTCTCCAGCTTCAAAGCCAAGAGCAACATCCTGTATTCCGTTTGTAACTAGATTCAACCATAATATCTGCACAGGTAATAAGGGTAGAGGTGTATTAAAAAGTATAGAAAGTAAAAACAGTACTAGCTCAGCAAAGCCAGTAGCTATTAAAAGATAAATGACTTTACGCACATTACTATAAGCGTATCTGCCTTCCTCTATACCTTTTACGATAGAAGAGAAGTTGTCATCCACGATAATGATAGAAGCAGTATCTTTAGCAATATCAGAACCCGATCCCATCGCCACTCCAATATTTGCCTTTTTCATGGCAGGTGCATCATTTACACCGTCTCCTGTAACAGCTATTAGGTGACCGGCACTTAACATGGTTTCGACTATTTTTAATTTTTGCATAGGTGCAACTCTGGCAAATACTTTTACACCTGAAATTTTATCTACGAAATCTTCTTCAGAAAGAGTATTTTCATATTCCTCTAATTGTTTGCCTGTTATAGTCTGATCCATAGTCTCTGCCAAACCTAATTCCTGAGCAATAGTAAAAGCAGTAGATGGATGATCTCCAGTGACCATCGCTACTCTTATTCCAGCCTCTCTAGCTTTTTGTATGGAAGACTGTGACTCAGCTCTTAGAGGGTCAATAAAGCATGCAAGGCCCAAGAAAGTCATAGACTCTAATTGATCAACGGCTAATGGAAAATCCGTATCTATTGAAGTTAAGCTTTGTGCAGCTAGCGCAAGAACTCGATAACCCTTTTTTGTCATTTTCATAGTTTGCGACTCGATATCGGATTTATTAATAGGTACAGCATTTCCATTTTCATCAACCATAGTATTACAAAAATCCATGATTTTTTCCACTGCACCTTTAACGCCGAATTTGATAGAATCATCGTATAAATATTTTATTCCAGCAAACATATTTTCAGACTCAAAAGGTATGGTTTCTAGAACTTCTACATTTTCTTTTATATATTTAAATTTATTATTTAACTTGTATGCAAAAGTAAGAAAGGCAATATCCATAACATCACCCTGATAAACCCAGTTTTCATTTTCCTCTTTTAAAGTTGCCTCATTACAAAGAGTACTAACTTCGGCAATTCTATTCATTATTTTTAAAATTTCTTCACGATTATCAGTTACAACTTCACCTTCAGGTTCATAGCCTTCACCAGTGATTTCTATTGATTCATTCCAAGGCAAAACCATTTTTGTTAAAGTTTGGCGGTTAACAGTCAAAGTTCCTGTCTTGTCGCTGGCAATCATGGTACAGCTTCCTAGACTTTCTACAGAGACAAGGTTTCTAATAATTACATTATTATTTGCCATTCGTTTTGAGGCTATTGATAAAGTCACAGTCATTGCTATAGGCAAGCCCTCTGGTATGGCTGAAACAGCCAACGCAACTGATAAAAAGAAAATATCGCGAAGAGACATACCGTTTAAGTATGATACCAAACCAAAAACAATAATAGCACCAAATACAAAAAGACTAATAAATTTAGCAAATCTTTCCATTTTTATTATTAGAGGAGGCTTTGAACCCTCTTCAAAAGTTAGAGAATCTGCTATTTCTCCAACTACTGTTCTGGTACCTGTTTCTACTACGATACCGTTGCATCGTCCATTCATAACTGTAGAACCAGCAAAAACCATGTTTTTCTGGTCAACGAATCTATTATTATCACTTGTGATGTTGTCTGAGGTTTTATTGACAGTATCTGATTCTCCTGTTAAGAAAGATTCATCTACTTCTAAATTTTTAGAAAATAATAACCTGATATCTGCAGGGACTTTTTGTCCTGACTCAAGAAAAACAAGGTCTCCAGGAACGAGGTTATCAGAATAGACTTCTTTTATTTGATTATCACGCTTTATTGTGACAAAGATATGTAAAAGCTTTTGTAAGCTTTCTGCGTTTTTTTCGGCTTTCCATTCCTGAAAAGTCCCTAAAGAGGCATTTAATAAAATAATACCGAATATAAAAATAGAATCCTTATAATCCCCTAAAAAAAGGGTTATTGTACCCGCAGCTAAAAGGATATATATTAAAGGACTTATGAATTGTTTTAAAAAGATCTGAACAGCCAAAGGAGAGGGTTTTGTAGGAAGTTTATTAGGTCCATATATATCTAATCTTTTCTGTGATTCTTCTTCGGACAACCCATTAGTAGAAGTTTGAAGTTTTAGAAAAAGCATTTCCTGGTCATACAAATACCATTTTTCTTTTTTAATAGAACTCTTTTTTTTCATATATTACCTCAAATTGATTTAATAAAAAACTAAGGTAAACATACTTCTATCTTTATTATACGACAGTTTTTATAGGTTTTAAATAAAATTTTACAATTATAAAAGATTTATTTTGTTAAGAGTTGATTGCTATGAACTTCTTCTAGAGCAGTTACTAGTTGATCCGGACAAGAAGTACCATTTCTGCAAAGGATTCCTTTAAGTCTGTTACTTACTTCTTCTACGGTCATACCTTCTACCAGTTTAGATACAGCCTGAAGATTGCCAGGACATCCTCCTTTAAAATGTACATTTTTTACGATACCATCCTCTATATCAAAGTCAATCTCGCTGGAACAAACTCCTTTTGTACGATATTTATGCATTTTAGTCACCCTTTCATGTAGATGTAATAATTTTAGATTGTAAAACTTAATTGGGTTTTAGTCAATAGACAAATTTTTATTCTTTAATTGCCCACCTAAATTTTGCAGACCTTGCTCTACCATTTGCAGCACACTCTTCTGCGCTAGGTCTGATTGCATTTGGAGAGATTTCCTTGTATACACCTTTCTTTAATCCTTGTTTAAACGCTTTTTTAACAAGTCGATCTTCACCAGAATGGAAAGAAAGAATTGCAACCTTGCCACCAGGCTTTAAGACAGATGGTAATTTTTCTAAAAAGGAATAAAGGACTTCAAATTCATTATTTTGATCAATCCTAATAGCTTGAAATGCTCTTTGACAGGTCTTTTTAATTTCTTTATCTTTCACCTCAACAGGTAAATAATCTAAAGCTTCTTTAATCAATTCCCTAAGTTTTGTGGTTGTGTCAATAGTGATTTTTTTTCTATTACAGTTTGAAATTGCTTTTGCTATTTCTCTTGCATATGGTTCATCTGAATTTTCTACAAGCATAAAAGCGATTTCATCTTCACTCATTTCCTTCAATCGTTCATAAGCAGGGGCTCCTTTTAAAGGATTAAGTCGTAGGTCTAAAGGTCCATCTGCTTTGAAAGAAAATCCTCTGTCAGGATTATCAATCTGCATGGATGAAACGCCCAAATCTGCTAGTATAAAGTCTAATGGCCCTGAAATTTTTACCACTTCATCTATGTTTGAAAAATTTGTATTAATGCCTGTAAAATCATCACTGCCAAAACCTTTTTCTTCTAAACGTTTAATTGTTTTTGGAAGTTCTATTGGATCTATATCTGTACCATATAGATGGCCTTTATGATTTAGAGATTTTAGAATTTCGGTAGAATGTCCTCCGTATCCTAAAGTTGCATCCATACCAATCTGTCCCTCTTTAATGTCTAAAAATGCCATAATCTCTTTCATACAGATTGAAATATGCATACCAGCAGGAGTATTTCCTTTTCTAATTACTTTTTCAACGGTATCTGCATACTTATCGGGATTTAATTCTTTATATTTTTCCTTATAACTTTTTGGATGTGTACCCTTATATCTAACTCTTCTCTTATGAGGTTTATCTTGATTTTCCATATGTGTTGGCAAAATGCCAGCCTCCTTATAATTTCTTAATTAAAACATCAAAGATTGAAATATTCCAAATAAAATAGCTCCTCCAAACAGTATAAGTATAATGATAGAAAGGGTTCGCCTTTTAAGTCTGTGTTTCTTTAGGGCATAATCATCACTAAAATCTATAGAATTAAAAGGTTCTAGTCTTTCAATAACGAGTTTTGCATTATCAAAATCTTCTTCACTTACAAAAATATTTTCTCCTAGAAGGGAAAAATTATATGCAATATTAAAATATTCTCCAGCACCATTTGAAGTGGTGTGGGAATTGATACTATAACTTTTTAATAAAGCTACGATTTCATCTGCTTGGATTTTTGAATCTACAGAAATTAATTTTTTCATATAGCACCCCTTAATTTTTTATTTTTCTATTCCGTCATAAGTCATTATAGGACCATATAATTCAGGTCTTCTGTCTCTGAAAATTCCCCATTCAGCTCTTTGTTCTTCAAACTTATCCAGATCAAATTCAGCAATCAATACTTCTTCTTCTATTCTCGAAGCTTCTGCCACTTTTTCACCTGTAACATCAGTAATAAAAGATGAGCCATAAAAAGTTATTTCAGAATCTTCTATTTTTTCTTTGCCTATACGGTTAGACGCTACTACAGGGATTAAATTGCTAGCTGAATGACCAATCATACATCTCTGCCAATGATCTTTTGAATCAACTTCTGGACTTTCTGGCTCAGAGCCAATAGCAGTAGGATAAAAAATGATTTCTGCTCCCATCAGTGCCATACATCTGGCAGCTTCAGGATACCATTGATCCCAACATATTCCTACTCCTATTTTTCCAAATTTCGTTTTCCAAACCTTAAAACCAGTATCACCTGGATTAAAGTAGTATTTTTCTTCATAACCAGGACCATCAGGAATATGACTTTTTCTATATACTCCCAAGATTTCCCCATCTGCATCTATAATAGCAATAGAATTAAATCTTGCGTTATTTGATTTTTCATAAAAACTGATTGGTATAACCACACCTAGTTCTTTAGCAAGGCTTTTAAAATGAAGAATTGCCTTGTGATTTTTAGTTTCAGTTGCATAATTATAAAACTCAGGTATTTCTTTTTGACAAAAATATAAATTTTCAAAAAGTTCCTGAAGTAAAATAATGTTTGCTCCTTTTGAAGCAGCTTCCCTAACAAGTTTATCAGCATTTTTGATATTGTCTTCTACAATATTTGTACAACTCATTTGTGTTGCAGCAACTTTTACCATTCTCATATGATTTCTCCATAATAAATATTAATTTATGCCATCAGGCATTTGCTGGGTAATACAATGAATATTCCCGCCTTCTGTAATCAAATCTATAGTATTAATAGGTGCAATTTTTCTATCGGGGAATATATTTTTAAGTATTTCAATTGCCCTTACATCACTTTCTTTGGCATCTTCTCCAAATACTGGAAGAATTATACCTCCATTTACAAAATAAAAATTAAGATAACTTAATGTTAACTGTTCTCCCTTATAAAATCTCCTAGGTGGAGCGGGGATTTCAATAATTTCAAGTGTTCTTCCCATGGCATCTTTTGAGTTTTCAAGAATGGATTTATTTTTAATGAAAATGTCGTAATTAGGATCTTTTTTATCATAACATGACTGTATAAGAACAGTACCTGGTTTTACGAAACATGCTACATTATCAATATGTCCATCAGTTTCATCTCCATAGAGACCATTATCAAACCATATTATAGTTTTAACTTTTAAAAGTATTTTAAGTAGATTTTCAATGTCTTCCTGATCTAGATTTTTATTGCGATTTTTATTTAAAAGACATTCTTTTGTAGTTAATAAAGTACCTTCACCATCAACATGTATAGAACCACCTTCTAATATGATGGGTATATCCATTGAATCGACCTTCAATGATTTGAGTAGTTTGGGAGCCATTTCATTATCTAAATCATAAGGTGAATACTTTTCTCCCCAAGCATTAAATCTCCAATTGATAGCACGAAGTTTATTTTCGCTGTTTATTAAAAAGGTAGGGCCGTTATCCCTACACCAAGCATCATTGTGTGGAATCGAAATATATTCGACTTTTTTACCACAAAGGTCTTTTGCTTCATCAATAGTATCTTCATTTACAATCATAGTAACATTTTCAAAATCTGAAATGGCTTTTGCAATTTCTGCATAAACCAAACAAATTGATTTATAGTTTTCAGGCCAGACTAAAGAGTCTTTTACAGGCCATTCCATAAAGGTTCTTTTATGTTTTTCCCATTCTGCGGGCATATAATAGTCGTTTTTATTTTTCATTTTTACCTCGTAAATATATAATATTTATTTATTTTATCAGTATTTGAAAGTTTGTTCAACATATTTATCATGACAAAGAAATAGTTGACAAATCAACTAAAATTGGTTATAATAGTTGACAAATCAACTATTTGCAAGGAGCTTTATTATGGATAGAAGTATAGGAAGATTGGTGTCAATCTTATTTAGAAAAAATCAAATATATTTAAATAATGAATTAAAAAAATATAATATAACTGCCTCTGAGCTAGCAATAATACTTAATCTTTTTGATAAAGACGGTATAACTCAGGAAGATTTAGTAACGATAATGATGATTGATAAAGCGGCTATAGCTAGAACAATCCCTGCACTGGAAAAAAAGGGATATATTCATAGAGAAAAAGACAAAAATGACAGAAGAGCAAACAGAATCTATCTTAATCAGTTGGCATGTGACTTAGAGGATGAATTTACAGACATTCTAAAAGGTTGGAGTGAGTTTCTGACTAAAGGAATGAATAGGGAAAAGGTTGATATAATGGTAGATATCCTTGAAGAGATGGTTTCTCGTGTGGAAGAGACTGATTTGCGGGAAATAAGGAGGAGATAGGATGGAAAATAGTGTAGAAAAAAGTAATCCATTAGGTACAGAGAAAGTAAGATCATTACTTTTTAAGTATTCAATACCAGCTATTATTGGGATGGTAGTGAATGCTATTTATAATATCGTAGACAGAATATTTATAGGAAATGCAAGCGATTTAGGTTCATATGGGCTTGCAGGTATAACTATAGGATTTCCAATAGTAATAATATTTATTGCGATAGCAGTTCTTTTTGGGACAGGTGGTGCGACACTTTTTGCAATAAAGCTTGGTGAAAAACAAAAAAATGATGCAACAAAAATATTAAATGTATCGTTTTTGGCTTTAATTATTAGTGTTGTAGTATTAACAATAACGGGAGAAATATTTCTTGAACCTTTATTAAGGCTTCTTGGTGCCAGTGAAGCAGTTTTACCATATGCTGAAACGTATATGAGAGTTATTATTGGTGGATCATCATTTATGATTATTGGAATGGGACTTAATAACTTCATGAGAGCTGATGGTAAACCAAAGTTAGCAATGATAAGTATGTTTATCGGAGCAATATCAAATATAATACTGGATCCTATATTTATTTATGGACTAAAAATGGGAATGCAGGGAGCTGCTATAGCAACAATTATATCTCAAATGGGTACAATGATATGGGTACTGGCATATTTTCTAAGTAAGAGAACAGAGCATAACCTTAAATTAAACCTTATGAAACCAGACAGAAAATTAATACTTCAAATAACTGCATTAGGTTTGCCAGGATTTGTGATGCAGGTTGCAAACAGTGTTTTGAACCTTGTCTTAAACAGAAGTTTATTTGAATACGGAGGGGATATAGCAGTATCTGGTATGGGTATCGTAAATAGTTTACAAGCCTTTTTATTACTACCTCTTATAGGTCTAAATCAAGGTGCACAGCCAATAATTAGCTTTAACTTTGGTGCAAAGATTTCAAAAAGAATAAAAGATACAGAGAAAAATGCAATGTTATTTGCCACAATTATTTCTACTGTAGGTTGGCTTGTTATCATGATATTTCCTTCACAGTTAATGTCAATGTTCAACAGGGAACCAGAGTTGATTGAATTTGGAACTATGGCATTGAGAAGTTGGTTTTTATGCTTGCCAACTGTTGGATTTCAGATGCTTGGGGCTACATTTTTCCAAGCGGTTGGAAAACCAAGGTCCTCTATGTTTTTAACTCTTACAAGGCAGGTTATATTTTTAATTCCAGCGATATTAATATTCTCTAATATATGGGGAATTAATGGATTGTTATATGCAGCACCATTTGCTGACGTTGCATCTGCAACAATAACAGGAATTTGGTTCTATAGAGGAATGAAAATGATTTCAAAAATATAAAATATTAAAAATGAAAAGGAGCCCATATGACAAAAAAACTTATTTTGGTAACATCCCCGCCAGCATCAGGAAAAACTTATATTTCAAAAGAACTTTCAAAAAGGTTAAAACACGTTGTTTATCTTGATAAGGATACTTTAATAATATTATCAAAGCAAATATTTGAAGTTGCAAATCAGCCTTATGATAGAAGTAGTGATTTTTTTGAAGAAAAAATCAGGAACTTAGAGTATGATTGTGTAGTTGAACTGGCTATGGAAGCCTTAGAGTATGATGATATTGTATTAATAAACGCTCCTTTTACAAGAGAAATAAGAAACAAAAAATATATGGATAATTTAAAAAATAAGTTAAAAGAAAAAAATGCAACCCTTGTAATAGTCTGGGTAGAAACTGACCCTGAAATAGTACATGAAAGAATGATTCTTAGAAATTCAGACAGAGATACCTGGAAATTAGAGAACTGGGATCAATATGTAAAAGAAACTAATTTTGACATACCAGAAAATCTAGATGACCCTTCAATAAAAGATGATCTTTTGGTATTTTATAATAATAACGATGTAGAATTTAATGAATCAATGGAAAGAATACTCGGAATTCTTGAAGAAACGATGAAAAACTAAAATAAGAGCAGGGATTATTTCCTGCTCTTATAAATTTATAAAAACTTTCTTTTCAAATATTTTTACAATTCTTTCATCAAATTGTGTACCAGCGTTATTTTTTAACTCGATTATGGCCTCTTCTTTGGTCATGGCTTTTCTATATGTTCGATCTGAAGTCATGGCTTCATAGGCATCTGCTATTGAAATAATTCTAGAAACCACGGTAATTTCTTCTTCTTTTAAGCCTCTTGGATAACCTTTTCCATCCCATCTTTCATGGTGTGACAATACATCATCAGCAAGTCCTGCATATGCATCGATAGCTTTTAATATCTGATAACTACTTTCAGGATGTTTTTTTATTTCATTATATTCAGCTACAGTTAGTTTACCTTCTTTATTTAGGATATTTTCATTTATTGAGATTTTACCTATGTCATGAAGTAAACCTGCAGTTTCAAGTTCTTTTATGCTTATGGAATCCATTTTCATGGCTTCTCCAATTTTTCTGCAAATTGCACTTACTCTTTCGGAATGAATCTTTTCTCGCCCATTTTTTTCGTTGAGCGTTTTCATAATTACCTGTACAGTATGATTTCTCATACTTTGACTTTCTATGATTTTTTTACTGTACATATTTTCTTCGGCTTTTTTAAGAACAGTTTTTATGTTTTCAGAAACGTCAGTTTTAGTATCACACCCTACTGAAACTGAAACAACAATAGCTTCATCCTGTGCCTGTTCTATCTTTTTATGAATTTTTTTGATTTTCTTTTTCATATCTTTTTTACTTGTTTTAGGACAGACTAGAACAAACTCATCCCCACCAATTCTAGCAGTGAAATCACTATTTTCACAAACGCTGTTTAGGACATCTGAAACAATACATAGCATTTTATCGCCCATCTGATGTCCAAAAGCGTCATTAGTAAGCTTGAGTCCATTTAAATCTATCATAGCTATAGAAAGTGGCAGATTATCCTTGATATCAATATTAATAAGTTCTTCTTCAAAAAAACGTCGGTTATATGAGGAAGTGAGCTGATCATGGTAACTTAGATATTCATAATCTCTTTGCGCTTTTTTTAATTCAGTTGTATTTCTTAAAATAGAAAAAATCTGATCTTCTTTGAATTTATTAAACCTAACCTCAAAAGAAGTTATATTACCATCAAAATTTAAATCATATTCGTATATTTGTAATTCATTTGTTTCAATAGCCATTTTCATTTTATTTAAGCATTCATTAGCAATATCTGGCGGTAAAAATTCTGTGAGATTTTGGCCAATATAACCTTTATCACTTTGAATAAGCCATGATTTGTCGCCAGCTGCGTAGTCAAGAAATTTACCTTCAATGTCTAATATAAATATTACATCAGGTAAAGAATTTATAATTGACATAAATCGGTTTTTAGATTCCTTAATTATTTCTAGATTCGCATAATGCTCTTTTACCATTAAGCAAGTTTGATTCCCAATTTCTTCTAGTTCTTTATATTTAAATTTACTGGTATCAAGTTTAGTAAATTTAGTTTTTGAGTCTCTGAGAAAAGTTTTATACAAATTACTTCCTTTTCCATTTGTTTATAAAATCTTCTGTTAATAACTGTAAGGAAAAGCATTATGAATATAATTGATAAGCTTATTGCAATAATTATTCTTATGCTTTCATTAATGATTTCCTGTTTATATGCTTGTGTCATTGTATCGATTTCGGACATTAAAACACCGGCACCAATATACCATCCATAAGGCTTAAAAGGAAGTACATAGCTGATTTTTGGAGCCTGTTCAAGTCCATCTATATCTGGAAGGTAATATTCTAAATAACCTCCTCCATTTTGTGAGAGCTTAATTAGTTCTTGAACAATTTTTAGTCCATTTTTATCTTCGACTTCAAGTTGGTTTATGCCATAACCAGGTCCTGTTATTACATTTCCAGAATAATCTGTTGCAAAAAAGTATCCAATATCACTTGAATTTATAGTTTCTAATATATTTTTAATACCAATAATTATTTCTTCATCACTTAGGGAGTCTTTATTTTGATTATAATAAAACTCAGATATAGCTACTACACTTGTAACTTCATCTTTCATACGGATTTTTATATGTTCTTGATAGGATTCGATATTTTCATTTAATTGCTTGTATCCTGAATAGATTTCTAGTAAGACAACTATAAGAATCAATCCGAAACCAATAATAATAGGTGTCAGAATGAAAAGTAAATTATGAGATACGTTTAAACTTGCTTTTTTTAATTTAGGCATATATATCCTTTCTTAAAAAAGTTATAAACTAATATAATTATATCACTTAAAAAATTACAAGTAAATTACAAATATATATATGATAGTGTAAATTTACTGTAGGATTTAATTGGACAGAGATTCCCCTTGATGTGTTTCAGACTTAGCTTCTGTTCACACTATACATATATTTCTTACTTTTTACAATCCCCAAATGTGATGTTTGAAATATGCTATCTTTTTAACTTCTGGAAAAGGAATACTGTGGGTCATTCTTTCTAAATATCTTTGTTCTTCTTTTAATCTTGTTCTTTCGGCTTTAAACATTTCGCAACTCATACATATTATCTCTTCTTCTGCACCTGCAGCCAATTGTAATTCCTGTTTTTGCATTCTTACAAGCTCTAACATATTTCCTTTGTTTGCTTTATATATTCGTAGTTTCGACATTTGATTAACACCGTGTCTGCTCCACCCTAATGGTCTAGAACTCATTCTGTCCGAATAAATATGACTTACATGACCTTCTGCACTACAACCCACCTGTGAATCTTTGTTAATTCCACCTCTTATTATACCATTCCAATTACCGAGAATATATAACATACAGGTTTCAACTTTTTTTCTCTGACTTTCTGTTTCTGTTACATTTAAAATTTTTTCAAATGTTGCCTGTGCCATCCATTTAACTCTTTTATTGATTGCTCGATATATTTCACTTCTAGCATCTAAAGCTGAATCCATAAGATGTGAAGTTGCTTTTATAATGTATTTTTGCATATGAAATTTGTCCAATACAAAAATAGATCCTGAAATCCACTTCCTTCCTGTCTTAATCCAATTAGCACCATCCCCATTAATATATATATGCTTGATTTTACTTATATCATAAGTCGACTGTATATAATCGTATATTTCTCGCCAAAACTGTTCCACTCCTTTACTTCCTTCATAAATCCCACCAAAATATTTAGGATTTATCAACTTCATCCTTTGACTTTTAGGTGCATCAGGTTCAATTCCTTCATATACGTAGGCTAGTTTTGGCATACTTGTATTTGATCTTGGTTTTTCAATGTCTCCCTTACTTTCCAAATATTGTAAGGAAACATGGTCTTCATCCGCATCTATATATAGATAATCCACTTGCTTCTTATGCACGGCTTCATTATTTTCCTGATAAAATTTCAGACTATGAATCTTATTCTTAACTGTTTGTTTACTCACTGTATCTGAAAGACTAACATTTATTCCACCTTTTCGGTAACTGCTATCTACAGCTTCTTCAAGCATTTGCGCCTCTGCATCCTCAGTCATTCTCGTATGACTTTCCAGTCCCATGACTTTATCTAGCAGATACTCGCAGATTCCAGATTCTTTATTTTTAAACAGTGTTTTATGATACTTAACTGTTCCAAGGCTTGTAATTAATGATGTTTCATCTTTTCTGCTAATTACCCATCCTGACTTTCGCAGACCACTTTTACGTAGTTCTTCATCCATGCTCTCTAAAGTTTCTTTAATAATATCTAAACCTAACCTTACAACTGAATCTGTAACACCATAAATAAACTCCGCCTGCTTTTCTGGTTTATTTATAAAATCTTCTAACACTTTACCTAATTTTTTTACCCCAACTTCTTCAAACTGTTGTATACTTTTAATCATAGAGAACACCCATCCTTTGCGTTTTATTTTTATTCGCATTTAAATCTTAACACAAAGAAGGTGTTCTCTATTGTTTTTTTCAATTAATATCCTACAAAATTTTTACCCTAGCTATATATATGTTGACGATTAGTTGCTTTGTATATAAAATCAATATCAAAATAGTTTATGTGGAGTAATGAAATGACAGAAGAAGAGTTAATAAAAAGCAGGTTTAAAGACCTAGCAAATAGATCCTATATAAATAATATTTATGTGTATACAGATTTTTTAAATACACTAGAGATGGATATGTTTTTACAGATTGAAAATGAGTTGAATTTTGTTCCTCATGAAATTCAAATGAATATGATTAGGTTTGGAAATGAAGAAACTACTGGATATGATGAGAAGTTTCCATTTGTAATAATTAAAACACAACCAATAAATAAAAAGTTTGCAGATGAACTGTCTCATAGAGATATTTTAGGAGCATTGATGAATCTTGGAATAGAGAGAAATTGCATCGGAGAAATTAAATTAGATAATAATAATGCATATATCTATGTGGCTAATAGAATTTCAAATTATATTTTAGATAATTTGAACAAAATCAAACATACACAAATAAAAACTTCAATTCTAGAAGAACTTCCAAAAGAGATAAAACCAAATTTAAAGGAAGAAAGATTTACAGTTACTTCTTTAAGATTAGACTTGATAATTGCAAAAGCTTACAATATATCAAGAAGTCAAAGTCTGGAGCTTTTTAGAACTAAAAAAATCTATGTAAATTCAAGAAACTCAGAAAATAATAGTTTAATTATTAATGATGGAGACATTATATCGGTTAGAGGATTTGGAAAATTTATCTTCGTAAAAAGTTTAGGAGTTAATAAAAAAAGAAAAACCATGATAATTATTGAAAAATATATATAAAAAATGCTTCGCCCTTAAAGATACAAGGGTGAAGCACATTGTTCTATTTTTTAAATCCGCCTTTATTTCCAGGGAAACCGCCACCCATCTGTTGATTGGTAAGTTCGGTAAGTTCAGTACCATTTACTATAACAGTTCCGCCATTTAATTCTCCAGTTCCATCAAAGTCAAATGCAGAATTTGCAGTGACAGTTATGTAACCACCATTTATATATAAATCACCATTTGAATCAACAGCATCTGTATCTCCACTACCTACCTCAAGTGTTATAGTCCCGCCATTGAATTCAATAGCAACATCATATGCGTTACTTTTATTTGTGGCATTTATACCGTCATCTGTTGCGTATAAGTCAATTGTTCCGTCATTGATTGTTATGTTTGTTGCTTCAATGCCTTCTGTAGCAGACTTAATATTTATTGTACCGCCATCAATTTTAATAAATGATGTTCCTCTTATACCATCATCTGCAGCAGTTATATTTAATGTACCACCTAAGATATAGATGTAACCTAAAGATGTATCATCTTCATTTTCGCTATGTAAAGCATCTTTATCAGAATCTATAGATATAATACCATCATATATTACGATTGAATCATTTGCTTCGAGTCCATCTTCTTTTGACTCAATATTTATTGTACTACCAGTAATTTTTAAATCATCTTTTGAAGTAATACCGTTTCCCTGTTCAGAAATTATGTTTAGAGTTCCAACGCCATTTACTACAAGATCTGATTTAGAGAATATGGCAGAATCAAGATTAGTTTCTCCATCAGCAGTATATGTGTCAGTTACGCTAAATGAGTTATCTGAATCAGTTGTTGTGACAAATACTTTGTCGGCTTCTTTTACATATATTGCAGGCGTATTTTCGTTTGTTATTGTTACTCCGTCTAATACTATCTGCACTTTTGCTTCATCGTCTGCTTCTACGATTATCATTACATTTTCGGCATCGCCACTTATTACATATACACCTTCTTCAGAAATAGTGATATCCTGATTATCAGTTACTGATAGATATGTTGCATCAGTTAAATCTGCTGATTGTTCTAAATCTCTGTCAGTCAATAATTCAGATACATCTTCATTTGTTTCTGTAGTGTTTGAGCTTATAACAGAAGTTGTACCACCTCCTGATGTTGTGGTGCTTGTAGTTGTAGTTGCTTCTGTGCCACATCCTATTAGGGAAAGTGCCGCAGCTGTAGAAATTATTAATGTGCCTGATTTAATTATATTTTTAAGTTTCATATTTTCATTCCTTTCAAACGTTTCGTGAGGCTATCATAAAACATAAATATAGTGATTACAATAGCTTTGAAAGAATGTTCAAACAACCTTCAGATAACTAACACAATGTTCAAAAAAACAACACAAAAATAGCGAAAAGTCCCATTGGAGATTATTTCGCTAAGTTAAAATTTCCAAAAATTTATTTACTAGAGGATTAGAAGAATCATTATGCCATGCCATGACAATACTTCCTAATTCATTAGGCAAAATATGTTTGATAAGATTTGAATAACTGGATGTATCCATCGTATCAATACCAAGGATTATGCCTATTCCCATACTGGCATATAAGTAGCTTGTATCACAATTAGGTGATACCTTGGCTATATTTGGCTTAAAGTTATAGTCAGAACATATTTGATATAGTAAATTTGTATATCCTGGTAAACTGTCATTTGATACGGAGATAAAGTTTTCTTGTTTTAAATCTGTAAAATCTATTTTTTCCATCTTAGCAAACCTATGAGTATCAGGAAAAAAAAGAGTCGCCTTGCATTTATAAGCAATGCTGAATTTCACATCTGTTGCTTCTAGTAAAGAAATGTTTAAATTTGAAATAAATACAACATCTAGTTCATTTTTATTAAAGAGATTACATAGATCAACTATATTATATTGTGATAAGGTCAGATTAATATTTGGATAACTTGTTAAAAAGTCTTTCAAAGTATCCTTAACTTTATCTGATAAAGATGTTTCAACATATCCAATTGAAAGTGAAAATATCTTCCCTGTTTGTATTTCATGTGCTTTTTCTATATTTGTATTAAACAGGGAAAACATATCTCTTGTTTTTTCATATAAAAATTTTCCTGCGGGAGTTAAAGAAGCACCATTTCTATCTTTTATAAAAAGGATAAGATTTAGGTCACTCTCAAGTGCGGATATATTTTTGCTTACTGCTGAATGTGTTATATTTAGTTTTTCTCCAGCCAATGAAAAGCTCTTGCTTTCAGCAGCAGCTACAAAAATTTGAAGTTTATTAAAACTGATATTTGATAAATCTAATTTTCGCACTGGTAATCCCTCCGGATTTATTATATCACAATTTACTAATTTTAGCCCATTCTTCAGTAAGGGCAGGCAGTCTTTCATCACCAACCACATATGCTAAACCTCTATCGTTAACTATTAGGGGATATATCATATAACCACCGTTTTTTCCGTATTCATTCATACATCTTCTTGCTTCATTAACAAGTGCGTCCGCGCCTGCTCCAGGAAATGAACAGGTTCCCTGTGAATCCCAGCCTCCATTAACAATAAGTTTGTTTTTATATTTCTCCTGTATTTTTGGAATATCATTACAGACTTGGGCAGGATTCCATATTTTTGCTCCTATTTCCACAAAGTCATCAAGTATTTCTTCGCATTTTCCACAGGTGTGCTGTTCGAAAATACATCCTTTTGACGTTACAAGGTTAGCAATTTTTTTGTGATAAGGTTTTATTACCTCTCTGTACGTTTTAGGTGACATAAAAAGCCCTCTAGCCTGTGCAAGGTCATCATAATACATAACAATATCTGGTTTGTATACATCGATATGTTTTGAAATAGTTGCTACTTTGTAATCGGAAAATGCATCAAAAAATTCTTTACATGATTCAGGATCTTCAACTAAAGAGCAAAGTGCATTTTCAAATCCCATAAAGGCAACAAGTCTTTCAAATAAGCCACAGGCGTTAAATAGACACATCATTTTTTCAGATCTGTTAACTCGTGCAAGTTCAATGTTAGCAACCTGTGTAAAATCAAATTTATCTACATCAGGAAACTTGACATATTTTTTCCAATCTGCAATATCGTCAAACATAAATTTGTTTGGCTCAGGTATGGCTCCTTCTGCTGTGGCAATCCAATTGACTCCAAATGGATCCACTCCTCCTTGCCAAGGTTGATCTGTTATACCTGTTCCAAGAAGTACAATATCATAGGCTTCAAAAGTATTAGGTACAAATTCAGGTTTACCCCAGTTAATAACTTCCAATAAGTTTTCTCTTTGATTCATAGAACACCTCACAAATATTATTTTATATAAAAATTCTATCATTATTTGTATGTGTATCCCAAAGGAAATAAAAGAACATAGCTGTTCCATAAGAGAACAGCTATGTTTATAAGTGGATTTTAACCCTGATATTTAATTAAATCTTTCCATATTTCAATTTCTCTTTTGGCTGAAGTTACTGAATCTGAACCGTGTACTGCGTTTCTAGTAACTGTTTCACCAAACATATATCTTATAGTTCCTGGTCTGGCTTTTGCTGGATTTGTTGAGCCGTTGATTTCTCTTACAATGTCGACTACATTTTCACCTTCCAAAATCATAACTATTGTATCTGAAGATGACATGAAGTTTACTAAATTATCGAAAAAATCTTTTCCTATATGTTCCTCATAATGTTTGCCTAGGACCTCCATTGTGGGAGTAACTCTGTGTGAATGGATTATTTCCAAACGATTGTCTTCGTATATGGAAACGATTTTTCCGACTAACTTTTTCTTAACCGCTTCTGGTTTTATTATAACTAGTGTTCTTTCCATATTCTTATCCTTTCCCATTTTTATAGTCTCATTGTACTTTAATGAGAACAATTTTAAAAGAAAAAAATAAAAAATTAGATAATTTTATTATATTAATATATAATAAAAACTGGAGAGAGGAGTATATAAATGCCGAATTTAGAAAAGTATGGATTAACTGAAAGATTTAGTAACGAAGCAACAATGTATCCTGAATATAATATTGCCAGAGTTATTTTTCAAAACAAGGGGATATATAAAATTGTAAGCCAGGAATGGGAGGTTTTTGCTGAGATATCAGGAAAGTTTCATTATGAACATGATTCCTTGTCAAGTTTGCCCGCAGTTGGTGATTTTGTTATGTTTTCTTATAAAGAAAATGATGAACGCGCAATAATTCATAATGTTTTAACCAGGAAAAGTTCTTTTGAAAGAAAAGCAGTGGGAATTAAAAATCAGACACAAATAATTGCAGCTAATATTGACATTATTTTTATCTGTATGTCTCTTAATAATAATTATAATTTAAACAGAATTGAAAGATATTTGGCAATAGCGTGGGACTCAGGAGCTACACCAGTTGTAGTGCTTACAAAGTCCGATCTTTGCACGGATATTGAAAAAGTTTTAGAAGAAATTAGGAATGTAGCACCTTTTACTGATGTGATAACAACTTCAGTATTTGATAATGATTTAGTTGAAAAATTTCAAAAATATATATGTTATGAAAAAACAGCCTCTTTTATTGGTTCTTCTGGTGTTGGAAAATCTTCACTAATAAATAAACTTTTTGGAAAAGAGTTTATCTTAACAAAGGAAATCGATAAATATGATAAGGGAAGGCATACAACAACAGGAAGGGAATTATTTTTATTGCCTGATGGAGGTGTAGTTATAGATACTCCGGGAATTAGAGAAATTGGTGTAGAATCAGCAGATTTAAATCAAGCTTTTTCAGAAATAGAAGAATTAGCTAAAAAATGCAAATTTAGTGATTGTACTCACAAAAACGAACCAGGATGTGCTGTTACAAAAGCTGTAGAAGAAGGTGTGATTGATAATAGGCGTTTCGAAAATTATTTAAAATTAAAGATTGAAAGTGGATATGAAGGGTTAACCTCAAAAGAAATTGAGATTAAAAAGACCCAAAGAATGTTTAAAGAAGTAGGTGGAATAAAGAACGCAAAAAGAATTGCAAAAAATAGTAAAAAATAGTCTAATCTATTTGACACTTATTATAAATAAGCGTAAAATTAACAATACTTAAGTACCTATAAACTTGTGTTGTGAAATCAGGAGGTAGCCCTTATGGATACTACTTTAAAAGGTTTGATAACATCGTTTAGCAGAGCAATTGATTTGTATAATTTTATACTTAAAAGTCATCACAGACATACGGCTATCGCAGCGTATCATATAGGGAAAGAATTTGGTCTAGATGAAAAAAGTATAAGTGACTTAGTAATCAGTGCCGCGTTACATGACATTGGGGCTTTGTCAGTAGAAGAAAGGGACTTACTCGTAAAAATGGATATTGAAAATCCATATCCCCATTGTAGGCTTGGAAGTTATATGTTAGACTCTTTTAAGCCTTTCGAAAAAATATCTAAAATAGTATATTATCATCACTGGCCATACTCAAAAGACAAAGATTGGATTGAGGAAATGGGGCATATTCCAATCGAGAGTTATATTTTACATTTGGCTGATCGTACGGACATCTTAAGAAATTCAAATGAACCAGTTTTGTATCAGAAACACAGGATAGCAGAAAAAATTGAATCATATGGAGGCAAGTTGTTTCACCCTAATGTGGTTGAGGCTTTTAAAGAGATTTCTAAAAAAGATTCTTTTTGGTTGGATATAGAAAATCTTGAAATGGAGACAATACTTGATATTGCCATTTCCGATGATTATAAAATAGATATGAATATGGATATGTTGGAGGATTTTGCATATACTTTATCAAAAATTATTGATTTTAGAAGCGAATTTACTATTTCCCATTCATTTGGTGTAAGTGAAGTGGCTTATACCATTTCAAAACTTATGGAGTACGAAAAAGAAAAATCTAGAAAACTGCGGGTGGCTGGACTTCTACATGATATGGGAAAAATTGCAGTGGACACGAAATTAATTGAAAAAGGCGATATCCTTACGGTTAATGAAATGGCAGATGTAAAAACTCATTCATATTTTACGGGACTGATTTTAGGAAATATGAAGGGGCTTGAAGAAATTGTAAGTTGGGCGGCATGTCATCATGAAAATCATGATGGGACGGGTTATCCTAAAAGCCTTTTTGGAAGTTTTATAACACAGGAGATGGATATTGTTTCTTATGCAGATATATATACAGCTCTTTCTGAGAATAGACCATATAGGAGAGGGCTTAAGTCCTTTGAAATCATTGAGATTTTAAGAGATGAATACTTAGATAAACATGGAGAAGAAGTATTTGATGTGGTTAAAAATAATGTTGGTTTGATAGATGATGTTTGTAAAAAATCTATTAAAAAGGGTGAAAGTCGGTATAAATACTATATGGACTTATCAAAGAAATATGAAAATTATTGTTTGTAGAATTATATAGGGGGTTGAAATGGCAAAGTTAGAAAAGATTATTAAAGGAGATTTTGATTTTATTTTAAGAAAAATCGAGCAGGGTATTTTGAATGGAAGTGTTACTGCATCTTTAGAAGACAGTAGTGATTTTGCGACAGACAAAGCGAGGTGCTCAATAAGAGTATTTGAGAGGTATAGTGCATTAGGAAGTAACAGGTTATCTTTAAATGTAGCCTTGTTTAAGGCAGGAGAGGATATTAGACTATCAGCAATAACTTCTGGTGGTAGCCAGGGGATGTTTCTTAAAATTAATACATTTGGTGAAGGGACATTTTTAAAGAAACTAGAAAGAATAGTTAATCAATTTTAATATTTGTGAATTCTTATGGTGTTTTTAACTTTTTTAGCTTCATATAGGGCTTTGTCAGTATAGAAAATGAGTTTCGATGGTGACAGAGCTTTATTATATTTAGAAAGTCCAAAGCTAGCAGTCAGCTCAATATCATAATTTTCATTAGCACATAAATCTTTGCAGTCCTCCTGTATTTTTTGGCAGGTTTCAACTATGTTAACCATTGTTTTATTTTTAAATAATAAACAAAATTCATCTCCGCCAAAACGGAAAGGAATACCATCGCCGCAATTTTTTATTAAAATTTCACTGAATTTTTTTAGACAAATATCTCCAGTAACGTGACCTAGTCGATCATTTATTTCTTTGAAATTATCTAAATCAATCATTGCAAATATATATGAATTGTCAGAAGTGTCTTGTTCCATTTTTTGAAGCTCAGAGTGAAAAGCATTTCTATTATTTATCCCAGTGAGTTCGTCAATTCTTAGTTTTTTTACTAAAGTATGTTTCTCGATATCTTTTTGTATGCTGGCATCATTTTTTTTCTTTTCAAAATTAATAACTACCATACACACAGCAGAAAAAGCTAATGTAATGAAAATAGCTACTAAAAACTCTCCGAGCCTGGCAGTGCTGTCAAAAATACTTATCTTATCAATATCCCATTTTATAAAAAGTTCTGAACATATAATAGCTGTTATACTTAAAGCAGAAGTAGCTACTGTTAATTTGTAGTCAACATAAATGGTTGTTAGCAATATTGGAACTATAAATATAAAATAAGATGAAACAAAAATAATATGTATTGTTAAAAGCACAAAACATATTAAAACGAAAACAAATGAAATGGAATATATTTTAAATTTTTGTGATAATTTTTTACTATGTAGGATTCTAAAATCAGCCAGTATTAGTAACAAATTAATACCACAAGGGACAATTAGAAACTTTAATATATACATAGGAATAGTGGTGCTTAAGAAATCTGACTGACAAACTATCAGACCAATTATACATTCAACAAGCACAGAAAACAGAACCATACCGAAACTGGTTCTGAAATGAAGTGTTAACCACCTAGAGTCTATTTTTTCATATTCTTCTTGGATTTCTTTTTGTATTTCAATGATATTATTTTCTTCCAACTCTCTTCTCCCTTAAAGTTGTTATAATAATATTTTTATACATTTTTTCTAATTATACAGACTAAAGTACTATAATTCAATATTTTTCTTATAACAGTAGTAAAAAAATATAATTTCGTGTTAAAATAGTACAAAAATTGGAAAGGAAGTCAGTTATGTTAATAAATTTTGAAGAAATTGATGAATCTGTTATGCCTGAATTTAAAGGTGGGAATAAAGAATTTAAAGCAAAAATATTTCAGGATAACAACAATAAGATTCTTAAAGGAAGATTAGAGCCAGGAGCGTCTATTGGAATTCATACACATGAAACAAACAGTGAAATTATATATATCCTAGAAGGAATAGGTAAAACAATATTTAATGATGAATATACTCAAGTTGAATCAGGAGACTGTCATTACTGTCCAAAAGGAGAAGATCATTCTCTCATTAACACTGGAAAAAAAGACCTTGTGTTTTTTGCAGTAATACCAGAACACTAAAAAGAATTTTAAACGTTAAAAATTTCACAAAAAAATAAAGCTACTATAGGTATAAAAGGTTAAAAATGCTAATTCAAAATCTGTATGGGGGCATACGGTTATGATATTTGCTTAAATAATGAGTGGGCTATACAATAATATTGTGCAAATTTACAATATTTATGAAAAGGAGAAAATTATTATGGATCCATCACAAGTTAGAGTTCACTCGGACGAGAAATTAAGTCCAAAGGCATCGCTTTTTTACGGCTTTCAGTCCCTCTTAGCATGTAATCTGTTTTTAGGGCCGTTAGTAGTTATTGGGGTTTTACAATACGATGTAGCAATGGCAGCAGCATTTATTGGAATGACTTTCTTTGCATGTGGTATTGCAACGATAGTGCAGTCAGGTTTCTTCCTTAAAATGCAGGTTATTCAGGGTATGTCGTTTGCTTGTTTCGGGGCGATTTTTGCAATCGTTATGGGGGCGGATTTCCCAACATTAATTGGGGCTCTGTTAGTATCATCACTGTTTATCATTTTGCTTGGAGCAACGGGGATATTCAGTAAATTTGTAAGAATATTTATTCCAGGAATGATAGCAGGTACAGTAATTACAGTAGTAGGTATCTCTCTGATGCCTGTAACTTTCACATCAATTCTTAATATTGAAGGAAATGTAGGTGTAAACTTCTTTTTATCAGGACTTACACTGGCTCTTTTAATCCTCTTTATGAGATTAGGTTCACTTCCAAACAAACTTGGAAAATTCATGGGTGTTGGTGGAATTATTTATGCTATAGTTATAGGAACTCTTGTTGCATCATTCTTTGGAGTGGTAGACCTTGAGCCGGTTGCTTCAGCAAAATGGTTTGCATTACCAAAAGTATTCCCACTAGGGCTTCCAAAATTTGATTTTAGTGCTATATTAGTATTCTTAGTAATTATGGTTATCAGTATGATTGAGTCTGTAGGAACATGGTTTACAATCACCGAACTAAGTGGTGATGAAGTTGATGACAAGAGAATGAACAGAGGTGTTATGGGCGAAGGTCTTGGCGTTTTCATTGGATCATTTGTCGGAGGACTTCCAATAAGTAGCTATGCTTCAAACACTGGTGTTTTAGTTATGACAAAAGTATTCAGTCGCTACGCAGCTATTGGAGCTGGTATCATAGCTGTAATACTTGCATTTTGTCCAAAACTTATGTTTCTTATAGCTATAGTTCCTCCACAGGTTGTTTGGGGAGTTTACGCAATGGTAACTATTCAGGTATTATTAAGTGGTATTAACAGTGTTCGTAAATACCCTGCAACAGAAAGAAACAACATTGTTATTGGTGCAGCAATATTTGCTACTATTGGTGCAGGACTTCTACCAGCAGCACTTGTTAATTCAATGCCAGGTATAGTTGGCTACTTATTCTCAGCACCAATCGCTATAGGATGTATTGTGGTTGTGGTAATGAACCTTATTATTCCAGCAAAAGCTTCTGACAGAACAGAACAGGAAAATGAACTTATTAGGTTGAGAAAAGAAAGAAAAGCACAGATGGCTAAATCAGCAAGTGAATAAAAATAGTTTAGTTTAGTAGGAAATATATAAAAGAAGGAATTTCAATTTTGAAGCTCCTTCTTTTTTTAATGCTTTATTATATTTTCTTATTTTTATCATTCCACTCTAGGAGATAATATGAAAGCAGTAGTTTGAATCGGTCTTTTGGATTTTTTAAATCGGAGTGTATTAATGAAGTTATCCTCTCTAGACGGTATAGCATTGTACTTCTGTGAATGAAAAGTCTTTCAGAAGTATGAGCAATATTCATATTTGAATTTAATAATATTTTAAGTGTTTCAAAAAGTTCTGTATCATTTTTTTGGTCATATCTTTGGAGTTTAAATAAATCATCGTTACAGTACATAGTTGCTGAAACATTTTTTGATATTTCATAAAACATTGATTGAACAGAATAATCGCTAAAATGAAAATACCAGTACATAGGGTCTACTTTCTCGCCGGCTTTTATAGCATATATAGTTTGAATATAACTTTCTCTTATTTTGAAAAAATCATTACTTATATTACTAATTCCTGCTCGAAATAGCCCCTCTCTTAAAAAGATTTTGAGCTCGCTCATAAGTTCGGTAAAGGTCTTCTGAGTTTTAGTCAGATTTATAATCATTAAAATTGATTCTTTATATGGGAAAACAAAGCTGTTTTGAAAATTATTTTCAAGCCTGCTACAGGTGTATTTAAGTGAAGAAGTCATTGAGTCATGTTGCTCTATAGATATACTAATGCAGACATGTTCATCATTTTTTGCCCAACCTGAATCTCCTAATCTTTCTATGAAAAATAATTCGTTTATTTTGTTGCCTTCAATGATATCGATTAAAGATTGTTCCATAAGTTTTTTTTGGGAACTCTTATGAAAACCGGATTTTTCTAATACTGTTGAAATTATTTCTGTAAGGTATTCAAGAAGGGCATAGTCCTTTAACTGTATTTCTCTTCCCAATTCGTGTATACAAACGCGTCCGCTATATTTTCCATCAACCCACAAATTATTATAAAGCCCCCTAAGAATTTGCTGTGTAAAAAAATGTGAACCTTTTGTTGACATTGATTTTTGGAACTCTGTATCAAGTTTAAAGTCATTCAGTATCTCTAAGGGGAAAGTTTTCTTATCACTTTCAGCATCATAGTCCCAGTCTGGAAGTCCAGGCATTTCATTTGAAAGTGCGGTTACAAGTAAATTGTCATCATAAACAATCAGAGGATTTTCGAAAATCTCTGAACATGTATCACAAAGCATTTGGACTGTGGAGTTGTTTTCTATGAGTTCGTATAAACTTTCACTCCATCTATTATACTTTAAGAATACTTTTTGAAATTCCGTTAAAAGTTTTGCACATGAAGTATTTAATGGAAAAGTTAAATATGTATATTCTTCTGAAATAAAGAAATCCGGTTCTCCAATGAAAATTAGCCCGCTTATATTTGTAGGGATGTTTTCATAATCGTGTTTTAAGTCTATTAATAATAGGTGTTGCTCCAAGGGTTGAATATCGTCTGAATACAATTGAAGACCTGTATAAATCATGTCATTACTATCTGATTTTGGGTATATATTCGGATTTAATATATGCAATTCGTCGTAAAAAATTCCTATACTAAGCTTCATGAAAATCACCTCCTAACCTCTCATACAAAGTATATGAGAGCAGGAGTTAAAAGTCAATGATTATGTGGGATTTACTATAAGGATTAATTGATGTAATATTGTAGTTACAAAGAATTATTAAATAAATAGCGCGCGAAAAAACTTGATGATTTACTACTAATAAATATACTAGATGAAATTTATATAATATTGGAGGATGTTTTTATGTCAGAAAACAAAGAGAAAGATACAGCTAGTTCATCATGGTTTGTTAAGAACATGGATACAGAAGGCATTAAAGATGATGCAGAAATAAAATTTAAAGAAAGAATAAAAAGAGTTGAGGATGCTGTTGAATTAAAAGAACCAGATCGTATTCCAATAACACCAATGCTTGGTGCTCTTCCTTACTTTCTTGATGGGACAACATACAAAGATTCAATGTATAATTATGAAGTGGCTGGGGAGTCGCTAGTTAAATTTTACAAGGAATTTCAGCCAGATGCTACAACACATCTTGCTTTTACAAGTGGTAAAGCTAATGAAATTGCAAAATCAAAAATGATTGATTGGCCAGGTCGGCCAGGAACCAGAGTACCTGATTTTTCTACTTATCAGGTTCAGGAATTTGAATACATGAATCAGGATGAATACCCAGAGCTTATAAACGATTTTACAGGATTCATGTTAAGGAAATATATTCCTAGAGCTTTTCCAGCTTTAAAAGGTTTAGAGGATTTAAGATTTGTACCATCAATAGTTTTAAATACTACACCTTTAGGTACACTTTATTCACCGGCAGCGCTTGAGGCATATGAATTACTTGGTAAAATAGGAAAAGAAGATCAGATAGCAGCCGATGCATCAAATGTTGTTACAAACCAATTAGCGGCTATGGGATTTCCACCTTTTATGACTGGTGCAGGAGAAGTTCCATTTGACATAATAGGTGACTATTTTAGGGGGACACTAGGAGCACTTACAGATCAGATAGAATGTCCTGAAGAAATTGAAGCTGCTTGTTATATGTTAGCAGATATTCAGATAGCTTCATATGAATACTTTAAATTTGTACCACTTCCGGTAAAGAGAGTATTCTTCCCAATGCACAAGGGTATGGATGGTTTTATGAGCCCGGCTCAATATGAGAAATTGTATTGGAAACCATTGAAGAAGATTATTAATGCATTAGTGGAAATGGGAGTTACTCCTGTTTTATACACTGAAGGAAAGTATCATACTAGATTAGAACAGCTTGCTGATTTGCCAAAAGGAAAAGTTATAGTTCACATCGAAGAAGCAGATATGGCAAAAGCTAAAAAAATAGTTGGTGCTAACTCCTGTCTTAGTGGAAACCTACCTATATATCTACTTGAGCATGGTACAAAACAACAAGTTATTGATGAATGTAAGAGACTTATTGATATATGTGCTCCTGGAGGAGGTTATATATTTGATACAAATGGTTCAATAGACAATGCTAAAAGAGAAAATATTGAAGCGATGTTTGATACAGTTATGACATATGGAAAAAGATAAAAATCAGTCTGGGGTAAAACCCAGACTATTTTTTTGAGAAAAAATGTGGTATTATAGTCGATATTAATTTTTTTTAAAGGTGTGGGAAAGTTTATGAAAAGATATGTTGAAATTGGGGAAATTTCAGACGGGAAATTATATGAATCAAATGACTTGGTAAAAGTAGGGTGTAATGAATGTTCAGGATGCTCTTCATGTTGTGGTGGAATGGGGAATTCGATAATACTTGACCCTTATGATGTGTATAGAATTACTATTGGATTAGGTGAATCTTTCCAAGGATTACTAATGAAACAGATAGAATTAAATGTTGTGGATGGTTTGATCTTACCTAACATAAAAATGGATAATGAAAAAGCAAAATGCTCATTTTTAAATAAAGATGGAAGGTGTAGTATTCATGAAATCAGACCAGGAATATGTAGACTTTTTCCTTTAGGAAGAGTTTATGATGATGGAGGATTTAAATATTTCCTTCAGAAGGACGAATGCAAAAAGACAAATAGAACCAAGGTTAAAGTTAGTAAATGGGTGGATACTCCTGATTTACCTAAATATGAAAAATTTGTCACAGACTGGCATTATTTTTTAAATAAACTCGAAAAACGGGTAAAAGAACTAGATAATGATGATATAATAAAAAGCATCAATATGAATCTTTTAAAGAATTTCTACTTAACTCCTTATGACCCACAAAAAGATTTTTATTCTCAGTTTTATTATATTTTAGATACAGCCGAAGCTTTGATGAACTATAGGGATAATGTTTGATTATATTGGTTTATTAGTTTTTTTTGTAACCGTTTTAAAAGCAAGATCCATTATTATACTTGCGATTTTCTCAGTTTCTTCTCTGTTTTTTTTATTAATCCAGTGTAAAACAATACTTACACAACCCTCATAAACATAAATTATTGAATATTCTTTCATAGCACTTTCCATAGACTCTATAGAAATATTGCGCAGCATTTGTGATGTTACAAGTTTTCCAAGTTTTTCAGAAAAAGTGTTGTCAACATTATTGTTTAGAAGTAATATAAATAATTCATGGTTCTTTTCAATATAATCTAAAAGGCTTATTAAATAAGCTTTACTATCTTCTTCATCAGCTAAAACCAGTTTATCTAGGAAACCATTAGCTACTTCAAAAGTTTCATTTTCCATCTCCTTAAGTAAATCATATTGATTTCCATAGTGATTATAGAAAGTTGAACGATTTATTTCAGCCGTTTTACATATCTCAATAATTGATAAATCATATATAGTTTTTGTTTTCAAAAGTTGTATCATTGCATCTTTCAAAAGTGTCTTAGTTAATTTTATTCTCTGATTATCATTACTCATAGTAGTTTTGCCTTTCAACAAGTTTTTTTATTTTTGGTGCTTTTACGACATATATTTTAAAAGTGTCTATTTTAAAACAAAGCATTAATCAACAGTCGATTGCTAAATAGACACATGTCTATTATAATTCTTTTACATAAAAAGGTCAATAAAATAAAAAACGGAGTTGAGAAGATATGAAATTACTGGCAAAACTGATAGTAGACAAAAGGAAGATTTTTTTATTAATATTCACATTAATAACTATAGTAAGTGGATTACTAATATCAAAAGTTACACTGAATTATGACATGGCAAGTTTTTTGCCAAATGGTTCTTCAATGAAAACAGGAACCCAGTTAATGAATGATGAATTTGATCAAACAAATTATTTGAATGTAATGTTTGGTGATATTACTGAGAATGAAAAAGATGAGATAAGTGACTATATACTTTCTCTCGAAAATGTTGAAAGTCTAGAAATAGAAGAAAATGAATATACACTTTTTACAGTTGAAATTCTGGGTGACTCTCATCAGGAAGAAGCGGAAAATGTTCTTGAGAAGATAAGAGAAACATATACAGATAGAGAGATTTATACTAGTGGAGAAGTGGTTGATAATGTAGATTATGACAAAAAACTCTCCAAAATAATTCTTTATGCGTTAATAATACTTTTAGTAATACTTTTTATCATGAGTTCTTCATGGATAGAACCAGGAATATTTTTAATAACGATAGGTTTTGCAATTGTTATTAATATGGGTACTAATTATTTTCTTGGAAGCATTTCTAATATCACTAGTTCTATAGCAGCAATACTTCAGCTTGCATTATCTATGGATTATTCTATTATGTTGATAGACAGGTACAGGCAAGAAAAATTAATAAATCCTGATAAAAACATTGCGATGAAGGAAACCATTAAAAAAGGATTTGCAGCAATTGCAGGAAGCTCGGTAACTACAATAGTAGGTCTTTTATGTCTATTATTTATGAGCTTTACAATCGGAAAAGACATGGGACTTGTTCTAGCAAAAGGGGTGGCTATAAGTCTAATATGTATTTTATTTGTCTTACCGGCACTAATACTTATTTTTGACAAACCTATTGAAAAAACAAGAAAAAAAGTTCCGGCTATTAAGATTGGTAGACTTTCAAAATTTAGTTATAAGTTTAGATGGGGTACAGTTGTATTAATAATTCTTATCTTTATTGGTGGCTTTATAATGAAAAGTAATATTGATATAAATTATGTTTTACCAGCATCAAGTTCTGACAAAGAGAAAATTGAAGAATATTTTCCAAGTGATAATACTCTTGTAGTTTTATATAAGAATGAAGATGAAGAAAAAGTTAATGGTCTTTTATCATATCTTGATGAGTATGAAGGAGTTAATGAAGTTTCGGGATATTCTAATACACTTGGAGAACTTTATACCAGTGATGAATTTGCCGAAGAAATGGAAATGGATGTAGAAGAAGTCAGGTTGCTTTTCTATTATTATTCTAACAGTGAAGAAAACAGAACTATAAAATTTGAAGACTTCATAAATTTTGTAAATAATCATATCCTAGATAATGAAATGTTTTCTGAATATATGGACGAAGATTCTATAGGTCAGTTTAATGAACTTGCAAAGTTTGCAAGTAAATCTAAGATGACTACTGGATATAATCCATATCAGATGGCAAGTTTATTAGGAATGGCAACGGAAGATATAGAAAAATTATATATATATTATTATAGTTTGTATGGTGGACCTGAAACAGGTTCCATGACAATAGAAACATTAATAAACTTTATAGTAAATGATATAGTTCCAAATGATGAATACGCAGGCATGTTTGATGCAACAGCACTTGCCGGAATAAATCAGATGCAGATGTTTACCCAGGTAGATTTTATAACTACTCCTATGCCTTCAGCTCAGACAGCTACAATTTTGGGAATGGATGAGGCGACTATGGATCAGCTTTATACATTATATTTTGCTACAACAGGATTACCTGATACAGGAGTGATTGATTTGTTCAGTCTTGTAAACTTTATCCTATCTGACGTTGTGACAGATCCTATGTATTCAGCAATGTTTGATACTGAGACAGTTGCCCAGTTACAGTTCTTACAATATGTAATGGGAGCAAGTATAAGTGGTACCGAACTTTCCTGTGAAGAGATGGGGGCTCTCTTGGGAATGGATTCAGAGCAGATGAAGCAGCTTTATTATCTGTATACATCGGAGCATGGAGATGCTTCAGGATGGTGGATTTCTCCAAATAACTTTATTAACTTTTTGGTAAATAATGTTTCAAAAAATCCAGAGTATTCTACATTTTTTACTGCGTCAAATAAAGAAGAGCTTGTAATGCTACAAACAATAGTAAATGCTGTTGTAAATGAAACAATGTATGATGCAAAAGGGCTTTCAGAAGTATTTAGTGATTTTACGGATATGTTTGATGAAGAGTCGGCAGATATGATGCTAATGTATTATTACAGTATGAATAATTATGATGAGAGTTTAAGAATTTCATTATATGATTTAATATTCTTTATATCTGACGATGTATTAAACGATGATAGATTTAGTGAATATTTTGATTCTGAGGTGACCGATCAGATAGCGGATGCTAAGCAGGAAATTATTGATGGAAAAGAAGCACTTGTTGGAAGTGGATATTCAAGACTAATTATTGGCACTTCATTTGAAGGAGAGTCTGAAGAAGTATATACTTTTATTGAAAGCTTAAATAACGAAATGAATGGATCATTCAGTGAATACTATGTTATAGGAAATTCAGCTTTGGCCTATGAGATGCACTCAACATTTAACTTTGAGTTTAATATGATAACAATTATAACGGCAATAGCAATATTTCTTATTGTAGTACTTACTTTCAGATCATTTTTAATACCACTATTCTTGGTACTACTTATAACAAGTGCTCTATTTTTAACTATGGGACTTAGTATATTTAATAGTGTGGGTGTATATTTCGTAGCAATAATTATTGTACAGGCAATTCTTATGGGAGCAACGATTGATTACGCAATATTATATACATCCTATTATAGAAAGAATAGGGAAACCAATGATATATTAGAATCAATTAAAATGTCATACAGAGGCTCAATGATGACAATTATGACATCGGCGTCTATTCTGGTAGCAGTAACATTTATTGTGGGTCTAATAATGACTGATCCGACTATTTCACAGGTGTGTATGACAGTTGCAAAAGGAAGTTTTACAGCCGCTGTTTTAGTAATATTCTTACTACCAGGCTGTCTTGCGGCATTTGACAAAGTAATATGCAGGAAAAACAAACCAAAGTAATATATAATTAGATGCCCTGAACTTTATTTTAAGTTCAGGGTTATTTTTTTGAAACGCTTAATGTATAATGTTTATAAATAAAATAGAAAGAGAAACTTTTAAAATGCTTAATAAACAAATACCAATAGAGCGTGTAATTAAAGAGTTGGAAGAATATTTTTCAAGAGATGATTTAAAAGGAGCTGAAAAACATCTTGATATGTGGTGTGAAAAGGCTGAGGAAATTGGTGACTGGAAAGGGAAGTTATCTGTTTTAAATGAGAGAATTGGATATTATAGAAGAAATTCAAATCCTGATAAAGCCCTTAATTCTGTGAAAGAAAGTTTTGAAATGATTGAAAAATATGATATTCAAGATACTATTTCAGCAGGTACAATATGGCTTAATGGTGCAACAACGTTAAAGGCATTTGGAAAAGCTGATGAATCAATAAAATATTTTGAAAAAGTATCAGAAGTTTACAAAAAGAAGCTTGATAAAAATGATTATAAATATGCAAGCCTTTTTAATAACATGGCACTTTCATATGTAGATTTAAAGGAGTATGAAAAAGCTAACGAGTTTTATTTAAAGGCATTAGAAATTATGGAGTATAGAAAGGCATATATTGAACTTGCAGTTACCTATACTAATATGGCCGTTATGTATGAAAAGTGGAACAATGATGAGGATGTTATCGCGGATTTTATGATGAAGGCACTTTCATATCTTAACAACAATGAAATACCAAGAAATGGATACTATGCTTTTAACTGTAAAAAATGTGCTCCAACATTTGGTTACTTTGGATTCTTTTTAGTGGAAAAAGATTTAAATGAAAGGGCAGATAAGATATATGCAGGGAATTGAAATTGCTGAAAAATTTTATAATGAATACGGTCGAAAAATGATTGGGGAACTTTTTAGTGAATATGAAGGTAGAATAGCAGTAGGTTTAGTTGGAAATGGTTCTGATTGTTTTGGATATGATGATGAAATTTCAAGGGATCATGATTTTGAACCTGGATTTATGATGTGGTTAAATCAAGAAGATTATGATGAGTTGAATTTTAAACTTTCTAGGGAGTATGACAAACTTCCTAAAGAATATTTAGGATTACATAGAGATAAAGAAACATCTTTTTTAAGTAGTAGATATGGTGCGAAAAATATTGGAGATTTTTATAACGAATACACAGGAAAAAATGGAGAAACACTATCAAATATAGAGTGGCTTAAGATCCCTGAATACTCTCTGGCAGCTGCAACAAACGGAAAAGTTTTCAGGGACGATTTAGGAGAATTTTCTAGTATAAGAAACTATATTTTGCATGGAATGCCTGAAGATGTAAGACTAAAAAAAATAGCAATGAGAGGTGCTTTAATGGCCCAGTCAGGTCAATATAACTATTTAAGATCTATGAAACATGGTGAAAGAGGTGCTGCATCTTTAGCCCTTGGAGAATTTGTGAAAAATTCATGTTATATGGTTTTTTTATTAAATAAAAAGCATGCACCATTCTACAAGTGGTTATTTAGAGGAGTAAAAGATCTTGAAATTCTATCAGAATTGAATCAGGATTTAGAGTACATTTTGACATCAGAAAATTCTTTTGAGACAATGGGTATTATAGAAGAAAGTATTGAAAAAATAAGCAACGATGTAATAAAGGAATTAAAAAAGCAGAACCTGACAGATGGGGATTGGGATTACCTGGAGCCTCATGCATTTCAGGTTATGGATAGAATAAAGGATAGTGAAATCAGAAATATGCATGTCATGGAATAATAGGAGGCTGTCGTTCAAATGACAGCCTCTCCTAATTTACAGTTTATACAAGACTATTCCCAGACTATATAAAAATCTCCAGCATTATATTCGAAGGTTCCAATTAAATCATTACACTGTCCATAATAAACTTCCCAGTCAGAATCAGATGTATGTGAAAATAATGTCCAAGCAGAGCTATCTAAATAAGTCTGAATATAATCAGAGGCATCGGCTCTTTGTACATTTGTATAAGAAACACTCATTCCCATTGAATTTCCAACAACTGCAGTTATTGAAGAACCATAAAAATTCGGTTCAACTATTTGAGTAGGTGCGTCTTCAGGCCATTCACCACCACCTAGTTGTATATAGTTATCCTCATCTTCTATATAAATTTCACCTTCTCTACCGTAATTTCCATCACCATCATCTACACCAGCCTGTTCATCGTAGTAATCATCATCAAGTCCATCATCATAGTAATCATCATCATAGTAGCTATCATTATATACATCTTCAAAAAACTCATTTGCTTCTTCATAGGCTCTTTGTTCTTTTGATTTACATGATGTGAATGCAAATATTAAAACAACTGTTAAAACTAAAATTAAAATCTTTTTCATAATAACTCTCCTTATTTTAAATATCGATCTGTTAACTTAAAATATTAAAAGAGCTTTGAACTCCTTGAGATATAATAGAATCACCACAAATCCATTTATCTCCATAGAAAGGAGTCAAAGCTCATGGCTATTATATCACAAATCCGATGCCCTAAATGTCATTCTCTAAACCTTTATAGGTTTGGTAAAGACATTCATGGTCATCAAAAATTTCAATGCAAAGAGTGTAAACGTCAGTTTACTCTTTACCCTTCAAGTTTCAAACACAAAGACTATCCCAGATGTCCTAAATGTGGCAAAGCTACTTTTATTCATCATGACTATAAGTTCTATACGAACTATCGATGTGGCGACAAGTCTTGCTATCATTCTTTTTCGGTAATTAAACTTGAAAATATCAAACCCACATCATCAGAGTCTCTTTTGGGTAAGCTCTCTTTTACTAGAATGCGATTCAAACTTCATACTATTTTAACTGCTTTAAATTTGTATTTTGTATGTAATTCATCTACCAGGCAAATTTCGTCTTTTCTTTTACAAACTCAGAATATCAAAGTCTCTCATGTCACCATATCAAAGTGGGTAATAAAGTTCGCCCCTATGTTTGATGTTATAAAAGAAAGTTTTATGCCTTCTGTAGACCTGAATTCTGATGAATGGCATGCCGATGAAACAGTTGTTAAAATATCTGGAAGGCGTTATTATATCTGGTTTATTGTTGATTCTGAAACCAGGTTTGTTATAGCTTTCCATCTCTCACCTTATCGTGACCACACTCAAGCTTTCAGTCTTTTTAATAAAGCAAGGAAGCTTGGTAAGCCAATGTCTGTAGTAACTGACAGACTAGGTTCATACAATGTGGCTGCCAGAAATATATTTGGCAGTTCATGTCACATAAAAGTCGAATCTTTTAAGGCTGATATTTCAAATAATCTTATCGAATCCTTTAATGGCTCCTTTAAAGATTTTTACAGAAGTAAGAAAGGATTTGCTTCATACTCATCAGCCAATAACATAATAAGCACTTTTGTTTTCTTCTATAACTTTGTTCGAAATCACTCTTCACTTAACGGGCTTACTCCAGCTATGGTGGCTGGTGCCAATTATAGCGAGCGATCTAGACGAAACTGGCTATTGATTTGATTTTTTAATCATCTTTTCTGGTTCAAGGTACTTGGTGCCTATATTTTTCATGCGAAAATATTTGATTTTTTACTACAAGTCAGTTTAAAATAGTTTTGTATCGATTCTGAATGTCTTTTGTGTTTTCTTTTGCTCTTTTTTCATATTTAGTTAACAGGTCCTTAAATATTTTGAAAAAATCCCGTCATTGTATTTTTTTACTGCCTGTTCTTCGCTTAAAATTGAACTGTCATAGAAAATAGAAATTTCTTCACTATCATCGATGTATGTATCTGTAATATCCTGACCCTCTTCTTCGCTCATAAAATCCTCCAGTTTATAAAAACTTGATTCGCTTTGAGAATCATTTTCATCGAATAAGAATATCCCACCACTTTTAAAAAAATCTTTCATAAGTGCACCTTCTTTCCAAATAATAAAATAAAAAAACCACAAATGTATCGAGAATTTTTCTCTACATTTATGGTATCAAATAGCTTTTTTAATAGATATATTCACTTTGAAAAATCATGTTCATATTGGCAGATTTACTTTTTTAACTCTCTATAGTGTCCAGGTGTCATGCCTGTAAACTTCTTAAATGTTCTTGAAAAAGTTGAAATGCTTATATAGCCTGTTTTTGAACAGATATCTTTAATACTTGTAGTTGTTGTTGTCAAAAGAGTTCTTGCCATTTCTACTCTTCGCATGTTTATATAATCCCATAATGTTATACCGTTTTGTTCTTTAAAAAATCTTCTTAAATATGCTGGATTAATAAGCAAATCATCAGCTATCATTTCTGAACTAAGCTGGTCATTATTTATATTGATTTCAATATATTCAACAATACGTTTCTTTAAAATAATATTTGAGCTGTTTTTCTTTGATTCATATCGTTCACAAAGCATGATAATACTTTCTTTTAGCGTTTTGCTTATTTCGTCAAAATCTTCCGCTAGAAAAGCAGAATCAAATTTTGATAACAACGAATGAATTGTTGCTTCGTCTAAAATATTTTCAGCAGAGCGAATTATGGCTCCTGAAATGCTGTATAAATATGACTTATATGAAAAGATATCTATTGAAGAAGTTTTTGTTATTATTGTCATGTTTTCAAAAAGAGAAACTGCATCATCTTTGTTTGAGGACTGAATGTATCCACAAAGGTTTATTTCATTTTCTGTAGAAATGGTTAATATTTTTTCGGAGTTCTTATTTTCTGGAGGAATAATTTTTCCTGTACCTGGGATAATTTTTCTACTCAGATTTTGTAAGGCTTCTCTATAGCTTATTTTAAGACTATCAGCTCCAACTCTTGTTTTGCTAACAGAAATAAAAATATCCATGCTATTAATTAAATTGCTTTTCTTTAAGAGTATTATGGTTGACTTACTATTTTCTGAAAATAGCATAATAAGTCGACCTGCTTTTTTTATTATATGAATAAGATTCGGAAGTTCTTTAAAAACATCTGATTCATTAAAAGACTGTTTCGTTTCTGCTATAGCCAAAGTATAGCTATCTGTGGTATTCATATCCAAAAGACCTTTTATATGTTCAGTTATATCTTTATATTCAAGCTCGCCTTCTAAAATCATTTTTAGAGCATTCTCTTTTATATGCTCATTATGTTCAGTTAAGAGGGTCTTTGATACTTCGTTTTGGGAATGAACAAATTCAATAGTTTTTTTAATTTGATCAAGTTCATTTTCACTGCTAAGTAATATGTTCACAGGAGTTATATTTTTAGAATAATCCATTACTCTCTTAACAGGAGTATATTTATACTTTGTAAGTAAGTAAGAAGATATAAGCCCAAGAATAATTGTTGTAATCAATATAATCAATGATATTTTTTGTATATCAATATATTTGGAAAGATAACATTCTGAGCATATATATGACGAGTAAATTAAATTATATTCATCCGACTTATCCTGTAAAATATAAAATACCGTATCTTCTACTCTTATTTTTTCAGGTATTTGAGACACCTCTTTTTCAAAGTTTAAATTTTTATTTATTGTAAATATATTCTTAAACTCAGTATTTTGTATACTGAAAGAATTATTTTCATTTTGGGTATTGAGATTTAAAATATTATTTATATATTCAGCATCAAAAATAACATAAACAAATGAATCTTCCGAGATTTCTTTGATAAGCATACCAGTGTATATTTCATTTTGCGAAATTCCGTAAAAAATTGGGATTATTTCACTAGTTGAAAAGTTTTCGGCATCAATATTTTCTATATTATTTTCCCTGTATTCACCTGAAGAATATACCTGGTTAAAAACCTGAGAGTCCATTATACCTGCTGAGCTTATATAAATATCAGGAGTTTTTAAATAAATTATGACTTCGCTGATTCCATCTTCCGAGGCATTTGTTTGTTTTATATCATCCACAAGTTCTGAGTATTCACGCTTTAACTCTGAATAATCACTTTGCAATAATACTCGTACTTTCGGGTGTATGGAGTATTTACTGGCGGTATATTTGCCGGAATTAAAGATTCCCTCTATCTGTGTTTTGGTAATAGATAGGTTATTTATATGCTGATTTTGCAGTTGTTCTTTAATATGATGGCCTGAATACAAAAATATTCCTATTGTTACGAATAGTATAATAACAAAAAAGATAACTTCTATTAATAGCCATTTTTTAAAAAGAGAGAGTTTTTTATTCTTCATCCAGGACCTCTTGATAAATTTTTATTATATCTAAAATACCACTATTTATTAAAGAATCTCTTAAATCATTTACAGTTACATTATCACCAGACTGGCAATAATCTTTAATCCATTCTAGCAAAATATCTTTATGGTTTAAATTAAAATTAGCAACGGCCTCTGCCTGTTCGGTAGAAAGAATTAAGCCCGACAACTGATGTTCATCTGCTTGTGTATCTGACCATAAAGATATAGCTTCTTTTTGGATATCCAAAGCTAACATTTGCTCAAACTGATCTTCATCTCTGATAAATGGTCCGGATGCCAGATATCTTTTCACGGCATTTGAAAATCCATCTTCGTCATTTATAATCAAATCAGTATAATAAGGTTCGCCATTAATTAATTCATAACTTTCATCTAATATACCAAAATTAAACAAAAGACTTCCTTCCTCAGAATATGCATAGTCAAGAAGAGTTGCAGAAGCTTCGGTATTTTTATTATCCTCAGTTAAATAAGCACTTGCATAAGGAATAAATATTGGTGAAAGATGACCGGAAAAAGCGATTTCCCCTTCATTTAAAACAGGATAATTAAGTGCTTCAAACTCAGAATTTTCAATTTCATCCTGATAAACAGATATACTGCTTATATAATCAACATAAATTCCTATTTCTCCTTTTTTTGCTTTTGAAGAATAGGTATTGTTTGCATCAGTAAATACACCGTCGGTTATTAAACCTTCTTGATACCATGCTTTAAACTCATTTATAAAATCTTCAAAGCCCTCTTCCATAGGTCCAAATTTGACCTCCCCATCTTCTACATATAGATTCCAACTAATACCGTATGCACCAATCATAAAATCTGTATCAATTATTTTTCCACCATAAAATGCAAGAGGTGTTATATTAAGCTGATTTTTAAAAGCAGACAAAACATCATGCCACTCATTAATTGTTTCTGGAGCATTCATATTAACAGCTTCAAGATAATCTGTTCTTATAAAAGGTCCCATGTAGGTTCTGATTTCTTTTTCCTTTTGAATTGAAGGGAAACAGAAAATATGTCCATCCGCAGTTGAAATCAAATCTCTTACTTCAGGATTTTCCTCAAGGTATTTTTTTAAATTTGGACAGTATTTATCTATGATATCGTTTAATGGAATTATAATTCCATCATTTAATGCTTTTTCAGGACCACCTGGATAATCATTTATGAAGTCATGTGAAATAATATCAGGAAGTACTGTATCATCAATTAGTGATAAAAATCTTTCCCTGTGTTCACCTTTAGGTGGATGTATAAATGTTACATCTATTCCGGTAACACTCATCAATTCAGAATAAACTTCTGAATTACCCATATTACTCACATGTGTATATCTATTATCTGTCCACCATGTAAGATTTTCATCATTTTTTATTATTTTGGATGTGTTGTCAGAGAAAACAATATAGATAGAAGTGATAGTAATTATTGGTACAACAAAAAATATTATTAAAATTTTTAAAGACTTCTTCATTACACTTTCTCCCCTAAAATTTAATGGAAATATCTAATAATTATTTTAACATAAAATAACAACTATTAAAAAGAATAAATTAATGTCACCCAAACAAAACAAAAGGTTGACAATTAAATCTCCCTGGTATATTATAGCAAAAGCTAAAATATATAAAGGGAGATTTATAATGAGTGAAAATAAAAAGAAATTTAAAACCGTAGATTTGGTATATATTGCATTATTTGCAGTATTGATAGCCGTATGCTCATGGATTTCAATTCCATTTGCAGTGCCTTTTACATTACAAACTTTAGGCGTTTTTGTAGCTGTTGGAATTCTTGGGGGTAGAAGAGGAACTTTTTCAGTATTAGTTTATGTGATTTTAGGAGCAATAGGACTCCCTGTTTTTGCAGGTTTCACAGCAGGACTTGGAAGGTTGTTGGGTCAGACAGGTGGATATATAATTGGATTTATCTTTGCTGCTTTAGCTTACTGGCTGATTACAAAGTTTTTTGGAACTAAAGTTTATGTTATGGCAATTGCTATGGTCATTGGATTATTAATATGTTATACTTTTGGAACTGCTTGGTTTATGTATGTGTATATTGCAAATACTGGTGCACTATCAATAGCAACAGCTTTAAGCTGGTGCGTAATACCATATATAATCCCGGATCTGATAAAAATTGCACTTGCAATACTAATATCAAAAAGGGTATTAAAAATAGTTATAATTTAAAAGAGGTTTATATGAGTGTTAAAGAAGATGTTCTAGAGGCATTAGAAAAGAATAAAGGAAGACATATATCAGGGAGTGAGCTTGCAGCCCACTTAAATGTCAGTCGAAATTCTATTTGGAAAGCTATAAAGCAGCTTGAAAAACAAGGGCACTTAATTGAGGCAGTAACTAATAAAGGCTACTGCCTTTTAACGTCTAATGATATAGTTTCAAAACAAAGTATAGAAAAATATTTGGGTGATAAAAAAATAAATATTGAAGTTTTTGATACAGTTACATCGACTAATAATATTTTAAGAGAAAAGGCAGATGCAGGAGAACCAGAGTGGTCGGTGGTTGTTGCCAGGGAGCAGACAAAAGGAAGAGGAAGAATGGGAAGAAGTTTTTATTCTCCTTCAGACACAGGAATCTACATGAGTGTACTATTGCGTCCTAGCCTTCCGATTGACAAATCAGTTTATGTAACGACATGTGCGGCTGTGGCCGTTGCAAAGTCTCTTGATAAAAATGCTGGAATCAATACCCAGATAAAATGGGTTAACGATATTTTTTATAAAGATAGAAAAATCAGTGGAATACTTACGGAAGGAACAACAGATATAGAATCTGGATCTCTGAAATATGTTGTACTTGGAATAGGAATAAATATTTTTCCACCAAAAGAAGAATTTCCTGATGAAATTAAAGATGTGGCATCTTCCGTATTTGAAAAACATGAAAAAACAGAAGATTATAGAAGCAAGATAATTGCAGATATTTTAAATTATATTTATGAAACTTATAATAAAATTGCCGACAAACCTTATTATAATGATTATAAAGAAAAATCAATGCTTTTAAATCAACCAATTTATATAATCAGAAGAAACGAAAAAGAAGAGGCTATTGCTATAGATTTAGATGATGATTTTGGACTAATTGTAAGAAAAAATGATGGTACTACAGAAAGCCTCTTTTCTGGAGAAGTTAGTATAAGAAAAAGAAATCAGTAGTTTTTTGTATTGTTTTTTAAAGCATATGTATTTTTTTTAAAATCTATTAAATTGTCTTTTTTCATGTTTTTTAGCTCTCTAATCATAGCGCTTCTATTGATGCATAAATACTCTGCTAATTCAGTATGATTTAAGGTGGAAATAACAAGTTCTGAGTTCTGTTTTTTTGATAATAATTTTAAGTATGATAGTATTTTTGAACGCAGGGTTTTTTTAGAAATTATTTCAATTTTTTCTATAAATGTCCTGCTTTTTGTTGCTATTAAATATATCAAATTTTCAATTAATTGCTTGTGGTGTGGACAAGCCTTATAGCAGTAATTTAACATACCCTGGTATCTAATAAATATTATCCTACAATCCTCTGCAGCCCTATAATTTACTGAACATTGTATGGTTTCTTCAGCAATAAAAACTTCACCAAAAAGACTATTTGTTAAAAGTGTATTATAAAAGTATTTATTACCAAAATAATCTTCCTGTTCCATATAAATTGATCCCTTTGCAACTATACCTGCGAAATCAATATCATAGTTTTCCTGAATGATATATTCGTTCTTTAAATACTCGCGTTCGTATATTTCTAAACAAGTGACTAAAGTCTCGATATCTTCTTCCTCAATATTTTTAAAAAGGGGATGATCTTTTAGTGTATCTATCATGATAGCTCCTTTCAAATTTTGAATTATTGCTCATAACATATATTATAGAAAATTACTGTTGCAATTGCAACAGTAATAGCAAATTAGCTTTGTTATAATTTTATAAGCGCGTTAAGAAAGCAAAAAGGAGAAAGTCGTGAAAAGAAACTATAAGGAAATACCATTATGGTCAAAAGTAAGTAAATCTCAATGGGAAAGTTGGGAATGGCAGCTTTCAAATAGAATAACTACTCTTGAAGAACTTGAAAAAGTCATTAACCTTAAAGAGGAAGAAAAGGCTGGAATTTCAGCTGGGTTAAAAAAGTTCAAAATGGCAATAACACCTTACTATGCTACTTTGATGGATCCTAATGACGAAAACTGTCCAATTAGGAAACAGGCTGTACCTACTAAGCATGAATTAGAAGTATCAGAGTGTGATATAGATGATCCTTTACATGAGGGATTAGACTCACCAGTAAAAGGTTTAACACATAGATATCCAGACAGAGTTTTACTTTTAATAACGGAGCAATGTTCAATGTATTGTAGACATTGTACTAGAAGAAGATTTGCAGGACATGAAGATATAAGTTTATCAAGAACAAATATACTTAAGAGTATAGAATATATAAAAGAACATAAAGAAGTTAGGGATGTTTTACTATCTGGTGGTGATGCATTGTGTGTATCAGATGATAAACTTGAGTTTATTTTAAGAAAATTGAGACAGATAAAGCATGTTGAAGTTATAAGAATAGGAACAAGAACGCCTGTTGTTATGCCTCAGAGAATTACAAAAAGCTTATGTAATATTCTTAAAAAATATCATCCAGTGTGGCTTAACACTCACTTTAATCATCCTGATGAAATAACAGATGAATCAAAAAAAGCATTAGAAATGCTTTCTAATTCTGGAGTACCACTTGGCAACCAGTCTGTATTATTAAAAAATGTCAATGATTGTTCATTTATAATAAAATCACTCGTACATAAACTTGTAATGAATAGAGTTAGACCTTATTACTTATATCAATGTGATTTGTCTGAAGGAATAGAGCATTTTAGAACTTCTGTTTCTACAGGGGTAGAAATTATTGAAAGACTTAGAGGTCATACATCTGGTTTTGCAGTACCAACATTCGTAGTTGATGCACCAGGAGGAGGAGGTAAAATACCAGTAAACCCTCAATATATGATTTCTCAATCAAATGATAAAGTTGTTCTCAGAAATTATGAAGGTGTTATTTGTACATATGCAGAACCAAAGGATAAAGAATTTACCTGTAAAGAATGTAATACCTGTGGTAAATATAAAAAAGATGACTATAAAGGTTTGGAAAAACTATTTATGGAAGAAGAATTATGTTTAACACCAAAAGATAATGTAAGAATGAGAAGAAGAGGCAAGATAAAGAATGCAGGACAAATATAAAACTATAGATAATATAGAAGTATATTTTGATGAATTTAATGAAAGAATAAAAATTGTTGACTCAAAAGAAATAAGTACTGAAACTTTAGATAAAATCAAAGAATATTCAATAGAAAAGAAAGTCGGTAAGATTATATCAAATTGCCGAAGCGAAGACTGGGAAGTATTTATAAACAATGGTTTTGAAATTGAGGGTACTATAGATGGATATTTTAAAGGAAACTCAGCTCTTTGTATGTCCTACTTTATTGATTCGGAAAGAAAAGTAAGGGAAGAATACGAAAAAAAGGAAGACATAATAAGAGAAAGCAAATTAAAGAAAAATTCATATAAACCTTTAGAAGAACTAGAAAATTATGAGATAAGAAGCGCAAACGAAAAAGATGCTAAAGAACTTTCTAAACTATTTGAAAAAATTTTTTCTACATACCCAACACCAGTTTATGATAGCGATTATATTAAAGAAACAATGAAAGAAAAGATTTTGTATAAAGTGGCAGTTAAAGATGGGGAGATAGTAGCAGTTGCCTCAGCAGATTTAGATGTGAAAAATTTAAATGCTGAAATAACTGATTGCGCTACAAATCCAGATTTTGAATCAAAAGGTATGGTTTCTAATATAATATATCAATTAGAAAAAGAATTAAAAAAGCGTGGATATAAATCTTTGTATAGTCTTGCCAGAGCAATAAATCCAGGTATAAATGCTGTTTTTTCTAAACATAATTACATATATAATGGAAGATTAGTTAAGAACTGTAATATATGTGGTGGCTTTGAAGATATGAATATATGGGAAAAGATTATATAAAATAGTGTAATTGATATTTATTCAAACATGTTGTATAATTTAAAATCAGAAAAGATTTTGGAGTTGAAACAGTATGAAAGATAATTATAGAATACTATTAGATGATAACCTTGCAAAATTTGTAATAATATTAAAAAGTCTTCTTGTGGGAGTATTATCAGGAGGGGTAGTAGTTTTATATAGAATTTTACTTTCCTATTCAGAGCATTTTGCACTTGAAGCATATGGTTTTTTAAAGGAAAATATAAAATATGTACCAATTGCCGTTATTGCTTTATTCATAGCGGCATTTGTTATATGGTTTTTGATTAGAAGAGACAGGCTGATAGTTGGCAGTGGTATTCCTCAGATAGAGGGGATTTTAAAGGGATACTTTAGAGAAAGAAGAAGCTGGTGGCAGACTATACTTGGAAAATTTGTAGGTGGAGCTATAGGTGTAGCAAGTGGTCTATCATTGGGAAGAGAAGGTCCTTCAATACAAATTGGTGCTTGTGTAGCAGAAGGCATAGGCAAAAAAAGTGGAAAGAGTAACCTAGAAAAAAAGATGCTAATGGCCTGTGGAGCTAGTGCAGGTCTTGCAGCTGCTTTCAATGCCCCTATGGCGGGAGTTATATTTGTTCTTGAAGAAGTGTTTAAATACTTTTCTCCTATTATACTGCTTTCAGCAATGTCATCTGCAGTTGCTGCGGATTTTGTTTCAAAACAAATATTTGGGTTAGAACCGATTTTTCATTTTGATATTACTAGCGCAATACCTTTAAACAGTTATTGGATATTAATAATTATGGGTATTTTTCTAGGAATAATGGGAGCGTTTTATAATCAGGTTCTTTTAAAATTACAGGATTTTTACGGAAAAGTTAAAGTTTTTAACAAAGGGTTAAAGGTTTTCATACCATTTGCTATGGCACTTGCTTTAGGACTATTTTTTCCAATAGTTCTAGGAGGTGGACATGGAGTAATAGATGAGTTAACTCCTAGTAGGGGATTAATGTTTTTGGTTATTATTTTCCTGGTAAAGTTTGTGTTTTCGATTATAAGCTTTGCTTCAGGAACTCCTGGAGGTATATTTTTCCCATTATTGATATTAGGAGCAACTTTGGGAGCAACATTTTCAGTTGTTAGTATACAATACCTTGGAGTAAGTTCTGAGTACTTTAATAATTTGATTGTAATAGCTATGGTTGGATATTTTACGGCTATTGTCAGAGCTCCAATTACTGGTATCGTTTTAATTATGGAAATGACAGGATCATTTACCAGCATGCTGTCCTTTACGGTAGTAGCCGTTATAAGTTATTTTGTAGCAGACAGAATGAGCCCTCCAATATACGATGCATTACTTGATAAAATGATAGAAAAAGAGCATCCAGAAGAAGAATATGAAAGTAGTACTAAGTGCTTCATTGAAATGATTGTTCAACATGATTCAGAGTTTGAAGATAAAAAGGTTAAAGAGATACCTTGGCCTTATCATTCTGTGTTAGTAGGAATAAGAAGAGGGAAATCTGACTTGCTTCCTAAAGGTGAAACAAAAGTTAAATGTGGAGATTATTTAATTGTATTAGTAGATAGAAATCAGGAAACAAAGATAAGTGCAAAACTAAAGGAAATGAATCATCATGATTAAAAATTCAAGCGTATACATTTAAAATGTATACGTTTTTACATTATAATTCATTATTATTGAGAATAATAGGGATTTAATATATAATAAATTAATTAATAAAAAGGAGCTTACAGGATTATGAAAAAGGGTGTTTTGAATCACAAATATTTTTTATACATAACTAGTTTTTTTGCAGGAATGTCTATAATGGCAGTAGAATTAGGAGCAAGTAGATTATTAGCACCATATTTTAGTTCTTCCCAAATAGTTTGGACAATAATAATTGGAACTATTATGATAGCGTTAGCAATTGGAAATGTAATTGGTGGAAGAATGGCTGACAAGGATTCTAACCCAGATAGATTCTATAAGAGACTTCTTGTTTCGGCGGTTTGGATAGCAGCGATTCCATTTCTTGGAAGATATGTTATAGCTCTGATTTCAGGAGCTTTAGCAATATTTGTAAAAAGTAATTTTTTAATATGGGCTTCATTGGTTTCATGTATAGTTATTTTTGTTTTTCCTCTTATTCTTTTGGGAACAGCAACACCTTCTTTGGTTAAATATACAGTAGAAAGTCTTGATAATAATGGAAAAATTGTTGGTGGTTTAGGTGCTCTAAACACAATAGGAAGTATTATAGGAACATTTTTACCTACATTTTTAACTATTCCTACGGTTGGCACTTCAGTTACTTTTATTATTTTTTCAGCAGTTTTATTAATTATAGGTCTTATTTATTTTATTAGTGTGAAAAGGAAAATAATAAATTGTATAATAGCGGGAGCTCTATTTATTGTTTTTTCATTTTTTGGTATATCGAATAGTTTTGCATTTTGGGAAACAAATCTTGTGTATGAGGGAGAGTCTATATATAACTACCTTCAAGTAAAAGAAAATGAAAATAGTGTTATTCTTTCTACCAATGTTATGTTTGGTGTTCAGTCTATTATGATGAAAGATGGTGGGCTGACAGGAATGTATTATGACTATGCTCTAGCAGCTCCTTATATGGCAGGAGTTTATGAAAAAGCAGAAGGAGATATACTTATTCTTGGATTAGGTAGTGGAACATATGCGTCACAGTGTACAGAATATCTTGAAAATGTGAATATTGAAGGCGTTGAAATAGATAAAGAAATAGTAGATCTTTCAAAAAGATATTTTTCGCTACCAGAAAGTGTTTCAGTATCTGTAAATGATGCAAGAGCTTATTTGGCTTTTTCTGATAAGAAATACGATGTTATAATGGTAGATGCTTATCAGGATATAACGATTCCATTTCAAATGTCTACAGTTGAGTTTTTTAGCTTAGTTAGAGAACACTTGAATGAAGACGGCGTTATGGTTGTGAATATGAATATGAATTCTGACGCAGAAGGTTCTATAAATCAGGCTCTTTCGGATACCATATCTACAGTCTTTTCTAATGTTTATACAGTTCAAGTTAATAATGGAACAAATAGAGAATTGTTTGCTTCAATGAATGAAAATTATTTACAAAAACTAGAAGTAGGCTTTGAAACTGAGAAAAATCCTGATTTAAAGAGAATTTTAAATAAAGTTAAAAATAATTTGGAGTATTATTCTCCAGGTAGTCTTATTCTTACAGACGATAAGGCACCAGTAGAAGTTTTGGGAATGAGAGTTATAGATGAGTTAATATCAGAAGAACTTGAATATTATAGAGATATTATTAGAGAGGAAGGCATAAGTGGTCTACAATGATTCTTATAAGATCAAACAGTGAATTAGAACAAGTATTTGAAAAAATTGTAAAAGCAATGGACAAAGAAGTTAAGTGGAATGGTTTGTTTGTAGTATACAATAACAAACTTATTTTATCAGGAAAACTTAGATCTCTTGTTTTTAATTTTGATACCTGCAAGTCAGCAGGTAATCTTGTAGAACTCGATTTTAATGAAAAAGATGCTATAGAGATTTCAGGCAATGAAATATTAGAAAATGCACTAAATATGACTTTGTATGCTTTCGGAAAATGGGGACAAATAAAAGGGCTTAAAGTTGAAAAAGATTATGAAAGACTAAATACTCTTATAAATGGTATTTTAGGTGCAGTAGAATTAAATGCTGGTCTTACAAAAGAGAGCTTTAAATTTTATGATAATGGAATTCAATTAACATACGAAGAAGTTATTGAAAAGATTTTAGAAGATACATATGTACCAGTTAAAGAAGATGAAGAGGAACAGGGAATTGGACTTTGGCATAAGGTAGTTTGGAAAGAAGAAAAAACAAAATTTGAAAAGCAAGACCTTACAAAACAGGAAAGAATAAAATATAGACTGGGAAATAATTTCTATATGGTCAATTATAATTGTCCTGAATGTGGTGAAAAGCTATATATTGTTATTTATCCTGTGGGTAAAGAATTTAAAATTGAAACAACAAAAGGTGGAGTTTATCTTTCAAGAGCATATACATGTAGAGAGTGCCTTTCTTTTTATACACCAAAACCTGAGAAGCTATTAGCAGAAGGTGATGTTTTTAAATTAGACTTTGACGACGATATCAGAGCTTATGAAGACTATCAGGAACTTATTGGAAGAAATGGAGAACGAACATCGAATTGCAATTTTAATAAGTATGAGTCGGATTATATTGAAGGAAACAAAGATGAAACTGTCGATTTAGAAAAAATCATTGAAAATGAAAAAGCAATTCCCAAAAAAGAGTTAGAAAAAGTAAAAGAAATGATGGAAGCAGGCTTTTTTCCTGAAGAAAAAGTTGAAAAATATTATGAAAAAATAAAACAAAGAATAGAAAATAAAGGTTCGAAAAATAAAAAAGTAAAGAAAACAAAAGCAAAGAAAGGGAATAAACCTAAAAAAGAAAAAGCAAAAAAGGTTAGTAAGGTAAAGAAAGTAAAAGAAAAACCTTCAAAAGAAAAAGTTGAAAAAACGAATAAAATTGCAATTTCTGAAAAAACAAGAAAAGTTCTTAGAGATTTATTAAGTGATGACAAAGATTATTTTATAAAAAGAATGGCAAAATTAGATGAAGAGCAATTAGAAAATTTTAAAAATATAATTGATGAAGACACTATGTTAAAAGAAGATGAAAGAAAAATATATGTTGACACTATAAATGAGATATTAAATAAAAAGATAAAACATAAAATAGATAATAGAGTAACTCAGGCAAAAGAAAAAAACTTTAAAGAAGCTTTAAAAATTTATAAAGAAATAGAAAAACAGGAAATACCAGAACAGATAAAAAGAGAAGCTCTAGAAAATACAAAAGAGACACTCAAAAAAATTGCAGAATCCGAACTGGATTATTTTATATCCAAGCTACCTGAAAAAATCACAAAAGAAATGTACAAAAAAATAAAAGAAAAACTTGAATATTATGAAAAGGGAGATATTGAAAAATATATCAAGCATATAGATGATTTGATTGATAATCAGGAAAAACAAGAAATAAAAACTTATATTAAATCAATTGATCATACTAATAGAAAATCTCTTAATAAAGCAAGTCAAGAACTAATTAAAAAAGATTATGAGGAAAGAAATCTAATTCCTTTCATTAAAGAAATTCATGACGAAATAGAACAAATGGATAAAAAATCTATAGAAATTATATTGCCGGACTTGATGGAAATGGGTTTTGCAGAAGCTCTGAATGCATATGATAAAATCTTCGAATCAGATTTTTTACCAGAAATAAAAGATAATACTCTTGAAAAAATAGATAGAAGACTTAAGAAATTAAAAATGGATGAGTGTATTCAGTTGGTTAATAAAATAAAGAAAGATATACAGGAGTATAGTATTGATAATATAGGGATTTACTATAATGACACAACAGATGAAAAAGAAAGAGAAATCATTGATAACGCAGTTAAAAAGTATGCCCCGGATATTGAAAGATATGAGTATCCAATATTAGTTTATAGTCCAAGCTTATCAGCTAAAGGAACAAAAGGTTTTATTTTAACACCAGAAAAATTTTACTATTATAACAATCCTATTAGTTATGGAAGCTTAGATGTAATAAGCATAGATGAATTTTTTGAAGATAAAAAGTTTATAATAAAATTAGCTAGTGAAGAAAAAATAAAAATAAAGAACAAAATAAATAAAGAACAATCAGAATTAATTGCTAAAACAATCAGCAACTTTATTAACTACTTAAAAGATAAACCAGATTCAAGAAATATTTCATATATGGCACAAAAAGAACATGAAATTAAATGTTGCTACAGATGTGGTTTTATATATGAAGAAGGTGATGAATGTCCTTCCTGTGGAGCGAAAATCAATGAATAAGTTAGGAAAAAATCTCTGGGTTTTCATTGACAAATCGGGCAAGAATTTCCATAAACCAGGTAATGGCAGGATTTTCATTATTACCAATCCAGGCAACACCCATCGCTGTATAAGTTATGGTATCTTTTAATTTAATATAAGTTAAATCAGAAGACAAATATTTACTTAGGTTTTCAGGAACTATTGTTATACCGATTCCTGATGATACAGCAAATAATAATTCTTCCATGCTATTAAAGTGTTGTGTTATAATAGGAGTGTAGTTGATTTCTTTGCAAATATGAATAACCTGTTTTACTAGGAAAAAAGCTTTTTCCTTAGAATGCATTAGGAAAGGTTCATCAGCTATAAGTTTTGGAATATAAGAACCATCACCATTTAAACATGGATGATCATGCCGACATACTAAGCAGTATTGTTCTGAATAAAGTTTGCGGCATTCATATTCTTTTTGATTTAAAAGATCTTCCATAAGAGAAAAATAAATATCAAATTGTCTGACCTCTAGAGATGACTGTATTTCTTTTGCATCATGTCTGGTCAGAGAAACCTCTACTTCAGGATAGGCTTTATGAAACTCATTTATTACATCAGGCAGAAAAAAAGTACAGGCTGAAAGATAGCCCAGATTTAAATGAAGATTCTTTGCAGTTTCTAGAGTTCTTAATTTGCCTTTTGATAAGGACTCAAATTCTATAAACTTCTTTGCATCTTCAATGAAAATTTCACCTGCTCTTGTAAGAGTTACATTTCTCGTGTTCCTGTGAAAAAGTTTGATTCCAAGTTCATTTTCAAGCTCGGATATTTGATGACTAATTGCGGGTTGAGAAACATAAAACTCCTTAGCAGCTTTTGTGAAATTCAGGTGATTTGCAACTGATAAAAAGCATTTTAATTGTTCTGTATTCATTATTATTACTCCTTTGAACTAATTATATCATAGATTAATAAAAAAAATTTATTAATCTACTAAAAAACCAGAATTTCTCTAAAAACTGGTAGTATGATAAAATAATAACGAATGCAATAAGATTATTTAAAAAAAATGGAGGAAAAAAAATGAACGTATTGGGAATTTGTTGTGGAAGAAAAAATGGAAACACAGAAATCATGATGAAAGAAGCTTTCATGGCTATTGAAGAAAAGGTTGATGCTACTTGTAAGATGATAAATCTTCAGGAAGGTTATGTAAGGAATTGTATAGGTTGTGAAACTTGTATGATAAATCACCTAAAAGGTAACTGGGATTTTAGATGTGTACATAAAAATGGATCAGATCACTTTTATTTTATTGAACAGCTTATGAGAGAGGCAGATGCTATAATTGTATCAGCTCCAGCTTACAACCTTTTACCGCCAGGATTATTAATTACATTCTTAAACAAAATGCATGCGAGTGGAGATTATCGTCATGTTGTACATGAAACAAATAAAATTGGTGCAGCCTTTTCAATAGGTGGAACAGACTGGACAAACTTTACTCTTGGAGCAGTAAAAATGGCAGCAATGGAATTTGTTGGATCATATGAAGCAATAGTTGATGCAGTTCACTTTGATTTCATTCCATCAACAGGAGCGGTTTTATTAGAAGATCATATGATGGAAAGAATGCATAAACTTGGAGAAAATGTTGCAGATGCTCTTCTTAAAAAGGAAAAAGGAGAAAAACCTGAGTATTTAGGAACTCCAGGCGTTTGTCCTGACTGTCATGGAAACATGTTAGAAATTCGCGAAGATGGAGTATATTGCCCACAGTGTCTTACAAAAGCAACAGTTTCAGTAGAAAATGGAGAACTTAAAGCAGTATTTACCCCAGAAGAAATGGCTAAAAACCGTTGGAGTCCATGGGGACAGGAATTACATGATAATAACATAAGAAAGGGACACATGAAAGCAGGTCAGAATCAGGATGTTATTAAAGAAAGACGTAAAAAATATGCTGAGTATGACAGAAAGGTAGCTTTCCCCGAATTAATTAAAGAATAATTAGGAGAAAAATATGAAAACATTGATATTTAACGGTTCACCTAGAAAAAAGGGTGATTCAGTAAGTCTGATTAATGAAGTGCTTAAAGATTTAAAAGGAGAATACAAAATTGTTAATGCATATTTTGACGACATAAGCCCTTGTATAGACTGTAGGCACTGTTGGAAAAAAAGCGGATGTTCAATAAATGATGAAATGCAGGCAGTTTATGATTATGTAGAAGAATGTGATAATGTATTGATTGTATCACCTATATATTTTGCAGAGCTCACAGGTCCACTTTTAAGTGTTACGAGCAGGTTTCAGACGTATTTTACCGCAGGCCGATTCAGAAATGAAGAAGGCGTAAAAAAACCTAAAAAAGGTGGGGTTATCCTTGTAGGTGGTGGACACGGAAATATCAATATACCATATGGAACAGCTAAATCAATATTCCATCATATAAATGCTTTTGATATTCATCCTCTAGTATGCTCTCATGATACAAATAATGTACATCCAGTTGATGATGAAAAAGCAATGGAAGGAATAAAGAGTATAGTGAAATTTTTAAATAGAGAATAAAAAGAAGCCGACAGATCAATTTTTCTGTCGGCTTTGCTAATGGTAAAATTATTTTAAAAGAGAATTCATATAATCAACCATATCCTGATTTGCTTGAATGCTTTCTGCAAAGTCAGGCTTTATAATATTGAAGACATGTAATAATTCATTTTCGGTTCCTTCATAAGACTTGTAAGTGTGTTCTACATTGTTTTCATCTAGATATTCATGAAATTTTACTGCACTTTCATATCCAGTTTCATCTGAAGGAGTAGTCAATAAATAAACACCTTTAAAAACGCTTGGTTTTACAGAGCTGTATAAGTCCATATAGCTCATAAGTTCTTCGTCTAATATTTGGCCTCCTCCTATTGTTGTTGCTACAAAAGCACCTTCGCTAAGTGATTCTGGTAAGTGAGCGGTATTAGGTGCTCCACATGATGTTAAATAGGCTGTAAAATCATATGAAGGTGGAGTAACTCCGAAGTACAATTGAAGAGGTACAGAATTATAAATTGCATTTGTCAAAAGTGTATAATATCCACCAGCACTGTCTCCGCTTAGGAAAATATTATTTAAATCAAAGTTATATTTTTCGGCATTTTCCTCTACCCATTTATAAACTGCAAACAAATCCTGAACTGCGTCTTTAAAAGTTCCCCCTGTTACTTCCTGAACTTTGGTATAATCAGGTGTAACTACTACATAACCATTTCTTGCAAAAAAGATACTATGGTCAGCATTGAGTTCTTTTGTACCCCCAATAAACCCTCCACCGTGAACTTCAATAACTACAGGTGTTGGTTCAGTAACGCTCTGGGTACCATATAGGTCAAGCATATGATAAGTTTCACCATCATCTATATAGGAGATATCCGAAATGACATCTTCATATGGTGTTTCACTACTATAAGCTGTTGTTTCTTCTGTGGTTTCTGAAGTATCAGAATGTGATGTTCCACAGGATGCTATGAGCAGACTTGTAATAATTGCTGCTACAGGTAATAAATACTTTTTCTTAATCATAAAATAAAACCCTCCTTAATAAAACTACAAAAAATCATAATAATTATAAAGAGTTTATATACTTAACTGCAATATATACGACGCAAACTATCTAAATTTTATCGTAAATTGTTTAATTTAGAACGTGTTTGTAACAAGCTTGAATAACTAAAAAAAATTTGATATCCTTTATAAAGAAAATCTAATATTTGGGGGAATATTATGACAGAAGTAATTAGCCTTTTTTGGCGCTGGAACTTTCCAGTTGGAATGATTTTGTTTCAAATAATAATGTGCTTACAATATGGGCGTAGAAAGAATTTTTTATTGAAATATATTGCTTTTGCAATAATCATTTTTTTAATAGGAATAACAATGACACATGATTGGGAGTGGGAAGGTAGTTTGATTAAAGCTAGTAATATTTTAGTCAATGTACCAGGTCGCGTTCTTATTATGATTTCTATTGCTGCTATAATGTACTTTTGTTATAAAATCAGTTTATGGAGTGCAGTTTTTTTAACTACTGTTGCAATAACCCTTCATAGTATACACTTTTCCTTATATAAAATCATTGAAGCCATAACAATAGGGCAGGTAACTGAAACTACACCAGGACCTTTATCAGTAATTACTGATGTTATTGTTCTAATTACATTTTTATTAGTAACAGGGTTAGTATTTTGGAAAAGAAAAATTATCCGAATAGATGAGTACAGTAAAGATAGGATAGTTCTGGCTATATCTTTAATAATTCTTGTACTTACTGATTTCATTAATCTTTATCAATTTGCAAATGACCCATATGTAAATTTTGGAATTACTTTAATACTCAGTCGGCTTTTTGATATTATCTTTAATGCTATGACATTATATATGATTTATAATATTATAGTGAAAAAAAATCTACAAATAGAACAGCAAAAGATGGAAGACATTATGGAGCAGCGAAGTAAGCAGTACGCCTTTTCTCAGCAAATAATGGATTCTATTAATTTAAAAAGTCATGACTTAAAAAAGCAGATTCGTTACCTTGAAAAAGATGAAATTAGCAGAAATGAAGTTTTACAAAGTTTAAAAGATGCAGTTGCTAGGTATGACACCGTTATCAAAACAAATAATGATGCATTGAGCACCATACTTTCTGAAAAAAGTATGGTATGTTACAATAACAATATAAAGTTAAATTGTTTAGTAAATGTAAAAAATTTAGAATTTATAAAAGATATTGATATTTATACCATGTTTGCAAATCTTCTAGATAATGCTATTGAAGCGCTAATAAAAACTTCAGAAAAACATCGAAGTATTTTTGTTGTAATAAAGCAAAAGGAAAACTTTTTATCAATACATACAGAAAATCATTTCTCTGGTGACTTGAATATAAAGGATGGAAAACTCCAAACAACAAAAAAGCAAACAAATAAACATGGATTTGGGGTGGAGAGTATTTCTAACATAGTTGAATATTATAATGGAAGCATAACATTCAATACAAATTGTAATATATTTACAGTGAATATTCTAATCCCAATACCATAGAAAGATATTTAATAATAAAAGGAGAAGACATGCTCAGAATTGCAATAGTTGAAGATGAAGAAAAAGAAGCAAGAAAACTAAATGCGTTATTGGAAAAATTTAGTCAAGATAAAGCCGTTGAATTTCAGGTTTTCCAGTTTCTAAATCCGGTGTTTTTTTTAAATAACTATAGCGCTGACTATGACTTAATCTTTATGGATATTCAGATGCCGTATATGGATGGGATTGAAGCATCGCAAAAGTTAAGAGAAATTGATTCTTTTACTATGCTTGTTTTTGTTACAAATATGGCATTTTTAGCGGGTAAAGGGTATGAGGTTGAAGCTTTTGATTTTTTAGTTAAGCCTATTGATTATGAATATTTTGTAAATAAAATGACTCGGATTATAAATGCTTTAAACCGTAGACAAGAGAAAAAAATAATAATCCAGTCTGAGGGAATAAAGCATTGTATTCCTATATCTTCAATAATATATATAGAAGTAGCGAATCACAGTTTAATATATCACACAGAAGATGGGGATTTTAACTCGTATGGCACAATGAAAAAAGCTCAGGAATCTTTATTTGAATATGATTTTGAACTATGCAATAATTGCTATTTAGTGAACCTTAGTTTTGTTAAAAATGTTAGGCAGTTTATTGTAAAGGTTGGAAATGAAGAACTAAAAATAAGCAGACCCAAGAAAAAATCTTTTATGGAAGCATTGAATAATTATATTGGAGGTTAATTATTCTTTTCTACAGAATATAGTTCTTTATATTTCTTTGGAGACATATTGAACTCCTTTTTAAAGGCTCGATAAAAAACACTATAATCAGGAAAGCCAAATGCCTGACTGACATTATGAATAGGAATTCCTGAAAGTATGTTGCTTCGGCACGCATAAAGTCGTTTTTTTATGATATATTGATGAATTGAGATACCCATATTTTCTTTCATAGTATGAGCAAGGTGATACTTGCTTACAAAAAATATTTCAGATAATTTTTCTAAAGAAAGATCTTCTTCTAAATGTGCACTTATATAATTACATAGATTTATATGCAGATCAGCAGGTTTATAATAAGCAGGCTGATTTTCTTTTGTATAAACTATTCTATTTAAAAATATCAAAAATAAACTTAGCATTGAGTTTAATGCAGGTTTTCTATAAATTAAATCCAATTGACTTTCTTCAAAAACATCTATTAGTTTTATAAATAATTGCTGAAAAGAACTGAAATCAGTTTTTATATGGTAACTATTATTTTTTGATACATAATCAAAACAGTAAAAAATATTCGAATCTAAAGATTTTAAACTGTTTATATAATCTTCATTTAACCAAAGTACAATTCTTCTATAATTTTTTGTAATGTCTAAAAAATGGGGTTTGTGATGAATTTTTGGAGGTATTATACATATTGAACCATATGAAAGGTTATACAAATTATTGTTTATTTCATACTCAACATCACCTTCTAGAAAAAAATATATTTCATAATTATTGTGGGAATGCTTTGAAACCCTTGCAGGGCTTTTGTCGTTGTAGAAAAAGATTTCAAAATCTTCATTAAGCATATATTGCCTTGAACTAAATTCTGAGTGTTTTCTCATTATAGATAATTCCTCCAATAAAAATTTAACTATACACTAACATAACGCAACAACTTTTGCAATGTTTGTTACAACTTTTACAATTTGATTAGAAAATACAATATGATAAATTTATTAAAATATTAAATTCTAATTATTTATGTATATAAGGAGGAAGTTAATGTCAGCAGTAAAACAGGAAGTATTGTTTGAAGCAAAGAACATATGCAAAAACTTCGGAATTACCGTTGCGTTGGATCAAGTTACTATAACTGTTTTTCGTGGGGAAATCAGAGGTTTAATTGGTGAAAACGGTTCAGGTAAATCAACTTTAAGTTCTATAGCAGCAGGAATGCTACAGCCGACAAAAGGAGAAATGTTCTTTAAAGGAGAGAAACATAAACCCACATCAATGATTGAAGCAGCAGAATTAGGCATCGGAATGATTGTTCAGGAAATGGGAACAATTTCGGGAATATCAATTGCACAGAATATTTTTTTGGGGAGCGAAAATAAATTTAGAAATAAAGGCTTAATAAGCAAAAAATTAATGAATATTGCTGCAAAGAAATCTCTAGAAAATATAGGTGTATTTGGTATAGATCCAAGCAAATCAATTGATACACTTGATATGCAGGAGAGAAAGCTTATAGAGGTTGCTAAAGTTATGAATAGTAATCCTGAAATCTTGGTAGTTGATGAAACAACAACAGCTCTTTCACAAAAAGGAAGAACAATTTTGTATGGAATAATGGAGAAAATGAAAAAGGCAGGAAAGTCAGTTATTTTTATTTCACATGATCTTGAAGAAACAATAGAGCATTGTGATTCATTATCAGTTTTGAGAGATGGCATAAAAATTGCAACACTAAAAAAAGAGGACTTTGAAGAAAATAAAATTAAAACATATATGGTAGGTCGTGAAATCGGTGAAAAATATTATCGCGAAGATAATGAATGTACATATGATGAAGAAGTTATTATTGATGTAAACAATCTTACTACAGGTAAAGGATTAACCCAAAATGTTAGCTTTAAACTTCATAAAGGTGAGATTCTAGGTATAGGAGGACTTTCTCATTGCGGTATGCATGAACTGGGAAGAGCAGTTTTTGGAGAAGAAAAAGTTGTAACTGGAAATATAACACATGGCCCATCTCAGGATATAATTAATGATGCAAAAGTGGCTATAAAGCACGAAATGGGATATGTATCAAAAAATCGTGATTTAGAAGGAATTGTTTTAAAAGCAAGTGTTAAAGAAAATATAATAGGGGCTAGTTTCGATAAGGTAAAAGGACCTGGACCACTTATTCTACCTAATAAAGAAAGAAAATATCTTGAAAATGTGGTAAACCAGTTAAATATAAAATGTAGCGGAATTGATGCACTTGTAGAATCAATGTCTGGAGGCAATAAACAAAAAGTTGTTTTTGCAAAATGGATAGCAAGAAAATCAAAAATACTTGTTCTTGATTGTCCCACAAGAGGAGTAGATATCGGAGTAAAAGCAGCCATGTATGAATTGATGGAGTCAATGAAAAAAGAGGGTAAATCCATTATTATGATTTCGGAAGAAATGACAGAATTATTAGGAATGTGTGACAGAATACTTGTCATGAGGGATGGAGAAATATCTGGAGAACTCGAAAGAGGAACAAACTTTAATGAAAATGAAATGTTGGAATTAATGATTTAGTGGAGGGAATAATGATAAACGGAAAAAAGGAAAACAAAATTAAAACAGCAAATGTTAAAAATCTTCTTATTAATCTGACTCCTATAATAGGTTTGGTTCTAACAATTATAGTTTTTGCTATATTGACTGAGGGAAGAACTATAGGTCATATAAATGTGAAGATTCTTATAAATAATTTTCTTATTACAAGTATTGTAGCAGTTGGAGCTGTTTTTGCATTTGGATGTGGAGCTCTTGATATGTCATTAGGAGGATCAGTTTGTCTAACTGTTATTTCAGGAGCATTGGTTGCAAGAGGTACAGGATCAATGTTTTTAATGATAATAACAATTGTAGCAGTTTCGCTTGCAATTGCACTTGCTAAAGGTCTGATAACAGCATTTTTAGATCTTCCAGTTTTTATTGTAACGATTGTTATTGGTACATTGCTTTCAACTATTGGTCTTGTTCTATTAGGGAATGAAACTACGATTTCTTTAAGTAAAATTATAACATTTGAGGAAAGCACAGTTTTATATGTACTCATAATCGGAATATTTTTTGTATGCTCTCTTATAATTTTCAACTATACAAAAATAGGAAAAGGTATAAAGCTTCAGGGAGGTAGCCTTGTTGTAGCTAAGCAAATGGGTATTAACCCTAAACTTAATAAAATTATAGCATTCCTTATGGTAGGAATAGCTGTGGCTTTAGCTGCAATTGTTATTATATTAAGGACCAAGACCGCCAGTGCTACAACTGCTGCAGGAATTGGCACAGATATTATGGTAGCGATTGTTTTAGGTGGTATGCCTTTAAGCGGAGGGCCAAGATCTAGAATAAGCTCAGGTTTAATTGGTGCGGCAACTATAACAGTACTTAATAATGGTCTTTCTGTTGTGGGTCTTACAAGTGATGTTGTGCAGATAGTTAGAGGAATAATTTTTCTCGGTGTAGTATTTATAACAAGTATGACGTACCGAACAAAATTATTACCAAGATAATGTGGATATTGTAAGCGAAAGCATATAATATAAAAATTTTTAGGAGGAAATATTGTGATGAAAAAAAAGATTGTGGTTTTATTATTAACACTTGCAATGGTGCTTTCTTTGGGGGCCTGTGGAAATTCTGAGGACTCTGATCTTTCAGAAGTTATGATTGGTGTAGTGGTTTCTGATCCTACAAATTCAGAGGTAATTCAATTAGTTGATTACTTGACATATCTTTCAGAAAACATGCCTATTAGTTTTAAAATATCAGAGAAAACAAGTAATATGGAAGATGAGCTTACTTTTATTGAAGAGTGTGCTATAAGTGGTTGTAAAGGTATTATTGGGCAGTATTCATCAAATGCAGAGACAGCTCTGGCAAAATGTGCTGAATATGAAATGTATTATACAAGTGCAACAGCTTGTAAAGATGAAGAAATTTATGAAGCAAATAAAGATAATCCATTTTTTTTAGGTGGAGTAACCTATGGTAATGGTGATTATGATGCGTTATATGAAATGGGCCAATATCTATCAGATTTAGGATGCGAAAAAATTGTTTATGCAAGTGGTGGAGCAGATTTTGGAATACAAATGTTTGTTGACCGACAAAACGGTTTTAAAGCAGCAATTGATGATGCGGGTCTTGTTTATGATGATGTTGTTATAACTGTTAGCGGTTTTCCAAATGACTCATTTTTTGCAGCACAGCAAGCGGCATTATCAGAAGACATAGATGCTGTATGTGCTTCATTCAACGGAGTAGACTACTGGGTTGCTCCAATGGCTTCAAATGGATTAACAGGAAGCGTTCCACTTGCAAGTTATGGATCATTAAATGATACATATATCCAAGCAATGGAAGACGGAGCATTAGCAGTTTTAGCAGCAGTAAATGTTCAGAAATACGGTATTGAAGCAGCGATGATTTTTAACGCAGTCAACGGAGATGCTTCAGTTTTAAAAGAAGATGGTGTTACAGCAACAAAAGTTGCAATACCCGTTTGGCTGATTTCAAGTACAGAAGATGCAAAAACAATTTATGATATACAGCAGAATGAAAGAATATTTAACACAGATGATATTTTAAGTTTATGTACATCAAGTAATCCAGAAGCTAGTTACCAGACACTTTTAGATTTATTAGAAAGCGGTTCAGTTGAAAATTTATTAGCAAGATAAATATTATTTCATATCAGGTACAGATAGTACCTGATATGAAACAAAGGAGTTTATAATGGAAAGAGCAAAGAAAATCAGCTTGAATTTAATAAAAATGATAATTCTACCTATTATTGTATATTTAATATTTTTTATTATATGCAGAATTCAAGGAGCGGATAAATTTGGTGTTGGAACTGACTTAATGGTTATTTTCAGAACAACCATTTATACAGGCTTTATAGCACTCGCTGTTTCTTATAACTTAACGTCAGGAAGATTTGATTTTAGTATAGGAGCAGTACTGATATTATCTACAATATTGGGAGTAAATATTTCACTTCAGTTTGGATTAGGCCCAGTTCCAATGCTTATGTTATGTTTAATAAGTGGAGCGATATTAGGTACAATAAGTGGTTTTGTATATATAGTTTTAAGGTTGCCTCCTATGATTGTTTCGTTAGGGGTGGCAATGATATATGAGGCAATTGGCTTTGTAATTACTAAAGGAAGAGGAGCAAGTTTAATAGGAAAAGAAGAACTATTAATTTGGTCAAAACAACCATATATTTATATTTTATGTATTGCAGTTTTAATAGTTTTATTTATTCTTTTAAACAAAACTCAGTTCGGATATAACACTAACTCATTAAGAAGTGGTCAGCAGATTGCTGTAAATACAGGTATTAAAGAAAAAACAAATACAGTTATCTGTTATGCAATTGCAGGTACATTGTTAGCTGGAGCTGGAGTTATAAGTATAAGTATACTTGGTACAATGCCACCAAATCTTGGTCTTACAAGTATTGCATACATACAAAATGCATTTTTGCCAATGTTCATTGGAAATGTATTAGCAAAATTTGGAGATAGAAATACAGGGGTAATTATTGGATCATTAACTCAATCAATAATTACATCCGCTTTCGGAAGTTTAGGTATTTCATCATCATGGCAGTTGATTTTAAACAGTATAATTGTAATCTGTTTCTTTGCATATGCTTATAATACTTATAGAATTATTGAATTTGAAATGTTTAAGCAAAAGAAAAATAAGGCAATTTCAAACCTTAAGAAGCAGGAGGACTAAACATGAAACTATCTTTTAGATGGTATGGTGAAAGTGACAAAGTAACTCTAAGAAATATTGGTCAGATACCAGGAATGCATAGTATAGTAACCGCTGTATATGATGTGCCAGCAGGTGAAGTATGGAGTAGTGAAAGTATAAATAAACTTAAAGTGCAAGTAGAAGATGTAGGACTTCATTTCGAAGTAATAGAGAGCATTCCTGTCCACGAAGATATTAAAATGGGAAAACAGACTAGGGATAAATATATTCAGAATTACTGTGAAAACATTAGAAGAGTAGCAAAAGCAGGGATAAAATGTGTTTGCTATAATTTCATGCCCGTTTTTGATTGGACAAGAACTCAGCTAGATTATGAACTAGAAGATGGTTCATCAACTTTGGTTTATTATCAGGAGCAGGTTGATAAGGTTAATCCTATAAAGAGCGAAAGTGATTTGACACTTCCAGGATGGGATGCAAGTTATACAAGAGAAGGGTTAAAAGATGTTGTGACGCAGTATTCTGAAATTAATGAAGAAAAAATGTGGGAAAACCTCGAATACTTTTTAAAAAGTATAATTCCTGTAGCGGAAGAATGTGGTGTGAACATGGCTATACATGAAGACGATCCATGTTGGAGTATTTTCGGTCTTCCAAGAATAATTACAGATGAAAAAAATCTAGACAGATTTTTAAAAATTGTTGATTCTAAAAGAAACGGTATCACACTTTGCACAGGATCTTTAGGTTGTTCAAGTAAAAATGATGTAGTGGAACTTGCTGCAAAATATGCAGCAATGGGAAGAATTCATTTTGTGCATATGAGAAATGTTAAATTACTAGAAAATGGATTTGAAGAAAGAGCACATTTATCTTCATGTGGAAGTCTTGATATGTATGCAATAATGAGGGCATTATATGAGAATGGCTTTGAAGGTTATATTAGGCCTGACCACGGAAGAATGATTTGGGGAGAAACAGGAAGGCCAGGTTACGGTTTATATGACAGGGCCTTGGGAGCAACATATTTAAATGGTCTCTGGGAAGCCATTGAAAAAACAAAATGTAAGGAGTAAATATGAATTTACCATTAAATACAGATTTAACAGGAAAAGTAGTAGTTATTACAGGAGCAGGTGGTGTACTTTGTGGAATGTTTGCAAAAGCTTTAGCACAGGCAGGAGCAAAAATAGCTGTTTTAGATTATAACGAAGAAGCAGCAAAGATAGTAGCAGATGAAATTAATAATAGTGGAGCTTTAGCAAAAGCATATAAAGCAAATGTCCTTATCAAAGAAAGTTTAGAAGAAGTAAGAGCAAACGTTATAAAGGATTTAGGAAAGTGTGATATTTTAATAAATGGGGCTGGTGGAAATAATCCAAAAGCAACAACAGATAAAGAATATTTTGAAAAAGGAGATATTGAATCTGATACAATTTCATTTTTTGATTTAGATTCTTCAGGAGTTGAAAAAGTATTTAATTTAAACTTTATTGGAACTCTTCTACCAACTCAGATTTTTGCAAAAGATATGATAGATAGAAAAGGATGTACAATAATAAATATCTCTTCAATGAATGCATACACACCGCTTACAAAAATTCCAGCATATAGTGGGGCAAAGGCAGCAATAAGTAACTTTACACAGTGGCTTGCCGTACATTTTTCAAAATCAGGAATCAGAGTAAATGCTATTGCACCAGGATTTTTTACAACTAAACAGAACGAAAAACTTTTGTTTAATGAAGATGGAACCCCAACTGCGAGGACTGGAAAAATATTAAATGCAACTCCAATGGGTAGATTTGGAGAGGCAGAAGAACTTTTAGGAAGCCTTTTATTTCTTATTAACAATGATGCAGCAGGATTTATAACAGGAGTTGTAATTCCTGTAGATGGTGGCTTCTCAGCATATTCAGGAGTTTAGTATGAAAAGTGTAAAAAGTTGCTTAGAGAAATATAAAATAATGCCTGTAATTGTGTTGGAAGATGAAAAGAAAGCAGTTGATGTTGCTAAGGCATTGATTGATGGAGGGCTTCCATGTGCAGAAATTACTTTTAGAACCAAGACCGCTCAATCAAGTATAAAACTTATAACAGAAAACTTTCCTGATATGATGGTAGGAGCAGGAACAATTCTTACAACAGAGCAGGTTGATAGTGCGATAGAATCAGGTGCGAAATTTGTTGTTAGTCCAGGTCTTAATCCTAAGATTGTTGAATACTGTATTCAGAAAAAAATTCCAATTATACCTGGGTGTTCAAATCCAACAGATATTGAGATGGCACTTGAACTTGGTTTGAAACTTCTTAAATTTTTTCCAGCAGAGGCGGCTGGAGGAGCAAAAATGATTAAAGCACTATCTGATCCTTATAATATGGTTGAATTTATGCCTACAGGTGGAATAAATCAAGACAATATTCTTAATTATCTAAACTGCAATAGTGTTTTAGCATGTGGTGGTTCATGGATGGTAAATAAGGATTTAATTGCAAATAGTGAATTTGAAAAGATTAAAGAACTTACAAAATCGGTAATGAAGAAACTTAGTATTGGAGAATAAATTATGGAACCTTTTTTGGGAAAAGATTTTTTATTGAAAAACGAATGGTCGAAGCATTTATATCATGATTATGCAGAAAAAATGCCTATAATTGATTACCATTGTCATATTGATCCAAGTGAAATTGCAACTAACAAAAAATTTGAAAATATAACTCAGTTATGGTTAGGAGCAGATCATTACAAATGGAGATTAATGAGATCTAACGGAGTTAATGAACACTTTATTACTGGTGATGCTACAGATAGAGAAAAGTTTCAAATGTGGGCTGAAACCTTGGAGCTTTCCATAGGAAATCCTATATATCATTGGAGTCATTTAGAATTACAGAGGTATTTTGAATATAATGGTATTTTGAATGGAGAAACGGCTCAGGAAGTATGGGATATTTCTATTGAAAAGCTTAAAAGCACTGAAATGACATCAAAAGAGTTAATAAAAAAATCAAATGTAAAAGTTTTATGCACAACAGATGATCCCGTGGATAAATTGGAATGGCATGAAAAAATAAAGTTAGATGAACATTTTAGTATAAGGGTTTTGCCTACCTGGAGGCCAGATAAATCAATATCAATTGAAAAATTTGATTTTGTAGATTATATATATAGTCTAGGCGAAACAAGTGGTGTAAAGATTGAAAGTTTTGAAAGTTTAAAAAAAGCACTGGAAATCCGAATGGAATACTTTAAGAAAAGTGGATGCATATTAAGTGATCATGGACTTGAATATATAATGTATATGCCAGCAAGTGATGAAAAGATAAGTGAAATACTCATTAAAAGAATTAATGGATATGAACTATCAGAAGAGGAAAAGCTTGAATATAAAACAGGACTTCTTTTATTTCTAGCGAGAAAATACCACGAAATTGGCTGGACAATGCAATTACATTATGGGATTAAAAGAAATAACGATAAAAAAAGATTTGAAAAATTAGGGCCAGATACGGGGTTTGACAGCATTGCAAGTGTTGTACCAAATAATGAGCTTGTAGAATTTTTAAATGCTCTTGCATATACAGATGAATTACCAAAAACAATCCTTTATTCACTTAATCCTATGGACAATCCTTCAATTGGCACAATTATAGGATGTTTTCAAAATGATGAAGCAGTTGGAAAGATCCAACATGGTAGCGCATGGTGGTTTAACGACCATAAGCAGGGGATGGTAGATCAGCTGACAAGTTTGGCAAGTTTAAGTTTACTTGGAAATTTTGTAGGAATGCTAACTGATTCCAGAAGTTTTCTTTCATACACAAGGCATGAATACTTTAGAAGAATTCTATGCAATTTTATTGGTGAGATGGTAGAAAACGGTGAATATCCTGCTGAGGAAGGAGCATTGAAAAAAATTATAGAAGGTATATGTTATAATAATATAAGAAGATACCTAGGTCTAAATGGAGGTTAAAGTGAAAAACAAGGAATTTTTAATTTGTGTTGATTCAGATGGATGCATAATGGACGGCATGACTATAAAGCATATAAAATGTTTTTATCCATGTATTGCGGAAGTATGGAATCTTCCCGTGAAATCGGACGCTTATTTGAATATATGGAGTAAAATAAATTTATTCTCTCAAAATAGAGGGATTAACAGATTTAAAGGTTTGGAAATATTTTTTAAAAAACTTATAGAAATGGATGCTATTAACGAAGAAATTAGTAAATTCAGTGAATGGTGTACGAACACTAAGGTTCTTTCAAACTCAAGCCTATATGAAGAAATTAAAAAGACGGATGATGATTTTTTAAAAAAAGCACTTCACTGGTCAAAAAGAGTTAACGAAGAAATTGAAAAAATGCCAGAAGGAAGTATTGTGCCTTTCGATTTTACAAATACAGCATTAGCCAAGGCAGCCCAAAATGCTGATATAGCTATTGTATCATCTGCAAATAGGGAAGCAGTAAACTCTGAATGGGAAAAACACAATCTTTTACAAAGTGTAAAATATATTATGACTCAGGAAGATGGTACGAAAGCTGAATGCATAAAAACCTTATTAAATTATGGATATAAAAAAGAGAGCTCTCTTATGATAGGAGATGCACCTGGAGATATGCAGGCAGCTCTTAAAAATGATATATTATTCTATCCAATAATTGCCGGTAAAGAAGAAAAATCATGGGAAGATTTTGTTTATAAAATTTTGAAATCAATTTTTGAAAGTAGATATAGAAAAGAGTATATGGATACTTTTATAAATTCATTTAATGAAAATTTAGAAGGGTAATAATATGAAAATTGATTTAAGTAAAAAACCATTTTATCTTAATGAAGAAGGTATAAAATGGGTAGAAGAAACTATTAGTTCAATGTCTATAGAAGAAAAAATTGGACAGCTTTTTATTCATATGAGCAAAAGCCGAGATGATGAGTATATAAAGAAAATTGCACAAAAATATAAATTTGGTGGTATCAGATTTTTTGGAGCTCCAGCAAAAGAAATTGAAAAACAAAATAAACTTTATCAAAAATACTCAAAAATCCCAATGTTTGTAGCCTGTAATCTCGAAAATGGAGCTGATTCAACCTGTATTGAAGGTACATTTGTTGCAACACATGCACAATGTGGAGCTTGTGATACCGATGAGGCTGCATACCAGATGGGAAAGATTGGTGCAAAGGAAGCAAAAGCACTAGGATGCAATTGGGATTTTGCTCCTATTACTGACATTGTATACAATTGGAGAAATACAATTGTTAACCCAAGATCATTTGGTAGAGATCCCCAAAAAGTACTAGAAAGAAGCAGGGCATACATAAAAGGAGTACATGAAAGTGATATACTTGCATGTGCAAAACATTTCCCAGGCGATGGAGTTGAAGAACGAGACCAGCATCTTGTAATGGCCGTAAATGATATGTCTTTTGAAGAGTGGGAAAAAACATTTGGGAAGGTTTATTCTGAGCTAATATATGAAGGCCTTGAGACTATAATGATTGGTCATATAGCATTGCCAGAATATATTAAAAAAATCAATCCTAAGGTAAAATATGAAGATATTTTACCAGCAACCCTTTCACCTGAAATAGTTAATGGTTTGCTTAGAAAAAATCTGGGATTTAATGGTTTAGTTGTTACAGATGCATCACATATGGCAGGTCTCTTAGGTGCAATGCCAAGAAGAGAAATTCTTCCGAGATCTATTGCAGCAGGATGTGATATGTTTTTATTTCTGCATAACCTTGATGAAGATTTTGAGTACATGATGGATGGCTATAAAACAGGTATTATTTCGGATGAAAGATTAAAAGAAGCTCTTTATAGAATTTTAGGTATGAAAGCAAAACTTGGTTTATATAAAAGTGACTTTCATACAAACATAGATATAGTAGGATGTAAAAAGCACCATGAACTTGCAAAAAGCATTGCTGATAAAACAATTACACTGGTTAAAGATACACAAAAGATTTTACCGTTGAAAGTAAAAGAAAAGAAAAGAGCTCGCCTATACTTCATTGAATCGGCACCTATTTCATATTCAAAAGGAACAGACCCAGTAAAATATATTGTTAAGGAAGAACTTGAAAAAGCTGGATTTTTAGTGGATTTAAATGAATCTTTATATGACATGGAAGTAAAAGAAAGCACACCAAGAAATATTGGTGCAGCTATGGAATGTATGACTTTTTCTGAGTTTAAAGATTCATATGATGTAGTTTTTGTATTTGTACACATGAAGGGTTATGCCCAGGAAAACAATGTAAGAGTTAAATTTTCATCAGGTCATTCAAATGAAATACCATGGTGGATTAAAGAGGTACCAACGGTTTGTGTTTCTTTAAACTTTACAAATCACCTTTATGATTTACCAATGATGAAGACTTTTATAAATGCATACTCACCAACAAGAGAATGTATTTCTTCAACAATAGAAAAGATTTTAGGAAAGTCAGAATTTGTAGGTACTTCTAACGAAAATGTTTGGTGTGACCGTTGGGATACAAGACTTTAATATAAAATTCACCATATTTTTTCCTTTTGATTTTTCTTTATATTATGAAACAAATGTATAAACCTACAGATAGATTCTGTCGGTTTATAACGTATATACATTTTTTAGTTAGTAAGTTATAATTAAATATACAAAAAAATTAAAGAGAGAGAAAGTTATGAGAAGAAAAGACAGGGAAATAACAGATATAACAGAAATTTTAAAAATAATGAAAAGCTGTGACTCAGTAAACATTGCACTTATGGATGGGGACTATCCCTATATAGTTCCTGTGAATTTCGGAATTGCCTATATAGACGGAAAAGTAAAGATTTATTTTCATGGAGCAAAAAAAGGCAAAAAAATCGATTTGATTAGTGAAAATTCAAATGCAGCCTTTAGTATGAGTTCAGCCCATAGATTGATAGAGGGTGAAAATTCCTGTGAGTATACTATGGAGTTTCAAAGTGTTTGTGGCAAAGGTAATATTAGATTTATTGAAGGTGATGAGAAAATGATGGGACTTAAGTTTTTGATGAGTCAGTATGGAGGCACAGGAAAAGAGTTTGATGAAAAGGTTATTGAAGCAGTAACAGTTATGGAACTTACTGTAGATGAAATAAGTGGGAAGAGGTTACGCAGGGAGAAATAATCCTTGCGTTTTTATTTTTAACATGCTACTATTATGCCATGCGATATATCGCGAAACATAATAGTTAAGAGGTGGTAAAATGTCATATGATTCAGGGCCGATGACGGAAGCAATGTATTATGTATTATTAACACTTATGAATCCGAACCATGGATACAAGTTAATGAATTCAATACAGGAGGTTTCAAAAGGACGTGTAGTGATGGGACCGGGAACTCTGTATGGAATACTTTCAAGACTTCTAAAAGATGGTTTTATTAGAGTGCTTGAAGATGATGGCAGAAAGAAAATTTATGGAATCACTGAAAAAGGAAAAGAAATTCTGATTGAAGAATATAAAAGGATACAAAGCCTTATTGAAGATGGAGATATATTAAAAAGGGAGATTTAATATATGAAAAAAACAAAGAAAAAATTAAACTGGGTATCACCCTATAGAATAAACGAATTTGAAAGTTGGTTGTCATATAATGCTTCAAAAGGACTTTTCGTTAAGAAAATAGGGAAGCTTTTTACTGAATATGAAAAAGCGGATAAAGAAGAAATGGAATACAGAGTCGAAATAACTGATGTAGATTTTACTTTCGAAAGAATGCAGATGTATTATGAGGCAGGATGGGAATGTGTCAGTAGATTTAATATGGGGTATATTTTTGCATCACCAAAAGAAAATAAACCTATTGAAATTTATACAGACTCTGAAAGTTATCTGCCAGTTGTTGATACATTAAGAGCTAATACGAAGGGGTTATCTATAGCATTAATAGTAATAGCTGTTATATGTATTATTCCAATGATATATATAATTTTAATGGGTGGTACACCATATAAAAACATTGTTGAAAATTCTAGCCCTTTTTATACAATATTCATAAATATTCTCCTAGTTACAGTTGGATTGCGCTCATTTAATCATTCATACAAATTAAAAAAATCAATTTTAAAAAATAAAGTTATAAATCATAAGCCTAATTGGAAAAAAGCTTACGTAGCAGAAGTTGTAAATACTGGCATAAGCATTATTATATTAATTCTTATATCAATTAATTTTATATATTCGATATCAGGAGGTATAGGTTTTAAAATAGTTAACTCTCCCGACGAATTTCCGGAAAACATTACTACAGTAAATCTGACAGAAGTTGAAGAATTGAATTATTTATATTTCAGCAGTGTTTTTTACGAATACGAATTAGCAGAAGCAGAAAAAAGAAATATAATGGCAACAGAAAAAATACTAGATGAAAGTTATTCTTCAGAAACCCCAGAAAACATGTTTACTCTATTTCAGAATTATTATGAAGTAAGATTTGAATTTGTTGCTAAGGGGCTAATAAAAGATCTTATGAAATATGAAGAGTCATTTGATCAGAATATACCAGGAAGAGAATTTACTACCGAACAGATTGAAAATGAATTTTTTGATGAAGTATATTTGACGAAAAATACACTAGAAGATGAAATTTTGTTTGTTAGAAAAAATAAGATAGTAATAAAGCTTGATTATATGGGTTATAGAGATTATAATCACCTATTATATAATTTAGAGAAAAAATTTAAAGATGAAGAAATTGATATACTAAATACAATTGACTGAATTAGCAAAATATTTTATTATAATATATATAAACTGAGCAGGCGATAAACCAATAGTGGTTTGTGGGGCTGGGTCACTTTAGTGGCAGCAGGTGAGAAATCAAGGACATCTGTGGGACAGAAATAGTTCCACAGATTTATTTATATTATATTATTTTGGAGGAAAAATTTGACAACACTATTACTAAAACTATTCGTAAAAAATTATAAAAATACAAAGGAGCAGCAGGTCAGAACTTCATATGGAGTTCTTGCAAGTATTGTGGGTATAATTTTAAATATCATTCTTGCTCTTACTAAGTTTATTATATCCTTATTAATAAGCAGTATTTCAATAATGGCAGATTCTTTTAATAATTTGTCTGATGCTGTATCATCGATAGTAAGTCTTATAGGAGTGAAACTTGCAGGAAGGCCAGCTGATAAAGAGCATCCTTTTGGGCATGGTAGGTTTGAATATGTTGCTGCATTAATAGTATCATTTTTGATTTTCCTTGTTGGTGTAACTCTATTTAAGGATTCTATTAAAAAGATTTTCAAGCCAGAGGATTTGGGTTTTAGTTGGATAATTATAACTATCCTTATTTTATCTGTTTTAACAAAAATATGGCTTTCTTATTTTAATCATAAGCTTGGGAAAAAAATAAATTCAGGATTATTAAAAGCAACATCAGTTGATGCTAGAAATGATGTTATAGTGACGATTGTAACTATTATTTCAGTATTTTTGTGTCATTTTACAGGGCTTAAAATAGATGGATATATGGGAGTTTTGGTTTCTCTATTTGTATTATATTCAGGTTTTAATATTGCAAAAGAAACACTGTTACCATTAATTGGGCAAGGAGTCGAGCGTGATTTGTATGAAAAAATTACTAAAAAAGTTGAAAGCTATGATGGTATTATTGGTAGCCACGATTTAATAATGCATAATTATGGTCCGTCTCATATTATGGGAACGATTCATGTGGAAGTTTCTAATGAAGAGACTCTTGAAGATGTACATCATATAATTGACAGGATTGAGAGAGACATATTAAGGGATATGGGGATATTTATTGTTATTCATGTCGACCCTACAGATACTTCGGATACAGAAACTGTTAATGGAAAAAAAGTAATTGAAAATGTGGTTAAGGAATTGGAACCGGAAGCTCATATTCATGATTTTAGAATTTTAAAAGATAAAAAGCATCTGATTTTAATATTCGACCTTGTAGTTCCTCATGAATACAATGATGAAAACAAAAACGAACTTTTAATCGAAATAGAAAGTAAAGTATGCAAAATAGATGAGAGATATAAATGTAATGTAACGATAGAAAAAAGTTATATTTCATATTAAGTGTAAATGGGTTATAATTAAGTTAATTAAATAAACGGAGGGAAAATGTATGAACGCAATTGAAACAAGTAATCTGACTAAGTACTATGGAAAATCCAGGGGAATTATCGATGTTAATCTTGAGGTGAAAGAAGGCGAGATATTTGGTTTTATAGGACCTAACGGTGCAGGAAAATCTACTACCATCAGAATTTTGTTATCATTGATACATCCTACTTCCGGAGAAGCAAAAATTTTTGGTCTTGATCATAATAAGAGTAAAACAGACATTCTTCAAGATGTTGGCTATCTTCCAAGTGAGGTTTTTTATTATGATAATATGAAAGCAAGCGATCTTTTTAAATATTCAGCGAGCTTTTATAAAAAAGACTGCTCTGAAAAAATAGAATATCTTGTAAAAGAGTTGGAATTAGATGTTAATAGAAAAATCGAAGATATGAGTCTAGGTAACAAAAAGAAAGTTGGCATTATCCAAGGACTTTTACACAGCCCTAAGCTTATAATTTTGGACGAACCTACAAGTGGTCTTGATCCGCTGATGCAAAAAAAGTTTTTTGACATTATAAAAAAAGAAAATGAAATGGGAGCAACAGTTTTATTTTCATCACATATCCTTAGTGAAGTACAGCATTTATGTGATAGAGTAGCGATTATTAAAGAAGGAAAAATTCTTAAAACAGAAAAGATAAGTGATTTAAAAACAAACTCATATAAAAAAGTTTCATTTATCTTAAATGGAGAAAACGAACTTAACGAATTTGCGTTAGAAGGAGCAACAAACATTTCTATAAATGAAAAAGAAGTTGATTTCATTTATAAAGGAGACTGTAACAAATTAATTGCCACCATAAATAAACTGGATATAATTGATGTGGACATTTCTGAACCTGATTTAGAAGAAATCTTCATGCATTATTATTCAGAATAAATTAGATGGAGGTAAAAATTTTGAATATATATTTATTTGAACTTAAAACTCAGTTAAGATCAATAATATCCTGGGGCATTGCATTTATACTTCTAGCCTATGCATTCTTAAAGGGACTATACCCAATGTTTGCAGATGCTGCAACTCAGATTATGGAAATGTTAAAAGGTATGCCAGAGGCTTTTGTAAAAGCCTTTGGATTTGATATTGACAGTATGTTTGAATTTGGAGGATTTTATGGATTTATATTTGGTTACCTGTCAGTTGCGGGAGCAATAATGGCAAGTTATAGTTGCAGTTGCTATTTTCTCCAGAGAAAAAAGAGGCAAGTGTATGGATTTTATTATAACAAAACCAATAAGCAGACATAAAATTTTTGTTAGCAAATTTTTAAGTGGTCTTACTATTTTAACAATAACAAATATTCTTTATATAGGTACACTTATACTTTTTGAGGCTGATACTAAAAAAGAATTTGTATTATCGATGTTTTCACTTTATTTTACACAACTTGTTTTTTATGCTATAGGTATATTAATAGCAGTTTTGCTAAAGAGAATAAGATCTGTTTCGGGTGTTGGAACAGCAGCAGGAATTATAGGTTTTGCATTAACGGCAATAGTCTCATTGTTAGAAAAAGAAAAACTTTTAATAATCGCACCACTTAAATATTTTGATCCCGCGAACATATATGCAACTGGTAGCTATACAGCAAAATATGTTATCTGTGCAATTATTATTTTTGTTGTATGCATGGCAGTTTCTTTTACAAAGTATTGTAAAAGTGATATTGATGCAATATAAGGGGAGGAGAAAAAATGAATATATTAAAATTGGAATTAAAATTTGATTTAAAAAGATTTATTTTTTGGTCCGTGGGTCTTTTTATTCTTATCATTGCAGGTTTGACAAAGTTTATCGGTATTTCATCAGGTGCAGGTGGAGAAGGGGATATAACACAATTATTGGATGAATTCCCTAAAATAATATTGGCGATGATGGGAATGGCAAATGTTAATATAGATACTCTAGGAGGATATTATTATATATTACAGTACTATGCCTTAATCTGTGTGATTATTTATTCAGTACATCTTGGAACAAGTGCTGTATTGAGAGAAGACTTTGATAAAACATATGAATTCGTTTTTACAAAACCTAGGAAACGTTCATTTATACTTACTATGAAACTTTTAGCATCATTTATTTATCTTTTTGTGTTTAGTTTATTCAATGGTCTTTTTTCTTTAATTTCGATAAAAATGCTAAACATTGATGCTGATATTAACAGGATGATTTTCCTTTGCATGATTGTATCATTTCTTGTAGGACTATTGGTTATGTGTCTTTCAGCATGTATAGCAACGCTTGTGAAAAAACCTGAACAGGGTACAAAGATAAGCTATCTTTGTTTCTTTGCCTTTTTTATTCTTGGAATAATATATGATATAGTCGAAAAAGGAGGATTTATTAAACTTTTTACACCTATAAAATATTTTGAAGGAAATGATCTGTTAAATGGAAAAATAGATATTGTATTTATAATGATTTGTATAGTATGCTCTGCATTGTTATTGTTAGGGGCCTATAAAGCCTTTAATAAAAAAGATTTAAATGCAACCTAGTCATACTAAAAGAGTTAAAGCTTAACCTGCTTTGCTCTTTTTTTTGTGTAAAAGTTGTGAAAATTGTATAAAAAAAATTGTCAATAATATAAAAACAAGTTATAATTGATTTGAAAGGAGCATACAATGGAAAATGAAAGATACGATTTAGCGATAATAGGAACGGGTGTAGCAGGCCTTTCAGCAGCATTGAATGCAAAAATAAGAAACAAGAAATTTGTTATTTTTGGAAATAAAAATTTTAGTGAAAAGCTGGAAAAAGCACATGAAGTCAATAATTACTTAGGATTCTATGGTGTATCAGGTAACCATTTAAAAGAAAACTTTGCAAAACATATTGATTATATGGGGATAGAAATTACAGAAGAAAGGGTTAATAATATTTATGCTATGGGAGATTACTATTCTCTAATGGCAAATGATAATATATATGAAGCTACAGCAGTTTTACTTGCAACAGGTGTAAACTTTGGAAAACCAATACCAGGAGAACTTGAATATCTTGGAAGAGGGGTAGGATATTGCGCAACATGTGATGCGCCTCTATACAAAGATAAAGTAGTTACGATAGTCTCATATACAAAACATGAAGAAGCAGAAGCAAATTATGTATCAGAAATTGCTTCAAAAGTTTATTATATTCCTATGTACAAAGAAGAAGTTGAAGTGAAACCAGAGGTAGAGATTATTAAAGATATCCCGGTAGAGATAACAGGAAGTATGAAGGCTGAAAAACTAGTTTTAAAAACTCAGGAACTAAACTCTGATGGGATTTTTATTTTAAGAGAAAGTGTTTCTCCGGGGCAGTTAGTTCCAGGACTTGAAATGGACGGAAATCATGTAAAAGTAAATAGAAAAATGGAAACGAATCTTGATGGATGCTTTGCAGCCGGAGATATTGTTGGTGCACCTTATCAATTAATAAAGGCTGCTGGAGAGGGAAATATTGCTTCTCTTTCAGCAGTGTCTTATATAGATACATTAAATAAAAACAAGAAATAGTTTAAGGAGGAATCAAAAATGGTAAAAGTTTTTGGAGGAAATAATTTTGACGAAGTAATAAAAAGTGGTATTGTAGTAGTTGATTTTTATGCTGATTGGTGTGGACCATGTAAAATGTTAGCTCCAGTAATGGAAGAGTTGTCAGATGAAATGGATGGAAAAGCTACATTTTTAAAAGTAAATGTAGATGACAATCAAAGACTTGCTCAGGAATACGGAATCACAAACATACCTTCAGTAATTTTCTTTAAAGATGGAGAAAAGAAAGAGATGCAGGTTGGATTTATTCCTAAGAATGTATTAGAACAGAAAATTAAAAGTTATTTGTAAAAAAAGTTTTAATAGTAGGGGTACGATTCTTTGAATCGTACCCCTTTGGTTTTTTAGGTTTAATTTATCCATATACTTAAAAATCTTAAAACTTATATGTCTAGATGCGTTTCATGCATGTAATCAATATAATCCAAACCCCATTTTTTTAGTTCAGCTAAAACTGGTTCGAATTTTTTTCCAATATCACTTAGTGAGTATTCAACTTTAGGTGGAATTTCTCCATAATCCGTTCTAATAACTAATCCATCTTCTTCCATTTTTTTTAATTGTTTAGATAATGTTGAGTGTGTCATGTTTGGCAGTCGTCGTTGTAGTTGATTAAAACGAATTGGTTTTTCATCAAGTATGTGCATAATTACAAGAGGCCAATTTCCTGATAATACTTTTTGTGCTGTTGTAAATGGACATTTACCTTATAAGTAGTTCTTCTTTCATATCTTATCCCTCCTAGGTATCTAAAATGATAGTAGTATTCTAAAATATCGTACTTTTAATTTATGGAGCTTAGTATATAATACAAAGTATCACAGAAACATGAAAATTACAATTTATTTTAGGAGGTTCAAATGAACGAATTACAAAAAGTAGAAGATTATTTGAAAGAAGTTAATTTCTTTACACTTGCAACTGTTGATTCAAACAAGCCAAAAGTTAGACCATTGGCTTTTCATTTATTTATGAATGATATTCTTTATTTTGGAGTTGGAGATTTCAAAGATGTCTATAAACAAATGAAATCCAATGAAAACATTGAGATAATTGCTGTGAAAGATGATAAATGGCTAAGATATTATGGAAAAGCTGTTTTCGAGAAAGATAATAGAATAGCAAATATGCTTTTGGAAAAAATGCCAGCAATGCAGAAAATATATAACGAAAATACAGGATACAATCTTTGTATTTTCCACATTGAAGAGGCTACTGCTGAATTTCGTACCCAAATGGGAATTTCAGAATCAATAGAGTTTTAATTGTATTCAAATTGTAGCTTAAAAGTCAGAGGGATATCTTTATTGGCATTTGTATAATTAGTTTAATAAAAAAAAGGAGCTTTTATTTAAATGATTACTCATTTATATATGTAAAAGCTCCTTTTTTAGTTCATAATATAATTAGAATAATTATTCTTATTATAATCCAAACACATTAACATGAATTCTGCAAAGCTTTTGGAAAAATCAACTGTGTATACAGGCAATTTGGCCATCTCCATTGCCTTTGTTACACATGGGATTAAGATCACAAACATTATTTAATCCACAGGCGTGGAAAATAAGTGCCCAATATAAATCAGAAGCTTTTTTTTCAGTGATATTACATTGTTTTTGTAATATTTTAACTATATAACCGAAATCTGATAATGAAATTCTTTTAAACTCAGCCAATTTATCAATAGCAACATTGGTTTCTATTATAGTAGCAAGAATGCCATAGTATTTTAAATAATCGAAGTGATTCATTAATATGTCAGTCCAAATTCTTGAGAACTCTTTGTCAGTAATTTCTTGAAAATTTTTAAAAGTGGTTTGTATTTCAGCAAAATAATCATTTTGTTTTTCTAAAAATAATTCCAAAAAAATTTCTTCTTTTGTAGTTATGTATTTGTATAAATTCCCTCTAGACCATCCTAGCGCTTCGGCAAGAGAAGTTAGTGTTATATCATGATAAGTGTTATTGTGAAAAAGGTGGTCAGCCATTTTCATAATTTCATTCATTCGTTCTTTTTTTTGCTCAATACTTCGCGCTCTGATATATTTTGCCATTATAAAGTCCTCCTTTAAATCTGAAATTTAGTATAACATAAAAAAATATACTTGACAAGAAACGAAACGTCACTTATAATAAGCGAATAAGAAACAAAACGTCACTTAAATTATTGGAGGAAAAATAATGGAATTTTTAACTTTAAACAATGGAATCAAAATGCCAATGGAAGGATTTGGAGTGTTTCAAATACCAGATGCTATTCAGTGTGAACAGGTTGTGGTAGATGCAATTGAATCAGGATATAGACTTATTGATACTGCAGCGGCATATTTTAATGAGGTGGCCGTTGGAGCGGCAATAAAAAGATGTGGTGTTCCAAGAGAAGAGCTTTTTATAACCACAAAACTTTGGGTTCAGGATGCAGGTTATGAAGAAGCAAAAGTTGCTTTTCAGACTTCATTAGATAAACTTGGACTTGATTATTTAGATATGTATATGCTACATCAACCCCTTGGTGATTACTATGGAGCGTGGAGAGCACTTGAGGAACTTAATCAGGAGGGGAAAATTAAAGCAATTGGAGTTTGTAACTTTTATCCTGAAAGATTAACAGATTTATGTCTGACTTCAAAAGTAAAACCAGCAGTAAATCAAATAGAGCTTCACCCATTTTTTCAACAGGAAAATGCCATAGAAAATATGAAAGAGTTTGATGTAAAGCCTCAGGCTTGGGGGCCGTTGGCTGAAGGAAAGCATGGGATATTTAAAAACCCAATGCTTACAGAAATAGCAGAAAAATATAACAAATCTGTAGCTCAGGTGGTTTTACGTTGGAACACACAAAGAGGAGTTGCTATAATTCCGAAGTCAGTAAATAAAAACCGAATGATAGAAAATATAGATATATGGAATTTTGATTTATCACAGGAAGATATGGAAAAGATTACTACTATGGATTTAGGGCACAGTGAGATAATCGATCATAGTAATCCAGAAGTTGTAAAATTTCTTCATGGTGCAAAAGTGCATGAATAAGAAGAGTGAAATAAAAAAATAGAAAAACAGTTAATTCATATTATTGAGACCACAAAGATGAAATTTTATCAAATCTTTGTGGTTTTTTTATGTCTAGTTATTCTGTCTATATTTATTTGGGGTCTTTCCAAATCTTTTATTAAAAGCTCTGTAAAAATGAGTTTTATCTGAATAACCCGAAAGCAGCAGAATTTCTGAAACTGGCAGTCTTGTCGTTGTAAGAAGTTCGGCTGCTTTTTTAAGCTTTAAATCTGTAAGATATTCAGAAAAAGTACAGCCTAGGTTTGACTTAAGCATTCTAGAAAGATAAGATTCATTATAATTAAAATGTTCAGCAAGACTTTGTAGTGAAGTCGTTGAAAAATTATATTGAACATATCTGAGAATTGAAAAGATGTTTTTGTCATTATTTTTTTGAAAAGCGCCCGTAGAAAAATTACCTTCATAATCTCTTAAAAGATAAATGAAAAGTTCCTCGATTTTTGTATGAAGAAGTCTGTCGGTATAAATATCTGGGTTATTCTTTATTTCAAACATTTCAATAATAAGAGTAGCGATTTTTTGATCTTTTTGGGTATTACAAAGAAGAAAAGGATGATATGCCTGTCCATGTAAAACTCTCATGAAAAAGGATGAAATTATATCATCTTCAATAAGACAATTTGAAAATGCCTGTCTGAAGGTTTTGGCTCTTAATAGAATATTTACCATAATCGTGTTGTGGTCGTTGACTTCAGGATTATGACTAGCTGAGGGAGAAATAAAACATATATCACCTTCACTAAGTGCAACATTATAACCGCCAATTGATTGCTTCACATTTCCTTTAAGGACGTACTGTATTTCGAAAAAATCATGATTGTGATCATAAGCGGGCATATACCTTGGATGAAAATTCACCGCAATAGTTTCGTTATTTGTAAAGAAAGCATTTTCCGGAATGAAACCCTTCATATCTAATATTCCCTGAAACATCCTGGCAGTATTTTGATCTTTAATTTTACTTTGATATTTTTTAAAAAGCTTTGATTTGTTTTCGGGAATTTTTAAATTGTAAATTTCAAAGAATAGTTCTTCCAGTTCTGAAAGCTTTGAATATATCATTGTCTCTCTCCTTGTGTAAAAGTAAAAAAAAGCTACTATAAAAAGCAATGAAAACACATTGTTTTAATGTACAAATACTTATACAATGCATTTATATGGCGTTTGAAACTATTTAATCAATATAAATAATACAAATTATAAAATCAAATAAACCATATAAATGAGTTTAATATAAAAATAAAAAAATTACAAGTGTAAAAAGAAGTGAGGTTTATTTTTTTATGGGACAGGGAAATATAATTTTTGAATTTAAGCAGATTAATAAACTTTTTGGTCCAACAATAGCTTTGAAAAATGTTGATATTAAATTAAGAAAAGGCGAAATAAGAGGGTTGATTGGCGAAAATGGATCAGGGAAGTCAACAGTTATGTCTATAGCTTCAGGTATGCAAAAAGCAACTTCAGGTGAAATGTTTTTCATGGGCGAAAAATGGGCGCCATCTTCTATGATAGAAGCACAAAGAGAAGGCATTTCTATGATTCTCCAGGAAGCAAATACAATTTCTGGTTCAACTGTTGCACAAAATATTTTTGCTGGTAGAGAAAAATTATTTCATAAAGGTGGCATTATGCATATGAGAAGTATGTATAAAAAAGCTGATGAACTTCTAAAAAAATTTGAAATAAATCATATTCAATCAAGAGACTATATCGACAGATATAATTTTGAAGATAGAAAACTTATTGAACTTGTAAGATGTATTGATGAAGACACTAAAATTCTTGTTGTTGACGAAACGACTACCGCACTTTCTCATGAAGGAAGAGAAATACTTTATAACATTATGCATAAAATGGCGAATGAAGGAAAAAGTGTAGTTTTTATTTCTCATGATATGGAAGAGATTATTGAACATTGTTCAGTGCTTACAGTACTAAGAGATGGTGATATTGTAGGTGAACTCTCAAAAGAAGAAATGTTAGCTACTGAGTCAAGGAAAATTATAAGAAATTTAATGGTTGGAAGAGAAATTGGTGAAAAATATTATAGAGAAGATTATGATATTTCTCATCAGGAAGAAGTGGCACTAGAACTTAAAAATATAACTTTTGAAAATATAGAGAATTTTAGTCTTACTCTTCACAAAGGTGAAATAATTGGCTTTGGAGGTCTTTCAGGATGTGGAATGCACGAAATCGGAAGGGCTGCTTATGGGCTTTCTAAAATTAAACAGGGTAAAGTTATAAGAAATGGAAAAGAAATAAAGAACACATTACAGGCAATTGAAAGTGGCATTGGATATATATCGAAAAATAGGGATACAGAAGCAATAATACTTGAAGCAGCAATACAGGACAATATAGTTCTACCTTCTTTGAAAACTTTAGGTAAGGGGATTGTAGTTTCTCCCGCAAAAGAAAATAAAATGGCAAGTACTGAAATCGATAGGTTTAGAATAAAATGTAATAACAGCAAACAATGGGTAAAAACATTGTCAGGTGGAAATAAGCAGAAAGTGTCTTTTGCGAAATGGACGGCCAAAGATTCTGAAGTTATTATCATGGATTGTCCTACCAGAGGGGTAGATGTAGGAGTAAAACAATCCATGTATGAAATGATAGAAAATATGAAAAGAGAAGGTAAGGCAATTATAATCATTTCAGAAGAGCTCACAGAGTTAATAGGAATGGTTGATAAATTGATTATTATGAAAAACTACAAGGTAACAAAAGAGTTTTTAAGGTCTCCAGATTTGAAACAGACAGACATAATAGAGTATATGATTTAAGGGAAGGAACTTAAAAAATGAAAAAGATTTGGTTTAAACAACATTTTTCGGATATAGCATCATTTGGAGGGTTGATATTTTGTATTATTCTTTTTACAGTGTTACCACCTATTTTTGGTGAAAGCATATGGTCATCGGCAAAACTATCAACACTTATATCAAATGTTATAGTAACGGCACTTTTGTCGGTAGGGGCAGTTTTTGTATATACTTTAGGTAATATGGATGTAAGTATTGGAAGACAAGTAGGTCTTTACTCTACAATAATGGTACTTGTTGGAAATAAAACAGGTTCACTTATTCCAGCCATAATTATATGCATTTGTATATCAATACTAATAGCAATAATAAATGGTGCAACAGGAGAAGTTTTAAAAATTCATCCAATTATTCCTTCGGTGGTTTTTATGATGGTTTTTAGTGGTTTAAGTAATATAATATATTCGAAATTAGGAAGTAGAAGTATTTCTCTTTTAAATATTGATTATAGTGTTTTTACTAGAACGTGGTTAATGGTAACGGTTCTAATTATAGAGATTTTGATTATAACATTTCTATTTAAATACACTATTTTCGGAAAAAACGCAAAAGCTATTGGAGCCAACTCAGAGGTTGCAAAACAAAGCGGAATAAATTTAATTAAATATAAAGTGATATGTTACATAATTATGGGTATATGTATAGTTGTTGCATCTATTTTTCAGATGGGGTATACAGGTTCGGCTTCCGATTCAACAGGTGTCGGAATGGAAATGAATGTAATTATAGCTCTAATACTTGGGGGAATGCCCCTTTCAGGAGGTATGAAATCAAGGGTTTCATACGCAGTTATAGGAGCATTTACATTTTCTATATTGGATGTAGGTCTTCCTTTAATAGGAGTTGAAGCAAGCAGTATATTTATTATCAAAGGAATTATATTTGTGATTCTTGTACTGATAACCTGCAGGAAACCAAAGGGAATACTAGCAAGATAAATTTTTAGGAGGGTAAAAAATGAAAAGATTTAAAAAGTTGGCGGGAATAATTTTCGCAATAGTTATGGTGATGGGTTTAGCAGCAGGATGTGGAAGTAATGGTGATAGTGCAAGTAATGGAACTATTCTATTTATGTCTTCAGTAACTGGAACACCAGAGTCAGATGCAATTGAGGCATATGCAAAATCAGTCTGTGACGAATTAGGATATGAATTCAAAGTTGTACTTGGGAACGAATTTAATGATCCAGCAGAAAACCTAAAAGCCGTTAAAAATGGTATGACAAGTGATGTTGTAGGTATTATTCTTGGACAAGACGGTGGAGTAAAGAATATTATGGATGAATACCCTGATTTATTTGTCGTTGGCGCGAGTAGTGATATGGAATCAGTTTATGGTGTAGACGGCACAAGCTCAGAATGTGCCACTAATGAAAAATTTCTTGGAACGATAGCAAATGGCAGAGTTAGTGGTGAAGAAACAGGAAAACTTTATGCAGATCTTGTAATTGAAAAAGGGTATAAAAAAGTTGCAACAATGGAATTTCCTGATTTTGCCTTCCCGAACCTTGCAGCGGGTGAAAAGGCATTTCGTGAAGAAATTGAAGCATACAATCAAACAGTATCCCAAGATGAACAAATCGAAATTGTAGGTGATGTAAAAGTTCTTATGTTCTCGCCTTTAGAAGATTCATGGTTTTTAGAAGAAGGAAACAGTGATGTTGATGCTATAGTTGCACCTATGGATGGAATAAGTTTTATATATCCAACACTGAAATCAGCAATTGCTAATGGTAATTGCAATGAAAATACAAAATTATTATCAGGTGGATTTTCTCTTGATTCTTCAATAACAGAAGATGTTGGTGGTGAAGGTGTTATATCAGCAATAGTAATATCCCCTATTGAAAATATAGCATGGTCAATAGTAATGTTAGACAATGCAATTAATGGGACAATGTATTCTGATTACGTAGCTTCTGAAAGAATAAGCAGTCTTGATTTCATAATTGATAGCCAAGAAGATATTGAGAATGTGGTTGAAAAAACAGTTATTGGAACAGGGGATGCATCTATGTCCAGACTTACATTTGAGGATATTAAAAAGGTTCTTACTCGATATACTTCCGATGCACAATATTCAGATTTAAAAGAAATGTTTCAGTCTGAAAAATTATCAGTAGAATCATTAGCAGAATAAAGAAGGAAATTACAATGAAAAGCAAAAAAAATTGGATAAAACGTATTGCCGGAACTCTGATGCTTCCAGTTGCAATGTATATAATTATGATGGTTGCGTGTTACGCTGCTGGAAAAACATATTTTGGCACCTTAGATATGTGGAAATCTCTTATTGTAGATATTTCGGTTTCAGTGACCTGTGCTTTGGGCATTGGATTACAGTTTAAATGCGGAAGGTTTGATTTTTCAGGTGGTGCAATTATGCTTCTGACTGCTATTATTGCAGGAAATATTTCTAAAGAAATGAATAGTAATGTTATTGTTTTTTCTATTATTTGTATTGGTATGAGTATAATTCTAAGCCTAATGGTTTCGTTGCTTTATGTTTTTGGTAGAGTACCTATTGTTATAACAACTATTGGTATGGCGCTTATATTCGAGGCAATTACATGCCTGATTTTTAACGGGAATGGAATAAATATTGTTGCAAACATGAAGCTGAAAATATTTTCTGCTTACCCTATGATACTTATTCCACTAATTGGAGCAATACTGGTATACGCATTCTTCAGCTATTTTACTATAACAGGAAAGCAGTCACAATTGCTGGCAGGTAATCAGCAATCAGCAGTCAATATTGGAATAAACGAAAAGAAGAATGTTATAATTTCATATCTTTTTAGTGGAATACTGTTTGGATTTGCAACGATGATTTATGCAACAACGGATTTACACAGGGCATCATATACTTCCCTTGGGACAGTTGGAGAATTGTTCACAAATATTCTTCCTGTTTTTATTGGACTCCTAATTATAGGATTTTGTGGAGACACAATAGGAACAATTATTGGTGCGATTACTTTAGGTATAATGTCATTTGGGCTTAGAGCAGTTTTTGATGCTGAACTTGGTTCGGCAATCACTATTGTCATTACAGGTTTGTTTATCATTGTAATTAATACAGTATCTGCACAGGGAACAAGAGTAGTAAATTATTTTAAAGAAATTATGGTTAAAAAATAAAAAATTCTTAAAAAGGGGCAGATTTCATAAGAAAGCTGTCCTTTTTTATTAACAGGAGAAAAACATTGAAAATTACAGAATTAAGAATTAATTATTTAAAGGAGCCTATAGGATACTACATGAAAAGTCAATTTTTTAGTTGGCAGATTATGAATGTCGATGAGGAAAAATGCGAAGAGCTAAGACTTGTTGTATCAACGGATGAAAAATTTGATAATATTATTCATGATACAGGGTTAATAAAGTATAAAAAGAATAGTTATGAAACAACTTTAAAACTTGAGGACATGACTATTTACTATTGGAAAATTTGGATTAAAACTAAAAGTAAGTTGTATGAGAGTGTAATAACTAATTTCGAGACTGGGAAAAATGAAAAAAAATGGAATGCTCTCTGGATAAGTCCAGATTTTGATGAGGATGGAGAAGTTTTTTTAAATTTTAATATAAAAAAACAAGTAAAAAAAACAAGACTATATATAACTGGTCTAGGGTTTTATGAAGCTTATTTAAATTGTAAAAAAATAGGAGATGAGTATCTAACACCTGGTGTAAATAATTATGATAGTTGGATACAGTTTCAGTCCTATAAAATTGATAACCTAAAGGTAGGAGAAAATGAGCTTGTAATAATGCTTGGAAGTGGATGGTATAAAGGTAGATATATGAGCTTTGATCCTAATAATGATCGAAATCGTTATGGTGAAAGAACAGCTGCCCTCGCTGAGCTTTATATTGAATATATGGATGGAAGTTTTGAAGTAATAAATACGGATAGTAAATGGAGTTCTAGAAAATCAAAAATCAGAGAAAATTCAATTTATGATGGGGAAACAATAGATGGAACCTTTAATAATATTACTAGTTTTCCAGTGAAAATTGAAGAATATAGTTATGAAAAGCTTAAAGCAAGACTTAGTCCTTCAGTCAGAATAATGGAAGTGAAGAAGGTTAAAGAAATTATTGTTAGTGAAAAAAAAGAATTGATACTTGATTTTGGACAGAATTTAACTGGATGGGTAAAGTTTAAGAACAGGCTTAAAAAAGGTGTTAAATGTTCTTATCATTGTTGTGAAATATTACAAAATGGATGTTTTTACAACGAAAATTTAAGGACAGCAAAACAAGAATTCATCTATGTTTCTGATGGTGCAGAAGAATGGATACGTCCACATTTTACCTATTTTGGTTTCAGATATGTCAAATTAGAGGGGTTTGGTAAAGACGTTAATCCTGATGATTTTATTGCGGAAGTACTTTATTCAGAAATGGAAATTACAGGATGTATTGAAACTGAAAATCAGAAAGTTAATCAGCTATTTTCAAATATTATTTGGGGTCAAAAGGGAAATTTTCTAGATGTACCAACTGATTGTCCTCAAAGGGATGAAAGATTTGGATGGACGGGTGATGCACAAGTGTTTTCAATGACTTCAGCATATAATATGAATGTAGGAGCTTTTTTCAAGAAATTTATCTATGACCTAAATACAGAGCAATTAAAAATGAATGGAGCAGTGCCGTTTATTGTTCCTAATATATGCTTTCCTAAGCATGTTTCTGCAGCTTGGGGAGATGCAGCTACAATAATTCCTTGGAACATGTATATTATGTATGGAGATAAAGAAACTCTAAGGCAGCAGTATGAGGGGATGAAGGCTTGGGTAGAGTTTATTTATGAAAAAGATAAGAAATCAGGAAATAAAAGGCTTTGGACTACAAATGCACATTTTGGTGACTGGCTTTCACTTGATAACAAAAATCCAGGACTGCCTACAGGTGGAACAGATTTAGCTTTTATTGCTACGGCATATTATTATCATAGTGTATGTTTAGTAGAAAAGGCAGCAAAAACTCTTGGATTAGAAGAAGATACCGTAAAATATGAAAAACTTAAAGAAGAAATAAAATGTAGTTTTAGAAAAGAGTATATAACACCAGGGGGGAGACTTTCAATTGACACTCAGACAGCTTACATAATAGTTCTTTATTTTGGCCTTTGTAAAAGTACTGAAAAATCAAGAATGATAGAATTTTTGGTTAATAAATTAAAATCAAATAATTATAAACTGGATACAGGTTTTGTTGGAACACCATTTCTTTGTCAAGTCTTAAGTGAAAATGGTAGAAATGATTTGGCATATAATTTGATTCTAAATGAAGAATTTCCGGGTTGGCTATATGCTGTTAACCTTGGAGCTACAACCATTTGGGAAAGGTGGAACTCAGTTTTACCAGATGGAAGCATGAACCCTGATGGAATGAATTCTCTTAATCATTATGCTTATGGTTCTATAGGGGAATGGATGTATAAATATATGTTGGGAATAAGAGCAGATGAAAATAATCCTGGTTTTGAAAGGTTTATTCTAGCCCCTATGCCTAATCCGTCAATAAAGTGGGTTAAGGGTTATTATAAAAGTATTAATGGTGTGATAAAAAGTGAATGGAAATATACTGAGAAAGGGAATTTAGTGTACCACTTTGAAATTCCAGAAAACTCAATAGCCAGGGTGCATATTGAAGGTAAGGAAGTCTTTTATCTTGAAGGGGGAGTCCATGAAATTGAAATGGAAGTTCAAAACAATATAGATAAAAACTTCAATCGAGAAACGAATCTTCCCACAATACTTAAAGATGAAAAGGCAAGAGATATAATAATGAAATCTGCACCTGAGTTAGTATTTATGCCAGATTTTATGAAGAACGATTCTTTGGAAAAGGTAATGGTGAATGCATTTTCTGGAAGGGATTATTTAGAATTGGAAGCACTGGAAAAAGAATTGAAAATAATAAATGGAGGGGTTGAATAATGTTAAATAAAATTATTGAAAAAAAAGTAAAAAAGGGAATGTTTAAAGGTGCTATTGAAATGAGACAATTAAATAAAACAGTTCCTGTATCAGGTAGAAGGTTTGAAATTCCTTTGGAAGGAAGAAGTGTAGAAATAGTATATTACGAAGCGGAGAATACAAATGCACCTTTAATAATTGGAATTCACGGAGGTGGTTATGTATTTGGAGGATCTGCGTTAGATGATAAATTATGGAAAGAACTATGCTTGAAAACGAATTCAAATGTAGTTTCTATTGAATATAGAAAAGCTCCAGAATTTATGTATCCGTCAGCAATCGAAGATATTTATGAAACATATATTTATTTAAAAAATAACTCTGAAGAATTCGGATTTGATAAAGAACACATTTCTTTTTTTGGTAGCAGTGCAGGAGCAAACCTTTCAGTTGCAACATTTGTTTATTCAATAGAAAAAGGCGATGCAATGAAACTCGACTGCATGTTTTTAAACTATCCATGGTTGGATCTATCGAAAAATTCTAAGGAAATGGGGGCCAAAGGTATTGAAAAAATTATGTACAATATTTTTAAATCTGCATACACAAATGAAGCTGAAAGAAAATTGCCTACAGTGTCACCTCTATTTTGCTCAAATGAAATAATAAAAAAATTACCTACAGCCCTAGTTAGTGTTGCGGGTAATGATATTTTGAAAAGTGATGGAGAAAAATTTTGTGAATTATATAGTTTAGTGGGTAATGTTTGCAAACTAAATGAAGCAAAGGGGATGCCTCACGGATATTATGAGCACTCATATGGAGAAATTTTAGATTACATGTCAAAAGAACAGAAGGAGTTGCTTAGCAATGGTAGAATGCAAGAAGAAAAAGATAAAACATTAGATTTTTTTGCAAGGGAATACATGAAGATCAAAAAATAAAACAAAGTTCTTAGATTTAATCTTTAATTTTAATATTGTTTTTCCTATAATCCGAAGGTGACATTTCATAATGAGCTTTAAAAATTTTTGAAAAATAATTGCTATCATGTATTCCAACATATGAACATATTTCCTGAATACTCATGGAAGTGTACTTAAGCAACCTAGAGGAGTTTTCAAGTTTTTGAACTCTTATATATTCTGTTAGAGTTATTTTCATTTCAGATTTAAATTGGCCTGAAAGATAATTTGGTGAAACACCTACTTGCTCAGAAATTTCTTGAACTGTTAGTGGATGTTCAATATGTGAAAGTACGTATTGAATGGTTCTTTTAATTAAAGGGGAGTATTGGAATAAACGATATCTTAATATCAAAGTGCAAATATCATCAATTGTTTGAAAAAGTATTCGATTCAAATCTGATGTTTTTGTTGCCGAATTTGCAGCTTGTCTGTCCGCACTAGTGATTGCATTAATTGATGCAGAAGGCAAGCCTGCATTTTTTGCTGCTACTCTAGTTATAGTTCTTGCAATTGCGTGCCCTTCGTATGCATCTTTAAAACTAATTTTAGAAAAATCACTTACCTCATTAGAAGCTTCACTTCTTTTAGAAATCAATGAAATAATTCTCTTTGCTTCATTAGCATCTCCTTGATATATTTTTTCCATAAATTGTGTTTCGTAATCATAAGTTTTCTGTATAAAATCATCTGAAATATCACTTTTTGAAGCTGTTTTTAAGATATCTGAAATATCACCAGATGTCTTTATTGTTATTTCGTGTGCTTTAAAAGATTCTGGGTAAAAATCATTAATAAGAGCTTGGGCAGAAATGATTATATTTTCTTTATTAATTATTTTGAGTGAACGATAGTATTTTTGTAGCTCATCTGATAGCTGTGTAGAAAGATTATTATTTTCAAGTTTTTTATTAATATCATATTTTCTAATTTCTTTTGTTAAAAAAGGTCCCATCATAAACAACCAATCATTTATAACAAACATACAGTATTCAGCATCTAAATTATCCACAACATTACAAATAGTATTTTCCTTCAATTCTTTTATAAATTGTTCAAAATTTTCGGTTTTATCAAACACTTGTCCTGGATAAAAAAAAGTCTGAGAAATTGAATCATAAATTTGACCTCTGGTTACAGGGAATGTGTAGACAGGTATTTCTAATAAAGCATTAATTAATTTTTTTGCAAGTTCTAATCTTTCTTCCATATACTTATCCTCTTTTCAAATAAAAAACACAGTAGATATTTTATAACATGAGTAGATATATTATATCATTGTTATTTAAAAAATGCTATATTCTATCTACAAAAAGGTAATAACACTAGAAACAAAATGGAGTGTGAAAAAACTATATGAAGAAAAAACCAGTAATAGAAGTAAAAAATATGATTAAAAATTTTGGACCAACTAGGGCTTTAAAGAACGTTGATATAAAATTTTACCCTGGTGAGATACGTGGACTTGTTGGTGAAAATGGAAGTGGTAAATCAACAGTTACATCTATAATTGCAGGTATGCAAAAAGCAACATGTGGGGAAATGTTTTATAAGGGAGAACTTTGGAACCCCCATAATATGATTGACTCTCAATCAAAAGGTATATCTATGATTTTGCAAGAGGCAAACTATATACCAGATGTAAGTGTCGCTCAGAATATTTTTGCTGGTAAAGAAAAAACATTCTCAAGACTTGGAATTATAAATATGCGAAAAATGAATAGAGAAGCGGACAAGTTATTAAAGCAATTTGGAATAGGTCACATAAAAGCTAAGAGATCAATTAATGAATACACTTTTGAAGATAGAAAATTAATTGAAATAGTAAGGGTTGTAAATGAGGATACACAGGTTTTAGTAGTAGATGAAACTACAACGGCTCTTTCTCATGAAGGAAGAGATATTTTATATAAACTTATGGATAAAATGGCTAAAGATGATAATAAAAGCGTTGTATTCATTTCACATGACATGGATGAAATTCTTCATCACTGCACGGCACTTACTGTTTTGAGAGATGGAGAAATAGTAGGAGAACTAAGCGAAAAAGAAATAAAGGAAAATGATGCTGTCCAGAAAATTAGATTTCTTATGGTTGGAAGAGAAATCGGCGAAAAGTATTATAGAGAAGATTACGATACTTCACATCAGGAAGAAGTTGCTCTTGAATTTGAAAATGTTACTTTTGGTGGTATACAAAATTTTAGTTTGAAAATTCACAAAGGGGAGATTGTTGGTATAGGTGGTCTTTCGGGTTCAGGAATGCATGAGATAGGAAGAGCGGGATACGGACTTGAGAAATTATCAAAAGGTCGAGTTATTAGAAATGGAAAAAAAATGAACCACCCATTGACTGCGATAGAGGAAGGTGTTGGATACATTTCTAAAAATAGGGATACAGAGGCTCTGATTCTTAATGGCTCAATACAGACCAACATAGTTCTTCCCTCACTGACGGCATTACAGAATAAAACTTTTATAAGTCCTAAAAAAGAGACTAGCATGGCCGAAAAGGAAATTGAAACATTCAGGATAAAATGCAAAAATGACCAACAATGGGTAAATACACTATCAGGTGGAAATAAACAAAAGGTTTCTTTTGCGAAATGGACAGCAAAAGGTTCTGAAGTAATAATCATGGACTGTCCTACAAGGGGAGTAGATATAGGTGTTAAACAGGCTATGTATGAATTGATAGAAAAGATGAAAAAAGAGGGAAAAGCGATATTAATGATTTCGGAAGAGCTATCAGAACTAGTTGGAATGTCAGATAAGTTATTAATAATGAAAGATAATAAGGTTACGAAGGAGTTCATGCGTTCTCCTGACTTGAAACAAACAGACATTATTGAGTATATGATTTAGGAGGAGAAACATGGAACAAAAAGTAAAAAGTATATCAATAGTTACTTGGCTTAAAGGGAACACAAGGCATTTAATTTCATATGGAGGTTTGATTTTCTGTATACTCTTTTTTACAATTTTACCACCCATTTTTGGTGCGAATATGTGGTCTACGGCAAAGATAACAACCCTGGTTTCTGATGTGATTGTAGTAGCCTTAATGTCTGTAGGCGCTGTGTTTGTATATTCACTTGGGAATCTAGATATTAGTATAGGTTCACAGATTAGACTTTATGCAACCTTAATGGTTTTAATAGGTAATTTAACAGGAAATCTTCTGATGGGTATATTAATTTCAATAGTTATATCTGCTTTATTAGGAGCAATGAATGGAGCGGCAGGTCAGGTGTTGAAAATTCATCCAGTTGTCTCGTCGGTTGTATTGTCAATGGCTCTAACTGGAATTACAACAATAATTTATGTTAGTCAGGGGTCGAGAAATATTAGATTGATGAATATTGACAACAGTATTTTTAAAGAAACATGGCTCATGGTTTTAGTGCTTGTATTAGAGGTGGTTATTGTTACATACCTGTTTTATTACACAAAAATTGGCAAAAATATTAGAGCAATCGGTGCTAATCCAGTTGTTGCTGAACAAAGTGGAATTAATCTTTTAAAATACAAAATTATTAGCTATATAATTTTAGGTGCTTGTGTAGTGATAGCGGCTCTTTTCCAAATGGGATATACAGGATCAGCTTCTGATTCTACTGGAACAGGTTTTGAAATGAATGTAATGGTTGCACTTATTTTAGGAGGAATGCCTCTTTCGGGAGGTATGAAAGCCAGAGTTTCAACAGCTATTGTGGGATCGCTTATTTTTTCCATATTAAAAGTTGGATTGCCATTAATAGGTGTACCAAATAATTTGACATTTTTAATAAAAGCAGTGATTTTCATAATAGTTGTACTGATTACATGTAGAAAAAAAGGTGGACCACTGCCAACAAGATAAAGAAATATGAGGGATAAATGCCTTATATATATAATTAAAAGTTATATGGGATGTAATAACTAAGAAAAAGTTGAAAAACAAGGAGGAAAAAGAATGAAAAGTAACATTCTAAAAAGAGTTGTTGTAGCAGCTCTTGCAGCAGTAATGATTTTAACCACACTGTCAGCTTGTGGTAATAACTCGGATTCAAACGAAAGCGGAACAATTATGTGGCTTTCAAATATCTCATCAGGAGCAGCATATGAATCAGCATTGGCTTATCTTACAGCTTTTTGTGAAGAAGTAGGTTATGACGTAACAGTAGTATATGGTGATTCTTTCAATGACCCAAATGGTAACCTTCAGGCGGTAAAAAATGGAATGACAGATGATGTTGTTGGAATAATTATGAGTCAGGATGGTGGGATTTCTGATGTAATGGCAGAGTATCCAGAACTTTATGTTGTAGGTTATAACACTGATATTAGATCAATCTTCAATGAAGGTGGTGCAGATGCAGGTCTTCTTGAAAATGATAAGTTTATAGGACTTATTGGGGATGGGTATTCTGATGGGGCACTTACAGGACAAGATGCTGCACAGGAAATTATAGATGGTGGATATAAAAAAGTAGCAACAATTATGTTCCCAGGATTTGCATATCCAAAATATCCTGAAGCAGATGCAGCTTTTAGGTCAGCAATTGCTGATTATAATGAAACAGCAACAGAACCAATAGAAGTAGTTGATGAGGAAGCATTAACACTTATGTTTGCACCATTAGAAGAATCTTACTTCCTTGAAGCAGGTCACAGTGATCTTGATGCAATTGTTGGATTCTGCGCTGGAAGCCAGTTTATCTACCCAACAATGAAAACTGCTATTGCAAATGGTACATGTTCAGCAGATACAAAGTTAATTACTCGTGGTCTTGAAGACGATTCAGCGATGTTAGCTGATGTAGGAACTGATGGAGTAATCGCTTCAATCACAATATCACCAAGTGAAAATATCGGATATGCAGCACTATTAATTTACAGAGCAGTTACAGGTACACAGTTTAGTGATTTTGCAGTTGAAAGAATAGATTCACTTCCATATGTAATTGCTTCACAAGAAGATGTTGAGAATGTTATGAATAATGCACTTACAGGTACAAGTGATGTTTCGAAAGCACAGATAACTATACAGGAATTATTAGAAGTGGAAAGTTTTGCAGACTTAAAAGCTTTATTCCAGTCAGATCAGTTGAAGGTATCAGGAATTTCACAGTAATTTTTAATTAAATATCTGATTTACGTGCCGGTGCTTACCGGTGCGTAATATCGGATAATGGAGGCTTGAAGAAATGGAGATGTTTTTAAAAATCATAAAAAGAATAGCAGGGACATTAATGCTTCCTGTGGCGATATACATAATTATGTATTTTTTGGCTCAGGCAAATGGTAAGGATTATTTTGGTACCATGCAGATGTGGAGGTCATTAATTTTAAATATAGGTGTTGCAGTTACCTGTGCTATGGGAATTGGTCTTCAGTTTAAGTCAGGAAGATTTGATTTTTCAGGTGGAGCGATAATGCTTTTATCAGGCATAATATCGACAAATTTTGCTAAAGAATTTGGAAACAATTTAATTATATATATAGTTTTAACTATGGTATGTTCACTAGTATTTAGTGTTCTTGTTAGTATTTTGTATGTTTATGGAAGAATACCAATAGTTATTACCACAATAGGAATGGCTTTATTATTTGAATCTATAACAGCAATTATATTTAAAGGAACTGGTATAAATATAGTTGCAAACACAGAGTTAAAAGTTTTTTCAACTTATCCTTTAATTTTAGTTCCGTTATTAATTTGCATATTTATTTATTGGCTTTATAGTTATGTAACTGTTACGGGAAAACAGTCTATGCTATTGGCAAAAAATCAGACAGCAGCATTTAATATAGGAATTAATGAAAAAAGAAATGTGATAATTTCATATGTTTATAGTGGCCTAATATTTGGTCTTGCAACACTGATTTATTCAGGAACAGGGTTACAAAGAGCTTCTTTTTCATCACTAACAACAGTTAGTGCGTTATTTTCGAATATACTACCAGTTTTTATTGGTTTGATGTTAATAAAATTTTGTGGAGATACAATAGGAATAATAATTGGTTCAATAACGTTATCAATTTTGTCCTATGGATTAAAGGCGGTTTTTCAGGAAGAAATGGGAATGGCGGTTTCGGCAGTTATTACAGCTATTTTTATACTAGCAATAAATGTTGCTTCGGCAAAAGGAGGTACTCTTACCGCCAGGATAAAGAATATATTTAAAAAAAATCTGAGTAACGGTTAGGAGACAACGATGGTAGATTTTAAACAAAAACCATATTATCTGGGTGACGCTCAAATTAAGTGGGTGGAAGAAACTTTAAATAATATGACTATTGATGAAAAGCTTGGTCAACTAATGGTTTTGCTAGAAACAAGACCAGTAGTAGATAAAGTAGAAATAAAAAAGAAGTTAGATAGATCGCTACAAGGTGGTCTCCGCTGGCAAGGAGGAGATAAAGATACCGTATATAGGCAAAATACTGAGTTTCAAAGAAATTCAAAAGTTCCACTGCTTGTTGCCTGCAACTGTGATGATGGTGGAAGTGGATGTCTGCCTGAAGGAACTTTTGTTTCAACCGCTGCTGGTGCATTTGCTGGAAGAGATGAAAATACAGCCTATAATATGGGACTAGTTGCATCAAGAGAAGCAACTAGTATAGCATGTAATTGGATGTTCAATCCTGTAGTTGATATATATATGAACTGGAGAAATACAATTGTAAATACCAGATGTTTTGGTGACGATGCAGCAACTGTCATAAAAAATGCAAAAGCATTTATCAGGGGCGTAAAAGATGGAAACAAAAATATGGCAGTTTGCTGTAAACATTTCCCAGGAGATGGTGTCGAGGAATTAGATCAACATTTAGTATTAGGTACAAATAATTTGAGCGTATCTGATTGGGAAAATAGTTTTGGCAGAGTATATCGAGAAATGATAGAAGATGGAATTGAAAGTATAATGATAGGTCATATTGCCTTTCCAGAAATGACAAGAAAATTAAGACCAGGAATAAAAGACGAGGAAATAATGCCAGCGACGTTGGCTCCAGAAATATTAAATGACGTCCTTAGAGACAAAATGGGATTTAATGGAGTTGTTATTACTGATGCAACCCATATGATTGGATTTTCAGCAATTATGAAAAGGGAAGATGCACTACCAACAGCGATAGCAAGTGGATGTGATATGCTTCTTTTTGCTAATCATGTAGAAGAAGATATAAAATTTTTAAAGGCTGGAATTTCTAAAGGTATTTTAACAGAAGACAGAGTTAACGAGGCGGTAAAAAGAGTACTTGCTTTGAAAGCAAAATTAAAACTTAATGAGGAAAATGTGAAAATTCCAAATGAGGAGTTAAAAAGCAAATGGGTTGGTTGTGAAGAGCATGTTGGATATAGAGTTGAAGCTGCTAATAAGACTATAACATTGGTAAAAGACACAAAGAAATACCTTCCTTTAGATCCTGTTAAAAAGAAAAAAGTATGGCTTGTTTATGTACAAACGACTCCGAATAGCAAAGACTATAAGGGTGATCCAGTTAAAGGAGTTATAGTAGAAGAACTGGAAAAAGCAGGGTTCGAAGTCAAACTTGCACCTAATTTCTATGATCTTGAAGTCGAAAATGGACCATCGCCTCAAAATTTGGGAGTTATGATGAGTCAGACGACTAGAAAGCAGTTCAAAGAAGAGTATGATGCAGTCATGGTTTTTATAAATATCAAAGGATATGCTCAGGAAAATAATGTTAGACTTCGTTGGAGTTGTCATCATACGGTTGAATTACCATGGTATATTTCAGAATTACCAACGATTGGAGTAAGCCTTAATTTTACTAATCATTTGATTGACATACCTCAGATTCACACATTTATTAATGCATATGGAAGTTCAAGGGAACATATATCTGCAACAATAGAAAAAATAATAGGTAAAAGTGAATTTAAAGGCACCCCTAGCGAAACTGTGTTTTGTGAGCGATGGGATACAAAGTTATAAATTTTGATAAGGAGGTTGCTCGAATGATAATGAGTATGAGATGGTATGGGGATAGTGATCCTGTATCTTTAAAATATATATCACAAATACCTGGTATGCACAGCATTGTATCTGCTGTTTATGATGTGAAACCTGGTGAAATTTGGCCAGAAGAAAATATTAAAGACATGAAAGAAAAATGCGAAAAAAATAATCTTGTTTTTGATGTAGTTGAAAGTATACCAGTTTCAGAAGATATTAAATTAGGAACTTCAAAAAGAGATAGTCATATAGAAGTTTACTGTGAAAATATTAGAAGAGTAGCTAAATATGGAGTGAAATGTATTTGCTACAATTTTATGCCTGTTTTTGACTGGACTAGAACGCAACTTGATAAAGAAGCAAAAGATGGTTCAACAAGTCTTGTAATGTATATGGAACAGTTAGAAGGATTAGATCCATTAAAAGATGATATAGATCTTCCAGGATGGGACGCCAGTTATTCTAAAGAAGAAATTAAAAATTTACTTATTCAGTATCAGGAACTTGGAGAAGAAGGGTTGTGGGAGAATCTACAATATTTCTTAGAAAAAATAATTCCAGTTGCTGAGGAATGTAAAGTGAAAATGGCAATACACCCAGATGATCCTCCATATCCAATTTTTGGACTACCAAGAATTATTACATGTGAAGAAAATCTAGATAGATTTTTAAAAATTGTAGATAGTCCATCTAACAGTTTGACTTTCTGTACGGGATCTTTGGGTTCTGGACTTACAAACGATATTACTAAGATGGTGGATAAATATAGCGGCATGAATAGAATAGCTTTTATGCATATTAGAAATGTAAAACTTTATGAAGATGGTTCTTTTGAGGAAACTGCTCATTTAACATCTGCTGGTTCTGTAGATATTTATAAGATTGTTGAAGTTCTTGTTAAAAACAATTTTGACGGATATGTACGTCCAGATCATGGTCGTATGATTTGGGGAGAAACAGGTAAACCAGGATATGGATTATATGACAGAGCATTGGGAGCAGCTTATATAAATGGTCTTTTTGAAGCGTGCGAAAAATGTAAAGGAGACAAATAGTATGAAGAAAAATTTTTTAGATACTGATTTAACAGATAAAGTAGTTGTAATAACAGGCGCTGGTGGTGTTCTATGCGGATACTTTGCGGAAGTAATCGCACGAGCAGGTGGAAAAGTAGCTCTTTTAGACAGAAATCTTGAATCTGCCCAGAAAAAAGCTGATGAAATAATTTTAGAAGGTGGAATCGCTAAGGCTTTTTCATGTGATGTTCTTAGTAAAGAAATATGCATTGAAGTAGCTAAGGAAGTAGAAAAAGACCTTGGTAGCTGCGATATTTTGATTAATGGTGCAGGTGGAAATAATCCACGAGCTACTACTGATAAAGAGTACTATGAAGAAGGAGATTTAGATTCTGAAACTATTTCATTCTTCGATCTTGAAGCAAGCGGTGTAGAATTTGTTTTTAACTTAAATTTTCTTGGAACTTTAATTCCAACACAGGCTTTTGCTGCTCAAATGTTAGGAAAAGAAGGATGTAGTATTATAAATATAAGTAGTATGAATGCGTACAGACCGTTGACAAAAATACCTGCCTACAGTGGAGCAAAGTCTGCAATAAGTAACTTTACTCAGTGGTTAGCTGTTCATTTCTCAAAAGAAAGAATAAGAGTTAATGCAATTGCACCTGGGTTTTTTAGCACAAAGCAGAATGCAGCATTATTATTTAATGATGATGGTACACCTAAAGAGAGAACAGGAAAAATCCTATCAGCTACACCAATGGGAAGATTTGGTGAAACAGATGAATTACAGGGTGCTCTGTTATTTTTAGTTAATAATAAGGCAGCAAGTTTTATTACAGGTGTCTGTATACCGATAGATGGTGGATTCTCAGCATATTCGGGGGTGTAGTCTATGGATAAAGATAGATTATCTAGAAAACTAGTTGAATATAAAATTGTTCCTGTTGTTGTTTTAGAAGAACCTGAAAAGGCAGCAAATCTTGCCAAAGCTTTGGTTAAAGGCGGATTACCTATTGCGGAAATAACCTTTAGGACAGAAGGTGCGGATAAAGCAATCAAAATAATGAAAACCAATTTTCCTGAGATGCTTGTCGGAGCAGGAACCGTTTTAAGTATTGAACAGGTTGATAAAGCGGTCTTGGCCGGTGCGGAGTTTGTTGTAAGTCCGGGTTTTAACCCGAAAGTTGTAAAATACTGTACCGAAAATAATATAAATATAATCCCGGGATGTTTAAATCCAACTGACATTGAAATGGCACTTGATATGGGGATTACTACAATTAAATTCTTTCCGGCAGAGGCAGCTGGTGGTATAAAGATGATAAAAGCAATGTCTGATCCTTATCAAATGATTAGATTTATGCCAACAGGTGGTATTAATACAGGTAATATTAAGGATTACCTTGAATGTAAGAATGTAGTTGCATGCGGAGGCAGCTGGATAACAGATAAAAAGCTTATAAAAGCAAATGATTATGAAAAAATAACAAGCTTAGCTAAAGAAGCAGTGTTATTGGTTAAGGAGTAATTGTATGAAGGACTTTATTGATGACAATTTTCTATTAAAAACAAATACGGCAATAGAATTGTACCACGAGTATGGAAAAAACATGCCAATAGTTGATTATCACTGTCATATTTCTCCAAAGGAAATTGCTGAGAATAAAAGTTTTGAAAATATTACTGAAATATGGTTAAGACATGACCATTATAAGTGGCGATTAATGCGTTCAAATGGTATGCCAGAGTATTATATAACGGGAGAAGCATCAGATTATGATAAGTTTTATAAGTGGATAGAGACATTGGAAAAAGCAATTGGAAACCCTCTATACCATTGGAGTCATTTGGAAATAAAAAGATTTTTTGGATATGAAAAACCTTTGACCAAGGAAACAACTCAAGAAGTTTGGGATTTTTGCAACGAGAAGTTAAAAAACATGAAGGCAAGAGACTTTATTACACTTGCAGATGTTAACTACATATGTACTACTGATGATCCAATTGATGATCTAGAGTGGCATGAACAAATAAGGACAGATAAAGATTTTGACGTTAAAGTTCTACCGACATTTAGACCAGATAAGGCATTAGATTTTGAAAATGAGAAATATCTTGAATACATTGAAAAACTTGGAAAAGTTTCTGGAATTGATATTAAAAACTTTTCTGATTGGAAGGAAGCAATTGTTAATAGGATTGATTTTTTTTGGATAAGAGGATGTGTTATAAGTGATCATGGGTTGGGAGAGATAATGTTCAACCTGACAACTGAAGAAGAAATCGAAAAAATATTTGAAAAAAGAATATCAGGAAAATTAGTTTGTGATACAGAGTTATCAAAATTAAAAACAGCAGGATTATTATTTTTTGCAGAGGAATATCATAAAAGAAATTGGACAATGCAAATACACTATGGTGTGATAAGAAATAATAATAAGAAAATGTTCGAAATTTTAGGTCCAGACTCAGGATACGATTGTATTGGTGATAATGTAAATATTACTAATTTTATTAAAATAATGAACTGTTTAGAAATCAGAAATTGTTTACCAAAAACTATTTTTTATTCATTGAATCCAAATGATAATTATTCAATAGAAGCTGCTATTGGGTGTTTTCAAGATAATGAAAAACCATCAAAACTACAGCACGGCGTAGCATGGTGGGTTAATGATCATAAGATTGAAATAAGAAAACAATTAACATCTTTGGCAAGTCAGGGAATGCTTTGTCACAGCGTTGGAATGCTAACGGATTCAAGAAGTTTTCTTTCATATGTTAGACATGAATATTATAGAAGAATTTTTTGTGATTATATAGGTGATTTAGTTGAGGAAGGAGAATTTCCATATAACAAAGCTATACTAAAGGAAATCGTAGAAGGAGTTTTTTATAAAAATGCTATAAATTACTTTGAATTTTAATAAAAGAGGTATTAATTGTGGATAATAAAAAAGATTATTTATTTTGTGTAGATTCTGACGGTTGCGTAATCGATGGGATGAAAGTAAAGCATGTGGAATGCTTTGGACCAAGTCTTGTAGAAGAATGGGAATTAGATACTAATTCGGAAGAGATTCTTAGATATTGGAATAAAATAAATTTATACTCTATGACAAGAGGAATAAATAGGTTCAAGGGACTTTTAAATACTCTTGAATATATAAACGAAAAAGGATATTTAGAAATTGACACTAATGCTTTAAAAGAGTGGATAGAAATAACAAAAGAACTTTCGGCAGCGAGTTTAAAAAATGCAATTCAGGAAAATGATAATGAACTTTTAAAAAAGGCTTTGAGCTGGTCTGATAGGGTCAATGAAAAAGTTAATAGCTTATCTGAAGATAAGAAAAAACCTTTTTGGGGAGTTTCTGATATTCTTAGTAAGTTTTCCATGTTTGCAGATATAGCCGTGGTTTCTTCAGCAAACTTAGAAGCGGTAGAAGATGAATGGAAAAAAAATGAACTTTTAAAAAATGTTAAATATATTATGACTCAAGAAAAAGGAAGTAAAAAAGAGTGCATTTTAGAGCTACTGGAAAGTGGATATGAAAGTGGTAAAACTATAATGGTTGGAGATGCACCAGGTGATATTCAGGCGGCAAAGGATGCAGGTGTATTGTATTATCCTATATTACCAGAAAAAGAAATTGGTTCATGGAATCGTTTAGAAAGAATAGTCTTTGGTAAATTTCTGAAGGGAAATTATAACAAAGAATTAATTGAAAAATATGAAAATGAGTTCTTAGAGAGTTTGAAGAACTAATGCAACATTCTCTCCTATTTTGCAAGATTTATAAAAAATAAAAACAGCAAAAATTGCTGTTTTTATTTTTTTCTCAAAGTGTTAAAATGTAAGCATTAGGAGGTATACTGATGAAAAATATAAAAGAAATATATCTTGCAGGTGGGTGCTTCTGGGGCACCGAAAAATTTTTGTCTCTGATATATGGTGTAGAAGAAACAACAGTAGGGTATGCAAATGGTTTAACCCAAAATCCTACATATGAAGAAGTGTGCAATAAAAGCACAGGCCATGCAGAAGCAGTTAAAGTAGCTTATGACTCTGAAAAAATCACTTTGAATAAGATATTAGAACTTTTTTTTGAAACTATAGATCCGACTTCATTAAATAGACAGGGTAATGATATAGGAACCCAATATAGAACGGGTATTTATTATGTAGAAGATGAAGACTTAAATGTTATAGAGAACGAAATTAATAAGCTTAAAGAACAGTATTCAAGACCCGTTGTAATAGAGATTGAAAAATTAGATAATTTTTATAAGGCAGAGGAATATCATCAGAAATATTTAGAAAGAAACCCTGGTGGATATTGTCATATAAGTATAGAAGATTTTAAAAAAGCTAAAACAGGAAACTTAGACCTTACTAAACTGCAATATGAAGTTACACAGAATGCCGCAACAGAACCTCCATTTAACAATAAATATTATAATAACTATAAAAAGGGTATATATGTAGATATTATTTCAGGAGAACCCCTTTTTCTTTCTACGGACAAGTTTGAATCAGAATGTGGGTGGCCTAGTTTTTCAAAACCTATTAACCAAGATATGATTAGAGAAATTGATGATTATTCCCATGGTATGATAAGAACAGAGGTTAGAGGTAAAAATTCAGACTCTCATTTGGGACATGTTTTTAATGACGGTCCAATTGAAACAGGAGGATTAAGGTATTGTATTAATAGTGCTTCTCTAAAATTTATTCCAGCAGAAGAAATGGAAAAAGAAGGATATAGTTATCTTTTGGAATATTTAGAATAGAAGTCTATATACACTAAAAACTAAAAATGTTATAATTTAAAAAACACTATTTAAGGAGGTATTTAAATGCATAAATTTTTTGTATGTAAACACTGTGGAAATCTTGTAGGAATGATTTTTAATTCAGGAGTACCTATGGTTTGTTGTGGAGAAAACATGACAGAATTAGTACCAAATACCACTGACGCTGCTCAGGAAAAACATGTTCCCGTTGTAACGGTAGAAGGAAACAAAGTAACTGTAGAAGTTGGATCAGTAGCTCATCCAATGGAAGAAGCACATTATATTCAGTGGATATATCTTCAGACTGAAAAAGGTGGACAAAGAAAATCTTTAAACCCTGGCGACGGGCCAAAAGCAGTTTTTGAATTGATAGATGATAAAGCTGAAGCAGCACTTGCGTATTGCAACTTACACGGTTTGTGGAAGGCAGATATTTAGAGAAAAGATTAAAGCTCTTTGGTAACTCCATTGAGCTTTTTTAATATAAAAGGAATTTTATATGAAATTATAAATTGGTATAATAAATAGAGGAGAACTAAAATGAAATCAGGGAAGAAAGTTTTGGCTCTTGCATTACCCTGTGTTATGGCAATGACTTTATTATTAGTTTCATGTCAGAACGCAACAGGTGATCAGGAGACTAGTGGAACACAGGTTGCAACACAGGCTACAGCACAGGAAACTGAGACTGTATATCAGGATGCAAGTTCAGTAAATGAAATAGGTTTGTACCTTAAGCACAGAGAAATAGGAAGCTATGAATTAATTGAAGAATATACAGGTCCATGGACAGCAGGAATTGACATTAAAGCATTTGAGGCTTTTGCAAGTAATGAGGCGAATATTTCAGGAGATACATATGGTAATCTTTGGAAAGCACGCTGGTTTGATAACGATGAGGCCCAAAATTCAAAAATTGGATACTGCCTTTCTTTTACTCTTTCAGATGGGAAAGAATATGTTCAGACAATGATAAGACCTTCAGATACTGTTGGCGAATTTAATGATTATATTGAAGTCTGGATATATGATGATATTTACAATCTTGGTGCATCATGGTATTCTCACCTTACAGAAGCAGACTTTAATGAAGAAAGCCTTTGTTCATCAATTAAACTAACTGCAGCAGAAAAAATAGGTGACGTAAATACTATAAAATTGAAAGCTTTTATTTATGACAGTAATAGTGATTTTGATTCTGAATCAGGAGAATATATCGGAATAAACAGTTATGAAATTACTATAAATAGGGAATAATATCTTTAATTGATAGTTGAGTTCAAAGAACTTTCCTCGTATGTTAAATTAAAAAAAAGAATCCCAACTGGGATTCTTTTAATTGGTTTGTTTTAACTACTCTGCAGTAACGTTAACAGCCTGTAAACCTCTGTTACCCTGGATTGTGTCAAAAGATACTTTCTGTCCGTCTTCAAGGCTTTTAAAACCTTCTGAAGCGATTCCTGAGAAATGTACGAATACATCTTCTCCATCAGCATCGTTTGTGATGAAACCAAATCCTTTTTGTGAGTTAAACCATTTAACTGTACCTTTATTCATGAAAGATACCTCCTAAAAATATTATTTTAATATTTTGTTCCGTAAATAAAAATCACATATTTTTGTAAGCAATTATTATGATTAATAATGACTTACAAAAATATGTGAATCAAAATAAACATCTAAAATACCTTTATCATGATACAATAAAAAAAATTAAAAGTCAAGGACTTTACAAACAGAGGATAGCGTTAATTTACTTTCGGGAATTAAAGGTTAGAGTTCACCTGTGATAATATTTTTTTAGATTTGCTTTCTTGATTATAATATATTTTTTAATTTTCTACCATATTTTTTTGCTTTGATATTTTATGTATGGATAATACAGAACTCAAGGATTTCCTTTGGCTTCGTCCTTGACTTCTGTATTATTTCCATACTATATTTTATTTTCAAGCAAAAAAATGTTTTTTCTATGCTAAAAATGCCTGGTCTACCAATTGTCTTAACCAACGATGATCAAGTCTCTCTATTCCAGGAAGTTTTTTATTCATCTGTTCACTGTATTTCCAACCCGAATGTTTTTTCTTTAATTCTTTTATTAGTTTCTCTTTTTCTTTACGCCTTTCTTCCGATTTTTCTTTTTTCTTTTGGTAACGCAAAATATCTATAACTTTACCACCGTTAAAATAATATGCTCTAAATCCTGACATCTGATGACATCCCCATTCGCTCCATCCCATTGGACGACTACTCATTCTTGCACTTAGAACATGACTAACCTGTCCTTCAGCACAACATTTCCATATATTTCCAGATTCTTCAACTCTTATTTTTATTCCTTCCCATTGATTAATAAAATATCTATATGCCTTTTTCACTTCATTATATTTATTTTCATCTACTGTAACATCAAGGATTTTTGAGTATATCTTATTTAGTCTTTTTTTATCTGCCGTATTTATACATTCCCATATATCACTTTTTACTTCTTCTGAACTATCTAAAAGATGCGTTACAGAGCTATTTATATATTTCATCATGTGAAACTTATCTAGTACAAAACGACTTTTTGCTAGTATTTCTGTTCCTGCTTTTATCCATGATGCTCCATCTCCAGATATATATATTCTTTCAAGAACTTCTGTATCATAGTTGTTTTCTATATAATCTCTAACTTGCTCCCATAGTCTAAAATTTTCTTTTTCACCTTTATATACTCCACTAAAAGTCCTTTTACCTGTAAGTTTATATCTTGGATTTTTGGAAGCTTCACCTGATTCATTTATCACGTCCTCATAAACAACAATAACCTTTGATATAATTGTATTTGTTTTATTTCTTTTCTTTTCAACATCACCTTTCTTTTTAAAAAACTGTGCTGAAACATGATCTTCATCTGCAACTATATGAAGATTTTTTAGCTTCTTTTTATCTTTTATTTTAGATTCAGAAATTGAAAGCGCTGTTTCATGTATTAATTCTTTTACCGTCTGTTTGCTTGCTGACTCTGTATTACTTGCAGCCTTTCCGCCTTTTGCATAACTTGACTGTACAGCTTCTTCAATTGCTTTTGCTGCTGCTCCAAGAGTTAGTCTTTGGTGACTTTCAATCCCAAGCATCATATCAAGTAGATAAATATATTTTCCAGTTTTTTTGTCTTCGTAACCTGTTCTTTTAAACCTTAACATTCCAGAAATATCAAGCATTTCTTTTGGTTCATTGCGACGTTCAATACGCCAATGTTTTTTTCTTGAGATACTCTCGCGAATAGCATCATCAAGTTTTTCATACATTTCGCTTATCCATCTACAGGCTAGGTTATTAAGCCTTTTATTAACTTCTGCCGAAAGATCGCTAGCATCTTTTTCTCCTGTAAGAATATTTCCTAAAATTTTTTCAATGTCATTAATGTCATTTTTAATAAAATGTAGTATACTTTGGTACATAGAAAAAGCACCTTCCTTTGCTTAGATTTGTTTTTCGCAAAAATAATCTTACCACAAAGAGGTGCTTTCTTCTTTAATATTTTACCGAATGTAAAGTTACGCTATTCAAACAGAGAAATATTTGTAAAAATATTAATATAGAAGCAAAAGGAGCATACTTATGAAAAGAAAACGATTAAAAACTCTAGGAATTATATTCATATTATTTATATTAGCAATAGTTTTAGTTTCATATGTGTACTTATCAAATTATTATCATAGTACGAACAGTTTTGAAGGTTATCAAAGTGAATCAGATATTTCAATAATAAGTGATGATAGCTTTATAGTTGTAGGAGATGTTGATGATGCAAAAGCAGGGGTTATTATATATCCTGGAGGTAAAGTAGAATATACGTCATATATTCCTTTGGCAAATCAAATTGCAGCACAAGGATATGTTTGTTTTATAGTGAAAATGCCTTTTAACTTAGCTGTTTTTGGAATAAATAAGGCAGATGATGTTATTGAAAAGAACTTACAAATAGATAAATGGTATATAGGGGGACATTCTCTAGGTGGTGCTATGGCTTCGGAGTATGCTATAGAAAATGTAGATAAAATTAAAGGCTTATTTTTATTAGGCGCATACCCATCTAGTGATTTAAGTAATACAGACTTGAAATTCCTATCAATTGTTGGTAGTGAAGATAAAGTACTGAACAAAGAAACATATGAAGAAAACAAAGCCTATGCTCCTGAATTATCAGAATATGTAGAAATCTATGGTGGAAATCATGCTTACTATGGAGACTACGGAGAGCAGGCAGGAGATGGAAAAGCAAAGATAACTAGAGAAGAGCAGATATATTCAACTTCTCAAATAATACTTGATTGGTTGTCAGTGTGACCAAATCACAGAATATAAAGGTAAAAAAATATAATATTATCTTATAAATAAATTTACAAGAAAAAGGAGATAATATTATGGCAACTAAATTAGTTAATACAAGTAACTTTGAAGGTGAAGTTTTAAATTCTGATAAAATGGTTTTAGTAGATTTTTATGCAACATGGTGTGGCCCTTGTAAGATTTTAGCACCAGTATTAGAAGAAATATCAGAAGAAACAGATCAAGCAAAAGTATGTAAAGTTAATATCGATGATGATCCAGGTTTGGCAGAGATATATAATATAAGTTGTGTACCAACTCTATTGTATTTTAAAGATGGAAAGCCTGTTGATTCTTTGATAGGAGTAAATCCCAAAAATGTTATACAATCAAAAATAGCATAATTACAATGTACGAGCAGATAACATAATTATCTGCTCGTTTTTAATTACTAGATTATATCTCTTAATTTACTTTTATTTAAAAGTTTAACACCGCCTCTTGAAAGTTCTACATAACCTTCAGTTGAAAAATACTTTAACATTCTAGAAACCACTTCTCTTGCACTTCCCATGAGTTTTGCGATTTGTTCATGAGTCATTTTTATTTCATCACTTTTATTTTTTAAGGATTCATCTATTAAAAATATTGCCAAACGTTTATCAAAACTCATAAATAGAATTTGTTGAATAGCCCACATCACATCAGAAAATCTTTCTGTAGTCATTTTGTAAGCATAATTTTCAAGATAAATATTTTCATTAAACACTTTTGAAAAAGCCCCAGCATCAATTTGTAAAATTTCTGTTTCAGCAACAGAATCTATACTTATATCAAATGTTATTTGATTTAGTGCACATGAAGCAGATAAAACACAAACATCGCCTTCATATAGTCTGTATAAAGTTATTTCTCTTCCATCTTCTGAAAGCATGTATACCCTTATAGAACCAGTTTTTATAATTATTAAGCCAACACAGCCTTTTAAAAAATTATATATAGGAGTATCTTTTGGATATGTTTTAAGTGATGAGTGTTTTGTTATGTAATCTTTCTGAGTTTCAGTAAGTTTGTCCCAAAATGGTAATGATTTAAGCATGAAACTACCCCCCTTTTGATATATTTTATAGGCGTTTGCAAAACGCCACAAGCCTTGATTTTACTGGCTTTTTTACTGTTAAAAATAGAATAACCCCTCACGGATATGTTATAATTGAATTGTTGAGTAACAACCATAACACATACCAGAAAGGAGTTATCTATGGCTATTATACCATGTAATCAGCTTTCATTGGCAGATGTTTTTTCTGATTGCCAAGACATTTATGAATCTGACAAACCCGAGTTCTTATCTCTACTTCAATCTAACATTGATCTTGATGAAATTATTCCCGATTCCTTCAGGAATCACTTCTATGCATCAACGGGAAGATCCCGCAAATACCATTTACATGCCTTTTTATGGGCACTTATCATTCAACGAATCTTTTCAATCCCTACTGATTCCTTGCTTCTTGTTTTTTTGAATTATTCAAGGCATCTTCGTGAATTCTGCGGTTTTGACAAAGTTCCAGACGCTTCTAAAATAACTCGTTTTAAACAAGACTTTATTGATGATCTACAAGTTGTCTTTGAAAAGCTTGTTGATTTCACTGAACCTATATGTCAAAACATAGATTCTGCAAAAGCTTCGATGACCATTTTTGATACATCCGGCATTGAAGCTTGGGTTACTGAAAACAACCCTAAATATTCAAATAAAATCATTAAGCAATTAAAATCTTATGCTAAAGCTAAAAAAATTTCTGATTCCTATGATCCTTACAAAGTTGCTTATGGCTCTATGCCATCTCATGCTGCTTCAAATCCTGAAATCAAACAGCTTTATATAAATGGTCACTTTTGTTACGTCTATAAAATAGGAGTTGTAACAAACGGATTAGGCATTATTCGCCACATTGACTTTTATAATAAAGAATTCTTTAATAAACACCCAGAAATCATTGTCGAAAAAAAGTCAAAAGCTCCTGATGAAGATAAATCTGTCCACGATGCAAAACTGCTAATTCCATCACTTCAAGATTTCTTTTCGGCTCATCCATCAATCACTCCTAAAAGCTTTTTGGGTGATTCAGCATTCGATTCAATGTTGCTATACCGTCAGTTATTATCTGATGATACTTTTGGGGCTGGTAAACACTTTGATAAAGCTTTTATACCTTTAAATGCTCGTTCAAGCATCAATTCAATTGATTCCTATACCATTGATTCTAATGGTATTCCTTGTTGTCCAAATAACTCTAGTCTTCTTATGAAATATGGTGGTAAGTCTCGTCGTAAAAATGGACTTATTCGTTACAAGTTTGAATGTCCTAAAACTAAGTTCGTCAAGGATGAAACTGGTAAATATCATCGAAAATGTTTTTGTGAAGATCCCTGCACAAATTCAAAATGCGGTAGGATGATTCATATATACCCTGAGCAGAATCTTCGTGCATATCCTGGCACGATTCGTGGAACTGAAGAATGGGATTCAACATATAAAGTAAGAGCAATAGTTGAACGTTCCATTAATCACTGCAAAGACTGCTTTGGATTAGCGGGACGAAAAACGCAGAACGAAAAAACTCTTCACGCCGACTTAATACTTTCAGGAATTACACAGCTTATCACTGTACTTCTCGCTGATAAGATTCATAAGCACAAATATATAAGAAGCCTAAAACCACTCATCGCATAGGACTTACCAACTTCATAAAATCTTGCAGATTTATTTAGTGCGCCTATTTTTTGTAAAAAACATCTTCATACTCGAATTTCTGCATTGCAGCAATTCTACTTTCCTTTAAATCAAGATTGCGAACTCGTTTCGCAATTACCTAATATATTTTACAATGACTTTAAAAAAACTACAAGATATTGAAATTACAAATTTATTAACAATATGGCAAAGGGATTGTAATAAATATAAAAGTATTTATAATTAAAATATGTATTAAATATAATTTAAGGAGAGTTACCAGTTTGAAAACCATAATAAGCAAAAAAGTCCTTATATTTATAGTTTTAATAGTTGTTTTAATTATTGGCTCCAGTTGTGGCGAAGAAAAAATAGAAGAATCTTTTACAGGTGAATGGCTTGCAAGTCAAAATACCCTCGAAGGTAGTATTTATACAGGAGATATAACTTTTGTATCAACTGAGGAGGGGAAATTTAAGATTTCCAATTCATTTAATACTATCAGTATGGAGGGGAATTATGTTCTTAAGGAAGATGGTAAAATTGAATTAGAATGTGAAGGAGAATTCCTACCACCTTATTTTTGGGAATCCTCTTATTTAGATGAATATAATTATGAGTTTGTATCAGAGGATGTTTTTATAATTTCTTATTATGATAATGAAATAGCTTTTTTTAGGCAGGCAGAAAGTTTATTATTAGAAGAGCTAAAAAATGATAATTGGCTTACGGGAAATGGGCTTGAAGAAGATAAAGTAATATATAGAGTGGAAATGACAGATGACGAAATAAATTTTTACTTATTAGATGGTGATACTATATTAAGAATTATTAATGGTAGAAATTTAGAGTATGATGAAGAAAAAAGTGAATTAAGGTTTATACCTGACACGTCAGTATATTTTGAGCCTCCATATATGTGGTATTCAGACATGGAGAAAGATATGAAAGAAATTTCTATTTCAGTAGAACTAGATGACAGCAAAATGGTTTTAACGTATAAAGATATTCCTATAACTTTTTATAATGATTTTATGTATATGACAGATACTGAGGCAGAAATTTATAAGTTATTTGGAAATAGTTGGGTTTTAAATGAAGGTTCAAAGTATTACACATTGGATTTTCTGATGGGAGATACGGTTTTTGTATCCTGCTATGATGAAACAGAAAATGAGTATTTTAATGGTGCAGTATTAATTGATGAAAATCTTCATAAAATGAATTTTTACATAGAAATATTTAAGGATATTCCAGAATTTTTAGGTGGTCTAGAAAATGAAATAATCGTAGATTATGAATTTGAAAATGATACAATAGTACTTACAAGTGGAGATGAAACACTAGTATTGGAACCAAGATAAAGATTTTTTAAAATGGAGGATTTATGAATATTCAGGAAAGAATAGATTCAGGAAAATTATTTACAGGAACTGATAAAAGCCTTATTAAAAATAAGAAAAAATGTAGGAAGATTCTCACATATTTCAATAGAACTAATAATAATAATTTGTTGAAAAGATATCTAATAATGACAAAACTTTTTGGAAATAAAACAAATGCTTGGATAGAACCTCCTTTTTATTGTAGCTTCGGGTATAATATAACTATTGGTAAAAGTACTTATATAAATTATAATTGTACATTTGTAGATGAAGGAAAAATAAAAATTGGAAAAAATGTATTAATAGGACCGTCTGTGATTTTATCTACTGTTGGGCATCCTATAAATCCAAGGCTAAGAGAGCTTGAGTATGCAGAAGAAATAGTTTTAGAAGATAATTGTTGGATTGGAGCAGGTGTCATTGTATGCCCAGGTATAACCATTGGAAAAAATTCAGTAGTTGGAGCAGGGAGTGTGGTTACAAAAGATGTGCCACCAAATACTGTTGCATATGGTAATCCTTGTCGCAATCAAAGAGAAATAAACGATGAAGATATAAAATATTATCGAAAAGATAGAGAATTAGTTGAAGAAGAAATAAATATGTTATTAAAAAGACGACTTAAGTGATTTTTTAAGTCGTCTTTTATTAAAAATATTTAATTTTATTGTTCTGAATGTTTTACTGCTGCTTTTATAAAACCAAAGAATAGAGGATGAGATCTGTTTGGTCTGGATTTGAATTCAGGATGTGCCTGAGTTGCTATAAACCAAGGGTGATCTTTTAGTTCAATCATTTCAACTATTCTACCATCAGGGGATAGCCCAGATAGTATCATGCCATTTTCAATTAAAGTATCTCTATAGTCATTATTAACTTCATAACGATGGCGATGTCTTTCATGGATGGTATCCTGTTTATAAACATCATATGCTTTTGAGTTCTTATCAAGTTCACATGGATAAGCACCTAATCTTAAAGTTCCACCAATATCTTCAACACCATCCTGATCTGGCATTAAGTGAATTACTGGATGTGTAGTATTTGGATCTAGTTCGATACTATGCGCATCGTGATAACCAACAACATTTCTTGCAAACTCAACTATCGCTAGCTGCATTCCTAAGCAAAGCCCTAAGAAAGGAATATTATTTTCTCTTGCATAATTTATTGAACATAATTTACCATCTGTACCACGGTCACCAAATCCTCCTGGTACAAGTATTCCTGAAACATCTCCTAACATTTCGGCTGCATTTTCAGGATTAATTAATTCTGAATCTATCCACTTAATATTTACATCTGCACAGTTAGCTACTCCTGCATGTCTTAAAGATTCAACAACACTAATATATGCGTCATGAAGTTGAATGTACTTTCCGACTAAAGCTACATTAATTTTTTTGTCAAGATTTTTACTATCTTCTACAATCTGTATCCAGTCTTTTAAGTCTGGTTTTGGACATTTTATATTCAAGCATTCACATGCAACATCTGCAAGTTTTTCTTTTTCCATAGCTAGTGGTACTTCATATAAATAGTCAACATCAAGGTTTTGAATTACATGTGAACTTGGTACATTACAGAATAAAGCAATTTTATCTTTTAACTGCTGATCTAGTTCGTATTCTGAACGACAAACTATTATATCTGCATTTATTCCCATTCCTTGAAGTTCTTTGACACTTGCCTGTGTTGGCTTTGTCTTCATTTCACCGGATTTTTTTAAAAAAGGAATTAATGTAACGTGAATTAATACAGCATTTTCCCGTCCCACTTCATGCTGAAATTGACGGATCGCTTCTAAAAATGGTTGGCTTTCAATATCACCAACAGTTCCGCCTACTTCAATAATTGCTATTTCACTTTTGTTTTCTTGAAAATTTCGATGAAATCTGCTTTTGATTTCGTTTGTGATATGTGGGATAACCTGAACGGTTCCTCCTCCAAAATCACCTCTTCTCTCCTTAGAGAGTACTGACCAATAAATTTTTCCGGTTGTGACATTTGAATTTTTTGTAAGACTTTCATCTATAAATCTTTCGTAGTGCCCTAAATCTAAGTCTGTTTCAGCTCCGTCGTCTGTTACGAAAACTTCTCCATGCTGTATAGGGTTCATTGTGCCCGGGTCTATATTTATATAAGGGTCGAATTTCTGCATAGTAACAGTGTAACCACGTGCTTTTAACAAGCGTCCAAGTGAAGCTGCGGTAATTCCTTTTCCTAAACCGGAAACAACACCACCTGTTACAAATACATATTTTACTGGCATTTCCTATACCTCCCGAATTGATAATAGTAATTATACATCCTTAAGGCAATTAAATCTAGGTGTTTTAAAGAAAAAAAAGAAAAAAGTGTGAAAAATATCATAAGATGTTGATTTATATTGAAAGTAAAATTATAATTAACAAAAGATATGCTAGAAAATATTCTGGAAAGAGGTAACTATGGATAATAAACCGAATAATAATAAGCAAAATAATAAAAAAAGTCAGACTTTTATGGTTCTTATAATAGCAGTTGTTTTGACGCTTGTGATAATTAGTTTAATGTCAAGAGTGTATAGAGATGCTACTACAACAGAGATAACATATACTGAGTTTTTAAATATGCTTGAGGATGGAGAAGTTTCGAAAGTTACATTTGCAGCAAATGGCAAAATTGTAATAACTCCGATTCAAAGCAATCAAACAACAGACTTATCAGGAGCAACTATAACTACAACATATTGGACAGCAAACCTTTATGATGACAACTTACTTGCAAAAATCGATGAAATAAATTCAGAAAGTAGCGATTTGAATAAAGTTGAATATGGTGGAGAATGGGAAAATACAGAATCATCAATCCTAGATTTCTTTATGTACTATATTTTACCATTCCTTATAATATATCTTTTAATGTATTTTGTTTTTAGAAGAGTAGGAGGAGGCTCTGGTGGCGGAGGCATCATGGGAGTTGGTCGTTCTAATGCTAAAGTTTATGTACAAAAAGAAACAGGAGTTACATTTAAAGATGTAGCAGGACAAAATGAAGCCAAAGAATCTTTAACAGAAATAGTAGACTTTCTACACAATCCTCAGAAATATGCAGATGTTGGAGCAAAGCTTCCTAAAGGAGCACTACTAGTTGGACCTCCAGGAACAGGTAAGACTCTTTTGGCAAAAGCAGTTGCCGGTGAAGCAAAAGTGCCTTTCTTTTCTCTTTCAGGTTCAGACTTTGTAGAAATGTTTGTAGGTGTTGGTGCTTCTAGAGTAAGAGATCTTTTTAAACAAGCTCAGGCCCAGGCCCCATGCATAATATTTATTGATGAGGTTGATGCTATTGGAAAAAGCAGAGACTCAAAATATGGTGGTGGAAACGATGAAAGAGAGCAAACATTAAATCAGCTTCTTGCAGAGATGGATGGTTTCGATACATCTAAGGGATTATTTATTCTTGCTGCGACAAACAGACCAGAAGTTTTAGATAAAGCTTTATTAAGACCAGGTAGATTTGACAGAAGAATAATAGTTGACAAACCTGATTTAAAAGGAAGAATAGATACATTAAAAGTACATTCAACAAATGTTGCTATGGATGAAACAGTTGATTTAGAAGAAATCGCCCTTGCTACATCTGGAGCCGTGGGATCGGACTTGGCAAACATGATAAATGAAGCTGCCATAAATGCTGTTAAAAATGGCAGAAAAGCTATATCACAAAGTGATTTATTTGAATCGGTTGAAGTTGTAATAGCAGGTAAAGAGAAAAAAGACAGAATAATGAACGAATCCGAGAAAAAAACAGTTGCATATCATGAGGTTGGACATGCTTTGATTACCGCATTAGAAAAGAACGCTGAACCAGTACAAAAAATTACTATTGTTCCAAGAACTATGGGTTCTTTAGGTTATGTAATGCAGGTTCCAGAAGAAGAAAAGTATCTAATGTCAGAAGATGATTTAAGAGCTAGAATAGTAACTCTTTTAGGTGGTAGAGCGGCTGAAGAAATTAATTTTAAAAAGGTAACTACAGGTGCAGCGAATGATATGGAAAAAGCTACAGACCTTGCCAGATCAATGATAACTCAATATGGAATGTCAGAAAAATTTGGTTTAATGACACTTGAAACAGTAGAAAGTAAATACTTGGATGGAAGAAGAGCGTTGAACTGTTCAGATGCTACTGCTACAGAAATAGATATAGAAGTAAGGGATTTGTTAAAAGCATGTTATGAAAAAGCAAGAACTATGATTTCAGAAAACAAAGAAATTTTAGATAGAATTGCAAATTACTTATTTGAAAAAGAAACTATCACAGGAAAAGAATTTATGGAAATATTCAATGAGGTAAAAGGAGATGACCAAAATTGATGAAGATTTAAAAAAATTACCAGACAAGCCAGGTGTATATCTCATGCATGGAGATAAAGATGAGATTATTTATGTTGGTAAGGCTATTAATTTGAAAAATCGTGTCAGACAATATTTCCAAAAAAGTAGAAATGTAACAGTTAAAATCGAACAAATGGTTTCAAATATTCAGCGATTTGAATATATAGTTACAGACTCTGAGATAGAAGCACTGATACTAGAATGTAATTTGATTAAAGAGTACCGGCCTAAGTATAATACTATGCTTAAAGATGATAAAGGATATCCATATATAAGGGTTTCTATATCAGAAGATTATCCTAGAGTATCATTTACAAGGCAGGTTAAAAAAGATAATGCTAAATATTTTGGACCTTATATTAGCGCTGGTGCAGTTAAAGATACAATAGAACTTTTAACAAAAATATATAAAATAAGAACATGTAACAGGGTCTTACCTAGAGATATAGGAAAGGAAAGACCCTGCTTAAATTTCGAAATAAAACAGTGTTTTGCTCCATGCCAAGGGTATATTTCTAAAGAAGATTATAAAAAAAGTGTTGAAAATGTTGTAGAATTTTTATCAGGAAACTACAAAGAAGTTCTTAAAATGTTTGAAAAAAAGATGATAGAAGCTTCAACAAAAATGAATTATGAGGAAGCTGCAGAGTATCGTGACATTATAAATAATATAAAGAAAATTTCTGTTAAGCAAAAAGTAGAAAAAGAAAACCTTCAGGACAAAGACATTATAGCATATGCTAATGATGAGAACAGTGCAGTAGTACAGGTGTTTTTTATAAGAAACGGAAAACTTTTAGGCAGAGAACATTTTTATTTAAAACTTTCAAAGTATGAAAGTAAATCTTATATTTTAGAAAGCTTTATAAAACAGTACTATGCAGGAACACCATTTATACCAAACGAACTTTTAATCCAGGATAAAATAGAAGACGAGAGTACAATTAGAGATTGGCTTTCAAAAAAAAGGGGAAGCAAAGTTACTATTAAAAAACCAATCAAGGGAGAAAAAGAAAAACTTGTAGAATTAGCTAGAAAAAATGCTCAGTTAATTTTAACTCAGGATAAAGAAAAACTTAAAAGAGAAGAACGCCGAACGATTGGTGCCTTAGATGAGCTTTCGAAAATTTTATCACTTGAAAATATAAAAAGAATAGAATCTTATGATATATCAAATATAAGTGGTTATGATAATGTTGGTTCAATGGTTGTTTATGAAAATGGAAAGCCCAAGAAAAATGATTATAGAAAGTTTAAAATAAAACGGGTAAAAGGCGCAGATGATTATTCAAGTATGGAAGAAATGTTAACAAGGAGGCTTAAACATAACGAGGATGATAAATTTTCCATATATCCTGATCTTATTATGATGGATGGAGGAAAAGGACAGGTTAATGTAGCTGTAAAAGTATTAGAATCCTTAAATATGTATATACCTGTTTGTGGTATGGTTAAAGATGATAATCATAGGACAAGAGGGTTGTATTTTAATAATAAGGAAATTGACATTAAGAAAAACTCAGAAGCCTTTAAACTAATAACCAGAATCCAGGATGAAACACATAGATTTACTATAGAATATCACAGAAATCTGAGAAGCAAAGGACAGGTAAAATCAATACTAGATGATATTGAAGGAATTGGTCCGAAAAGAAGAAGAGAATTACTTAAAACCATGAAATCTTTAGATAATATAAAGGCTGCATCAATCGATGAACTTAAAGAAGTGCCTACAATGAACGAAAATACAGCCAAAAAAGTGTATGAATTTTTTAATTAGTTTGCTATAATATTGCTATAATCAGTATAAAGGAGGAAAAAAATGCAAAGTGTAAAGCTAGATGAGGTCATAAAAAAGATGGATCTTGAAAGTGCAATACCTTCAATAGATACATCTAAAAACGAAATATATGATTCGGGCATTAATATACCTTCTTTACAGCTGGCAGGTTTCTTTGACTATTTTGATAACAAGAGAATTCAAATTATTGGAAACGTTGAATATGCATATTTAGAAAAACACACTCTAGAAGAAAGACTTAAATTGTATGAAGGCTTATTCAAGTTTGAAATTCCATGTTTAGTGTTTTGTGCAGGTCTTAAACCTGACAAAGAACTATTAGTTTTAGCAGAAAATTATAAGATTCCTGTTTTCACAACAGATCAATCCACATCTCCTTTTGTTGCCGAAATAATTAGATGGTTAAAGGTTAAGTTATCTCCTAATATGACGGTACATGGAGTTTTGGTAGATGTATACGGCGAAGGAATATTAATTATGGGAGAAAGCGGTATAGGTAAAAGTGAAGCAGCAATTGAGTTGGTTAGAAGAGGACATAGACTTGTTACTGATGATGTTGTAGAAATTCATAAAGTAAGTGATGAAACATTAATTGGAACATCACCAGATATAACAAGACATTTCATTGAACTAAGGGGAATAGGGATAATAGATGTTAAGGCATTGTTTGGGGTGGAGAGTGTTAAAGACACCCAGGCAATAGATATGGTTATACGACTAGAAGATTGGAATAAAGAAAAAGAATATGACAGATTAGGTTTAGTTGACGAATATACAGAGTTTCTAGGAAACAAGATAGTTTGCCATTCTATACCAATCAGATCTGGACGTAACCTTGCGATTATTGTTGAGTCTGCTGCAGTAAACCACAGACAGAAAAAAATGGGGTATAATGCGGCTCAAGAATTATATAGGAGAGTACAGGAAAATATTGAAAGAAAGGGTTGATTTTATGACAGGAGTAATTTTTGCAGTTGATGTAGGAGGCGGAACCATTAAAATGGGTAAATTCACTGTTAATGGTGAACTTTTAGAAAGATGGGCTATACCTACAAGATTGGAAAACAACGGAGAAAAGATTTTAAATGACATTGCTGAAGACATTAAAAAGCACAAAGACGAAAACACAAGTATTATTGGTGTTGGGATTGGGTTACCTGGACCGGTAACAAGAGAAGGTGTTGTTTTGGGATGCGTTAATATTGGTTGGGGAACCTTTAATGTAGAAGAAGAACTTTCAGCACTTTTAGACGGAATTAAAGTAAAGGCAGGAAATGATGCAACATTGGCTGCCCTAGGGGAGAAATGGAAAGGTTCAGGAAAGGCTTGTGACGATGTTGTATTTGTAACTGTTGGAACTGGTGTCGGCGGTGGAATAATTGTTGGTGGAAGACTAGTTTTTGGAAACAATGGAGCAGCAGGTGAAATAGGACATATGCCTTTAGTAAGAGGTATGGAAGAAAGATGTACCTGCGGTAAAAGAGGTTGTCTAGATCAGGTTTCATCAGCTAATGCAATTGTTAAAGAAGCTGGTAATTTCTTTAATGCCAAAGAAGTTTTTGATGCGGCCAAAGAAGGTGACGAAAAAGCTCTTGCAGCGGTTAATAAAGCAACAAAATATTTAGGATTAGGTCTTGCAGCCATTGCATCTGTTACAAATCCACAAGTAATAATTATTGGTGGAGGAGTCAGTAAAGCAGGAGATTTCTTTATAGATAGAATAAAAGAAAGCTTTGAAGAACATGCTTTTGGACCGTGTAAACAAGAAGTAGAGATTAGACATGCTTCTTTAGGAAATAAAGCAGGAATTTATGGAGCAGCATCATTAATATTAAGAGGTTGGTAAAATATAATGTTACTAGATATAACAGAACAGATACTGCACATTGTAGGTGAAGAAAATCTTAAAATAAAAGCGCCTATGAGCGAATATACTTCCTTTAAAGCGGGAGGTCTGGCAGATTACCTAGTTACACCTAGAAATCAAAAAGAAATCAAAAAAATTATAGAGGTATGTAAAAATAATGATATTTCTTTTTATGTGATGGGTAAGGGTAGTAATTTGTTGGTCAAAGATGAAGGATATTCAGGAGTTATTATTCAAATTTTTAAAAATATGAGTAATTGCAGTATAAAAGGTAAAGAAGCTAGAGTTGAGGCTGGTATTTGCCTAAAAGATCTTTCAGAAATTCTATGTGAAAACTCTTTGACAGGCATGGAATTTGCGTCAGGAATACCGGGCACGCTGGGTGGTGCTGTAAGCATGAACGCAGGAGCTTATGATGGTGAAATGAAAGATGTAGTTATATCAGCAACCATAATGGACTCAGAAGGGAATATTAAAAAGTATTCTGTTGATGAGTTAGAAATGGGATATAGAACAACTTTAATTACAAAAAATAATTATATTCTTCTAGAAGCGGTTTTGAAACTTGAAAATGGTGTTAAAGAAGAAATTGAAGAAAAGATAGAAGATTTAAATAACAGAAGAAAAGAAAAGCAGCCATTAGAATTTCCTAGTGCAGGAAGTACCTTTAAGAGACCAAAAGGATATTTTGCTGGGAAATTAATAATGGATGCTGGACTGGCAGGTCATAAAGTTGGTGGGGCGATGGTTTCAGAAAAGCATTGTGGATTTGTAATAAATTCAGGAAATGCTACAGCCAGTGATATTATTAGATTAATAGAAGAAGTAGTTGAAAAAGTTTATGAGAAGTTTGGGGTCGAGCTTGAACCAGAGGTGAAAATCTTATGAGATTTGTTATAATAACTGGTATGTCTGGAGCAGGAAAGTCAACAGCATTAAAAATTTTTGAGGATATGGGGTATTTTTGTGTTGATAATTTACCCATTTCTCTTATTACGAAATTTGCAGAGCTATCATTTTCCCCAGAATCCAATATAGAAAAAGTTGCTATAGGAATTGATATAAGAAGCGGGACCTCTCTAGACGAGTTGGACTCGGTTCTTGATTTTATGAAGTCTAAAAATTTAAATCATGAAATAATGTTTTTTGACGCAGTCAATGAGGTTCTTATAAAAAGATATAAAGAAACTAGAAGAAAACATCCAGTTACTGGAAAGAAAAGTGTTGAAGAAAGTATAGATGAGGAAAGAAAAACTTTAGAGTTTTTAAGAGATAGAGCAGATTATATAATAGACACCAGTTTTTTACTTACAAGAGAGGTAAAAGAAGAAATTGAGAACATTTTTATAAAAAATAAGAAATATAATAATCTATATATTTCTATTTTCTCTTTTGGGTTTAAGTATGGAATTCCACCAGAAGCAGATTTGTTATTTGATGTTAGATTTATGCCAAATCCATATTATATTGAGTCTCTTAAATATATGACTGGTAATGATAAAGAAGTAAGAGAATTTGTAATGTCCTTTAAAGAATCTAAGAATTTTTTAGAAAAACTTATGGATATGATAAAATTCTTAATTCCAAATTATGTAAAAGAGGGAAAAAACCAATTAGTGATAGGGATAGGATGTACTGGTGGAAGACATAGATCTGTAACAATAGCTAACGAATTATACAGTTTACTAGATAAGAACAACCAGTACGGAATAAAGGTTTTTCATAGGGATATAAAAAAATGAAGCGCTTATCTTTTTCAAGTGAAATGAAAGAAGAATTATCTTTGCAGATTAACAATAGTAGACATTGCAGATTAGCAGAGTTGTCGGCATTGATTGAATTTCTGAATGTTTGTTATGTAAACGATAACAAGGAAAATGGTTTAAAACTTGTAACTGAAAACTATTTTGTTATTAAAAAATGCTTTACATTAATTAAAAAAGCATTTAATATTGTTACAGATATTCAAGAAAAAAATAATGCTAGTTATTCTATTTATATAGAAAATAGTGAAGATGCAAGCAGAATTTTACAAGCAATTAAGTTTGGTGAGACGAATTCATCAGTGACTTCAAATAGTTGCTGTAAAAGAGCCTACCTAAGGGGAGCTTTTTTATCTGGAGGTACTTTTAGCAATCCAGAAAAATTTTATCAACTAGAAATAGTTTCACCAAACCAAAAATTAGCCATAAAAGTACAAAATATGATAAAATCTTTTAACATTGATGCAAAAATAGTTGAAAGAAAAAAGCATTTTGTGGTATATATAAAAGATGGTGAAGGAATTGCTGAGATTTTGAGTATTATGGAAGCCCATGTTAGTCTTATGAAATTTGAAAATGTAAGAATTGTTAGGGAAATGCGTGGAAGTATAAACAGGAAAGTAAACTGTGAAACTGCAAATATAAATAAAACAGTTTCGGCTTCTATAAAGCAAATTGAAGACATTAACTTCATTAAACAAAGGGCAGGTTTATCTGTTTTACCTGAAGGATTGTTGCAAATAGCAGAATTGAGATTAAAAAATCCTGACACATCATTAAAGGATTTAGGAGAAATGCATAATCCACCTGTTGGTAAATCTGGAGTAAACCATAAGTTTAGAAAGATAACGGAAATAGCAGACTTATTAAGAAACAGTGATTGTAAGGAGGATAATTAATGGTTACCAAGAATATGACTATCGAAATAAAAACAGGGATGGAGGCAAGACCTGTGGCTGTTTTTGTTCAGTTGGCAAGTCAATTTGAAAGCTCTGTTTATGTTGAGTATGGCAATAAGAAGGTAAACGCAAAAAGTATTATGGGAATGATGACATTGGGACTACAAACAGGGGAGGAAGTAATGGTCCATGTTGACGGTTCTGACGAAAGCGAGGCTATTAATAGTATCCAGGAATTTTTGAGTGCAGAAGGAAAATAAGTAAGCGAAGGTTTTACGTTTTTAACCAGTATGTTTAACATACTGGTTATTTTTTTTAGTATTATAAGAGAGACATTGGTATTCCAGTGTCTCTTTTATTTTGATGTTCAAAATAAAATACAAAAAATAGTACAAAAGTACTATAATTATCTCTTTAGAGTGTTATAATATTAACAAACTAAAATGTTTTGTTAGACAGGAGGATTAAAATGAAAATTAAATGGAAAATAGTTTTAACTATGGTAGTTGTAATCATTGTAATGGTATCTACGATAGTTGCATTTACTCAGTATGAAATTAAAAAACTAGTAAGTATGGAAACTGCTCATGAATTAGATAATTATACTCATATCGGTCTTCAGTTAATAGATGCAAAATATCCAGGAGACTGGTCGGCGGATAATGGAAATATTTATAAAGGTGATGTTTTATTAAATACTAATATTGAAGTAATTGAAAAAATCACAAAAGGTACGGATATTTTAGCTACAGTATTTTGTGATGATACCAGAGTTACAACAAATGTTGTTGATGAAAATAGAAAAATGCAGGTTGGTACAAAAGCCTCAGATGAAGTTATTCAAAAAGTTTTAATAGAGGGTGAAGTTTATTCAGGAACAGCTGATATTCTAGGTAGATCAGCTCAAACATATTATATGCCTCTTGAAAATTCAGATGGAGAAATAATTGGAATGTGGTTCGTAGGTGTTTATACTGAGATAGTAGATTCAGACATAAACGGTACTATGTTATTAATAATAATTTTTGCGCTTATAATGCTTGTTATAGGAATTATTGTTGCTTATATACTTGGTCGTAGGATTGCAAAAGGCATAAAAGTAGTAGAAGAAAATATTGAATTAATGGAACAGGGGGATTTTAGTTTTAATTACTCAGAAAAGGAACTTAAACGTAAAGATGAAATAGGTGCTATTTTCGTTTCTTCAAATAAAATGAAAAACAATATAAGTGAAATTATTAGAAATATACAGGTGCAGGCTGATTCTCTTAATAGTGCATCTGAAATCTCCTTGTCAAATGTCAAAATAGTTCATGGAAATATTGAAGAAATATCGGCAACTTCTGAGGAGATATCAGCAGGCATGGAAGAAACCTCTGCCTCTACAGAAGAGATGAATGCTTCAACAAATGAAATCGAAAATGAGATTTCGAATATGAAAGAGAAAACAATCAGTGGTGAAAAACTCTCTCAGGAAATAAAAGAAAGAGCAATTAAATTAAATACAGAAACAAACACATCATATCAAGAGGCCGTTGATATATTTAATAATTCGAATAATCAGTTAAGAGAGTCTATAGAAAAAACTTCAGCAATCGAAGAGATAAAGGTACTTTCACAGACTATTTTAGACATAACTGCCCAGACAAATCTTTTAGCATTAAATGCATCTATAGAGGCGGCAAGAGCTGGTGAAGCAGGTAAGGGGTTTGCAGTAGTTGCAGATGAAATAGGTGTTTTGGCAGAAAATTCTAAAAAAGCTGTTTCCCAGATAAATGAGATAACCATTAATGTTTCTGACGCAGTTGAAAATGTTGTTAAAGACTCGAAAAAACTACTTGAATTTGTAGAAGTAACTGTTTTAGAGGATTATAAGAAGTTTGTATTTACAAGTGAACAGTATGATAATGATTCAGACCAGGTTAAACTGGTGGTTTCTGAAATCAATAATATTGCACAATTGTTGTTTGAATCTATTCAACAGATGAGAAGTGCCATAGAAGAAATTACAATAGCTTCTTCAGAAGGGGCAGAGGGGATAGCAGACACAGTTGAAAAGATAGGCGATATAACAAATAAAACCGATGATATTTTAAACCAGACTATAGAAAATCAAAAGAGCTCTAATATTTTAGAAGAAATGGTGAAATATTTTAAGTTATAAAATGAAGATTACCAGTAGATGTGAAAATCTACTGGTAATCTTTTTTAAACGAGTATTGTTTGTAAAAAGTTAAAAAAGTATCCAACAAGTATAATCCCGATACTTACAATTGCTATGAAAATTCCTAGTAATTTTGGTTTCACAACATTTCTTAGCATAATCATTGATGGTAGTGATAATGCTGTTACAGCCATCATGAAGCTTAAGATAACACCCAACCCTGCACCTTTATAAAATAATGCTTCTGCAATAGGTATCGTGCCGAAAATATCAGCATACATTGGAATTCCTACGATAGTAGCAATGATTACGGAGAAAGGATTATTTGAACCAAGAGCCGCCATAATTAAATCCTGTGGTATCCAATTATGAATGATTGCACCTATTCCTACACCGATTAGTACATACCAGAATACCTTTTTTATGGTTCCTTTTAAAACATTAAAAGAATATTTAACTCTATGTTTTTGTAGCCATTCCCATGCTGCTTCTCTTTCCTGTGCCTTTTCATCCTGAGCATCTTCTAAATACCCAGTCATATTAAGTTTATCTATAATGGTTCCACCGATAACGGCAATAACTACTCCGAGAACAACATATACTATTGCTATCTTCCAACCAAATATACTCATTAATAAAATTAGTGACCCTAAATCTACTAAAGGTGATGAAATTAAAAACGAAAAAGTTACACCTATTGGTAATCCGGCATTTGTAAACCCTATAAATATAGGAATTGATGAGCAGCTGCAAAAAGGGGTTACCGTTCCTAGTAGAGCGGCTATTGTGTTTGCAAAAATTCCTTTAAATCTTCCTAGTATTCTTTTGCATTTTTCTGGTGGAAAAAATGATTCGATTAAAGAAATAAAGAATATCAAAAAAGATAAAAGTATAAAAATTTTAATAACGTCATATATCCAAAAATGTATGCTTCCACCTATTCGTGTTGAAACATCAACACCTAAAAAGTTTAGGAAATTTTCAACTAATGAACTAAGCCATTTCATACTTAGGATTTGATTTTGAATAAAGTTCCAAATGTTCATGGTATTCTCCTTATTGATTTTGGGTTATGGAAATTAAGTAATTATTTAAGTTGTTCATATAAGTAGTATTCAAAGAATAATGGGACCATTTCCCTTCTTTTCTAACATTAACCAACTCTGAATCAACTAATATTTTCATGTGATGTGACAAGGTTGGTTGTGTAAAATTGAATTCTTCCAAAATTTTACAAGCGCAAATTTCTCCCTTGCCTAATAGTTCTATTATTTGAAGTCTGTTTAAATCTCCTAATGCCTTAAAAGCATTTGAATAAATATTCATAAAAACACCTCACATAGATAATTGTCTATGCGAAATATAGCATATACATAGATGGTTGTCAATGTATTAAAAGGAAAAATAAAAATTAATACCATTTTTCCTTAATTTGTATTATAATAAAATAATATATTTAGTGGAGGGAAAGGAATGGCTTTTACACATCTACATGTGCATACAGAGTATAGTCTTTTGGACGGAATGGCTAAGATAAAAGAATTAACTGCCCACGCAAAATCTCTAGGAATGGACAGCTTAGCAATAACCGACCATGGAGTTATGTTTGGGGCCATTAGTTTTTATCAAGCTGCTAAAGAAGCAGGGATAAAGCCTATCTTAGGCTGTGAGGTTTATGTATCTCCAGGATCTAGATTCGATAAAGAAAAAGATTCTAGTGAAGACAAGTATCATCATCTTGTATTATTGGCGGAAAATGATATTGGATACAAAAATCTTATTAAAATAGTATCAAAGGGATTTACTGAAGGTTACTATTATAAGCCTAGAGTGGATTATGAAATACTACGTGAATATAGTCAGGGAGTTATTGCATTAAGTGCATGTTTGGCTGGTGAAGTTCAAAGATTTTTAATAAGGGGACAGTATCAACAAGGTAAGGAAGCGGCTGAAAAATATAATGATATTTTTGGTAAAGGCAATTTCTTTTTAGAATTGCAGGACCATGGTATTCCAGAACAAAAAAATGTAAATCAACAGCTTCTTAGAATAAGTGAAGAGACAGGGATTGAACTTGTCGCTACAAATGATGTTCATTATATTTATGCTGAGGATGAAATCCCTCATGATGTTCTTTTGTGTATACAGACAAATAAAAAAGTGAATGATGAAGACCGAATGAGATATGAGGGTGGTCAGTTTTTTTTAAAGTCAGAAGAGCAAATGAAAGAACTATTTCCATATGCTATTGAAGCTATAGAAAATACAGCAAAAATTGCTGAACGATGTAATGTTGATATTAGTCTGACTGATAATAGAAAACTTCCAAAGTTTGATGTTCCAGAAAAGTATACTTCGTTAGAATATTTGAAAAAACTTTGTGTTGACGGGCTGAATAGAAAATATACTAATCCAGATAGAGAATTATTTGAGAGGCTAGAGTTTGAATTAAATACTATCGAAAAAATGGGTTTTGTTGATTATTTTTTAATTGTATGGGACTTTATTCGATATGCAAAGGAAAAAAATATTGCTGTTGGACCAGGAAGAGGATCAGCTGCAGGTAGTATTGTTTCTTATACTTTGGGAATAACAGATATTGACCCTATAAAATACAATCTTCTTTTTGAGAGATTTTTAAATCCAGATAGGATATCTATGCCAGATATAGATATAGATTTCTGTTATGAAAGAAGACAGGAAGTTATTGATTATGTTGTTGAGAAATATGGAAAAGACAAGGTTGTTCAGATTATTACCTTCAACACAATGGCTGCTAAAGGGGTATTAAGGGATGTTGGAAGAGCATTAGATATGCCATATGCCCAGGTTGATGTTGTTGCAAAAATGATTCCCAATGATTTGGGAATGACTATAAATAAGGCCTTGAAACAAAACAGTGAATTGTTGCTAGCTTACGAAACAGACGAGGAAGTTAAAAGATTAATAGATATGGGTAAAAGACTTGAAGGCCTGTCTAGGAATTCCTCAATACATGCAGCAGGTGTTGTTATAGCACCAGAGAGTGCTGATGAGTTTGTGCCATTACAAAAACTTACTGAAGGACCAGTAACAACACAATTTGTAATGACACAGTTAGAAGAACTAGGACTTTTAAAGATGGACTTCCTTGGTCTTAGAACATTAACTGTGATCCAAGATGCGTCAAGACTTTCAGGAATAGAAATTGATAAGATAGAATTTGATGACAAAAATGTATATGACATGATTGGCAGCGGAAAAACAGATGGTGTTTTTCAGCTAGAAAGTAGTGGGATGAAAAGCTTTATGAGAGAGTTAAAGCCTCATTCTCTAGAGGATATAATTGCTGGAATTTCCCTATATAGACCAGGACCGATGGATTTTATTCCCAAATATGTTAAAGGGAAAAATAATAAAAATACAATAACATACGACTGTGAACAGTTAGAACCAATACTAGAGCCAACTTATGGTTGTATAGTTTACCAAGAGCAGGTAATGCAAATAGTAAGAGACTTAGGTGGATATACACTTGCAAGAAGTGATTCGCTAAGACGAGCGATGTCAAAAAAGAAAGCTGATGTAATGGAGGCTGAAAGAAAGGTTTTTGTACATGGCAGTGAAGAAGAAAATGTACCAGGTTGCATAAACCAAGGAATAGACGAAAAAACAGCAAATAAGATTTATGATGATATGATAGATTTTGCTAAATATGCATTTAACAAATCACATGCAGCAGCTTATGCTGTTCTTGCTTATCAAACTGCATACTTAAAATGTCATTATCCTGTAGAGTTTATGGCTGCTTTGATTACATCAGTAATGGATAAGACATCAAAAGTTTCAGAATATATACTCGCGTGTAAGGAAATGGGAATAAAAATTCTTCCCCCAGATGTAAATGAAGGAGAAAGCTCATTTTCAGTTACAAAAGATTCAATAAGGTATGGACTTTCTGCAATAAAAAGTGTTGGGCGTACAGTTATAGATTCAATTGTCCAAGAAAGAAATCAAAATGGAAGATATCAAAGTTTAAACGATTTTGTAGAAAGAATGTCGGGGAAAGATATAAATAAAAGAGCAGTAGAAAATTTTATCAAAGCAGGGGCTTTTGATAGTGTTCAGGGAACAAGAAAACAAAAATTGCTCGTATTTTCTTCAATGATGGATGGTGTAAATCAACGTAAAAAGAAATCATTAGAAGGACAGGTGAGTTTATTTGATTTAATATCAGATGAAGAGAAACAAAAACATGAAATAACAATGCCAGAAGTTGGAGAGCATGACAAAGATACATTATTGCTGTTTGAAAAAGAAGTTTTAGGAATATATGTTAGTGGACATCCCTTAGAAAAACATTTAAATGTTTGGGAAAAGAACATTACAGCAAAAAGTGTTGACTTTATTGTTGATGAAGAAGGCAAGACTTTGCTCAAAGATGGTGACACAGTAGTTATAGGTGGTATAGTTTCTAATATTACGAAAAAAACTACAAAAACGGGCAATATGATGGCGTTTATAAATATTGAAGATTTAGTTGGAAATGTGGAAGTTATAGTTTTTCCAAAAGACTACGAATCAAACAGGGAACTCATAAAAGAGGATAAAAAATTATTTATTAAAGGGCGAGTTAATCTTACTGAAGATGAACAAGGAAAACTGGTCTGTCAAAAAATTACTGATTTTGAAGAAGTTTCGAAAGAGGTTTGGATAAAATTTAAAAGCTTAGATATGTATTTTGAAAATGAGAAATCAATTTTAGATATAATAAGTTCTTATAAAGGAAAAGATACATTAATAGCTTATATAGAACAGGAAAAAAAGAAAAAAGTTTTTCCAGAAAAATGTAGTGTAAAAGCAGATGAGAAACTAAAAATCAAATTATTTAATCTTTTTGGAGAAGATAATATAAGAATAGTAGAAAAATAATATTTGGAGGTAATATAGATGGAAAATCAAATTAATACTATTGGAGTTTTAACAAGTGGTGGAGATGCACCTGGAATGAACGCTGCAATCAGAGCTGTAGTAAGAGAAGGTCATGCATGCGGGAAAAAGGTGATTGGTATAAGAAGAGGTTACCAGGGATTGCTTGATGAAGAGTTTGTAGAAATGGAACCAAGAAGCGTTTCTGAAATCATACAAAAAGGTGGAACAGTATTATATACAGCAAGATGTGAAGAATTTTTAACATTAGAAGGTCAAAAAAAAGGCGCAAAAGCATTAAAGAAAAAAGGTATTGACGCTCTTGTAGTTATTGGAGGAGATGGTTCTTATAAAGGAGCATCAAAGCTTGCAGAGTTAGGGATAAATACAATAGGAATTCCAGGAACAATAGATTTAGATATTGGATGTACTGAGTATACTATTGGATTTGACACGGCTGTAAATACAGCAATGGAGGCGATAGATAAAATTAGAGATACATCAACCTCACATGAAAGATGCAGTATAATAGAGGTTATGGGAAGAAATTCTGGATATATAGCTCTTTGGTGTGGTATAGCTAATGGGGCTGAAGATATTCTTTTACCAGAACTTTATGATTATGATGAGCAAAAATTAGTTGATCATATTATTAAGAGCAGAAAAAAAGGTAAAAAGCACCATATAATTATAAATGCAGAGGGTATAGGACATTCTGAAGGCATGGCGAAAAGAATAGAGGCTGCAACAGGAGTATCAACAAGAGCAACAATTCTTGGACATATGCAAAGAGGAGGCAGTCCCACATGTAAAGATCGAGTTTATGCGTCTATGATGGGATCATATGCTGTTGACATAATCTGTCAAGGAAAGAAAAACAGAATAGTTTCATACGTTAAAGGCGATTATGTGGATTATGATATTTTTGAAGCACTGGAAATGAAAAAAACAATCTCACAAGAGCAGTATACTGTTAGCAAAACTTTAGGACGATAAAAGGAGTTACATGATATCATCAATAACTAATTCAAATGTTAAAAATCTAATATCTCTAAAAAATAAAGGCAAAGCAAGAAAAGAGCAAAAAAGCTTTATTGTTGAGGGGATAAAGATGTTTGAGGAAATTCCAAAAGCCTTAATAATCGAAACTTATGTTTCGGAAAGCTTTATTAAGAATAACAATGAGGAAATTTTAAATAATTTGAAATATACTATACTTAGTGATACCGTTTTTAAGCATGTTTCCGATACGGTGACACCTCAGGGTATACTAGCTGTAGTAAAGCAAAATAGTGTTGATGTGAATGGAGTTTTTAAAAGTAAAAAACATTTTGAAAAAATCACTTATTTAATTTTAGATGATATAAGAGACCCAGGGAATATGGGGACGATTATTAGAACAGCAGAAGGAGCAGGTGTTTCAGGCATTTTTATTAGTAAGGATTCTGTAGATGTATATAACCCAAAAGTTATTAGATCTACTATGGGTTCATTATTCAGAGTTCCTTTTGTGTTTGTAGATGACTTAGAAGCTACAGTTTTAGACCTGAAAAAAAATAATGTTATTGTATATGCAGCTCATTTAGACGGCGAAGAAATAAATAGAGAAGAATCTTCGGGGGATGATGTTTGTTTTATTATAGGTAATGAATCAAAAGGCATAAATGCAGGAGTATTGAAACTTGCTGACAAGTTGGTTAAAATCCCGATGCTGGGTAAGATTGAATCTTTAAATGCCTCTATATCAGCTGCAATACTTATGTATAGTAGAATTATGTAAAGTTAATCCTTGACAAAGGTTTTTTGGTTTGATAATATTACCTCGTAATAAATTTGTAACAATTATGTGTTTACAAACGAATACTTTGGAGGTTTTTATGAATTTATTAAATACAAAGATAATGTTAGGAATAGCTTCGGTAGCGCTAGGTATTTCCTTGATGATTTCGACATATACGTTCTTTTCAGAGAAACCACAGACTGAACCAGAAGTTGCTGTAACTGAAGATACAGAACCAGAAGTTGTGTTTCTTGCTGAAGAAACACCATTCTTAAATAAATGTATGGTGACAAATGTAGAGGATTTTGCTTCAGTCTATACCGTGCCTTCCAAAGGTGGAGAAGTTGTTGGTAAAATGTATATAGGAGCATGTGCAGATGTAATACTAAAAGATACAGAATGGACATTAATAAGTTCAGGAACGGTTGTTGGTTATGTTAATAACGAATACCTTGCATATGATAAGGATGCAGAGGAGGTTGCCGAAAGAGACTGTAAATCAATTGCAATAGTTACGGCAGATGCTTTGAATGTAAGAAAAGCAGCAGATACTGACTCAGGAGTATTAGGTCTTGTATATAAAAAAGATAATTATGAAGTTCTTGGTGAAGAAGATGGCTGGGTAATAATACAGTATAGTGGAGAAGATGCCTTTATTTCAGAAGAATATGTTAAAATAACTCAGAAGGTGGGAAGCGCAATATCCCTCGAGGAAGAAGCAGCAGCAATTGCAGCTGAGGAAGCAAGACTTGCAGCTATTGCAGCGGAAGAAGCCAGAAAAAAAGCAGAACAGGAAGCGCAAATGAAAGCTAAAGTAGAAGGTGCTCAATTTGCAGATGTTTTATCAACATCTCCATATAGTCAGGTTACTGAAGAAGGAGCATATCTAATTGCCTGTGTTGTAGATTGTGAATCAGGTTATGAGCCTTATGAAGGAAGGTTGGCTGTTGCGAACATTTTACTAAATAGACTTGTAGGTGGGAGATACGGCAATACAGTTTCAAGTGTAGTGTATGCACAGAACCAGTTTTCAGTAGTTGGACAGGTGCTTACTAATAAAATGATAAATGGACCAAGTAAAACCTCGATAAAGGCAACAAAGGAAGCACTTTTAGGAGTTAATAATGTACCACAGTTTACAAATTTTTGTTCATATAGAATAGCTACTACAGATAAGTATAAAGAATGGACACAAATTGGAAATCATATATTTTACAGATGGAAATAGTAATAAGAAAATTTTGCGAAGTGATGTTTATCGTTTCGCTTTTTTCTTGTAAAAAAACAGAAATTAAGTTATTATATAATAGAAATTGTTAAAGGGAGGTAAAGTTTAGATGGAATATTTATACATCTACTGGCTGGTTCTATTCGTAGTATTTGTAGTGTTTGAAATAATAACTCTTGGGTTAACTACTATATGGTTTGCAGGAGGGGCGTTAATTTCATTTGTTTTATCACTGTTTCAAGTTGATTTATGGATACAAATCACTGTTTTTTTAGTTGTATCAGTTTTGCTTCTTCTTATAACAAGACCTTATGCGAAAAAATTCATAAATAAGGGAGTAGTTAAGACAAATGTTGATGAAATGACTGGAAAAATTGGTAAAGTAACTGAAGAAATAAACAATAATGGATTTACAGGACATGTTAATATAAATGGCATGGATTGGACAGCGAGAAGTGAAGATTCAAATAAATTAATTTCAAAAGACAAATTAGTAGTGGTACAGAGAGTTGAAGGAGTAAAGTTAATAGTTAAAGAGAAAACGGAGGAGAATTAATTATGGACAATTTCCCATTTGGATTAGTAGCACTTATTATATTAGTTATTATTTTTTTAATTATAGTTGTATCTTGTATAAAAATAGTTCCTCAGGCAAATGCTTATATACTTGAAAGATTAGGAGTTTATAAAGTGACATGGCCTGTAGGATTACATTTTAAAGCACCATTAGTAGATAAAGTAGCGAAAAGAGTTTTATTAAAAGAACAGGTAGTTGATTTTCCGCCACAACCTGTTATTACAAAAGATAATGTAACAATGCGAATTGATACAGTTATTTTTTTCCAAATTACAGATCCAAGACTTTTTACATATGGAGTTGAAAATCCTATAATGGCTATAGAAAATCTTACAGCAACAACTTTAAGAAACATTATTGGAGATTTAGAGTTGGATCAGACGCTTACTTCAAGAGAAATCATAAATGCAAAAATGAGAGCAGCCCTAGATGAAGCAACAGACCCTTGGGGAATAAAAGTTAATAGAGTCGAACTAAAAAATATTATACCACCTGCAGCTATTCAGGATGCCATGGAAAAACAGATGAAGGCAGAAAGAGAAAAAAGAGAATCTATTCTTATAGCAGAAGGTGAAAAAGCATCAGCCATCTTAGTAGCAGAAGGAAAAAAGGCATCAGCTATTTTAGATGCTGAAGGAGATAAAGCATCCGCCATTCTAAGAGCAGAAGCGAAAAAAGAAGCTACAATTAGAGAAGCAGAAGGACAGGCGAAAGCTATTATTTCTGTTCAACAGGCAACAGCAGACGGTATTGAGTTTCTCAAAAAAGCAGCTCCAGATGCTGCGGTGCTTCAGCTAAAAAGTTTTGAAGCTTTTGAAAAGGCAGCAGATGGACAGGCAACAAAGATAATTGTTCCATCGGATATTCAGGGACTTGCAGGTGCTGTTACATCAATTGCAGAATTAACAAAGAATTAGTTTATGTTGGTGCGAGAAAAGTATAAACCTTTTCCCGCACCTTATCAGATTATCAGGAGGAAATAGATGGACTTAAAAGGACGAAATTTTTTAACTTTAAAAGATTTTACACCTGACGAAATACAATATTTAATTGATTTGGCATATAATCTAAAGTCAAAAAAGAAACATGGAGTTTTAGGGGATAACCTAAAAGGAAAAAATATAGCATTAATTTTTGAAAAACCTTCAACAAGAACAAGGTGTGCTTTTACAGTAGCTTGTGTAGATGAAGGTGCACATCCAGAGTATTTAGGAACAAATGATATACAGTTAGGACATAAAGAGAGCATTGAAGATACTGCAAGAGTTTTAGGAAGAATGTTTGATGGTATAGAATTTAGAGGATTTTCCCATAAGACAGTTGAGAAACTGGCTGAATATAGTGGGGTTCCAGTTTGGAATGGTCTAACTGACACATACCATCCAACACAGATACTTGCAGATTTTCTTACAATACAAGAAAAATTTGGAAAAATAAAAGGTATCAATTTTGTTTATATTGGTGATGGAAGAAATAACATGGCTAATTCCCTTTTAATTGGAGCATCAAAACTTGGAATGAATATAAAAATAATTGCACCAAAAACTTTATGGCCTCAAGAAGACATTGTGAGTATATCAAAAGAATATGCTCTAGTTTCAGGCAGCAGCATTATAATATCAGAAGATATAAATGAAGTAGAAAATGCTGATGTTATTTATACTGATGTGTGGTGTTCTATGGGAGAAGAAGAAAAAGCAAAAGAAAGAGTTGCGGTTTTAAAACCATATCAAGTAAACAAAGATTTAATGAAAAAAACAAATAAAGAAGAAACTATATTTATGCACTGTCTTCCAGCAGTAAAGGGCAATGAAGTTACTGAAGATGTTTTTGAATCTACAGCTTCGGTGGTTTTTGACGAGGCGGAAAACAGAATGCATACTATAAAAGCTGTAATGGTTGCTACACTTGGAAGATAGAGGTACATATGAAAAGTATTAAAAGAAATGTAAAAGCTTTAAGAAGAGTTGGATTTGGTATTGATATAGCGAATGTACTTTTAGGTGTTGCAATTATAGTTTTTTGTGTTTTTATTTTTATAGATGTTGAAGGCAATGTAAAGCTTTTTCCAATCCTTTTTCTTTGTGCTTTTATAATGAATTTTTTACTAGGTATTAAAAGCAAGTTTAGAGAAGAAAATAAGAGAGCAATTATGCAGTTTGTGTTTTCAGCTTTTCTATTTATAATTTGTTTAATTGGATTTTTAGGTTTGTGGAGGTAAATAATTGGATACAGAAAATATAGTTTTATGTGGCGCGAATTCTTATGAAAAAAAGTTTTACTTAAATGAGGATTTTAAAGGATTGCCAGATCAAGTTAAAAAAGAACTTCAAATTATGTGTGTTATGTTTACGGAAGATGTTGGTGGTATTATCATTATGGAATATGATAAAGATAGTAATTTGATAATAGAAGTTCAAGCAGATGAAGGAGATCTACTTTTTGATGAAATAGGGGCAGACTTGAAAGTGAAAAAATTAAGAAAAGAAAAGAAAGATCTTTTTGAAGCGCTAGAAATGTATTACACAGTTTGGAGGGAACAAAATGCTTTTAGCAATTGATGTAGGAAATACTAATATTACTTTTGCTGTATTTAAAGATAAAGAAATAGTTGCCGGATTTAGAACTACTACAGCAACACCAAGAACATCAGATGAATATGGTTTAGTTATTACGAATTTACTAGAATTAAGAAAATATAAAGAAAAAGATATTTCAGATGTTATTATTTCATCGGTTGTACCTAATATAATGCATTCTTTGAATAATGCTATAATAAAATATTTTGGTATTGAACCTATAGTTGTAGGACCAGGGATTAAAACAGGAATCAAGCTAATTTCTCCAAATCCTCATGAAATTGGATCGGATAGAATTGTTAATGTGGTTGCAGGGTATGAGTTATATGGAGGTCCAGTGATTGTTATAGATTACGGAACAGCTACTACATACGATTTTGTTACAGAAGATGCAGTTTTTTTTGCTGGTGTAACATGTCCAGGAATAAGCTTAAGTGCAAAAGCTTTATGGCAAGGTGCAGCTAAAATTCCAGAAATAGAAATTGTTAAGCCTAAATCAATATTGGCAAGAGATACAATTTCAAGTATTCAGGCGGGACTTGTATATGGATGCATTGGGCAGACAGAATACATAATAGATAAAATAAAAGAAGAATATGGAGTACAAAATATAAAAACTGTAGCTACTGGAGGATTAGGTAAAACTATTGCTGAAGCAACAGATAAGATAGAAATATATAATCCAGATTTAACAATGCACGGTTTAAGAATTATATTCGATAAATGTAAAAAATGAAAATTGGAAATATTGAAATTGAAAACAACTTAGCGTTAGGGCCAATGGCAGGGGTGACGGATCTTCCATTCAGGATTCTTTGTAAAGAAGAAGGGTGCGGTCTGTTATATACTGAAATGGTAAGCGCAAAGGCTATTCATTTTAAAAACAAAAACACTAAAGACTTATTATTAACAAAGGAAAGTGAGCATCCTATTTCTGTTCAGATTTTTGGATCAGATCCAGATTTGATGGCAGATATAGCAAAACAGCTTGAGGAAGAGCCTTTTGATATAATCGATGTAAATATGGGATGTCCAGTTCCTAAAATTGTTAATAACAATGAGGGATCTGCTCTTTTAAAAGATTTAAAATTGGTTGAAGAAATATTGACTAAAATGGTAAGAGCGGTAAAAAAACCAGTTACAGTGAAAATCAGAAAAGGTTTTGAAAAAGACAGCATAATAGGTTTAGAAGCTGCAAAGGTTGCTGAAGCATCTGGAGTTAGTGCAATAGCTGTTCATGGAAGAACAAGAGAAGAATATTATTCAGGAGTAGCTGATTGGAATATTATTAAAAAAGTAAAAGAAACGGTGAAAGTACCTGTGATTGGAAATGGTGATATTCAAAAGCCAGAAGATGCTAAAAAAATGCTGGAATATACTGGGTGTGATGGGATAATGGTTGGAAGAGCTGCCAGAGGTAACCCATGGATATTTAACAGAATTAATCATTTCTTAAAAACAGGTGAGATTAAGACACCGCCGACTATTGAAGAAGTAAAAAAAATGATTATAAGACATGTTAATTTACAGGTTGAATACAAAGGGGAATTTATAGGTATTAGAGAGATGCGAAAGCATATAGCATGGTACACAGCAGGATACCCACATTCAGCTAATATAAGGCGAAAAGTTAATACTGTTTCATCCCTTAAAGAGCTGGTTGGTATTCTTGACATAATGTGTTGATTATTATATAATAGCTTGAATATTGTGGAATAGTTTATTCGAACTTTCGAGCATATAATAGAAATAGGAAGGATGTAAAAAAACAATGACAGAGAAGAAAAACATACTGACCTACGCGGGGTTGACTAAACTGGAAACTGAATTACAGGAATTAAAAGTCGTAAAAAGAAAAGAAGTAGCGGAAAAAATTAAAGAAGCAAGAGAACAGGGAGACCTTTCGGAAAATGCTGAATATGACGCTGCTAAAGATGAACAGCGTGACATAGAAGCAAGAATTGAAGAAATTGAAAAAATCCTTAAAAATGCCGAAGTTGTTGATGAAGATGAAATAGATACTGAAAAGATAAATGTTGGTTGTAAAGTGAAAGTTTTAGACAAGTCTTTAAAAGAAGAAATAGAGTTTAAAATTGTAGGCTCTACTGAAGCTAACAGCCTTCAAAATATGATTTCAAATGAGTCTCCAGTAGGAAAAGAATTACTCGGTAAAAAGGTAGGCCAGACTGTTGCAATTGAAACACAGGCAGGTGTAATAAAGTATAAAGTAATGGATATACAAAAAGTACATTAGTAGGAGAAAGAAATATTGTCTGATCAAAATAACGAAGTAGTTCAGGATTTAAATGAACTACTTAAAGTTCGTAGAAATAAATTAACAGAATTACAGGAAAATGGAAAAAACCCATTTGAAATAACGAAGTATGATGTAACTCATCATAGTAGTGATATTAAAGCAAATTATGAAGAATTACAAGGAAAAACCGTAAGCGTAGCTGGTAGAATAATGTCTAAAAGAGTTATGGGTAAAGCATCTTTTTGCAATATTCAGGACTTAAGTGGTAACATTCAGTCATACGTTGCCAGAGATAGTATAGGACAAGATAATTATATAGACTTTAAGAAGTATGATATAGGAGATATAATTGGGATTTCTGGAGAGGTTTTCAAAACAAAAACAGAAGAAATTTCAATACATGCTTCAGAGATTACTTTACTAACAAAAAGTTTACAGATATTGCCAGAAAAGTTTCACGGTCTAACAAATACTGACTTGCGTTATAGACAAAGATATGTTGATTTAATAATGAATCAAAATGTAAAAGAAACATTTGTGAACCGTTCTAAAATAATAAGTGAAATTAGAAGATATTTAGATGGAAATGGGTTTATAGAGGTGGAAACTCCGGTTTTAGTACCTAATGCAGGAGGTGCCGCAGCTAGACCATTTGATACACATTATAATGCCTTGGATGAAGATGTTCATTTGAGAATATCACTTGAATTATACCTAAAGAGACTAATAGTAGGTGGTCTGGAAAGAGTATACGAGATAGGTAGAGTATTTAGAAATGAAGGGCTATCTGTAAGACATAACCCAGAATTCACATTATTAGAATTATATCAGGCATATACGGATTATTATGGCATGATGGAGCTTTCAGAAAATATTTATAGAGAAGTAGCAAAAAATGTATTAGGTACAACAGTAATAAGCTACGATGGAATAGAAATTGATCTAGGAAAGCCTTTTGAAAGACTTACTATGGTTGAAGCAGTTAAAAAATATACGGATATTGACTTTGATCAAATAGAAACTGAAGAACAGGCAAAAGAGCTTGCAGATAAGCACAATATACACTATGAAAAAAGACATAAAAAAGGTGATATATTAAATCTTATTTTTGAAGAGTTTGTTGAAGAAAAGTTGATTCAACCTACATTTATAATGGATCATCCTGTTGAAATCTCACCTCTTGCCAAAAGAAAGCCAGAAAATCCAGATTATACAGAAAGATTTGAGTTATTTATTACGTGCAGAGAAATGGCAAATGCCTTTTCTGAATTGAACGATCCAATAGATCAAAGGGTTAGATTTGAAGCCCAGGAAGAATTAAAAGCCCAGGGGGATGAAGAAGCTCAAGGAGTCGATGAAGACTTTTTAAATGCTCTAGAACATGGGATGCCTCCAACAGGTGGAATTGGTATAGGTATTGACAGACTTGTAATGTTACTAACTGATTCAGCCGCAATTAGGGATGTACTTTTATTCCCAACAATGAAAACAAAGGAATAAGTAAAATGCTTAATGAAGAAAAGATAAAGCTTATGACAAGGCTTGCATTATATGAGCAGTCAGAAGGGAAAAAGTCTCTTAAAGCTACTAAGTTTTTTAAAAATGATTTTGTTAGTAAAAATATAATAAACTCGATTATATCAGGGATTTTCGTATATTTATTATTATTGTTAGCTTGGGTATTATATAGAGTGGAATACTATTCCCAGAATATTTCAAGCTTAAACTTAACTTCTATTGGGATTACAGCCGGAGTTTTATTTGTTTTATTCATGATATTATACTTGATTTTGTCTTATTTTGTTTTTTCGATAAAATACAAAGGTTTTAGAAAAGGATTATCACAGTATAATGAAGACTTGAAAAGTTTACATCTATTATATAAAGTAGATGGTAAAACAATGGATGAAAAAGTATTAGGGGGCAATGAATAATGACGAAAATATTATTGTGTAAAGAAAAGGTAAAAAAAATATATACGGCCCACGAAGTTTGGCTAACTAGAGGATTAAGATTTATATTAGCACTTTTTTCATTGATAATAATGTGGTTGAATCTAGGTTCAGATTCAATTATAAGTAATCCAATTGTTATTATAGCAACAGCTGTTATTTGTGCTTTTATACCAACAACATATAATATTATTTTGTTATTAGTCTCAATGTTGGCGCACATGTATTTCATATCTGTGGAACTTGCAGGAATAGCTGTAGTAATATTGCTTATTATGTACTTTTTATATTTTAAGTTTACAAGAAAGGACAGCCTGATAATTATTCTTTTGCCAATTTTATTTTTTGCAAAAGTTCCATATATTATTCCTATGGTATTAGGATTATCATCTACTCCAATTTCACTTATTTCTATAATTTTTGGAACGCTTATTTATTTCCTAATGGATTATGCAGCTTTAATGGGTGAAGGATCATTTGGCGTAGTATTGAGCTCTATTTTAAGTAATGAAACATATCTTCTTACATTTATAAGTATGATATTAATTTTTATTATTGTTTATGTTATAAGAAGACGTTCTATAAATCACTCCCATGGGATAGCGATAATTGTCGCAGGAGTAGTAAATATTGTTATTATGTTGACAGGACATATAATATTGGGTCCTATGAAGATTGTTCCAATAATTATAATTATTTGTGGAGTAGCAGTATCTATCGCTATTGCCTATATTCTTCATTTTAGTATTTTGTCTCTGGATTATAGCCAAACAGAATTTACACAATTTGAAGATGATGATTACTATTATTATGTTAAAGCGGTTCCAAAAGTAAAAGTTACTGAACAGGAAGTAAGCGTAAAAAGGATTAATGTTCAAAAGCCCAAAAGAAAGTAGATTAATGAAAAGGAGCAATAAAAGTGCAGATATTTCAGACAATTGGGGATTTTATTGAAAAGTACTTTTCTTTTCCAAAGATATCACCTACAGATATCGTGGAAATAATTATTATCGCTTTCTTATTCTATCAGATTATAAAATGGATAAAGAACACCAAAGCGTGGATGCTTTTTAAAGGTATCGTAGTGCTTTTGGTGTTCGCTTTGATTGCATCTCTTTTTAATCTCACAACAATCTTATGGATTGCAGAAAAAACTCTTAGCGTTGGGGTTATAGCTGTTATAGTGGTTTTTCAACCTGAACTTAGAAGAGCTCTAGAACAATTAGGAAGAAAAAATATAATTGCAAACTTTTTTTCATTTGATGATTCCAAAAATTCAGCTCAAAGATTTAGTGATAACACCTTAAACGAAATGGTTAAGGCTTCATTTGAGTTGTCTAAATATAAAACAGGTGCATTGATAGTAATTGAGCAGGACATAAAACTTTCAGAATATGTAAGAACAGGTATTGAGCTTGACTCAATGATTAGTAGTCAGCTTTTAGTTAATATTTTTGAGCACAACACTCCATTACATGACGGAGCAGTAATTGTCAGTGGAGACAGAATAGTGGCTGCGACTTGTTATTTACCTTTATCAGATAATATGGCACTAAGTAAAGCCTTGGGAACAAGGCATAGGGCAGCTGTAGGTGTTAGTGAAGCTACTGATTCATTTACTATAATTGTTTCTGAAGAAACGGGTGGAGTTTCAATAGCCTTGGAAGGTGAAATTTCAAGAAATCTTACTCAGGAAGAGTTGAAAGATAAATTAATAATTGTTCAGAATAAATCAAAAGAATTTAGCAGGATGAGATTCTGGAAGGGAAGGAGCAGCCATGAAAAAAAAGCTGACAAAAAAGCTGACCAATAATTTGGTTTATAAAATTGTGGCTGTTTTACTTGCGGTCATTCTATGGTTGGTAGTTGTTAATATTGATGATCCGACTCAAACTGTTACAATTAGAAATATACCAATAACTATATTAAATGCAAATTCTATTACGGAGCAGGGTAAAGTATATACAATAACAAGTAGCGAAACAGCATATGTGAGGGTTAAAGGTCCTAGATCATATATTGATGAACTTAAAGCATCAGATTTTGAAGCTATTGCAGATTTTAATAAACTTTCAATTACAAATGCAGTTACTGTAAATGTAGATTGGAGTGATTCAGGAATAAGTAACAGTAATAGCGTTGAAATAGTAGAAAGCACAACTACAATAAGTGTTATACTCGAAGATATTATTTCCAAAACTTATAACATAGAAGTTGAATATAGTGGAGAGCCTTTAGAAGATTATATCGTTAATCAGACTCGTTTATCATCAGATACTATTGAAGTTTCTGGACCTAGTTCTATAATAAATAAAATTGCAAATGTAAAAATAAATTTGGATGTTAATGAAGTGAGTGCAGATTTTTCAACATCAGTTGCACCAAAAATGTATAATTACTCTGGTGAAGAAATTTATCAAGATGAAAATACAACTTTAAGTTATGAATATATAGATGCTGATGTTGAAATATATAACATTAGATCAGTACCTATAAATGCTTCAACTTCAGGAAATCCTTTAGAAGGATATGAACTTTCTATGCTGACATTAAGCAGTGAAAATGTTATAATAAAAGGCAGAAAAGAAGAACTTGATCAAATTGAAAGTATAACAATTCCTTCTGATGTAATAGACATAACGGATGCAGAAGAAAATGTTACTTTCAGTGTGGACATAAATTCTTATTTACCTGAAAATGTAACAGTATATGAAGAGGACTTAAGCATTATGACAGTGATAGCATATATTGTTGAACAAGGGGAAAAAGCATTTGAAATAAGTTCTGCAGATGTAGAAATTTTAAATCTTGATCAGGATCTTTCAGCGGCAATAAAGACTAACCCTATTCACTTCACTCTTAGAGGTGAAGGTTTAGAAAGCTTGAATCTTTCGCAAATATCTGTATCTTTAGATTTGAGCGATGAAGAGGAAGGAGCATCTACGTTTGTGCTCGATTTTAATTTACCAGAAGGTATAGACTTAGTATCTGAAGTAAGTGTTTTAGTAGAAATAACAGTTTTAGAACAATAATTTAAACTTGGAGGGAATTATATGGTAAGTGGAAGAGTAGTTGTGACAAACCCGTCAGGATTTCATTTAAGACCAGCTGGATTTTTATCAAAAACAGCTGTGACCTATAAATCAGCTATAACCTTTAGTTATAGGGAAAACAATACGGCAAATGCTAAAAGCGTTTTAAGTGTTCTAGGAGCATCCATAAAGTGTGGGGATGAAATTGAATTTATGTGTGAAGGACCAGATGAAAAAGAAGCATTAGAAGTAATGTTAGATATAGTAAAAAGAGGACTTGGAGAGGTATAATATATGGGGAAATATTTTGGAACTGATGGCTTTAGGGGTGAAGCAAATGTAAAACTTACAGTTGAACACGCCTTTAAAGTGGGGCGATTTTTGGGATGGTATTACGCAAACGGTCATAAAGTTAAAGTTGTTATAGGCAAAGATACAAGAAGAAGTAGCTATATGTTTGAATATGCATTAGCAGCAGGACTTACAGCATCTGGTGCGGACGCATATTTGTTACATGTAACAACAACTCCAAGTGTGTCATATGTAGTAAGAACAGAGGATTTTGATCTTGGCATAATGATTTCAGCAAGTCATAATGCTTTTAATGACAACGGAATAAAAATAATCAATAAATCGGGTCATAAACTAGAATCCGAAGTTGAAATAAAAATAGAAGATTATATTGATGGCAGAATAGAAGAAATTCCTTATGCTGTTGGAGAAGATATAGGAAGAACCATTGATTATTCAGCAGGTAGAAACAGATATATTGGTTATTTAATCTCTATTGCTACCAGGTCTTTTAAAGACAAGTCAGTAGGTTTGGATTGCTCAAATGGCAGTGCGTCTTCAATAGCAAAGAATGTTTTTGATGCTCTAGGAGCTAAGACGTTTGTTATAAATAATTCTCCAAATGGTTTAAATATTAATAATAACTGTGGATCTACTCATATAAATGTACTACAGGAGTTTGTAATAGAAAATAAACTGGATGTTGGTTTTGCATATGATGGAGATGCTGATAGATGCTTGGCTATTGATGAGAATGGCAAAGTTATTGATGGAGATGCCATTCTTTATGTATGTGGAAAATACATGAAGGATAGAGGTCAACTGGATACAAATACAATCGTAACAACTGTAATGTCAAATTTTGGTCTATATAAATCTCTTGACGAAGCAGGTATTGAGTATGAAAAAACTGATGTAGGTGACAAATTTGTTTTCGAAAATATGATTAAGAATGGTCATTTTCTAGGAGGAGAACAATCGGGTCATATTATTTTTGGCAAACATGCTACTACTGGAGATGGAATACTAACATCTTTAAAAATCATGGAAGCTATGTTGGAAAGTAAAGAATCTCTTGGTGAACTTACAAAAGATTTAAAGATATATCCACAAAAACTTGTAAATGTTAAAGTTACAGACAAAGAAAAAGTTATTAAAGATTCTGAGGTTAAGACAATTACAGATTTGGTAGAAAAAGAACTTGGTGACGAAGGAAGGGTACTTTTAAGACCTAGTGGGACAGAAAATCTTATCAGAGTTATGGTTGAAGCTGGTACAGATGAGATTTGTAATGAAAAAACCAATAAAATAGTTCAGGTTATTAAAGAAAAAGGATATTCAAAAGAATAGCATAATAAATTATTTATAAATAAATATAATAAACTACTTTAATACCTGCAGTTATGATGTAGGTATTATATTATATATTGATTTATGTTTTAAGAAAGGAAGGATTTTGAAATGAAAATATTGGTTACTGGTGGTGCGGGTTATATTGGAAGCCACACTTGTGTAGAGCTTTTAAACTCAGGATATGAGGTTGTCGTTGTTGACAATTTAATCAATTCGTCAAAAGAATCATTGTATAGAGTACAGGAAATAACAGGAAAAAAATTAAAGTTTTATAATACTGACATAAATAATAAAAAGAAAATGAACAAGATTTTTGAAAAAGAAAAAATATCTGCTGTAATACACTTTGCAGGACTAAAAGCAGTTGGCGAGTCGGTTGAAAAGCCACTTGAATATTATAGTAATAATATAACAGGAACTTTAGTTCTTTGTGATTCTATGAGAAAAAATGGGGTAAAGCATATTGTTTTTAGCTCATCTGCTACAGTTTATGGAAAACCAAAAGAGGTTCCAATTAGAGAAGATTTTCCTCTTTCAGTAACAAATCCCTATGGAAGAACAAAGTTGATGATAGAAGAAATATTTAGGGACATATATGTGTCTGATAATGAATGGAAAATAATATTACTCAGATATTTCAATCCAATAGGGGCTCATGAAAGTGGAAGAATAGGAGAAGATCCAAGAGGAATACCTAATAACTTACTTCCATATGTTTCTAAAGTTGCAGTTGGATCTTTGCCATATGTTAGCGTATATGGAGATGATTATGACACACAGGATGGAACAGGTGTAAGAGATTACATTCATGTTGTAGATTTAGCAAAAGGGCACATTAAAGCTTTGGAGAAATTAATAGAAATTGACAAGGTTGAAGCTTATAACCTAGGTACAGGAAAAGGATATAGTGTTCTTGATATTATAAATAACTTTTCAAAAGCCTGTGGTAAAGAATTATCGTATAGGGTTGCTCCGAGAAGATCAGGAGATATAGATATTTGTTATGCAGATCCTGAGAAAGCAAAAAATGAATTAAACTGGGAAGCAGCTTATGGAATTGAAAAAATGTGTGAAGATACTTGGAATTGGCAAAAGGGCAATCCAAATGGATATTCAAAATAAATAAAAAGGTGTACATTAATTATGAAAAAATATGATTTTTTGATTGTTGGTGCAGGTCTTTATGGAGCTGTTATGGCAAGAGAGCTCAGGTTGGCAGGTAAAAAATGTTTAGTGCTTGAAAAAAGAAAGCACATAGCAGGAAATATTTATTGTGAAGATATTGATGGTATTAATGTACATAAATATGGAGCTCATATTTTTCATACCTCAAATAAAGAGGTTTGGGATTATGTAAATCAATTTTCGGAGTTTAATAATTACATAAACGCACCAATTGCAATTTATAAAGGTGAAACCTTTAATCTTCCTTTTAACATGAATACCTTTTCAAAAATGTGGGGAATATCAAAGCCAGAAGAGGCTAAGGATATTATAAATAAACAAATCAATGAACTAAATATATCAGAACCTAAAAACCTGGAAGAACAAGCTTTATCATTGGTAGGAAAAGATGTTTACGAAAAACTGATTAAAGGATATACACAGAAACAATGGGGAAGGGAATGTAAAGACTTACCAGCTTTTATTATAAAAAGATTACCATTAAGATTTATATATGATAACAATTACTTTAACGACAGATATCAGGGGATCCCTGTGGATGGATATACAAAAATGGTTGAAAAAATGCTGGAAGATACAGAGGTTTTATTATCTACAGATTTTTTCGAGTTTATTAAGGGCCATGAGGGTATTGCTGAAAAAATCATATATACAGGAATGATTGATGAATATTATAACTATAAATTTGGAGAGCTTGAATACAGGAGTCTGGACTTTAAAAGTTCAAAGCTTGATACTGATAACTTTCAGGGAAATGCTGTAGTGAATTACACTGAAAGAGAAATACCTTATACTAGAATTATCGAACATAAGCATTTTGAGTTTGGCAAACAAAAAGGAACAATCATTACAAAAGAATACCCCAAGGAATGGAGAAAAGGAGATGAGCCTTATTATCCAGTAAACAATGATAAAAATCAAAAACTTTTCCAAAAATATTACGAACTGACCTTGAATGAAGAAAAAATATCTTTTGGTGGAAGACTAGGATCATATAAGTATTATGACATGGATAAAGTTATAGAGTCGGCACTTTTAGATACAAAAAAATTTGTATAGTGGGGGCGAAAAATGAAAGAATTAGAATACCCATTTGATGAAGAGTATATTTTAAAAAAAGCAAAAAGAATAAAAAAAGATCTTCTTTCAGAGATAGTAATAGAATCAGAAAAAAGGTTGCAGTTCTTGGGGGCAGCACTACTCATGATGTGATTAAAATACTCGATTTATTTTTACTTAACTATGGTATTGAAGCAGAGTTTTATGAATCGGAATTTGGTATGTATTGGCAAGATGCTATGTTTGGCAACGAAGAGTTAAATTCGTTTTCACCAGATATTATATATATTCATACTAGTAATAGAAATATTGTAGAATATCCTAATGGAAAAAATTCAACAGATGAAGTGGCAGGGCTACTCCATAATGAATACAATCATTACCATGTTATGTGGGATAAGCTTTTTGAAAAATTCAATTGCCCAATTATACAGAATAATTTCGAATATCCGTACTATCGCTTACTTGGAAATAAAGATGCTTATGATTCTAGAGGTCGGGTTCATTTTGTTAATCAATTAAATGAACACTTTTATGACTATGCAAGAAAGAACGAGAATTTTTATATTAATGATATTAACTATTTAGCTTCATGTTATGGGCTGGATAAATGGTCGGATTCATTTTACTGGCATATGTATAAATATGCTTTATCAATGAGTGCGATACCATATCTTTCTTTTAATATAGCTAATATTATAAAGGCATTATATGGAAAGAATAAAAAAGCTCTTGTATTGGATTTAGACAACACATTATGGGGTGGAGTGGTTGGAGATGACGGCCCTGAAAACCTTGAAATTGGTCAGGAAACATCAATGGGACAAGTATTCTTGGAATTTCAAAATTATATTAAAGATCAAAAAGAATTGGGGATTATTTTAAACGTCTGCTCAAAGAATGAGCATGAAAATGCAATATTGGGATTGAATCATCCAGAAGGAACATTAGTACCAGAAGATTTTATTTTAATTAAAGCCAACTGGGATGCAAAAAGTAAAAATATTATTGATATAGCAAATGAGTTGAATGTAATGCCAGACTCGTTAGTATTTGTAGATGACAATCCAGCAGAAAGGGAAATAGTAAGACAACAAACAAAAGGTGTTGCAGTCCCAGAAATGGATAATCCTGAAAATTATATAAAAATATTAGATAAATCTGGGTTTTTTGAAGTGACAAATATATCCCAGGATGATTTGAATAGAAATGAAATGTATAAAGCTAATATTGAAAGACAAAAGCAAGAAGAGTGTTTTGGGGAATATTGCGACTACCTTAAATCATTAGAAATGAAGGCTTTAATAAAAGAGTTTGAGCCTATATATATGTCTAGGATTTCTCAGCTGACAAATAAGAGTAACCAGTTTAACCTTACTACAAAAAGGTATACACAGGCAGAGATAGAAGAAGTTTCTGAATCAGAAAATCATATAACTTTATATGGAAAGCTAAAAGATAAATTTGGAGATAATGGCTTAGTCTCAGTTATTATCGGAAAAATTAATGGAGATATTTTTGACATAGAATTATGGATAATGAGTTGTCGTGTATTAAAAAGAGACATGGAATTTGCAATGATGGATCAGTTAGTAGAAAAATGTAAGGCGAAATCTATTAAAAAAATAAAAGGTTATTATTATCCAACTCAAAAAAATGGGATGGTTAAAAATTTTTATGAAACTCAAGGCTTTTCTCTTATTGAAGAAGATGGTGAAGGAAACTCAATTTGGGAATTTGATCTTGAAGGAAAATATATAATAAAAAATAGCGTAATAAGCTTGGAGGGTTAAGGATGAAAAGAGAAGAAGTTTTTGGGATTTTGGACGAAATATTTCAAGATGTGTTTGATGATGAGAGCATAAAAGTAGAAGAGGGAACAACAGCTGAGGATATTGAAGATTGGGATAGCTTAGAGCATATCAATCTTGTAGTTGCGATTGAAAAAAAATTTGGAATGAAGTTTACAATGGGTGAAGTAACTGGTATGAAAAATGTCGGAGAAATGATTGATATTATTTTGGACAGAGCAAAATAAAAGAAGGGGAGCTTATGGAGAGTAAAACACTTTTAATTTTGGGGGCATCGGCAGATTTAGGAATTAGGTTAATTAAAGATACTCACCAAAAATATGACTATATTTTAGCACATTACAATAACTCTAAAGAAGAACTTTTAAAACTTAAAGAAGATTTAGGAGATAAACTCAGACTCTATAAAGCAGATTTTCTAAAGGAAGAGGAAACAATTGGAATTATTGATAAAATTGAGGAAGATGGTTTTATGCCAACTCATATCGTTCATTTTCCAGCGGATAAAGCATTTAACGAAAAATTCAAAAAAGTTAAGTGGGAGAGCTTTCAAACAGGTATTGACATTGCTTTAAGATCTCTTTTTATAGTGTTAAATAAATATTTGCCTATAATGGCTAAAAAAACATGAGGGTAAAGTTGTGGTTATACTTAGTTCTTACACTAATAATAACCCTCCTAAATACTTGTCACCTTATGGAACTGTTAAATATGCATTAATGGGATTGATAAAAGCACTGGCTTCTGAATATGCAGATAAAAAGGTCAATATTAATGGAGTTTCTCCATCAATGATGGAGACAAAATTTTTATCAGAAATCCCAGAATTGATAGTACAACAGAATGCGTTAGGTAATCCTAGAGGAAGAAATTTAATTGTTTCAGATGTTGTGCCAACGATAGATTTTTTATTATCAGAACAATCGGATTTTATTACAGGTCAAAACATATTCATAACAGGGGGAATCTAGAATTTTATGAGTTATTCCTCACTAAATTTTTTTATATTTTTGTTAATTATATGTATAATTTTTTATATCGTTCCTAAAAAATTGCAGTGGTTAGTACTTTTAATAGCAAGTATTTTCTTTTACTGTTTTTATAAACCAATTCTTGGGGTGTATCTATTTATAACGATTTTTTCTACCTGGATGGCCTCAATAATCATATATAAAACAAACAAAAAGACAGAAGGCATAGAAAGAAGTGGCTTTTCTGTTTTTATATTTATTTTAGCAATTATTCTAAACTTTGGGATTATGGCAGCTTTTAAAATGTCGGGAATAACAATCTTTGCATTAAATAGTGTTGGTTTTTCAATTGAAAACATTCTACTTCCAATAGGATTATCTTTTTATACTTTTCAAACAATAGGATATTTAACAGATGTTTTTAGATATAGTATAAAGCCTGAAAAAAACTTCTTTAAATATTTTTTATTTGCATCATTTTTTCCTCAGATTTTATCCGGCCCAATAGGAAGATTTGATAAGCTATCACCTCAACTATTTTCGGAAAAAAGTTTTAATGGAAAAAATATAAGCATGGGTGCTCAGAGAATTGTTTGGGGTCTTATTAAAAAAATGGTAATAGCAGACCGTATAGGCATAATAGTGAATGAAATCTTCGATAATTCAACAGAATATTCTGGATTTTATATTATGTTTGCAGTAGTACTGTTTATTATTCAGCTGTATGCAGACTTTTCAGGATTAATTGACATTGCTACTGGTGCTTCACAACTATTTAATATAAATTTAGCAATCAACTTTAATGCACCTTTGTTAGCCTCAAATATAACTGATTTTTGGTCTAGGTGGCATATTTCTTTAAGTAACTGGTTTAAAGATTATTTATTTTATCCCTTATTAAAATCCAGATTATTTATATCTATACAGGATGGTTTGAAAAAAGTAATTGGAAAACGAAAAGCAAAAAATACAACAACATATATTGCTATGTTTATTCTTTGGTTTTCGATCGGTTGTTGGCATGGACTAGAGTGGCACTATATATTGGGAGCAGGTGTGATTTTTGGGTTTTACATAATTTCTGGAAGGATGCTAAAACCAGTTTTTGATTTTTTTACTAAGGCTTTTAAAATTAATAAGAAAACATTTTTATATAAAGTTTTCGAAGTGATTAGAACATTTATGCTACTTGAGTTTGCATTATTATTTTGGAGAGCTTCTAGTGTTAATATTGCTGTTAATATGTTTTTTAGTTTTTTCAAAGGTCTAAATAATTCTATAGATTTTTTTAAAGGTGGGATTCTCGAATTAGGTTTAGATTTAAATAATTTGATTGTTATTTTTATTGGTATCACAATTCTTTTTGCTGTTGATTTATTACATTATAACAATTTTAAAATCAGAGAATGGATAATTAATAAAAGTATATATATCAAATGGCCAATTTATTTATTTGCAATAATGACAATACTTTTACTAGGTATATATGGACCAAAATATATCGCTAGTGATTTTATATATTTCAAATTTTAAGGAAATTATTATATGAAAAACAAAGTTTTTAAACAAATTTGCTTTTTTACAATTTTATTGATACTTGTATTTGTTTTTAATAGAGTACTTGTACCCAAAGATGAAAACTATGATAAATATAAAATATTCAATAATTTAGAAAAAAATTCTTTGGATATATGTTATATTGGGACTTCTATACCTGATGCAGCCATCGATCCTGAAATCATTAATAAAAAAAATGCCGTGGAATCTTTTAACTATAGCATCACAGGACTTCGATTAGAACATATGTATTATAGAATTGTAGATATGCTAAAAACTCAAAAACCTTCACTACTTGTTCTTGATACAAGTACATTTTTACCAATGGAAGAAGGTGCAATTGATCTTTTAGTTAGATGGGCGTTTAATCCTCTTCCACTATCAAAGAATAAATATGAAGCCATAAGCAAATGGATACCTGCCAGTTTAAGAATAAATTATATAAGTAATTATCCTTTATACCATACAAGAATATTTGAATTAAATAAAAATGATTGGTTAAAGGCATTAAATCTGTATGAATATCCTGAAAAAGCAGCGTATAAGGAAATTTCAAATTTAGGATGGAAAAATTTGGGCACAGATGGACTAGATAGAAGTGATGACTTTTTTCTTACGGATTTTTCTAAAGTCACAGAAGAAATAGAAATTTCTAATGAACAAAAAGAGTACTTGGAACTTATTATAGATTTGGCAAGAGAAAATGACATAAAGATACTTTTTTTAACAGTACCATATAAGGATACATATGGATATTCAGCAGAAAGAAATGTTAAAATAAATAATTATATAGCGAGTAATTATCTAGATTCTGATGTGAAGTTACTTGATATGAATAGAATTTATCAAGAACTGGATTTTGATTACTGCTATATGGTAGATGAAGGGCACATGAACTCTTTTGGGGCTAGTTTAGTGAGCAATTATCTCGCTGATTATATAAATGAAAATTATGATTTTAATTAGCTTAATGGAAAGAGCTAGGGTAAAAATTTTGTAGGATATTAATTGAAAAAAACAATAGAGAACACCTTCTTTGTGTTAAGATTTAAATGCGAATAAAAATAAAACGCAAAGGATGGGTGTTCTCTATGATTAAAAGTATACAACAGTTTGAAGAAGTTGGGGTAAAAAAATTAGGTAAAGTGTTAGAAGATTTTATAAATAAACCAGAAAAGCAGGCGGAGTTTATTTATGGTGTTACAGATTCAGTTGTAAGGTTAGGTTTAGATATTATTAAAGAAACTTTAGAGAGCATGGATGAAGAACTACGTAAAAGTGGTCTGCGAAAGTCAGGATGGGTAATTAGCAGAAAAGATGAAACATCATTAATTACAAGCCTTGGAACAGTTAAGTATCATAAAACACTGTTTAAAAATAAAGAATCTGGAATCTGCGAGTATCTGCTAGATAAAGTCATGGGACTGGAAAGTCATACGAGAATGACTGAGGATGCAGAGGCGCAAATGCTTGAAGAAGCTGTAGATAGCAGTTACCGAAAAGGTGGAATAAATGTTAGTCTTTCAGATACAGTGAGTAAACAAACAGTTAAGAATAAGATTCATAGTCTGAAATTTTATCAGGAAAATAATGAAGCCGTGCATAAGAAGCAAGTGGATTATCTATATATAGATGCGGATGAAGACCATGTTTCCTTACAATATTTGGAAAGTAAGGGAGACATTGAAAAACCAAGATCAAATACAAGTATGCCAAAACTAGCCTACGTATATGAAGGAATTGAACCTGATGCACCTAAAAGTCAAAGGATGAAGTTGATAAATCCTAAATATTTTGGTGGGATTTATGAAGGAAGTAAAGGAGTGGAACAGTTTTGGCGAGAAATATACGATTATATACAGTCGACTTATGATATAAGTAAAATCAAGCATATATATATTAATGGGGATGGTGCTAATTGGATTAAGACAGGAAGGAAGTGGATTTCAGGATCTATTTTTGTATTGGACAAATTTCATATGCAAAAATACATTATAAAAGCAACTTCACATCTTATGGATTCAGCTTTAGATGCTAGAAGTGAAATATATCGAGCAATCAATAAAAGAGTTAAATGGATGGCACAGGCAACATTTGAAAAAATTTTAAATGTAACAGAAACAGAAAGTCAGAGAAAAAAAGTTGAAACCTGTATGTTATATATTCTCGGTAATTGGAATGGTATAATAAGAGGTGGAATTAACAAAGATTCACAGGTGGGTTGTAGTGCAGAAGGTCATGTAAGTCATATTTATTCGGACAGAATGAGTTCTAGACCATTAGGGTGGAGCAGACACGGTGTTAATCAAATGTCGAAACTACGAATATATAAAGCAAACAAAGGAAATATGTTAGAGCTTGTAAGAATGCAAAAACAGGAATTACAATTGGCTGCAGGTGCAGAAGAAGAGATAATATGTATGAGTTGCGAAATGTTTAAAGCCGAAAGAACAAGATTAAAAGAAGAACAAAGATATTTAGAAAGAATGACCCACAGTATTCCTTTTCCAGAAGTTAAAAAGATAGCATATTTCAAACATCACATTTGGGGATTGTAAAAAGTAAGAAATATATGTATAGTGTGAACAGAAGCTAAGTCTGAAACACATCAAGGGGAATCTCTGTCCAATTAAATCCTACAGTAAATTTACACTATCATGGAAAGATTTTATATTTAAAGATTTAGCGTAATATGATATTATCGTAGATAGGAGGGTTTTGTATGTTTAAAGGAAAAACACTTTTAATAACTGGGGGAACGGGTTCTTTTGGAAATGCTGTTTTAGACAGGTTTTTAGACACAAATATTGAAGAAATCCGTATATTTTCAAGAGATGAGAAAAAACAGGATGATATGCGTAAAAAGTATAAAAATCCGAAAATTAAATTTTATATAGGTGATGTTAGAGAACCAGAAAGTATAAAGAATGCAATTAGTGGTGTTGATTATATATTTCATGCTGCCGCATTAAAGCAAGTGCCTAGTTGCGAATTTTTTCCAATGGAAGCAGTTAAGACTAATATTATTGGTACAAATAATGTTATTGAAGCTGCAGTTAATGCTGGTATTAAAAAAATAGTATGTTTGTCTACAGACAAGGCAGCATATCCAATTAATGCCATGGGTACATCTAAAGCAATGATGGAGAAAGTAATTATAGCAAAAGCAAGAACTCTTTCAGAAGAAAAAACAACTATATCTTGTACACGATATGGAAATGTTATGTGTTCACGAGGTAGCGTAATCCCCTTATTTATTGACCAAATAAAATCAGGAAATCCTATAACGATTACAGACCCAAGTATGACCAGGTTTTTAATGAGTTTAGAAGAGGCTGTTGAACTTGTAGTTTTTGCATTTAAAAATGCAAAACCTGGTGATTTATTTATTAAAAAAGCTCCAGCCTGCACAATTGAGGTTCTTGCAAAGGCGGTAAAAGAGATTTTCAATCCCGATGCTAAGATTAAATATATTGGTACAAGGCATGGAGAAAAAGTTTTTGAAACCCTTTTAACTACTGAAGAGAAAATCAAGGCAGAAGAAATGGATGATTATTACAGAGTACCTGTTGATGCCAGAGATTTAAACTATGATGAATATTATTCAGAAGGTATAAAAGAATTAGCTGAGCTAGAGCCATATACTTCTCATAATACAAAAATATTATCAGTTGAAGAAGTAAAAGAAATGTTATTAAGTCTTTCATATGTGAAGGAAGAATTAGAAAAAGGCAGAGGGTAGAAATATGGGGATATTAGTTACAGGTGCAAAAGGTTTTGTTGGTCAAAATCTAGTTTCAAGTCTAAAAAATAATAATTATGAAGTATATGAATATGATATAAATAGTGATTTGTCAGAATTAGAAGAATTTATTGAAAAAACAGATTTTGTTTTTCATTTGGCAGGAGTAAACAGGCCAAAGGATGAAAAAGATTTTATGGAAGGCAACTTTGGATTTACAAAGACTCTTCTTGAATTATTAGAAAAAAAGCAAAACAAGTCTCCAATAGTAATTACTTCTTCAATTCAGGCAAAGCTTGATAATCCATACGGTAAAAGCAAAAAGGCTGGGGAAGATTTTGTGTTTTCATATGGGGAAAAAAATAATGTAAAAACTTATGTGTACAGGCTACCAAATCTTTTCGGAAAATGGTGCAGGCCAAACTACAATAGTGCGGTGGCAACATTTTGTAATAATATAGCAAATGATTTACCTATTACAGTTAGTGACGAAAATAATGTCGTGAACTTATTATATATAGATGATTTGATAAATGATTTTATTTCTCATATCGATAAGGAGAAAAAGATTTTCACAGGAAAAGACTATCTTTGTCCTGAGCCGGTCTATAATATTTCTCTTGGAGAACTGGTTGAACTAATTTATTCATTTAAAAAATCAAGAGAGAATTTATTTGTACCTTTGTTAAGTAAAGGATTTGAAAAAAAACTATATAGTACTTTTTTATCTTACCTTCCAACAGACAGTTTTATTTATGATTTAAAGCAAAATACAGATGAAAGGGGTTCTTTCACTGAATTTTTAAAAAGTCCAGAAAGAGGTCAGGTATCAGTTAATATTTCTAAACCAGGGATAACAAAAGGGAATCATTGGCATCACACAAAAGTTGAAAAGTTTTTAGTTGTTTCAGGAGAAGGAATAATAAAGTTCAGAAAAATTGATTCTGAAGAAATTTTTGAGTATAAAGTTAATGGAAACAAATTGCAGGTTGTAGATATTCCTCCAGGTTATACCCATAATATTATAAATACAGGTGAAAACGACCTTGTTACAATTATGTGGGTAAATGAACCTTTTAACAAAGATGAACCAGACACTTATTTTTTACCAGTCTAGCATAAAAGGGAGCGGCTATGAAAAAATTAAAAGTAATGACGATAGTGGGTACCAGACCTGAAATAATCAGACTTTCATCATGCCTAAAGGCTATGGATAAATATTTTGATCATATATTAGTTCATACAGGACAAAATTGGGATCATAGTTTAAATGATGTCTTTTTTGAAGAACTAAAGTTAAGAAGACCAGATGTCTATTTAGATAGTGTGGGTAGTGATTTAGGTGAAACTCTGGGCAATATAATTGCTAAAACATATCAAATTCTAGAAAAAGAAAAACCAGATGCTTTACTGGTTTTAGGAGATACTAACTCAGCATTAGCTGCAATTTCAGCTAAGCGCCTAAAAATACCGATTTTTCACATGGAAGCAGGTAATAGATGCTGGGACTGGAATGTTTCAGAAATGATAAACAGAAAAATAGTTGACCATATTTCTGATATAAATTTACCTTATACAGAAAATTCAAGAAGATATTTGATATCAGAAGGAATAGATGGTAAAACAATTTTTGTTACAGGTTCACCAATGCGTGAGGTTTTAGAAGATAATAAAAGTAACATAGAAAAAAGCAATATTTTAGAAACTCTTAATTTGGAAAAAAATAAGTACATATTAGTTTCTGCTCATAGAGAAGAAAATATTGACATAGAAAAGAACTTTTTTTCTTTAATGGAAGCGATTAACTATACAGCAGAAAAATATAATATACCTGTGATATATTCCACTCATCCAAGAAGTAAAAAATTTATTGACGAAAGAGGGTTTAAGTTTCATCCTTTAGTAAAAAATCTTGAGCCTTTTGGATATTTAGATTATAACAATCTTCAACTTAATAGTTTTTGTGTACTTTCAGACAGTGGAACATTATCAGAAGAAAGTGCTATGATGGGTTTTGCGGGTGTTTTGATTAGGACATCCACAGAACGACCAGAGGCATTAGATAAAGGAAGCGTTGTGATTGGTGGTATAACAGCTGAAACAATATCTCAGTCAATTGATTTAGCAATTGCTATAAAAGAAAATGGGGATAATTATAACTTACCAGCAGATTATGAAGAAACAAATGTTTCGCTAAAGGTTGTGAAAATAATACAAAGTTATACAGATATAGTAAACAGGACAGTTTGGGGAAAATAAAATGAAAAAACTTGTCATAATACCTGCCTATAATGAAGCAAAGTGTATTGAAAAGACAGTTGAAAAACTAAAAAAAATAGCACCTGATTTTGATTATATAATAGTAAATGATGGTTCAACTGATCATACATATAATATTTGTTCGGGAAAAAAATACAATGTTTTAGATATGGCGTTTAATTTAGGAATAGGTGGGGCGGTTCAAACCGGATATATGTATGCAATTGAAAACAACTATGATATTGCTGTTCAATTTGACGGAGATGGGCAGCATGACTCTAGTTACTTAAAAGAAATGTTTGATTTTCTAAAAAATTCAAATTCAGATTTAGTAATAGGGTCTAGATTTATTGATAAAAAGGGTTATCAGTCATCAAGTATCAGAAGGTTTGCTATAAAGTATTTTACACTGATAATCAAACTATTTACTAATAAAAGAATTACAGACCCGACTTCAGGATTCAGGATGTGCAATAAAAAAATGATAGAACTTTTTGCAAGTGATTATCCAAAAGATTATCCAGAACCGGAAACAGTTGTTTTTGCACTTAAAAATAAATTAGTTGTTAATGAAATGCCAGTAGAAATGAATGAAAGAATGGGAGGAGTATCCTCTATTTCATTCTATAAATCAATATACTACATGATAAAAGTTACACTGGCTATATTTATTGAATTAACCAGAAAGAAGGTGCTTAAATGACCTTAAAAATACAAATTGTAATTGTTGCAGTTATATTAATTGCTTTGATTTATATTATAAATTTAATTAGAAAAAATAAACTAGATATAAAATATGCTCTTTCTTGGATTATTGTTGGAGTTATAATAATTATATTTACCTGTTTTCCAGCTATTATGATTTCAGTTTCTAAATTTTTGGGTATTGTATCACCAATAAATATGATTTTCTTTTTGGGATTTTGTTTTTCGTTACTGATTCTTTTTTCATTAACTGTAGCTCTTTCTATAAATTCCAAAAGGGTTAAAAACTTAAATCAGAAGATGGCACTTTTAGAAAAAGAAATAAATGATTTAAAAAATAAGTAATTTGGAGAATACAATGGCAAAAATACTTGTGGTAACTCAGCACTATTGGCCTGAAAGCTTTAGGATAAATGATTTATGCGAAGGTTTTGTTGAGTTAGGTAATGATGTGGAAGTTCTTTGTGGACAGCCTAACTATCCTCAAGGGCAGTGGTATCCAGGATATGGACCCTTTAAGAAAAAAAGAGAAGTTCATAACGGAGTGAAAATTAGGCGTACTTTTGAAATAAAAAGAGGAAACAATAGCTATTTTAGAATATTTTTAAATTATATAACCTTTCCTATTGCCAGTTTAATGCATATGGGGTATTTAAAAAAACAAAATTATGACAAAATTTTTTTATACCAGACTTCTCCTGTTATGATGTCCATAGCGGGGATTATTCTCGGGAAAAAAAAGAAAATTGATACCACTATGTATGTTTTAGATATTTGGCCAGAAAATTTGTATTCACTGTTGAATTTTAAGAATAAATTTATTAGAAAATGTTTAAGAAAGATCTCTAACTGGCATTATAAAAGTGTAACAAGAATAGTGACTGTCTCGAACAGATTAAGAGATCATATGATCGAAAAGCTTGAAATTAATCCTGGTAACATATGCTTTATACCTCAGTGTTGTGAAAAACTTTATGAAGAAAAAATCGAAGATGAAAAGTTGTTAGATAGATTTAAAGATGGATTTAACATAGTATTCACAGGAAATATAAGTCCGCTCCAGTCTTTTGAAACAATTATTGAAGCGGCAAAAAAATTAGTTGATGATGGAATTAAAGATATAAATTATATTATTGTTGGAGATGGTATGTCTTTAGGCTGGTTAAAGGAAGAAGCCAAGAAGTTTGATCTGAGTAATTATTTTTACTTTGAAGGATTTTTGCCTGTAAATGACATACCCAAATACACAAATATTGCGGATGTTTTAATTGCATGTTTGTTAAAAGATGGATTGGAAGATTTTAATATACCTGCAAAAGTTATGTCATATATTGCATCGGGAAGACCTGTTTTATTAGCAATGAATGGGGAAGTAAGACAAATTATTAAAGATGCTGAATGTGGTTATACTTGTGAGGCAGAAGACTCTCAAAAACTATATGAAAATATTAAATTATTATATTATGCAGATATAAATGAAAGAGTTAAAATGGGGGAAAATGCATCAAAATATCACGAGGAAAATTTTGAAAGAAATAAGAATTTAAAGAGAATGGTTGATTTCATTTTAGGAAACTAAACTATATATTATTGGATGAAAAGTTATGGAGAAGAAAAGAGTTTTATTGGGGTTTGCTTTTTTAACAATAGTTTGCACATTGTTAGTATTATTTGTTTGGGATTTTCCGCTGTTAAATGCAGGAAAAACAAATATTTTTAAAATCGAAAATATTTCTATGGAAATGATGACGAAAGGTATCAGTGGGGTACCATTTCGTATATATTCATGGGACTATTTTGCATACGGTTATTCTTCAGCTTTTTATTTAAATGACATATTTTTGTATGTACCTTCATTTTTTGTTTTACTTGGAATGAAAGTTGAAGTGGCATATAAATTCTTTATACTTATAGTGATATTGTTATCATATGTCACATCTAAAAAGTTCATTAAATTTATTAACAAGGAAAATTATTTATTTGTTTCTAATATATATTTAATAATTTCTATTTTTATCTCATGCATAGTACCATCAAAATATTTTGGAGACTATACCATATTTATATTTTTACCTATTTATTTAATTGGATTAAAAGAATTACTAAATAAAAAGTCTATAAAGCCCTCTATTCTAAAAGTAACCATATCATTTTCAGCTATGGTTTTTTCAAATATATTTTTATCAGTTTTAATAGTTATTGTATCAGTTGTATGTATTATATATAAAAGATATAATATTAAATCAATTTTAAAATATCTTGTAATTTCATTTGTTTTTGTTATAGGGATATGCTCATACTATATTTTTCCTTTAACCGAAAACTCTTTTTTAGATTATAGTATTAAAAACTATAGCATTGCAGAAGAAAGAGGAGAAACAATAAAAAGTAATAATAGCATAACAAAAAGTATTGAAAGAAAAAGAGATAAAATTATAGTTAAATATTGGAGAAATAACTTTGATGATACCTATATTGAAGTTCCACTTTTTATGTATGAAGGATATGTTGCTATAGATGATGAGACTGATGAAGAATTAAAGTTATATAAGAGTAAAAGTGATTTAATGTTAGTAAAATTGAATGATTCTGTTACGGGTGAAATTGAAATATTTTACAGAGGAACAAAAATTCAAAATCTGTCGGTTTTTATAACAATTTTGAGTTTGGTTATACTTATTATTTATACTTATAAGGAAAAGGGTGATAGGCAATGTTAATGTTAACCTTAATAACAATTTCATTATTTGTTATTTGCTATTTGATTGGTGATTTTTTGCAAATAGTATTTAAGTATTCAAAAGGTTTCGGAATAAAGGTGATTTCTGGTTACCTTTTTGCTGTAATAATTTTCCATATTATGTCTCTTCCTTTTATGTATTTAGAGCTTAAATTTAACACTTTATTTTATTTATATATAACTACTATTATAATATTATTAACAACATATGTGGTTATTAGTTTAATTAAGAAAAGATTTAATTTTTTAGAAGATATTAGAAATATTTTTAATAAAGAAAATGTAGATAGATGGAATATTATTTTATGGATAGTTGTTTTTATTTTAATCTATATTCAGTTAAGACAAATATTTTTATATATTCAGCCTAATATAGATGATCAGTTCTATGTTTCTCAAATTACTACCATGCTTAATAGAAATAGAATTATGGACATAATGCCATCATCAGGAGAAAGCATTTTTGCTTTTCCAGATATTTATAAAATGGTTAGTTTTGAAACCTGGCTTGGAGTAATATGTAAAATTTTTGTTGTTTCTCCAGCAGCTCTTTGTCATACATATATTGTCCCATTCTTTGTTATTTTATCTTATGTGTCGGTTTATAAAGTTGGAAAAGAGCTGTTTGATAAACAGGCAAATATTTTTTTGATATTTTATGGGTTATTAAATATTTTTAGTGGATTTTCAACATATACTCAGGGAGCATTTTTGCTTCTTCGAATTTGGCAGGGAAAGGCGGTAATGGTAAATATCATTATGCCACTTGTTCTCTTTGTTTTTATAAAAATTATAAAAGAAAATAAAGTTAATTATAAAAAGGTATTATTTTTATATGCTTTACTTATTGGAGCATTTCATACCAGTACAGTGGGGTTAGTATTTATTCCTTTAGCATATGGAGTGTATTCAATTGTATATTTAATATATTCTAGGAAATTTAAAGAGTTTTTAAAATTATTAATTCCTGCAGTTTTATGTATTCCCTTTGTATTTATTAAAATATATATAATGCTTAGGCAAACAAGCTTTGACTCATTTTCTACAGGAATAAAAGATTTAGATTATTCACAAGTGATTAGCAATTTTACAGGTGAAAGTCATATAGTTTTAATTTTAGCAATCTCTTTAATAATACTAATTATAAAAAGAAATAAATTACTAACATACGTTTTTTTATTATATACTCTATTATTATTTGTATTTTTCCTGAATCCTTTTGTAGCAAAGTTTATGGCCACAAAAATAACAGGAGTAGCAGTTTACTGGAGACTTTTTTGGTTGATACAGTCTGGTATACTTATTTCAGCTGCATTTACTCATGTATCAACAATTATTAAAAAGAATATTCCTAAAATAATAATAATTATCTTGTTATCATTTTTAATAACATACAGTGGTACAACTATATTTACAGACAAGCTATTTCCAAAAGGTACAAATATAGAACAGGAAAAAGATAGTTTTAATTATATTTTTATCAATCCTAAAGATATTGAATATGAAAAAGATTATGATCCTATACTTAAAATTTCTTTAATAAATATAGAAATGGTAGAAATAATAAAAGAGATACAGGAAAAAGAAAAAATTGAATCTGTAAATCTACTTACAACAGAAACCCGGTCATTAGAAATCAGGCAGTTTTCAGATATAAATTTAGTTTGGTTTAATTATGTTATCGAATACTATAATGTTGCGGGATTATATAGTGATGAAAAAAGGATATATGATTTATATACAAATATTTATTTGACAAAAAAATGGGATGTTGATGAGTTAATTGAAGATCTGGATTATTTTGATGTTGATTTTATTGTTATGAAAGTATCAGCAGTAAAATTAAATGATATTCCATCAAATTTTGAAAAATTATACCAAGACGATATATATATATTGTATAGAATTAGGGAGAATTAGTAATGTTATATATTTTTAATATTCTAGTACTATTAATAATTTCTTTTTCATTAATAGTGATTACAAAAAGAAAATTTGAAGAAGTAATGCCTATAACTGTTTTTTCTGTTGTAATATTTTTGTATTTTTTTGCTCTTTTTGGAGCAGTAAAATTAGGAGCAATATTTTTCTTAATATTGGTTTTACTATTATTATGCTATACATTAATAAAAATCATTAAAAATAAAACTTTAAAAAAGAATTTAAAAAAATTTATAACACCTGGTTTTTTATTTTTTATCATTTTATGTATTTTAACAGCCTATATTTCAAATGGAAGACTTTTGGCAAAATGGGATGAATTTATAAGCTGGGGTTTGCAGCTTAAAAATATGTATATTTTTCATGGTTTGGCAAATATTAAAGGTGTAACAACATTAGGAACTGGTTATCCTCCAGCAACTACACTTTTTGAATACTTCTTTTGCTTTTTAAGAAATAATCTCATTGAAGGTGATATGTTTAGAGCTATGGGAATATTTACATTTTCAATTATTTTACCCGTATTTAAAAAAGTTAGTTGGAAAAATGTTCCAAAGATTATACTGATTTTTTTAATTGTATTTTTACTTCCGTCTATATTTACAAAAGATATGCATTATTTAAATACTTTATATGTAGATGCCCTTTTAGGTTTAATCATGGCATATGTACTGTATACATATTTTACTGAACGATTTTCTAAATATCTATTTTTATCTGTAGGAATTGGATGTTTTGTGCTTTCTATTGTAAAATCTACGGGTTTTCCGTTAATGCTTGTTATATGTGGAATGATTTTCGTTGATATAGTATTTTTTAGAAGAATAGAGTTTAAAAAATTTATTACAACAAAAATAAATTTAATAACAGTTATTTTAAGTGTATTCATAGGATTTTTAGGAAAAATAACATGGCAGATATTTGTTAAAATTGCAAGTTTAAATGAAATTTGGTCATACGTAAATGTAGACTCCTCAGAAAATCAAAAATTAATAATTGATAATTTTATTAATAGCTTTTTTTCTGGAAAGGCAGGAAGTGTTTATGGAATTTCTTTTTTCCTTTGGATACCAATAAGTCTAATTTTCATGTCTTTAATAATGCTGATTTTAAAAAACAAAAAACAAAACATCAGGCTTTTTATCTGTTTTATTATAATGATATTAGGATATCTTTCATATTCTATTTCTCTACTCGGGATGTACTTATTTTTATTTATTGAGTATGAGGGAATAAATCTGGCTTCCATGGGAAGATATATGGACACATACATACTTGCAATGATGATGTTTATAATCATGCTTTTTATTAATAAAATTGAGAGGCTAAAGATATCCAGACAGTATGTAGTCTTAATATGTATACTAGGAATGATTTTTTTAGCAACACCTTTTGACTATATTTTAAAGAATACAATACAAGCAAAAAATGAAATAAGTAAAACGATAATTAGGAGAGATAAGTATAAAACTTCTGAGTCTCTTTCAAAAATAATCGACTTTGAGGATAATAGAGTTTATTTTATTTGCCAAAACTCTACGGGGCTAGAATACTCAGTTAGTTATTATAATGCCACACCAGTTAGACTAGGATATGATTTTGAAATGGGTTGGAGTCTTGGTAGCCCTTATTATGAAGGTGATATCTGGACTATTGACATGAAATTAGAAGAATGGGAACAAATCTTATATAATGAATATACATATGTGTACCTATTTAGAATAGATACACAGTTTATATCCAGGTATGGAAGTTTATTTGAAGATGAAATAACTGACGATTCAATTTATGAAATAATAAAAAATTCAGAAGGTGTTTCTTTGAGGAAAATTAGATGACAGTATCATTAAGAAAAAATATAATATATAATTCAGTTGGAAGTTTTGCAAATATGTTTTGCCAATGGATTATTACTGTTTTGGTTATTAGGCTTTCAGGGGAAATAGCTTCTGGAGTTTTAGCTCTTGCAATGTCATTTGGTAGTATGTTTTTAATAGTTGCCGCATTTGGTATTAAAACATATCAGGTTTCAGATATTGAAGAAAAATATTCTGATCAAGAATATATTGGTGCAAAAATAATTACAGCAATAATTGGCTTAGTCTCAATGTCTATATGGATAGTTATATCATCTTATTATGCAGAGGAAAAAATAGCTTCTATACTGTATATATTTTATATGCTGATATTTTCTTATTCTGATGTTTTATATGGAATTTTACAACGAAAATGGAGACTTGATATTGCAGGAATATCAATGACTTTAAGAAGTATACTCACTTTGATTACATTCATAGTAGTTCAACTTATTACACAAAACTTGAATTATACTTTAGTGGTAATGATAGTAGTCTCTTTATTAGTTTTAGTTTTTTATGACTTTCCTAAGACAAAAAAGTTATCTTCAATAAAACCAAAATTAAATTTTAATGTTCTTAGAGGAATATTGCCTGAATGCCTTCCACTTGCAATGTATACAATATTACATACGCTAGTTTTGACAGTTCCAAAGTTGTTTTTAAGAGAGTTTCATGGGCAGACATTCTTAGGGATTTATAATCCTATAATGGCTCCAATAACAGTTATAGCAGTTGTAGCAGGATTTGTTATAAATCCGATGGTTACAGTATTTGCAAAACATTTATCTGAAAAAAATCATAGGAACCTGTACAAAAATTTTTTGAAATGTGTAGCACTTTTGTTAGGTCTTCTTGTTATTTCATTAGTAGGAGTTAAATTATTTGGAAACTTAATTATCATGATACTTATTGGAAGTGGCAAAAGTATGTATACATATTTACTTTCACCTATGGTTATAGTATCTGTGTTGACTTCATTTGTAATACTTCTTGGAAACTTTTCTGTTGTTCTTAGAGATATAAAAGGTCTTATGATAAGTGGTGTTTTTGGGTTTATTGTAACTATTGTTTCTTCATATATTTTTGTCTATGAATATGATATGATAGGAACGTGTTATGCTTTAATAACAGCGTTAACAGCTCAGGCTGTGGTGTTGATAATTGCAATTAGTTTGGACATGAAAAAAAGGGGAAAAAATGGGGAAAAAAGTGCTTAATGTTTTATATCAAACGGATGATAACTATGCAATAATAACAGGCGTTTCAATGATATCATTGTTTGAAAAAAATATACATATTGATGATATAAATATTTTTTTACTTGATGCAGGCATCGAGCAGCAGAATATAGAAAAGATTAAAAAAATATGTAATGATTATAAAAGAAATCTTGAGATAATATCTACAAAGGAATTCTATGAACAACTTGATAAATTAGGTGTTGAGAAATTTAGAAACAGCTATATTGTATATTATAGGATCCTTGCATATAATTCTTTAAAAATAACAACGGACAGATTGATTTCAATCGATAGTGATACTATAATAAATGGTCCACTAGACGAAATATGTGATATGGATTTAAAGGGATATGTTTTAGCTGGAACATATGATTGTGGTTTAAATGATTATAAAGAAATCATAGGATTAAAAAAGAGTGATAAATATTACAATGCAGGTGTTTTAATATTAAATCAAAAAGAATGGATTGAAAATAATTGCCAGGAAAAATTTTTAAATCATATAAAAAATGTAAGGTCTAAATATTACCTTTGCGAGCAGGATATTATGAACATAATATTTAGAGATAAGATAAAGTATTTAGATATAAAATTTAACTTAAACTGTGGTTTATATATTTTTGGAGTAAAACAATCATATAAATTATACAATCTGAATGAAGATTTTTATACGCCAGTTAAAGAGATTAAAGAAGCAATGAAACATCCTATAATATATCATTGTATGGGTGATCTTACAGGAAGACCTTGGGAGGTTAAAAACTCTCATCCTCAAAAAGACTTGTTTTATAAATATATAAAAATATCTCCCTGGAATGATTTTGTTCCTAAAACAAAGAGAACAAATATTGCAAAAGTGCAGCAGTTTTTATACAAAATATTACCAGAAAAAATATATATTCCAATACATAGATATGCAAAAAAGCGAACATTGATTAAAATGAATGGGAGAACATTATGAAAAAATTAAATGTTTTATATCAGGCAAATGATAGATATTCTCCCTATGCAGGAGTTTCTATACTATCACTTTTAAAAAATAATATAGAATTTGAAGAAATAAATATATATTTGTTAGACGATGATATTTCTAATGAAAATATATCAAAAATTGAAAAAACAGTAAAAGAGTATTCAAGAAATTTAATTATTTTGGAAACCAAACCAATACATAATCTACTTGAAAATGCTAAAGCACCAAAATTTAGAGATTCCTATACAACTTACTATAAACTATTTGTTTTAAATCAGTTACCAAAGCATTTAGATAGAATACTATATATCGATTGTGACACGATTATATGTGGCAGCCTAATCGAAATTAAAGAATTTGATTTCAAAGACAAGTCATTTGCTATGGCTGTAAGTATTTATCATAATAAATATAGAGACTTAGTCGGATTTTCAAAAAAAGACAAAGCATATAATGCTGGAATTATGTATTTTGATTTAAAAAAATGGAGAGAAAAAGATCTAGAGACAAAGCTTATTGAAGGGACTAGAAACTCTAAATTACTTAGGTTTTCACCAGACCAAACAATGGCTATACTTCTCTTAAAAGAGGAGCTGGCAAGCTTGGATTTAAAATACAATTTTAATACAATATACAGTATGCATTCACAAAAAGATATTTATAGACTTTATGAATCAGAGGATGCTAACCACTATAGTCAGAAAGAAATTGATGAAGCCTTTAAAGATAAAAGGATTTATCATTATATAACCCTACAGGCAGGAAAACCTTGGGAAAAAGGAAATATTCATCCTCATAAAAAACTATGGGAAGATTATTTTTATAGCTCACACTGGAAAGATATGGGGCTTATAAAAGAAAAGAGAAGTTTCGTAGAAAAGGTACAAAGGTTTTTGTATAGATTATTTCCTAGAACTTTATATATCTGGGCTCACAAATTTGCATGGAAATATTTAATAAAGCATTGATTATAAAATGGGGTAAAAATATGGATCAGATAGCAATTTTAATACCGTGTTATAACGAAAGTAAAACAATTGAAAAAGTAATTAAAGATTATAAGAAAGCAATACCAGAAGCAACTATTTATGTCTATGATAATAACTCTTCTGATGGTACAGCTGATATTGCAAAAAAAGCTGGAGCGATTGTAAGATATGAACATAAGCAGGGTAAAGGGAATGTTATAAGAAGGATGTTTAGAGAAATTGATGCTAAATGTTATATAATAACTGATGGTGATGATACATATCCAGCAGAAAGTGCTAGAGAAATGGCAGATAAAGTATTAAATCACGGGGCTGATATGGTTATTGGTGACAGGCTTTCTTCTACATATTTTAAAGAAAATAAGCGTAAATTTCATGGTTTTGGAAATGCTTTTGTAAGAGCAAGTATAAATTTGTTATTTAAAAGTGAAATAAAAGATATTATGACAGGATATAGAGCATTTAATTACTTGTTTGTAAAAACATTTCCTGTGATATCAAGAGGATTTGAAATTGAAACAGAAATGAGTATACACGCAGTTGATAAAAATATGCAGGTTGAAAATCATATAGTTGAATATAGGGGACAGACCTGTAGGATCAGAATCTAAACTAGACACATATTCAGATGGCTTTAAGGTTATAAGAACTATTATAAAACTGTATAGGATATATAAACCTTTAGGATTTTTCACAATATTTTCAGGTTTTTTAATGATTATTGCTCTAGTATTATTTGTGCCTGTATTTATAAACTATATAAATACAGGGCTTGTACCTAGATTGCCAACCCTTATTGCAAGTGGATTTATATTCTTGGCAACAATACAGTCATTTTTTTGCAGGATTAATTTTAACTACTTTGGTTCAAAAAGATAGACATAACTTCGAAACACTTTTACATAATGCTTATGAAACCTATTTACGTAAGACAGATTAGGGGTATAAATATATGTCTCAAACATCAATTTATTTTGTTTTGTTTTTTATTTGTGTAATATTAGTTTTACTATATATTGCCATTCAAATTAAAAAAATATTGGGTGCTTTTATCTAGTTTGGTTTTTTATTTTAGTTTTGGAATAAAAGCATTTTTGGTTTTGATTTTTATTATAATAGCCTCTTTCTTCGGAGCAATATTAATTTATAAAAGCGAAAAGACATTTTTAAGGAGATTTTTTTTAATCTCTACAATAGTTTTATTTGTATTAATTTTGGGTATATTTAAGTATGTGGACAATTACTTTATTTTGTTTAAAGGCAGTGAATTGATATCGGTAATAGGAATGTCTTTTTTTACTTTACAGGCAATAGGGTATTTATCAGATGTTTACATGGGTAAAATTAAAGCCACAAAAAATGTTATTGATTATAGTATTTTCTTGTCATTTTTTCCTTATATAGTTTCAGGTCCTATTGAAAGAGCAAATAACATTTTACCTCAAATTAAGAAAAAACATACTTTTAATTATGATAGCTTTGTAAGTGGATTAAGGAAAATATTAATTGGTTATTTGTTTAAACTTATAATTGCTGAACGATTATCAATAATTACCCAAACTATATTTAATGATTACACCGCTTATACAGGGATTCCAATAATTCTAGGTGTGATTGCATATTCATTACAAATTTATTTTGATTTTGCTGGATATTCATATATTGCAATTGGATCAGGGGAAGCAATGGGTTTTAAAATTATGGAAAATTTTAAACAACCATACTTTTCAAAAAATATCTCAGAATTTTGGAGTAGGTGGCATGTTTCTTTATCTTCATGGTTAAAAGACTATATCTATATTCCACTTGGGGGAAATCGTTTAGGAAAACCAAGAAAATACTTGAATATTATTATAGTTTTCTTTGTAAGTGGTGTTTGGCATGGTGCAAGTATTCCCTTTTTAATATGGGGTCTTTTACACGGTGTTTACCAGATTCTAAGTAGTATTACAAAAGATATAAGGAATAGATTTACAAAATTTTTAAAGATAAACACAAACTGCTTTTCTTATAGATTGTGGCAAAGATTTATAACATTTTCATTTGTTAGTTTTGCATGGATATTTTTTAGATCAGAAAGCATTAAACAGGGAATAGACATTATTATAAGAGGGATAAAAGGATTTAGCATTGCTCAAACATTTGGTTCTTTTGACATGAATTACTACAGTTTTATTCCTGCTGGATTATTTTTAACTAAGCCAGAAACAAATGAGTTTTTATTATTTGGTTTATCTGCTTTAGATATGATTATATTACTTATAAGTATAACTATTGCTTTTATTGTTGATGGTTTAATATATAAAAATAAAAAACCTGGAATTTGGCTTAATAAACAAAATCTTGTTTTTAGGTGGTTTATTTATTTATTTCTAATATTTTTCGTATTGAGTTTTGGTGTTTATGGTAGTGACTTTAGTGCATCTTCTTTTATTTATGCAGGTTTTTGATAAAAAGATTTTTCGGAGGAAAAAATGAGTATAGTTTCTTTACAGTTTTTATTATATGTTTTTATTTTAGTATTTTTATATTATATACTGCCAAAGAGGTTTCAATGGTTCTATTTATTACTTGCCAGTATACTATATTATTGGTATGTATGTGGAAGCATAATAACTTTATTAATGTTAGGGGATCTTGTAATTGTTTATGGAATAACTCAGCTAATTTCCTTTTCAAAAAAAACTAAGTTGAAAAAGTTTTATTGTATAATAGGAGTGATATTTAGTTTAGCTATTTTACTTGTTTTAAAAGATTTTAAGTTTTTTACAGGGTTTAGTCTTGAAATCGCTGCACCTTTAGGTATTTCTTTTTATTCATTAGTTTTAATTGGTTATATTTTAGATGTATATTGGGAAAAGATAAAGCCACAGAATAATATTCTTAAATTTGCGTTGTTTCCAACTTATTTTCCACAAATAAGTTCGGGACCTTTCGTAAGATATGAAGAAATGTCAAATCAGTTATACAGTTCAAAAAAATTCAACTATGAAAATCTAAGAATGGGTGTGCAAAGGATTGCATGGGGATTTTTTTTGAAGTTGGTCATATCTGAAAGGTTAGCCGTAATGGTTAATACTATATATGATAACATTGCTTTTTATAGTGGATTTTATATATTTATAGCTGTTACTTGTTTTGTATTTCAGCTATACACAGATTTTTCAGGATATATGCATATAGTTCTAGGTATTTCAGAAATTTTAGGGATTAATCTTCCAGAGAACTTTAAAACTCCATTTTTTTCAAGGAGCCTTGCTGAATTCTGGAGAAGATGGCATATTACACTTGGTTTATGGATGAAGGATTATGTTATGTATCCGATTCTAAAGTCGGTAGTGTTTGAAAAAATCCGTGATTTTTCTATTAGTAAATTTGGTAAAAAAAATGGAAAACAAATACCAACTTACATTGCTCTAGTAATAATTTGGTTTCTTGTAGGATTTTGGCATGGCGGAGCATGGAATTTTATTTTTGGTGTTGGATTATTACAAGGTTTTTTTATAATACTTGGCCAAATTACCAAGAAGAAAACAGATAAACTTATTTTAAAATTAAAAATAAAAACAGATTGTTTTAGTTGGCACTTATTTCAAAGTATTAGAACCTTCTTTTTATTTGCTTTAGGAGTTTGTTTTTTTAGAGCTGGCGATATAGGTAAAGGTTTTTATATGCTGAAAAAATTATTAACAAAATTTAATCCCTGGATTTTTCTTGATGGATCTATGAGTAATCTGGGATTAGATTCATATGATTTAGGTGTGCTTTGTTTTTCATTACTGGTTCTATTGATTGTATCATCTTTGCAGCAAAAATATAAAGTTAGAGAATTATTGGCAAAGCAAAATATAGTATTTAGTAAACTGTTAATTATGCTTTTGATTTTTATGGTAATAATTTTTGGATTTTATGGGCTTACTTATGACGAATCTAGTTTTATATATCAGCAGTTTTAAAGGAAGAAATAATGAAAAAATTTGTTAGAGAAATTTGTTATTTTATAATATTTATTTTAATATTTCAGGGATTAAATTTACTTTTAATACAAAAAGATATGTTTAATGTAAAGGTATTTAGTAAAAATTTTTTTAATCCTAACGAATTTTATGATTTAGAAAAAGATAGTTTAGATGTACTCTTTATTGGCTGCAGTCAGGTTGGAGCATCTATAAATCCTTTACAATTATACAATGAGTATGGGTTTACTTCATATATTTTAAATGGTCCATCAAGTTCTTTAGAAAAATCATATTATTTTCTAAAAGAAGCAATAAAAACACAGTCCCCAAAAGTTGTTGTCTATGAAGTTGCTTCTTTATTTTATGAAGATTATATTGAAAAAGAATTAGAAATGGTAGTTTTAACCCGAATGAATAATAGCTATGACAAATATTTAGTCTCACAAGAAGTTTTCGATGGAGATGAAAATATAGAATATAAGACATTTTCAACTTTTGTTCCTTTGGTACAGTTTCATGAAAGATGGAAAAACATAACCTCAAACGATTTTACTGCATATAGTGAACTTGAAAATACTTACCTAAAAGGCTATTTAAGTGCATATAGAACGGATAAAGAGCATGTTAATGACTTTATGGAAAATGTGGAAAAACAGGTAATAACCGATAACTATATTTATTACCTAGATAATATGAAGAATCTATGTGAAGAAAACGGTATTGAATTTGTCCTTATGAAAGCTCCTACTTCAAAAATTTGGAATTATGGTTGGTATGAGGCAACAAATGAATATGCTATGAATAATGATCTAAAATACTTAGATTTCAATACTTTTTACAATGATATTGGTATAGATGACGAAACTTGCTTTCATGATTATGGGCACTTAAATCCAATAGGAAGTAAAATCATGACTACATACTACGGAAAATACCTAATTGAAAATTTTCAATTACCAGACAAGAGAAATAATGAAGAATATTCTAGTTGGGAAAAAGATTATGAAAGATTTGCTTTAGAAGATCAAAGGTATCAGCTTGGGATGGAGCTTATAAAAATAACTGACTTAGAAGAATATGAAATTTTTTTAGAGCAAGAAAATTATGAAGTTTGTATAGTCGATAAAAAGAGTGAAATTACTCAATATGAGATTGACAATAAAGAGTTTGTTATCGGATTAAAAGATCATAAGCCCACAATAATGATTGGAGAAGAAGTATTTGAGTTTAAAAGGAGTCAGACAGGATATGTTATATATGATAAAGTATTAAAGCAAGTTGTTGACCAAGTGGTTATAGATATAGATGACAAGACAAAAATAATTCATATTGATACAGGATATTTTTACCAGGACAAAAGCGCATCAAAATCATAACAATATGGGAAGTATGTTATTAATGGACCGTATAGCAAAACTATCATATCAGGATTAGTTTCGGCTATATAGTCCTTTATATTTTCTTCATAGTATCTAGGGTCAATAACATCAACTCTTGAGGCACCAAGTGCTAGAAATGGATAAACACTATCAGCCAAAGAATCTTTAATTATAAGCAGGTTTGTATCATTTTCTGCTAGATTATTTGTAATAGTCATAACAGGTTGACATCCATAACCGTATGCTAAATATGTATACTTGCCGTAATAGTCTTTTGGAAAAATCAAATCATAATTATATGTCACATCAAAATCTCCAGTATTATCTATTCCTAAATCTGGAATTTGTATAGTTAAATTAGTTTCAAATTCAGGATGAATAATTGTAAAATCATCAGGATCAGTTTTTGAAAGGGTTACTTTTTTTCCTTCGGACCCTAAAAACCAATCATCTAAAACTTCGTAGCTATAAATGTCTGGATCAAAAACTTCTGTATCTATGTTTATATCAAAATCATTTTGCAAGCTTTCACCAATAATGCCTGACACAAAAAAGCCTACTTCTGCCTTCCAATGCATATCTGTCTTATAATATAATTCATGGTGGTTAAAACCGTTACTATGAAAAACTTCTCTTAAATCTATTATATTAAAGTCGTTACTATTTAAAACTTTCAATAAGTCATTTATATTTTGGTTTGAAAAATCAAGATAACCACTGATTGCAGAATCATCTATCTCACATACCTTACTTGGAGCCTGAACATAAAGCATATCAATTCCAAGAGAGTCAATATAATTCTTTAAAGAAATTAAGGACTCACCTGCTTCAGTGACATCATATTTTTTATCATATGATACTAACATTTTATCTTCCATGACGAAAACGCCATTATATTCATCTAAAGAACTGATTTCCCATCCAATAAAATTTTCATAACCATTAGCCATTTCTAGATAATTTATTCTAAAAGGAAGCTGTTTATCAGAATAATCTTTATCTTTAAGAACAACAAAACAAACACTTATAAGAAAACCTATAAGTATAAATATAATAATTCTAGTTGTTATTTTTTCGATAGTAAATTTTTCTTTCATAACATTTCCTTAAAAATTAAAATAAATAAAAGGGTTATAAGTTGATTTAATACATAAAAGTATAGAAACAACAAATATTATCAATACTGCTATGGACCTAATTATATCAACTAAAATTTCATGTGATTTAAAGATATCTTTTAATTTTGGTACAACTGGCATTGAAAGTAAAATACCTGCAAGTATAATCCATTTTCCGCTTGTTATATATAAAATAAATGTATGGTCAATTATTCCAGAACTACCAACTCCAAACATTTTTCCAAGATATTTTATTGCGAGAGAGATGCTCTCACTTCTAAAAATAACAAATGAGATTATTATTACAAGAATTGCATAAATTCTTGAAAACCCTTTTAACTTTTTTGTAAATCTGGTAACCTTCTCTATTGCTAAGAAGACGAAAAAGAATAATCCCCAAATAATAAAAGTCCAGTTTGCACCATGCCAAATTCCTGTTAGAAGCCAAACTATAAACATTACAAAAATAAGTTTATGCTTTCCTTTTAATTTACTGCCCATGGCTATAGGAGTAAATACATAGTCTCTAAACCAAGAGGTTAAAGATATATGCCACCTTGTCCAGAAGTCTGTTATGGATTTAGCGATAAATGGATAGTTAAAATTTTCTAGAAAATGAAAACCTAAAACTCTTCCTAGACCTATTGCCATATCAGAATAACCAGAAAAATCAAAAAATATCTGTAGAGAATAAACAATTGCTCCTAACCACGCAGTTGCAATAGAGATATTCCCATCAGTTAATGAAAAAATATTGTCAGCTATCAAACCTAAGTAGTTTGAGAGAATAACTTTTTTACCTAATCCGTAAACGAACCTTGTCATACCCTGAGTTAAATCAGAAGAGGAAACGGTTCTATTATTTATTTCATCGGCAACAGTATTATACCTTACGATAGGACCAGCGATTAATTGTGGGAACATTGAAATATATAGTGCAAGTTTTAAAATATTTTTTTGAACTTTACCTATTCCATAGTAAACATCCCAAATATATGAAAGCATTTGAAAGGTAAAAAAAGATATTCCAATAGGTAAAGCGATTTTTATGGTTAAAGTATCATTTTTCAATAAATATCCTAAGTTTATACTTATAAAAGTAAGGTATTTAAAAATAAATAATAATCCCACATTATAAATAACTGTTATGACTAGTAAAAATTTTTTCTTTTTCTTATTTATCACAAGACCCATTGACCAATTTACAATAATTGAAGCTATCATAACGAGCACAAAAAAAGGTTCTCCCCATGCGTAAAAAAGGAGACTCATAATAAGTAAGAAAACATTTCTAAATTTAATTCCTCTATAAAAAGGGTTGAAATAACCAATAAGAACTATTGGTAAAAAAATGAATAAAAATGTTGTTGATGAGAATACCATCGGGTAATTCCTTTCTTACAATACGTATGTAATTAATAATATATTGAAAGCTATGTAATGTCAAAGGAGATTTTTAGATTTTTATAGAAATGTTACCATACATATAGTATAATTTTTATTATGCTGGGAGGGTAAGATGAAATACGACAAGATAATTATTGGAGCTGGTTTATATGGTCTTTATTCAGCCCTATATTGTGGTGAAAAAGGGGAAAATGTACTTGTACTGGAAATGGATGACGGTCCATTTAAAAGAGCAACTTATATAAACCAGGCAAGAGTTCATATGGGGTATCATTATCCAAGATCTTTATATACTGCTACAAAGTCAAAGGACTATTTTAATAAATTCGTTAAAGATTATGATTTTTGTATAAATGATAAATTTTGGCAGGTATATGCAACCTCTTCAAATTTTTCATGGACTAATGGAGAAAAATTTAAAAAATTTTGTAAAAGTGCAAATATAAAATGTGAAGAAATTCCTGTAGGCAAATTTTTTAAAGAAAGAATGTGCGATGGCGCATTTATAACTGAGGAATTTTCTTTTGATGCAAATATATTAAGAGATTTTTTTATAGAAGAAATTAAAAAACTAAATAATGTTAAAGTTTTTTACGGAGAAAAGATATATGAGATAAAAGAAAATGAAGGATTCTATCAGATAAAAACAAATAATAATACCTATGTTACCAGATTCCTTTTAAATGCTACTTATGCATCAACCAATCAAATAATTAAACTTGCAGGTTTTGAACCTTTTAAAATCAAATATGAATTATGTGAAATTATTTTATGTGATGTAAATGAAGAACTTAGAGATGTAGGAATTACAGTAATGGATGGTCCTTTTTTTTCAGTTATGCCTTTTGGAAAAACAGGAATGCATTCATTAACTTCTGTGACATTCACACCACACCTTACAAGTTATGATCTACTTCCTACTTTTAAATGTCAAGAAAAAACTGGAGGAGCTTGCTCACCAGAAAACCTTGCAAATTGCAATACCTGTAAATCAAAGCCAGAATCAGCATGGGTATATATGTCTGGAATGGCAAATAAATATTTAAATGATAAATTTAAAATAGAATATAAAGAGTCATTATTTTCAATGAAACCTATCTTAATTTCTTCAGAAGTTGATGACTCGAGACCAACGGTTATAAAAAAACATAGTGAAAATCCAACATTTATAAGTGTTTTATCTGGAAAAATTAATACGGTTTATGATTTGGAGGAGGTACTAAATGAAGATTGATAATAGGGAACCTAGATTTGTTTCAGCAGTAGTTTATATACATAATGATGGAGATCTAGTAGAATCATTTCTTCAAGGGTTATATGATATTTTTATATCTACATTTAAGAAGTTTGAAATAATTTGTGTTAATGACGCCTCAACTGACTTGTCTGTTGAAAAAATCAAAAGAACTGCTAGGAATTTTGAAAATAACGTACTTAGTATAATAAATATGGGTTATTACCAAGGTATGGAATTGTCAATGAATGCTGGAGAGGATTTGGCAATTGGTGATTTTGTGTATGAGTTTGATTCCGTTCACATGGATTATGAAACAAGTTTAATAAAAGATGTTTATTTTAGAGCACTTGATGGTTATGATTTAGTTAGTGCATCACCAATTAAGAAAACAAAAAAGACATCCTCAATATTTTATAAGTTATTCAATAGGTATTCAAAATCAATTTATGATTTACAGACAGAAAAGTTTAGAATTGTCTCAAGAAGAGGTATTAATAGAATTTCATCAATAAATCATACTGTTCTTTATAGAAAAGCAGTTAATGCAAACAGTGGCCTTAAAATGGATGTACTAGAATATGAACCAACAAATAAAGGAATAAAAGAAAAAGAATTTACATCTGAAAGAAGAAATCTTGCAGTAGATGCCCTGATTTTGTTTACCAACATAGGTTATAAATTTTCATTGGTTATGAGTCTATTTATGATTTTTGCAGTTGTAGCGATTGCTATATACACAACAGTTATATATATTTCAGGTAACCCAGTTGAAGGATGGACCCCTATAATGATATTTATTTCAATAGGATTTTTTGGGATTTTCGTTGTATTTACAGTATGCCTTAAATATTTATCATTAATATTAAATTTAATATTTAAAAAACAAAGATACATTATTGAAGGAGTAGAAAAAATAAAGGTATGATAAAAGCACTTGTGGGATATACAGGTTTTGTTGGAACAAATTTATGTTCAGAAGCTTTTTTGAAAAAGTATATAATTCTAAGAACATTTCTGATGCTTACGATACCAAGCCAGATATATTGGTTTACGCAGGTTTAAGAGCAGAAAAATTTGTTGCAAATAAATTTCCTGAAAAAGATTTTGAAAATATTTTAGAAGCAATTGAAAATATAAAAAAAATCAATCCAAAGTTTATTGTGTTGATTTCAACTATTGATGTATATAATTCTCCAGTTAATGTTAGTGAAGAAACATTAATTGATTTTGAGAATCTTGAACCATATGGGAAAAACAGACTGTATTTAGAAAAATGGGTAGAAGAAAATATAGATAATCATTTAATCATAAGACTACCAGGACTTTTTGGGGAAAATATGAAGAAAAATTTTATATTTGACTTGATAAATTTTATACCGTCTTTACTGAATGAAAAATTATACACTGAGTTTTCTTTAAAAGAAGAAATTATAAAAAAATACTATCAATTAAATAGTGACGGTTTTTATAAATGTAAAAATATTAATGATGAAGAGAGAAAAGAATTAGCAGAGATTTTTAAAAAGCTTAATTTTAGCGCTTTAAACTTTACTGACAGTAGAGGATTATTTCAGTTTTATAATTTGAAATATTTATGGAAACATATTGAAATAGCTATGAATAATAATATAAAAAAATTAAATCTTGCAACAGAACCAGTATCTATTAGCGAGATATATGAATACATTAATAAAAAAGAGTTTATCAATAAGACAAGTTCAAAACCACCAAATTATAATTTTAAAACCATTCATGATAAAGTCTTTAATGGTAACAACGGATATATATTTACTAAAGGTGAGATGTTAAAAGAGATTAAAAAATTTGTAGGAGATAATAAATGAAGCTTTCTATTTCAAATATAGCTTGGTCTGTGGAAAATGATAATTATTTTTATTCTTTACTAAAAGAGCTTGGTTATAAAGGCTTAGAAATTGCACCTACAAGAATCATATCTGAAAAACCTTATGATAACTTGGATAAAGCTAGAGACTTTGCTTACAGTTTAAAAATGAATTATGATTTGGAAATTTCCTCAATGCAGTCAATTTGGTATGGAAAAACTGAAGAAATTTTTAGGTCCTCAGTAGAAAGAAATATATTACTGGAATATACAAAAAAAGCGATAGATTTTGCAAATGAAATTTCCTGTAAAAATTTAGTTTTTGGTAGCCCCAAAAATCGAAATATAAAAGAAGAAACACATAAAATAGTTGCAGAAGAGTTTTTTAATGAAATTGGTAATTATGCAGTTCAAAAAGATACGGTTTTTGCTTTAGAAGCAAATCCAATTATATATAATACAAACTTTATAAATTATACCAGTCAAGCTGTTGAGATTGTTAAAAAGTTAAATAATCCTGGTGTTTTGGTTAATTACGATTTGTCAACCGTGATTTATAATGAAGAGACCATAGAGGAAGAGATATTTAATTATGTTAACCATATTCATATAAGCGAACCATACATGGAGTTGATTCAAAATAGAGATATTCATAGTGAATTATTTGGAATACTTAAAAAAATAAACTATCAAAAATATGTTTCAATTGAAATGAAAACAAGAGAAGATATTAAAGAAGTTGAAAAAACTCTTAAATATGTAAAGGAGCTTTATGATAGATGTTAATATATTGTTTCCAGTTTTGAACGAAGAAAAAAGACTTGAAAAAGGAATAAGAGAAACCGTTAATTATATGGAGAAAAATATAGACAATCCATATTTTTTAACTATAGTTGATAATGGCTCTACAGATAAAACTGAAGAAATCAGTAATCAGTTATCCAGAGAATTTTCTCAGGTTAATTATATAAAAACGACTCAAAAAGGTGTGGGCACAGCATTTAGAGAAGGAGTTAAAAATAATCAATCTGATGTAGTAGGGTATATGGATATTGATTTATCTACGGATATAAGCCATATCAAAGATATGATACAGATTTTTCAAGGAGATAAAACTGTAGATATGGTGAATGGATCAAGACATTCTAAAAGCTCTATTGTTAAGGGGAGAAAATGGTATAGAAGTTTGACATCAAAAGGCCTTACTATTGTAATGAAATTGTTATTAGGAATGAAAGCTTCAGATTCCATATGTGGTTTTAAGTTTTATAGAAAAGATTTTGCTAAAAGAATGATTTCAATCTCAAATACAGGGGAAAACAGTTGGTTTTTTATAATAGAAATGCTAGTAAGAGCTGAAAAATCAAACGCAAAGATTATAGAACTTCCAGTAAAATGGGAAGATGATTTAAATACTACTGTAAACACAAAGAAATTAATAAAGCATTATATCAAGAATATATTGAGATTAAAAAAAAGAGTTAAGGAAAGTTAAATGAAAAAAATTTCGTATCCCAATATTTATTATTATATTTATCTGCTTATTTTACATTTGGAGTGAAATAATAACAATAAACAAAGATATGTCAACCCAGACCTCTAAAAACATTCAGGTTGATTATTTTTTATTGGGATCAAGTCATGTATATTTAGGTATTAATCCACTTGAAATATGGAACCAGACAGGCTTTACAGGCTACAATTTAGGAAGCGATTTACAGACATTAGATATGTCATATTTAATTTTAAAAGAAGAAATTGAAAATGGAACGAAACCTTCAGTAGTATTTTTAGATTGTTTTGCTTTTGATTATGAAGCAGGTAATTCTTCGTATAGCCTAGAAACGGCATCGAGATATTCATTGAATATAAACAAAATAGAATATATTAACACATTAAGTAAAGATGAAAAGTTGAAAAATGTATTTCCTTTTTTAACATATCCATTCAAGAATTTATAATCTTGCAAAAAATGATTACAACTTGGAAAAGAACAACAAAACCTTTTAGCTTTTTAGGATACATGCCTTATTTTATTAATTATGAAAAATGAAGAGGAAGATTTTTATAAAGAAGGGGAGTCTGTAGCAATTAGTGACAAGACTCTAGATTCATTTAATAAAATTTATGAATTTTGTAATGAAAATAATATAGAGTTAATTTTTAATAAAAACACCAGCATCAGAATGGACAAAAAAACATCATGATTATGTTGAGCAAAATATTTGTAGTGAGTACGAGCTGGATTTTTTAGATTTTAAACGAAATATATAAAGAAATAGGAATAGATTTAAAAACAGACTTTGCTGATCCATATCACACAAATACATATGGAGCAATAAAAACATCAAAATATTTAGGCTCGTATATTGAAGAAAATTTTGAATGGGAATCTCAAAAAGATAATGAGACGATGGAATTATTTAATCAAAAATATGAAGAGTATTTAAGATATTCAAAAATATCTATTAATGACAAAATTGAAGATGTTAATGAATATATGGAAAGTTTTTTTATCTGAGGATTATATCATCATAGTTGCATCTCAAAACGATAAAAATTCAAAAGTTGAGGTTTATGATGATGGAAAAAAAATAAAAGAAGCTTCTGGTTTTACATCTACATTGTTTATTGAAATTGATGGAGTAGATATATATTGCGAAAGCAGTATGGATACTCAAAAAATCCCTTCAAAGATTCAGATTGAATATCAGAACTATGCAGATTTAGAAAGCAAAAACTTTATTGTTGTATATGATAAATTTTTTAAATAGAGTAGTCTCGTCTAGAGCTTTTTAGTAATAAACTTAATAATTGCTTTTTCGATTGGGGTAAATATGAAGTGGATAATAGCAATTATAACCAAGGAATATATTAGGGCAAGAATAGGACCTCTGGCAATAAAATTCACACCGAATAAACCAAGAACAAATACAAGAAGATTTTTAACCATTGTTTCATTACCACATAAATATAGTGAACTACTACCAATGTTTGAAATGAATTTTATTTTTCCAATAAATATAGAAATAAAGAAGTTTGCATAAAATAGTATCAAACACTGAACAATAGTATATAAAAATGTAAATACTGCTAGGTATGAAATTTTATGAGCACTTAACTCGACGAAATATTTATATAAAATATCCTTTTCCGCCATATAATAAAACAGCATAGACTAAAGTAAATATACCGAAAGCTGAAATGATAAGTTTGTAAATAGTTTTTTTATGAAAACCATTAACCATACCTTTTAGTATAGGAAAAAGGCAAAGCACCTAATGAATAAAAAGAAACATAAAATTAAAGCACTTTCTATACCAAAGAATAAGGCTGGAATCTTAGCAATATAAATATATGTAATACAAGATATAATTAAGCAAACTATACTTATCAAAACAACGTTTCTAAATATTTATTCTTACCAATTCAAAATAATCATTACCATAAAAAGACACGGCAAAAACCATAGCTGAAATGGCCAGACATGATATCGCATTCCTAAAAGTCCCTCTTTTAATCCATTTAAAATCTGTGAAATACTTAGCGGTCCGATAAAGGTCTGTACAGCAATTGAAATTATTAGAAAGAAAAAGTATGGAATTAATATGGATTTAATTTTTTCTTTTAAGAATTTTCCGAATTTTTGATTTGTATGATTCATGGAAAAACAACCAGAAAGAAAAAAGAAAAAAGGTACATGATAATAAAAAACATAATCTGCAATATGTCCAGCTTCAGGAATATGACCAATAAAAATTGCTGTCATTCCTAATAATTTCATTGCATCAATAAAAGATAATCTACCCTTCAAGCTTGTCGCCATAACCAATCCTCCCTACTTATAACATTGGTAATTATATCATAAGAATTAGTGACACGCTATACCAAATATAGTATAATAGGCGATAGGTTGTTTACCACTTTGGAGGCGAATTATGAAAAAAAATATGCTTAATTTAATAACATCGTTATTTTTTTGTATTGTATATTTTTTGTTTATTTTGCTAGTTTTTAAAGTTGTCTTTACAGTGATAGATGATGGAGCAATTGCTGAAATATTATCAGGAGCATTAAAGGGAAAACCAGATGCCCATGTAGTATATATTAAATATCCTTTGGCATTCTTATTAGCAGGAATGTATTCTTTGATTCCAGAATTTTCATGGTATGGAATCTTTTTAGTTTTTGTAGAATTTATTTGTATTTATATAGTAATATTTAAAATCGTAGAAATTAATAGATCATTTTTAAAAAAAGTTTTAGCATCACTCTTTTTTTTATTAGCCTTCACAGGGATTTTTATTCTGGGATTTGTAGGATTTACTTATACTTCCGTTGCAGGGTTGGTAATCGGAACATCATTTCTATTATTTATTAACTATAAAAAAGGATTACTCCAAAAAGAGAAAAGTAATAGAATATTTAATCGTTATATTGCTTTTATTAACTGGATTTTCAATTAGATCAAATATTTTTTGGGTAATGCTTCCCATGTTATTATTGTTATTAATATACAGGATTTCAATAAAAAAAGTTAAAGAAACATTAATTATAATGGTTTTAATTATTTTAGGTATAATTTTTAATTGAGACCGTGGATAATTTTGCTTATAAATCTAATGAGTGGGTTTATTATGAGCAATATAATGAAGCTAAGAACAATAGTTTATGAAACGAATGGAGAGTTCTTGATTTTGATGAAAACGAAGCTGTTTTTTTAGAACAGGGAATTAATAAAGAACTACATATTTTATATACGGAGTATTGTCTTGCGTTTAATAGCAATGTTAAAAAAGATGCAATTATGATTCTTGCAAATGAAGAGTTAAAAATAGATTACGAAAAAGGTAATTTAGTAAATATTTTTACAGATGTCTATAAAAAAATTATTTAGTAGTGAATATATGATTCAAACATTATTAATATTGCTTTTTATTATTATATTGCTTATAAATTTACTTAAACAAAAGAAATACAAAGACATTATATTTTTAGGTTTTTCTAACTTTTACTTTTTTAATTCCATGGGCTTATATGGCAATGGTAAATAAGTTTGTTTTTAGAGTAGGCATATCAGCATTTTATTGTTATTTCTATTCATTAATTGGATTTATATATTGTAAAAAGATTAATTTGAATAAAATTTTTATATCTATTTTATTTATACTATGCATTTTAGCAAGCTCATTTCAGATAGTAAAAACAATAGATTATACAGATTACTTTTATTATTCTGGTATTAAAAGGGATTTTATTGAAAGCTGGTGTAGTAGTAATCCAAATAATTTGTATTTTATGACTACAGGTCTTTATACAGAACAAGGTATGCTTATTGATTATGGAAAAAATGAAATTTCGAATGTTGCTGTTTTAGGAGGAGGTTGGCTTGCAAACTCACCTTTATATAATGAAAAATTAGGGGCTTTTAATATACAAGACTTAGAAAAAGATATAATAGAAAAAGATAATATTTATATTATAGAAAGACAAGAAGATCACATAGATAGTTTGATAAACTATTACTCAAGTGTTTATCCTGATTTTTCATATGAAATAGTAGATACAATAGAATATAACAGTAACTCTAAATATTCTGTTTACAAATTTAATAATTTTAAGGACGAATAATATGATTACTATATTTTTATATTTTATAATAGGTGGTATTTCATTAAGCCTTTTTTTAAAAAAAAGAATAGAAGAGTGTTATATTTTGTTAATAGGATTAACAATTTGTATTTTATATATTTTCTATATTTTTAATGCTCTATTATTTGGAACTTGGTTTTTAATAAGTTTTTATAATAGCTATTTTATTATTTGCATTTATTAAAGGTATAAAAGAAAGAAATTTAAAAAGAGAACTTTTAAAAAATATTGTAAACACCAGGTTTTATAATTTTTATAGTAATATTTATTATTATTTATTTATTTACAATTAAAAGTAGTCTATTTATGTGGGATGAACTTAGGCTTTGGGCAGCATATCCAAAAGTTTTGTACTATACATTTTCTGAGCAATTTTCACCTAATACACCTTTACTATCTACTATGAAAATGTATACACCAGGAATGCCTCTATATTTATTTTTTTTAAATTTTATAGGCGGCAGCTTTAAAGATACAACATTATTTTTTGGTTACTATCTAATGCTGGCTATGTGCTTTCTTCCAGTTACAAAATATATAAAAAAAGGTAACTGGATATAACTTATTTATTATTCCTATAGCAATTGTTTTTTTACCTATTGCATTTGCTAACAGCGGATTTGATTATATGTATTATTATAATGCCCTATTTATAGATCCTTTATTAGGAGCAGTTTGGGGTTTTTCAATATTTCAAACATTAAGAAATCCTTTAAGAGATAAATATAATACATTCGCTTATTTAGTTTTACTTTTTACAATGATTACCCTTAAAAATACAGGAATAGTATTTGCTGGAATAGCAATTATTCTTTTAATATGTCTTCAATATAGAAAGTTGCTAGAAAAAAAAATAAAATCAATATTATGTTTGATTCCGATTATATTGTTTATGATTTCTTGGAATCTAGTGACAAACTTTTATAATGTTTCAAACAAATTTGAAGCATTGGCAATTAAACCTTCATCAGAACAGGTAAATTTTATTGTTAGCTATTACATTAAAGCACTTGTGACAGCTCGGTAATAAATTCAAATATAAATTTAGGAATAAGAGTTTTTTCCAATTCTCATATTTTTTATATTAATACAATTGTGTTTATTTAAAATGATAAAATCAATTGATCTAAGAAAAAATTATTTAAAAACTATAATAGCAATGTTCTTTGGAACGATAATATTTTTAGGTGGACTATTATACATATATGTGGCAGATTCATCAATCATTCCTCTGTAAGCAGTTTTGAAAGATATATTAGTACAATATTATTTGCGTATCTGATAGTTATTTTTTTAAGTTTATATTATATTTTTTACAAGGATATAAAAATAAATAAAACAAACATTAAAAAGTTTAAACTATTAGTATTAGTGATGCTTGTATTTTTGTTTTTGTTTTCTTCTTTAAGACCTGTAGAAAGAATAGATAACAAATGGTACAAAACATGGGAAAAATCCATTGATTAAAGCAGACTTTATAATTAGTGAGCTGAATAGTGAGACTAAACCTGTAAATATTTTTTATGTTTCCGATAACTGGAATGATGAAACACATCACATGATGTACTACTATTTAATTGATGATGAAATCTATATAAAAATGAAATGTTTGATATGAATATTTCTGATAAAAGTATTGAAGAGACAATTTATTTATTAAGCAATTGTGAATATATTTATATAGATCAAGCAACAGAAGAAATAAAAGAATATGTAGAAAGAGAATTTAAACTTGAAGTTGAATCAAATACAATTTATAAAAGTGATTTATTTTTAGAAAATACGTTAAATTAGACAGTGAAAAGCTGGGTATTTTGATTTATTGATTTTTTTACTTAAATTGTTGTATCATAAACTGAAATATTTTTGGGGATTATCTAGGTCTAAAAATATTTAGACTTTTAACAATAAGGAATTTATACAATATTTGTATACTGAAAGGAAAATATATTATGAAAAAAAGAGCTAAAAATAAAGTAGATAAAAAGAAAACAGGGGAAAGAAATTAAAAATAGCTGTATTAGTGGTAGAGATAATTGTGGTTTTAATTCTTGCATTTGTAATAGCAATGCTTGCTATACAGATTCAAAAATGAAACTTTTAAAATCAGTCACTAGTTGTTCAGTAGGGCAAAGTCTGATTGGTTGCTTTGTAGGAAGTGACTATGAGAAGTATCTACAGGACACTGACTTTAATGAAGGAAAATATAACAACAAATGTTGAGTTGAGTGGAGAGTTTACAAATATTGCATTATTTGGTGTTGATGAAAACGAAAGTAGAACTGATTCAATTATTGTTTTAAGCATAAATAATGAAACAGGTGAAATGAAAATGCTTTCAGTCTATAGAGATACGATTCTTGAGTTTATAACTGAAAATAGTTATGGAGGAAAGATATTTAACTATGACAAAGCAAATCAGGCATATGCAAGTGGTGGAGCCGAAGGTGCCATTAATATGCTAAATGTTAATATGGATTTAAATATTAAAGATTATATTTTGGTTAATTTTGATGGTCTAGCAAATATAATTGATGCTCTTGGAGGTTTAGATATATATATAAATTCAGCAGAAGCTGGATATATAAATCATTACCTTGTTAATTTACGTAAGGCTACAGGAAAAAGCGTAGACGATGTTACCCTATCAGATCAGGTTGTTCATTTAAATGGTCTTCAAGTAACAGCTTTTTGTAGAATTAGATATACTTCTTTTACAAATGAAGAAGGAGAAGTATTTGCTAATGACTACGGAAGAACAGAAAGACAAAGATATGTTTTAGAAAAATTATTCGCAAAGGCTAAAGATGCAGGGGCAAGCGAAATATTAGAAGTTGCAAATACACTATTCCAAGAAAATACAGATGAAGAAAATTTTATTAAAACTAGTTTGTCTATGGAGGAGATTCTTGAATTAATACCTCTTATGCTAGAATTTAATATTGTAGGTAGTGATGGATTTCCTTTTGAAAAATCTTCTGGATTTTTTGCACCATTTTATTTGACAGAAAGTGGAGCGCAAGGTACTTTATATAATCAGAACTTGTCCTGCGTTTTTGTGGACGATTTAGAGGAAAATGTAAAGCAGGTACATGAGTATTTATTTGGAGATACAGACTATGAACCGACTAGTAATGTTTCTGAGATTGGAAACAACCTTAAGGCCTCTACAGGTGTTTACTGATGAAAAAAAATAATACTGTTTATTGAACTTATAGTTATAATTATTTTAATAGGTGTTGTAATTGTAGTTTTTGTACCAGGTGCAAAAAATAAACTTTTTGGATCATTTCTTGGTTGTTCAATTGGTCAAGGGATCGCAGGATTAATTGTAGGAGATGACTATGAAGAATATATACAAGATAAAGATTTTGATGAAAGTTCAATCCTTGTAAACGAAGGTTTAGAAATTCCAGAAGAATATACAAATGTACTTCTTTTAGGGGGCGATGCAAACAAAGGATTTACAAATGGCTCGCTAGGAGAAGGGGGCACATAGTGATTCAATAATAATTCTTAGTATCAATAATAATACTGGTGAAATGAAAATGGTATCCGTTTATAGAGATACATATTTGCAATATACAGTTAATGATATTAATTATGGAAAAGCAACAAGTGCTTTGTTTTTCGGTGGAATACCTTCAGCAGTTAATATGGTTAATAAAAATTTAGATTTAAATATAAAAGACTATGTAGTAATCAATTATAATGGATTGGCCAATATAATTGATTCCATAGGTGGATTGGAAGTAGAAATTACTGAACAAGAAATGAAATATATAAATTTTCATCTTGTAGATACGAGAAACAAAACAGGAAAAGATACCCCAGATGTTGAGACTTATGGGCAGGTTACACTAACAGGTTTACAGGCTGTTTCATATTGTAGGGTAAGACAGACTTCTTTTACAGACCAGTCAGGAGAGGTTTTTAATGATGACTATGGTAGAACTGAAAGGCAAAAATATATTTTAAAATTAACTTTAAAAAAGATGAAACAAGCTGGTGCAGGAGAGCTTTTAGATATTTCAAAGGATCTTTTTAAGGAGAACACACCAGAAGATAAGTTTATAACTACAAGTATGAACCTAAATGAAGCATTGGATATTTTAAGTGTTGCGATGGAACTTAATCTAGAATCAACTTCAGGATTTCCTATGGAAAGAACATCAAGGAACATGAATGTAGGAAGTTCAATAATTCCAAATGATTTAGAATATAATGTATCAATTTTACATGAATATCTTTTTGGAACTGTAGATTATGTGCCGACTGATGATGTTTATGAAATAAGTGAAATAATAAAAGATAAATTAGGAGTTAGGTAGCTATACAATCTTTTAAAAACTTTTCACAACCAAAACACAAAAATGACACAATTAATTGATAGACTATGCCATGATGAATTATAGTATCAGGAGGTTTTATATAATATGGCAGAAAAAGAAACTAAAAGTAACTTTAAAATAAAAAAAATTTTACTTGGAGTAGTCGCAGCTTTACTTATTGGTGTTATTGCTGGAACTACCATGTTTGGTGTTAACGTAGGATTGTCTTATGTATTTAGCTCTGATTCAACAGAAATTGATATACCTTATACCGACACAATTTCTGCGATATTAGCTGGAGAAGAAGATGAATCAGAAGAAGTTGTAGTTAAAGATGTAAGCTCTATTGTAGAAGCTGCAATGCCTTCAATTGTTGCAATAACTACCAAAACACTAGTTTCTTCTAATGATTGGTATAATTATTATTATGGTGAACAAGAAATGACTGGAGCAGGTTCAGGTGTTATTATATCAAAAAGTGAAGAAGAGCTTTTGATAATAACAAGCAATCATGTAGTAGAAGATACAGATAGTGTTAGTGTTACATTTATAGATGATATATCTGTAGATGCAATAATTAAAGCTTCTGAACCAAGTGAAGATTTAGCAATAGTTTCAGTTAATATAGAGGATATAAGCAGCGAGACTTTGGAACAAATAAAAATTGCAACAATGGCTAGTGAAAGTGTTGAAGTTGGTGAAGGAGTAGTAGCTATAGGAAATGCATTAGGATACGGTCAGTCTGTGACAACAGGTGTTGTAAGTGCATTGGATAGAGAAGTAGCATTAGATAATATAACTTTATCACTATTACAAACTGATGCAGCCATCAATCCAGGAAATAGTGGTGGAGCCTTATTAAACATGCAGGGTGAATTAATTGGTATAAATGAAGCTAAGTTTTCCTCAAATGATGTAGAAGGAATGGGATTTGCTATTCCGATTTCAGAAAAAACAGAATTGGTACAGAAATTACTTAATGCCGAAACAAAGCAAAAAGTCGATGAATCAAGTAGGGGATATTTAGGAATATATGGAAGAGATGTATCAACTACAATATCAAACTCTTATGATGTACCAGAAGGTGTATATATATATCAGGTTATAAAAGGTAGTGGAGCCGATAACTCAGGACTTATAGATAAAGATGTAATTATTGAAGTAGAGGGTGATATAATTACTAGTATGGTAGATCTTCAGGAAACTTTAGAATACTATATGGCGGGAGAGACTGTTACAGTCAAAATAATGAGACTTGTAGACAATGAATATGTAGAAAGAGAGATTGAAGTAACTTTAACGGAAAATCTCAGCTAGAAAGAGGATTTTATGTCAGATGAAAAAGAAATAATTGATAATAATGATGAATACGAAAAAGTGTGCTATATGTGCAGAAGACCTGAAAGTAAAGCCGGAAAGATGGTTACAATGCCTGGAAATATAAGTATTTGTTCGGATTGTATGCAAAAAACATTCGATACAATAAATTCACAAGGCATTGATTTAGCAAGCTTTAATACTAATAATTTTAAAGAAATAGATGATGAAGACACAGAAAATAAAAATTTACCTCCACTTGGAGTGATTAACCTTTCAGATATTCAGGGTGATATTCCAAACAGACAAAAACTAAAAAAGAAAAAAACTAGTGAAGATGGAGAAAAGAAACCAGCCCTAGATATTAGTAAAATGCCTGCCCCTCATAAGATTAAAGAACAGCTTGATGAATATATAATTGGACAGGAATATGCAAAGAAAGTTATTTCAGTTGCGGTTTACAATCATTATAAAAGAGTTGTTACAAATACAATGGATGAAATAGAAATTGAAAAATCAAATATGCTTATGATAGGGCCGACTGGAAGTGGAAAAACATATTTGGTTAAGACTCTTGCCAAACTTTTAGATGTTCCTTTGGCAATTGCAGATGCAACTTCTCTAACAGAAGCAGGATATATTGGTGATGACATAGAAAGTGTAGTTTCAAAGCTCCTTTTAGCTGCAGACAATGATGTAGAAAGAGCAGAGTGTGGAATAATATTTATCGATGAAATTGATAAATTAGCTAAAAAGAAAAATGTAAACAGCAGAGATGTAAGTGGAGAATCAGTTCAGCAAGGACTATTAAAGCTTTTAGAGGGTAGTGAAGTTGAAGTTCCAGTGGGAGCAAACAGTAAAAATGCAATGGTTCCATTAACAACAATAAATACTAGAAACATATTGTTCATATGTGGAGGAGCCTTTCCTGACTTAGAAGATGTAATAAAAGAAAGGCTAAATAAAAATTCTGCAATAGGATTTAAAGCCGATTTAAAAGACAAATATGATAAAGAAAATGATATTGTTAAACAGGTGAGTATAGAAGATTTAAAAAACTTTGGAATGATTCCTGAATTCTTAGGAAGGCTTCCTGTGGTATTTACATTAGAAGGACTTACAAAAGAAATGTTAATGGAAGTTTTAAAAGAGCCTAAAAATGCCATACTAAAACAATACAAAAAACTTTTAGAGCTAGATGAAGTTTTACTTGAATTTGATGAAAGTGCGATAGAAGCAATTGCTGAAAAGGCTATTGAGAAAAAGACTGGGGCAAGAGCTTTAAGAGCAATAATTGAAGAATTTATGCTTGATATAATGTACGAGATACCTAAAGATGAGGCAATCGGAAGAGTTACAATAACAAGAGATTATATAGAAAAAAAAGGTGGACCACAGATTCAATTAAGAACACATATAGAAAAAAATGCATATAATTAAGACAATTAGGATAATAGAAAAAACTATTATCCTTTTTATTTGAAAATATAAAAATATAATGATAAAATTGTATTATTATGGATTTGAAGGGAGAAACTATGATTAGCATAAATGGTGTATCGAAAAGTTATGGAGGTAATAAACTAGCTGTTGATAATTTAAGTCTGGAAATTGAAAAAGGTCAAATTACAGGTTTCATTGGTCCAAATGGAGCGGGGAAAACGACAACTCTTAAAATGATTACAGGTATTTTAAATCCTGATAGTGGTAATATAATTGTTAATGGAAGTGACATAGTAAAAGAACCTTTAAAAACGAAAATGCAGTTTGGTTTTGTTTCAGACAATCCAGATATGTTTTTAAGGTTGAAAGGAATCGAATATATAAATTTTATGGCTGATTTATATGATGTTTCTACAAAAGAAAGAACAAATATTATTGAAAATTTGTCGGAGAGATTTGAAATGGCAGATGCCCTAGGAGATAAAATACTTAGTTATTCTCATGGGATGAGACAAAAAATTGTGATTATGGGAGCCTTAGTACATTCACCAGCTGTTTGGATTTTAGACGAACCACTAACAGGCTTAGATCCAAAATCTGCATTTGCACTAAAAGAAATGATGAAAGAACATGTTAAAGACGGAAATTCAGTTTTATTTTCTACTCATGTCTTGGAGGTTGCAGAAAAACTTTGTGATAAAGTGGCAATTATAAATAAGGGAAAGTTACAGTATTCTGGTACACTAGAAGACTTGAAAAACAAATATAAATCTCAAGAAACGCTGGAAAATATTTTTCTGGAGGTTACTAAATAATGAAAAAATATTTTTTATTAACAAAGATTCTTTTAAAATCGGGAATTTCTAGTATAGAACAAGGCAAGAAAAAAAGGAAAAGACTAATAAATATAAAATCGAAATTATTATACTTACTAATAGGGATATGTTTTTTACCACTTTTAGTTGCCTTGTTTTTTGCAGGAAAAGAGGGATACGAATTATTAAGTCAGATTGGTCAAGAAGGAGTTGTTATAGGAATTATTTGTGCTATTGCAAGTATTATGACCTTTGTTTTTGGTATATCTATAGTTATTAGTGTGTTTTATTTTTCAAGCGATATAGAATATCTCTTGCCCTTACCAATAAAGCCTTATCAAATAGTTGCATCAAAGTTTACAGTTACTTTGTTTTATGAATATATTACAACATTCGTTATTGCGGCACCTCCTTTGATCGGATATGGTTATGCATCTTCAGCTGGAATAATATATTGGATAATAGTTCTATTTACAATACTTTTACTTCCAATAGTTCCATTAGTTTATGGAGGAGTTATATCAATAGTTTTAATGAGGTTTTTAAAAAGGGCAAAAAACAGAGATTTACTTACAATAGTTATAAGTATATTTATAATGGTATTGGCATTAGGATTTAATACAATGACAAACACATTTTCTTCAATGTCATCTGAAGCAGTTATGGATCTTTTGATAAAAGGAAATAACTCTTTGTTAGAGGTAATCAATAGAGTATTTCCAAATTTCATATTAATTGAAAGAGCTTTAATTGACGGAGATATTATAATGCTAATATTATTTATGGTAACAGTAATATTATTTGTAATAGTATTTCTCTTTATAGCAAAGCTTTTATATTTTAAAGGCGCTAGTGGTATATCAAGTACTAGCTCAAAAAGAAAAGCTTTAACGAAAGAGCAGTCATTTAAGATTATTAAAAAAAGAAAAGTACTATATACATATACAGTAAAAGAGTTAAAACTGTTATTTAGGACTCCGATGTATTTTATGAACTGTGTTATGATGAGTATAATATGGCCTGTTTTTTTATTGATACCTGTTGCTGCTGGTGTTTTTGGCGGAGGCTTTGGAATATCAAGCTTAAAGGAAATTTTATTGGGTAGTTTAGAAAGTGGACAGTCAATAGTTTCAGGGATTATTTTTCTCGTTGTATTTGGAATAACAGTACTCATAACAAGTTTCAATTTTACAGCTGGTACAGGTATTTCAAGAGAAGGTAAAAGTTTTTTTGTAATGAAATACATTCCAATTAGCTTTGAAAAACAGATATTTGCAAAAATATTGTCAGGAATACTGATTAGCTTGATAGGAACAACTATATATATTTTAATCGCAATGTTTGTATTAAATTTTCCTTTATGGATAATACTTCTTTCAGGAATACTAAGTTTTTTTACCTGTGTAATTTTTACATATATTCAGATAATTACAGATTTGATAAGACCAAAACTTAAATGGGAAACGGAACAGGCAGCAATTAAACAAAATTTCAACACAATGATCGAATTATTTTTTTCAGTGATCTTAGGTGGAGGAGTTTGCTTATTATCTGTATTTTTATATGGAAAATTAAATATATCAGTAGTTCTAATAGTTGTTTTCGCAATAGTATTTTTGATAATTATTACATTTGTAGCCCATAAAATGATTACAAAATTTGGAGCAAAAAGGCTTTATTCCTTGGAATAAAGCCTTTGGGTTTTCATTATATATTATAGGTTTACTTCTGGAAGTGAATCAAAACCTTTTTGTAAGTCTTCATCTGTAGGTATATAGTCTGTCATAGTACCATCATTATATGAAGCATATGCTGTCATATCAAAGAATCCTGTTCCTGAAAGATTAAAGAATATTTTCTTTTTCTCACCTGTTTCTTTACAAACGAGTGCTTCATCAATTGCAGCTCTTATTGCATGAGCAGATTCTGGAGCAGGTAATGTTCCTTCACTTCTTAAGAATGTAGTTGCAGCTTCAAAAACTTTTGTCTGTTCATAAGAGCGAGCTTCCATATAACCGTCATGGTAAAGCTTTGAAATGATAGGTGACATGCCATGGTAACGAAGACCGCCAGCATGGTTTGGCGCAGGCATAAAACCACTACCAAGAGTATACATTTTCATAAGTGGAGTCATTTTTCCTGTATCCCCAAAATCAAATGCATATTTACCTCTTGTAAGCGTTGGGCATGAAGCTGGTTCTACAGCAATAAATCTAATATCATTTTTTCCTTCAAGTTTATCTGCCATAAATGGTGCAATAGCACCAGCAAGGTTTGAACCACCACCTGCACAGCCGATTACAATATCAGGTGTTACACCGTATTTGTCTAATGCTGTTTTAGCTTCTAAACCAATTATTGATTGGTGTAAAATAACATGATCAAGAACGCTTCCTAGCACATAACGACAATTAGGTGTTTTTAAGGAAAGTTCCATTGCTTCTGAAATAGCACATCCTAGAGAACCACCAGTGTCAGGATTTTCTGCTAATATTTTTTTTCCAACTTCTGTTGTTTCTGATGGAGAAGGTATAACTTTTCCTCCATATGCTTCGATAACAGCTTTTCTATGAGGTTTTTGGTTATAAGAAACTTTAACCATATATACAGTTAAATCAATATCAAAGAATGCTGTAGACATTGATAATGCAGTTCCCCATTGTCCAGCACCTGTTTCTGTAGTTAAATGTGTAAGACCCTGTTTTTTTGCATAGTAAACCTGAGCAGCAGCAGTATTTAATTTATGAGAACCAGAAGTGTTTGTTCCCTCAAATTTATAATAAATTTCAGCTGGTGTTCCAAGGGCTTTTTCAAGGTTATATGCTCTTGTTAAAGGAGATGGTCTGAATAGTTTATAAAAATCCTGAATTTCTTCTGGGATATCAATATACTTATCAGTTTCGTTAAGTTCCTGATCTACTAAATCATCACAGAAAACTGGTAATAAATCTTCTTTTACACATGGTTTCATAGTTCCTGGATGTATAAAAGGTTCATGTTGTTCTTTCATGAAAGCTTTTAGATTTAGCCATTGTTTTGGCATCTCGCTTTCTTCTAGATATGTTTTGTAAGGTATTTTGTTGCTCATTTTTTCCATCCTTTCTTTTGGTTTTTAAATTAAAAAAGTCTTTGTCCCCAATAGGGACAAAGACATTAACTTTGCTGTACCACCCTGATTGTCTAAAAAGACCTCTCTTGTCATATACAAAAATATACGCTCCCTTTGATAACGGATAGGATATTCCCGTTGGATATTACTCACTTCATTAATTAAGAAAGCTTTCCTTCCACCCTTATGAGTCCATTCACCAAAATTTGTATGTTACGCTTCCACCAACGGTAACTCTCTGAAATACAATGAATTGGATACTACTCTCAATCATAGGTTTATCAATATTACTTTTCAATTATATTACATGTAAAAAATATTTGTCAATACTTAAAAAAAATTAATCAAATATAGCAGCTTTTGCTAATTCATCTGCTAAATCATTATATTTATCACCTGAGTGACCTTTGACCTTAATGAATTTTACATTTAAATGAGATTTAATACTGTCATAGAACTGCTTGTAAGCAATTGTTCCTGGTTTATTTGTTTTCCATAGTCCCTGACACCATTTTGCAATTCCTTCATAGTCATAATACAAAGTTAAGTTTTTACAATTTTTTGAATAAGCAAAATGCATTGCTGCTTCAGCCCCTTTGATTTCACCTGCAACATTTCTCATTTCTGCAAGTTCAGTATCATCAATTTTTTCTGAAAAGTGAAGTTCTTCGTTATCGTAAAAAATTACCATACCGTATGAAAAAAGTTTATTTGAAATGTTATAACTTCCATCAACATATGCAACTGCATTTTGTGAATCAGAAAAAGGTTTTTCCTGAGGACATGGAGTGTTGCTTAATTCATCAAATAGTGATAGCTGTTTATAATTCTCGTCAACTCCTGAAAAATCTATTGCCTCTTCATAAGTTTTAAAGCTTTTATATTTTGCGCCAGTATAACCATCAACTTGAGCCTTACAGTCATTCCAGTTTAGATAAACTCCTGGTTTCCTTCCTACTTTGACTGCGTAAAATTTTTCTGCCATTAAATTCCCCCTATTATGTAATGTTTATTGTAATTGGTCCATATTCTTTTAAGGTCTCTTCGTCTTTATATATTTCAACAGTTACAGTATAACTACCTGCTGAATTTAAATCATAGCTTCCATTTATAATCAAATATTCATCAAGATTATCAGCTCCATCACTAGAAGAAAAGTTTGAAAGTATGTCTTCTTCAGTAGCTCCTATAGCTAAATCAAAAGTATCAGAACCACTAAGATTTGTTATTGAATACTCTGGTGGCGTAGTTGTGGTTTGTGTAGGCTCTTCTGAATAAACATTTATAGTTAATTGTAATGTGTCGCATAAATACCAGTCATCTAGAGTTAAATTAACTTTATATCTTCCAGCTTTATCCATATTGTAAGTGCCATTTATAATAAGTTTATAGGTTAAATTGTTACCATAACTATCATGAGCAGTAAAAGTATCAATAATTGTATCTATAGATGTACCTATAGGTACTGAAAATTCAGTATTATCCCCCTCTATTTTTGTGGTGTAAGTTCTCCAAGGATTATTTTCGTCAGGATCTGTTGGATCCCAATTTCTTAGTGGATGATTATATGGAATAGTTAATAGAGTAGGCTTGCCCAATGGACCTGGTGAAGAATAATCTTGATATATTGTTACAGGTGTTCCATATGGACAATTATCAAAAATCCATTTAGCATCCGAAGCACAAAGTCGGATACATCCATGTGATGCCTTATTTCCTAAAATATTATACATATTATAATATAAAGTAGACTTTGATCTTTCGGCATATGGTATTGAATGAAACATTATTCCACCTGTAATTCTTGTGGCATATTGGGTATAAACATCTCCAATCATTAAACACCATACTGCTTTTCCTTGAAGAGCAAATTCTCCTATTGGAGTATAGGTGTCTTCGCCACCTAATCCAGAGGAACATATCATTGCTTTAAAAGGAGTATATTCTTTTTGATCTTCAGTTTTGTATATTGTTACACAGTTTAAAGCTATATTTACCATTATTTTGTAGCTGGTTTTATTTTCCGTCTCGGTTTCAGTTTCAGTCTCTGATTCAGAGGTCTGAGTTTCCTCACTTGAAAGCTCATCAGTCTGAGCTTTTGTATTATTAGTTGTAATTTGCTCTGTATAAAGTGGTGAAGGGTTAGCAAGCATTGTAACACCTAAAACCACGCACACAGCAAGACCTGTAACTATAATACCAGTTAAGATAACAAGAAACTTACTGGAAAAGAAATTTTTAAAAACTTCTTTTATCTTCATATTATCTACCTGCCTTAAAAAGTATGACTTCGTATTATAAATTATACTAGGATTATTATGTAAAGGCAAATAAATTATGGTGGTATATATTTATTTTCAGAGTTATAATGTATAAAAAGCAGAAAGGAAAAATTAATTGAAAAGTAATATAGTTTTAATTGGAATGTCCGCAGCAGGAAAAAGTACACTAGGAGTAATTGTCGCAAAAAGACTGGGATTAGATTTTCTAGATACGGATCTCTTAATACAAAAAAGTGAAAATTCTCTTTTAAGTGAGATTATTGAAAAAAAGGGATTGGATAAATTTTTAGAAATAGAAAATAACATTAATAAGGGAATAAATGTTAAAAATACAGTGATAGCCCCTGGTGGAAGCGTTGTTTATTGTAAAGAAGCAATGGAGCACTTAAAAAAAGATGGTTTAATTGTCTACCTAGAGGTACCATACGATGTTTTAAGAAAAAGGATAAAAAGTACAAAATCTAGAGGGATGGTTATTAGAAAAGATCAAACATTAAAAGACGTTTATGATGAAAGAAAAGTACTTTTTGAAAAATATGCTGAAATAGTTATTAAAGAAAAAGGAAAAAGAATCGAAGATAATATTGATATTCTTTTAGACAGTTTAAAGGGGAAAATTAACCACTTGGTATAGAAAATTGACCACTTAGTTAAATAGCATTTACTTATCCTTTTCCATTGATATAATGGGATTGTGGAGATGAAAATATGAAAATTAGAGTAGATATTGATGAAAAATATGAAGGTGAAATAATAATTCAAGTACCTTTTATTGATGAGACAGTGAGTAAAATTCAAAATTCAATTAGAGATATAATTACAGAAAAAAGAGTTTTTGAATGTTACAAAGGAGAAAGAAATTATTATGTTAAGCTTGAAAATATTTTATTTTTTGAAACAACCGAAAAATTCATAACGGTTCATACTGTAGATGATATGTTTCAGACAAAATATCGTTTATATGAATTGGAAGAAAAGTTACCAGGATTTTTTATGAGGGTATCAAAGTCAGCGATTCTAAACATTAATCATATCTATTCCATAACAAAAAATCTTACTGCTTCAAGTGTAGTTGAATTTAATAAGACACATAAAAAAGTATATGTATCTAGATATTACTATAAAGCTCTTAAAAGCAGATTAGAAGAAAAGAGGATAAGTTCATGAAAAGAAAAAGTCTATTTTGGGGTATTTTATTAATACTTGCGGCTATATTAATAGTTTTCGGAAGTTTAGGATATTTAAGTGATATTAGTGTATGGAAAATTGTTTTATCTATACTATTTATTGGAATTTTTTTAACAAGTCTTGTAAGGCTTTGGTTTGTTGGAATATTTTTCCCATTAGCATTTCTTATTATCATGTATGATGTTGTACTAGGGCTTGAAAAATTAACTCCGTGGCCAGTACTAGCGATAGCTTTGTTAGGAAGTATTGGTTTTTCTTTGATATTTTCTCCATTAAGACGTAAGAAAGAAAGATGCTGTTATAATAACAGCGAATTTAAAGAGGATATTGAAGAAGAAAATGGAGATTTTGTAGAATGTTTTGTGAAATTTGGATCAAGTGTTAAATATATAAAAAGTGAGAACTTTCAAAAAGCAGTTATAAAATGTTCATTTGGAGCAATGAAAGTTTATTTTGATCAGGCGAACTTGAATTCAGATTATGCAGAGATAGTATTTGATGTTTCTTTTGGAGGTGTTGAAGTTTATATTCCAAAAGAATGGAATGTAATAAATCAAATTGATGCCATGTTAGGTGGTGTTGATGAAAAAGGAAAACGACTAAATAATGAAACCCCAACTGTGGTTTTAAAGGGGAGTGCTAGTTTTTCAGGAGTAGAGATACATTATATTTAATAAATAATAATAATACAAACCTGAAAATACTGCCCTATTATATTTACATGGGCAGTATTTTATGTATTGTTTAAACAGCAAACCCTTATTCTACTTAATCGAAATCAAAAGGTAGAAGCTAGCAAAAAACATTTCTTCCTGGTCATCAACTTCATACCAAAATGACTGAATTATAGCTTCTAATTTTGCTGATTCATTTTCTACGGTAGTTGTTGCTTCTTCTAATGTAAGATAATTTTCATACATGTTGTTGTAATCAAAGGATTCATATAGTTTTTGAATTGAATCAAGTATATCTAAAGAAATAATGCTGTTACTGTTTTCATCTAAAACATAAACAATACCGTTTTCCTGACCATTAGCATAGGTAACTGTGTATGTATTTCCATCTATTTCAATAGAATTTGGTTCTGTATCAGCATTATCCTCTCTATCAGAGATATTTAGATATGATAGTATCATGTAATCATACCCTGACACATCTATAGCAATTCGTTCATCCAAATTTCCACCACCGTATCTATACTCATCTTCTATATCATGATAATAGTAAGGATCAAAGCCAAAAACGACTTTAAAGTCTTCGTACATATTAAAGTCATCTTTTAAGAAAGAAACTTCATTATCGTATCCCATGGAAAAAATATATTCAACTGCCTGTGTGATTTTTTGCATATCTGACTCATTGATGTCAGGATTAGGAACAACCTCTTCGTTTATAAGCATTGAATTTTCTTCTAAAACTTTTTCAAGCATATTTATCTGAGTTCTTTTTCCAGTTGAAAACGCATCAATAGGTGGAATTATGGAAATGATTAGTAGTCCAATAAGAATTGGTGCGATTAATCCGTTTTTCTTAATAGAAATTATACTGAAAATTATACCAGAAGTAAGAGCGAAAAGACCGTAAAGTATAACATAATACCTTGTGAAAGGTAGTCCGTTATCTCCGACTTTCAATACCGAAGCAATTGTCTGAAATAGAACTATTGGTATTAATACCTTTGGAAATATCATTCGGAATAATTTTACCAGCTTATTACCTAGTGTACTTGATAAGATGTATAATACAATAACAACTATAGAATATGAAACAAGCATTGGTTCTAAAAGACTATTTCTCCAAAATTCGTCTGTAAAATTAATTATTATATAAATTAATAAGATTAATGTAAAAACAGATGCAAGAGGAATGAGAATATATGAAATAAGGATTTCTAGAAACTTACCACAGGAAATCATTTTTTCAATATGCTCATTTTCTTCTTTGGTTTGATCGTTTTTATTATATGAAGGTATAAGTGATAGGAAATATAGTGAAGCAAAAAGAATATAAATAATACTGGTACTTTGCATATATGCTTTTTCATCTACTGCAAACAAGAGGTTGTCAATTGCTGCAATAATTAAGCTAACACCTCCAAATAATACAGAAGCGAAAAAAACAGCGATGAAAAGGGATTTGAAAGCTACAAGAAAGCTTTCGTTAAAGTTGAATTTTGTTTTTATTATTGGAATCCAAATAAAAGCAATTAGTAAAGCGAATAATACTATTGATGCTCTGACAATCATTATTGTGTTCATATCCTGATTGTGAATAAAAGCAAAGTAGTAGGCCGCAGTTAAAGCTAAAGCTATTGCCATGGATAGTATTCTTTTAATTATACCACTGAAATATTTTTCATATACTACTTGAGCCACAATAGCAAAAAAAGCACCAACAAACAGAATTAAAACATATTTTCCTAACTCGTTAATACTTTCTTGAGAAATATTTATTGAATTTATAATAGCTGCTAAGACAAGAAAAATGGTGGTTAGTAAAAATCTGCTTATGGTATCAAAAAAACCTTGAACTCTTGCTACGATTTTTTTTATGATTTTCATATAAAAAACCTCCATATCGTTAATATTATACTTAAATTATAATACTTTTAAGTAGAAATGCAAACTTATTGACAAGAAAAAGAAAAATTGTTATTCTCTTAAAGAGACAAGGGCGTTATCCGAAGGATAAGTGCGCCCATTTTTAGCTGAATTTAAAATATTATTCAGTGTAATAAAAGTCACAAATAGAAGGAGGAATATAATATGAAATATAGTAAGCAGGAAATTATTAGAATGGTAGCGGACGAAGATGTTGAATTTATCAGACTTCAGTTTACAGACATATTTGGTACTATGAAAAATGTTGCAATTACATCAAGCCAACTAGAAAAAGCATTAGACAATAAATGTATGTTTGATGGCTCATCGATAGATGGTTTTGTTAGAATAGATGAATCAGACATGTATTTACACCCTGATTTAGACACATTTGAAATTTTTCCATGGAGACCACAGCAAGGGAAAGTGGCAAGACTTATTTGTGATGTTTACAGACCTGATGGAAAACCTTTTGAAGGAGATCCAAGGTATATATTGAAAAAAGTTTGTGAAAAAGCAAATAAGATGGGTTATTCATTCAATGTAGGACCAGAGTGTGAATTTTTCTTATTTAACACAGACGACAATGGAAATCCAACTACTTGCTCACACGAGAAAGCTGGATACTTTGATTTAGGGCCTATAGATTTAGGAGAAAATGCAAGAAGAGATATTATTTTAAATCTTGTAGAAATGGGGTTTGAAATAGAGGCTTCTCATCATGAAGTTGCTCCGGCTCAGCATGAAATAGATTTTAAATATGATGATGCAATGAAAACAGCAGATAATATTATGACTTTTAAACTTGCGGTTAAATCCATTGCGAAAAGACATGGATTATATGCAACATTTATGCCAAAACCAAAACATGGAATGAATGGTTCGGGAATGCATACTAATATGTCCCTTTCAAAAGATGGCAAAAATGTATTTGCAGATGAAAAAGATCCAAATGGTTTAAGTGAGGTAGCATATTCTTTCTTGGCAGGAATTATGGAACATATTAAAGGAATGACTATAATAACTAACCCACTAGTAAACTCATATAAAAGACTTGTGCCAGGTTTTGAGGCGCCAGTTTATATAGCTTGGTCAGCTACAAACAGAAGTCCTTTAATTAGAATACCAAACAGTAAGGGAGAAGGCTCTAGAATCGAGTTGAGAAGTCCAGATTCAGCGAGTAATCCATATTTAGCTCTAGCGGTTTGTTTGGCAGCAGGTTTAGACGGTGTGGAAAGAAAATTAAAACCACCAGCAAGTGTAGATAGAAATATCTTTGAAATGACAAAAGAAGAGCAAATAGAGCTAGGAGTTGAGAGCTTGCCTACAACACTTTTACAAGCTATAGAAGAGCTTGAAAAAGATGAACTTATAAAAGAGGTCTTAGGGAATCATACATATGAGAAGTATATGGAAGCTAAGAAGCTTGAATGGCAGGAATATAGCGGTCAAATTACGAATTGGGAAATAGAACAATTTCTACATAAATTTTAGCGCTGCTTTTTAAAAAAACACTAAGGAGGTGGTGTGATTGGTAAGCATAGTAGTTGCTTTCCCAAACTTGGATAATGCAAAAAATATAAAAAATCTTTTGTTTAGAAGCGGCTATTCTGTTACAGCAGTGTGCACCACAGGGGCAGCAGCGATAAATGCAGTAGAAAGTTTAGAGTACGGAATACTTATTTGCGGTTATAAATTTAAAGATATGATGTATTCGGAAATAAGAGATTTTTTACCTGATAATATAGACATGCTTTTGGTTGCATCTCAGGACAAATGGGCAGAATGTACAGGTGACGGAGTTGTCTGTGTTCCAATGCCATTAAAAATAAATGATTTTGTTAACACAGTAGAAATGATGCATCAGGCTCTTTTTAGGAAAAAGAAAAAGCAAAAAGCAGCACCTAAAAAGAGAAGTGAAGAAGAAATAAAAATTTTAGATGAAGCAAAGAAGGTTTTGATTGAAAAAAATAATATGACAGAGCCTGAAGCTCACCGTTATATACAAAAAACAAGTATGGATAGCGGTAATTCACTTTTAGAAACAGCAAGGATGGTCCTTGACATTATGTTGAGATAAAACTAGAATGATATACGAGCAAAAAAAGAAAGGAATGAAGTAATGTTTAAAATTAATCAAAACTACTTAAAGTTACAAGGGAGTTATTTATTTTCAAATATATCCAGTAAGGTTTCAGCATTTACTGAAGCAAATCCGGATAAACCTATTATTAGATTAGGGATTGGAGATGTAACCCTTCCATTATCATCAACAGTAATCAAAACTCTACATGAAGCAGTTGATGAAATGGCAGATGCAAAAACTTTTAAAGGATATGCACCTGACTTAGGATATGAATTTTTAAGACAGGCCATTGCTGATAATGACTTTTTATCACGTGGAGTAAAAATAGACATAGACGAAATTTTTGTTAGTGACGGAGCAAAAAGTGATTCAGGAAATATTGGAGATATTTTTGATACAGATAACAGAATAGCGGTTTGTGATCCAGTGTATCCAGTGTATGTGGATACAAATGTTATGGCTGGAAGAACAGGTGAATTTCTTGCAGACAAAGAAATGTGGAGTAATGTAATTTACATGCCTTGCACAAAAGAAAATGGATTTGCCCCTGAAATTCCTTCAGAAGATCCAGATTTAATTTATCTTTGTTTTCCAAATAATCCTACAGGATCAACAATAACAAAGGAAAAATTACAGGAATGGGTAGACTATGCATTGAAAATAGGTGCAGTAATTATATATGATGCTGCATATGAAGCTTATATATCAGAAGAAGATGTACCTCATTCGATTTATGAATGTGAAGGAGCTAAGGGATGTGCAATTGAACTTAGAAGTTTTTCTAAGAATGCTGGTTTTACTGGAACCAGACTTGGATATACTATTGTTCCAAAAGATTTAAAATCTGGCGATGTATCTTTAAACTCATTATGGGCAAGAAGACATGGAACTAAATTCAATGGAGCTCCTTATATAATTCAGAAAGCTGGAGCTGCAATTTATACACCAGAAGGTATGAAAGAAACAAAAGAACATATAGCTTATTATATGAATAATGCTAAAATAATCCGAGAAGGACTTAAAGAAGCTGGATTTAAAGTTTCAGGTGGTGTAAATGCTCCATACATATGGATGGAAACTCCTGATAAAATGACATCTTGGGAATTTTTTGATTACTTATTAGAAAAAGCAAATGTTGTAGGTACACCAGGTTCAGGATTTGGACCAAGTGGAGAAGGATACTTTAGACTTACTGCATTTGGAAGCTATGAAAACACATTAGCTGCAATTGATAGAATTAAAAAAATATAATATATATGGGTCTTCCGAAAATTTTGGAAGACCCATTCTTAATTTTTATAAATCTCGATAGAATTTTTGCGTATCAATAAGTTCCTGTGTAATGGTTGCATTTTTTCTTTTTAAAGCAATTATTCTATTATTTATTTCTTTGATTTTTTTATCTTTATCAGTGTTATATTTTAACATTGCCTTTTCAAATAAAGGTTGTTTTATTAAATTATTTCGAATTTCTTTACTAAATGGGCAGTATGTTGCAAGGATTCTTCTTGCAACAGAATTTAGTCTTATTGCTCCAGATGACTCATGCTTGACCCATGTTATATAATCAGAAATAAATACTTCATTAGTTTTGTTTCTACATCTGCTTATCTGAGCTTTTAAAGCTTCTTTTCTTTCGGGAGAAAGTTCTCTATCTTTTCTATAAAACTGTATATAGTCCATGTATTTAGACGTCAGAGAAGGGGTTTGGATATTATTCCAAGCTGCGCCATAAAGCTGTTTACATAATTCCCATCTGAAGCTTCCAAGAATTTTAAGTATAGTTTCTTCAAGATTACTTGATAGAAAAGATGGCATGAAAAATCTCCCTGGGCTGTTACTTTTTCTTCTGGTTGTTTCCTGCCACATTATACCGTTTGAACCAGCAATTGGAAAAAGTACTATTATTGGAAAAACCTCTTTTTGAATAATTTCTTTCTCTATTCTGGCTTCTATGTCAGCATACATAAATTCTCTATAAAAAACAGAATAATCAATTTCTCTGATGGATAAAATCGTAGAGTTGATTGAATTAGGTATTAAATACATTTTCTCCATTGTACTTTCAAAAGTCTCAGAGTGTAAGAAGGGAACAAATGAAAGTATATTACCGCTCAATAGTTTATTATTGTACTGTAACATATTTTGTATTTCAAATCTAACTCTTAAAACAGGGTCGTTGAGTAATGTTTCTTCTCTTTCTTTTGAAAAACCCTGTAATTTTTTTTCATGTCTAACATAATCGATATAATCTTCATCAAATTCATTTTTAGAAGCAAATTCATTTCCTTTATAAACCTCTATTAACCAGTCTTTTATTCTATAAATTTTACATGGAAAAGAGTCTTTAATATCTTCAGTTTTAAAAAGAAACTCAATTTCTTTTTTAGTTAATAATTTTTCATCTAAAAAACCGAAATTCAAAAATAAATCGATGATTTTATTTGAACTATTTTCATCTACATACTTTAAAAAGACTTTTTCGTATAATGTATAATATTTTTCTGTGAGTTTTTTATATAGTTTCCTATTTTCGTCAGATCTTGAATGTTTATCTTTTAACCGTCCAAAAGTCATTAAAAGCTCTTCAAATTCAACTTTTTCATCGTTAGATATTTCAGAATAGTCAAGAATTGTTTTTAATGAACCTTCGCTTTTTGGCACTTTAGTAGGTATTTTTATAGTATCCTTTGTTTTTTCTGCTTTTTTAATACATGAGTTAATATTAAAATAATCAACAGCTATATTAATAGAGCATTTTCTTTTTAAACTAAACTCTATTGTTTTTATAGTATCCTTTAAATTTTTCATTAAAGATATGGCGCTAGTTTTTTCATTTGAATTCTTATAAAGATAAGAAACATATCTAGAAAGATTTTTTAAAAAAGAAGTTTCGTTATCGCCTACTAACTCATCTATTAGACTATTTACATATGAAATTAAAGAATCATATGAATTATAGATTCTTCTGATTAATTGAGACTGAGAATCAAATAATTTCGCCTTCCCCGAGCGCATATCCATATAAGCTTTTTCGGGAATCTCATTATATTTTTCGAAAATTAAATAATCTTTATAAAAAGGTTGCTCAGAAAAGGAGTGTTTTATCAAAGTAACACCAGATAAATTTTTATTAAAGGAAAAGTCTTGGTCAAGAGACATTACTTCTAGCTTTTCGTATAAGGTTTGTTGGAACTTATAGATTATTATTGCTTGGGTATATAGCTTGTTGTGCATTTCATAGAGTTGAGAAATCAATCTGCAAAGATGGAGAAAAAATCTTTCATGTAGATGAGAATTTTCTGAAAGAAAGTCTGCAAGTGTTCCTGGAGATCTGGCATCTATTGCTCTTATTGATACATCAGTAGCAGCAGAAAAATTGGCATTATATGTACCTTCATATAAACTTTGTACTCCGATAAAAGAACCACTTTTGATTTCTTCGCTGTTTGTAATATTTGATTTTAAAACAGTACCTTCAGTAATAAAACCTATGGTGTTTACAGTATCCCCTAAATTGTATATAATAGAATCCTTTTCTAGTGTGTTAACTTCGCCTGATTTTAGTTTCATAAAAATACCTCCAATACAATTTTAAACTATTAATTTATACTTGACAATCAAAATATATAAATGTATGATAAAGAATAATAATTTTAAATGCATTGAAAGAGACTCGGACTTAATAACTCGACAGGAATATAGTGTCGCCGACTGAGAGCACTATTCGAAGGACGAAGTCAAAAGGGAACACTCTGGAGCAGACATTCTGAAATGATTAGTAGGTTTGTACGTTTTCGCGCGTTAAGTGACTTAAAGAGCAGGATGATTATCCTGAATGCGGGTGGTACCGCGGAGTTTGATAACCCCGTCCCGAAACAGTTTTTGCTGTTTCGGGATTTTTTATTCAATATTACAAAGGAGAAATAAATATGGATTTTATTACAGGAGTAAATGAAACAGGAACTCTTGAACTTTTAGAAATTGTTAATGGAGACTATATCGGAAAAGAAGTCTGCGTTAATGGTACAGTTCATACCATAAGGAATATGGGAGAAGTAGCGTTTGTAGTTTTAAGAAAAAGAGAAGGTCTTTTACAGTGTGTATATGAAGAAGGAGTTACTAATTTTCAGATAAAAGATTTAAAAGAAAACTCAGCTGTTGAGGTTGTGGGAACAGTAGCTGTTGAAGATAGAGCACCAAATGGTATAGAACTAAGACTTAAAGAAGTAAAGATTTTATCAGAACCAGCAGCGCCAATGCCAATACCTATATCAAAGTGGGAATTAAAATCAAATCTTGAAACATTACTAGATTTACGCCCTGTATCTTTAAGAAATATAAAAGAAAGAGCAAAATTTAAAATACAGGAAGGTATAGTGAAAGGTTTTAGAGACTTTTTATTTAATGAAGGATTCACTGAAATAAGAACGCCGAAAATTGTTTCAAGAGGAGCAGAAGGTGGAGCAAATATTTTTAAGCTTGATTATTTTAATAAAAAGGCAGAATTAGCTCAAAGCCCTCAGTTCTACAAACAGACAATGGTAGGTGTATATGATAGAGTGTTTGAAGCCGCACCTGTTTTTAGAGCTGAAAAGCATAATACACACAGACATCTAAATGAATATACTAGTCTTGATTTTGAAATGGGATATATAAATAGTTATGAGGATATAATGGCAATGGAAGCGGGAATGCTAAAATATGTCCTGAACCTATTGAAAAGTGAATATCAAAGAGAATTGAAGATTCTAAAAATAGATCTTCCAAGTGCTGATAAAATACCGATGATAAGATTTGATGAAGCCAAGCAAAAGGTTTCGGAAAAATACAATCGTCAAATAAGAAATCCTTATGATTTAGAGCCAGAAGAGGAAGTGCTTATAAGTAAGTATATGAAGGAAGAATTTGATGCAGACTTTGTTTTTGTAACACATTATCCATCAAAAAAGAGACCTTTTTATGCTATGGATGACCCAGCAGATCCGACATATACCTTGAGTTTTGACCTTTTATTTAATGGAATAGAAATAACAACAGGAGGTCAAAGAATACACGACTATGAAGCCCTTAGAGAAAAAATCGCAAGCAGGGGCATGGACGAAGAAGGCATGGAGCATTACCTTATGATTTTTAAACATGGTATGCCACCTCATGGCGGATTAGGCATAGGTCTAGAAAGACTTACAATGAAGCTTATAGGTAAAGATAATGTTAGGGAGACTACTTTATTCCCTAGAGATTTATCAAGACTTGAACCATAGATAGTTATAAATAAAGGAGGATTTTATGTCTAATATTATATCAAATGAAGTTATAGATTATGTGTCGATATTGGCAAAACTTGATTTGTCAGAAGAAGAAAAAGAGCATGCGAAAAGTGATATGGGTAGGATGCTTGACTATATTGATAAATTAAATGAATTAGACACACAAGGTGTTGAACCAGTATCTCATATTTTTCCAATGAACAATGTTTTTAGAGATGATGTTGTAGAAAATGGGGATGATAGGGATAATATATTGAAAAATGCACCAGAAACAAAAGATGGATGTTTTAAAGTACCAAAAACAGTAGAATAGGAGGCATTTATGGAAATTAAAAATATGAGTGCCTTAGAAATAGGCCAAAAAATAAAAAACAAAGAATTTACAGTGATGGAAGTATTAGAATCATATATAAATGAAATAAAAAATTCTGATAATGAGATTAATGCTTTTGTAACTATTGATGAAGAAGGCGCAAAAAAAAGAGCGATAAAAGTTCAAAAAATGATAGACGATGGAGAACTAAATAACCCTCTTGCAGGTGTTCCTATCGGTGTTAAAGATAACATATGTACTAAGGGTTTGAAAACAACATGTTCATCAAAAATTCTAGAAAATTTTGTTCCACCTTATGATTCGGAAGTGGTGACAAATCTTGAAAAAGCAGGACTTGTTATAGTTGGCAAAACCAATATGGATGAATTTGCAATGGGAAGTACTACAGAAACAAGTGCTTTTGGAATAACAAAAAATCCACACAATACAGATTATGTTCCAGGAGGTTCATCAGGAGGTTCATGTGCAGCAGTAGCAGCTAATGAAGTTCCGATTTCTCTTGGCTCAGATACAGGTGGTTCTATAAGACAGCCAAGCTCTTTTTGTGGTGTTGTTGGAATTAAGCCTACATATGGAACAGTATCAAGATATGGGTTAATAGCCTATGGATCATCACTTGATCAGATTGGACCTATTGCAAATAATGTTTCTGACTGCGTAAGTCTTTTAGAGGTTATATCATCCCATGACGAAAAGGACTCCACTTCAGTGAAAAGGGACGATATTGATTTTACAAAACATCTTATGAAAGATGTAAAGGGACTAAAGATAGGTATACCTAAAGATTATTTTGGAGAAGGTCTTGATGAAGAAGTTAAAGAGTCTGTTTTGAATGCTGCAAAACTTCTTGAAAAAGAAGGAGCAATAATAGAAGAGTTTGATTTAAGTTTAGTAGAATATGCAATACCAGCATATTATGTAATAGCGTCAGCTGAAGCTAGTTCAAACCTTGCAAGGTTTGAAGGGGTTAAATTTGGATATAGGACAAAAGAATTTGAAGGAATGCATGACATGTATAAAAAAACTCGTTCCGAAGGTTTTGGTCCAGAGGTAAAAAGAAGAATTATGCTAGGTTCTTTTGTTTTAAGTAGTGGATATTATGATGCATATTACTTAAAAGCGCTAAGAACAAAGGCTCTTATTAAACAGGCTTTTGACAAAGCTTTTGAAAAATATGATGTTATATTGGGACCGGCAGCACCTACATGTGCCCCTAAAATCGGTGAAAGTTTAGTAGATCCAATAAAAATGTACTTAGGAGATATATATACTATTGCTGTTAATTTAGCTGGTTTGCCAGGTATTAGCGTTCCTTGTGGAAAGAGTAGCAATGGACTGCCTATTGGAGTGCAGTTAATTGGAGATTGCTTTAAAGAAGAAAATATTATAAAAGCAGCATACACTTATGAAGTTTTAGCAAAGGAGGTGCTCTAGATGGCAGCTTATGAAAAAGTAATTGGACTAGAAGTACACGTTGAACTTGCTACTAAAACAAAAATATTCTGTTCATGTACAACACAATTTGGTGGAGCACCTAATACACACACCTGTCCAGTATGTACAGGTATGCCAGGTTCACTTCCTGTTTTAAATAAGCAGGTTGTTGAATATGCTATGTCTGTAGGGCTTGCTACAAATTGTAATATAACAGAATGTTGTAAATTTGACAGGAAAAATTATTTTTATCCTGATAATCCTCAGAATTATCAGATTTCCCAGCTTTACCTTCCTATATGCCGAGATGGATTCGTTGAGATCGATACTCCTGAAGGCAAAAAAAATATAGGTATACATGAAATTCATATGGAAGAAGATGCAGGAAAACTTATACATGATGACTGGGAAGACTGTTCCTTGGTAGATTTTAATAGGTCGGGTGTTCCTTTGATTGAAATTGTATCAGAGCCTGATATGCGTTCGGCTGAAGAAGTAATTTCATACTTGGAGAAATTAAGACTTATTATTCAATATCTTGGAGCTTCTGATTGTAAGCTTAATGAAGGTTCTATGAGAGCTGATGTTAACCTTTCTGTTAGAAAAGTAGGGCAGCAGGAGTTTGGAACAAGGACAGAAATGAAAAATCTAAACTCTTTTAAAGCTATAGCAAGAGCTATTGAAGCAGAAGCTGAAAGACAAATAGAGCTCATAGAAGATGGAAAAGAAGTTATTCAGGAGACAAGAAGATGGGACGACAATAAAGAATATTCTTTCGCAATGCGTTCAAAAGAGGATGCTCATGACTATAGATACTTTCCAGAGCCAGATTTAACACCTATTTTTATAAGTCAGGAATGGATTAAGGAAGTAAAATCAAGAGAACCTGAATTAAGAGATGAAAAAAGGGAAAGATATATTCAGGAATACAAAATTCCAGAATATGATTCAAATATAATTACATATCATAAAACATTAGCAGATATTTTTGAAAAAACAGTTGAAATATGTCAAAAACCAAAAGAAGTTAGTAACTGGATTATGGTTGAGACAATGAGGCTTATGAAAGAAAAAGAGATTGAAGCTGATGATGTTAACTTCTCGCCAGAAAACCTTGCTAAGCTTATAAAGCTCATAGATGCATCTCAAATAAATCGAACAGTAGCAAAGGAAGTTTTTGAAATTGTTTTTAGTGAAGATGTTGACCCGGAAAAATATGTACAGGAAAAAGGTTTGAAAATGGAGGGGGATGAAGAGTCTCTCAAAGTTATTGTTCAAGAAATAATTGATGGGAATCCAAAATCAGTGGAAGATTTTAATGCTGGAAAAGAGAAAGCTTTAGGATTTTTGGTAGGACAAACAATGAAAGCAACTAAGGGTAAAGCAGACCCAGGACTTATAAATAAGCTTGTAAGAGAGCTAATAACTAAATAAATTAACAAATAAGACCACGCTATATAGTAAATTAGTGTGGTTTTATTGATAATATTAAAAAAAAATAGTATAATAAATTAGTTAGGTTATGTAAAGTGCAAAAATTCTGTTTAAGGAGTAAATACTGTGGGAAATAGCGGAGAATACTTAAAGTTAATATCAGATTATGTAATCAAACAACATAAAATAGAAAATGATACACCACATACAGTTGAGTATATGGATGGTATTGATTTATTGACACTAGAAAGAATTGATATTGCAGCAAAAATAAAGTTTATAGATGCTTATGAAACAGGTAAAGATATGAAAAGAGCAGAGGAACTTTACAGAAAACATATAGATGCTTTTACAGATGGACATTTTACAGAATATGGGAATAGAAATAAAAATACATACGAAAAATATAAAAAAACTTTTATTAAAATTATTGAGTCTATAAAAAAAGAAGGGTTTAATCCAGAGATTTCTTTAATACCTGTAGGTGCAGACAATGTGGCAATTGGTGGAGCCCATAGAATTGCTTGTGCAGTTTATTTCAAAAAGAAAGTGAAAGTAGTTAAATTTAATCATATAAAAACAGTTTTTGACTATAATTATTTTAGGAAACATCTTTTAGACGAGCAAAATTTACTTCTAATGGTTCAGGAGTATGCAAAATATAAAGGGGAATGTTTGATTGCATACATATGGCCAAAAGGATTCTGCAAAAAACATATTTTTTTCAAAGAATTAGAAAAAGAAAAAATTGACATAGTATATAAAAAGACATTTACTTTAAATTATGAATCACATAGACGTCTAATTCATGAAATATATAAGAATGAAGAATGGATTGGAAACGAAAAAAATGATTTTATAGGTATTGCAGGTAAAGCTTTATTATCTTATAAAAATCATGGGAAAATGATATGTGTTGTGCTTTACGGGGTGAGCCCTAAAAAGGCTGAAGATCTTAAACAGATAGTCAGGAAAAAAATCGGATATAAAAAAAGATCTATGCATATGACAGACACAAATGAAGAGACAGTTGATAATATTAATTTTTTATTAAACCTAAAAGAAAATAAAAATAAAAAATTATCAGCTTTAATTATTTTTATTAAGAAAAAGGCTAGATACAGATACTTAAGTTTATTGATATTCGTAAAGAAAAAAATAGGGAAACCAATATAAAGAGTGGAACAAATAATGAATAATGATTCTAGAGAAAAAAACTCAATGCGAAATGTATCAATAGGATTATTTTATCAAGGTATATCACTTGTAATGAATTTTTTAGCAAAGACAGTATTTATTAAGGTTTTAGGTTCGGTATATCTAGGTGTTAATGGTCTTTTTACAAATATATTTATTCTATTTTCATTTGCAGAATTCGGAATAGGTGTTGCAATGGTTTATAGTTTATTTAAACCTATATATAATAAAGACATTGTGAAAATAAGAGGTCTATATTCTCTCTTTAGAAAGTACTATGTAAACATTACTGTAATAATGACGTTGATTGGTTTATGCATAGTGCCAATCCTTCCGCTCATAGTAAAGACAGAATATAAGATTGATGGTTTGATAATATTTTATATAGTTTTTTTAGTGAATATTTTAATATACAATTTGTTTATATATAAAAAGTTTTTATTAGTTGCAGACCAAAGAAAATATATACTATCAATTGCTCAGATAGTAGCAGATGTTTTGGGATTTACGATTCTTATGGTTGTCTTATTAGTATTTAGGAGTTATTTGATATATCTTATAGTGCTAAATATTAAGACATTAAGTTTTGCTTTGACATCACATATTTTGACAAAAAGATATTATCCTTTTATTTATGAAAAAGGAGAGAAAGATGTATCGGAAAAAGAAAAAATTGAAATAAAGAAAAATATAAAAGATTTGTTTGCCTATAGGGTGGCAACAGTACTTGTTAATAGTACGGATAATATATATATTTCTATACTTGTAGGTATAGTATGGGTTGGCTATTATTCAAATTATGACCTTATCATAATGGGGATTTCGAGTGTAATAGCAGTTATATATTCGGCAGTTTCATCAAGTGTAGGAAATTTGATTGCTGAAAAAGATAATGAAGCAGCATATGAAATATTTAAAATGGTTCAGGTTATTTCTATATGGCTATCAGGAATGACTGTGATTTGTTTATTGATTTTATTTAAAGACTTTATTACTCTATGGATAGGAGAAGAGTATCTACTATCTGAAACAGTTGTTATTATAATAGTTGTTAATTATTATCTTTCATGCATAAGGGATTCTATGAAGATTTTTAGAGAGACTCTTGGGATTTTTAATAAAGTTAAATATATGATGATTGCAACGGCTGTAATTAACTTATTACTGTCTTTTTTTCTAGGAAGACAATTTGGATTAATAGGAATATTTATATCAACAACAATAGCATCGGTTTTAACCTTTTATTGGTATGAACCTATACTTATTTGTAAGGCAATGAATGTTAAAAATAAGTGCAGATATTTTTTTATACAAGGCTTAGGAATAGTTTTGTTGTTTGTGAATTTATATATAACGAACTTTATTGTAGATTTATTGTCCATTACAGGTGTTTTAGGATTTTTTATTAAAGCTGTTATCTGTTTCATAGTGTGTAACTTAATATACTTTGCAGTTTTAGGAAGGACAAAAACAGTCAAATACTTACTTGGGACATTTGGGAATTATCTGAAAAATAAAAAATAAATATTAAATAATTACTAAATTAAATCAAAATATTCAATTGAATATAAATATGTGTTAAAATACAGTTGTATATATAGCAAAGAAATGGAGAGTTTATGCAAATCTTAGTTAGTGTTGCGGCAGAAGCTGTTGGGATATCTTTAATTTATATAGTCGTCACAAAGATGAAATCAAGAATCATAACAGAGGCTCAATCAGTACCTTGGCTTATAAGTGCCATAGTCATTATGCTTCTAGGCATATTCCCAAATGTTGTAAATATTGTATCTAGTTGGTTTGGGGTATGGTACCCACCTACAATACTATTTGTTATAATAATTGTACTAATTGTTTTTATTATTTTTAGTCATTCATCATCTATTTCAAAAATGATTAATGAAGTATCAGAATTGTCCATGCAGATAGCAATTTTGAAAGATGAAAATAAAGACTTAAAATCAAAGCTAGAGCAGTTTGAAAACTGTCTTGATAAAGAAGGGAGAGATTAATATAAAAATACTATTATGTGGGTACAATAATGTATTCCAAAGAAAATTAATCAGTAAACTTCAAAAAGAAAATCACGAAATATTTATTATTACTGGGAACTCTAGTATGGAAGAAAAGAAAGAAAAGGGAATATTTCAACAGTACAATTTTGAATTTACAAGCGAAAGATTAGGAAAAGTTTTAGAAAATATAAGTCCAGATATGGTTATATTTATGGGCTTGCAGGATGAACATCTAAATAAAAAAGAAGATTATGTAAAATACATATCTGGTTTGGTAAGTGTTATAACATCCGCAAAATCTGCAGGAGTTAAAAACTTTTCTTATATTAGTAGCATGAATTTATATTTTGAAGGAACTGAAAAAACAGATTTAAAGGAAGATGGAAACATCAAGGTTAGAACACTGATGGGGAAAGCTAATCTTGAAGGAGAAAAACTTTGTGAATTTTATCAAGTGCAAGAAGAATTTGAAATTAAGATAGCAAGAATTCCAGAAATTTATGGCTATTTTGGAAACCAGTATTCTAAAAATAGTATTTTGGAAAAACATTTAAGCACTTGTATAAACGAGGGCAAAATATATATAAAAGATGAAAAAAATCATCCCCTTATTGAGTTGAATGATGCTATTGAAGCTTGTTATTCTATTCTTTTTAAAACGGAAGAGGAAGATGAACCCACATTCATAGTTCCATTTGAGCAATATACAGATGCTATGGTTGCTAATATGATAAAAAACAAAGTTGCAGATTCAATCGACATTGTTGGGACTAGTAGTGATGAAATTAAACCAGTTATTATTGAGCCGGGTAGGCTTGAACAGTCAGGATTTTATTTAAAAAGCAATTTAGAGGATTCTATTGAAGACAATTATGAATTTGTTAAATCTCATATGGAATTAAAGGAAAAACATAAAAAAATTGATTTACAAAAAGGTCGATGGATATACAGGCTGATCGAAAATGTACTATTGTTTGTAATTGCATACCTTCTAACTATGATAACTGACTCTACATGGGTAGGAAATATAGTTAACTTTTATATTATTTATGTAGTTTTGATAGCTGTTACTCATGGAATGGCACAAACAATTCTAGCATCAGTTTTAAGTATAATTGGTCATATATCATTTATAATCTCAAAAGACGGAATAGGTACTATATTAGGAAATTATGATCCATATGTATGGGTGTTGCAGCTTCTTGCTATAGGTACTCTAGTTGCATATATGAGGGATAAATATAAAGTTGGCTTAAGGGATGCTAAAGAAGATGTAAAATATCTGGATGAAGAACTTGAAGAAATGAAAGATATTAATGACAGTAATGTATATATTAAAAATATATATGAGAAACGATTAGTTAGTTATAAAAACAGCTTATCAAGACTTTATGAAGTCACATCTGAATTGGATTTCTTAGAACCACAAAAAGTAATTTTCCAAGCAGCAAATGTTATTTCAAGGCTAATGGAGTGTGAAGATGTAGCGATTTATATAGGAAATGGAAAGTCTAAATATTATCGTCTTGCGGCTACCACATCGGATTATGCAATGAAGCTGGGTAAATCTTTCTCTCTAGAAGAAAAGAGTGAAATCTTTGATGCTTTAAATGACAAAGATATTTTTAGAAACAATAGTTTGTCAGAAGATATGCCTTTATTAGCTGGGGCAACATATAATGAAAATATGATAACCACAATCATTATGGTTTGGACAGATAATCTTGAGACAGCAAATATATATCAGGTAAATCTACTAGCGATTTTGTGTAGGTTGATTGAAAAATCGACAGTTAGAGCTTATGACTTTATGGAAGCACTAATGGATGAAAGTTTTTATGGCAAAACAACTATAATGAAAAAAGATGCATTTGAAAAAAGGCTTGCGATTTATAAAGAAGGAAAGGAACAAGGGCTTCTTGATTTTTCAGTGCTTGATTTGAAATTAACAGAAAATAAAAAATACGAATTGGCAATGGCATCAAAATTAGTCAGAGATACTGATTATATAGGTTTGGTAGGTAAAAAAGCAAAAATCCTACTTTCGAGCACCAGTAAAAATGAAGCAGATGCAGTTATAGAAAGATTTAGAAGTAAAGATCTTCAGATTGAACTGGAGGCATAGGAGGGAAATTGTATGGATGATATGCTGAAATTTATAATAATTGTTTTGGCAGTTAACCTGCTATGTGCAATCTTGGTTTACATTATACAATTCAGGAAAAATAAAACAAAGGGTTTATTGCTGGCTCTCATTATCATATTTGTGCCAGTTTTAGCTGTTTGTTATTTGGTAATGATAGAAATTTTTAAATTGTTTATGAAAATATTCAGACTAGATACTGTTGATATAAGCGAGTTAGCAGCAAAAGGTAAAATTACAGTAATTGAGGAAGCTAATATAGAAGTTGATAGAGATAAAGTTCCTCTTGAAGAAAGTTTGATAATTTCTGATAGGCTAGATAAAAGAAAAGCATTTTTAGAAACATTAAAAACAGATGTTATGGACTCGATTTCATTTGTAAAAATGGCTGTTGAAGATAGTGATTCTGAAATATCTCATTATGCTGCGGCATTCCTTACTGAAGAAATAGCTAAATTCAAAAGAAATGAAATTGACCTTTATAATGATTATAAAAAAAGAGAAGATCTAAAGTCTTTATATAACTATGCTGAATATGTAGGAGATTTTCTTTCGAAAAATATAATGACTATAGAGGAAACAAAAAGGTATATCAAACTATTAGATGATAAATTATGGAAGATTATTGAATTGTCAGATAAGCCCCTTGAAGGCGAGTATATAAGAGAAATTGTAATTGCCTATAAATATGTAGATGAAAAAGAAAAAGTTATAAAATGGATAAACTACGCACTAAAAAACTCCAGCACAGATTTAGATTCAGCAAAAGTTTGTTTGAATCATTATTTTGGGGAAAGAGACTACACAAAATTTAAAAATGTGATGGAGGACATAAAGAGTTCTGCTATGTTTTTAGATCATGAAACAGTAGAGTTGATTAGGTTCTTTAATTCATCAATGGGGAAAGTAACATGAGTTTAGAAAATTTGTTTTATCTTATTACAATTATCATAATGTACATAGTTGTTTTTTATGCAATTCCTTCATATGTATTATATCCTGTTGTAAAAGATAAACCATTTGGCTATAGAATTTTTGTATACCTTATAGCATCACATTTTTATGTGTTAAATGTTGTATATTTGCTTGGCTACTCACATCTATTTCATTGGTCTACACTTTTATTGTTCTTAGTAATTGTGCCAATAGTTTATAGAACATATAGGTATAGAACAGGTGTTAAGTTTTATTATCATAAATTATCAGAGCTAAACAGGGGAAACTCCAGTTTAAGATTGTTGATAAAGCAAGGATATCTAAATTTAAAAAGTTATCTAAGAAAGAGATATGGTGATTTTTTTAGAAACAATATATTAGAGATAGTTGCTTTTATAGTACTTTTAATTATAATAATGGCATTTTATGGATACTATAAATTTAATTATAGTTCATATGGTGTTTCGGATGAGGAAGTTCATTTATACTGGATTCAATCTTTGCAGGGAGGAACATTTTTTGTTTCGGGGATGTATCCTTTTTCAATGCATAGTGTTTGCTCAGTATTAGTTGAATTAACAGGAATAAACTCAACTATTGTTTTACATTATATTTCAGTTATAATGCTTGCTCAAATTGTAATATGTTTTTATTTCTTAATGAGGAAATTTTTTAAATTCAGGATAGGAATAATTTTTGCAATTTTCATGTGGCTTTTATCGGGTTATGGAGGAATGAATACCTATTTTCGTTATCAGTTTTCTTTACCCATGGAGTATGGTCTGATAGCGGTTTTTGCAGCAATTGTATTTATGATTTCATATATTGAAGATAAAGATAAGATTTCCCTTTGGTTTTTTGGATTTTCAGTATCACTTACATTTTCGACTCATTTTTACTTAACTGGATTAGTAGCTCTTATTTGTATATGTATGGGTATTGTGTATATTTGGCCTTTACTAAGGAAAAAAATAATTCACTTACTAATAGGGATGGCAGTTCTAGGGCTAGTTATGGCAGCAGTTCCTTTTGGAGTAGGTTTCATGCTTGGTTATCCCTTCGAACAATCTATTGGATGGGCATTGTCAGTCATGGATGTTACTGATGAATATCTAGATGATGCTTATTCATATAGAGATGGTACTAGTGATGGTCAATCAGAGAGAGACACATCAGACACGACAAATTCAGAAACAGAAATGTCTGAAGAAGAAAGTAAAAAAGTGTATAGCTTAAAAAATCCTCAGGACATATACGACGGTATATATGAAGGAATATGGCTATATGGAGGGGTTACTCAAAGAGAAATATATGCAATATTAATAATGGAAGTAGCCTTGTTTATTTTCGGATCTATTGGTTTGGTTTTTGCTAAAGAAAAGAAGAATTATTCTTTTTATATAGGAATTGCAATTAGTTGGCTGTTATTGGGAATACTTGCAGTTGCTGAAAAATTTGGTATTAATCAGTTTGTAGAAGAAAAAAGGGTTATTGAATGGTTATTTATGATTAATACGCTCTTGTTTGCTGGAGTAGCAGAACTTATATTTAGAGTGCTAAGTCTAATATTTAGAAGAGAAGATTTTAGTAGATTGGTGTTGGTATATGCTACAGGAATGTTAATGTATTTTGATGTAACAAATGGATACTATAGAACAGAGCGGACCTGTGCTATGATTCAAACTGAAGCAGTAGCAAATTTATGTAATGAGTTATCAAATGATTACGAAACAAACTCATGGACACTTGTTTCACCTGTTAATGAGATTTCAATGATACTTAATTCTGGATATCATTATGAGTTAGTCGACTTTATTGATGAACTTAATACATGGGATGAAGAACAAAAGATATATATTCCAACAGAATACATATTTTTTACGATAGAAAAATATCAGGTAACATACACCGGTGTTGATGTATTAGCAAAGAAAGATATAGAAGGAAGAGATAAAATAAGCGAAGAATATGCTTTGAAAGAAATAAATTTTGATATTGCAGATAATTTAAGAAGTGAGTTATATCAGGAACAAAGAAGGGAAATAATGTCAAGAACATACTACTGGGCATTGGAGTATTCAAAATTGTTTCCGCAAGAAATGATAGTTTTTTACGAAGATGAAGAAGTGATAATATTTAGGCTTAAGCAGGATATATATGCTTTAAATAATTTATCAATAAACTATAAATATAATTAAGAGGGATGATATGAAAGACACTTTACTAGTTATACCAGCTTATAATGAAGCTAATAATATTGGAGCAGTTATTGAAAACTTAAAAAATAGTGGGGTAGAAAAGTTTTCAGATATTTTGATCATTAATGATGGTTCTTCTGATAACACAGAAAAAATAATCCAAAGCTATGGTGTTAAAGTTTTATCTCAGGTTTTTAATCTTGGATATGGAGTAGCACTTCAAACTGCATATAAGTATGCGAATAATAAAGGTTATGAATATTTAATTCAAATGGATGCTGATGGTCAACATGATGTTTGTAATGTTCACAATATATATTCAATAATAAAAAAAGACACAATAGATAAAACAGCGGATATAGTTATTGGGTCCAGATTTTTGGAAAAATCAGTTCAATATCATATGTCAGGAATTAGATTATTTGCCGTAAAGATGTTTAGAGGAATTATAAAGATTGTTACAAAAAAATATATAACAGATCCAACAAGTGGATTACAGGGATTAAATAGAAAAGCGTTTTCATATTATGCAGGCTACCAGAATTTTGATATAAAATATCCTGATATTAATATGATAATTCAGATGCTACTGTTAGATTACAAAATCGAAGAAATACCAGCTATAATGCACCCAAGAACAGAAGGACAGGCGATGCATTCTGGTGTTATAAAACCTATAAAATATATGACAGTAATGATGTTAAGTGTATTTATTGCTATCCTTAGATATAGGAAAAAACGATAATTATGAAAAAAAGAGTTGACAGGTTAAGTGTAAAAAGAAAAAGATACTATAGAATTACCGCTGTAATTATTATTTCCTTTATTGTATTTCAAGTAGTAAGTAATTTTAACTATTTACTATATGGTAGAGAGGGGAATGAAGATTCAACAAACGCAGAAAGTATTAGTTATGATGAAATAGTAGGTGTTTTAAGTAGTAATTCAAGAACAAAAAGCTATTTTGTTGAACTACAAGATGATCCGCAATACATTTTTGTTTATGATGATTTAGGTGAATCTGAAAAATATATAATACAAGAACTTGAAAATTTGAAAAAAGAATATTCTACATCAAATGATGTAGCAGATATATTATGTGAACCTTGTTTAACAACAGTTATACTATGTAAGAATAGCTATTCTAAAGAAGAACAGCAAGTTATTGATGAAATGTGTGAGCAAGGAATTGACTTGATTTTTTCAGAGATTCCTAATAGTTTAGTTTTGAATTCTGAATGGGGTAAAAAGGTTTTTGGAATTTCTCAGGCTTATACTAAGGTGACTTATAAAGGAGTAAGACTTATTGGAAATTTTTTCATAGGTGATATGATTGAATTGCCAGACTTAGAAGTAGAACTTACTGATGTAGATTTAACACAGGGTTGTAAAGTGTATTCATATAGTCTTATGAACTATTTCAGTAAGGATTATGAAGGAGATGTACCAGAATTTGAAATGGGGGATAATGAAGAAATGCCTCCATTAATATGGAGACATATTGAAGGTAATAGTCAGGTTTTTGTTATTAATGGAGATTTTATGGAAACTACTGCTGCTTGTGGTATTTTGAATTCTGTTATATCAAAATCAAGCAAAGTTTTTATTTATCCAATTATTAACGCAAACAATTTATTTGTTTTAGGGTTACCTTATACCTCGAATATTGCTTCTGAAGAACTCATAGAAAAATATAGCAGAGATGCTTTAGGGATACAACAAGACTTAATATTTCCAGGTATTTTAAATATAGCAACTGAAGAAAAAATATTCCCGGGTTACTATACAAATGATTTATTTGAGGTTATAGAAAACTCGGATGATGATAGAATTTCATATTATCTAAAAGAGATAGTAAAGCAAGGAGCAACACTTGGATATATTACAGATGAAGGTGAGAACGTATCTTTAAAACCAGATACAGAAGAATTGAATATAACTAATATAGAAAATAATATAACATCGTTACTAAATGTTTGGAATAGTGAATTTTCCTTTGAAAGTGATAATAAAAGTTATATTAATTTACCAATAATTTTAAGCACTGTCGAAAATACTGATGAAGATATTTTGAAGACATATTCTGCAGTTAATTCAATGGGATATTTTTCAAATCTAGCAAATATTAATAATATTTTAGAACCAAAAACAAAGGACGATGACTGGGTTGAATATGAAAAAAATCTTGTTACAATGATTGCGTACCAACAAGATGAATTTGGATATATTGAGAATTTAAGTGTTGATGACACTATAAAAAGAGTAATTTGCTTCCAAATAATGGAACCTCAAATTATTTATGAAAATATGAGAATTCTGGTAAGAACAGAAAATTTCTATAAAGAAGCTTTCTTTATGCTTAAAACAGAATTCAAAATAGAAAAAATTGAAGGTGGTAAATATATTATTGTTGGCGAAGAAGAATATTTAATTAAACAAGAGAGTGAAAGTATGATTATATATTACAAGGAGGAAGTTGAATGATAGTATGCTTAATTATAGAAGGTGCATATCCTTATGTAAGTGGTGGTGTTTCAAGCTGGGTTCAGCAGCTTGTTCAATCCATGCCAGAAATAGAGTTTAAGATACAAATAATTTCTTCCAGTCGTGGTGGTAAAAGAGAGTTTAAATATAAAATACCAGATAATGTTAGTGAGATGAAAGAAGTTTATTTACTTGATGATGATATTGTTGAAAAAAGAAAAAGAAAAAGTTTTTCAATGAGTAAAGAACAATTTGATGCTTTTGAGTCATTATTATTTGGTGATTCTGTTGATTGGAATGTAATTTTTGATTTTTTCCATAATGGAAATGTTTCAACAAATGCATTACTATCAGGTAACAGCTTTTTAAAAATGGTAAAAAGCTGTTATGAAGAACGTTTTAGCAGAGAGATTTTTACAGATTTTTTATGGACTATGAGATCAATGTACCTCCCTCTCTTTACAGCATTAAAAGCCAGCCCTCTTGAAGCAGATGTATATAATTCAGTATCTACAGGATATGCTGGAATATTAGGAAGTATGCAGCAGTATATATATAATAAACCTTTAATTATAACAGAACATGGTATATATACAAGGGAAAGGGAAGAAGAAATAATTAAATCAAGTTGGGTCAGTGGTATATATAAAGATTTATGGATAAGTCAGTTCAATAAAATTTCGAATTGTAGTTATGCCAAAGCTTCAAAAGTTACTTCTTTATTTACAGAAGCTAGAGAATTTCAAATTGAACTAGGTTGTGATAGGGAAAAAACAGAGGTTATTCCTAATGGTGTTCATGCTGAAAACTTTAAAAATTTAACACCAAAAGATAAAGATGACGACATGATAAATATTGGAGCTGTTTTAAGAGTTACACCTATAAAAGATGTAAAAACATTAATAAATGCATTTTCAATTGCTAAAAAGAACAATCCTAAATTAAGATTGTGGATTATGGGGCCATTAGAAGAGGCTCCTGAATATGCAAAAGAGTGTATGGATCTTGTTAAAGAGCTTAAAGTAAATGATGTAGAATTTTTAGGAATGGTTAATGTCAAAGAATATATTGGTAAAACAGATTTTATGATATTAAGTAGTATTAGTGAAGGTCAACCATTATCAATACTAGAAGGATTTGCTGCTAGAAAACCTTTTATAGTAACAAATGTAGGAAATTGCGCTGGTATGATTAATGGAGAATTTGACAATTTTGGAAAGGCGGGAATAGTAGTTCCTGTCATGAATGTAGGTAAAATGGCTAAAGCCATTAATGATCTGGCTGAGGATGAAGAATTAAGAATAAAAATGGGAGATACAGCAGAAAAAAGAGCATATCAGTATGATGCAACAAAGTCATATGGAATGTATAAAGACTTATATCAGTCTCTATATGGAGGTGTTAAATAATGGCAGGAATTGGATTTGAACTTAAAAAGATTTATAAGGAAGAAAGCGTTGGTAGAAACTTGTTAGGAGCTATGTATTCAACTTTAGTTACTGTAGGTCCGACAGTGATTGTTATTGCTGCAATACTAACCATGTACTTATTGCTTGAATATTCTGATGTAGGTTATTATCATAGAGAACTTTTATCTTCTACTATTTTATATGTTTTTATATTTGCAGTTATTATAACAGCGCCTTTTAATGCTGTGTTTTCAAGGTATCTTGCAGATAAAATCTATTGTGAAGAATCAAAAGATATATTGCCATCATTTTTTGCTGGTATTACTATATTAGGAATAATAGGAACAGCAATTGCATTGCCAGTTATGTTAAGACTTTATTTTGTAGGCGGTGTAGATGTTTATTATATCTTTGCATCATATTTATTATGGATAGAAGAATTATTACTCTTTTTCAGCATGACATATCTTTATGCTACAAAAGACTATAGGGTAATAGCGATTTCATTTATTTCAGGAATGGGTTTAGCATTAGGTTTAAGTGCATTATTACATTACTATATAGGCATGGAAACAACTAGATCTATTTTATACGGTTTAACAGCAGGTATTTTCTTAGCTGCATGTGTTAATGGTGCGTATATCTGTTACTTTTTTAGAGAACATAGTAAAAACTATAGAGAATGTCTTTCCTATATAAAGAAATTCTTCCCAGTATTCTTAGCAAACTTATTATATTTTGGTGGTTTATATGTTCATAACTTTATATTCTGGACGGTTGAGGGAAGAATAATTGTGGCAGAGACATACATTAGTATGCAACCGTATGATATGGCAACATGTCTGGCATTATTTACAAATATATCAACAATAATAATGTTTACTGTTATGGCTGAAACAAAGTTTCACATAAAATTTTCTGGATATACATCAGCAGTTAACGGTAGTACTTTGAAAAAAATCAAAAAAGAAAAAGAAAGTATGTTTTATCTATTAATGAAACAAATAAGTCATATTTTTGGAATTCAAATTATTATAACAATACTTTTTTACTTGCTTATTAAAATATTTTCTTCATCAATGGGATTTGGTGGAATGACTTTGGAAATATATCCAGCACTTGCAGTTGCTTACCTGGTTATATTTTTGATGTATGGAAACATGGTATATTTATTCTACTTTAATGACAATAGAGGTGCTTTGTTAACCGGTTTGATTTTTATCGTTTGTGGAGGAATAGGAGCCTGGATTTCAAAAGATTTTACTGTAGATGCTTACGGAGTAGGAATACTTGTTGGAAGTGTTATTGGATGGACATTTACATTCTTTAGAATTAGATATATGGAAAAACATTTCGAAGAGCATATATTCTGTAATCAAAAAATTGTAGAAGTCAGACAAGTTAAAAAGAAAAGTGAAGATATTATATATAAAAAAGGTCAAGGGCAGATATCATAATCAGAATGTATAGTTTTAAGAAATGTGAGAAGAACTTAGAGCTTTTCGCCTTTAGTAAAAGAAGGGTTTGTAAAAATAAATCAATTTAAAAGTGACATTGAAAGACGAGTTTTAGAAAGTTTCTAGAGAAAGCAATATTGAAGTCTCTGTTACAAAATATCCAATATTTTTAAATTATGATAGTCTTGAAAGTTTAGTAAAAGAAAAATCTGTTAAACTTACTTTTTTTGGAGAATTTCATAGTACAGAAACTTTTATAAAATAATTAGAAAATATAATTTAATGTAGGAGTATAAATAATGCTAAGCTTTATAATACCAGTTTATAATGGGGAAAAGTATATAGAAGATTGTGTTGATTCAGTTTTGAATTTAAATTTTAATGAATTTGAGATAATTATTATAAATGATGGTTCAAAAGATAATACTCTTAAAATATGCAACAAACTATCTGGAAATATTGGAAATATAAAAGTATTTAGTATTGAAAATAGTGGACAAGGAATAGCTAGGAACTATGGAATTAAAAAAGCAAGTGGAAATTATATTGCATTTATTGATGCTGATGATACTGTTGTGAAAAAAGGTTTTAATGTTCTATATGAAAAAGCAATAAAAGAAGAGTTAGATATAGTGAGTGGAATATATTATAGAGAAACATCTAAAGGAAAAGAAATTGTAGGAAAGAATTTTTTATGTGGCATAGTTGCTAGAAATGGTAGAAAGGAAGAAGTAGAATTATACAACGCAATAAAGACACAAAGTATATTTGGTTACCTTTGGAATAAAATATATAAAACTAAATTTTTAATAGATAATGAAATATTTTTTGAAGATACTAAGAAGATGGCCATGGAAGACACAATGTTTAATATATTAGCGTTTTCATGTAATCCTAAATATTATCATATAAATATTCCTGTATATAATTATAATGCTAAAAATACATCTACTACTAGAAAATATGATCCAGAAATTGTTGAAAAAAATTTATTATTAATAAAAAAAATAGCAAAAAATCTAAATGAAAGAGATAGATTTAAAGACAATATAGATTTAATAGTTCCTTTAGTAGCTAGAACATTTTGTTGGACACTTATGAAAAACTCAGACTATGAGAATAAAGCATATAGTAGGAATCTAGATTATATTATAAAATATAATAAAAATAAGGTTTTTAAATCAATTGTTACCAAAGAAAACTATAAAAATGAATTAAAGAAAATTCCAGGAAAGCTAGAAGAGTATTTTTATAGAACTTGTTTATTTTGTTTTAAAAAAGAATATTTAAAGTTGCTTGCAGTAGGTTTTACATTTCTAAGTCCGTTGTTTAAAGTTTATATAAGAAAAACCTTAAAATAATAAATTTGGGGGATTTATGGAAAAAAAAATAAGTGTAATAATTGCAGCATATAATGTTGAAGAATATTTAATGAAGTGTTTGGAAACAGTCAAAAATCAAACATATAAAAATTTACAGATTATAGTTATAGATGATGGTTCTACAGACTCCACACCACAAATTTGTGACAGTTATAAAGCTGACAATAGATTTGTCATAGTTCACAAAAAAAATGGTGGACTTTCAGCAGCAAGAAATACTGGTCTAGATATTGCAGACGGTGATTACCTGATATTTATAGACGGTGATGATTATATTGAAGAAAATTTATGCGAGGAGTTAGTTGAAAAATCAGAAAAAAACAATTCTGATATGGTGATATTTTCATATTTCAGGGATTATGGAGACAGAGTAGTTCAATACCATAATGATGGTAAATTGAAAATGATATCTCAAAAAGAGGCTATAAAAGGTCTCGTAAATGATGAGAGAATTAAAAGTATGGTTTGGATGAAGTTTTATAAAAGAGAACTTTTTAAGGATCTTTATTTCAAAGAAAGACATAATTATGAAGATGTTTACATTATGCATCATATTTTTTTTAGAGCAAAAATAATAATGCTTTATAATAAGTCGTTATATTATTATAGATATCGAGAAGATAGTATTTCGAATTTTCAGAGCGAGAAAAATTTAAATCATCGGTGGGAAAGTCTGCTTTTAAGGTATAAAGATATCAGTGAAACTTATCCTGAATTAGAAGGAGATGTTTTAAAGAAAACTGCATATGCATATGCAGATATTTATAATTCATTATGTGCAGCAAAACATCCAGATAAAAAAAATATTAAAAGAAAAATTAATATTTTTTATAAAGATAACTCTAAAAAGATTTGCTTAAAAACAAAAGTGATATTTGATATAGTGAAATTAGCTAAAATATTTAAGATGAATATGACTTTATATATGATTATGAAAAAAATAAATAATAGATAGAATCTCAAGGAGAGTTTTTTGGATGAAATAAAAAAGAAAAAACAACTAATTCGAATATTATCTTTAACTGCTTTAATTATCTTTTTAGTAGTAGTTTATTTTGTGTTCTTTTTTACTGGTTATAAAACGATTACTATGGATGAGAATAACGATTATATTGTAAACCCAGATAGAGGAGCATACTCACAGATTGACACTTCTCAGGCATCTATAATTAAAGATTATTATAATGGAGAACAAGGCATGGAATTTAGACTTGTTTTAATTGCCTTTGATTTAAATGATTATCCAAATACAGAAATTATTCCCGAAGAAAAGATAAACGAATTAAAAAATGCTCTTGATATTGCAAGAGAATATGGAATGGGTGTTATTTTTAGAGCTGGTTATTTTTTCTCTGGAGATGAAGAGTATCTTGAACCAGATGAATTTGAGACAGTATGTCTACATGAAAAACAAATAGCAGATGTTATTAATGAATATACCGATGTAGTAGTTTGTGTTCAAGCTGGTTTTTTAGGACCTTATGGGGAATGGCACTCTAGCATTCATATGGAAGATGAAACAGAGGGGATGAAAAACTACTTATACTTATTGAAAATAATGCTTGAAGATATTGATGAAGACATATCTATCAATATAAGAAGACCTCTTTTTATTAGAGAAGCAATTAATGAAGGTATTGATTGTGAAAGAGTGGGTTTTTTTAATGATGGAATGTTTGGTACAGAAACAGATATTGGTACTTATACAGAAGAAGGATATGACAGGGATGATGAACTTAGGTGGTTAAAGGAAAATATTAATACACCTTATAATGGTGGAGAGTTTCCTTATGTAACAGAATTTTCTGAGGCAAAAAATGCTATAAAAGAATTAGATAAGATGCAGGTTACATATTTGAACCAATATTATAATTATGAGGTCTGGGAAGACTGGTTTAATACTAGTTATTTTGGAGAAAATGCTGCAGACTATATTTACAATCATCTAGGCTATAGATTAAGCTTTTCAAAGATTAAAATACCTGAATTATTATTAAAACATACTCCTAGTAAGATAAGTGGAGTTATTAGTAATTCAGGATTTGCAAAAACCAGTGAATCTTATGATATGTACTTAGCTATCGAATATAATAATGAAATACAATATATTTCAGTTGATTATACATATTCATCAAAAGATGAAATACTTTTTAATACAAAAATGGAAAATGATTTATTGCCTGAAGATCCAACTGAAAACAGTGTGATTAAAATGGGTATAGTTTTTAGTAAAAGTGAGGATTTGGAAACTAAATATTGTATAGAGTTTGCGAATGATGAAGTTAATTATATAGAAGGAATAAATTATTTTGTTGAATATATATATGCAGAAAAAAAATGGGAAGTGTTAAACTGAATTAACACTTCCTAAATTATTTATTTGATTTTATTCTTCAATTTGGGATTCATAGTCATCAAAGATGAAATCTAGAATTGGTGCCAGGCCAATAAATTCACATCCATAGTAGATTAATCCATCATCCTGTTTATCAATTCTTACAATTTTTACAACTGTATAAAGCAGTGAAGTTTCACTTCCTAGTCTGATTTTTGCATTGAAATAATATTCCATAGGAAGTTCCGCTTTTGAAGTGAAACCAATTCCATGCTTAGAAATGTTATCTACATGTATTGGTGAATCGATATTTTTTATAAAAACATTATCTTGTTTAAATAAATTTGATATATTTAGTGACAAATCAACATCAAGTCTTTTACTACGTCTTTTTTCTGATCCTTGCATAAGAACCCCTTTCTTATGTAAACATAAATCTTATGTTAATAATACATAAATATATTATACAGTATTAATATTTACATTTCAAGTTAATGTTATTATAAGAAAGCAATTGATTTTATGAGGTTAATATATTATAATTTATACGGTCAATAATATGACCAAATCAAGAAAGGACTGGTGTATATATGAAAAAATTAGAAATGTTGTATGAAGGTAAAGCGAAAAAGGTCTATAAAACAGATCAAGAAGATGTAGTAATAGTTGACTACAAAGATGATGCAACAGCATTTAATGGGGAAAAAAAAGGCACAATAGTGGGAAAAGGTGTCGTTAACAATAGAATGACTAATTATATGTTTAAGTTACTTGAAGAAGTGGGGATTCCAACACATTTTGTTGAAGAGCTAAGTGATAGAGAAACAGCAGTAAAAGAAGTTGAAATTGTACCTCTTGAAGTAATAATTAGAAATATTGCAGCAGGAAGTTTTTCAAAGAAACTAGGAATTGAAGAAGGAAGAAAGTTGTTAGTCCCAACTTTAGAATTCAGCTATAAAGACGATGATCTTGGAGATCCTATGATTAATGATTATTACGCATTAGCAATTGGAGCAGCGACAAGAGAAGAAATAGATAAAATTACAGAAATGGCTTTTAAAGTTAATGATTTCTTAATTAAACATTTTCTTGAAGTAGGAATAGAATTAGTTGACTTTAAACTTGAATTTGGTAGATATAAAGGAGATGTTATCTTAGCTGATGAGATTTCTCCAGATACATGTAGATTATGGGACAGTGAAACTCATGAAAAGCTTGATAAAGATAGATTTAGAAGAGACATGGATAATGTTGAAGAAGCTTATGTAGAAGTATACAAAAGATTAGGATTAGTATAAGTTATGGAAAAAATTTACGGTACAGTTGATATTGATGATGATAGACTTCACGAAGAGTGTGGAGTTTTTGGGGCCTATGATTTAGATGGAAATAATGTTGCATCTACAATTTATTATGGTCTTTTTGCATTGCAACACAGAGGTCAGGAGAGTTGTGGTATAGCAGTAACTGATACTGCTGGTCCAAGAGGTAAAGTTGCTGCCTATAAAGGAATGGGACTTGTAAATGAGGTGTTTTCGAATGATATTCTTGACGGCTTAAATGGTAACTTAGGAGTAGGGCATGTGCGCTACTCAACAACAGGAGCCAGTACCAGAGAAAATGCACAGCCTCTAGTAATTAATTACGTTAAAGGGACATTATCACTTGCACATAATGGAAATCTTATTAATACAAAAGAACTTAGAGAAGAGTTGGCATATACGGGGGCTATTTTTCAGACAACGATTGATACTGAAGTTATAGCCTATTATATTGCAAGAGAAAGACTTAACCATTCAAGTGTAGAAGAGGCAGTTGCTTCAGTTATGTCTAAGATTAAAGGTGCCTATTCGATAGTTCTAAGCAGCCCAAGAAAATTAATTGCAGGAAGAGATCCTTTTGGTTTTAGACCTCTTTGTATAGGAAAGAGAGATAATACATACATAGTTGCTTCTGAAAACTGTGCTTTAGATACAGTTGGTGCAGAATTTATAAGAGATGTACTTCCAGGAGAAGTAATTACAATTGATAAAAATGGTCTTCATTCAAATACAAGTATGTGTCCTGAAAAGGAAAAACAGGCAAGATGTGTTTTTGAATACATTTACTTTGCAAGACCTGATACAACAATAGATGGTGTTTCTGTATATGAATCAAGAATAAAAGCTGGAAGATTTCTTGCTAAGGATCATCCAGTAGAGGCGGATTTTGTAGTTGGTGTACCTGATTCAGGGAATGCAGCAGCTCTTGGTTTTTCGCTGGAATCAGGAATTCCTTTTGCACAGGCTTTTGTTAAAAACAGCTATGTAGGTAGAACATTTATTAAACCTTCACAAAATAACAGGGAAAGCGGAGTAAATGTAAAACTTAATGTTTTAAAAGAAGTTGTTAAAGGTAAAAAAGTAGTAATGGTAGACGATTCTATCGTAAGAGGAACTACATGTGGAAGAATTGTAAGAATGCTTAAAAAAGCAGGGGCTAAAGAAGTACATGTAAGAATAAGTTCACCAGAATTTTTATATGAGTGTTTCTTTGGAACAGATGTTCCAAATAGAAAACAGCTTATAGCTTTTGAAAGAACATTAGCTGAAATTACAGAAAAAATCGGTGCGGATTCTTTAGGATATCTAAGTACAGAGAGACTAAAACAAACAGTAGATGGACTTCCTATATGTAATGGATGTTTCACTGGAAATTATCCAATGGATGTTTCGAAAGAGTGTGCGCAAGAAATAGAGAAATAAAAATTAAGGAGTGTAAATATGCAGGATAAATACAATAGTCCTTTGTCTGAAAGATATGCAAGTAAAGAAATGCAGTATATATTTTCACCAGATAAAAAGTTTAAAACATGGAGAAGATTATGGATTGCACTTGCAGAAGCAGAAAAAGAACTTGGCTTGAACATTACTAATACTCAGATAGATGAATTAAAGGCAAACAAAGATGATATTAATTTTGAGGTGGCAAAACAAAGAGAAGCATTGGTAAGACATGATGTAATGTCACATGTATTTGCATATGGCGAACAATGTCCAGAAGCAAAAGGAATTATACATTTAGGAGCCACATCATGTTATGTGGGTGATAACACTGACCTCATAATAATGAAAGAAGGACTTTTGCTCTTAAAGCAAAAAATTGTAAATGTATTAAATCTTTTAGCAAAGTTTGCAGATGAATATAAAGATCTTCCTACTTTAGGCTTTACGCATTTTCAGCCAGCTCAACCAACTACAGTTGGTAAAAGAGCAACACTTTGGATGATGGAATTAAAACTTGATTTAGAAGATTTAGACTATGTAATAGATGGTATGATGCTACTTGGTTCAAAAGGGACAACTGGGACACAAGCTAGTTTTATGGAACTTTTTGATGGAGATATTGAAAAAGTTAAAGAGCTTGATAGGCTTATAGCTGAAAAAATGGGATATAAAGATTGTTATCCTGTATCAGGTCAGACATATTCAAGAAAAATTGATACAAGAGTCTTAAATGTATTAGCAGGTATTGCTTCAAGTGCACACAAATTCTCAAATGATATTAGGTTACTACAACACTTAAAAGAAATAGAAGAACCTTTTGAAAAAAATCAGATTGGGTCATCTGCTATGGCATATAAAAGAAATCCAATGAGAAGTGAAAGAATCGCTTCTTTGGCAAATTATGTTATATGTGATGCATTAAATCCAGCAATAACTTCATCTACCCAATGGTTCGAGAGAACACTTGATGATTCAGCAAATAAGAGAATATCTGTTCCAGAGGCATTTTTATCAGTAGACGGTATTTTAGATTTGTATTTAAATATTGTAGATGGAATAGTTGTTTATCCAAAAGTTATTGAAAAACATCTTATGGCAGAGCTACCATTTATGGCAACAGAAAATATAATGATGGATGCAGTAAAAGCAGGTGGTGATCGTCAGGAATTACATGAAAAAATAAGAGAATTGTCAATGGAAGCAGGTAAAACTGTAAAAGAAAAAGGGCTTGATAATAATCTTTTAGAATTGATTGCAGCAGATCCTTCATTTAACTTAACAATAGAAGAGTTAAATAAAACAATGGATCCTTCAAAGTATGTTGGAAGATCCAGTAGTCAAGTTGATGAGTTTATAAAAGATATTATAAATCCTATAATAGAAGAAAATAAAGAAATGCTTGGAATGACAGCAGATATTAAAGTATAAGAAGTAACTTGCAGTATACCATATTAAATGTTATTATGGGGACTGTGGGTTATTCCCATATAAACTCCACTGTTTTGATGAACGTGGAGTAATAGACACGAGGTGTTTTAAGGAGGAACAAAAAGAATGGTAAGAGCTATAGTAGGAGCTAACTGGGGTGACGAAGGCAAAGGTAAAATAACAGATATGCTTGGGGAAAGTTCTGATATGATTATCAGATTTCAAGGGGGAAGCAATGCAGGTCACACTATAATTAACAATTACGGTAAATTTGCACTACATTTGCTACCGTCAGGCGTATTCCATAGTCATATTACAAATATAATAGGAAATGGAGTGGCACTAAATATTCCTTTTTTTATCGATGAAATTAATGAAGTGACAAAAAGAGGAGTACCAAAACCAAACCTATTGGTTTCTGACAGAGCACAAATTGTTATGCCATACCACATTCTTTTTGATGGTTATGAAGAAGAGCGTTTAGCAGGAAAATCATTCGGATCCACAAAATCCGGAATAGCACCTTTTTATTCAGATAAATATGCAAAGATAGGTTTTCAGGTTGCTGAATTATTTGATGAAGCATATTTAAAAGATAAGATTGACAGAGTATGTGAAATTAAAAATGTTTTACTTGAACATTTATATAAAAAGCCATTAATTGACAAGGAAGAATTATTTAATACATTAATGGAATACAAGAAAATGATTGAACCGTATGTAGCGGATACTGCAAAAGTAATAAGAGAAGCTGTATGTGAAGGAAAAAATTTATTATTAGAAGGACAGTTAGGTTCTTTAAAAGATCCAGATTTTGGTATATATCCTATGGTAACTTCATCTTCAACTTTAGCAGCATATGGAGCAATCGGAGCAGGAATACCACCATATGAAATAAAAAGTATACTTGCAGTTGTTAAATCATATTCAAGTGCCGTTGGCGCAGGTGAGTTTGTTAGCGAAATTCACGGCGAAGAAGCTGATGAGCTTAGAAAGCGTGGCGGAGATGGTGGAGAATTTGGTGCTACAACAGGAAGACCTAGAAGAATGGGATGGTTTGACGCTGTTGCATCTCGTTACGGATGTAAAGTTCAGGGAGCCACAGAAGTAGCTCTTACTGTACTAGATGTTCTTGGTTATTTAGAAGAACTTCCAATTTGTGTTGGATATGAAATAGATGGAAAAATTACAAAAGATTTTCCAAATACAATTGAGCTTGCAAAGGCAAAACCAGTATATAAGATGATGCCTGGATGGAAACAGGATATTAGAGGAATTAAAAATTATAGTGATCTTCCAAAAGAGTGGTAGAGATTATATTGAATACATTGAAGAAGAATTAGAAGTTCCTATAACTATGGTTTCAAATGGTCCAGAAAGAGATGAAATTATTTATAAGAAATAATGGAGAATTGAAATGAATGAATATTCTTTTGAGGAAATAAATTTAAATCAGGAAGAAAGTTTTTCGGTTAGTGTTACTGAAGAAATGATGAATAAATTTCTTGATATAACAGGGGATATAAATCCTCTTCATACGGACATAGAGTTTGCCAAATCAAAAGGATATAATAATAAAGTCGTTTATGGAATGCTTACATCATCATTTCTATCAACTTTAGCAGGAGTATATTTGCCAGGTAAAAACAGTTTAATTCAAAGTGTAGAAACTTTGTTTAAAAAACCTGTATTTCCAGGGGATACACTTTTAATAAAGGGACAAGTAGTAGAAAAGTTTGATAATATTAATAGAATAACTGTTAAGGTAACAATAACTAACGACAGAAATGAAAAAGTATGCAGGGGTACTATGCAGATAGGAGTTTTAAATGGAATTCTCTAAATACTTTGATCACACAATTTTAAGTCCAGATGCATCAAAAAGTCAGGTTGAAAAAATTTGTAAGGAAGCAATAGAATATAACTTTGCTTCAGTGTGTGTGAATAGCTACAGGACAAAAATGGTTTCTGATATTTTAAAGAAATCAGATGTTTTAACCTGTACAGTAATAGGATTTCCTTTAGGTGCTCAAACTACAGAAATTAAAGTTTGTGAAACTAAAAAAGCAATTGAAGATGGCGCTGATGAAATAGATATGGTTATAAATATAGGGGCGATAAAAGATTGTGATTGGGAAATTGTAAAACAAGACATAAAAAGTGTTAAAAATGCTTGCGATAAGATAATTTTAAAAGTTATAATAGAAACTTGTCTTTTGTCTGATGAAGAAAAGGAGCAAGCCTGTCTGGTTTCTATGGAAGCAGGAGCGGACTTTTTAAAAACTTCTACAGGATTTTCAAAAGAAGGTGCCAAGAAAAATGATATAGAACTCTTTAAAAGAGTTTTAGGAGATAAAGCAAAAATAAAAGCCTCTGGTGGTATCAGAGACTATAAGAAAGCTTGTGAAATGATAGAAGTAGGAGCAGATAGACTCGGAACTTCTGCAACAATAGATATTATTTCTTCTTCACAAGTTTAAGAATCATTAAAAATACATAAATGAGTATTGGTATGGCAATTGTTGCATAAAGAGATGCGTTAAACATAGAATGATATATTGGGTTATTTAACATTGCAAGGATAAAAGTAGTAAGGTAAAGACCTAATAATATAATTATGCCTAATATTGCCAGTGCTCTTTTTATTAGTTTCAAAATGTAAACTCCTTTATTAGTTTATTGATTTGTCAATTATAACTTTTTTGGAGTAGTATATCAACAAAAAAATATTTTAAAGGAAGAAAAAAGATGGAAGAAAAAATAACTTTACTTGAAAAATGGAGAAATTACGCGTATATGTCTCAAAAAACAGAGCAGGAAAGTCAAATGTTCTGGGGAAATTATTTTTCACTTGAAAAAGGAATATACGAAACAATACTAAAAAATCCAAAAGAACCTGTGACAGGAAAAGTCAAAGACTTAGCAAAGAAATTTGATGTAGAGTTACTTATAATGGTAGGATTTTTAGATGGAATAAATGAAAGTTTAGTAAAGAAAAATCCTATTGAGGAAATGGATGAAAATACAGAAGTAAGCCTTGAGTATGATATAGAATTACTATATAAAAATATGGTAGAAGCAAAGGCAGACTGGTTATATGAACTAAAAGAATGGGATGATTTGATTTCAGAAGACAGAAGATCAGTATTATATAAAGAGCAAAGAAAATCTCATACAGTTGTGAAAGATAAAAAAGTAGGAAGAAATGATCCATGTCCATGTGGAAGCGGTAAAAAGTTTAAACAATGTTGTGGGAGGTAGAAAATGAAAAAAGTATTAGTTATAGTATTGGCGTTAATATTTATATTGCCTGGTTGTTCTTCTAATGAAGAAAGCAACGAAACAAGTAGCGAAATAAGTACTGAAAATACTGAAGCGGTCTATAGAGAAATAACTGCTGAGCAAGCAAAAGAGATGATGGATTCAGGAGAAGAAATTATAATCTTAGATGTGCGAACTGATGCTGAATTCGAAGAAGCTCATATTGAAGGAGCTATATTAATACCTGATTATGAAATTGAAAACCTTGCAGAAAGTCAATTGCCTGATAAAAACAGCACGATATTAATATATTGTAGAAGCGGAAGAAGAAGTGAAGGTGCTGCGCTGAAATTAGTTGAAATGGGATACACGGGAATATATGATTTTGGTGGAATCATTGACTGGCCATATGAAACTGTGTCAGGTAAGTAAAAATTAATTTGTTTTATTATTATCAGTATATCCAACTTTAGTGTCGAGATAATTCATTTGTAAGTACTCAAGAATTTTCTCGACTGCTTCTTTGTCATTACCCTTTAGTGAAATAGTATAAAATTTAGTTATTATAACATCCAAAGTATAGGATAGCTTTGTTTTTATCCATAGTATTTTGTGCCATTTTGTATGCTCATAAACCCTTGTGATTTTTACAAGTGGAACCATGACTATGCCATTGTTTGCAAACTCCACTAAATAGCTCTTTGTTATAACGATTTTATTTACAATCATTACTATTCCATTTTCTAATTCATAATCAAGAGCTTTTAGCTGAACTTGTTTAGAACCGAATTTTTTAAGTTTGCCACATGCTGGATGTAAAATTGGAAAATTTATGTAAACTAAATTTATTATTAATATATATAAAGATATTAATAGAAGAACTAATATAGCTAAGGCAAGATAGATATATAGACTATGATCGAACTCTAATTCATTGATGAAAATAGAATAAGAAGATTCTTTTAAAGCCTCAGGTGTCCAACCAAGAGTTTCAGCATAGTCAGAAAACATTTTCTCGTCTATAGAATCAATTTTAGTTAGTTTAGCAACGCCGCTATAACCATTTAGAGTTTCAGGTCTGTTTTTTAAGTTTTCATCAGAAAGAATTAAGAAACTTGCTTTTTTATCTGAAAATGTAAAATAGTAATAACCAACAATTTCTTCATCAGAAACATACTCACCTATAAAATAGAATTCATCGTCAAAGTCATAGTTAACATACCTAGTACCATCTTGATATAAAGACTGGGCATTTGAAGGAGATGATAGGGTTATTGGAAAAATCATTTTCATAAACGGGGTAAAAATTAAAAACACAGCGATTACTAAAATTATTACTCCTGGAAATATTAAGTTTTTTTTACAAACTTTTTTGATATGATTTTCAATATTATACTTAATCATAAGACCTCCAAATTAATTAAATACACTTCTTACAGTATAAATTATACATTGTAAATAATCAACTTCTATTCATGTGTAAAAGGGTTAAATATAGTAAAAAATAGGTCTTTATGATATAATTTCAATGATTGGGAGGAATAATATGGAAGCATATAGTAATCTTTCGAAAGTGTACGATGTGTTTATGGATAATGTTGATTATAAAAAATGGGGAAAATATTTATATTCTTTATTAAAGGAATTTGATATAAATGAAGGTTTAATATTAGATCTTGGATGTGGAACAGGCAATATATGTGAATATCTATCAGGGAAAAAATATGATATGATTGGTGTTGATAATTCAAGTGAAATGTTAAGTATTGCTCAGGAGAAAAATGTTAAACTAAAAAAAGATATTTTGTATCTCAACCAGGATATGAGGGATTTTGAATTGTATGGAACGGTGAGAGCAGTGATTAGCAACTGTGATTCCTTAAACTACATAACTAATTTAAAAGAGCTTATAAAAGTTTTTAAACTAGTAAATAATTATCTTGATCCAAAAGGAATATTTATTTTTGATATGAACACAGGATATAAATATGAAAAAATTGGGGATTCAGTGATAGCTGAAAATAGAGAGGAAACCAGTTTTATTTGGGAAAATTCATATAATAAAAAGAAACATCTAAATCGATATGATTTAACACTTTTTTTAAAAGAGGAAGATGATTTATATAGAAAGAAAGAAGAAGTACACATACAAAAAGCATATAGTATAGATGAAGTTAAATCAGCTTTAATGAAATCAGGACTGGAATTTGTTAACTGCTATGATTGTTTTACTAAAGAAGAACCAAGATTAGATAGTGAAAGACTTCATTTTATTGCAAGAGAGAATGGAAAGGAAATATAGTATGTCAGATTATATAGTAAGAGGAATGGCAGCAAATGGTCAAATAAGAGTTTTAGCTGCCACAACAAAAGAAACAGTAGAAAAGGCAAGAGAATTACACAATACAAGTCCAGTTGCAACAGCAGCATTAGGTCGTTTATTAACAGCTGGAGCTATGATGGGCGCCATGATGAAAGAGGAAAAAGATATTATTACTCTTCAAATTCGAGGAACAGGCCCAATACAAGGTTTGGTAGTCACAGCTGATAGTAGTGCAAATGTAAAAGGGTATGTATTTAATCCAAATGTTATAATACCAGCAAACAAAGATGGTAAGCTGGATGTTGCAGAGGCAATAGGAGTAGGAATGCTAAGTGTCACAAGGGACTTAGGAATGAAAGAACCTTATTCAAGTCAGACTAATTTAATAACCAGTGAAATAGCTGAGGACATAACTCATTATTTTGCAAATTCAGAGCAGGTTCCTTCAGCAGTTGCTCTTGGAGTTTTAATGAATAAAGATAATACTGTTAAGCAAGCAGGTGGTTTTATAATTCAGCTTTTACCTTTTGCAGATGAAAAATTAATAGATAAACTTGAAGAAAATATTAATAAGATATCTTCAATCACAAGTCTTCAGGAAAAAGGTATGAGCCCAGAAGAAATACTTAAAGAAGTTTTAGGGGACCTAGATCTTGATATTATGGATACTATACCAACAAGCTTTTTTTGTAATTGCGAAAAAGAAAGAGTGGAAAATGCAATAACATGTGTTGGTAAAAAAGAAATTGATGAAATGATTTCAGAAGGAAAAGAAATTGAAGTGAATTGTCATTTTTGTAGTACTTCATATAAATTTTCAGTAGATGAATTAAAGGAACTTAGAAAAAAAGCAAAGTAAGATAATTAATAAAGAAGCCCCATTTTAGGGGCTTCAATACTGTAATCATCTGTAAATAATTGAGCTTTTTTTATAACTTTATATTAAAAAAAAGGCACACCATTTAACTAACTGATTATAATTTTGTTACGTTTGTCGCTTGAGGACCTTTTTCTCCATTAACGATTTCAAACTCAACTTCTGCACCTTCTTCAAGTGACTTGAAGCCATCCATATTGAGTCCTGAGTAGTGAACGAATACATCGTTTCCTGCTTCATCGCTAATAAATCCGTAACCTTTTTGGTTGTTAAACCATTTTACCGTACCTTTGTTCATTCTTATGATACCTCCGAAAATATTTGAATTGTAGTCACGCTCTGCAACTAAATTTAACATATCATAAAAAAATCGGGGTGTCAATAAATTAATGAATAAAGTGTTTGAATTGAATAGACAACTAAAACACCTTGAACTTTTTGTGAATACTATATTTTTTATAAGGAAAATGGTACTTGACGGTGTTATTTCATTATGATAAAGTAACCTTAAATAATCCTGAGGGAGTAACTTGCCATAAATGGTTCGCCTGTCGTCAATACGGATATCCCGGCAGTCGAAATACGGTTTTTGTATTTAGTGAGACTCAGTCGAAGTTTTTTCGACTAAGTTTTTTTTTACATTTATATAGGAAATGTTTTGGAAGGAGTAATTATTGATGAAATATGAATTGCAGGAATCCAAGGAGGTAATGAGAAGTTTAGGTACCCCGAGAGAAGGACTTTCTTCAGAAAAAGTAATTGAAAATAGAGAAAGGTATGGGGAGAATAGACTTAATGAAGAAAAGAGTAAGTCACCTGTTCTGGTTTTTCTATCCCAATTCAAGGACTTTTTAGTAATTATACTTATAGTTGCTGCCCTAATTTCAATGGTAATGGGCAAACTTGAAAGTACAATTGTTATCATTGCTGTTTTGATATTAAATGCAGTTCTTGGTACCGTTCAACATATCAAGGCCGAGGAGTCATTGAAAAGTCTAAAAGCTTTATCTTCGCCAACAGCTAAAGTAAAAAGGAATGGACAGGTTATTGAAATCCCTTCAAAAGAAGTAGTTGTAGGAGATTTGTTGGTTTTAGATGCAGGAGATTATGTGGCTGCAGATGGACGAATCGTTGAGTGTAAGAGTTTAAAGACTAATGAAAGTGCTCTTACTGGAGAATCTGAAAGTGTAGATAAGACTGAAGAAATAATGGAAGGTGAAACCTTGGCATTAGGAGATCAGTTAAATAGAGTATTTTCAAGCAGCTTTGTAACTTATGGTAGAGGTATAGCGATAGTAACAGAAGTTGGAACCAAAACTGAAATTGGTAAAATTTCAGATTTAATAGCTTCTGCAAAAGAAAAGGCCACACCACTACAAAAAAATCTGGATGATTTTGGTAAGAAACTTGCAATAGTAATTATGGTAATATCAGCGATAGTATTTGGGCTTAGTATGTTCCATGGAGATACTATTATGAATGCTCTAATGTTTGCGATTTCTTTAGCTGTTGCAGCTATACCAGAAGCTTTAAGTTCAATTGTTACAATTGTTCTTGCTTTAGGAACTAGAAAACTTGCTGAAGAGAATGCTATTATTAGAAAGTTGCATTCTGTGGAGAGTTTAGGAAGTATATCAGTAATTTGTTCTGATAAAACAGGTACATTAACTCAAAACAAAATGACAATTAAAAAGATATTTATAAATAATAAACTTACAGATGCTAAGGATGCAGATGTAAAGGATAAATTAGTAGACAAATTAATGACTTCGGGGATTCTTTGTAGTGATGTGGAGAGAGCAGATGGAAAAACTATCGGAGATCCAACAGAAATAGCGATGATTGATTTTGGTGAATCTCATAATAAAATTGGAAACGAAGTTAGAAATACATATCCAAGACTTTCGGAAATTCCATTTGACAGTGACAGAAAATTAATGACTACACATCATAAAATAGAAGATAAGTACATTTCTATTACCAAAGGTGCTTTGGATGTAATTCTTTGCAGGGCAGTGAAAATAGAAACTCAAGATGGTGTTAGAGAAATAACAAAACAAGACATTGAAAGTTTTGAAGAAATAAATTATCAGCTTTCAGATTCAGGACTTAGAGTTTTAGCTTTTGCATGGAAAGATGCAGATGAAAAAGAGCTTAATTCTGAATCGGAAAACAATTTAACAATTTTAGGGTTGATGGCAATGATGGATCCTCCTAGAGTGGATTCAGCAGAGGCTGTTTTAGCATGTAAAAAAGCTGGAATCAAGCCAATAATGATTACAGGAGACCATAAAATCACAGCAAAGGCAATAGCGAGAGAAATTGGTCTATATGAAGATGGTGACTTAGTAATAGAAGGAAGAGAAATAGAAGGTATGTCAGATGAGGAGCTAAGAGAAGTGGCTCCAGGTGTTAGTGTCTATGCCAGAGTTTCTCCAGAACATAAAATAAGAATAGTCTCAGCATGGCAGTTTTTAGGTAATGTAGTTGCAATGACAGGTGATGGTGTAAATGATGCACCGGCTCTTAAAAAAGCTGATGTCGGTGTGGCTATGGGAATCACAGGAACAGAAGTAGCTAAAGATGCAGCTAGTATGGTTCTAACTGATGACCGTTTTGCTACTATAGTAAAGGCCATTAATAATGGAAGAAGTATATATGGAAATATCATGAATGCTGTTAAATTCCTTCTTTCAGGTAATACGGCTGGTATTTTGGCAGTTATTTATGCTTCACTGGTTGGCTTACCGGCTCCATTTGCACCGGTACATTTATTGTTTATAAATCTTTTAACTGACAGTTTGCCAGCAATAGCAATAGGTATAGAACCAGCTCATAGCTCTTTAATGAATGAAAAACCAAGAGATGTCAATAAACCAATTATGGATAGGAAATTCATGACAGAAATATTGTTTGAAGGTGTTGTTATAGGTATAGTTACAATGACTGCATTTTACATTGGTCAAAATCAAAGTTCAGTAGGTGCAGGAATGACCATGGCGTTTGTTACTCTTAGTTTATCAAGACTTGTTCATGGATTTAACTGTAGAACAAATGGTCCATTGAGAAAAGGAAGTGTTTTTTCAAATCCATTTAGTTTCTATGCATTGATTTTAGGAATTATTCTTTTAGCATGTGTGTTGTTTATAAAACCTTTATATAGTCTTTTTGAAATAACACCATTAACAACACTTCAGATAGGTTATATAGGAGCTCTTTCAATAATACCTCTTATCGTGGTACAAATAGGTAAAAGAATATATGAAGCAACTAGAAAAATCAAAAAGTAAAACTGGGAGAAAAAAATGAAATATCAAATAGATGCACATACTCATACAATAGCAAGTGGACATGCATTTAATACAATATTAGAAATGGCCAAAGCAGCAGCAGAAAAAAATCTTACAATGCTTGGTATAACCGAACACACTGAGTGTATGCCAGGATCGTGTCATAGGGTTTATTTTACAAACCTAAAAGTGTTAGACAGGGAAATGTTTGGTGTGGAAATGTTGTTTGGTGCAGAATTAAACATAATAGGATATGATGGAAAGCTTGATATCCCTGACTGGATTATTAAGAAACTGGACATTACAGTTGCAAGTATTCATAATCTTTGTCTAGGTGCAGGCACCAAAGAACAAAACACAGCAGCAATAATTAATACAATAAAAAATCCTTTGGTAGATATTATTGGACATCCTGATGATGGTATGTTTCCTATGGACTATCTTCCGATAGCAAAGGCCGCCAAAGAACATAATACATTATTAGAAGTAAATAATTCGTCACTATCTCCAAACAGTTTTAGAGACAATGCAAGAGAAAACTATATAGAATTATTGACCCATTGTAAAAATCTTAATGTACCAATAATAATTGATTCAGACGCACATTATTCAGGACATGTAGGAGCACACGATTATGCAGACGAAGTCTTAACATATGTAGACTTTCCTAAAGAATTAATACTTAATTATTATCCAGAAAAATTTAAAAAGTATATACGCAAATATAAAAACAAATAGACTTTCATACTTTAATATGCTAAAATACTCCTAACTATTAGTTGGAGTATAAAGGAGTATTTATGAGTAAAAGTATCAGAACAGAAACAGTGGATCATTTTTTTGACGGTGTAATGACATTGAAAAGTAAAGAAGAATGCTATAGTTTTTTTGAAGATGTGTGTACTATTAATGAACTTCTAGCAATTTCTCAAAGATATGAAGTAGCAAAAATGCTTAGAGAAAAACATACATATTTGGAAATTGCAGAAAAAACAGGAGCTTCTACAGCCACAATAAGTAGAGTGAATAGATCCTTAAATTATGGTAATGATGGATATGATATGGTTTTTGATAGATTAAAAAAATAAATTTTAGGGTATAGTATTTATGAATAACTATGATAATTTAAATAAAAAACAAAAAGAAGCGGTTTTTCATACAGAAGGACCGTTACTTATATTAGCGGGTGCTGGTTCAGGTAAAACACGAGTTCTTACTCATAGAATCAGTTATCTTATAAATGAAAAAGGTATAAAGCCATGGAATATTATGGCTATCACTTTTACCAATAAGGCAGCAGCAGAAATGAAAGAAAGAGTTGATGATTTAATTGATTCATATTCAGAATCTGTTTGGGTGAGTACATTTCATTCAAGTTGTGTAAGAATACTTAGAAGATATATTGATAGAATAGGTTATGATAATAGCTTTACTATATATGATGCTGATGATCAGAAAAAGATAATTAAAGATATTTGTAAAAGAATAGGCATAGATACAAAAGCTTTAAAAGAAAAAACTATTATAAATGCAATATCTTCTGCAAAAAATGAACTGATAAAACCAGAAGAGTTCACTTCACCTTTTTTCAATAACTACGTAACTGAAAAAATAACAAATGTTTATATAGAGTATCAAAAAGAGCTTAAAAAAAATAATGCTCTTGATTTTGATGACTTGATTATGAAAACAGTGGAGCTTTTTAGAACTGATGAAGAAGTCTTGAACTATTACCAGGAAAAATTTAAATACATTTTAGTAGATGAATATCAGGATACAAATAATGCTCAATTTACATTAATTAGTATTTTAGCAGATCGATATAAAAATCTTTGTGTGGTTGGAGATGACGATCAGTCCATATATAAATTCAGAGGTGCAGATATAAAAAACATTTTAAGTTTCGAAAAGAAATTTAAAAATACTAAGGTAGTCAAACTTGAACAGAATTATAGATCAACAAAAACTATTCTTGAATGTGCGAACGGTGTTATAAAAAATAACATTGGAAGAAAAGATAAAACCCTTTGGTCTGATAGAGAAGATGGGGAAAAGCTAAAGCTTTATCAGGTGGACAATGCTTATGTTGAGGCTGAAAAAATAGTTGATTTAATTGAGAAATTTAAAGAGCAGGGATATAAATATAACGATAATGCATGTTTATATAGAACAAATGCTCAGTCCCGTATTTTGGAAGAAGAATTTTTAAGAAGTAACATTCCATATAAAATTGTTGGTGGAGTTAACTTTTATCAAAGAAAAGAAATTAAAGATATTTTAGCATACCTAAAATGTGTAGACAATGGAAGAGATGATCTAGCGGTAAAAAGGATTATAAATATTCCAAAAAGAGGAATAGGTTTAGCTACTATAGATAAAATCCAAGCGTTTGCTGATTTTGGCGGAATAAATTTCTTTGATGCTATTACAAGAGCAGATGAAATAGGAACACTTGGTAAGGCAAGAGAAAAGCTAAAACCTTTTTTAAACCTTATTAATCATTTAAAATCCTTAAAAGAAACAGTTACAGTAAAAGAACTTATAGAAGAGATTCTTGAAAAGACTGGGTATGTAGAAGAATTGAAATTAGATAAAACAGAGGAGTCTCTTGCAAGAATAGAAAATATTGGTGAATTAATATCTAAAGCAGTTAGTTTTGAGGAAAACACAGAAAATCCTTCATTAGGTGCTTTTTTAGAAGAAGTTTCTCTTATTGCTGATATAGATAGTCTAAATCAAGATACAGATTATGTTGTTTTGATGACAATCCATAACTCAAAGGGACTTGAATTTAAAAATGTATTTTTAACTGGAATGGAAGATGGGCTTTTTCCAAGTTTTATGTCTATTGGAAGTGGAGAAGATGAGATAGAAGAAGAAAGAAGACTTTGTTATGTGGCTATCACAAGAGCCATGGATAACCTAATCATTACTTCTGCAAGGCAAAGAATGCATAACGGAGAAAGCAGATACAGTGTTATTTCAAGATTTATAAATGAGATTCCAAAAGAATTAATATCTAGTAATGTTTCAAGACCAAGAGCGTTTTCATCTGCTGGTATACCAGGAGAAAAGAAAAGTGCAACACCTGTTAAAGCTTTTAGCACAACTCAAACTCAATTTTCAAGCAAAGAAAAAAGTAAACTTGATTATGTTGTTGGTGATACGGTAAAACATATCAAATTTGGAACAGGTAAAGTTAAGTCTATTGTTGATGGCGGAAGAGATTATGAAGTAACGGTTGATTTTGAAGCAGCAGGCACAAAAAAAATGTTTAGCGTGTTTGCAAATTTAAAAAAGGTATAGTATAATATTTTATATAAATAGTCGAAAGGAAATGATACGTATGAGAAAAATAGAAGAATTACTTGATGCAACAAAGCTTAACAATCTCCTACATAGACAGGAGATTAAGAAGAGAAAAAAAGCTGGAAAAATTCTTTTAATAGTTGGTATTGTTCTTGGAGTTTTAGCAGCAGGATATGCAGTATATAGATTTTTGAACTCTAGACGTTCTGAAGACTTTGATTATGATGAATTTAGCGATGATTTTGATGATGATTTTTTTGAAGAAGAGGACGCTAGCTTAAAAGGAAAATAGTTTTAAAAAAGTTAAGAGCACTGAGGTGCTCTTTTTTTACTTTGGCTCTATGTCAATAGTTGGGGTGCGATTCTATGAATCGTACCCCATTACTGATGTTAGGGCGTTTTTTATCTTTTCATCTATTTTGAACATTTTCGGGCATAGAAAACAGCCCTTTTTGTTAGTTCGTCAAATTTTATCTGGTAGCGTGTAGTATTCTGGTTCTGAATCTTTTGAAATTTCTTATTCCGTAAGAAGATCTTTTCATTACTTTAATCTTGTTATTAAATCCTTCTGTTGGTCCGTTTGTAATTCCGTACTTAAAAGCATTTAATATACCTTTAGAAAAACGACCATATGTTGCAGCGACATCTTCGAAATCTTTTATACCTGAACAATCAGCATTTAAAACCCATTTCCGGAACTCCATCCTTTGAACGGAATATTTCTTTTCGTTGCAGATTCTGTAAAACCATTCCTTAAGATAATGTGCCTTTCTTAAATCGTCATTATAAAGAAGCATTAAATCACAGGATTCTTTTTCTTCACGAGTAAGAGAATCATACTTTTTATGTAGAAGTGTCCTGCTGCGTTTATAATACTTTCTAAGGTTTGCAGGCATTGTGTTTTGTAGTCTTTTTCTTATTCTGTCAAGAGCCCATGTTATTTGTCTTATAAAATGATATTTATCAATAATTATCTTAGCGTTAGGAAAGTATGTCTCTCCAAGTTCAACATACTGTTTCCACATATCACAGACAAAGAATTCCAACTTAAGTCTTTCTTTTCTTGGTATTTCCCTGAAGTATGATATAAGATGAGACTGTGTTCTGTCGGGAAGGATATCAAGAACCCTGTTTTTTATTGGATCAACAAGTATGCACTGATATTTTCCTGTTTCGGCGTTACCTTTGAATTCATCAATTGATAATGCTCTGCCAATGGAAGGTATTTCATAACTGACAGTATCAAGTACTCTTGCAATTGTGGCTTCGGAAAGGTTAAGCTTATTTGAAACATGTTTAATGCTGACGGTTTCCCTTAGATCATTAATGATGGACTTGGTAAGCCTTCTTGTCCTTTGTTGATATCTTGAAAGGAATGTGTATGATTCAAAGAACCTTTTACCGCACTTACATACATACCTTCTTTTTCTGAGTATAAGAAAGCAGTCCTTCATCTGGAAAGGCAGGTCTTTTATTTTCTGTGTTCGGTAATCATGAACTTTGGATGTGTAAGAGTTGCAGCAAGGACAAATGTGCGGTTTTGCTTTTGTTGAAATGAAAAACTCAACACTAGAATCCTTATGAATAACTTTTTTGATAATTATATCTTCAATATTTATCATTTTACTGATATAATTGGAAATCATCTATATGTTACCTCCTATTATTGTGGTTGCTGAACTAACAAAAAGGGAGGAGGTTTCGTATAGATGATATTTTATTGCAAAAATAAAAATGTTGGAAGAGAGTCTTTCGACACACCCCAACATTTATTATAGAACCTTTACTTTTTAGGAATTCTCTTAGAAACTTCATTGGGATTTTAAATGTTGTTGAATTGAAAGTTTTGTGCTACAATTGTTTTGTTATTGTGTAAGGAGAGAGAGTTATTATGATAAAAGCCCCAGTTAAATTAGTAAATGTAATATTAGTTTTGCTTGTGAGAATAATAATTCGTATATGCGCGACTATTTTTTTCAGGCCAAAAGTATATTATGTAAACAAGAAAGTGCAAAAAAAGAGAATTAGAAAAAACGCTGTTATAGTAAGTAACCATACATATTTTATTGATGGTGTTTTAATAGGTACTCTTTTTTATAGAGATAGAATATATTCTTTTATAGCAGAAGATTTATATACAAATTTTTTAAAAAAATGGCTTTTAAAAGGTTGTAGAGGTATACCTTTAAATAGAAATGAAGTAGATTCAACATGGATGCATAAAGGTGTGGATGTGCTAAGGAAAGGATATCCTATTTGCATTTTTCCAGAAGGGGTAAGCAATTACGACGGAGTTATGACGGAGTTTAAACCAGGATTTATATTGCTTGCAATCAGAACTAATTCACCAATTATACCTATATGCATTGATGGGCCATATGATTTTGTACTAGGTCAAAGACAGAGAATAATGATTGGAGAACCAGTTTACATTAATGTCCCAAAAGGTGGAATGTCAAAAGAGTTTTTACAGCAGGAAGCTGATAAGTTCCATGATATTATTCAGGATATGCAAAAAAAGTTACAGTCAAAATATAAAAAGAAAGATAAAAAACAAAGTTAGGAATTTATGAAAAAAGGACAAGAATATTCAGGATTAGTTGAAAAAATTAATTTTCCAAATAAAGGAATAGTAGATATAGAAGGAACCAAAGTTTCAATAAAGGGCACTTTGCCAGGGCAAAGGGTCCGTTTTGTTGTTTCAAAGAAAAGGTCAGGTAGATGTGAAGGAAGGCTTTTAGAAGTTGAAGAAAAGTCAGACATTGAAAACAGAGAAAAACTGTGCCCTCATTTTCCTGAATGTGGAGGATGTACTTATCAAAATCTTAGTTATGAAAATCAACTTGATTTAAAAATGAATCAGGTTAAAACTCTAATAGATGGGGTGTGTGATGATTATGAATTTGAAGGTATAATCGGAAGTCCTAGTGAATGGGAATATAGAAACAAAATGGAGTTTTCTTTTGGGGATGAATTTAAAGGTGGTCCCTTGGCTCTCGGCATGCATAAAAAAGGAAGTTTTCATGATATTGTAAATATTAGTGAGTGTAAGCTTGTAGATGAAGACTATAACCAGGTATTAAAAACAGTAAAAAGTCATTTCGAAAATAAAAATATAAAGTTTTACCATAAAATGAATCATGAAGGGTATTTAAGACACCTTCTTATTAGAAGATCTATAACTACCAATGAAATGACTATAAGTCTGGTTACTACTAGCGATGAACCAGACAATGTGGAAATAGAAAAACTGGTTAATGATTTGCTTGATTTAAATTTAAATGGGAAGATAGTTGGGATTTTAAATATAATAAATGATTCTCTAGCGGATGTAGTTAAAAGTGATGAAACAAGAATTCTTTTTGGTAAAGACTTTTTCTATGAGGAAATATTAGGACTTAAATTTAAAATATCTACATTTTCATTTTTTCAGACAAATTCTCTAGGTGCTGAAGTCTTATATAAAAAGGCTAGGGAATATGTAGGTGAAACTAAAGATAAAATTATATTTGATCTATATAGTGGAACGGGTACAATTGCTCAAATGCTAGCTCCTGTAGCCCGTAAAATCGTTGGTGTAGAAATAGTAGAAGAAGCTGTAGAAGCGGCAATTGAAAATGCGAAGTTAAACAACCTAGAAAACTGTGAGTTTGTAGCTGGAGATGTATTAAAGGTTATTGATGAGATCAAGGAAAAACCAGATATAATAGTTTTGGATCCGCCAAGGGATGGTATTCATCCAAAGGCATTAAATAAAATAATTGATTTTGGTGTGGATAGGATTATATATATTTCTTGTAAACCAACATCTTTAGTGAGGGACTTAGAAGTGTTTTTTGAGAACGGATATAAGATGGAAAAGGCATGTGCAGTTGATATGTTTCCACAGACGGTGCATGTGGAGACTATAGTAGCACTATACAAAAAAGATGTTAAAAAATAATAAATAATGAAACGATGTAATAAATAATGAAATGATGTAATAAATAACGAAATAAAACATAAATAAGTTACATAATTCTTGCGAAACAGTTTACTGGGGTTTATAATTAAATCTTAAGGAGCTGTTTTTTTGTTCTTAGCAAATATATCATATGAAAGTTAAGAAACACATTAAATTAAAAGAGGAACTACTGACGTAAATAGTTAGTAGTTTTTTAATTCAGACAAAGTTTTAAAATATTTTCAAAAAAGTGTAACATTTTGAATATTTTTTTCTACATATAAGGTAAGAACATAAAATCAGGGGGATGTTATGGAAGATAATAAAATATTGCAGCTGTATTTTGATAGGAATGAATCAGCTATATCTTTTACAAAATATAAATATGGATCAAGACTAAATAATATTGCGTACAGAATTTTAATTGATTTTGGGATTCAGAAGAGTGTGAAAATGATACTTACTTAAAAGCGTGGGAGTCTATGCCGCCTAATAAACCGAAATATCTATTTGCATATTTGGCTAAAATATGCAGATTTATTTCAATGGATAAATTAGATTGGAAAAATGCTAAAAAACGCAGTGCAACGATAATTGAACTAACTGATGAAATGGAATTATGTATTCCTAATCCTAAAGATGATGAGTCGTTAGATAATGAAGAACTTAGGATTTTATTTAATAAATTTCTTGATGGGCTTAAAAAAGAAAGTCGACTAGTATTTATTAGAAGATATTGGTTTGCAGACTCTGTAAGGGAGATTTCACAAATTTATAAGATAAGCGAGAGCAAAGTGAAAACTTCTTTGCATAGGACTAGAAATAAATTAAGAGCATACCTGGAAAACGAGGGCAAAGGAATATGAAAGGAAAAGATTTACTAAAGGCTGTTGGGAATATAGATGAGAAATTTGTAGATGAAGCTTCTCATAAAGAAGAATATATTACATCGAAGAGAAAAACTAGTGTTATTTCAACCTGTATATTTGCGGCTATTATTTGTATAGCAATTATGACAGATAGGTTTTTGTATTTGCCTGGTGAGATAATTGATGAATCAAAGTGTTATTTAGAAGAATTATCAATAGATGGAGAAATTTCAGAAGGATCAATGTTGTTTGATAAATGTTTTACTTATAGAGACCTAGATACTTTAATAGAAAGCTCGGAATTCATTTTTTATGGACATATAAAAAGCTGGGATTCTTTTGTATCAGGAGAAGCCGGGACCATACTTACAAACTATGAGTTTTATATAGATGAGGTATTATACGGAGAAGCAAACGAAAATAATTTTATATTACGTGAAGCCGGTGGAATAGTTTCGAGGGAAGAATACTTTTCAGTGGTTGATGAAGAATCGTTAAGAAAAGATTTCATACCAGAATCAGTATATGAAGAACAAAAAAGTATAAAATGGTATGGAATGTCTTTTAATGGAAAATATGATGTATTACCACTTGATAAAGATTTTATAATATTTTGCTTTTCTATTACAGAAAGCAATTAAAAAAGATATATTCCTCTTGGAGGTTATGAAGGGGTTTTTATAAGCGAGCAGGGTGGTGTGAATTTTGAAAGGGAAATGGCGGACGATGAGGCAGATGACATTGGTGAAATAACAAAAGAAGAAATACAGAGTAAAATAAATATGATTAAGGACAATTAATAATTTTAATTCGTTGGAGGGAATCAATGGAGAAAAGTAGAAGAAAAAATATTATGAAAATATTTTTTATAACTTTAGTAGCAATTTTAGTTATATGGTTTTTTATAATAAACATTCAAAATGATAAGAAATATTTAGACGAGAACTACTTAGATAAGGTTGATTTAGACGAGAATATTTATTTGGAAGACATAAAAATAGAGCCAGATAAAGTTGAATCAATTTTCCTATCTATTTCATGGGCATATCACAATACAGATGCAACCGTAGAAGGCCCGATGGACTTTGATGGGAAGAAACAATATGCAAGGTATATCGATTCAAGTTATTATTTGAAGTCTTATGAAAATGGTGGATTAGAATCGACTTCTAAGTGGAAAAGTGAGGTGACTTACAAAGATACGCTAGAAGCAGCTATGTACAATGTAAAAGGCGAAGATGGTAATTGGTCACATACAGTGCAAATATGGGAATTTTCGAAGGAAGATATTGAGCAAGTGAAGCACTATGTGAATAATTATGGTATGGGAAATTCAAAATATCAGTATAACATTAAGGAATTTCTTGATATATTTAAGGCGAATAAAAATTATTGAGCATAAGTAAAAAGGGCTGAAATAGCACAGCCCTATTATCTTAGCTTATTTGATAAGTTTAATTGAATTCCTGTCATAATCTATAATGCCTTCATCACGCATTTTTGAAAGCTCACGAGAAAGAGAAGTTCTTTGAACTCCTATTCTGTCAGCAAGTTCTTTTTTGGTTATGCCTAATTGAATTTGATTAGAATTTTGAAGTTTACTCTCATGTGCTAAATAATTTAAAATACACTCGCGAATGGTTTTATTCACATAATGTTTAATTTTATCACCTAGAATAAAGGTATGATCTGAAACAAATTCAAGATAAACTTTTAAAAAAGTGGGGAACTCAGATAGCAAATCAAATAGTAAATTCTTCTCGATTACTAAAATGATACTTTCTTCTATTGTAGTTGTAGTCATAGGATAGTAAGGACTATTTGAAAACAACAGATTTCCACCCAGGATATCATCTTGATAGAATTCAGCAATTGTAAGTAAATCTCCAGATTCATCAATACGTTCAACAACGACCGTTCCCTTTAGAATAATTTCTAGTTGGTTACATTTATCACCTACAAAATGTACAATACTGTTCTTCTGAAAACTAATAACTTTAAATGTTCTGTTTTGAATATGAGATTTTATTATTTCAGAAGGAAGGGAACTTAATATTGTATTACTTTCAATTAGTTTTTCGAATTGATTCATATATCCTCCGCAGAGTGTTACTAAGGTAACGCTTTTTTGATGAGTATACTACTATAATGAACATAAATCAAGTTAAGGAGGAATGGCATGGATATTTTTACAATTATATTTTGGGTTATAGCGGTTGTATTGTTCGTAGTTTCGCTTGTTAAGAGTAAGGAGAAAACATTTGATGCAATGAAAAAATCAAAAAGTATGATGGGAGGTATGATAGGAGAAATTGTTGCAATAATTTTTTTAATCGGATTAGTACTTACATTTATTCCTCCGGAAACAATTAAAACAGTGTTGGGATCATCAAATACAATCGTTTCAACATTTATTTCTGCAGCGGTAGGAAGCATAACACTGATTCCAGCTTTCGTTGCTTTTCCATTAGTAGGATCATTAGTCGATGCTGGAGCAAGTATTGTACCTGCAGTTGCATTTTTGACAACGTTAACGATGGTGGGAGTAGTAACTTTTCCCTTAGAAAAGAAAGAATTTGGGACTAAATTTGCAGTAACAAGGAATTTGTTTAGTTTTGCTTTTGCTATTGTTATTGCACTTGTGATGGGGGTGATCATATGAAAATAGTGAGTGTTTTAAAAAGAAATAGACTTATATTTTTAGTTTTAGTTGTTTATAGTATTCTACTTTTCACGTCCCCAGACAAAGCAATCCAATCATGGAAAAATAGTACATACTATTTAATTGAAATGTTACAGGTGCTTCCGGTAATTTTTTTGCTTACAGTTGTCATAGAAGCATTAGTTCCAAAAGAAATGATTACAAAAGGTTTTGGAGAAAATTCAGGAATAAAAGGAAATCTATTTTCTTTATTATTAGGAAGTATTTCTGCAGGACCTATCTATGCGGCATTCCCAATTAGTAAGCTAATGTTGAAAAAAGGTGCCAGCATTACAAATATTGTAATTATATTAAGCTCATGGGCTGTTATAAAAATACCTATGCTTGCAAATGAAGTGAAATTTTTAGGCATTAAATTTATGGGAATACGTTGGGTGCTAACTGTAATTTCGATTTTTACTATGGGATATTTTATGGCATTATTTGTAAAAACAAGAGATCTGCCTAAACCAGAAATGGAAAGTAAAGAAAGAATACTCACAATAAAACAAGAATATTGCATTGGCTGTGGTGTTTGTGTGAAATTATTACCTGAGTATTACGAAATTAGGGATAATAAAGCTTTTGTAAAGCAAGATCCAAAAGAGAAATCGCAAATCGCTGTTATTGTGAAAATGGCAGATAAATGTCCTACAAAAGCAATTGTAGTGGGGCAATCTGAATAACGAGAGGAGGTAAAGGATATGAAGTATGTAGGAGCAATAATTCGTGGAATATTTTTGATTGGATTCTTAATATTAATTGCAAATGGAAAAATGATGCTATGGTTGGGACTGTTTGCCATAAGTCTTTTAGTAGCAATGTTTTTTGGAAGAGTGTATTGTGGATATGCATGTCCTATGAATACTGTTATGATAGGTGTCGAATGGTTTTCAAAAAAGTTAAAAATCCAAACAAATAAGACACCCAAATGGCTGCAGTCTGGGAAAATTCCGTGGCTTACATTAACTTTTAGCATTGCATTGATGATTTCTATGAAAAGAGTTTGGCAGATTAACTTACCTATTTTACTTATTTGGTTATTTATTTCCATCTTTATGACTTTAAGATATAGGCCCTATGTGTTTCATAATTTACTATGTCCTTTTGGTATTCTTCAAAAAACATTTGGTAGATTTTCAAGATATTCCAAGAATGTAGATAGTAATAAATGCGTTGGATGTAAACTTTGTGTAGGTGTATGTCCAACAGAGGCGATAAAAGTAAATAATGAAAAAAAGGCAAAGATTGACACGGCTTTGTGTTTGCAGTGTACTAATTGCAGTCAGGTATGTCCTAAAGAAGCGATTCAATACAATAAATTAAAACAATAAGAAATACAAGAAAAAAATCGAACTATAGAAGAAAATTGTTTGAATTAGCTGACTAATATATTATAATGTAATAAGTAGTTAAAATTGTAAAGTTGGGAGGAATTACATGATAGAACAAATATTTCAATTATCAAAAGGAAATGAAAAGGTTGTAGAGAAAGTAGTACAGGATGATAATATTCACTATATTCATATGATATTTAACAAAGAGGAAGGTTTACCTGAACATTTTTCCAATTCTAATGTATACATGACTGTGGTAAGAGGTAAATTATCAATTGGACTTGACGATGAAGAGATTCATGAGTATGAATCAGGAACCTTATTAAAAATTCCGGTAAACACAAAAATGAATGTTAAGAATATGCACGAATCCACCTTGGAGCTTATAGTAGTGAAAGCGCCCGCACCAGGAAAGTAATTCATTCATGGCAACTATTAATTTGAGATAGAGAATTCATTCAGGAGGTATTTATTATGAGCATGTTTTGTTATCAATGCCAGGAAACGGCAAAAGGAACAGGTTGTGAAATCAAAGGGGTTTGTGGTAAAAACGAAGAGGTTGCAAAATTACAGGATTTATTAATCTATGTGTCAAAAGGTATTTCTGAACTTGTAGTCAAAGGGAAGCTAGATGTTTCTGGTATTATGGAGACGAACAGAGAAATACTTACTAGCTTGTTTATGACCATAACAAATGCAAATTTCGACGAAAATGCTATCGAAAAGCAAATTATTAAAATGATTCATGTTCGTGATGATTTGGGAAAGAAAGTATCGCTAGATGTCTGTCATGATTCAGTATCTTTTGAAGTGGGATCCAGAGTACAGATGCTTGAAAAAGCTTCACAAGTAGGTGTATTAGCCACAGAAAATGAAGATGTAAGATCTCTTCGAGAGTTAATCATATATGGACTAAAAGGTATGGCTGCCTATGCAGAACATGCATACAATATTGGGAAAGAAGATATCTCTATCTATTCCTTTGTATATGAAGCATTGTCTGCTACACTTGATGATACGCTCTCAGCCAATGATTTGGTCGCCCTTACACTGAAAACTGGTGAATATGGTGTTAAAACTATGGCATTGCTTGATGAAGCAAACACATCAAAATATGGCAATCCTGAGATTACTTCTGTTAATATCGGAGTAAGAAATAACCCAGCTATTTTAATTTCAGGACATGATTTAACAGATTTAGAACAGCTTTTAGAACAGACAAAGGGAACTGGAGTAGATGTATACACGCATGGAGAAATGCTCCCGGCACACTATTATCCAGCCTTCAAAAAGTATGAAAACTTTGTTGGAAATTATGGAAATGCATGGTGGAAACAGGTTGGAGAATTTGAAACATTCCATGGCCCGATTCTTTTCACAACAAACTGTATCGTACCACCAAAGAGTGATGAAGTAAAGAAACGAATTTTTACAACAGGTGCATCGGGATATCCAGGATGTTCTCATATTATTGCAGATGAAAAAGGAAAGAAAGACTTTTCTGAACTGATTGCAATGGCAAAAACATTATCTGCACCGGAAGAAATTGAAACAGGAAGTATTGTGGGCGGCTTCGCGCATAATCAGGTAATTGCTCTTGCTGATAAAGTAGTTGAAGCTGTAAAGACTGGAGCAATTAAAAAATTCTTTGTTATGGCTGGTTGCGATGGAAGAATGAAATCAAGAGAATACTATACTGAATTCGCAAAAAGCCTTCCAGGTGATACGGTAATCCTTACAGCAGGTTGTGCAAAATTCAGGTACAATAAGCTGGGATTAGGCGATATAGGTGGAATACCAAGAGTGTTGGATGCAGGCCAGTGTAATGATTCCTACTCACTTGCAGTAATTGCATTAAAGTTAAAAGAAGTATTTGAATTAGAAGATATTAATGATCTTCCAATTGAGTTTAATATAGCATGGTATGAGCAAAAAGCAGTGATTGTACTTCTTGCACTTTTATATCTTGGCGTTAAAAATATTCATTTAGGACCAACATTGCCTGGATTTTTATCACCAAATGTTGCAAAAGTATTAATCGATACATTTGGAATAGCAGGAATCGGCACTGTTGAAGATGATATCAAATTATTTATGGCATAAATAGAGAAGGAGGTATTTTGAAATGAAAGCTGATATAGATAGAGATGGCTGTATTTCTTGTGGATTGTGTGCTTCTATATGTTCAGGAGTGTTTCGTATGGGAGATGATGGGCCAGCAGAAGTATATGTAGAAACGGTTCCTAGTGATTTGGAAAAGGATGCACTTGAAGCACAGGATAGTTGTCCAGTTTCTGTAATTACAGTGGAATAGCAGTGTAAAAATAAATTTATATTAAGATATCGCCTCATTTTACATAACGTTTGATGAGGCGATATTTGAAATAGGAAAAATGAATGATTAGTGGCAGGTGATATTATGAATACAAGTGCGCAAGTAATGGAAGAAACAATTAAATATTTTGATGGCGATCTGAAACGTATCAATCACCTCGTTAAAGTATATGGATTTGCTAAGACAATAGGAGAATTGGAAGGATTGGACGAAAAGACACAGAAAATCCTTGAGATCACTGCGATTATTCATGATATTGGCATAAAAATCAGTGAAAAAAGGCATAATAGTTCTTCTGGGTATTATCAGCAACTAGAGACGATTGGCTTTATAGGAGCCATATAGGCTATATAATACCAATATTCATGATAAGATTGCGGAGAAGAAGCGTGAAGAAAAGATTAACGATACTGTTTAAGAGTAGAAACTAATTGAGAGGCTAGTGCTTCTTTGGTATAATATCAAAAGATGCACTGGTCTTTAAAGAATCATGAATTATCTAATCAAATGACCAAATTTAAAGTGTAATACTGATTTTTATTTTTGTGCGAAGGATGGGGATTATGAGTTATATTAAGTATATTTTAGAGAATGGCGAATCGTGGTTGCTTTACGCAACAAGAATAAATCTTCTAAATGAAAGCAAGGAAGATTTGAAGGAGTTGAGACAACAAGCTTTGTCTGAACCCAAAATCAAGTCATACCTGAATGATATTGCAGATTTTCATAGCATTCTAGTAAGTAATCATAAGAACCCCGAGTTACCAATACACAAATTATTATTTTTGTTGGAGATTGGATTAGACACTGATGTTGAGGAAATACAAAAAGCCGTGGACACAATTATGGCTCATAAAGACAAAAATGGTGTATATCAATCACTAACCAATATACCAAAACACTTTGGAGGAAGTGGAGAAGATACATTTGGTTGGTGTCTGTGTGATGCTCCGTTGTTGCTTTATGCTTTGCTTAAAGCAGGAATCAACTATGAAAATCATATTAAGCAAGGTGTGGAATACCTTTTAAGTTTCTACAAAACTCAAGGTTTTCCGTGTGTGGTTTCTCAAGAACACGGGAAATTTAGAGGTCCAGGACGAAAAGATGATTGTTGTCCATATGCCACATTAATAATGTTAAAGCTACTTTCTTATATTCCAGAATATAAGAAAAGCAAAATTAGCAAAGAAATGGCAATGATATTGTTTTCGTTATGGGAAAACAGCTTAGAAAAGCACCCATACATGTTCTATATGGGCACAGATTTTAGAAAGCTGAAAGCACCTGCTATGTGGTATGACATAGTAAGTGTTGCAGATGTGTTAAGTCATTTTGATTTCGTTAGGTCAGACAGCCGATTCTTGGAGATGGTTGCGCTTATAAAGGATAAACAGGACGAAAATGAGTTGTTCACACCTCAGGCTGTATATCAGAAATGTAAAAACTGGGATTTTGGTCAAAAGAAACAGCCATCTTTATATTTAACATATCTGTGTAAACAGATATTGATACGAGTGGGATTATGAGAATATCATGTAGAGCATTTCAAGTTTGACAATGGGGTAGATTGACTCGAAATATAATTATAGTAAGTAAAGAAAAATTGAACATTAATTAAGATACCTAGCCGTTAGGGAGATATTTTCTCCTTAGCGGCTTATTTCATATCAGAAAGAAGGTGAGAAACTTGAAGATTAAGAAAGTGGAAGACAAACCAATGGTAATCCATACAGACTTATATGATGCAAGGAATATGATTCATTATAAACTCTTTGACGAATCGGAAGAAATGCTTCTTAGAAAGAACGTGGTCTTTTATGCGGCAATATCTGCGAAAGTGATCAACAAGACCTTTGATACCAGTGCAATTGACTCCATCACAAAACAAAAAATAAAGACGGATCTTTTGCCGGTGATAAAAAGAAAAGATGATTTTGAACTAGAAATGGCAAAGAAAATGGTAAAAGCATATATTTCTGATTTAATGGTTATTACAGAAGATGAAAAAAAGTTTCTGGATAGATTTGAAAACGGAGAGTATATTCCAGAACTGTTATTTGAAGATGAAAGAATTTTAGGTCGGATCAAAAATCATCCAATGGCTTTGTGGAAGACAAGGCGGTAATGATGAAGTTATCCAAGATTTTTGGATAACTGATACTTGTCAAAAAACTATCCAAGGAAATTATGATAGAATAATGAAAATACCAGACACTGTCTGGCAAATTGAAACAGTATTCATTAAGTTAAGAAAGGACATTTGAAATGGAAAGTCATGACAACTTAGTGAGTAATGAAGAACAAAAAAATATGAAAAAATTTGGTGATGAACCACTGCCAGAGAACGTGTATTCTTTGGACTCCGACGAGTCGGAAACGCAGTGTTTTTCGGATGTACATGGTGCATGTGGAGACGGTATAAATGTCAACCTAAATTTCCCCAAAAGTGTGCATTTAAGATTCCCCACTTTTTGGCAACAACATTTTCACTTTATCTTTTATTCTGTATGAATTTCCTGTTATATTAAACAAATATGAAAAGTGAAGAATTCTATCTAGTATAGCTTTTGTAATCATTTCATCATGACCTAATATACTTGGCCATTTTTCAAAAGAAATATTACTTGTGAATATAGTTGATCTCTTTGAATATCTTAAATCTATCAATTGAAAAAACAACTTCGCTTCAAGTGGTGAAATCTCATTAAAGCCAACTTCGTCTATTATTAATAGCTTGTATTTAAAATATAATTTAAGCTTCTTTTCTAAAGCGTTTTCATCATACGCTTTTTTTAAATTCATTATCAATTTAGAAAACTTAATGAAATATACACTATTTCTTTTTATAGCCACTTCATATCCAATAGCAATAGCTAAATGTGTTTTTCCTACACCTGGATTTCCTATAAAAACAACATTTGTTGCATTTTCATAAAATGAAGTTTTAACAATATCTCTTATTTTTTCTTCCTTAATAGAAGGCTGAAAACTAAAGTCATAGTCGTCTAGCTTTCTAACAAAAGGAAAAGCAGCTACTTTCACATTATAGAGTTTATTATTTTCTTCTTTTGCTTCTACTTCTTTATTTAATACCTTATAAAGACCTTTTAATTCAGTATTTGATATATCATCATTTATATGTAGGTCTTTCAAATACGAGTGTGCTGACTTAAGTTTTAAGTAAACTAGTTGATCTAAAACATCATTAATCATTGTCATATCTAATGTTCTCCATTTCTTTTAGAATTATTTCCTTTTCTTCATATGTCTTTTTAAATAAATATTTAGGATAATTTAGCTGGTGCTCAGGTAAAATATTCAGTACTTTATTAGAAATCATGTGCACAGCGACGATTTTATTGTTATAATACATTTGCAGTTGTTTATCATTGATAATTAGATTCATTTTTGAACCTATAAATCTTTTTGGTACAGAATACTTCTTTGATTTGTAGGATACTAATGACTCATTTGATACATCAACTTCACGGACTAAAAGATGATACTTTTCTCGAATTCTTCTTGCAGGGAGATGGGAAAGTTCATCTTTTTCCTTTTTATATAAAAAATTTCTTGGTAATAAAGTTGCCTGAGATATGCTTTCATTATCTTCTTTATTAATTATTTCCAGTTTTTCATGGACTTCATATAAATCTGAATATGTACCATTATAGTTTTCTAACTGTGCAGGCTTTTTGTTTTGTGTTTCTGTTTTGCCTTTAGTTTGTGGTCTGTAGGGCATGCAAGGTTTACATGTGATGTTATAGTCCTTTAAAAACTCTATGAACTTAGTATTTAATACAGCATCTTTTCCATTAGCGGTTCTAGGTTTGTCAACCAAACATTTTATATTATCTATTACCAGTTCTTTAACAACTCCTCCTAGTTCTTCAAATGATTCAGCTAGGAAAGATACTATGGTCTCATACTTGGTGTCTAAAACAACCTTTCTAAAGTTATATCTTGAAAAACCAAGTGTTAATGTCGCGATGTTGACTTTTTGTTCCTCTCCATTTTCGTATATGATTTTTATTTTTTCTTTTAAGTCGAATTGAGCTTGTACACCTGGTTGTGTTTCAAAACGTTCAGTAAATATCTGTTCCTTCTTTTTAGAGAACAGCTTGTTTAGATATTCATCATTTCTAATGTACCTGTTTAGAGTAGACCTTGAACATGTGATATTATGTTCTCTTTTTAAGTAAAAATATAAATGGTCGATGTAATCAAAACTTCGTAATGTATCTTTAAGAAGATTTGTAATTATATCTTTATAATCATCTAAATACTTTTTACGATTTCTGGTTTTATTAGAAACCTCACCTTTTAAATACTTTTTTATAGTTTTTCTGTCCTTTCCCAATTCTCTTGAAATTTTTGAAATGTTCAATTTAATTTCTCCATTCATATATACATTTTTAAACATCCTCAAATCTGATACTTCATTAATCATAGCTAATACAATTTCTGTCATAATCATCACCTCTTGATGGATTATAACAAAAAAAGTACCTTATCCTGTGCACATAATTGGGGATTTTTACGTGCACACTTTTGGGTACTTTTAGATTAACATTTATAGACGGTTGTCTTGATGTCAAAGGTTGATAAGTAAAGGTGTAATAAGATAAGTAAATAAAGGCTTTCCGTGGTTTGAGATCTGGTTCAAATCCGGAAGGATAATCACGGATTTTTGCGTTGAGGGAAGTTATCCAAGAATTGTGTATACTTTTCAAGAAAAATCTTTTATAATATAAGCAAATCAATACGAAAGGAGATGTGTTGAATGGAGACTGCGATAAAAAGTAATTTTGAACAATTTGACGAAAAAAAAGCAATGGAAACACTATTCTCTTATATTGATAAAGGTATTGATGATATGGAAGCAGGAAGACTGCATACTGTAGATGAAACATTTCAAATTGTCAAAGATAAAATGAATAATGAAATATAAGGTTCTTGTAACGGATGAAGCTATAGATGACATATTTAATTTAGTTAAGTATGTCCACATGGATTTAGAAAATCCAGACGCAGCTGAAAAATTATATAATAATTTGAACAGAGAAGTAAGCAATATAGGATTATTTCCTTTGAAATTTTCAGACTCTGGTGTTAAATATAGAGGCTACATCATAAATAAAAAGGTTTTTTAGTCATATTTGTTATTTTATATTATAGACAATGAAAAGCAAATGGTATATATTTTAAGAATTCTGAAGGAACGCATGAATTGGCAAAGAATATTACAAAACAATAAAATATATCATTTCACAAATGATGATTAGATAGAGCTTCCGCAATGGAGGTTCTATTTGTTTATATTACAACTGGGGATGAAGGAGTGTGAATATGAAAAGATCATTAATGCAAATTTATGTTGAGGGTAGTGAAAAAGCTATTTCCTTTTATCAGAGAGCATTTGATGCGACTATTTTAGAAAGTTATCCTAATGAGGATGGCACATTTATGCATGTAGAACTTGATATTAATGGACAGATTTTGGCATTGTCAGAACGTAATTTTATATATGCGATTAAAGGAAAGACTGAAACAGGGAATACAATGCAATTCTGCCTGAATTATGGAGACAACAATGAGGATATGATTAAAAAGGCTTATAATATATTGAAAGAGGATGCAGAAATTCTTATGCCGCTTGCACCGTGTGAATATAGTCCACTTATGACTGATTTGATTGACAAGTATGGAATTAGATGGTGTCTTTTTGTTTAGAAAAAACAAAAGAACATATTGAATTATTAGAGAAAGGAAGGTAGAGTATGCCGTTTGATTTTAAAAAAGAATACAAAGAATTATATATGCCATCAAAGAAACCAACAATTATTGAGGTGCCTAAAGTAAACTATATTGCTGTTAGAGGAAAAGGAGATCCAAATAAGGAAGATGGAGAATATCAATTAGCAATTAAAGTCTTATATGCTGTTTCATATACTTTAAAGATGAGTTATAAAACTGATTATCAAATTAAGGGATTTTTTGATTATGTAGTTCCGCCATTAGAGGGGTTTTGGTGGCAGGATGGAGTAGCAGGATATAATAAAAGCAAAAAAGAAGATTTTTGTTGGATTTCAGTTATTAGATTGCCTGATTTTGTTAAGGAAAATGATGTGAAATGGGCAATAGAACAGGTATCAACAAAAAAGAAAATCGATTGTTCTAGGGCAGAGTTTTTTACTATAGAAGAGGGAATGTGTGTTCAGATTATGCATATTGGTCCATTTGATGATGAACAGGTGTCGATTGAAATAATGGATAAATATATAAATGAAAAAGGATTTATTAATGATTTCTCCGATAAACGTATGCATCATGAAATTTATATGTCAGATGTAAGGAAAGTGGTGCATGAAAAAATGAAAACAGTTATTAGGCATCCAATTAAAATATTGATATAGCTGGTGGAAAAGGTTGTGCTGAATTCACGGAAAAAGCGATTGAAGTATATTGTGCAAAGGAGTAATTATGGAAAGTATAAAAACACTAACTTTAGAAAATTTAGATGAAGAACATATCTGCTGTGCAATTACAGATAAAAAAGGAGAAAATTGTGTTGGTAGCAAAAAAAACTGGCTGAAACAAAGGATGCGTGATGGATTGGTCTTTAAAAAATTGGATGTAAGAGGAAAAGTCTTTATTGAATATATTCCTGTGGAAAAAGCCTTCGCTCCAATAGAAGGAGAAGATTTAATGTATATTAACTGCTTTTGGGTATCCGGAAAGTTCAAAGGACAAGGGTATGCCAATATGCTTTTAGATGAATGTATTAATGATGCAAAAAAGAAAGGCAAAAAAGGATTGGTAGCACTTGGGAGTGAAAAGAAAATGCACTTTTTAACAGATCCAAATTTTCTTAAATATAAAGGATTTGAAGTGTGTGATACGGCTAAACCTAGTTTTGAGCTATTATTTTTGCCATTTGATAATGATTGTCATAAACCTAGCTTCAAAGATTGTGTAACAGGGGAAATTGAGAGTGAAGATGTGGTTATTTATTACTCTAGTGGCTGTCCACACACTGATAAATACATACCTATCATTAGAAAACATTTGGAGAATATCAATGTTTCCCATAAGATAATCAAACTGGATAAGCTAGAAGATGCAAGAAATGCACCTGTACCATGCACAATTTATTCCACTTTTATGAGAGGGAAATTTATATCTAGTGAAGTCTTAACTGAAAAGAAAATGGATAAATTTTTAGAAAAATATTATTATTAGAAAAGTATATGAAGGAATTATTTTTTCTTTTTAGGCATTTGGGGATAATTCTGAAAGTGATAGAAGATCTTATAAAAAACGTTTTCTTGTCGTATTTAAGAATGCTACTAATTAATTTATTAGTAAATGATTAATTTTATGATGTTTAATAAGATAAAATATTGGTGCTATTGAGTTAAAATGAAAAAATTGACCGAAATGTTACTGGATGATAAAATTATAAAAGAAGATGGAACTGTAGATCATATAAACTTACTTTTGTATAAAAAGGAATTGATAATAGGGTGATTCTGTAGACAAAGAATCTATATAAATCATTAATATACCATAAGGTAACGGGTATAGTGGAGGTAACTACATTGGCAGGTAAGAAAACTGAAATTACAATAAGCAGTTCAGCAGCTGAATATTTGACTTATATTGCAGCTGTTGGAGAAAATGCTGAAAGCATGGAAATGCGTTATGAGAATGAAAATATATGGCTGACACAGAAGATGATTGCAACATTATATGATGTGGATGTAAGAACAGTGAATTTTCATATTAATAAAATTATTGAAGATCAGGAACTAGAAAAAGAGACAACTATCCGAAAATTTAGGATAGTTCAAACTGAAGGATCTAGACAGGTGAATCGTGAAATGATTCATTATAACTTACAAATGATAATTGCTGTTGGTTTCAAGGTTAATAATGAAAGAGCAGTTCGTTTCCGCAAATGGTCGGGTCAGATCGTAAAAGATTATACGATTCAGGGCTGGACGATGGACAAAGAAAGACTAAAAAAAGGTCACATGTTTACAGATGAATATTTTGAACATCAGTTACAAAATATTAGAGAGATAAGACTTTCAGAGAGAAAGTTTTATCAGAAAATAACAGATCTTTATGCAACTGCATTTGATTATGATAAAGCTGCTAAGACGACTAGTGAATTTTTTAAAACAGTGCAGAATAAAATGCATTGGGCAGTTCATAGACATACAGCAGCAGAGTTAATTGTTGAAAGAGCTGATGCTGAAAAAGAGCATATGGGATTAACTACCTGGGAAGCTGCACCAGATGGAAAAATCATAAAACCTGATGTAACAGTTGCGAAAAATTATCTAAACGACAAAGAGATGTCTTATATGGAAAGAATAGTATCACTTTATCTTGATTTTGCAGAGTTGCAGGCAGAACGTCAGATTCCTATGAGTATGGAAGACTGGGCAAAACGATTAGATGGATTTCTTGAGTTTAATGGGAATGAAATACTTACAGATGCAGGAAAAATCAGTGCAGAGAAGGCAAAACTTCATGCAGAAACAGAGTTTGAGAAATACCGTATTGTACAAGATAGATTATTTGTTTCAGATTTTGATAAATATATGTTGGAGTTAGAATAAAATAATAATGCCTGAAAGATATAAAAAGGCAATGTAGTATTCCCAGGTTAAGCATTGGCTTAGAGATGATAAGGTTGTAAAAAAAAGAGGTGTTACTGTGAATGAAAAATTAATCGCACCTTGTGGTATGAACTGTGCTTTATGTATCGCTTATCAGTTTAAAGAAAATGACTTGAATAAAAGAGGGTTTCATAAAAAATACTGCCCAGGATGCATTCCCCGAGGGAAAAACTGCATGCATATGGGAGAAGCGTGCGAATTGTTGGCAAATGGAAGAGTTCGCTTTTGTTTTGAATGTGAAAACTTCCCCTGCAAGAGATTGAAAGCATTGGATAAACGCTATCGAACAAAATATCATATGAGCATGATAGATAATCTAAAATTCATTCAGGATAATGGAATTGAAGAATTTTTAAAAAAGGAGCAGGATCAATGGAGTTGTTCAGAATGTGGTAGAACAATTTGCTGTCATAATGGATTATGTATGAACTGTAATTTTGATACACTACTTAGTAACAAAAGGTATCGATGGGGAGAGGAAAAGAAAGATTAAATAGATATAATAGTAAACGTTTGAATAGGTGGTGGTTATTCATGAAATACAATGTAACCAATGTGGAAGAGTATATCTCGGTTTTACCTGAAAACAGAAGAAGTAGCATAGAAAGGTTGCGAAATATAATATCATCAAACTTACCAGAAGGATTTTCTGAACAGCTTTCTTATGGTATGATTAGCTATGTCGTTCCGTTATCAAGATATCCTGAGGGTTATCGTCCAAAGAAAGGTGAACCGCTTCCGTTTTTATCTCTTGCGTCACAAAAAAATCATATAGCATTGTATCATATGGGGTTGTATGGAAATACAGAAATTGAAAAATGGTTTGTGGAAGAGTATGCAAAGCGGGTACCTACCAAGCTTGATATGGGAAAAAGCTGTATTCGATTCAAAAATGAAGCTTTAATTCCATATGATTTAATTGCTGAACTTTGTAGAAAAATAACAGTTGATGAATATATCAATTATTATGAGCAAATGATAAACAGAAAGGCATAAAAAGCAAGAATGGAAAGTTTTGACTGATTTGAAAGAATATTTATAAGGAGATAATATGGATATTATAGAAGAATATGAAAATTATGCTAATAAAATAGGTGACAGAAGGGATCTATATAGGTCAGTGATGAAAAGATACTCTGTCAAGGCTGCATTGTATCCAGGAAGTCATATTGATATAGCGCCTTCACTAGTAATAGAAGATGTTACCTATGTAGACAAATTTAAAGGAGCAAGTAAATTTTTTAAGCAAATAGAAGTTATTCAAAGTTATATTGAAACAAATAAAGAATATATTGAATCACCGAAAATAAAATATATTGATATTGATTATTCAAAATTAACCTTAAATTATAAAGTTGATTTAATTATTTCTCAGTATGCAGGGTTCGTTGGACAGGAAACAAAAAAGTACCTCAAAGATGGAGGGATTCTTCTTTGTAATGACAGCCATGGCGATGCGACACTGGCTTATACAGACGATGAATATGAGTTTATTGGAGTAGCTGAACCTGATGGTAATATTAAAACGGTAGATTTAGATGCTTATTTTAAATTTGCAAAAAATAAAAGTATAGATGTAAATAAAGTAAGAGAAACTATGAAAGGACCTAAATACAAGAAAACTGTAGCAAATTATCTATTCAAAAAAGTGAAAGTAGTTTAAAGTTTAGGTCTTTGTTATCAAAATTTCAAATACTCAATAGATAATATTAGGTGTAAATTCTTATTATCTTTTAGCGGTTTTTTCTAAAAATTTTACAGCATTATCTAATCCATTTTCTGAATTGATAATATCGCTTAATTCTTTTGCGCTATTGTTTAAATCCTTGTCCTCAAACTGAGAAAATATCTCCTTGAATTTATCTATAGTAAGTTCTTTTTCTTTGATTGGCTTTAAGGCAACCCCTAATTTGTACATACGATTTGCCCAAAAGGGTTGATCAGCAGAAAATGGCATTATTAATTGTGGTATTCCAGCACTAATTGCTGCAGCCGTGGTTCCTACACCACCATGATGTATAACGGCTTTGCATTTAGGAAATAATATGTTATGTGGAGCTCGTTTTGTAATATATAAATTTTCATTTCCTTTGAAATCAATACCACTGTTTCCGACTAATAAAATAGCTTTATTTTCACTTTCTTTTAGGCTCAAATTAAGCATTTCAATAAACTTATTTGGATTTTTTAAAGGCATGCTGCTAAAACTAATCACAATAGGTTTGGGGTTGTTATTTAAAAAATCAGACAGTTTATTGCTTAAATCATTTTTAATAATATCAAACAAAAAACCTGTAACCTCTATGTCATTCCAACTTTTCACATCTGAAAATATTTTTTTACTTATTGGATATAATGTAGGTATTAGTTGCCCTTTTTGGTATAGAGAATATTCACCAGGCTTTCTTCTTTTTAAGTGTAATGAATTAATTCTAAAATCATTTATTTCTTTTATATATGAACTTTCTGCCTTGCTACTGAATTTGTAAGATAATTTATTTAAATAGGATCCTAAATTCTTTTTTGAAGAAATAGCGATACAAGGGAATTCTGAAATTGGATATGTGATAGGAATAGGAGGCATAGAAACACAAGGTTTTTCAAGTTTTTCTGCAATGTCAACTGCCACAAATGCTTTAGGATGATATATGATAATATCTGAATCATTTGATGCATATAAATAATCATCAAAAGTTTTTCTAAATCCAGGTTTAATAATATCTTTTGACATTTTCAGGGCTAAACGAAAGTGTTTTAGTGGTGATTCAAGAACAGCTTTACCTTCTTCAGTTTGAGTCAGTGACATTAAATCAAGTGATGCTTCATGAAATTCTATACCGGATTCTTCTATTAGAACCTTGAAACTTTTACTAGTGCATATAATTGCAGAATGCCCTATAGAAACGAGTTTCTTCGCAAGAACAATATAAGGTTGAACATCTCCGAGTGATCCCAGTGTTAAAAAACATACTTTCATATAGACCTCCTAAAATTATACATTTTTATAAAAATTTCTCTTAAGCATATCAAGAGTTTCATAATATTCAAAAAGTGAAGAATCAATATTATCTAGTGAATTGACTTCAATGTTATTAATATAAGCTTCTGTATAAAACTTTATTAAATTAAATACCAGTTCAGGTTTCACATTACTTTTAAATTTTGTTTTATCTAAATCATTAAATGCAAATGCTGATACAACTGTAGGTGACATTTTAATTAAATCATCTATTTCCGATTTAAAAGTAATATTATTTTCTTTTAAAACTGATAATAAAAAATCTAATAGGTAGGGCTGAGATTTTAATACCGAAATTTTAGCGGTGGTGATTAGCTTTATTCTTTCAAAAAAGTCATTTTCTAGTAAAAAATTGCTATCGTTAACTTCTTTTGTTAATTTCTCAATAGAAAAATTTATTAAATACAAATATAATTCTTTTTTATTACCAAAATAATGAAATATCATTGATTTTGAAATCCCAGAAGCATTTGCGATATCATTTGTTGAAGCTTTTTTATAGGGTACAGAAGCAAAAACCTTCATTGCTCCTTTTATTATAGTAATTCGTTTTTCTTGTTTTAAGGCTAGAAAATGATTCATATTAAAACTCCTTATAAACCGTTTCGGTCGATTAAAGTTTATCATTTAATTAATAATAAGTCAAATCAAATAAAAAAAAGTTGTTGGCAATCAAATAAAAAAAAGTTGTTGGCATATGCTGATTATGATAAAATAAAATCTAAAGGAGGTGTAGTGATGCAAAAATATGTATGTAGTATTTGTGGATTCATCTATGATGAAGAAACAGGATATGAAAAAGATGGGATTTCACCAAAAACAAAATGGGAAGATGTACCAGATGATTGGGTTTGCCCATTATGTGGAGCTTCAAAAAGTGAATTCAACTTACAAGATCAAAACAAAGAAGAAAAAGAAGAAGTTTATATAACTCCAGAAGAGAATGAGCCACTTAGAGAGCTATCTGATTCAGAAATTAGCATACTTTGCTCAAATTTAGCCAAAGGTTGTGAAAAACAGTACAAAGAGGAAGAGGCTTTATTATTTAATGAATTAGCTGATTATTATATGTCTAAATGGGTTGATGAACCCGAATCTGACTTTTTTAATCTTTTAAAATTAATGGAAGAAGACCTAAATAGTGGATATAAAAATGCGAACATGCAAGCTACTGCTTTAAAAGATCGTGGAAGTATGCGTGCTTTAACCTGGAATGAAAAAGTGACAAGGATTTTATACTCTCTTTTAAAAAGATACCAAGAGCAAGGAGATAAAATTATAGAAAATAACAACATTTATGTGTGTGAAATATGTGGTTTTGTATATATAGGAGACGAAGCGCCTGAAATATGTCCTGTATGTAAAGTACCAAGTTTGAAAATCACTAAAATTCCAAAGGAGGTGTTATAATGCATGCTGTTCGTAATATAAGGCTATGTACTAAAGACTGTTTATGTCTCTATGTATGTCCGACAGGGGCAACAGATACTGAAACAGGACAGATTGATGCTTTAAAATGTTTAGATGGATGTCGTGCTTGTGTTGATGCTTGTCCATCCCATGCAATTTCTCTTGTTCCAGATTATTATCCTCCACAGCAAGAGAAAATGGGTTTGATTAGAAATAGCCTTTTATCTATAGTTGATAATAAAGTAAAACAAGAAAAAATAGCCAGAAGTGTTGCAAATAACACAAAAAAGTCTGTTCTTAAACAATTAGCAACTGCTTATGAAAAATCAAATAGACTTATGTCAGAAGATTTAATTAGAGAAGCAGGTTTTATGCTGCCACAAAGTGAAAATGCAAGTGAATTTTTAAAAGATTTATTGAACAAAGAAAAGTCTTCTGACTTTCCAATAGAAAGCGTCGAAAAGTTATTAGAAATGTTAAAACAAGAAAAAGAAACTAAAAAAACAAATACTATGGAGGAAATTAAAATGGAAAAATATCGCTGTACTGTATGTGGTTATATTCACGAAGGACCTTTACCACAAGATTTTAAATGTCCACGATGTGGTAAACCTGCATCAGTATTTGAAAAGATAGAAGAAAAAGATAATAACCTAAACAAATATGCTGGAACAAAAACAGAGCAAAATCTTTTAGAAGCTTTTGCAGGTGAAAGTCAGGCTAGAAACAAATACACTTATTTTGCTAATATTGCTCAAAGAGAGGGATATGATCAGATTTCTGGAATATTTCTTCAAACTGCAAGAAATGAACAAGAGCATGCAAGAATATGGTATGAGGAGCTAGGACATCTTGGAAGTACAGCTAAAAATCTTCTAAAAGCAGCAGAAGGTGAAAACTATGAGTGGACAGATATGTATGACCGATTTGCAAAAGATGCAGAGGCAGAAGGATTTCCAGAACTCGCTGCGAGATTTAGGAGAGTTGGAGAAATTGAGAAAGCTCATGAAGACCGCTATCGCTATTTATTAAAAAATATTGAGATGCAAAAAGTATTTGAAAAGAGCGATGAAGTAATGTGGGAATGTCGTGTATGTGGACATTTGATAATTGGTAAAAAAGCACCTGATGTATGTCCGGTTTGTAGTTATTCACAAGTATATTTTGAAGTAAGAAAAGAAAACTATTAAAAGTTTTAATTATAAATCAAGGTTATCTATAAAACAGTCAATAGATAACCTTGATTTTTTCATTTTAAAAAAATTTCAATTTTATATTGACAAGTGGCAATTAAGTGTTTATAATCAAAATAATTAACCAAGGTTAACTTATGGAGGATGTATGAAAAATAGTAGTGAATCAATAGAGATGTATCTAGAAACTATATATATATTAGAATCCGACCATGGGCATGCTCATGGTGTTGACATAGCAAATAAGCTGGGTGTTTCTAAACCAGGAGTAACAAAAGCTATTAATAACCTTAAGTTAAAAGGTTTTGTCAATACTGAGAAGTATGGAACGATTACTTTAACTGAAAAAGGAATAAAGAAATCAAAGGAAATTTACTTTAGGCATAAATTGATAAAATTATTTTTAGAAAATTCTCTTAAATTGTCTAAGGAACAGGCAGCTAAGGATGCTTGCAAAATGGAGCATGTATTGAGTGTTGAAACATTAGAAGCTATGAAAATGTATTTAGAAAACAATAATATAAATATTGAAGAGCTAAAAGAATAGGAGTACATTATGGGATATGCAATAAGTAATGGAATAAAAGCTATATTGGATCAAAGGGATGAAAGGCGTACTGAAATAATGAGCAACTTGAATACAGCAAAGTTAAACAAAGAATATACAATAAAATCTATAAATGCTGATGATTTAGAAATCAGAAATTTTTTGTTTACATTAGGTTGTTATGAAGGTGAAAGAGTTACTGTTTTATCAGTTCTTTCTGAAAACATTATAATTAACGTGAAAAATTCAAGATATAGTATTGATAAAGACTTGGCTGAGGCAATTATAACAGAATAATTTTTTTACTATAAAAGTTAACCAAAGTTAACTAAATACAAATAAACGGAGGAAAATATGAAAATAGCATTTTTAGGAAACCCTAACAGTGGAAAAACCACATTATTTAATGGGATAACAGGTAAAATTGAACATGTAGGAAACTGGGCAGGAGTAACTGTTGATAAAAAAGAAGGAAAGATAAAAAAGCGTTTTAATAATACTAAAAAAGAAATTGTTGCTGTAGATTTGCCAGGAGCATATTCAATGTCTCCTTTTACATCAGAAGAAAAAATAACAAAAGAATTTGTTGAAAATGAGAAGCCAGATATTATTATAAATGTGGTAGATGCTACAAATTTAAGCAGAAGTTTATTTTTAACTACGCAATTGTTAGAATTGGGAATACCAGTTGTTGTAGCTTTAAATAAAAGTGATATGTCTAGAAAAAAGGGAATCGTTTTTGATAAAGAAGCTTTATCGGAAAAGCTAAACTGTCCTATTGTAGAAACTGTTTCTACTTCGAACAAAAATAATAGTTTTGAAAAGCTTATAAATGAAGCCGTAAATTTAAAGGGTAAAAAACAAGTAGGACCGTTTTTAAACTTGAAAACTGATTCTCTTGACGAAAAGTCAGCTAAAGAAGCAGATAAAAAAAGATTTGAATATGTAAATGAAATCATAGAAAAAGTTGAAAAAAGATCAATTAATACTAACAAGCAAACAAGACAAGATGCAGTTGATAGAATATTGGCTCATAAGTGGCTTGGGATACCGATTTTTGCATTAGTAATGTGGGGAGTTTTTTCTATATCACAGACATATTTAGGACCGTTTTTTGCGGATGTATTAGTAGGTTGGATTGATGGATTTAATAACATGCTTAGTGGGCTTATGGGTGAAAGTGTATCACCAATTTTAAGTGCAATATTATTTGATGGGATTATTGGAGGAGTTGGAGCAGTAGTTGGATTTTTACCTTTAATTATGGTTTTGTTTTTCTTATTGGCATTACTTGAAGATTGTGGTTACATGGCGAGAGTTGCTGTGGTAATGGATAGGTTTTTTAAAAAAGTAGGTTTATCAGGAAAGTCTATTATTCCAATGGTGATTGGAACAGGATGTGCGATACCAGGAGTTATGGCAACAAGAACTATAAAGGATGAAAGGCAAAGAAGAACGACAGCTATGCTCACACCTTTTATGCCTTGTGGTGCTAAATTGCCAGTTATAGCACTATTTGCGACAGTTTTTTTTAATGGTGCAGCATGGATTGGAACATCAATGTATTTTATAGGAATACTAATTATTATAATTGGAGCCCTAATTGTTTTGAAAATTACTGGTGAAAAAAACAAGAAAACATATTTCGTTATGGAATTACCAGAATACAAAATACCTAGCATTAAAAGAGCTTTTATAGAAATGCTTTCAAGAGCAAAAGCTTTTATAATAAAAGCAGGAACTATTATTCTTCTTTGTAATGCAGTAGTAACAATTATGCAAACTTTCAATTGGAATTTTCAAGTGGTCACAGAAGGCACAGAAGGAACTAGTATTCTTGCAAGCGTAGCATCTCCATTTGCAGTACTGCTAATACCATTAGGTTTTGGAGTTTGGCAGTTAGCAGCTGCAGCTGTAACAGGTTTTATTGCCAAAGAAAATGTTGTAGGAACTCTTGCGGTTGTTTATTCAATTACAAATTTTATAGACACAGAAGAGTTGGCATTAATGAATGGTGCGAATGATGTTGCAGGCATTATGGGATTAACAGCAGTAGCAGCACTATCATACTTAATGTTTAACTTATTTACACCTCCTTGTTTTGCGGCAATAGGAGCTATGAATGCAGAAATGGATAATAAAAAATGGTTATGGGGTGGTATAGCATTCCAGTTTGGTATGGGATATACAGTAGCTTTTCTTGTTTATCAAATAGGAACTTTAGTAACAACAGGAGCTTTTGGAGCAGGATTTTTACCAGGACTTATAGCAGTAGCGGTTATGATTTTGATAGTATTTTATCTCATAAAAAAAGCTGAACAAAAAGCTTCTTTAAAACAAGAATTTAATGCTTAGGAGAATGATATGTATAATTTAATAGCGATAATTATTATTTTGATAATTGTAGCTGCATCAATTACTAAAATTATTGTTGAAAAGCGTAAGGGAGTTAAGTGTATTGGTTGTCCTTATAGCCATAAAGGTAAAAATCGATGTAGTTGTAATTCTAAAAAGGAGTGATTTGATTGAGTGTTGTAATAGTAGGCGGACATGAAAGAATGAAGGATGAATATAAGACAATTGGTGGAAGGCATGGACATAAAATAAAAGTATTTACTCAGATGCTCCCAAGATTTAATAAAAATATTGGTTACCCTGATATAATTGTATTATTTACAAGTACTGTATCACATAAAATGGTTCATGCTGCAGTAAAAGATGCAAAGAATAAAAAAATACCTGTTTTAAGATGCCATACTAGCAGTGGGAATTCTCTAGAAGAGATATTTAAAAATATCGCCAAGCAAGTTATTGACATATGTCCATAATATGATAAACTATTTAAATAAATGATCTCTCAGAATACTGATTGATTATGCCAGTTATGCTAGCAAATGCTCTTTGAAAAGTAAATATTATCCATGAAATAAAAATTGGGTACAAAAAATAGACATAACTGTCACTATGTCAAAGAAATTAGGGTATAATAGTCAATAAATTATGCTGCTTGTTGAATCAACTTTCTCAGGTAGGATTCAAAAGGCAGACCCCATGCATTCAGGTGTTGTAACATCAGGATGTGATAGAGTCGGCAGTGCTACATCTTAGTAGAGTGGTGTCTGCCGTCTTCTAATTTAAAGTCTAACTTCTCACACTTGTTAGAGCGTTCTGCAGAAGTTCTTGCATTGTACTCAAGTTTCCATTCATCACTAGCTAAAGCAATAGACCTTGTATTAATAAATTTAATGGAGACAGACAAGTTAAGGGATTGTGATTTATATAATTTGAATAAGGAAATAAGGTTGATCGTCGATGTGAAATATGGGAGTTTTCTAGTTCTGGAAGAAGTTGTTAATATCCAAGGTGGAACAAGGAATGGAATCAGGGTCAGGATAATATTTACAGAGATTTTCAAAAAGAAAATCTTGGTAGGCGAGAGGGGCGCCAGAAGTAACAGGCAACATAAAAATCGCCCTTAATCAAAAAATGTGTTTTTGATTAAGAGCGCGAAACGCTACATTTTTTGATGAAGAGGTCAAGGGATTTGGCAAAAAAAGTGGGAGATTTTAATAAAAAGGAATCTGAAACCTTTACTTTACAGGGTTAGAGATTCCGAGAAAGTATTATAAATAATAGGAGGAATATGGTGATGAAGAAAGTTGATGTGTTAGTAATTGGTGGAAGTGCAGCAGGTTTAGTCTCAGCTATGACGGCGAAAACAAATAGTCCTGATAAGGAAGTACTGCTAATAAGGAAAGAAGAAAGTGTTATGATTCCATGTGGAATACCTTATATATTTGGTACATTAGATAGCTCTCAGGAAAACATACTCCCTGATGCAGGTTTGGTAGGGCTTGGTGTAGAAATAAAAGTGGCAACAGTAGTCGATGTTGATAAGGATAAAAAGCAATGTAAGACCTCTGATGATATGGTAATTGAATACGATAAATTAATAGTTGCAACAGGTTCATTGCCTTCGGTTCCTAGTTGGCTCAAAGGAAGTGACCTAGAGAATGTCTTTACAGTACCAAAAAATAAAGATTATTTAGATGAATTGAAATATAAGATTAAAGACTTAAATAAAGTGGTTGTAATCGGAGCAGGATTTATAGGGGTTGAAATTTCTGATGAAATAAACAAAACTGGTAAAGAAGTTACTTTAGTTGAGGTGTTGCCAAATATTTTAGGTCTTGCGTTTGATGAAGAAATAGCCATAGATGCAAAAGAAGTATTATCTCAAAGAGGTGTAAAAATAAAAACGGGTGTAGCTGTTGAAGAATTAAAAGGAGATAAAGCTGTTGAACAGGTAATTCTATCTCAAGGTGAAGCATTAAATGCAGAAGCAGTAATTTTATCAATGGGGTATAGACCAAACACTGAATTGGCACAGAAAATGGGACTAACATTAAATGAAAAAGGTTTTATCAATGTTGATCAATATATGCGAACTTCAGAAAAAGATGTTTTTGCAGTTGGAGATTGTGCAGCAAAAAAAGATTTTGCAACGGGTAAAACATCTACTATAATGCTTGCTTCTACTGCTTGTGCAGAGGCTAGAGTGGCAGGGCTGAATTTATATGATCTATCAACTTACCAGTCTTTTTCAGGTACTATAGGTATATATTCAACTAATATTGGCAGTTCTTCATATGGGGTTGCTGGATTAACTGAAAGAATTGCATCAGGAGAAGGATTCAGCTTGATTTCAGGTGCATTTACTGGATTTGATAGACATCCAGGAAAACTAGATGGAGCTCAAAAGCAAGTTGTAAAACTGATTGTTTCAAAAGATACTTTAAAAATTTTAGGTGGAGAAGTAATTGGAGGAAATAGTGTTGGAGAGCTTATTAACATAATAGGTTTTATAATTCAAGGTGGTATTACTTTAATGGATTTATTGGTAGCTCAAATAGGAACTCAACCTATGTTGACAGCATCACCTGCAGCCTATCCAATTATAAAAGCAGCAGAAGTTGTATTGAAAAATATGAGAACAGAAAAATAGAAAATTGATATATTAAAAGACGAAAAAGCCAATCTTAAAAGATTGGCTCAGACTGTAGACAAAGCGGCACTAGGATGCGAGTCCTAGTGCCATTTTTCTCTTTATATTGAACAAAAGTTTGATTTTTGAAAAAGAAACAAGATTTTTGTGTCTGAAATACCCCAATCTTTGCTTCATCATTGCCAGTTTTTTTAGATTCATAGATGCAAAGGTAAGCCCGACCTTCATTTCCATAGCCGCCCTTCCTTTCATCTGCGTATACCTAAAGCCGTGATTTTCTTTAGCCGTTCCAAAGATTCTTTCTATTGTTTCTTTTCTCTTGGAGTAAAGTTCCTTCATGCCCAGTGTTGCTCTTATATCTTCACATATATCAATATATGGTTTCCATATATGTCTTGTTACAAGCTTTACATGGTTGGCACTATGCGTACATTTTTCCAAGTGTTCACAGTTGCTACAAATAGTTCCACAGCTTTTATATTCTCTGTAACCGTCTCTGTTCGTCGTACTGTATTTTAGAATTTGATTCTCCGGGCATATATAGCAATCATAATATTCATCATAAACATACTCGTCTTTTTTGAAAAATCCATCTTTGGTCATAGGTCTTTTATAAGGTAATAAAGGATTTATCTCATCATCAATCACAAGCTTTGCAATTGCGGGACTTCTGTATCCTGAATCCATAACAAGGGTTTTAATTCCTATATTTTTTATCTTTTCATAGAGACCTTTAAATGTACGGCTGTCGTGAAGATTTCCTTTGTTGACAGTGTAGCCAAGAATCCATCCGTGCTTGTCACATGCTGTCTGTACACCATAAGCAAAAACATTTTTGTGTTCGCCTTTCCTGAACCATCCGCTTTCTGGATCGGTAGTGCTTTCCTTAGTCTCTTTCATTTCTTTTGTTTCATTCTCTTTGCCGCTTCCTCCTGAAGAAGGAGTGTCATCATCTTTTTTATCTTTTAAAGGTTTTTTACCGTGTTCCTCTCGATCTTTGTTTACTTCTTTCTTTAAAAGCTCCTCATAAAAAAGTGCTTCTTCTTTTGCAATTCTTTTCTGCATCTTTTTATTGTTGGCACAAGCTTTAACATGAGTGCTGTCCACAAAAACTTCAGTGGGATCAACAAACTTAAACTTGTAACACTGCTCAAGTATATAACTGAATATCTGTTCAAAGAGATCTGTATCTTTGAAACGTCTTGTATAGTTTTTTCCGAAAGTTGAAAAATGCGGTACCTTATCCATCATTTCCAAACCCAAAAACCATCTATATGCTACATTTACCTCTATTTCTTTTATCGTCTGTCTCATGCTTTTTATTCCGTAGAGGTACTGGATGAAAGGGATCTTGATGAGCATTACCGGATCCATGCTTGGCCTTCCTTTGTCTGATGAGTACTTATCTTCAACGAGAGAATATATGAAGTTCCAGTCTATCGCCATATCTATTAACCTTAGAAGATGTTCCTTCGGAACCATGTCGTCCATGCAGAACATCTGCACCTGTTCCCTTCTTTTATCAGCATTCTGCGTCATCATAAGCATTTCCACCCCTATATTTGATATATTAATTATATCATAAAAGAGCCTATAAGTCCCTAAAACACTGACTTTTTCGGCTCTTTTACGTGAAAAATCCAGAGCAAAAGCTCTGGACTTTGTCTACACTCTGAGCCAATCTTAAAAGATTGGCTTTTTTAATCTCGAAGTTATTGACATATGCCCATAAATGTAATATAATAATAATGAGCATATGCTTATTAAGAAAGAGGTGATTATATGGCTGCAAAAGTAACAAATGAAAAGTGTACAGGTTGTGGAGAATGTGTTGAAGTTTGTCCTGTTGATGCAATCATTATAGAAAGTTAAAAGCTGTGATTTCTGAAGATTGTATCGAATGTGGAGTGTGTGTAGAAAATTGTACACAAGAAGCAATTAGTCTGTAAATTTAATTTAAAAAGAAGTTGATTTTATGCCAAGAAGAGATGGAACTGGTCCGATGGGTATGGGAGCTATGACAGGTCGAGGAATGGGATGTTGTAGTTATGATGACATAGGGTTGAAAAAAATAAATACATCAAGTTATGGTTATGGGCTTGGAAGAGAAGAGGTAACCAAAGATTTTTATCTTATGGGAGGCAAAATTATTCTGATTTTAATTTTGCTAAAAATGATAATGCAGAAAATGAAAAAGATTTCTTGAATCAGCAACAAGAGTTATTATCAGAACAGTTAACAAAAATACAGGACAGACTTAGTCAGATTGAAAAAAACGGCTAAATATGTAAACATATTAACTCAAAATCCATTAATAAACCTATTGTTTATTAATGGATTTTTGTTATAATATATCATTATAGTTAATGTGTAAGGAGAAAAAATGGCAAGACCAACCAAATGGAGAAAAATAGAGCATATTCCAGTAACACCATATTTTGTCCCTTCAGAAAAAGAGGTTTTAGAATTACCTGAAAATAGCTTAAAGCTAGAAGAGCTAGAAGCTTTGAGATTAAAAGACTTAGAAGGGTTAGAGCAAGAAGAGTGTGCGGTGAAAATGGAAGTTTCTAGACCTACATTTCAACGAATTTTGCTATCGGCTAGAGAAAAAGTTGCAGATTCGTTAATTAATGGGAAAATGATTCATATTGAAGGTGGGAATTATACTCTTAATATATGTCCAATTAAGTGTGATGAATGTGGTAAAGAATGGAAAGACAGTTTTGAAAATTTAGAATCTATAAAAAATGGTAAATATGTATGTCCTAACTGTGGTTCTAAAAACTTAGTGTGTCAAGGTAAATGCCAAGATAAGTTTTGTAGAAAAAATTGTTGGCGTCATAGAGGAGATAATTAAGATAATAATCATAAATGATACAATTTTATAGTAATAATAAAAAAGTATTATAAAGGGAAAATGATTTGGGAAAAAAATTATATATAGCAGAGAAACCCTCGGTAGCTGCAAGCATTGCAAGTGCACTGGGAGAAAAAATTTCATCCTCTGATAGAGGAAGAGGGTATTCAGAGTCAAACAATTCAATAATAACATGGTGCTTCGGACATTTAATAACCATGGCATATCCAGATGCTTACAGTCAAGAATATAAATCCTGGCGAGTTGAGCATCTTCCAATAATTCCAGAAGAATATAAGTATATTGTAATAGATAATAAAGGAACAAAAAAGCAATACGATGTGATGCAGTCATTACTTTGTAGAGAAGATGTTGATTTAGTTTACGCTTGCACTGATAGTGGTCGCGAGGGTGAATATATTTTTAGACTTGTTTATAACCAAAGTGGTACAAAAAAACCAGCAAAGAGAGTCTGGATTTCTTCTCAGACTGAAGATGCCGTAAAAAAAGGAATAGAAGAAGCTAAGGATATTAATGAATATAACTCCTTAGCCACAGCTGCTTATTGTAGAGCAAAAGAGGACTGGTTATTTGGTATGAATTTTAGCAGAATATACACCTGCCAGTTTGGAAAAAGTATTTCAAATATGCTAAATGAAAATAAATCCAGCGTTATCTCTATTGGAAGGGTGATGACTTGTGTGCTTGGTCTAATAGTTGATAGAGAGTTAGAAATTGTTAATTTTGTACCTAAAATACATTACACAATAAATGGAAGTTTCACTTCAAAGCAAAGCAATATTTCATATATAGGAAAATGGCAGCCCAAAAAAACAAAAGATCAATCTGAAGATGAGAATTATTATTCGAAAGAGCAGGCATTAGAAATAATAGAAAGTTTAAAAGGCAAAGAAGCAGTTATTAAAAAGGTCGATGTAAAAGTAAAAAAAGAGCAACCTCCATTACTTTTTAACCTTGCCGAACTTCAGTCAGAAGGGAATAAAAAGTTTAAGCTTTCAGTTAGTAGAACTTTAGAAATAGCACAAAACCTATACGAAAAAAAGTTGATTTCTTATCCAAGAACAGATAGTAGAGTTTTATCTACAGATGTTGTTCCAGAAATACCTAAAATCTTAAATGGATTGTATGGAAATGAAGCATTTAAAGAAACAGTATTAAAAATAAAAGCAATGGGGAAATTTTTAGTTAATAAGAATACAAAAAGGTTTGTGAACAATGATAAAGTGACCGACCATTATGCTATAATACCAACTTATTTAACTACTGATTTATCCAAACTAGATAATGACACAAAGAATATTTACATGCTTATAGTAAAAAGGTTTTTAGCAATATTTTTTCCTCCAGCAGAGTTTAATACGGTAAAAGTTATTACTGAAATTTCAAAAGAAAAGTTCGTAACAAACTCAAAAGTTTTAAATGTTCAGGGTTGGAAGGAAGTATATGATATTTCAGCTGCGAAAAATGAAGATGAATTATCACAATCTCCTATTCAAAATCTTATTAAAGATGAACAAAGTGATGTTGAAAACTTAGATATAGAAGAAAAAACCACAAAGCCACCATCTAGATTTACCGATGGTTCTCTAGTAATAACTATGGAAAAGGCGGGAAAATATATTGAAAATGAAGAGTTAAGGGAACAAATAAAAACATGTGGTATTGGTACCTCTGCTACCAGAGCAGGGATTATAAAAAAATTAATAGATATAGGCTATATAAAGATCAATAATAAGACTCAGGTTATTACACCTGAAAAGAAAGGTGAATTAATAGTGACGCTTGTTCGCAAAACCGCACCTGAACTTTTAAACCCAGCTCTTACAGCCAGTTGGGAGAAAGGTCTTTATATGATAGAAAATAAAGAAACAACAGAAGAAGTATTTCAGGAAAAGTTAACAAGTTATATAACTAGAACTATTGAAAAGGTAAAGAGAGTATTTTAAATAGAAGGTCTAGATAAGAAATTTTAACTCAATTCTGAATTTTCTTTATAACCTTGTGAACTCTTTACAATAGTATTATAATTATTAAATAAGTATTAAAAAAAGCTGTTGATTCAATTCAGTAGCTTTTTCAACTTTTTAGTAAAGGATGTAAGCTATATGTATAATAGTGCGAAAATGTTTAAAGCGGTTTTTGAGAATTCCCCTATTGGTCTTGTTCTTGTTAATAAAGACACTACTTTGCGTGATGTAAATAATTATATGTTTAAGTCTTTTCATCTGTTACCAAAGTCTATTGAAGGTAAAAAATTTGGAAATGTGTTTAATTGTTCGGTGATAAGTGGTAAAGGTATTTGTGGAGAAACTGAAGAATGTAAGGATTGCAGACTTAGAAATGGTGTGAAAATGGTTCTTGATGAAGGGGTAACGATTCCAGAAACAGTTTTGGATCATAGCTTCATTATAGATGGAGTAGGTCAAAAAAAGTGGTTTAAGATTAGTGCTACAAGATTAGATGATTATGGTGATATTTTTGCAATTGTATCTTTTGTAGATATAACGACCCAGAAAGAATATGAAGAACTTTTAAATAACCAACTTTCGCTTGATTTAGCAACAGGGACGATGAATAAGTACACATTATTAAATACTTTAAAAAATTTAACTTTTAGTAAAGAATCTCTCGCAGTAGCTATGATTGATTTTGATAATTTTAAAACTATTAATGACAACTACGGTCATATTATTGGTGATAAGGTGCTAAATATTTTTTCCTCTACTGCTACAGCCCAAATTAGAAAGCATGACATTTTGGGGAGATTTGGTGGTGAAGAGTTTATGATTGTCTTTCCTTCTGCTTCATCAGGAGTACTTATAAGAGCGATTAAAGGAATATATGAATCCTTTAGAGAAAAGTGTAGTCTAGAATTGAACATAAAGCCAACATTCAGTGCAGGGATTACAGAATTCTCAGCAGACAAAATGTGTGAAATGGATATTGATTCAATTATTTCTGAGGTTGACAATAATCTTTATTTATCCAAGAGTCGAGGGAAAAATATGATTACAGCTGACGGAGTTAGTATTCCTTTTAATTAGATATAAAAAGTTTTTTATATGAATTTTATTATCCTATTCTCGGAGATTTTCATGAGGATAGGATTTTTTTCATTTGACATGACTGAAAATGATTGATATCAGATATTTTTAAACTTTAAAACCATCAAAATAAGAAAAATAATAAAAAACTTGATTTATTATGATTGATATAGTATAATGAAATAAATCAAAACCACGCAAACAGCTGAAAGGGTGATTGAAAATGATTGAAACTTCAGGAGTTCCTGTATTAAAAGGTATAGTTATGGAAAAAGTACATATCTATATTGAAAAAGAGATAGTTATCGAGAATAAAAATCTAATTTTAACTAGGGATGAACAAAGTAACGAAGAAATTGTCAAAAAAGAGCTGGAAAGATTTAAGGTTATTCATGAAAAGACAATAGAGGGACTAAATAACCTAAAAGAAAATTCAGAAGCTTCAGATAATAAGGAAGAGGCAGAAATTTTCAAGGCACATCTTTTAATGGTCAAAGATCCGATGATGACTAAAAAAATAGAGGAGCATATTGAAAAAAAACAATATACTCTTGAATGGTCTATAGAAGAAACCAAAAAGGAAATCATGGCTATTTTTTTAGGGATGGATAAAGATTATTTTAGAGCAAGAGCCGCAGATGTTGAAGATATTTCAGATAGTATGATTAGGATTGCTTTGGGTATTGATAAAGAAGGCATTGAAGGAATTGATAAAGACGTTATATTAGTGGCAAAGGATCTAAAACCATCAGATGCATCACAGGTTAACGAGCATATTAAAGGTATATTACTTGAAGAAGGTAGCAAAACAAGCCATGTTGCGATTATGGCAAAGGCTAAAGGAATACCTACAATAGTTGGTATAAAAGATATAACAACTATGTTAGATGAAAAAGCTCTAGTCATAATGGATTCTATAGAAAATAAAATAGTAGTTAATCCTACAAAAGAAGTAAAAGAATTATACGATAAAAAAATTATTGAATTAAAAGAAAAAAATAAAAAATACGCAAAGCTGAAAAATGAGGAAGCAGTCACTCTTGACGGTAAAAAAATTAAGCTTTATGGCAATATTGGTAATTCCAAAGAGTCTGCTTATGTATCAGAATTTGGAGGAAGTGGAGTAGGACTTTTTAGAACAGAGTTTTTATATATGGACTCAAAACAATTCCCTTCTGAAGATAAACAATATTATGAGTATAAAAATGCCCTTGTCAATGGATTTGAAGAAGTAATAATTAGAACTTTGGATATAGGTGGAGATAAAACATTACCATATTATGAATTTCCAAAAGAGGAAAATCCATTTTTAGGATTTAGAGCAATCAGATTTATGCTTGGAAATGAAGAGCTTTTTAAAACTCAGTTAAGAGCTATATTAAAAGCTTCTGCATATGGAAAAATAAGTGTTATGTTTCCTATGATTTCGTCACTAGAAGAGTTTTTAAATGCTAAAGAAATCTTAGAAACATGTAAAAAGGAATTAGAGTCTGAGAATATTGAATTTGATAAAAATATTAAAACTGGGGTTATGATAGAAATTCCTTCAGCGGTGGTGATAGCTGATATACTGGCTGAACAAGCAGATTTTTTCAGTATTGGAACCAATGATTTGTGTCAATATACTCTTGCAGTAGATAGAATGAATAAAAATGTAGAATACTTATATCAACCTTTACACCCTGCTATATTAAGAATGATTGAACAATCTGTAAAGGCAACTCATAAAGTTAACAAAGAAACAGGTATTTGTGGTGAAATGGCAGGAGATATTTTAAATACAATAATACTTATAGGTCTAGGAGTTGATGAACTTAGTATGAGTCCATCAGTAATACCAGAAGTTAAAAATCTGATTAGACAGATTTCTTATGAAGAAGCAAAGAAAATTGCTGATCAGTCTTTGAAATGTAGAAGCACAAAAGAAATCAAAAGCATTTTGGAAAAGGAGATGGAAAAATATGATTATTAATGAATCTTTAATTGACTTAAATGTAAAACAAAATACAAAAGAAGGTGTAATAGAACATCTAGCTGGCTTGGCTAAAAAAGAAGGAAGGGTAGATAAGCCAGAAAAGTTTGTTAAGGCTGCCCTAAAACGAGAAAAAGAATATAGCACAGGTATGGGATTTGGTATCGCAATTCCTCATGGGAAAACCTCAGCTGTAAAAGAAGCTTTTTTGTGTTTTGGAAAAGTAGAATCAGTAGACTGGAACTCTCTAGATAAAAAACCTGTTAATATGGTTTTTATGATTGGTGTGCCAGAGGAAGCAGGAAATGCACATTTGAAAATTTTGGCAGCAATTTCAAGAAAGTTGATGAAAGAAGAATTTCGTGATTCGTTGAATAAAATAGAAAGTCCTGAAGAAATGATGAATTTTTTAATAGAAAGTGATTTAGGTATATAGGTGAAATAATATGATGGCGATAGAAAGACAAGAAAAAATAATGCAGATACTTGCAACCAATAAATCTGCTAGTGTTAAGGAGCTGTGTGAATTATTACAAGCTTCAGAGGCGACAATAAGAAGAGATTTAACATTATTAGAGAAAGACAATAAACTAGAAAGAACTCATGGTGGAGCTTATATTAATGAAAATATTCAACTAAACTATGAAGAGACATTTAATCAAAAGGAACTTTTATCATCAGATGAGAAAAAAAGAATTGCAAGTAGAGCATTTGAGTTGCTCAAATCAGGAGACAGTCTTGTTCTTGATTCAGGTACCACTACATTAGAACTGGCCAAATTGATTGGTAATTCAGAAATGCCACTAATGGTTTTAACTAATGCCACTACTATCTCAACAATACTTTCAAAAAACCCTAATGTAGAATTATATGTTTTGGGTGGAAAGGTAAGACTAAATACACTTGCTACGGTAGGAAGCATTACTATAGAAATGCTAAATAAATATAACCTGTCAAAAGCATTTGTAGGAGTTAATGGTATCACAATAGAAAAAGGTTTTACTACTCCTGATATAGAAGAAGCACAGGTAAAAAGAGCAATGCTATCTATAGCAAAACAAAAAATAGTTTTGGCAGATAGTGACAAATTTCAAAAGATAACAAGATGTCAAATTACACCTTTACATAAGGTTGATAAAATAATTACAGATATTAGGTTAAAAGATGTAAATTATGAGCAATTTTTAAAGCAAGACATTTTAATAGAGCGAGTTTAATGAAATATTGTGGAAAGGAGGATTTTAATGATAACAACAGTTTCACTGAATCCAGCAATAGATAAGACAATATTGATACCTCAAATGTTAAGAGGTGAAGTTAATCGCATTTTTGATGCCAGAGAAGACATTGGAGGAAAAGGAATTAATGTTGCTAAAGTACTCAATCGTCTGAGTATACAAACGCAAGTATGTGGTTTTGTTGGAGGAAAAAACAGACCAAGAATAGAAGAACAATTAGAAAAAGAAAAACTTAAACATAGTTTTGTGGAAATAGAAGGATTTACAAGGACTAATACGAAAATAGTTGAACTGGATAAAGGAATAACAACAGACTTAAATGAACAGGGATTTTTAGTTAATGAAGATCAAATTAATAGCATTAAAATAATTTTAAATCTAATGTCTCAGGAAAGTGACTTTGTTGTGTTTAGTGGAAGTATACCTCAGGGTGTGCCTAATACAATATATAATAACTTGATTTGTGAGATGAAGGTGAATACTAAAACTGTCTTAGATGCTGACGGAGAATTGTTACTTGAAGGAATAAAAGCAGGTCCTTATATGATGAAGCCAAACTTGCAGGAACTAGAAACGGCTTTTGAAGTAACCCTTAAAAACAACAAAGAAATTTCAGAATTTTGCCAAAAACTTATTAATGATTATCACATAAATATTATTATTGTTTCTATGGGTGGAGAAGGAAGTTTGATGATAACAAGAAATGGTTGCTATAAAGCGGAACCTATTTCGGTAAAGGTTAAAAGTACTGTGGGAGCAGGAGATTCTATGATAGCAGGAATGCTATATGGAATTGAAAAAAATTTATCCTTTGATAAAGCTTTTGAATATGCAACAGCCTGTGGAACTTTAGCAGTAACAAAAGAAGGAACTCAGACTTTTTCTTTGGAAGAAGTCGAAAAAATGCTTAAAAATGTAGTTGTAAACAAAATATATTAAGAATTAAGGAGATGGTTATATGAAGATTTTAGCAGTAACAGCATGTCCAACTGGTATAGCTCATACTTATATGGCGGCTGAAGCAATTGAAGATGCTGCAAAAAAAATGGGTTATGAGGTAAAGGTTGAAACAAGAGGATCCGTTGGAGTTGAAAACGAACTCACAGAAGAAGAAATTAAAGAAGCAGATGCTATTATTCTTGCCTGCGACACAAGTGTTCCAATGGAAAGATTTATTGGAAAGAAAGTATTAAGTGTTCCAGTTAGCGAAGCTTTATCAGAGACGGAGAAGATTATTGAAAAAGGTATTAATGCACCTGTTTATTCAGCTGGAGATTTATCTGATGAAGTTGCATCCATTAAAGAAAAAAGATCTTCTGAAAGAAAAGGTGTATATAAACATCTGATGAATGGTGTTTCTTTTATGATACCTTTTGTTGTAGCAGGTGGTATAGCCATTGCTCTTAGTTTTATCTTTGGATACGATGCATTTGAGCAGGAAGGTACATTAGCATCATACTTAATGGGAATTGGTGGAGGAAATGGTGCCTTTGGATTAATGATACCGATACTTGCAGGTTATATAGCATACTCTATTGCAGACAGACCTGGTCTTGCACCTGGTATGATTGGTGGTGCTATAGCAATACAGCTTAACGCTGGTTTCTTAGGAGCTTTGGTAGCAGGTTTCCTTGCAGGTTATATTGTTTTTGCCATTAAGAAATTTATTAAATTACCAAAAACCTTACAAGGCATTATGCCAGTACTTATTATCCCGGTTTTGGGTTCATTGCTAACAGGTCTTATATTGTTCTATGTAATAGGTAGACCTGTAGCATTTATAAATGAGGCTATGAATAGTTTCCTAATGGGAATGTCAGGAGCGAATGCAATTATTCTTGGAGCGATAATTGGTTTAATGATGGCATTTGATATGGGAGGACCTGTAAATAAAGCCGCATATGCATTTGGAACAGGAACATTGATTGCTGGTAGTAGCTCTACAATTATGGCAGCAGTTATGGCAGCCGGTATGGTACCACCTTTGGGATTAGCATTGGCAACAGTGGTATTTAAAAAGAAATTTACAGTTGCTGAAAGAGAAGCAGGGAAAGCAGCCTGGGTTCTAGGTGCAAGTTTTATTACTGAAGGAGCAATCCCGTTTGCAGCGGCAGACCCAATTAGAGTTATACCATCAATAATGATTGGGTCAGCGGTAACAGGAGCATTGTCAATGGCATTTAATGCAACTTTATCTGTTCCACATGGAGGACTTTTCGTATTCTTTGCAGTAACTAATCTTCCATTATATCTATTAGCAATAGTTGTTGGAGCGATTGTATCTGGATTGATTATTGGAATAATAAAGAAAAAAGTACAAGAATAGGAGAAAATTGTAAATGAAAACAGGAAAATTCACTATCGCCTTTGGAGAAGGACTTCATGCAAGACCGGCATCTGAGCTCATAGAAATATGTAATGGCATAGAAAGTGATATAAAGTTAAATAAAGATGACATGACTGCTAATCCTAAAAGTATTCTGGAAGTTATGGCTTTGGGAGCGGAAAATGGTGATGTAGTAGAAGTGATTGTAGAAGGTGTTGACGAAGAAGAAGCATATATAAAATTATCAAATTTTTTTGAAATGAAATAACAATTAAGGGTGTGGTGTTGAAATAATACCACACCCTTAATCGTTTATTTCAATGTTATTATTATAAAAAATATTTGTGAAAAATATATCAAATGAACTTTTTTTATAACATAAATTGAATTTATAAAAAAATATTACGAAGTGGGTTTTTGAGGACCTGTTTTTGGTCGAAATTGTTTGACATACCTTTTGAAGTAATTTAAAATTAATCGCGTATGGACTCTATTGCATAATAGATGTATTATATTCATTTTGTAAAAGTTTTAAATATTAACATATAAAAAATCAACAACATGTTAAACTAAGCTTAAGGAGGTATTGAATTGACAGATTATACCAAGTTTAAATTGAAAAGAGAGGAAGAACTGGCAGCTGTTCTAGAAGACAAAAACGATATTTTTATCGTTGCTTGTAATAAGTGTTTTAAAGAGCTTGATAGTTTTGATGAGCCTGAATGCGAAGAGCTTGAAAAATTAGCTACCGAAAAGGGTAAAAAAGTTGTAGGCAAGGCAAACATTGACTTTTTATGTAATGAGCCACTTACTACAAAAAGCCTTGAAAACCTTATTCCAGAAGAGGCAAAAAATGTCTTTGTAATTTCTTGTGGTTTAGGAATTCAAACAATTGCCGAGTTAACAGAGCTTCCAGTATATGCAGGAAGTGATACCATCGCTGTTGATGGTCAGCATGGAATGGCATTGACAGACACATTGTGTGAAGCATGTGGTCAGTGTTACTTAAACATGACTGGAGGTATTTGTCCGATAGTAGATTGTGCAAAAAGCCTTATTAATGGACAGTGTGGTGGAGCAAAAGATGGAAAATGTGAAGTGAGCAAAGAAAAAGACTGTGCTTGGCATAATATCCATGAAAGATTAAGTAAACAAGGAAGACTTGAAGAATTTCTTTCAAAAGAAGTAGAAGTTCGTGATTATTCAAAAGTAAACTACAAGTTTATTAGTGAATATGTAAAAACTGTACGTGAAGAAAGATATGAAGGATACTATGGTGGAATTCATCCAGTTGAAAAGAAAGAGTACAGTGAGAACGAAGCATTAGCGAAATTCCCAGATCCAGTAAATGTTGTTATACCATTAAGCCAGCATGCAGGTGCACCAGCACAGGCTATTGTTGAAGCAGGTCAGCACGTTAAGATGGGTGAAAAAATTGGGGAAGCACAAGGTGCTGTAAGTAGCCCTGTACATGCTAGTGTAAGTGGAACTGTAGTTGCAGTTGAACCGCGTATGCACTCAGCTCAAAAAGTAGACGTACTTTCTGTTGTAATACAGTCTGACGGAAACAATACTTTACACGAATCAGTTAAACCGGCAGGAGATATTGAAAGTCTTTCTCCAGATGAAATCGTAGAAATAGTTCGTGATAAAGGAATTGTAGGTATGGGTGGAGCAGGTTTCCCAACTGCTGTGAAATTAAAATCACCAAAACCTATTGATGTAGTACTTCTTAACGGATGTGAGTGTGAACCTGTTCTTACAGCAGATCACTGGCTTTTAAAAGAGTATGCAGATGATGTTGTTTATGGCCTTAAAGCTATGATGAAAGCATCAGGAGCAAACAAAGGTGTTATCGCAATTGAAGATAACAAAGAGGATGCAGTAGAGTTACTTCAGCAAAAAGTAGAAGGACTTGATAATATAGAAGTAGTTGTTGCAAAAACAAAATATCCACAAGGTGCTGAAAAAATGCTCATAAAGAGAGTTATGGGATGTCAGGTGCCAAGTGGTGGACTTCCAATGGATGTTGGAGCAGTTGTTGCAAATGTAAGTACAGCAAAAGCTGTATCAGATGCAATCCAGACAGGAATGCCTTTAATTGACAGAGTTGTTACTGTTAGTGGAGAGTGCATGACAAAACCTGGAAATTACATTATCAAAAATGGTACATCTGTAAAAGACATTATTGAACATTGTGGTGGTATTAAAGGTGATGATGTAACAGTTAAGCTTGGTGGACCTATGATGGGTGTGCCGATTGACAACTTAAATGTACCAGCACTTAAATGTACAAATGGAATCATTGCTATAGAAACAAAATATAAAGAAGCGGTTGAATGTATCAAATGTGGACGTTGCGTAGATGTATGTCCGATGGAACTTCGCCCATTATACTTTACAAAATATGCTCCAGCTTCAGACTGGGAAGGAATGAAAGCCCAGAATGTTATGGACTGTATTGAATGTGGATGTTGTGAGTATATTTGTTCATCAAAAATCCCAATTGTTGAAAGAATCAAAATGGGAAAAACTGCAGTAAGGGAGGGTAAATAATATGCTGATTACCCAACTAAAATCAAATGAAGTAATAGAAACATTAGCAAAAGGAAAAACTGTAATTATCAACTGTCACGGATGTAAAGAAGTTTACTTCCCAGAGCACCTAGCTGATGAATTACAAAAAGAACTTTCAGCTAGTAAGGAAGTAACACAGATAGTTACTACAGATTATATCTGTAATCCTGAAAATCTTATGTTACAGCTTAAAAAACACATGGATAAAATTAATGAAGCTGATTCAATTTTAGTATTCTCATGTGGAGTAGGCGTACAGACAGTAGCAGCACAGTTTGAAACTAAAAAAGTTTATTCATGCTGTGACACATATCCATTACCTGGTTTCCAGGGAGTGACACCACTTAATGTTGATTGTGGACAGTGTGGTGAATGTTACTTAAATTATACTGGCGGCATATGTCCAATAACAGCATGTTCAAAAAGCTTAGTTAATGGACAGTGTGGTGGAGCACAGAATGGTATGTGTGAAGTCGATAAAGAAATGGAATGCGGCTGGGAAAGAATTTACAGAAAACTTGAAAAATTAAATAAGCTGGATACATTAAAATATGAACCAAAAACCCGTAAATACGGAAATCCAGATGCAGAATAATAAATAAGATTAGGAGTGATTATACAATGAAAATAACTGAATTGTTTCAACAGGGCGAATTTGTAGTAACCGCAGAAGTAGGCCCTCCAAAAGGGATTCATATTGAACATTTAATAGAAGAAGCTAATACATATTTAAAAAACAGAGTACACGCTGTTAATGTAACTGATAACCAGTCTTCAGTTATGCGTCTTGGATCTTTAGCAGTATGTAAAGTATTACAGGACCATGGACATAATGCGATTTTCCAGGTTACTTGTAGAGACAGAAACCGTATTGCCCTTCAGTCAGACATTTTAAGTGCAGGACTTTTAGGAATAGAAAACTTACTTCTTCTTACAGGAGACCACACAACATTAGGAGATGCTCCACAGGCAAAACCTGTTTTTGATCTTGATTCAGTATCTCTTACACATGCTGTAAAGAGTATGGAAGAAGGTAAGGATCTTTCAGGTAATGAAATAGATGGAGAACCACCTACATTTGCAAAAGGAGCTGTTGTATCACCATGCAGTGACTCAGTAGATGTACAGCTTGCAAAAATGGAGCAGAAAGTAAAAGCAGGAGCTCAGTACTTCCAGACTCAGGGTGTTTATGAACCAGAAAAATTCATCGAATTTATGGATCAGGCAAAACAGTTTGGTGTACCTGTACAGTTAGGAATTATTATTCCTAAAAATGTAGGAATGTGTAGATATATGAATGCTAATGTTGCTGGAGTTCATGTACCAGAAGATATGATTGCTGAATTAAAAGCAGATCCAGAAAAAACAAAAGCAGGAATTACAGGAGTTGAAATTTCAGCTCGTCTTATAAAAGAATTGAAAGATTACTGTCAAGGTGTTCATATTATGGCACTTGGATGGGAAAGCAAAATACCTGCAATTCTTGATGGGGCTGGTATTCCACCAATTAAATAATTAAAATTTCTTATAATATAAAAACTCACTTCATTATTTGGAGTGAGTTTTTTCTACTAAAATCAGGTTACATTTCTTTGCAAACATTTTGGTTGTGGTAGCCTGAACGATAAGGGTAAAGCCTATTGTTAGAAAGACAACTGCTGAAACAATGTCTGAATGTAGCATTCCACTGCTGACAATTACACTTGACAGGGCAGCAGGTATTACACCAGTTTCACGAACCCACATCATAAATAATATTTCGTTCTTTTTCCATTTGAGTTTGAAATCCATTTTTGTACATATAAAAAGGCTTAGTGGCCTTGCTATAAACACCAATATGAGAACTACAATTATTCCCTGTTTCCAATAAGCTGCAATAGATGCAAAATCTACATGCATACCTAAAACAATAAATATGGAGATTTTCATAATTGAAACAACCGTTTCTCTGACATGTGTTTGAATTTCGAATTCTTCATCCGGTACCCAAAGTTTAAATTTCTTTTTATTACCACAAATAAGACCTGTAATGAACGCAGACATATATCCGCTGCCTCCAATAAGTTCAGCTATTGAATAAGAGGCTAAAACTGCAATAATTGAAACAATGGGAGCAAATTCCCTAAAGATTGCAAATTTGTGCTCTGAAACACTACTTGAGAAAATTAGTCCTACTATGATACCTACAATTGCTCCGAACACAATCATTTGAACAAGCTCAATCGCATCTGTTTTTAATGAAAAAGTTCCAGAGTTTATTATAAGCATAACAGTTAAAACCAATACTGCTCCTACAGCGTCGTTGAAAGCGGATTCACTGATAATAGTCTGCTTAACTCTTTTTACAATATTAATTTTTTGAAATATTGGTACTAAAGCAGCGGGGTCAGTTGAGGCTATTACTCCACCTATTAGTAAACCAAAAATCAAAGGTATGTTGAATATATATGATGCAGCAAAGCCAACAATAGCCATTGATATAGCAACTCCTAGGGTTGAAAGTAAAAGAACGGTTATCTTTATTTCTTTTAACACCTTTAATTTAATTTCTCTTCCACCATCATATAATATAAATGCCGCTCCGAAAGTTAAGATGAACTGATTTATATTTGAATAGGTTGCTACATTTGCTATATTCAGTACACTGGGACCAATTATTACTCCAGCAATAAGATATATAACAATATCGGGTATATGTAGCCATTTACTTAATTTTGATGATACTATTCCAACAAATAGTATTATAGCTGGAATAGTAAACATAGATAAATTCGCATTTTCCATTTTGTCACTTCCTTTGTTAAACCATAATTTCTCATTATACTCTGATTTAAAAATATAACAAATGAACAATATATGTACAAAATTTTAAGAAACTGTGTTTAAATGAAATTTTAATAAAAAGGTATATTGAAATTGTTGGAATTCTTTATAAATTTAAAGGTTTCCCAGTTAAAATAATATCAAACATGAAAAAGTATATAAATTTCTTGGGATATAGGAGGAAAGTTTGTTTAAAGTAAATGAATGTTTTTAGATTAGTACAATAGTCATTTAGAATTAAAACAAAGCTTAAATGGTTCAAATTAACAGTATAACCTCTATAATGGCAATAACTTTGTAAAATAAAACATGGAAAATTTAATTTTATTAAGTATAATAATGTTTAATATTTAATAAATGTTTAGTCAAATGGAGGAAAATATGTTTAGGATACTAACTGTTAACCCAGGATCGACATCAACAAAGATTGGTGTTTATGAAAATGAAACACAGATTATTGAGGAAACATTAAGACACTCGGCTGAAGAAATCGGAAGCTACGACACAATTCTTGATCAATTAGATTTCAGAAAAAATGTAATTGTAAAAGTTTTAGAAGAAAAAGATTTTGATCTTTCATCCCTAAGTTGTGTGGTTGGAAGAGGAGGGCTATTAAAGCCTATTCCAAGTGGAACATATTTGGTAAATGACAGAGTTATTGAAGACTTGAAAATTGGATACCAAGGACAGCATGCATCAAACCTTGGTGGTATAATTGCAAGTGAAATAGCAAAGCAATTTGATATTCCAGCATATATAGTTGATCCAGTAGTAGTGGATGAATTGCAGGATGTAGCAAGAATTTCAGGAATGCCAGAAGTTGAAAGAAAAAGTATCTTTCATGCGCTAAACCAAAAGGCAGTAGCAAAAAGATGGGCCACTGAAATGAATAAAAGATATGAAGAATCAAATTTGATAGTTGTTCATATGGGTGGTGGTGTTTCTGTTGGTGCCCACAAAAATGGAAAAGTAATAGATGTGAATAATGTATTAGATGGTGAAGGGCCATTTTCTCCTGAAAGAAGTGGTGGTATTCCTGCAAAGTCTATAGCGGAACTTTGTTTTAGCGGTGATTATTCACTTGAAGATATAAAGAAAAAGATAAATGGAAATGGTGGTATAGTTGCTTACTGTAATACAATTGACTTTAGGGATTTAGAAAGTGATGTAAATAAAGGTGATGAAAAAGCTAAACTAATCTATGATGCTTTTATATATCAAATCGGAAAAGAAATCGGTACAGCAGCAGCAGTGTTATTTGGAAAAGTTGATTCTATAATACTTACAGGTGGAATTGCTTATAGCAAAACTGTTGTGGAAAAAATCACTGAAATGGTATCCTTCGTAGGACCGATAAAAGTTTACCCAGGTGAAGATGAGCTTCTTGCTCTGGCTCAGGGAGGATTAAGAGTCTTAAAAGGCGAAGAAGAATACAAAGAATATAATTAATATAACAAAGAGGCACCTTATCCTGAAAATCAGGAAGGTGCCTCTTTTAAGAGAGAAAATACAAAATTATAAAATTTCCATTGCTGCCATATATCCTTGTTTTACAGCATCTGCTACTTTACCAGCCTTTAAACTGTCACCGATTACCCATAAAGGTTTATCTGAAACTGATTTTTTTAAGTTTTCAACCATTTCAGTTCTTGGCTTCATTCCCATTGAAAAGCATGTGCTATCAGCTTCTATGAATAGTTCTTTTTGGTCTTTGCTTACAGTAACGCCGTTCTCGGAAAATGAAAGACATTTGGCTCCTAGAATCTGCTTGATTCCACGTTTATCCATTTCACATAAAAGAGCATTTCGATAATAGCCAAAAGTTTCATTAGCCATTGTGTCTAACATTTCAATGATAGTAACATTATGACCGTTTGAAGCTAAGTGTAGACCAACTTCACAGCCTACAAGGCCACCACCTACCATTACAACATTTTTGCCTATTTTTTCCATGTTATCATAAACATCCAGAGCGTTTATAGATGACTCTATTCCAGGTATATTTGGAACTATCGGAGTAGCCCCTACACCAATTATCACGGCATCAGGGCTAATCTCCTCAAGCATGGAAGGCGTTACTTCTGTATTTAGTCGAATATCAGCGCCGCTGTTTACAGCTTCATTTATTAGTAAATTTTTAAAGTTCTTTAAATCTATTTTGTCTTCATCTGTGTCGGTAAAGTTAATTGTACCACCAAGTACATTTTCCTTTTCAATTAATGTTACTTTGTGATTTCTTTCAGTAGCAGTTATTGCGGCCTGCAATCCTCCGACTCCGCCACCTATAATTAATACGTCTTTTGAAGACTCTGGTTTTGGCATATTTTCAGGGAAGAATAAAAAGCCTGAATTTGGATTGATTGCACATTTACCCATAGCAGGTGGAAAGTATATTTTGCCTGCTTCTTCTGGTCCAACTTTTTCCCAAAGAGGTACATCAGTTGGGTGTTCACAAAAACCAGGATAACAATTAAAGCAACGCACACATTTTCTGATAGTACCTTCTTTTCCTTCCAAAGTTTTCTTTGGAAAATCAGGATCAGCAAAACACTGTCTACCGAATTCAACAAAATCAGCCATACCCTCTTTTATTGCTTCTTCAGCTTGCTCAGGGCTATTAAAACCACCGATAGTTGCCACTTTAGAAACTTTAACAGCATCCTTTACTTTCTTTGAATATTCTAAATTAACTCCATGTGGATCAAAAAAGTCTGAGAAGGTCTGTGTTTGATTACCAAGCCATTTAAGTCCATTTGAGATTTGAATAATATCAGCCATACCATCGATTTGTTTACAAAATTCTACCGTATCATCTATAGTCATACCACCAGGCACATTATCCTGAGCTGAAAAACGAAGTTCGATAATACCGTCATCACCGATACCTCTTCTAACTGCATCAAGAATCATTTTAGGAAATCTAGATCTGTTTTCAATGGAACCGCCGTATTCATCTGTTCTATGATTTGTCATAGGAGAGATAAACTGTTGGAAAAGGAAACCATGTCCACCATGTACTAAAACTCCATCAAAACCACATTCTTTAGCAAATCTTGAAATGGTGTAGAAGTCATCGCAAACCTTTTCCATCATTTTAAGATCCATGCCTTTAACTTTAACTCCGTCTTCTCTGACCATATCTTCCGGTCCCCAAGGTTCTTTTGCTTCTTCAGCACGTGAGCCTTCATGAGAAAATTCAAAGTATGAAAGTGCGCCGCCTTCTCTTATTCTGTCGGCATATTCTTTTAAAATATCAAAATCCTGTCCATAGAAATGTTTAAAATCTATAGCTCTTAGCTGGAATCTTGTGAATGCTTCTTCAAAGTTTAAAGGCATTTCGCCTGTTGAAACTGCAGCAAAACCACCTTTTGCTCTTTGTTCAACCATTCGATAAATTCCTTCCCTCATTTCGGGAATAAAATATGACGCATGTGCAAACATTGTTGGTGCTGCAATCATACGATTTTTATATACTTTTCCCCTAATAGTTATAGGTGAAAATAAATTTGGATACTTGTTCATAAAAACCTCCTAAAAAATTATATATACTTATTATATATAATTAAAATCAGTATTTGAAATAGTAAATTCATGTGTTATGATAAGAAAAACTTATTAAAGAGGTATTTATGAATATAAAACAATTGGAGTATTTTATCGCTGTAGCAGAAAATTTAAATTTCACAAGAGCAGCAGAGAAATTTTATATTTCCCAAACGGCAATTACTCAGCAAATAAAGTCTCTTGAGGAATATTTAGGAGTTCAGTTGTTTATAAGAAATAAAAGACATGTTGAGCTTACACCTTCAGGGGTTGGATTTTTAAAAGAATCAAGGGCTATAATAAATAGAACAAATGATGCAATACATAAGACCAGGTTAATATCAACAGGTATTACAGGAAGCCTAAAGATAGGGTTTGTAAAAGGGTACGAAAAAACAGATTTTTCAAATATTTTACAGAGCTTTCATTCCAAATATCCAAATATTTTTTTGAGTTTAATAAGAGAAAATGCAGATGTTCTATATGAAAGAGTTATAGAAGGTGACTTGGATATTGCGTTTATAATTCTTTTTGAGGGAAAACACAGACCCAAAATAGAATATGGATTTGTAAGAAAATATCCTTTAAATGCAGTAGTGTCAAGTGATCATCCCCTTGCACATAGAAAGTCAATAAAAAGAAAAGATTTAGAAGGTCATCCTTTTATAGAGCTTAAAACTCAAGAGCAGGATTATGGTCAATCTGCAAGAATTAAAAAAGAGTTTTTGGAGGCGGGATTTCTTCCTAACATCAGTGTTCAGTCAGATGATATAGAAACAAGTCTTATGATGGCATCAGCTGGTTTAGGATACGCACTTTTACCAAGCTATATAACTGATACAATTACATCAAGAGAAAGACTTGTAGTTATTCCTATAGAGGGTGAGGAACAGCGTATGGAAATCGATGTAATATGGAATCAGGAAAATGAAAATCCTGTGTTAAGAGAATTTTTGAAAGAAATACAAAGTTGACAAAAGTTTTATTTAAGTATAAAATCATCTTTGTAATTTAGAAGATTTCATTACTGACGGAATTAGTGGGAAACCACGGGGGAATGAAAATCTTGGACAGCCGACCGTCTGGGCAATATTTGGGTTACCAAATGTTGCCCTTTTTTAATTATATAAAAAAGTGGCATTTGGTACTCATATATCATCAAATAGGAGGACAAAATGCATAAAGAAAATTGGCAAGATTTTAAATCAGGAAAATGGAGTGAAGAAATTGACATAAGGGATTTTATACAAACAAACTATATCCCATATGAGGGAGATGAAAAATTTCTTGAATCAGCTACAAAAAGAACTGAGGCACTGATGAAAAAACTTAATGGACTTTTTGAACTTGAACAAGAATTTGGTGGAGTACTTGATATTGATACTCAAACAGTCAGTTCTTTAACCACCTACAAGCCTGGATATTTGGACAAGGAAAATGAAATAATTGTAGGACTGCAGACAGACAGACAGACCGTTAAAAAGAGGCGTAAACCCGTTTGGCGGAATTAATATGACAAGAAACGCCTGCAAGGAATATGGATACGAACTGTCAGATAAAATTGAAAAAGAATTTGCCTTCAGGACTACACATAATGACGGTGTTTTCAGAGCATATAATAGGGATATTAAAGCGGTAAGAAAAAGTGGAATAATAACAGGTCTTCCAGATGCTTATGGGCGTGGAAGAATTATTGGTGACTATAGACGAGTTGCTCTTTATGGTATAGATGCATTAATTGAAGCAAAAGAAAAAGATAAAAAAGAAGTAGGGAGTAAAGAATCAAGCGTAGATAATATAAGACTTCTTGAAGAACTATATCAACAAATAAACTTTTTAGGGAAATTAAAAGAAATGGCAATGCTGTATGGAATAGATATTTCAAAACCTGCAAGAGATGCTAAAGAGGCAGTGCAGTGGCTTTATTTTGGATATTTAGGTTCTATAAAAGAACAAAACGGAGCAGCTATGAGTCTTGGACGTGTCAGTACATTTCTAGATATATATATTGAAAGAGATTTTAAAAGAGGGATTTTAGATGAATCTCAGGCGCAGGAAATAATGGATGATTTCGTTATGAAACTTAGAATGGCGAGACATTTAAGAACGCCTGAATATAATGATTTATTTGCAGGTGACCCAATGTGGATTACCGAAGCAGTAGGTGGAATGGGTGAAGATGGAAGATGTCTTGTGACAAAAAATTCATACAGAGTTTTAAATACACTTTATAATCTGGGAGCTTCAGCAGAGCCTAATCTGACTATACTTTGGTCGAATAATCTACCTGAAAATTTCAAAAAATATGTTGCAAAAGTATCTTGTGATACAAATGCAATTCAGTATGAAAATGACGATTTAATGAGAAAAACTTATGGGGATGACTATGCAATTGCCTGCTGTGTTTCAGCAATGAAAGTTGGAAAAGAAATGCAGTTTTTTGGTGCAAGGGCAAATCTTGTTAAACTTCTTTTGATGAGCCTGAATGGTGGTAAAGACGAAGTGAGTGGGGTTCAGGTTGCGCCTGTTAAAGAACCATATATTGGGGACTTTCTTGAATACGATAAAGTTTTAAAAAGTATGGAGTTTTACAGAGAATGGTTGGCAAAAACATATGTAAGTGCAATGAATATGATTCATTATATGCATGATAAGTATTCTTACGAAAAAACTCAAATGTCTTTACATGATACAAATGTTCACAGATTTATGGCTTTTGGAATTGCTGGTATGTCTGTACTTGCAGATTCGCTTTCGGCAATCAAGCATTCAAAAGTTAAAGTTATAAGAAACGAAGAAGGATTAATAGTTGATTTTGAAACCGCTGGGGATTACCCTGCTTTTGGCAACGATGATGACAGGGTTGATAATATTGCAAAAGAACAAATTGAACTTTTCTATAATGAATTAAAGAAAAATAAAACTTACAGGGATGCCAAACATACACTTTCAATACTCACAATTACATCAAATGTAGTTTATGGAAAGAAAACAGGTTCAACACCTGATGGACGAAAGAAAGGAGAACCTTTTGCTCCAGGTGCAAATCCAATGCATAACAGAGAAAAGAATGGTGCAATTGCTTCTCTAAACTCCGTTTCAAAAATACCTTATGAAATATGCAGAGACGGCATTTCAAATACATTTTCTATAATACCAGGAGCTCTTGGGAAGACGGAAATTGATAGAAAAAATAATCTTGTTACTATTCTAGACGGATATTTTTTAAGAAGTGCGCATCATATAAATGTAAATGTTATGAAAAGAGAAGAACTTATTGATGCATACAACAATCCTAGCAAATATCCAAACTTAACAATTAGGGTTTCCGGGTATGCAGTAAACTTTAATAAACTTTCTGATAAACATAAAAAGGAAATTTTATCAAGAACCTTCCATGAAGCAGTTTAAAAAGGGGAACTATGGAAAAGAATAAAATAACCGGTAAAATCAGTGAATTTCAAAGCATGGGGACTGTGGATGGCCCAGGCATCAGATATGTTTTATTTATGCAGGGTTGCCCATTACGCTGTGTATATTGTCATAATCCAGAAACGTGGAGTACTGAAGGCAAAGAATATAGTGTTGAAGAAGTCGTGAAAAAAATTTTAAACTGCAGGGAATATATTACTAGAAATGGTGGAGTTACTGTATCAGGTGGAGAACCCTTAATGCAATGGGAGTTCATAAATGAACTTTTTATAAGAATGAAGGAAGAAGGAATTCATACTTCACTTGATACTTCAGGAATCTGCGATATAGAAGGAGCGAAGCAGGTACTTGAACACACAGACTTAGTAATATGTGATTTGAAATTTACAAGTGAAGAGGAGTATTTAAAATATACAAAAGGCAGTCTTAAAAAAGTATTTGAGTTTTTAGATGAAACAAAAAAACAGAATGTGCCTTTGTGGATAAGGCATGTAGTTGTTCCAGATATTAATGATAATATTAAAGATATCAAAAAGGTGAATTTGATTGGTAAAAGATATGAAAACCTTGAAAAAATAGAACTTTTGCCTTTTAGAAAATTGTGCATATCTAAATATGAAGGTATGAAGCTTGACTTCCCGCTTAAAGATAAAAGAGAAATTTCAGACAAAGAGATTGAAAATTTTTCCAGATACTTGATATAAAGAAGTTTTTAACTTATATTATAATTAAAAATAAACTACAGGTGTATTATGATACAGACATTTTCAGGAGAAACAATTGAATATGAAATAGTTTATAAGAATAGAAAGAGCATTGGAATATCTATAGATTATTTCGGTTTGATTAAGGTTAATGCGCCGAGAGGTTCTGATGAAGAGACTATAAAAAAGGCTATTGAATCCAAATGGGAATGGATACTCGAAACAAAAGCAGAAATAAGAAAAAGAGATTCTGGGGAAAATGAAAAAACATATGAGTCTGGGGAAGAATTCGTATATCTTGGTAAACACTATCCCATATTTGTATATGAGAATACTAAGAAAAATAAAGACTATGTAATTCTGGAAAATGATAAAATTAATGTGTATGTAAAAATCAATGAGGAAGAAAACACAAGAAAAGCATTAAAGAGATTCTACTATAAAAAATGCAAATCTCTTGTTGAAAGTAGAATAAAGTATTATCAGTCTAACTTTAAGATAAAACCACGTTTAATAAGTATTACTGATGATAACACAAACTGGGGAACGTGTAATTCTAATATAGAGCTTACTTTTAATTGGAAACTTGCAATGGCACCTCAGGAAGTTATTGATTATGTTGTTGTACACGAAATGTGTCATATGGTACATTTAAATCACGATAGATCTTTTTGGAGACTCGTTGGTAAGATATTGCCAGATTACGAAAAACGTATTAGTTGGCTGGCTTTATCCATATGGAAAATGCAGGTGTAAAAATATGAAGATAGGTTATGCGTGTAAAACAGTTGGTGTAAAAAATACAGACTTTAAAAGTTGCACATTAAAGAGTTTTAGTGAAGAAAAAATAAAGGAACTTATTTCACATAACCTAAAATCATTAAATAACATTATTGATTATAATATAGAAAATGGTATCAAACTTTTTAGAATCAGTTCAGATATAATCCCCTTTGGGTCAAAGGGGATTAATGAATTTGAATGGTGGAAAGAGTATTCTAAAGAATTTATAGAAATTGGAAAAAAAATAAAGGACAATGGAATAAGGGTTTCAATGCACCCTGGGCAGTATACGGTTTTAAATTCAAAAAATGAAGATGTTGTTTTAAGGGCAATTAAGGATTTGGAATATCATGTAAGGATTCTTGATGCAATGGAACTTGACAACTCTCACAAAATAATTCTCCATATAGGTGGAGGATATAATGATAAAACGAAATATTCCCAAAAGTTTATAAGTAATTTTAAAAAACTAGAAGAAAATATAAAGAAACGAATAGTTGTTGAAAATGATGACAGGATATATAATATTGAAGAAGTTCTTTATATAGGAGAAAGCCTTGGAATACCTGTAGTGTTTGATAACCTACATAATCATTTAAATCCAGCTAAAGTAAAAAAGACAGATAGAGAATGGATTGATATTTGTTCAAATACCTGGAGTGAAAATGATGGTAACCAGAAAATTCATTATTCCCAGCAGGCAAAAGAAAAAAGAGTGGGTTCCCATTCTGACTTTATAAGTGTAAATGAGTTTTTAGAATTTTATAGAAAATTAGAATCAGAAAATATAGATATAATGCTGGAAGTTAAAGATAAAAATCTTTCCTGCAAGAAATGTATAAACTGCACAAATGAAAAACTAAGAATCAATGAACTTGAAAAAGAGTGGAGCAGATATAAATATTCAGTTTTAGAAAAGTCTCATAAAATTTATTTAGAAATCAGGGAACTGCTTAAAGAAAAGGAAAAGGTTTCACCTGTGGTCTTTTATGAATATATTGAAAAGGCTTTGGAACAAAATCCTGATACAAAAAACTTTATAAATGCTGCGAATCATGTTTGGGGATATTTTAAAGATAAAGCCAGCATTATTGAGAAGAAAAAGTTTTTAGAATATATTAAAAAGTATGGAAAAGACGAGGTTAAACCTGATAATATAAAGAAATATCTTAATAAGCTTGCATTAAAATACAACGAGGAATATTTAATTAATTCATATTATTTTGACTTATAAAAGGGAGAAGAACAAATGAAAACTTACCAGCATAAAGCGCAGTATTATGAAACTGATCAGATGGGGATTGTACATCATTCAAATTATATAAGATGGTTTGAAGAAGCCAGAGTGGATTTTTTAGAACAAAGTAATTTGGGATATGATGAGATGGAGAAAAAAGGTATAATCAGCCCAGTCCTAAGTGTTTCAGCTGAATACAAAAAAATGACACGCTTTGGAGAAGTCGTTGAAATCGTTACAAAGCTTATAAGTTTTACAGGCATTAAATTTAAAATAGAATATGAAATATTTGAAAAGAAAACAGGGGAGTTAAGATGTGTTGGTGAATCTAATCATTGTTTTTTAAATACTGACGGAACTCCCATGAATTTAAAAAAGAAATTTCCTGATATCTATAATCTATTTATGGAATGTTTATGATGGAGGAGTGTAGGTGTACCAAAAACTAATTAGCCATGTTTTCCTTTCCCCATTCGTAGGCGTTAGTTAATAATGGGACTATACTTTTTCCTTTTTCTGAAAGAGAATACTCAACTTTTGGAGGTATCTGTTGGTACTCTTTTCTATTAATTAGTCCTGAACTTTCTAGTTCTTTTAATTGCTGGCTTAGCATTTTATGAGAAATTCCAACTAATAGTTTTTTTAATTCTCCATATCTTTTTACAGGTTCTTTTGAAAGTCTCCATAAAAGAACCATTTTCCATTTACCCCCAATTACACTTACTGTATATTCTAGTGGACATTTACGCTCGTTCATTTATTACTCTCCTTTTGTATAGTATCTAACAAAAAAGTACATATTTTCTTTTCGTTCTATATAAAATATAATATATATATAATAGATTTACAATAAAAACTTGGAGGAAGATTATGGAGAATAAATATATTGATGATGCAATCAAAAACAGAAGGACAGTAAGACAGTTTAGTGAAGTAATACCAGATAAAAAGGATATTGAAGATATTATTGAAGCTGGAAGGCTTGCTCCTTATGCAGGACTTGCGAACAAGGGGACAGTTGATTTTAGAAGATTTTTTGTCTTTTCAAGGGAAAGCGAAGAACTGAAAAAGATTGATGATTTAATAATGCAAAATGTAAAACAAAAAATGGAAGCCTTTGAAAAGAGTGGTAACAAAGCTTTTGAACCAATGCTAAAGGGAATGAAAATGTTTCTTGAAATGGGTTCGCCTATAGGAAACTCTCCGTGGTATATAATCACGGCAGAGAGAAAAGGTTTTCCACCTAGAGAACAGCAGGCACTTGCCCATTGTTTAGAAAATATGTGGCTAAAAGCTACTTCTTTGGGACTAGGTTTACAGCTTGTATCAGCTATAAACGATTTACAGGATAACGAAGAGTTCAATGAAATCTTAGGTTTAAAAACAGGAGAATTTGCATTCGATTCATGCCTGATAGGGTATCCAAAAACAGAACTTACAGAGAGAATCAGAAAAGAGCCAGAGCTTTCAATCAAGTGGTTTGAGTGAAAAAGTGGTTGAAATTATTTTGATAATATTGTACTCTTTAAAAATGAAAATTTAAGGAGATTATTATGAAAAGGATTGTAGCATTTTCAGCAGGTAAAAGAGGAGGAAATTCAGAAATCTTTGCAAAGGAAGCTCTTTTGGCTGCAGAAAGAAAAGGAGTTGAGGTGGAATTAATCCGACTTTTTGATTGTGAATTAGAAGCCTGTCTTGGGTGTGATCCTCAACCATGCATGAGTAAAGGTCCTTCTGTTTGTCCGTTAAAGGATGACGGAGAATGGCTGGTTGAAAAGTTTTTAAATAGCGATGGTTATCTTTTGAGCGCACCAGTATGGTCATTATCACCAAATGCGACAGTGACTGTTTTTAGAGATAGAGTTTTTGGTCCTAAAATGGATACGGCAGCAGGAGAGTTTTTCGGTGGCAACCCTGAATGGATTGATGGTAGAATTAAAGCAAGACCAGGAGCACTAATTTCAGTTGGGGGTGCAAGGACAGAGCATTGGACATCATTGGGGCTTCCGACTTTATATACAACAACTTTTTCTGCGCAAACAAATGTAGTGGATCATATGAATGTAACAGAGGTTTCGGGAAAAGGAATGGCTGTTACAAGAGAAGATTTATTACAAAAAGCTAGAAATATGGGAGAGAATTTAGCATATGCTGTTTTAAACAGTAATGATGAAAGATGGATGACAGACAATAGATGGCTTGGGGAAGATACTGCTACCGCCTGCCCAGGTTGTCATTTAGACTTAGTTCTTTTCAAGCCAGGTACAAAGAAAGTTACTTGTGCTGTTTGTGGTAGAAATGGTGAAATAAGTGTTTTGGAGGGTGAGATTGTTATAAGTTTTCCAGAAGGAGACAAAGATGACAGACTAACTCCAGAAGGAAAAGTTACTCATATTAAAGAAATAATTCAGGTTGATAGGGAAAGATATTCTCCTAATATTGAGATGATAAGAGAGAAAATGAAATTTTATAATGAACTGAATTATATGATTCAAAAACCACCATCAAAGACAAAGTAATATAAAAGTGCACAAAAAACCTGAACAGTAATTATTAAAAATGCATAATGAAAAATTAATTTATATAAAATATAATGTAAGTGTAAGTAAAACTAGAACTTACATTATTTTTCAATAAAAATGTAAGCGCTTACTAAAATATATTATTGTAAGATAAGGAGATACAATGAAGCCCAATATAATAATTTTTAACCCAGATCAGATGCGCGCTGATGCGCTAAAGCACTTAGGAAACGAAGCGGCTATAATGCCAAATATAGATAATATTGCATTAAATGAAGGAGTATCTTTTAGAAATGCTTTTTGTCAAAACCCTGTGTGTGTACCAAGTCGTTGTAGCTTTTTAACAGGCCTTTATCCACATGTAAATGGACACAGGACGATGGCTCACATGCTTCAGGAGAATGAATCATCGCTCTTAAAAGAGCTGAAAAGTAACGGATATGATGTATGGATGAATCCAAGGAATGATTTTCTACCTGCTCAAATAGAAGGGGTTTTTGATAAACATGCTACTGAGACCTTTTATGGAGGAGATGTGAAAGATGCGCCTGGAGCAAAAAATCCAGGAATTAGAGGAGATTTAAAATCAAGTAACTTTTATTCATTTTATTTTGGTGAACTAGAAGTTGATGAAAACGGTAAAAACTATACAATTGATGATGAGTCAGTAGATAAAGCAATAGAGAAAATAAAAGATAAAGATGAGAATCAGCCTTTCTGTATGTTTTTAGGACTACAACTTCCGCATCCACCTTATCAGGTAGAAGAACCTTATTTTAGTGCAATAGACAAGTCAAAGTTAAAAAAGAGGATAACTATTGATGGAAATTATAGAGGAAAACCATCGATATTAAAAAAAATAGCCAAAGAACAACACCTTGAAGGCTTATCAGAAAATGAATGGGATGATATAAGGGCATGTTATTTAGGTATGTGTATGAAAGTGGATTATCTTTTTGGAAAACTAGTAGATACATTAAAAGAACAGGGGATATATGACAATACTGCGATTTTCTTTTTCAGTGATCATGGAGATTATACAGGAGATTATGGAATTGCTGAAAAAACACAAAACACTTTTGAAGACTGTCTTGTAAATGTTCCTTTTCTTATTAAACCACCAAAGGGAATAGATTTTGAACCTGGGGTAAATAACAGCATGGTCGAGTTGGTTGACTTTTATGCAACAGTAATGGATATGTGTGATATAAAGCCTGATCATTCACAATTTGGTAAAAGTTTAGTGCCGATTTTAAATAATAGTAAAAATAAACATAGAGATTATGTGTTTGCAGAAGGTGGAAGATTAAAAGGTGAAATTCATTGTGATGAATCAAATGGTAAAGAACCACATCCATATAATCCATATTATCCTAGACAGATTGTTCAAAAAGACGATATAGCTCATACAAAAGCAACAATGATTAGAAGTGAAAGTTATAAATATATAAAACGTCTATATGAGCAGGATGAATTTTATGATTTGGTAAAAGATCCACTAGAGCTTTCAAATCAGATAGAAAATGAGGATTATAAAAATGAAATAGTGGAAATGAAAATGGAAATGCTAAAGTGGTATCAGGAAACATGCGATGTAGTTCCGTTTCACCAGGATGAAAGATTTAACTATGATATGAAATGGAATAGAGTAAAGCTGAATGTACCGCCAGGTCAGGAAGAATTAGTTCAGCAGAAAATAAAAGATGGAATGGACATGTTCCAATTAATCGAATGGGTAAAAAGATTAGAAAGGTAAAGTCGATATGAAAGCAATAATGATAATGTATGATTCACTAAATAGGCATCTTCTTCCAAATTATGGATGTGAGTTAATGAAAATGCCAAACTTTAAAAGGCTAGGAGAAAAAACTGTTACATTTGATACATGTTATGTAGGAAGTATGCCGTGCATGCCAGCAAGAAGAGAAATTCACACAGGAAGATATAACTTTCTACATAGATCTTGGGGACCGTTAGAACCATTTGATGATTCAATGCCAGAAATATTAAAAAATAATGGTGTTCATTCACACCTTTCAACAGATCATTACCATTACTTTGAAGACGGCGGAGCTACATACCACAACAGATATAGTACATGGAACGGCTTTAGAGGTCAGGAAGGAGATTTTTGGAAGGGTTCAATAAAAATGCCTGAGGCTTCACAGATTCTGGGACTTAAAAATATATTTCCTGAACAGTTTAGAAAGCGCAGGGAACATACAGGAAAACAGGATATGTACAACAGAACTTTTATGGAAAATGAAGAAGACTTTCCTCAGGCAAAAACTTTTGCGGATGGGATTGAGTTTATTAATACAAATCTGTATGAAGATAACTGGTTTGTTCAAATTGAAACTTTTGATCCACATGAACCTTTCTTTTCACCAGACAGCTATCAGGAAATGTATTTTGACCCTGATAAGCCGTTCCCGGTAGAAGACTGGCCACCATATTCTAGAGTTTCAGAAGACGAAGAGACGATAGAAAATATGAAGAAGAAATATTATGCACTGGCTACAATGTGTGATAACTATTTAGGCAAAGTATTAGACTTGATGGATGAAAAAGATATGTGGAAAGATACTATGCTTATAGTAAATACTGATCATGGTTTTCTTTTAGGAGAACATGGATGGTGGGCAAAATCTATTATGCCACTGTATGAAGAAATCGCTCATACACCTTTATTTATATGGGACCCAAGATGTGGGGTGAAAAATGAAAGAAGAAAAGCACTTGTTCAGACAATAGACATTGCACCAACTATTCTTGATTTTTTTGATCTTCCAATACCAAAGGACATGCAGGGGGAATCTTTAAAAGAAACTATAAAGAATGATAAAAAAGTAAGAGATTATGCTCTATTTGGATACCATTCACATTATATTAATATTACTGATGGGAAATATATTTACATGAGAGCAGATATATACGATAATGGAGGAGATTCGTTTGAGTATACTTTAATGCCTTGCCATATGGGAGAAATGTTTAAACCAAAGGAATTTGAAAATATGGAGTTAAATGAACCATTTAGTTTTACAAAAGATTGTAAGGTCATGAAAATACCTGCTTTTTCTTATATGAACGGAACAAGCAAAAAATTCGGGAATCTTTTATATAATGTTTCTGATGATCCTTTTCAGGAAAGTCCTTTGGAACTGCCTGAAATTGAAGAGATGATGATTGAAAAGATGAGAGAGCTTATGAAATCCTCTGATGCACCTAAGGAACAGTTTGAAAGAGTAGGAATATAAAAACAGGAGTTAAATATGCCACCAGTAAATTTATTAATTAAACCAGCATCAGGAAACTGCAATATGACTTGTGATTATTGTTTTTATTGTGACGAAGCAAGGAATAGAGAAAAAGAATCATATGGTTTCATGTCAGAAAAAACTTTGAAAAATGTAATTCGTAAATCCATACTTGGAGCAGAAGGTTTTTGCACCCTGGCATTTCAGGGAGGAGAGCCAACTTTGGTTGGGCTAGATTTTTATAAAAAAGTAATAGAGTTTGTAGAACAATATAACAAAAATAACATTAGAATAAATTATGCCCTACAAACTAATGGTTATATTATAAATGAAGAGTGGTGTGAGTTTTTTAAAGAAAATAATTTTTTAGTTGGGTTGTCTATAGATGGTGTAAAAGAAACACATGATATATATAGACATGGAAAAGAAACAGAAAGTACATATGAGAAAGTGAAAAAAGCAGCAGGACTTTTCGACAAATATGGAGTTGAGTACAATATACTTACGGTTGTTAATAATATTACTGGAAAGAGAATAAAAGAAATATATCATGATTATAAATCCAGAAATTGGAATTATCAGCAATATATTACATGTCTTGATCCAATTATGGAAGAGAGAGGTAAACAAAAGTACTCCCTTAAACCTCTTGAATATGGTGAATTTTTAGTTGAATTATTTGATTTGTGGTATAGTGATTTATCGAAAAATCAACAACCATATATAAGACAATTTGAAAACTATGTTATGATTCAAATGGGATATTTAGCAGAATCATGTGAGCAAAGAGGAACCTGTCAAATTCAAAATGTAGTAGAAGCTGATGGTAGTGTATATCCTTGTGACTTTTTTGCTCTTGATGAATATCTTATAGGAAACTTTAATGAGAATTCAATAAAGGAAATTTATGAAAAGCGAAATAGAATAGAATTTGTCGAAAAATCAAAGCAAATCAGCAATGTTTGTAAAGCCTGCAAATATTTTTCGATTTGCAAGAATGGGTGTCAAAGAAGCAGGATTTATTATGAAAATGAAAACGGTTACCGAAACTATTTTTGCGAAGGTTATAAAATGTTTTTTGAAAACTGTCTATCAAAAATCAATGAAATCGCTAAACAAATAAAAAGTATGAGAGGATACTAATCTCAAATGAAGTCAAATGTATCTATTTATGATGTGGCTAAGGAAGCAGGAGTTTCTATAGCTACAGTTTCAAGAGTTATTAATGGAATAGAAAATGTAAGCGAAAAGAAAAAAGAAATTGTAATGAGTGCAATAAAAAAACTTGAGTACGTTCCTAGTGAATCGGCAAGAAGGTTGGCAGGAAACCAGACTGGAATGATAGGTGTTTCTATATCCTTTAGTGGTGTGGAGGGTTCATATATGTTGAACTTTTTAAGAGGAGCGCTAAAGGCACTTGAAGAAACAAATTACAGTATGGTTCTAATTAATGAAAAAGCAGATATGATGGAAGAATTTGATGAGCCAACTTTTTTAGATTATATAAAAAAGAAAAGTATTGATGCGCTTTTATTGTCGAAAAGGCTATCCTCTTATAATAATAAGGTTCTTGATGATATTATCGAAAGTGATTTTAATATTTCCTATTCAGGTGAAATGAGTGAAAAATATTTAAATAGGAAAAATATTTTTTCTATAAATCATAAGCGAGCAGAATTCATTATGGATTCTTTGGAATATTTATTTTTAAAAGGTCATACCCAAATATGTATGTATAAGTTTGCGGGAAAAGACCATAAGAGAATACAAAATTCAGCGATAAAATCTTTTGAAGAAAAGCATGGTAGGGTTTTAAAGATAAAGGAAATAGAAATAGAGCTTAATGGAAATGACTATTTATCAGAATCAGAATTAGAGCTTGCATTAAATAATGTTAAAGAAGGATGTACTGCTGTTTTTGCACTAAGTTTGAATATGGCTGTTGAAATTAAAAATTATTTTGAGAAAAAAGGATATAAAATCCCGAAAGATTTTTCTTTGATGAATATAAACTGGGAAGATAATGACAACATAGAAATTGATAATATTAAAATGTCAGTCTTTGATTTAGGATTTTATGGAATGGAGAATCTAGTGAAAAAGTTAAGAGGTGATGAAAATTTATCTAATAAAATGCTTCTTGATTATAGCTTAGTTGAAAAAGGAAGTGTAAGAAACATAAATTAGAAAATGGCTTTCCGAAAAAGAAAGCCATTTTTATAAAATCACAATCTAGATTGTATTTCCTGATCAGTTAGAGCATCCACATATGACCTGGTTAACTCTTCTTCTGCTGAACAGTTCTGCATATAATACCAATCCTTGACAGTTTTGGTTATGTATTCATCATCACCTACTATAGGTTCGGGATAAATGGCTACAATCTTACCTGTTTCTTTATCTCTTATTCCTATTTTTTTTGCTCCTTCTAACTTACCCATTTTTAACCCTCCTGTTTTAAGTTATATCAAAGCGATCTGCGTCCATTACTTTTGTCCATGCCAATATAAAATCATATAAAAATTTATCGAATGCATCTTCGCTTGCATATACCTCGGCAATAGCTCTTAGTTCAGAATTAGATCCGAATATTAAATCGACCCTTGTTCCAGTCCAGACAAATTCTCCAGTTTTTCTATCATACCCTGCATAGACATTTTCGTCTTGAACGGTTTTTTTCCATTCAGTATTCATGTCTAGTAAGTTTATAAAAAAGTCATTTGTTAGTGTTTCAGGAGTGGCAGTAAATACTCCATGTTTTGTTTTATCGTAATTAATATCTAATACTCTTAATCCACCTAAAAGCACAGTAAGTTCAGGTGCTGAAAGGTTTAGTAAAGAAGCTTTATCAATCAATAATTTTTCACCAGGTGCTTTTACACCAGGTTTAATATAATTTCTAAAACCATCTGCCACTGGTTCTAGAAATCTAAAAGAAACAGTGTCTGTTTGTTTCTCTGTAGTATCTGTCCTTCCAGGAAGGAATGGAACATGAACATTTTTTCCAGATCTTCTTGCGGCTTCTTCAATAGCAACACAACCTCCTAATACTATTATATCAGCCATTGATACTTCTTTATTTTCGTCTTGATATTTATTAAATTCTTTTCGGACTTTTTCAAGAGATTTCAAAACTACATTTAAATCTTCAGGTTCATTAACCTGCCATTCGTTTTGAGGTGAAAGACAGATTCTTGCACCATTAGCACCGCCTCTTTTATCTGAGTTTCTATAAGTTGATGCAGAAGCCCAGGCTGTTTTTACTAGTTGTGAAACTGAAAGGTTGGTTTGTGAAATGAGTTTTTTAAGTTCGTTTATATCATTATCATTAATTAGCTTATAGTCCCTTTTTGGTATTGGGTCTTGCCAGATTAATTCTTCCTCTGGAACTTCAGGGCCGAGATATCTGCATATAGGCCCCATGTCTCTATGTGTAAGCTTAAACCATGCCTTTGCAAATGCTAATTCAAATTCCTTAGGATGTTTTTTGAAATGCTTTGCTATTGGCTCAAAGTCTTTATCATAACGTAAAGAAAGGTCTGCAGTTGTCATCATCGGTCTTACCATTTTACTTGGATCATGTGCATCTACAACCATGTCCTCTTCATCAACATCCTTTGCTAACCATTGTTTAGCTCCAGCAGGGCTTTCAACTAATTCCCATTCATATTTAAATAAAGTGTTTAAGTAACCCATATTCCATGTGGTTGGCTGAGCCTTCCATGCTCCTTCTGGACCTCCGCCTATTGTATCTGGACCTTTACCACTATTATAGTCGCTTAACCATCCTAGACCTTGAGCTTCAATATCTGCAGCTTCTGGTTCTGGTCCTACATGTTTTGGATCTCCTGCACCATGACACTTTCCAAAAGTATGACCACCGGCTATTAAAGCTACGGTTTCTTCATCATTCATAGCCATTCGCCTAAATGTTTCTCTGACATCAACACCTGAGCCAACAGGATCAGGATTACCGTTTGGTCCCTCAGGATTTACATATATAAGTCCCATTTGTACAGCTGCTAAAGGGTTTTCTAAATCTCTTTCTCCAGTATATCTTTCATCTCCAAGCCATTCTGTTTCAGAACCCCAGTAAACATCTTCTTGAGATTCCCATATATCTTCGCGTCCGCCTCCGAAGCCAAAAGTTTTTAATCCCATTGATTCTAATGCGCAGTTTCCAGCAAGAATCATTAGATCAGCCCAAGAAATCTGGCGGCCATATTTTTGTTTTATTGGCCATAAAAGCCTTCTGGCTTTATCGAGATTGACATTATCAGGCCAACTATTCAATGGTGCGAATCTTTGTGAACCTGTAGAGGCACCACCTCTGCCATCACTTACACGATAGGTTCCAGCACTGTGCCAAGCCATTCTTATAAAAAGGGGACCATAGTGCCCGTAGTCTGCAGGCCACCAGTCCTGTGAATCAGTCATTAGTTTATATAAGTCTTCTTTAATACTTTTTAAATCTAGTTTTTTAAATTCCTCTGCATAATCGAATTCATCACCCATTGGGTTTGATAGGTTTGAATTTTGTCTTAAAATCTTTAAGTTTAATTGGTTAGGCCACCAGTCTTTATTAGATGTGCCATCACCTGAAATAGAACTTTTAGTTTTGCCTGTTACTGGGCATTTGATTTCATCTTGCATTTTATCCTCCTTTAAATTACTGAAAATAATTATAAAACGATAAATAATACTGAATATAGAATAATAATAACAAAATAAAACATCACATACAAGAGGTGCCGTAGAAAAATCTGAAAAAAAACAGCCCTCTCATGGGGCTGTTAGAAGATAGGATCATTTACAAATTCTTTAATCTTCAATGATATATAGACATTAAATAGTGTATCCATATTTTCTATATCAATTTTCATAATCTCTTCAATTTTTTGTAGCCTGTGATAAAGAGTGTTCCTATGAATATTTAATTCATTCGAAAGATTTGAAGGATTCCTTGTTTTCATAACATAAGCAGCCAAAGTAAGAAAAAGTTCGGTTTTGTTCTTTTTATCATAAGCGATAAGGTCGTCTAGAGCTGGAAAATAAAGAGTTGATATTGAATTTTTGTCAGAGTAAACACTTAATATGTGCTGTAATATATAGTCGTCATAAAAATATAACATTTTTTCAGGTTTAATACGGCAACCAGAAATTATAGCTTCCTGTGCCTGGTTAAAATAAATGCTTGCATCTATTAGATTTGTAAAGTTTCGGCTTATTCCGCATGGCATGGAAGTGTCATTTGCAAATGTGAAAAGTTTTTCTCTCTGGCTTTCATTTATATTATCATCATCATCACTTGTATATAAGCCTACAAAGTACTCGTTATATTTAATTGAATAAACTAGCTTAAAGTTTGAGTAATAAAATCCTTTTACAAAATTTGTAGGTATACCTTTTGTATTTTCTTCTTTTGATTTAAAAACAATAATCCTATTGTACTTTTTAAAGGTTAATTTTGAAAATTTGACTTGTTCGTTTAAAACTTCTTTGGTTCTTATTTTTAAACCCAATAAGTCCTTTAAAAAAAGATCACTTCTTTCAATAAGTTTAGGGTCGTAAAAACTATCTTTTTGTAGTTCGAATGATAGTATTTGGCTTATTTTTTTTATTACTTCTACATCATATTCGGTAAAGGGTTTATATGCTTCTATCACAACTAAAGAAGCAACTTTTTTTCCAGAAATATTTATATCACACCAAATTCTTTCACCAGCAACAGTTTTTTTATCCTTTAAAATTGGTGGCTCTAGGAATTTTGTATTAACATTTTTTAAAAGTTCATTATCAGGAATTTTTGACATTTTAAAATAAGTAGGAGTTTCAGAACCGCTTGAGTTTTCAATAAGTCCATATTTCATATGATAAGAAAAGTCATCTTGGGTCTGATAGCCTTTCATTAATAATTCCTTCCATACATCATCTTTTAAATCATCGTAGCCTTTTGAATGGCCAAGGATCTTATAGTTTAAGTCTCGTATGAAAAATGGAAATCCTAAAATATTGGTAGAAACATCAACAATATGTTGGATTCCTTTTCCTGAGGACAAGGCTTCTAATAGTAGGGATACATCTTTTTCTAGTTTGTGATCTTTATTAAATAAGTCTAATAACAAATTGAAAGAATTTAAAGTATTATCAGTTTGAAATAAAATAATGTTTTTGTTATTAAATGCTTTATTTTCTAAAATATTTTTGGAGCCTGTACAGGCTATAACTATATTTAATGAGATATCATCATTTAGAGCGGTTATTATTGAAGGGTTATCGGTGAAGTATAAAACATTTTTTTCGAAAGTTGATTTATCATTAGTGATGAATTTTATAAACTCTAGATTTTCTATTTTATTGTTTGAGAAGCTTTCAAAAATTATTGAGTTTTCTATTGTTTTTGATATATCTTTAATTGTTATACTCATTATTTTCCCCTTCAAAAGAATTGTGCAAATGAACATTGTTGCAAGCGCATTATCAAACATATGCACATTGATATCATGTTCTTGAAATAATACAATAATAGCGAAACTATTATTTTGATACTATCACATAAAGGGAGAGGTAGCAAATGAAAAAGAAACGAATAACAAAAAATGTTGCACTTAAAACTGTTGCTTGGAGCTCGGTTTTAACTCTTGCAGCAGGGTCCATGGTTGCTTGTGGTTCTAATGATGGAACTGACAATACAAATACAAGTACCAATGTAGACCTAACAAAATATGAAAATGGAGAAACTAAGCCAAACGTAATTTACATTGTATTAGATGACATTGGATTTTCAGACTTAGGAGCATATGGTTCAGAAATTCAGACACCAAATATTGATGAATTAGCGGCAAATGGATTAGCTTATAATAACTTTAATGCAAATCCTTTATCTTCATGTACTAGAGCTTCGTTACTTTCAGGAAGAGAAATGAATACAGTTGGTATGGGTAATGTAGCAAATGTTTCGCTCTCAGAAGACTTAACAAACTTACAAGGTCAGGTTACAGATGAAGCGGGACTTGTTTCTGAAGTTTTACAGCAGTCAGGCTATGCAACTTTTGGAGTGGGGAAATGGCATTTGGCTCCGCCATATCAAATAAATCCAGCAGGACCATTTAATAATTGGCCACTTTCAAAAGGCTTTGACAGATACTATGGATTTATGGATGGAGAAACAGATCAGTATTCACCACAATTGGTAAATGGAAATGAAATAATTGAGGCACCAGATACTGAAGGATATACATTAAATGATGATTTACTTTCTCATGCTACACAGTATATAACAGATCAGGTTTCACTATACCCAGACACACCATTTTTCCTTAAACTTTGCATTTGGAACTGCTCATTCACCACTCCAGGTTCCAGAAAGTTATATTGATATGTATGATGGAGTTTATGATGAAGGATGGGAAGTAATAAGACAGGCAAGGTTTGAAAAACAGAAAGAATTAGGAATAATTCCAGAAGATGCCCAACTTACTGATTCTGATGAAGATGTTCAGGACTGGGATTCATTAACAGAAGATGAACAGGCTTTATTTGCCAGATTTATGGAAACATATGCGGGATATATAACTCAGGCTGACGAAGAAGTTGGAAAATTAATTCAGCACTTAAAAGATTTAGGTGTTTATGATAATACTATGATAGTGCTTATAGGTGATAATGGAGCAACAGATTCAGGTGGATTATATGGTACAGATGCATTTATAGGAACTCTTTTAAATACTTTCCCTGAGGGTGACTATATGCTTGAAAAATATGATGAAATAGGTGGTCCAGATATGCAAGCTCTTTATCAGAGAGGATGGGCACAAGTTTCAAATACACCTTTTGCACATTATAAAGGAAGCACATATGCAGGTGCTTTAAGAAATCCATTGATTATTTCATGGCCAGCAGGTATAACAGATGTTGGTACTATAAGAGACCAGTATGTGGATGTCACTGATATTACACCAACAGTTTTAGATATTTTAGAAATAGAAGTTCCTGAAACAATTAATGGTATTAGTCAGATGCCTATGTTTGGAGTAAGTATAGCAAGCACATTTGACAGTGCAGATGCCGAAGAGACAACAACAGTTGCAGCAGATTACTTCCAAAACTATCGTTCTATATATAGTGATGGATGGCAGGCGATAGCTGTTCATACACCAGGAACTGAATGGGAAGAAGATGTTTGGGAACTATTTAACCTAAATGAGGATTTTTCACAGCTAAACGATCTAGCAGCTGAAAATCCAGACAAATTAGAAGAACTTAAAGAACTATTTGAAGAAGAAACAGCTGATTGGGGAATTTATCCTCTAAGAGAAGGTTCACCACTTGATATGGGATTCATAAAAGAAACTTCACCTGCAACAGGTAATGAGTTTGTATACTATAGAGGAGTTGGTCATATATCAACTTCAGCGGCAGCACCATTACTTGCAAATAACTTTGTATTAACAACGACTATCACAAGAGACAGTGTTGATGATGAAGGAGTTTTAATTGCAATGGGTGATGAAATTGGCGGTTATACTTTATATGTTAAAGACAATAAACTAAAATATGTATTTAATAAATTTGGAACTATATTTGAGGTTACATCAAGTGAAGATGTACCTGTAGGTGAATCAGAAATAAAGGTTGAACTTACAAGAGAAAATGTATTTTTTGCACATGTAACTTTGTATATAGACGATGTTAATGTAGGTGAAATTGATGTTGAATCGATGCCTATAATAACCTTTGAAGGAATGGACATTGGTAAAGATATGTATAAACCTGTATCTGAGGAATATGCAGATGAGGGAGATTTTGAATTTGAAGGAGACTTTGATTTCATTAAAATAGTAACAACACCAGTAGCGCAATAATTTTTGAATATAAAAACACAAGATAGTCTTTGTGCAGTTTATGCACAAGACTACTTGTGCTTTAGTAAAGGTGATAATTATGTATAAAGAACTTTTTGGAACGGGATATCATATGATGGCTAAACCAGCAGGGCCAAAGTGCAATTTGGATTGTAGGTATTGCTTTTATCTAGAGAAGGAGTCGTTTTTAGAAAAAGAGAATGACTTTAATATGAGTGATGAAATATTAGAAAAATTTATTGAAAAATATATAAACACTCAAGAAATTCCTGAAATTCAGTTTGTTTGGCAGGGAGGAGAACCCACATTAAGAGGTTTGGGTTTTTACGAAAAGGTTATTTTTTATCAGAACAAACATGCAGGAAAAAAGAAGATTTTAAATTCTTTACAAACGAATGGGGTTTTACTTGACGAATCCTGGTGTAAATTTCTGAAAAAACATAATTTTTTAGTTGGAATTAGCCTTGATGGACCAAAAGAAATTCACGATTTTTATAGAGTAGATAAGGGTGAAAAACCAACTTTTGATAAAGTAATGAAGGCTTTAAATCTTATGAAAAAACATCAGGTTCCTTTTAATGTTTTAACATGTGTTACCAGCGAATCATGTAAAAGACCTCTAGAAATTTATAATTTTTATAAAGATAATGGAATTGATTTTATCCAGTTTACTCCAATTATAGAAAGGCTTCCAGAAGATGATGATTATAATAAAGGACTAAAGCATGCAAATGTAAATAGAAAAGAAAAAACATTTAAAATGACTGATTATAGCATTGAACAGGGAGAATATGGTAAATTTTTAATATCAGTGTTTGATGAATGGGTGAGAAAGGATGTAGGAAAAATTCATGTTATGAATTTTGAGTGGGCACTAGAATCATGGCTTGGACTACCTTCAACAATATGTATTTTTTCAAAGGAATGTGGTAGAGCTATAGCGATTGAGCATAACGGTGATTTATATTCATGTGATCACTATGTTTATCCTGAAAATAAAATAGGAAATATTTTAAAAGATAATCCAAAAGAACTGATAGAATCTGAAAAACAAAAAAGCTTTGGTGAAAACAAACTAAGTGGTTTGCCAAGACAATGCTTGGAATGTGAAGTTAAGTTTGCTTGTAACGGAGAATGTCCACGACATAGATTTGATGAAACATATGATGGAGAAAAGGGTCTAAGTTATCTTTGTGAAGACTACAAAAAATATTTTACTCACATTCATCCGTATATGAAAGTTATGGTTCAGCTTATTGAAAATAAACTTCCACCAGCAAAAGTTATGGAGGTTATAAAAGGACCATTAGCTATATATTAAGTTATCTTCTCCTTTATTAAAAAAGGTTGCGTAGCATTAAACGCTACCTTTTTTATTGCAATAAAAATTATATATATGCTATATTATTATAAAGAACAGGAGGGAAAAAGATGAATGATTTTAAAACTGTAGAAACTGTGGATTTTAATGAAAACCCATTTAATATAATTGGAAAAGAATGGATGCTAATTACAGCTATGAAGGATGGAAAAGTTAATACCATGACTGCTGCATGGGGAGGCTTGGGTGTTATGTGGAATAAAGATGTAACCTTTGTGGTTATCAGAGACTCAAGATACACAAAGGAATTTGTAGATGATGCAGATAGTTTTTCATTATCATTTTTAGATCATGAAAAATATTTAAAAGAGCTTGGTTACATAGGGAAAATTTCTGGTAGAGATGAAGATAAAATAAAAGTATGTGGATTTAATGTAGAAATGGAAGGTGAAGTACCTTATATAAAAGAAGCTGAGAAAGTTATTATATGCAAAAAAATGTCTTCGCAGCTTATAAGTGTTGAAAGCTTCATTGATCAAGAAATAGATGACAGATTCTATGCTGATAATGACTATCATAACATGTATATAAGTTCAATAGAAAAAATACTTATTAAATAAATTGGCAAGATATGAATATTGGTGTTTGGAGGAATTATGACAATATCTCAAATAAAATATTTTTTAGAAACTGCTAAGTGTTTGAATCTTACAAAGGCAGCTCAGCATCTATTTATAACTCAACCAACTCTTGGAAGGCAGATTACAGAAATTGAGACAGAGCTTAATATGCTACTATTTATCAGGTCTAATAAAGGACTTACTTTAACACCAGCAGGTAAAGTGCTTTATGAGGAACTTACAAGGACTATAGATGATTATGAAAAATCTGTAAAAAAAGCATCCCTTGTAAGCAAAAACATAACAGGAAAACTAACTATAGGCGTTTTAGACGGACTGGCAGTTGAAGGCTTTATTCCTGATATGGTTGATTACTTTGAAAGAGAGCACCCAAACATTGAAATCATATTAAAAAGGAAAAGCTTTAAACCCTTACTTGAAGAAATTAATAGTGGTAACTTAGATGCTGGAATTTCTTTAGACTTTCATATGGAGGAATATCCGGAACTAGAAACAATAGAAATGGAAAAATACGAAGCCGCATTTGCAGTACCATTAAAAAATCCTATTTCTCAAAAAGAGGAACTTGACTTTAATGATTTTGTAAATGAACCTCTTGCAATCGTAAGTAGAGAAGAATGTCACTCTGGAGTAGATTTAACAATTAATGTTTTTTTAACTGAGACAGGGATGCATCCAAACCTTCAGTTTTTTGAATCCATGAATGACGTAATATTATGGGTTGAATCTGGAATGCGTTGCTCTTTATTAAATACCAAAATGGAACTAGTCAGATCAAAATCTTTAAAAATGTTTCCATTTAAACATGGTAAAAAGGAAGATTACATTAAGCTTGCTTACTCAAAAGATAATATAAATTTTGCTCTAGATCTTTTAAAAAAGTACTATGCCCAAAAGGCATAGTAGTAATAAAAAAGGGCATTTTACATAGGTTTTTCATAAAAGTATAATAAAACTATAATTAGAAAACATTTATGTTTGTTTAGGAGGAACTTTTATGGAAGAAATGAAACTAACACCAAGACAAAATGCTTTGATAGCATATAAACATGGAACACCTGCATATATTCCAACACTATTCACTGATATAACTATGATTCAGGCAAATCCTACAATGGAAAGATATTGTGGAGGAGATGTAGGGCTTGATGCATTTGGAGTTGAGTGGACTTATGTTGAAGATGCTCATGCGCCTATGCCAACAGCAGGAAAAATAATGTTTGAAGACATTGAAGATTGGAGAGATTATGTTAAATTTCCTGATCTTGAAGCAATAGATTGGGAAAAACAAGCTGATATCGATGTTCATACAGATTTTATGGCTTTAGTTGCAGGGGCAGGAATTGTTCCTATGGCAGATGGTAAAAGTGCATATGATGAAGATAAGTTAATACTATGCATGGTTATAAATGGACCATTTGAGAGATTACATGCAATGATGGGATTTGAAAATGCTTTGATAGCATTAGCATCTAATCCAGATGAATGTTATGAATACTTCAAAGCAGTAGCAGATTGGAAAATAGAATATTTCAAAAAAATCGCGAAATATTATAAAGTAGATGTAATAAATGCTCATGATGATTACGGTGCTAAAGATAGAATGTTTATGTCTCCTGAAACTTGGAGAAAGCTTATTAAACCTCACTTTAAGAGAATGGTTGATGCATGCCACGAAGCAGGAGTTATATATCAACATCATAGCTGTGGATATATTGAACCAATTATGGAAGATTTAGTTGAAATTGGTGTTGATGCTATTGATACTCTTCAGGGAGGCAGCAACAAAAACTTAAAAGAACTTAAAGAAAAATATGGAGATAAAATTACCTTCTGTGGTGGATTTGATAATCAGGGAGTTTTAGAAGCACCAGGAGTAACACCAGAAGAGATTAAAGCTGAGTACAGAAGAGTAGTAGATACTATTGCTCCAGGAGGAAGTTTTGTAGTATTCCCGATAACTATTGGGTTTGATTATGTAGGTTCGTTATTAGAAGAACACTTCCAATATGGAATGGGATTTTATCAATCAAGAGGTGAAATGCCAAATGTTGAAGTATTAAGTAAATAAATAATAGACCCTGTTAAAGTTTTGCTTTAGCAGGGTTTTTATGTTTGAACATATATTTTTATGTTGTATAATAGTAGTGATGGAGGTTATTATGGCAACAGTAAAAATAACAAAGAAAAACTTTAGTAAGGAAGTAATGAAATCAGAGGTTCCAGTACTTCTTGATTTTTGGGCACCATGGTGTATGCCCTGTAAGATGGTTGGACCAACTCTTGAAAAAATTTCTGCAGAACTTGAAGGAAGAGTGAAAATAGGAAAAATAAATGTTGATGAAGAGCCCGATTTAGCAAAAAGGTATAAAGTAATGACTATACCAATGTTGATGGTTATGAATAGAGGTAAATCAGTAAATAGTATTTCTGGATTTAAAACAAAAAGGACAATTTTAAAAATGTTAAAAGATTTTATATAAGTAGTTAGTTTCAAGGGGGAATAGTATGACTTTTACTCAAATAAAATATTTTGTGGAGGCTGCAAAATGCTTAAATTTTACACAGGCGGCCAAAAGACTTTATGTTACACAACCTACATTAAGTAAACAGATTAATGTTATTGAAAGAGAAACTAATATGATTTTGTTTTTTAGAGAAGGGAAAAACATAAAGTTAACACCATGTGGGGAAATATTTTATAAAGAAGTTTCTGAATTGCTTTCTAGATATGAAGTAATTCTAAAGAAGGCGCAAAAATGCAAATAATGGGCTGAAGGGATCCCTGAAAATTGGGGTTTTAGAGGGACATGATGTCAGTCAGGTTTTACCAAAGACTATAAATAATTTTGAAAAACTTTATCCAAACATAAAACTTTATTTGGAACGATTTTCTTTTAAAAACCTTATAGAAGCCCTATATAATAATGAACTTGATGCGATTATTACCTATGACTTTGAAGTGGAGGGGAAGGAAGATTTAGAAAGCATTACTATTGAGGAATGTGAGCCAATTGTAGCAATTTCAAAGTCTAATCCTTTATCTGAAAAAAAAGATCTTAAAGTGTCGGATTTGTCCGAAGAACAATTTGTAATTGTTAATCCAGATGAATGTGAGAATGGTGTTAATCTAGTTAAACGAGATATGAATAAATACAGTGGTTTTATACCAAAGTTTTATATTGTTGATACTATGGAGAATGCAGTTTTATGGGTTGAAGGAGGAGGCAAATGCGCTGTCTTTAATACAGGAATGAGAGCATTGTTAACTCTAAGCAAGTAAAGATTATTGAAATGCCCGGATTTCCTGTGATGAAGATTAAATTAGCTTGGAAAATAAAGAACAACAATTTCGCATTACCATTTTTGATAGAAAATTTTAATAGAGTTTAATCCATGCCTATTGGGAATATATACATTCCCAATAGGTTTTTTACATACCTATACTTAAATGATAAAGTAAATGTATGGTGTGGGTGTGGTTATTAAGAAAGAGGAGGACTTTATGGTTATTGGTATTATTGGTATTGTTGTTGCGTTAGTTTTATTTGCTTTTTTAGTATATAAAGGATTTAATGTCCTTTATGTTGCACCAATTTGTGTACTACTTGTTGCAATAACAAATGAGATTTCACCCCTTACAGCTTTTACAGCTACATATGTATCAGGGGTTACAAACACTATAGTTGCACTGTTTAGTATTATTTTCCTGGGAGCAATATTTGGGAAAGTTATGCAGGATACGGGAGCTTCTATTGCTATTTCAAATTTATTCACAAAGAATTTCGTTTTTAAAACAGAAAAAAAAGAATCACAGATTTTGAGAGCAGTTATTTCTGTAGTCGTTATGGGAGGACTTTTAACATATGGCGGTGTAGATGCATACACTCAAATCTTTGTTATGTTTCCGATAATTGTAACAATGGTTAAGAAAATGGATTTACCTAGAAAGGTTATTCCTTCTTTCTTAGTATTGAATGTTGCATTTATTGCAGCTCCCGGTTCACCACAAATTTATAATATCATAACTCAGGCAGCTTTTGGCATGTCGGGATATGAAGGAACAAAAGTAACTTATGGTCTTATTCCAGGTTTGATTGCAGTTGTAATAATTGCAGTTGGGGGAATAATTTTTGCAACATATTTTTCAAGAAAAGCAGTTCATGGAGGTGAAGGATTTGACTGGGGAAGAATGGAGAAATTCAACCTTGATGAAAATAGAAAAACACCACCACTGATTCTGGCACTTTTGCCGTTAGTCTTAGTTTTTGTTTTATATACAATCCTAGGTCTTGATATTGCAATTGCTATATCCTCGGCAATAGTATTAGCTCTTATATTAATGAGTGGATACATTGATAAAGAATCAGAAGTCAAAATCAACAGACTTGGTTTAATTAAGAGAACCTTAAATCATGGAGCTGACAGATTTCCACAGGCAGTTTTACAGTTAACTGCTCCAGCGGGATTCGCAGCTATTGTTACAATAACTGCAGCATTTGGTCTATTGGTTAATGCAGTTGCAAGTTTAGATATAAATCCAATTATTTTAACTCTTTTAGCATTAATGATTTTAACTGCAATAACATCAAACCCTATTGCAGCTTTAATGATTGCATTACCTTTGGTTCTTGGTATTTTAGGGGCTAGAGGAGAAGAAGTAAATGTACCGGCAATATTTAGGGTTGCAGCCTTAGCCGCTACAACATTTGAAACATTACCATTTAATGGTATGCCTTTACTATGTAATATGCTTGCAGGGACTACACATAAAGAAGCATACAAACCTATTTTTATGCAGACAGTTTTATTTACACTAGTTGGTTCTGTAGTTTGTGCTTTGATTTTCTTAGTATTTCCTGGAATTTTATAAATAAATTTATCAACCATCAAACCTACATTTATATAAAAAGGTGCCCTGATTTTCATAGGTGCCTTTTTTCTTGAATAAAAAAGAAAATAGGTTATAATAATATGTATTGATAAATTAAGTAATTGGAGGAATTTAGATGTCATTTAGTAAGGAATTTTTATGGGGAGCTGCATCAGCGGCTCATCAGGTAGAAGGAGCCTATAAAGAAGATGGAAAAGGTCTAGGAGTATGGGATTATTATGGTCATGAGAAGGGGCGAATTGCTAAAGGTGAAAATGCAGATATAGCATGTGATCATTATCATAGATTTAAAGATGATATTCAATTAATGAAAAAAATTGGTTTAAAAAGCTATAGGTTTTCTATAAGCTGGCCTAGAGTTTTACCTGAAGGAACGGGGAAAGTAAATGAAAAAGGCTTACAGTTTTTATTCTGATTTAGTTGATGAATTGTTGGCGGCAGGTATTGAACCATTAGTTACACTGCATCACTGGAATTATCCTATGGAACTATATAAAAAAGGTGGTTGGAAAAGTGATGAAAGTCCAGAATGGTTTGCAGAATTTACAAAATTAATTGTAGATAAACTATCAGACAGAGTAAAATACTGGATGACATTTAATGAATTTCAAATGTTTATAGGACTTGGATATAGAGTTGGCGTTATGGCACCATTTGAAACAAATGATGAAGAGACAATGATAAAAATGAGCGTAAATGTTTTTAAAGCTCATGGAAAAGCTGTTAGCATAATCAGAAAATATTCAAAGCAAAAAGCGATAATAGGTATGGCACCAACAGGAGATGTATATTTGCCAAAAAATAATACACCTGAGGAAGTTGAAATAGCAAGAGAAAAATCCTTTGGATTTACACCTGCATTTATGGGAAATTCATGGTGGGCAGATCCTATTATGCTAGGAAAGTTTCCAGAAGTATATGTTAAGGAATATGGCAGCCTTTTACCTGAGTTATCAAAGGACGAATGGGCTGAAATATCTCAAGAGTTAGATTTCTTTGGATATAATGCATATCAGGGAACTAATGATTATCCATTACCAGAAGATTGTTATGGAGCTTATGAATATCAGGGTTCTCCAAGAACCACCATGGGATGGAATATTACTCCAGAGGCGTTATATTGGTCATCAAAGTTTTTGTATGAAAGATATAAAAAACCTATTATGATCACAGAAAATGGGATGGCTAGTGCAGACTGGGTGGCGCTAGATGGAAAAGTGCATGATCCTAATAGAATAGACTTTTTAAATAGATATTTATTGGAACTTGAAAAAGCTATAGATGAAGGCATTCCTGTGATAGGTTATCAGCAGTGGTCGATTATGGATAATTATGAATGGGCACATGGGTACCAAATGAGATTTGGTTTGATTTATGTGGATTATCAAACCCAAGCTAGGGTTTTAAAAGATTCAGCATACTGGTATTCAAATGTTATAAAAACTAATGGTGAGAGTTTAAGAGACTACTTAAAATAATGAAGGTGATATTATGAAGATAGCTTTAGCTCAAAACAAAATAATTTATGGTGAAAAAGAAAAAAACTTAGAAAATGCATTATACTTAATTGAAAAAGCAAAAAAGGAAAAAGTAGATGCAATTTTCTTTCCGGAAATGAGTATGGTGGGCGCTAGTGTCCATAAAGATATAGCTGAAAACGAAAAGCTTTTTGATTCTTTTGGAGAAACTCAGACCGTTGATTATTTTTCTAAATTAGCTAGAGAAATGAATATTTATATAGGCATAGGTTGGGGCAGAAAACTAGAAGAAAAAGGTGAAAACAGATACACTATAATTAACAACAAAGGTGAAAGTATTTTAGATTATGGAAAGATCCATCCATTTTCTTATGGGAATGAGGGAATAAGCTTTAAGGGTGCAGATAGTATTTTTACATGTAAAATAAAAGAATTTAGAGTAGGTGTAGCAATCTGCTATGATCTAAGGTTTCCAGAAATATTTACATATTTGTCAGAAAAAGCCGACTTAATTGTGGTTCCTGCAAACTGGCCATATGCTAGAAGGGATGCTTGGGAAACTCTTATAAAAGCGAGAGCAATAGAAAATCAGGCATATTTTGCAGGGATAAATGTATCTGGTACTATGGATAATATTATATATAATGGTGGAAGTCTTTTAGTTAATCCTTTGGGTGAGTTTTTAGCAAAAGGTGGAAAAGATGAAGAATTAATTGTTTTTGATATAAAAAATGATACAGATACCTTCAGAGAAAAATTTCCAGTTAGGAAAGATCGAAGAAAGGACCTGTATCGAGAGTTTTTATGAAAGATAAATATTAACAATAAACTATTTAATAATGAAAATATCGCTATAAAATATTGCTTTTTAAACTTTTTTTAAGTATAATACAATAGCAAAAGTTAATACTGAAAACTAAAGTGCCCATTTAGGGAGAATAGGAAAGATAGGTGAAAATCCTACACGGACCCGCCACTGTAAGCGAATAATTATTTTTATTGATACCACTGAATTGATTTTGGGAAGGTTAAAAATAGTGTTGAAACGTAAGTCAGGAGACCTGCTTTAAGCATTTTCATTAAAACCGCGTGGAATCGGATTTAAGTTTATAGACTGCAAAAACGGAGCAGTAACCTAAAAGGTTACTGTTTTTTTACTTTTTGATGAAAAGGGAAATTATGAAAAACGGATTAGAAGACAAATATATTATAAAAAATAATAAAAAGCTCTATTTCGGATACACAACCGGAAGTTGTGCAGCGGCTGCTACAAAAGCAGCAACTATAATGCTTTTTACCGGAAAAAAGGTGGAAAGTATTCAGTTAATGACTCCTAAAGGAATAATGCTGACACTTTCAGTTTTAGAAATTCAGATAACAAAAGATTATGTAAAATGCGCTGTTAAAAAATTCAGTGGTGATGATCCTGATGTGACTGACGGAATAATGGTTTATTCCAAAGTTTCAAAAAACAGCGAAAACACTTTTTTCATTGATGGCGGTGTTGGGGTTGGAAGAGTCACAAAAAAAGGACTGGAACAGCCGGTTGGAAATGCAGCTATAAACAGGGTGCCAAGAGAAATGATACTTAACTGTGTTAAGGAAGTTATACATGATTTTGAATACTTTGGAGGAATAGATGTAGAAATCAGTATTCCAGAGGGTGTGGAAATAGCCAGAAAAACTTTTAATCCGAGACTTGGTATAGAAGGTGGAATATCCGTACTTGGAACAAGTGGAATAGTGGAACCAATGAGTGAGGCAGCCTTAATTGACAGTATCAGGTTTGAAATGAAAATGAGGGTAGCTCAGGGAAGTGAATATTTAATAATTACTCCTGGAAATTATGGAAGTGGATTTACCCTTGAAAATTTTGATGTAGACGAAAAATTTCTTGTTAAATGTTCAAACTATATTGGAGAAGCAATTGATATAGCATTAGAACTTGGTGTAAAAGGAATATTATTTATAAGCCATATAGGTAAATTTATAAAAATTGCAGGTGGAATAATGAATACACATTCATCATTTGCAGATTCAAGGATGGAAATATTTATGGCAAACGCTATAAATGCGGGAGCGGATTTAGAGATTGCTAAAGAGATTTTAAAATGTGGTACCACAGATGAAGCTATATCAATGATAAAAGATACAGAAATATATGAAGCAACATTTGAAAATATAATAGGAAAAGTTAAATATTACATAGATAAAAGAGCTCAGGAAGAAATTGATATTTCGTTAATAGTTTTCTCGAACGAGTATGGAGAGCTGGGCAGAACAAAGAACGTAGATGAAATACTAAGCAGAATTAAGGAGAAAAACTAATGAGCACAAAACTTTACGGCGTAGGCGTTGGACCCGGTGACCCAGAATTATTAACATTAAAAGCAGTGAGAATAATTAATGAAGCACAGGTTATTGTAGTACCAGCTGAAAATGTAGAAGATAGCATTGCATACAAAATAGCAATCAGTATTATAAAAGATCCTGAACAAAAAGAATTTGTAAGTGTTTCAATGCCAATGACAAAAGATAAACAAGTTTTGGAAGAAAAACATAAAAATGCCGCACTGGAAATTATTGAGTTTCTAAAACAGGGCAAAAATGTAGCCTTCTTAACACTAGGAGACCCGACAGTTTATTCAACATATATCTATGTCCACAAAATAGTAAATGACATGGGTTATGAAACTGAAATTATAAGCGGAATAACTTCATTTTGTGCAGTATCTGCAGTACTTAATCAGGGCCTTGTGGAAAAAGACGAAGTATTACATGTAATACCTTCTTCATATAATATTGAAGATTCTATAGAGCTTTCAGGTACAAAAGTCTTAATGAAAGCAGGGAAGAAGCTTCCCCAAGTTAAAAAGAGAATCAGAGATTTAGATTCCAGAATAATGATGGTAGAAAACTGTGGTATGGATACACAGAAAATATATAGAAACATTGACGAAATCAATGAAGAAGCAGGATATTATTCATTGATAATAGTAAAAGACAAAGAAGGGACAGGTGAATAATATGGTACATTTTGTAGGTGCAGGAAGCGGAGCTGCTGATTTAATAACAATAAGAGGAAAAAATCATCTCGAAAATGCTGATATAATTATTTATGCAGGATCACTGGTAAATCCTGAACTTTTAAATTATAAAAAAGAAGACTGCGAAGTATATAACAGTGCAACAATGACTCTTGAAGAAGTAATTGAAGTAATGGTTCAAGCAGAAAAAGAAAATAAATATATTGTAAGACTTCATACAGGAGATTCAAGTATATATGGAGCCACAAGAGAGCAGATTGATTTATTAGACAAAGAAGGAATCAAATATGACACTACTCCTGGTGTAAGCTCATTCTGTGGTGCAGCATCATCACTTAATTTAGAGTATACACTTCCAAGTGTTTCGCAGAGCGTAATCATAACAAGAATGGAAGGAAGAACTCCGGTTCCTGAAAAAGAAAGTATTCAGTCTTTTGCAAGTCACGACGCAACAATGGTAATTTTCTTAAGTACCGGTATGTTAGAAGAACTTTCAAAAAGATTAATTGAAGGTGGATATAAAGCAGATACACCGGCAGCTATTGTTTACAAAGCTACTTGGGATGACGAAAAGAAATTTATTTGTACTGTTGATACACTTGCCAAAACAGCTAAAGAGCATAACATTACAAAAACAGCTTTAATAATCGTGGGTGACGTTATTACACATACAAGCTATATAAGAAGTGAACTTTATAATCCTGCTTTTGAAACTGAATTTAGAAAAGCAACAAAATAGGAGCTGTCTATGAAAGTAGCCATTATCAGTTTTACTAATAAAGGAACTTTATTAAGAGAAAAAATAAATGCTTACCTAAATAATCAGGGGGATGAGATTGTTTCTTCTATTGATGGAAGAGATAAAGAAATTCCACTTAAAGAATGGACTAAGAGCGGTTTTGAAAAATGCGATTTTCTAATATTTATCGGAGCTTGTGCAATTGCAGTAAGAAGTATTGCCCCATTCCTTAAAAGTAAAAAAGAAGATCTAGGTGTTTTAGTTATTGATGAACAGGGTAAATATATAATACCTGTATTGTCAGGACACATTGGAGGAGCAAATGAATTTGCCCTTAATCTTGCGGGAGAATTCAACTCAGTTCCTATAATAACTACAGCAACTGACATAAATAATAAATTTGCAGTAGATGTATTTGCAACCAAAAACAATCTTTATATAAGCGATATGAAGGTGGCAAAAGACATATCAGCCGCAGTCCTTGATAATAAGACTATAGGACTTAGAAGTGAACTTGATATAAGTGGAAATATTCCTAATGAAATTGAAGTTGGTGCTGAAACTGATCTAGGTATTTACATTGGAATAAAAGAAGAAAAACCGTTTAAGGAAACCCTAAATCTTATTCCCAAAATAGTAACCCTGGGAATAGGTTGCAGGAAAGACACACCAAAGAAAAATATTGAGGCAGCAGTTTTAGAAACCTTAAAGGAAAATAACATTTCACTTATAAGCGTAAAAAACTTGGCAAGCATAGATTTAAAAGAAAATGAAAAGGGAATACTTGATTTTTCTTCTGAATATAACATAGATTTTGTAACATTTAGTTCAGATGAACTTAAAAATGTCGAAGGTGAATTTAGTGAATCTGAATTCGTTGATAAAATCACCGGAGTATCCTGTGTATGCGAACGAGCAGCTGTTAAAGGAAGTGACTCTGGGGAGATTTTAGTAAAGAAGACAATAAAATACAGTGTAACCGTTGCAGTTGCACGTAAAAATAGGAGCGTGAATTTTGAGTAAAATATATGTAGTAGGTATCGGCCCAGGAGAATATGAATATTTAACATTAGAAGCAAAAAGCACATTGGAGAACTGTGATGTAATAGTAGGATATACAGTTTACGTAGATTTAGTAAAAAATGCATTTCCAGGAAAAGAATTCATCACAACCCCAATGAAAAAAGAAGTATTAAGATGCGAAATGGCATTTGAAGAAGCAAACAAAGGCAAAACTGTTGCCATGATCTGTAGTGGTGATGCAGGTGTTTATGGAATGAGCGGTCTTATGCTTGAAATAGGCGAAAGATATCCTGATATAGAAGTTGAAAACGTATGTGGAGTTTCAGCTGTTATCAGTGGGGCAGGGCTTTTAGGAGCACCACTTATACATGACTTTGCAGTAATAAGTTTAAGCGACCTTTTAACACCTTGGGAAAAAATAGAAAAAAGAATCGATGCAGCAGCAAGTGCAGATTTTGTTATGTGTTTTTATAACCCATCAAGTAAAAAGCGTCATGATTATCTTAAAAAAGCATGTGAAATTATATTAAAACATGCAAGACCTGATACGGTTTGTGGTTTTGCCAAAAATATTGGTAGAGAAGATGAATACTCAAAAATTCTTACTTTAGAAGAACTAAAAGATACTCAGGTTGATATGTTTACTACAGTTTTCATTGGTAACTCTCAGACAAAGAATATTAAAAATAAAATGGTAACACCTAGAGGATATATTTATGAATAATGTATTGATTTTTGCCGGAACTACAGAAGGAAGAATACTTTCAGAGTATTTAAGCGATTCAGGTTTAAATATTCATGTTTGCGTTGCAACAGAATATGGTAGCTCCATTCTTCCTAAGGGCGAAAACATTACAGTTTCTTCAGAACGTCTAGATATTAAAGAAATGGAAACTCTTATTTTAAGTTTAAATAATCCTATAGTTGTGGATGCAACACATCCCCATGCAGCTATAGTTAGTGAAAATATAAAAGAAGCCTGTGGCAATAAAAATATGAAACTAATAAGACTTATAAGGGATGAAGTTCATATAAATGAAGAAGATTGTTTATATTTTTCTGATTTAGACAGTGTTATAGAGTTTTTAAAACAAAATGAGGGAAAAGTTCTTGCAACTACAGGAAGTAAAGAACTAAAAAAATATACAGATATTAAAGATTATAGAAGTCGTATATTTGCAAGGGTTTTATCAACCAAAGAGTCAATTGATGAATGCATAAAGTTAGGTTTTGAAGGCGAAAATCTAATTTGTATGCAGGGGCCTTTTAGTGAAGAATTTAATTATGGTCTTTTAACTCAACTTAAATGTAAATATATGGTTACAAAAGAATCGGGAAAAACAGGTGGATTCAGTGAAAAGATAAATGCGGCTAAAAGGGCTGGAGTTAAATGTCTTGTGATTGGACGACCATTAAAAGAAGAGGGACTAAATCTTAATGAATGTAAAGAATTCTTTAATAAGGAATTTGGTTTAAAAACAAACAAAAAGATTTCTCTTATTGGTATTGGAATGGGAAACATAGAGACTATGACTCTTGATGGTTTAAATGCTTTAAAAGAAGCAGATGTAATAATAGGTGCTAAGAGGATGGTTGAAGCCGCTGGAGAATTTAAAAAGCCTGTTTTTGAAACATATAAAAATGATGAAATAGAAAAATTTATAAATGAAAGCGATGAATATAGTAATTTTGCGGTTGTAATGTCAGGAGACATAGGCTTTTGCAGCGGTGCAAAAAAAATCATTGATTCTATGAAAACACATACGATAAAACTTATTCCTGGAATATCAACAGTTTCATATTTAAGTTCAAAAGCAGAAACTTCATGGGACGATATGGTGCTTTTAAGTACTCATGGAAAAGATGAGAATGTAATACACCAGGTTAATAATAACGAAAAAGTGTTTTTATTGTTGGGTGGCGAAAAATCAGTGGTTAGTCTTTGTGAAAAACTGATTAAATATGGTATGGAAGAAGTTGTTCTTTATGTGGGAGAGAATCTTTCATATCCAGAAGAAAAGATTACAAAAGGAACTCCAAAAGAGCTGCTTAATATGGAATTTGGAACACTTTGCGCAGTTATTATAAAGAATGAAAATTTCACTAATGAAATAGTAACACACGGGCTATCAGATTCATTTTTTATAAGAGATAAAGCTCCAATGACAAAAGAGGAGATAAGAAGTATTTCCTTATCTAAACTTATGTTAACTAAGGACTCTGTTATATATGATATTGGTGCGGGAACAGGTTCTGTTTCAATTGAGATGGCACTTAGAGCCTATAAGGGAAAAGTTTATGCCATTGAAAAAAATGAATCTTCCGTAGAGCTTATAAATAAAAATAAAGAAAAGTTTAAAACTGATAATCTTGAAACAATTCTTTCCCTTGCACCAGAAGGACTTGAAGATTTACCAACTCCAACACATGCATTTATAGGAGGAAGTTCTGGAAAGATAGCTCAGATAATAGATTTATTAATAGCAAAAAATCCTAAAGTAAGAATAGTTATAAATGCACTTACTTTGGAGACTATTTCAGAGATAGTAAATTACCTAAATGAAAACAATATTTCAAATCCAGACATAGTTCAGGTAAGTGTGTCAAAAAGCAAAAAATTAGGTAGATACAACATGATGGAAGGCACTAATCCGATTTACATAATATCATTCAACGGATGCTAGGAGGAATACATTGATGCTGCCAAGAATAATGATAAGTGGAACAAACTCGGGGAGCGGAAAAACATTTATAACATGTGGACTTTTAAGAGCTTTAAGTTTAAGAAAATTAAAAGTTTCAGCGTTTAAATGCGGACCTGATTATATAGACCCTATGTTTCATACAAAAATAATCGGTGTGAAATCAAAAAATATAGATACTTTTTTTACGGATTCTGATATGACAAAATATTTGTTTGCTCATAGTGCAGAGGGTTCTGATATATCTGTAATAGAAGGTGTAATGGGATTTTATGATGGAATGCAGATAGCTTCATATGAAGGTTCATCATATGCAATTTCTAATACTATAGAGGCACCAGTAGTTCTGGTTCTTGACTGTAAAGGCAGAAGTCTTTCTATAGTTCCTGAAATAGAGGGATTTTTAAACTTTGTTGATAACAGTAATATAAAAGGTGTTATTCTTAACAGGATTACAAAAAGTACCTTTGAAGGTTTAAAAGATTTAATTGAAAAGAGAACAGGAGTCAAAGTTTTAGGCTATGTTCCAAAGTCGCCAGATCTTGTTATAGAAAGCAGACATTTAGGTCTTATAACTCCTGAAGAGGTGGAAAACCTGGATGAAAAAATAACAAAATTTGCAAAGGTTTTAGAAGAGACAATTGATATAGATGAAATTATAAAGCTGGCTGGAGAGGTAGGCGAACTTGAATACAATGAACCTGAAATACCCAAAATAAATGAACTGGTAAATGTTGCAGTAGCAAAGGATGAAGCTTTTTGTTTTTACTACGAAGATAACTTAAAATTAATGGAAAAAATGGGCGCAAACTTAATAGAGTTTTCCCCAATTAAAGATAAAGAAGTTCCGGAAAATGCAGACTGTATATTACTTGGTGGAGGGTATCCGGAAATTTATGCAGATAAACTTAGTAACAATAAATCAATGCTTGAAAGTATTAAAAATGTTGTAGAAAAAGGTAAGCCATGTCTAGCAGAATGCGGTGGATTCATGTATCTTCATGACAAAATGGAGGGTATGAATGGTCAGGTTTATGATATGGCAGGAGTCATTAAAGGCAGCATTTATAAGACAGATAAATTAAACAGATTTGGATATATAAATATAAAATCTAATACCACGCAGGTATTTGGAGACGAAGGCGAAACTATAAAAGGACACGAATTTCATTATTTTGACAGTACAAACTGTGGTGAATCCTTTACAGCTACAAAGCCTTCAGGTAAGAAAAGCTGGAATTGCATACATGGTAGTGAAAACTTAGCGGCAGGGTTTCCTCATCTATATTACTACTCAAATATCAACTTTCCATATAATTTCTTAAAAAATGCTCTCGATAGGAAAGGCAGGTAAATTATGGCAAAATCAATAATGATTCAGGGAACAATGTCCAATGCAGGGAAGAGTCTTTTAACAGGGGGACTTTGCAGAATATTTAAACAGGACGGATACAAAACAGTACCTTTTAAATCCCAGAATATGGCACTGAATTCTTTTATAACTGAAGATGGTCTTGAAATGGGCAGAGCGCAGGTAATGCAGGCAGAGGCAGCAGGAGTAAAACCATCTGTTTTGATGAATCCAATACTTTTAAAACCAACTAATGACATTGGTTCACAGGTTATTGTAAATGGGGAAGTTATTGGTAACATGAGTGCAAGAGAATACTTTGCTTATAAAAAGGAACTTATACCAAAAGTCATGGAAGCATATAACACGCTTGATAAAGAAAATGACATAATTGTAATTGAAGGAGCAGGTTCTCCTGCTGAAATTAATTTAAAAGCTGAAGACATTGTTAACATGGGAATGGCGAAAAAAGCAAAAGCTCCAGTTTTACTAGTTGGAGATATAGATAGAGGAGGAGTGTTTGCTCAAATTTATGGAACTATAAAACTTTTAGAACGAGAAGAACGAAAAATGATTAAAGGTTTTATTGTTAATAAATTTAGAGGTGATAAGACAATCTTAGATCCTGGGGTAGCACTCCTAGAAAAAAAAGCTAGAAAAAAATGTATAGGTGTTACACCATACTTATATGTAGATATAGAAGATGAAGATTCTTTATCAGAAAGAATCAGTTCTGATACAAAAGAAGGGCTTATAGATATAGCAATTATTAGACTGCCAAGACTTTCAAACTTTACGGATTTTTATGTTTTAGAAAGTATAAGTGGTGTATCAGTAAGATACGTTCACAATGCTAATGAGCTTAAAAATCCTGACATGATAATAATACCGGGAACAAAAAATACTATGAAAGACTTACTTTGGATGAGACAAAACGGACTTGAAGCCGCTGTTTTAAAAGAAGCAGGCAAAGGGAAAGTTATATTTGGAATCTGCGGAGGTTTTCAGGCGCTTGGAGAAACAATCAGTGACCCAGATGGTGTTGAAGAAGGCGGAGACTTAAAAGGAATGGGTCTGCTACCAATAAGAACTGTGTTTAAAGGGGCAAAGATTAGAACAAGAGTTAATGGAACATTTAACAAGGTTGAAGGAATATTAAAAGACTTATCAGGATTGAACCTAGAAGGATATGAAATACATATGGGAGTCAGCAGCTTTGGTGATGACTGTAAATTCTTTTCTGAATTAACTGACAGTGTTTCAGGGGAACAAAAACCTGATGGAACTTACATGGATAATGTATATGGCTCTTATATTCATGGAATATTTGACAATGAAGAAGTTTCAAGAGCAGTTGTTTTATCTCTTGCAAAGCATAAAGGTCTAGATACTGAAGAGTTTTCAACTGTTGATTATAAAGCTTATAAAGAAAAACAATATGATTTACTTGCAGATGGATTAAGGGAACACCTTGATATGGAAAAAATATATGAAATACTGGAAAGAGGTATCTAAATGAAAGAGATATTAAATATATTACCGGAAGAAATCGAAAAAAGAAGTTTTGAAATGATCACTGAAGAATTAGGTGATAAAGTTTTAGATAAAGATAAAGAAAAAATAATAAAAAGAGTTATACATACATCAGCAGATTTTGAATATGCTGAAACACTTGCATTTTCTGACGATGTTGTTGAAAAGGCTTTAGAAGCTATTAAAAATGGTGCAAGTATCGTTACTGACACACAGATGGCTAAAGCTGGAATAAACAAAAAGAAGCTTGCCAAATATGGTGGTGAAGTTTATAACTTTATCTCAGACGAAGATATAGCAAAGATTGCAAAAGAAAACGGAACAACAAGATCTGAAGCATGCATGGATAAAGCTGCATCAATGGGTAAAGATTTTATCTTTGCAATTGGTAATGCTCCAACAGCCCTAATAAGATTAAGTAAATTAATAGAAGAAGGCAAAATTGCTCCAAAACTGATAATCGGTGTACCGGTTGGTTTTGTAAATGTAGAGGCGTCAAAAGAGCTTATTATGGAAAGAGATGTTCCATATATAGTTGCAAAAGGTAGAAAAGGTGGAAGCAATGTAGCTGCAGCAATTTGTAACGCTTTAATATATATGCTTGACTAGTTTAGAAAGGTACAAATTATGTGGTTTTTAGAATATATGCTTTATTCAACAATAGCCTTGGTGGCAGGATTTATTTTGGATATAATACTTGGAGATCCAGTTTATTTCTGGCATCCTATAAGACTTATAGGTCATCTAATTTCATTATTCGAAAAGATGCTTAGAAAAATATTTCCAAAGACAAAAAAAGGAGAAATCACAGGTGGTTTATTTCTTGTGATTTTTGTAGTTCTGGTTTCTGTAATTGTACCGGGTGCAATATTATTTTTTGCATATAAAGCACATTTTATAGCAGGAATAGTAATAGAAACAATCTTTTGTTATCAGATACTTTCTCTTAAAGGTCTAAAAAAGGAAAGTATGAAAGTATATAAAGAACTTGAAAAGGATGATTTAGAATCAGGCAGAAGGGCTCTATCAATGATAGTGGGAAGAGATACTGAAAATCTTACAAAAGAAGAAGTTGCAAAGGCAGCAGTTGAAACTGTCGCAGAAAATTCTTCGGATGGAATTATTGCTCCAATATTTTATATGGCAATTGGTGGAGCAGTGATAGGATTCTTTTATAAAGCAATAAATACAATGGATTCAATGGTGGGTTATAAAAACGATAAATATATTAATTTTGGGAAAGTTGCAGCAAAATTGGACGATGTTTTTAACTATATTCCTGCAAGGTTGTCGGCAGTGTTTATGATTATTGGAACTGCAATTTGTAGATACGACTTTAAGAATGCCATTAAAATATACATAAGAGATAAAAGGAATCATGCCAGTCCAAATTCAGCCCATACAGAGGCAGTTACAGCAGGAGCACTTGATATACAGCTGGCAGGAGATGCCTGCTACTTTGGAAAAGTATATAAGAAAAAATTCATTGGCGATAATATAAGAAATATTGAAATATATGATATAAAAAGAGCAAATATACTTTTATATGCGACAGCTGTTTTTGGAACTGTGGTAATGGCAGGAATAAAATATCTGATAATATTTATGATTTAATGAGAGGAACATTATGCATAAACACGGCGGAGATATATACACACATAAAGATGTAATTGATTTTTCTACAAATATAAACTTACTAGGAATGCCAGAAGGTGTTATAAAAGGTGCTAATGAAGGAGTTCTTTTATCAGAAAATTATCCTGATCCAGAGTGCCAGGAACTTAAAGAAAAACTTGCTAAGCATGAAGCAGTAAGTAAGGATAACTTAATATGTGGTAATGGAGCAGCAGATCTTATATTCTCATTGGTGTTTTCGAGAAAGCCTAAAAAGGCTCTTTTACTTGCGCCTACTTTTTATGAATATGAAAAAGCCCTTAGGGCTTCGGGAAGTGAAATAGAATATTATTATTTAGATGAAGAAAACGGGTTCATGCTTGATGAAAAATTTCTTGAAGCATTAAATGAAAATATAGATATACTTTTTTTGTGTAATCCTAATAATCCAACAGGAGAATTGATTAAAAAAGAATTTATAGGGAAGATACTTGCAAAATGTGAGAAAAACAATATCTTTTTAGTAATAGATGAATGTTTTATGTGCTTTGTGGATGAAGGAAAAAACTATTCAGCAAAGGAATTTGTAAACAATTCAGACAATTTATTTATACTAAAAGCATTTACAAAGATATATGCTATGCCAGGACTAAGACTTGGTTATGGTATATGCTCGAACAAAGAAGTGCTAGATTCTATGTGTGAAGTTTCACAAGCATGGAGTATTTCAATACCAGCTCAAAGGGCAGGAATCTATGCTCTGGACGAAAAAGAGTATGTGAAAGAATCCCTAGAGATTTTAAGTCAGGAAAAGCAGTATCTTAAAGATGAAATGGGAAAAAGAGGATTCAAGCTATACGGTTCTAATGCAAATTACATATTTTTTAGAGTTCCTGAAAGCAAAAAAATCACAGACTTTTTTGAAGAATGTCTTGTTAAAGGATTTTTAATCAGAGACTGCTCCAACTATGAAGGTCTTGAAAAAGGGTATTACCGTATAGCAGTAAAAAAACATAAAGAAAATGAATTGTTTATGAAAAACATAAGTTTGTAATTTAAATATCCATGGTTTATAATCTTTTTAAAAGGAGAGGATAAGCTATGGATAAATTTTTATACTTTTCAGGAACAGGAAATTCTAAATATATAAGTGAGAAATTTGCTAGGGTAATGAAAGAAAATTACAATCAGAAATTTGAGGTACACTCCATTGAAGAAAAGCTGGATTTTGGTAAATTGATCTCGGATAGTGGAATCATTGGTTTTTGCTATCCGATTTATGGTTCAAGTATACCAAAGATTATGAGAGAATTTATCATTAGGTATAGAGAAAATTTAAATGGTAAAAAAATTATAATATTTTGCACTCAACTTTTATTTTCTGGTGATGGTTCAAGAAGTTTTACTGACTTAATTAAGAATATTGATGTCGAAATATTATTGGCTGAGCATTTTAATATGCCAAATAATGTCTGCAATTTTTCACTTTTAAAAATAAAAAATGGTGAAGAAAATTATAAGAAAATTAATAAAGCTAATAAAAGGCTTTATAAGGCTTGCTACAATCTTTATTCAGGTAAGAAAAAATTAAGAGGGTTTAATGCATTTTCACACTTTCTTGGTTTATTTCAAAGACCAGGTTTTCTAAAAATGGAAAACGATATGAGAAATAAAATAAATATAGATGAAAATAAGTGTATTTTATGTGGTCTTTGCGTAAGAGAATGTCCTACAATAAACCTTTATATGGATGATGGGAAGATAGGGTATAAGGATTTATGTACTCTTTGTTATAGATGTGTGAATCATTGCCCTGAAAAAGCTATAACTGTTTGGTTAAGTAGGGGAGTTGTGAAGCAGTATAAGGGGCCGGTGATATAAAATAAAAAATATTAAAATAAAGACTATAACAAAAAAGAGTTACAGTCTTTATTTATTAATTAACTACAATGATAAAACAAAATCTTTTAATTTATTCATCAAATTATCCTCAGGAATATTATAAACTATTAAAACTATAGAAAAATCAACCTTTTCTAAATCATAAGTTTTAAATGTTGTTTCTGCTCCTGTGCAGGAAAATGAAATTCCATGATTTGTCTCGTGAATAAAACCTTTTAGGTGACCTACTAAACCTCCTTCAGATTCTATGTATTCAGAAATTTCGTTAAGGAACAGTTCTAACTTCTGGCAAAAATCATTAATATTAATACCTGCACTTTGTGTTGTAGAAATAATCAAGGCATCCTCGTGATGTTGAAGTTTAATTTCAGGACCTTGGTCATGTTCATGAGAATGGTGCTCATGAGTATGGCAATGTTCATCGTTTTTGGTATTCACTTAGATAACCTCCTTCATCCTGCTAAATAAATCATCAAAGAACTCTTTAGGAATTTCATCTTTTGCAGAAATTTTAATTAATGAGGTATTGTTATTAGTTATAGAAAGAATATTTTTTTCCACCTTAGTTAATTCCTCTTTATCAAGCATATCTACCTTATTTAACAAAATACAGTTAGCTGCCTCTAATTGGCTTATTGCTATATTTTCAATTGCTTTAATTAGTTTAAACCAGCGTTTACTATCAATTAAAGTGAGTGCAAAGGCTTTTTTTTCTAATTCATTTAAAATTCTTCTTTTTATTCCTGAAGGATCAGCCACGCCTGTAGCTTCTATAATCAGCCAATCTGGTTTTTCCTGTTCCTCGATTTTTTTAATGCCGGAAATTAGTTCAGATGCTAGTGAACAACATACACATCCTGCGAAAATAGTTTCGACAGTTAGTTCATTCCCGCCTATTAATTGGTTATCAACACCTATACTTCCGATTTCATTTTCTATTATTGCGACTTTGTTATTTCTACTGTCTTTATGATTTACTAGGAATTTTGCAAGCTGAAGTAAAAAAGTTGTTTTACCTGCGCCTAAAAATCCTCCTAAAATAATTATGTTCAAAAGTGATTCACCTCTTAGTATTGTTTGCCTTTTGCATAACTGTATTTTACAGCTTCTCCAACCATAGGCATCATTTCCCCTGCTACAACTTTAGGATCGTTTGAATTTACCAATATAAATCCGAAGAAGATATAACCTGGTTGTTTTCCGTAGGTGTCAATACAACGATGCACTTCTTCAAAACGTTCTTCCATAGTTGAATCAGGTCTTGAAGGAGAACCATTTGTATCATATCCCCCCATAAATGTGATTTTGTCGCCATATTTTTCCTGCATTGCTACAATGTCATTTGTAGGTTGAACAGAAGTCCAGCATTTTACTCCGATTTCGATCATATCTTCTACAAGTGGTTCGCAGTATCCACATGTGTGCTGTACAGGTATCATTCCTAGTTCTGTTACTGCATCGTAAAGACGTTTATGATGTGGTTTTATTAAAGTTCTGTATGTTTCAGGAGACATAAACAAACCTCTTTCAGTTGCTATGTCATCATAATTTGTAAATATGTCAGGGTTGTAATACTGTTTTACCTTTTTTGCGAACTCTATTTTATAGTCAGTAATAGCTTCCATTAACTCATTACAGGCTTCAGGTTCTACTACTAAAGCAATTAAAGCTTCTTCGAAACCTAATAAAGATGCTAGTCTTTCAAATACCCCATTTCCACAACCAAAATCAACGGCCTGTTTTTCTGGATCTACATGAAACATTTCGTATTCCTGCTTTGCCATAGCTTCCCAATCAATAGCTTCTAAATCAGGGAACTTCACGATATCTTTCCAATCTACAATAGTTTCAGAATCCATTTGAAATTCATTTGGATGAGGAATAGGTGCACCACCACCTGATGCAGGTGTTACCCATTCAACTCCGAATCCATCAAGACCACCTCCGAAAGGGCCTTTTTCTATCCATGGACCTGGACCTGCTGCGAAACCAACTGCGGCACAGTCTGCGATAAAGACTGGAGTCCTTTCAATTTCTTTTTGTGTAATAGCATTTAAAAAATTTTCTCTTGCTGTTAAAGCCATAATAAATACCTCCTAAATATATTTTATATAATAAATGATAAAAGCTTGAATACTAAAAGTAAATTCTACAAAGATATTGACTTTTAAGACTTTCATATATACACTTTGTATAGGAGGGATAAAAATGAAAATTTCAATGACTATTATAGAAAAATATCTAGAAATGCCTATAGAATCAACAAATTATAATCAAATGTCAAACTTGATGATATTGGGAAGACCTCAGTTTTATGTCGAAAATGAAAGCCTGGATTTAAACAGTTTATATATATGTTATGGAAATGAGCTTCCAGACGAAATCGACGAAAGTATTAAATATATTATTTCTATAGGTAAGCCTCCTGAAAAATATTTCACGAGATCCGTTAGTCTACTAGTTTTAGGAAAAGAATGCAGTCTTTTAAAATTAAGTAATAAAATTCATAAAATTTTTGATTTTTTTGAAGACTGGGATGATGAGCTAAAGGAGGCTATAGCTAAAGAAAATCCTCTTTCACTTCTAATTTCATCTTCTGAAAAAATATTTAATAATGGTCTTTCAATAATGGATTCAGAATATTTTATTTTGCATCAATCAAACTTAAGTTTGAATGCCGATAAATATGATGAACTTGATGAAGCAGGTGCCTTGCCAGCAGAAGTTGTAAATGACTTTAAAAGCAATGAGGCTTATAGAAATATTTCTAGGGAAAAGGAAATTTTTGTATATCAAGGTGGACCGTTGGCTTATAAATGTCTATGTAAAAATATTTATTATAAAGATGAATTTATTTATAGAGTTATAGTTGCGGAAACAAACACTGAAATAAGAGGAATAGATAAGCTTTTATTAGAACATCTATCTGGGTACGCTCAAAAAGTTGCTGAGGATATTCAAAGCATTTATCAAGAGGATAATAAAAATCTGGCACTTTTGCTTAAAAACATTATCAAAGGCGAATTAGTTTCGCAAAATTTGTTAGAGGAGAGTCTAAATAGACTTGGTTGGCTAAAAAACAATGATTATAGGCTGCTTTATATTGAGCCTAGTAATTATGATAAATATATTTCTTCTACAAATTTTTTTATCAAGAAAATCATGCGGGAATTTAAGGGGAGTGTATCATTTTTATATGAAAAGGAGATTATCGTTGTTTTTAACATGGATAAACTTCCAAAGGATAAAGATGAATATTTTTCGGATTTGTACAATTTTATTCGTGAAGCGAACTTCAGAGCTGGTTTGAGTAACTATTTTATAGGATTTGAATATTTTAAAGAGAGTTTTAAACAGGCAAAGATAGCTTTAGAATTAGGAACAATAAGAAAACCGACATATTGGACACATAAATTTTCAGATTATGTTTTTTCATATGTACTAGAAAAAGTATCGGAAGACTTTCCAGTTGAGTTTTTGTATTCGCCAATAATTGATAAGCTTAAAAGATATGACAAGGAAAATAAAACTCCATATGTAGAAACATTGAAGGTTTACCTTGAGAATAATATGAATGCCCTAAAAACTTCGAAGGATTTATTCATACATAGAGCTACTATGATTTATAGATTAGAGAGAATAAAAGAAATAGGAGAAACTGATTTAAAAGATAGTGATCAGATACTACATCTATTTCTCTCTTTTAGACTACTGCAGGAAAAGAAAGAAATTTAATAAAGTCAAATTTTAATTTCAAACCGGCATTCTTCATCTCCTGACAAAACGGTTTTAATCATATTTACATCAACCTCTCGACCAAGAGTGATTTTAAATTTATGCTTTAAACTACCTAAGGTACAATAGCACATTGTTTTTGATGCTTCCTTTAGGTTTTTATTGACTAGTGGGCAATAACACTGATCAAAAACTATATAATATTTATCACCTTCTTTTTTTAATCGCCATATTTGTTCTAGTTCTTTTAGAAAATCTTCTTCGTTATCTGATGCCTTCCTAAGGTTAATTAACTTTTCATCAGGCATATGACTAAACGGACATTTAGAACCACATGTTTCTAATACTGACTGTTTCATATTTTCATCTGCATATTTGTCTAGATTTTTTAGAAGCTCTTGAATCCATTTTTCCATATATAATCCTTTCTTTAACTACTTAGTGGTATTTCTTTTAATAAGTTTTGTATTTACTTCGATTTTTATTGGTTCATTTAGTGAACCTTCAATAAGGTCTACAAGTCTAGATACGGACAACTCGCCCATATACTGTTTTGGTACATTTATTGTAGAAAGAGTTGGCTCCATGTATTTACATATAGGCATGTTATCAAAACCTATTATTGAAACATTTCTTGGAATCTGAATCCCTTTTTCTTTTAAAGCCTTCATGGCACCTGCTCCAATTAAATCGTTGTCGGCAAAGTAGCATTCGGCTAGAGTTTCTTCTCTTTCAATTATAGAAATCATATCACTATATGCTCCTTCCATTGATGGAGAGAGATTATGAACTATGGAGTTTGCTGAAGACATACCGTTTTCCCTTATTGCCTTATAAAATCCATCGGATCTTTCAGCAAAATTATTAATTTGATATGAAGATTTTAAATAACCTGGCTGCTTCCTACAGGTTTTTATCAAATGTGTAGTTGCCAGGTATGCTCCCTGTACATTGTTGATTAAGACACAGTCTTTTGTACAACCGTCAAAATATGTATCTAAAATAACCATAGGTATATCAAATTCATCAAAGGGTTTAAAGTCACTTTGGTGCATTTCTGTCCCAAGTAATATTATTCCTTTATTGCCAAATCTTGAAATCTCACTTAAAACTTCACCTATATCATCTTCGTCAAAAATATACTTTATATTTAAAATATACCTGTTTTTTCTACAGGCGGTTTCAATACCTTCTGAAAGTTCGGAAAAGAAAGGAGTGTCTGAAACGATGGCACCATGCTTTTTATAGATAATCATCGTGATAACACCCTTAGTCTTATTTGAAAAATTATTTTCCTGTATTCTTGAAAAATCATAACCGTGTTTTTCGGCTTCTTCCAAAACAGCTTTTCTTGTTTTTGTACTGACTCCCGGTTTATTATTTAAAGCCATTGAGACAGCTGCTTCAGAAATATTTTAGGATTTTGGCAAGTTCCTTTGCTGTTACAGACATGAGGGACCTCCTTTAGACTAAATTAAGTAAATTAAGTTAATTATATATTAATTAAGCTAAATAATCAATATCAATTAAGTGGAGTATAGTTTTTAATATAATTGAAAGGAGTGTTTAGATGAATAATAATATAACTTTAGGTTTTGCTCCTACAAGAAGAAATATTTTTTCAGCCCCGCAGGCAGTTGTAGAAGCAGATGTAACAAGAAAAAAATTAAATGAAATGAATGTAAAATACATAGACATCAACGATATATCAGAAGATGGTCTTTTACACAGTGAAGCAGACAGAATAAAAATTCAGGAAAAATTTAGAAAAGATGGCGTAGATGGACTGTTCTTCCCGCATACAAACTTTGGAACAGAGTACGAAGTGGCAAGACTAGCGAAAGAGCTTGATGTACCCGTTCTTTTGTGGGGACCAAGAGATGAAGGACCTGATGAAAATGGAATAAGACTCAGAGACAGTCAGTGTGGTCTTTTTGCAACAGGAAAAGTTTTAAGAAGATTTAAAATACCATTTACTTACCTTACAAACTGTGAGACAGGTTCTGTGGAATTTGAAAGAGGTATAAGAAATTTTATTGCTATTTGTAATGTGGTAAAGACATTTAGAAAAACTAGAATTCTTCAGATTGGACCAAGACCGTTTGATTTTTGGTCGACTATGTGTAATGAAGGAGAACTTTTAGAAAAATTCAATATACAGCTTTCTCCAATTCCAATGCCAGAACTTACAAGAAAGGTTAAAGAAATTCTTTCCAGCCCTGAAAAAGTTAAAGAAGTTACTCAGTATTGTAAAGAAGAATTTAATATTAAAGTAAGCGATGAAGAACTTAATAAAATTGCGGCTCTAAAACTTGCAATGGGAGAACTGGCTAATAATTATGGTTGTAACGCAGCAGCTATACAATGCTGGGACGAACTACAATCCGAACTTGGAATTATGCCATGTGCCGCAAATAGTCTTTTTAAATGAAGAAGGGTTTCCGGTTGTATGCGAAACAGATATTCATGGAGCAATTACAGCTTTAATGACTGATGCAGCAGGCATGGGAGAAGCAAGATCTTTCTTTGCAGACTGGACTATAAGGCATCCGAAAAATGATAATGCAGAACTTTTACAGCATTGTGGACCATGGCCTATTTCATGCGCAGTCGAAAAACCTACAATAGGTTATCCTCTTGCATTTAAATATCCGGGAGCAGTAGAAGCTGAAGCTAAAAAAGGAGACATTACTTTATGTCGATTTGACGGTGATAATGGTGAATATTCATTACTTTTAGGTGCTGCTAAAGGTATAGAAGGTCCTCATACAAAAGGTACTTTCCTTTGGGTAGAAGTTAAGAATTTAAGAAGGCTTGAGGCAAAAATAGTTGAGGGTTCTTACATTCACCACTGTGTAGGGATACATAAAGACGTGGTTCCAGTATTATTTGAAAGCTGTAAATACCTAGGAATAAAACCGGATTTATATGACAACAACGAAGAAGAAGTTTTAGATACCATACACTCAATTATTTGAAAGGAAAAAGATATGAATAGTTTAAAGAAAAAATCATACGAACTTAGAAAAGATATAATAAATATGATATATAAATCAAGCGCTGGTCATGTAGGTGGGGACTTAAGTGTTATAGATATTTTAAATGTTTTATACAATAAAGTTATGAACGTAAGTCATGAAAAAATAAATGATCCTGACAGAGACAGATTTATTTTAAGTAAAGGACATTGTGCAGATGCCCTATATATTGTGCTTGGAGATAAAGGATATTTTGACAAAAATGATGTGATTGAAAATTTTTCATCATATGGATCAAAGTTTATTGGGCATCCCAATATGGATGTGCCTGGAATAGAAATTAATTCAGGGTCTTTAGGACATGGGCTTTCTGTTGGTACAGGTATGGCTCTTGCAGGAAAAATGGATAAAAAAGACTATAGGGTTTATGTAGTCCTTGGTGATGGTGAAATGGCAGAAGGCTCAAACTATGAAGCAATGATGTCAGCTGGTCATTATAAACTGGATAATCTTTGTGCAACTTTAGATTTAAACAGTTTACAGATAAGTGGAAAGATAGAAGATGTTATGGATAGTGGATGTCTTGTAGAAAAATTCAGAGATTTTGGCTGGAATACAATAGAAGTAGAAGATGGTAATAACTGTGATTTATTAATACAAGCATATGAAAAAGCAGCTGCATTCAAAGGAAAACCAAGTGTTGTTATTGCAAAAACCATAAAAGGTAAAGGTGTTTCATTTATGGAAAACAATGAAAAATGGCATCATGGAGTTATGAACGAAGAGCAGTATAACCAGGCTTTGAAAGAATTAAATGAGGTGTTAGTATGAATACTATAACAAACAGACAAATAATTTGCGACGTGCTTTGTGAAAAAGCAAAAGAAGATAAAGATATAGTAGTGCTTTGTTCAGATTCAAGAGGTTCAGCATCTCTTGCAGCATTTGCAAATGAATATCCTGAACAGTTTGTAGAGATGGGAATAGCAGAGCAGAATCTTGTTTCAGTGGCAGCAGGACTTGCAGCCTGTGGAAAAAAATCAATAGCAGCTTCTCCTGCATGCTTTCTTTCAACAAGAAGTTATGAGCAGGCAAAAAATAGATGTTGCTTATTCAGAAATGAATGTACTTCTTTTAGGAATCAGCGGTGGAGTAAGTTATGGAGCTCTTGGAATGTCTCATCATTCATGCCAGGATATTGCTGCATTTTGTGCTCTACCAGGAATGAGAGTTTATCTTCCAAGCGACAGATTTCTTACTAAACGACTTACAGAAGAGTTGTTAAAAGATGAGAAACCTTCATATGTGAGAATAAGCAGAAATGCTACAGAGGATGTTTATGATGAAAACTTAAAAATAGAAATGGATAAAGCTCAGATTGTAAAAGAGGGCGAAGACATTGGAATTATTGCATGTGGTGAAATGGTTCCATACGCAAAAGAAGCCGCAAAGCTTCTTGAAGAAAAAGGAATCAGTGCAAGAGTTTTAGATATGTATTGCTTAAAACCTCTTGATAAAGAGTCAATACTAGAAACGGCAAGAAAAACCAAATGTATAGTAACTGTTGAAGAGCATTCGGTTTTTGGTGGACTTGGAAGCCTAGTTTCACAGGTGGTTTCAGCAAAAAAACCTGTAAAAGTCATCCAAATGGCACTTCCTGATGAACATCTTATTTCAGGGAAAAATGCCCAGATTTTTTCACACTATGGAATGGATGCAAAAGGTATAGCCAAAGTGTGTGAAAAGGCGGTGAAAGAATAATGGAATATATTCTGGTAATTGATCAGAGTACTCAGGGAACAAAGGGGATTCTACTTAATAATCAGGGTATAATAGTCAGCCGTCAGGACAAGTCTCATGAGCAAATAATTAATGAAAAGGGCTGGGTTTCCCATGACCTCGATGAAATATATAAAAATGTTTTAAGTGTTGTTAAATTAATAGTAGAAGAAAAAGGAATTGAAGCAAGTGACATAAAAGCAGTTGGAATCTGCAATCAAAGAGAAACAACAGCCATATGGCATGAGAACGGAGAGTCTTTAAACCAGGCAGTGGTATGGCAGTGTAATAGGGCAAAAGAGGTTTCAGAAAGCTTAAATTCCTTTAAAGAAGAGATTTATAAGACGACAGGGCTTCCACTCTCTCCATATTTTTCCGCAGCAAAAATGAGGTGGCTTTTAGACCATGTAAATACTGAAGTTTATAAAATAGGAACAATTGATACATGGTTGATCTATAAGCTTACAAAGGGAGAAATATATGCAACAGACTATTCCAATGCTTCAAGAACCCAGCTATTAAATCTAAAGAATAGAAAATGGGATAAAAAGATTTGTGGGCTATTTGGAATACCTGTGAAAAAACTACCTGAAATTAAAGACAGTAACGGAGATTTTGGAGAAACAGATTTTGAAGGAATATTAGATAAAAAAATACCAATAAAAGCAGTGATGGGAGATTCTCATGGAGCTCTTTATGCACAGGGATGTCACGAATGTGGAATGGCAAAGGCAACGTATGGAACAGGTTCGTCGGTTATGTTAAATGTAGGCTTATCTCCGATTGAAAGTAAAAAAGGTCTTGCATCAAGTGTAGGATGGAGTATAGATGGTCAGATAAGTTTTGTACTTGAAGGAAATATAAACTATACAGGAGCAGTGGTTTCCTGGTTAAAGAATAGACTTGAAATTATTAGTGATACAAAAGAAATTGAACCACTAATTCAGTCTTCAAATAAAAGAGACGAAACTGTATTGATACCTGCATTTACAGGGCTATCGTCTCCTTATTGGAGAAATGATGTAAAAGCAATGTTTTATGGTATGAGTCCCACAACAGGAAAAGCAGAAATTGTAAAATCAGGAATAGAAAGCATTGGCTTTCAGATAATGGACGTAGTAAAAGCCATGGAATCTGAAACAGATGAAAAAATAAAACTTTTAAGAGTAGATGGAGGAGCAACTTCAAATAGCTATCTTATGCAGTTTCAGTCTGATATGATTGAAGAGGATGTACAGGTAAGTGAGGTAGAGGAACTTTCAGCTTTGGGAGTTGGCATTCTTGCGGGAGAGACAATAGGTCTCTATGAAAAAGAAGAAATCTTTGAAAAAATAAGTTATAATAAGTATAAACCTCTTATGAACTCTGAAGACAGAAAGAAAAAGGCAGACTTATGGAAAAATGCTATAGCTACTCTGGCAAAAGAAGTATAAAGGAGATTTAAAATATGATTGAAAAATGGGATGTTTTTGAAGTTGAAGTAGAAGGAAAAAGTGATGGAAATCCATTTATGGACTATGATATAAAAGCCACTTTTTCAGGAGAAAATGAGACAAAAACTGTAGATGGTTTTTATGATGGAAATGGAGTTTATAAAGTAAGATTTATGCCTTCCTTTGAAGGGGAATATACTTATAAAATTTTTGGAACTTTCTCAGATGAAGAAAGTGAAGGTAAATTTAGCGTTTCTCCTGTTAAGACAAAAAATAATCATGGACCAGTAAGGGTAAAGGATAAGGTTTATCTAGAGTATGAAGATAAAACACCATATTACTCAATAGGAACAACCTGTTATGGTTGGATAAATCAACCCGAAGAATTACAGAATAAAACAATAGAGACATTAAAGGAAACATGTTTTAACAAAATAAGATTTTGTGTATTCCCTAAATTCTATTTATATAATATAGAGGAACCACCAATATATCCTTATGAAAGAGGAGAAATGGTTGGTCAGCAACCTGAAGAAGTTAAAAAAAGATTAATGAGTTTTTTTGACATTAATGAATTAGGTGGAAAAGATATACTTGATTTTGACTGCTATAAATTAAATCCTGAGTTTTTTAATATTTTTGATAAAAGAATAAATGATCTTAAAGAGCTTGGAATAGAGGCTGACATTATTTTGCTACACCCATATGATAAATGGGGTTTTGCAACTATGGAAAAAGAATGCGATGATTTATACATAAAATATATGGTGGCAAGATACAGCGCATATAGAAATGTATGGTGGTCACTTGCAAACGAATACGACCTAATGCTAAATAAAACCCAGGAAGATTGGGATAGGATTGGTGAATTGATTGAAGAAAAAGATCCATATAATCACCCTAGATCAATCCATAACTGCTTTAATTATTATGACTATTCAAAAAAATGGATAACTCATTGCAGTCTCCAAAGAAAAGATCTTTATAAGTGTGTCGAAGAAACTGATGAGATATTAAAGGAATATGGTAAACCAGCTGTATGGGATGAAATAGCTTATGAAGGAAATGTTGAACTCGGCTGGGGTAATATTTCACCTCAGGAAATGGTAAGAAGATTTTGGGAAGCTGCTCTTAGAGGTGGTCACCCAGGTCATGGTGAAACTTATGTTCATCCTAAAGATATTTTATGGTGGTCCAAAGGTGGAGAGTTACATGGAGAAAGTTATAAAAGGTTTAAGCTTTTATTAGACCTGTTAAACGAAACACCGGGAGGATATATTAAGCTCGGTAAAGGCATGTTTGATGAAGTGGTAGGAATTCCTGTGTTTGAAGATAATGATTCAGGGGAATGGCTACCTAAAACTGTAAGCTATGAGCTTCATTATTATGGGTTTGGAAGGCCTTCTTTTAGGACATTTCATCTTCCTGAGGGTGAAACATATGAAATAGAAGTTATTGACACTTATGAAATGACTAGAGAAAATAGAGGGGAATTTAAAGGAACAGTTAAAATAGACCTTCCAGGTAAAGAGTATATGGCAGTAAGGTTGAAAAAGGTTTAAATACTTTGCTGGAGTTTTTTGAAAAGGTAATCAAATCAGGTTACCTTTTTCTGATACTTCTTCGGAGAAACTCCAAAAAACGACCTAAAGGTCCTTGAAAAATGATCGGCGCTGTTATACCCGATTAAGTGAGCGATTTCTTCAATTGTTTTACCCGAGTTTTCAAGGTAGTGTTTTGCTTCTTCCATTTTCATTCTTTTAATAAGATCAGAATAGGTCATACCCGTCATTTGCTTGATTATTAGTGACAAATATGTTCTTGAATAATTAAATTTATTGGCAATTTCACTAAGAGAAACTGTTTTGTGGTTTTTTTGAATATAAAGAATTACTTCTGAAAAATTATTTGAAGTAGTATGATCATAATATTGTTCGAAATTCTTATACCCTCTTAATATATAAAAGAACAAAAGCTTAAGCCATTCTATACAGCAGTCATTTGTATATATATCAAATCTATATGGCTCATAAAACAATCTTTTTGCGATAGATTTAATGTCATTATTTCCACCTGTATGAAAAATAAGATAATTTGGTTTTGATTTATTTGTAAGTATTTCCTTAAAAAAATTCCCAAGAATATTATTCAAATTCAGCAAAGAAATAAAGTTTGTGTAGAAAGTTTCAACATTTACCATAATAGGGAAAAATTATTGAATCTGGATCTTCGGTATAAAAGTCATGTTCAGTGTCTGGTGATACAATGCAAAAATCTCCTTCTTCTAAGAAAATTTTTGATTTTTCGAAATTTAATATAGATGAACCTTTATAAATATAGATAATCTCAAAGCAATTGTGTTTATGAATAAAAGGGACAAGATTAATAAAAGGATAAATACAAGTAACACTTTTATTTTCATCCACAAAAGAAAAATTTGATACTGCTTCATCATCAAAATATTCTAAATCGTTTTCATCGAATGTTATATAAAGATTTTTTTTATCACTAAAAAATTCTTCAAAATCAAAATCAGGCTTATTTTTAATATCAGTGATAAAATCTATTTCGGATATAAACTTTTTTGACCTAAACAAATCACGTAAAGAATACATAAAAAGGTTTCTGTCAGGATCTATTATTTTTAATTCTTCAATTTTGTTTTCTATATCATTTACCGAAAAAATAAACCATCTATATGCCTCCAAAATTTTTTAAACAAATATATTATAACATAAAACTTATTTTTTTATCACCATACAAAATGTCGGATTTTTAAATTATATTACATGGATATCATATAAATGATTTGATAGGATTATATAATAATAAAAAATTGGAGGCATGTATGAAAAAAATAGCTATTGTTTTATCTTTACTTATAACAATCACTATGCTGTTTACAGGGTGTGGCAGCAAAGAAGTAGAGATGACAAAAATATCAGAAAATGATTCATATATAGAATATGAAATATTATGTTCTGTAGATGACAAAGAACTTTATGGTATTGCGTGTGTACCTGTAGATGCAAGCGATACCTTACCAACCGTAATATTTAGTCATGGTTTTGGAGGAAATGTAGAGCACACAGAGGATAAAGCTCGTTATCTTGCGGAAAATGGAATAGCAAGTTATCGATTTGATTTTTATGGGGGCTCTAAAGAATCTCAAAGTGGTGGAGAGATGACTGAAATGTCTATTTTTACAGAAAAAAGTGAACTTGAAGCGGTACTAGCAATGGTACAAACACTTGACTTTGTAGATACTGAGAACATTTATTTGTTTGGAGAAAGCCAAGGAGGAGCTGTTAGTGCTATCACTGCTAATGACCATGAAGATGAAATAAAAGGGATGATACTATTATATCCTGCATTTTGTATTCCAGATGATGCTAGGGAGATGTTTACTAGTGTTGATGAGATACCTGAAACAGTTGACTTTTTAGGTACGACTATTGGAAAAACATATTATGAGAATTTATTAGACTATGATATATATGAATATATTGGAAACTATAAAAAGGATGTTTTGATACTACATGGAGATATAGACGGTTTGGTTGATATTTCATACTCAGAAAAAGCTTTGGAAGTATATGATTCAGCTAAGCTTATAGTTCTTGAAGAAACTGGACATGGTAACTTATCACAGGAAATGAAGGATTTAGTAGTTAATTCAACATATGATTATATTATGAAATAATTGATGAATATGTTGGAGAAATGTTTTGGAGGAGAAAGATGAAAATTAAAAAGATATTGATTACTCTTATGGTATGTATTTTTATTGTTTTTACATTTACAGCTTGTGGAGAGACTAGTGTTGAAGATGAAAATTCTGCCGAAAGGCGAAAATTGGAACCTTGGGAAATTACAGAAGATATGAGTTTTGATGAGGCATATAAGCTTGAAAAACGTAACTTTAAACTAATAAAATCAATAGAACCATTGTATGAAGAAGAGTCTTATAGCGTATATAAAAAAGCAGTTGCTGAAATGGACAAAAATAAGAACAAGGCATCAGTTGATTTAGCAGTAGAGGCTAGGGAAAACCTTATTCTTACTGGTACAATCGAAGATAGGGTTTGGTTTCTTTGGGGTGACACGATACCGGTTATAGATGGAGAAACCTATACTGAAGAAGAGCTAGATCTTTCTATGGAAGATGCTTATGGAAGTGAACCGATTATAATAAAATACCTTCTTGATAATCCTTCTGAAGCGAAAGGAAACATTATATTGGTTTCAGGTGGAGGGTTTGCTCAAAGAGGTAATAAATCAGAAGGTTATCCAGCCGCGGAAGTTTTTAATGAATTAGGATATAACTGTTTTCTTTTACAAAGAAGAGTAGAACCTTATTCAGAGATGGATATATTTATGGATTATCAAAGAGCAGTGAGAGTGGTTAAATACTATGTAGAACTGGAAGGTTATGGTGGAGCAGATATGATAGCCGGAACTGGATGGTCAGGAGGCGGTGGAACGATTTTAGGAGCAATCAATAACTGCTATGGAGAATTAATACCAAATGACATTGGAGCAAGCAATTATGTAGCAGATGAAATTGATGAAATAAATAGTGATCTTGATGTTGCGATGATTATATATGGTGCTTTAGATCCGGTCATGAATGAAAGTAACACCAATTTGCCTGCATTTTATATCTGTACCGGGACAGCTGATGCCATGGTGGATCCTGCAGGATCGCAAATTTTATATGACTATGTAAGTCCTAAAGTTCCTGCGATTTTAAATATGATTGAAGGAGCGCCGCATAGTTTTGGTGTTGGAACGATTGCTTTAGGCAGTGATGGAATTATTCCAGAAACCACGGAGTGGCCGTTACAGGCAGATGAATTTATGCAGGAGAACTTAGGATTTTCGGAGAATTGATAAAATATAAATCATTTTGGACATGTATTTCAAAGTACATGTCCATTTTTTTATAAGCATTCATACTTCAATTTACAAAAAAATCTATTTCCCCCTTGACTTAGAGTTAACTCTAGGGTGTATTATTTATAGATATATAAAATATTTAGGAGGATGAACATTATGAGTGATAAAAAATTAGGATTTGGATTTATGAGACTTCCATTACTTGGAGAAGGGAAAGATCCTACCCAGATAGATATTAAACAAGTAAAAGAAATGGTTGATCTTTTTTTGAAAAAAGGTTTCACATATTTTGATACAGCATATTTTTATCATAATGGAACTAGTGAGAGTGTTTTAAAAGAGGTGTTAGTAGACCGACACGAAAGAAGTGATTTTAAGGTAGCAACAAAATTACCAATGGCTATTTTAAATACAATTGAAGAAAGAGATAAAATATTTGATGAGCAACTAAGTAAAACAGGAGCTGACTATTTTGATTACTATTTACTTCATTGTTTAAATTCACCAAATTATAAAAAAGCAGAAGAACTTGACTGTTTTAATTTTATTAAGGCAAAAAAAGAAGAAGGAAAAATCAAAAAGATTGGTTTTTCATATCATGATAAAGCAGACCTTTTAGAAGAAATACTTAAAGCGCATCCGGAAATCGAATTTGTACAGTTGCAGATTAATTATATTGATTGGGAAAGTGAGTCTATTCAATCAAAAAAATGCTATGAAGTATGTGAAAAATATGGAAAACCAGTAATTGTTATGGAACCTGTTAAAGGAGGAATACTCTCAAAAGTACCAGAAGAAGCAGAAAATATTTTAAAAGAATACTCACCAGCAATGTCTGTTCCTTCTTGGGCAGTTAGGTATGCAGCAGGGCTTGATAATGTTATGATGGTTTTATCAGGTATGTCAAATATGGAACAACTAAAAGATAATACAGGTTATATGGAGGAATTTGAACCATTAAATGAAAAAGAAAATGAAATCATTGAAAAAGTTTCAGAAATCATAAATTCATCAATAGCAGTTTCTTGTACAGCATGTTCATATTGCGTAGAAGGATGTCCTATGAACATCCAGATTCCTGATTATTTTTCTTTATATAATTCAAGTAAACAGTTTGGATTCTCCATACCACTATGGATTTATTATATGAATTATATTAATGATGGACATGGTAGAGCAAATGAATGTATTTCATGTAAGAAATGTGAAGAAAAATGTCCGCAGCATTTGAATATTTCTGGATTAATGAAAGATGTTTCTGGAGTTTTTGATATAGAACCTAGTTTTTAACAATAATAATTTGGCAAATAAGAAATTAACATGTTAAAATGTTAGGAGGAGTTTATAATGACCATAGCTCAAGTAAGTGAAAAATATGATTTGACTAGCGATACTTTAAGGTACTATGAAAAAATTGGATTAATTCCTGCTGTACAAAGAACTAAAAGCGGCATAAGGGATTACAATGAAGAGTCTTTAAGATGGATAGAACTTGTAAAATGTATGAGGTCAGCAGGGGTGTCAATAGAAGCTCTGGCTAAGTATTGTCTGTTGGCAAAAAAAGGCAGCTCAACAATTTCTCAAAGAAAAGAATTATTAGAAGGTGAAAGAAGAAAAATTTTAACCAAGATGGAAGAAATGGAGAGTGCTATTAGCCGTCTTAATTATAAAATAAAGGTTTATGAAGAAGCGGAAGAAACAGGGAAACTAATTTGGCACGAAGATGCAGAAGAAAAGATATAGAAAGTAGGAAAAAAATGAAAGTTTTATTAGTGAATGGAAGTCCAAATGAAAAAGGTTGCACATACACAGCACTAAAAGAAATGGCAGATACATTTAAAAATGAAGGTGTTGAATCAACAATATTTTGGATAGGGAAAAAACCACTATCTGGATGTATAGCATGTAGAAAATGTATGGAAATAAAAAAATGTGTATTTGATGATGAAGTAAATGAGTTTGTGGAAATGGCAAAAGATTATGATGGGTTTGTTTTTGGTGGCCCTGTTCATTATGCAGCATTAAATGGAGCAATGACATCTTTTTTAGACAGAGCATTTTTTTCAGCTGCCCTTTCAGGTAAAACTCCATTCTATTTAAAACCAGGAGCAGGAGTAGTATCAGCAAGGCGTGGGGGAACTACAGCTACTTTTGACCAGTTAAATAAATACTTTACAATTTCTCAAATGCCTATAGTGTCTTCAAGATACTGGAATATGGTACATGGAGCTACTCCTGAGGATGTATTAAAGGATGAAGAAGGACTTCAAACAATGAGAATTCTTGCCAGAAATATGGCATGGATGTTAAAGATAAAAGAAGCAGGTGAAAAAGCAGGAGTCAGCCTACCAGAACAGGAAGAAATTGTTTTCACTAATTTTATAAGATAGTTCCAAATGGAGGAAACATGGAAATACAAGAGGTTTTAAATAAATTAAAGAATAATGAAATAAGTGTTGAAGAGGCAGAACTTTTTTTAAGAAGACAGCCGTTTGAAGAAATGGGCCATGCAAAAATAGATACACATAGAAAAGTAAGGTCGGGTTTTGCAGAGGTTATTTTATGTAGCGGTAAAGCAGATGAACATCTATTAAGCATATTTGAAAAAATATATGAAAATGAAGGGGAAGTTTTAGGGACTAGAGCTACAGAGAATCAGTATAATTTAATAAAAGAGAAGTTTCCTCAAGTAGAATATGACCCGATTTCACGCCTTATTAAAATAGAAAAGAAAGATAAAAAAAGAGTTGGGAAAATTGCAGTGTGTACTGCGGGTACGGCGGATATTCCTGTAGCCGAGGAGGCAGCTGCGACAGCAGAATTTTTTGGAGCTAATGTTGAAAGAATTTTTGATGTTGGTGTAAGTGGAATACACAGACTATTTTCCAGACTTGATGTAATCCAAAGTGCAAACTGTGTAGTAGCGGTTGCAGGAATGGAAGGAGCCCTTGCAAGCGTTATGGGAGGTCTTGTTGATAAACCTGTAATTGCTGTACCTACATCTGTTGGTTATGGTGCAAGTTTAGGCGGGATTTCAGCTTTACTTACCATGATAAACTCATGTGCTAATGGAATAGCAGTGGTAAACATTGATAATGGATACGGAGCTGGGTATATGGCGACACAGATTAACAAACTGGGAGTAAGAGATGAGTAGAACTTTATATTTAGAATGCTATGCGGGTATCAGTGGAGATATGACAGTTGGGGCTTTAATTGATTTAGGAGCCAATATTGATGTACTTAAAAAAGCTCTTAACAGTATACCTGTTTCAGGATATGAAATTAAAATAGAAAGAAAAATTAAATCAGGGATTGATGTATGTGATTTTAGTGTAATACTTGAAAAAGACAATCATGACCATGATATGGAATTTCTTCATGGTAATAAAGAAGAACATGGGAATCATCACCATCATCATTCTCACAGAGGCCTAAATGAAATTTCAGATATAATAAATCGCTCAGTGATTTCTGAAAATGCAAAACAGATGGCAATAAAAATATTTACTATTATTGCACAGTCTGAAGCAAAAGCTCATAATAAAGACATAGAGGAAGTGGCTTTTCATGAAGTGGGAGCTATAGATTCAATTGTAGACATTATTGCAGCAGCTGTATGTCTTGACGATTTAAAAATAACAGAAGTAATAGTGCCAAATATCTGCGAGGGCAGAGGTATGGTAAGGTGTCAGCACGGAGTTTTACCGATACCTGTTCCAGCGGTTACAAATATTGTCCAAATGTATGCACTGGATTTAAAACTTACTGATGTTGAAGGCGAATTAATTACCCCTACGGGTGCAGCGATAGTAGCAGCCATTAAAACTGCTAATCATTTACCAGAAAGCTTTAAAATAGTTAAAACTGGTATTGGAGCAGGTAAAAGGAACTATTCTAGACCTAGTATGCTAAGGGCAATGCTTATTGAAGCTGCTCAGGAGGCAACAGATATTATCTATAAGCTTGAAACTAATATAGATGACTGTACAGGAGAAAATCTCGGCTATTTAATGGAGCTTTTATTAGAAGCAGGAGCAAGGGATGTAAACTATTCTCCTATATTTATGAAGAAGAATAGACCTGCATATCAGCTTAATGTATTATGTAAAAAAGAAGATGTAAAAAAACTGGAATCTATTATTTTTAAAGAGACAACGACTATTGGGATCAGAAAAATCCAAATGGAAAGAAGTATATTAAAAAGAGAAGTAATTACGGTTAAAACCTCTATAGGTGAAGCAGAAATAAAAGTTTGTGAAGTTGAAGGTGATAAAAGATTTTATCCTGAGTATGAAAGTGTTGTAAAGGTATGTAAAGATAAGAATATAAGCTACTCAGAAGTTTACGAAATCTTAAAAAGAGAAAGTAAAGATAAATATGAATAATGATTTTGATAAAAAATTAAAAACACTTAATTCATTAATAGATAAATATACAGATAAAGATATAGTTGTAGCTTTTTCAGGAGGAGTAGACAGTTCTCTTGTTTTAAAGCTTGTCTGTGAAAAAGCAAAAGAAAAAAACACCAAAGTATATGCAATAACTATGCATACAAAATTACATCCTATGAAGGAGATAGAAATATCCAAAAGTGTTGCAAAGGAAGTAGGAGCAATACATATAATAATTGAAGTTGATGAATTTAAGGATGCTGGAATTGAAGATAATCCAAAGGATAGATGTTATCTTTGTAAAAAACATCTTTTTAATCTGATTATGGATAAGGCAAAAGAACTTAATGCATTTTATATTCTGGAAGGTACAAATGAAGATGATTTACATGTTTACCGTCCTGGATTAAAAGCGTTAAAAGAACTTGGAATTATAAGTCCTCTAGCTTTAGCAGGTATGACTAAAGAGGAGGTAAGAAAATTAGCCGCTATAAATAATATTTCAACTTCCGACAAACCATCTTCACCTTGTATGGCCACCAGATTTCCGTATGGGACAAAGCTTACTGTAGAAGCTATGAAAAAAGTAGAAGAGGCGGAAGAATATTTAAAAACATTTGGTCTATATAATGTGAGAGTCAGGGTTCATGGAAATTTTGCAAGAATAGAAGTTGATGAAAAGGATTTTTTAAAAGTTATTGAAAATAAAAAAAGAATTACTGATTTTTTAAAAAGTCTTGGATATTCATATGTTAACCTTGATCTTGAAGGTTTTAGGTCAGGTAGCATGGATATAGATATTTAATATTGACAAAAGTGTAAATAATGGAAATAGGGAGATAGAAAAAATGGTTAAATTCAGAGTTTATGTTGATAAAGACAAGGAAGAAAAGTTTTTAAATAATCTTTCAAAAAAAGGCTATTGTTTTAAGAAATACTTTTTATTTTTTTATACTTTCGAAAAATGTGAGTGCAACGAATATACATTCAAAATCGATATTATAAGAGATAAAAATCATGAGCAAAAACAGGAATTTTTTTCACTTCTAAATGAAACAGGAATTGAACTAGTACAGACATGGGGTGTTTGGGCCTTTTTTAAAAAAAGAGGTGAATTTGAAATATATTCAGATGTAAAAGGGAAAATTGATCAGTATACAAAGATTAGAAATTTATTTTTGCTTGTAGGATTTGTTGAACTTATTATTACTCCTTCTCAGTGGAATATATATCTAATGGAGCATTCTATAGTGGGTATTGTAGGAGCTTGCTTTTTGACATTTTTATCTTTAACATTTTTTTATCAGGCTTACAAAAGCAATAAAAAAATTAATTTTTATTTAGGAAAGGCAAAGAATGAATAATTATAAAATTATAGTTCATTATGATGGTTCTAGATATAAAGGCTGGCAGAGGCTTGGTAATACTCCTGAGACTATTCAGACCAAGCTGGAAAATATATTAAAAGAGCAGTTTAACAAAGAGGTTGAAATAGTCGGTGCTAGTAGAACAGATGCAGGAGTCCATTCTAGAGGGCAGACTGCTAATTTTAAGTTAGAAGAATATGTTTCTACAGAAATGCTATTAGAAATTTTCAATAAATACCTACCAGAGGACATAAGCGTAGTAAGTGTTGAGAATGTAGATGAACGATTTCATTCAAGGTATAATGTTAAGTGTAAAACATATGTATATTATATTTGGAATGAAACATATATAAATCCATTTAATAGAAAATATGCAATGCATATAAATGAAGATCTTGATATCGAAAAAATGAAACAAGCATCAAAGTACTTTATAGGAGTAAAAGATTTTACATCATATTCAACTTCGAGTTCTAAAAAAAAGTCAATGGTAAGGGAAATTAATTCAATATATGTAGAAAAACAAGACGGTTTAATCAAAATTACTTTTATGGGAAAAAGCTTTTTATATAACATGATTAGAAGAATGACTGGGTCTTTGATTGAGGTAGGTTTAGGCAATATTGAACCAGAAGATATCCCTATAATTATTAATAATAAAGAAAGAAAAAAATCGGGTTTAATAGCACCTGCAAAAGGCCTTTTTCTTGAAAAAATACAGTATTAGAAACTTGTCAAAAATTTGACAACATTACCATAAAATGATAATATACATTCGGAGCAGGTGAGTGAAAAATGACAAAAGGTCAATTTGAAGCAAAGATTAGCGAAATAATCAGTAAATTTGAAGTTGAATATATGGGCCGAGGCCCTAAAAATATAAAGACGTATATTCTTAATGATATGATTGTTGCAAGGTTAATGGGAATATTGAGCCCATCCGAACAAAAGCTAACTGAAAACGCCCAGGGAATTGAATTATTTAAAAAGGTTAGAGCTTCTTTATTCGAAGGTGGGAGAGGATATTTGGAAACGTTGATTACTGACTTCTTAGACGTAGCCATAGTCAGCACCCATTCAGATATAAGTACCAAAACCGGTGAAAAAGTAATAGTTATAATAGTAGATGGAAATCTAGAAGAGATCTGTAAAACCAAATAAACGGAAGACAAATCAAAATAGAAAGATCTAAGTTGTAAGTAGACCGGTATTCATAATTTGTGTGAATATCGGTTTTTATTCTTAAAAAGTTTTAAATATTTTAAGAAATATAAGTAATACATCCTTTATGGATGAAAAAAATATAATTCTAAGGAGGTTTATACTAATGACAAAAAAAGTAGCAATAATTATGGGAAGTGATAGTGACTTACCTATAGTAAAAAAAGCAATTAACAGCTTAAATTCTTATGAAATTCCAATAGAGGTTCATGTAATGAGTGCACACAGAACACCTGAGTTAGCTTGTGAATTTGCAAAAAACGCAAAGGATAATGGTTTCGGTGTGGTTATAGCAGCAGCGGGAATGGCAGCACATTTAGCAGGTGTACTTGCAGCTCATACAACATTGCCAGTTATAGGAATTCCATGTAAATCAACATCATTTGATGGTTTAGATGCACTTTTATCAACTGTGCAGATGCCTAAAGGTATTCCTGTAGCAACAGTTGCTGTTAATGGAGCAGAAAATGCAGCAATTTTAGCAGCTCAGATATTAGGTGTATACGATGAAAATATCGCTGAAAAGCTATTAAAAAGCAAAGAAAAAATGGTAGAAGAAGTTATTGAAAAAGATAAAAAGTTACAAGCAGAAATTTGATTTAAATTCTAGGCAAGAAAGGAAATTTGATGAATAAAGATTTAAAGAAATTAAAGCTTCCTGAATATATAATGAATATATTGAATGGTTCCAAAGGCGTAATAGTACCAAAGAAAAGAGAAGATTTAATACAATTAGCAATGGGAAACTCTATTAATACAGCATTTGATGTTGCATATCAAATACAAGGAAGAGGTAGAGTTTTAGAAGCAACAGTAACAAAATGTAAAAACGGAGTAGTAATTAATTATCTTGATGACTACATGAGAAGAAGAGATCCTGAATGTCTCTATGTTGCAGATGATAAAGAAACAGACAAACCAAGATATCAGGATAATTATAATCAGGATTTTGATGTTATCAGAAGAGAAGAGTTTGAATGGTTAAAAAACCAGGAACTTATTTTTTTCCCTTTTAAATCAGGAGGTAAAGAATATGGATATGATTCAATATTAATTGCCCCTGCAAATGCTGGATTTTTTGCAGCAGGATTAGCTGACTTACAAGAGTTTTTAAACATAGATGAGATTGATTATGAGTTTGATTTAAAAGCGGTAGTGTTTTTAGCACCACCTTTTAGGCATACTCATTTTGATGGCAAACAAATCGTAGTACATAATAGAACTGAAGAAATACATGAAGTTCATTCTTTTAATTTATATCCAGGGCCAAGTGCAAAAAAAGGTATCTATGGAGTATTATTAAACATCGGAGAGCAGGAAGGCTGGGTTACAGCTCATGCTTCTACAGTAAAGGTAATAACACCGTATGATAACGAAATAGTGATTATGCACGAAGGTGCTTCTGGTGGTGGTAAAAGTGAAATGCTTGAAGACATACATAAACAAATGGATGGAAGAGCAGTACTTGCAAAGAATACTGTTACAGGAGAAAAGAATTACCTTGTGCTTAATGAAACATGTGATTTAATGCCAGTTACTGATGACATGGCAATGTGTCATCCAAAGATACAGGATGGTAGCAAAAAACTTGTTGTAAAAGATGCTGAATCAGGATGGTTTTTAAGACTTGATAATATTACAAGTTACGGTTCTTCACCACAATATGAAAAGATATTCACACAACCAAAAGAGCCTTTGATATTTTTAAATCTTCAGGGAATTCCAAATGCTACTTGTCTTGCATGGGAACATACTTTAGACCAGAGTGGGAAACCTTGTCCAAACCCAAGAGTTATTTTACCTAGAAAGCTTATACCGAATGTAATAGATGAACCTGTAGAAGTAGATGTACGAAGCTTTGGAGTTAGAACACCAGCATGTACTAAAGAAAATCCTACTTATGGAATTATGGGTATATTTCATGTGTTGCCACCAGCACTTGCTTGGTTATGGAGATTAGCAGCACCTAGAGGTTATAATAACCCGAGTATAATTGATTCAGAAGGAATGACAAGTGAAGGTGTTGGTTCATACTGGCCATTCGCGACAGGGAAAAAAGTTACTCAGGCAAATCTGTTACTAGAGCAGATTATTAACTCACCAAGTACTAGATATGTTCTTATTCCGAATCAACATATAGGTGCCTATGAAGTTAGCTTTATGCCTCAGTGGGTTGCTAGAGAATATATTTCTAGAAGAGGAAGTGCAAAATTCAAACCAGAACATTTAGTTGAAGCGAGATGTTCATTACTTGGATTTGGTTTAGAGTCATTAAAAATAGATGGACAATATATAAGAAGAGCTTTCTTACGACCAGAAACACAACAGGAAGTAGGGACTGAAGGATATGATGCTGGAGCAGAAGTCCTAACTAATTTCTTTAAAAAGGAGCTTGAGAAATTTAGAAAAGATGATTTAGATCCTCTTGGTAAAGAAATAATCGATTTATTTTTCAAAGGTGGAACTGTTCAAGAATATATTGATCTCATCCCAATGAGATATTAGTTTGAAATTAAAGGAGAAGTTATGGAAGGCATGTCTTTGATAGATGTTTTTGGTTCATATAATTCATGGAAGGTTGATGAGAAAACATGGTTTATTAATTTTATGAATGGTTCACAAAATATGTATTTGCTTGAAGGGAATGATAAAGCTCTTCTTATTGATACAGGTTTTGGGGCAGGTAATTTAAGAGAGTATGTTGAAAAACTTACAGATAAACCAATTGTTGTTGTGAACACACATTTTCATCCAGATCATTCAGCAGGGAATGGAGAATTTAAAGAAGTTCATATGCAAAAAGGAGCCCTTATAGATGCCCCATCTATGAGTGGGTCAGACATAATACTTTTTGATTTAAATAAATTGCCATATCCGAATTATAAAAAAATATTTGTTGAAGACGGCTTTGTATTTGAACTTGGAGATAGAGATGTAGAAGTTATTATAACCAAACCAGCTCATTGTAATAGTAGTATATTTTTATTGGACAAAAAGCATAAAATGTTTTTTACGGGAGATGAAATTGAAGCAGCTCAGGTCAACCTATTTGATAACTCTTACAATCCAGACTTAGTATATAATGTAAAAGAAAGAATTTCTAACTTTAAAGAGAATATGCTAAAAGTAAAGGAAAGCCAAGAACATATATGCTATCTTTTGCCAAACCATAATGGATTTCCAATCTCTTTAACATATGTTGATTGTTTTATAGAGTTGGTTGATGAGATATATAAAGGGAATGCTTTGATAGAAGATAAGTTGAATCACAAATACATTGAAATGGATCCAAGAGCAGACAAACTCTGCAGAGTCAGATGGAAAGATGCCAGTATCTTCATAGAGAAAGAAGAGTTATTAAAAGTATATAATATAGCCTAAAAAAGGGGGCTGGTATGAATTTTAATAATATTAATTACTTTATAGATGTAGCAGAGGAACAAAGCTTTACAAAAGCAGCAAAGAAAAACTATGTTTCTCAAACAGCAATAAGCTTGCAAATATCTTCAATGGAAAAAGAGCTTGGTTTTAAACTTTTCTCAAGAGAAAAAAATGAAATCAGGTTGACTGTAGCTGGACAAAGCTACTATGAAGAATGCAAAAAAATATTATTAAATTATCAGCAGGCAGTAAGAAAAGCAGGAGAACTTTCAAAAAAGAAAACTCAGAGAATAAGAATAGGAATAACAGGGCCTACAGACAGCATATTTCTACCTGAGATTGTAGCAAACTTTTATGAAAAATATCCAGATGTTGAAATAAGTTTAGATAGAGACAATTTTTTAGGAATTAAAAACAAGTTAAAATACCATTTCATAGATATAGCTTTTAATTTTGCTTATGACATGGAAGGAGAACAAGGAGTTCAGGTCGAGAAACTAATAGAAACCAATGTAGTATTGTTAGTTTCTAAAAGACATAAATTGGCAAAACTTGATTCTATCAATCCTATTGATGTAGCAGGAGAAAAAATCTACATGGTTTCAAAAGACTATGGACCTGCAAACTTTGAGCATATGTTAGAATCGAGAAGAAAAGATGGATATGAACCCTACTTAGAGTTAGTAGATTCAGTGGAAGTTCTTCAAATGTATGTTGATATGAATCAGGGAGTTGCATTTATTCCTGAAAAAATCTTTAAATATAATAAAGAATATAGTAAAACAATAAAGATAAATAATAGCAATGAAACAAATGAGTATGTAGTTTCAAAAATGATAGATAACAATAATAAATATGTACAGCGTTTTATAGATGAAGCTAAAAAATATTTCGAAAAAATAAAAAGTGACCTATAAGCATTTGCTTATGAGGTTGCTTTTTTTTATATATTTTTCAAACACCTTGTTGGCTGATATAATTAAATATATAGTTAAATAATTAACAATGTAAAAGCGTGGAGGTTTTGTATGAAAGATTGTAAATATCCAAATTTATTTAAGCCAATTGTATTAGGTAATACACTTTTTAGAAACAGAATTTTTGCTTCACCTACAGGATATCAAAATATTAACGGGGACGGTTATTTAAACGATGGTGCCACAGCTTATTATGAAAGAAAGGCAAAAGGTGGTGCTGCCAGCGTTGCGACATTCGAAGGTATTGTGGATGGAGAATTTGGAAAAGGTGGAAGAGGACATATCTGCCTTGATACTCCAAATATACATATAGGACTTTCAAGAGTGGCACATGGAATAAAAGGTTATGGTGCGGTAGCGTCTTTAGAACTTGCGCATACAGGGATGTTTGCCAACAGAGATTTATCTTTTTTTGGTGCTACATCTCAGGGTATTGCATATGGTCCTGTGGAATGTGAGATTGACGGAAGACAAATAAGACCTATGGATGAAGAGTTCATTGAAAGAACAATAAAAAAATATGCACAGGGTGCAGCGATGGCCAAAAGGGCAGGTTTTGGAATGGTAACGGTTCATGCTGGACATGGTTGGATGCTACATCAGTTTTTATCTGCAAAGACAAATACCAGGTCAGATAAATGGGGTGGAGCAGATATAGAAAACAGGGCAAGATTAACAGTAGCAGTATGTGATGCAATTAGAAAAGAAGTAGGACCAGGTTTTCCTATTGAAATAAGAATAAGTGGCTCAGAATGTTATGAAGGCGGTTATGGTATAGAAGAAGGAATTGCTATAGCAAAACAACTAGAAGGACATGTAGATTTAATACATGTATCAGCAGGAAGTCATGAAATAGAAGAAGTATTTCCAGTTACTCATCCTTCTATGTTTTTAGAAGATGGAGTAAATGTAAAATATGCGGCCGAAATTAAAAAACATATAAAAACACCTGTTGCTACAATAGGAGCATTAAATAATGCTGAGTTGATGGAAGAAATAATTGCCACAGGGAAGGCCGATGTGGTTGAAATGGCAAGGCAACTTTTGGCAGATCCTGATTTTCCATTAAAAGTAAGAACAGGTAATGAAGATAAAGCAAAAAAATGTATGCGTTGTTTAAGCTGTTTTTCAAATGAATTGGCATATGGAGAACCATATTGTGCACTTAATCCTGAAACAGGTAGGGAACTTGAAATGAAATATGATATACCTGTAGCCAAAAAGAAAAAAGTTTTAGTAGTCGGCGGTGGTGTTGGAGGAATGCAGGCAGCATTAACATGTAAAGAAAGAGGTCATGAAGTTATATTATATGAAAAGGCTACAAGACTTGGCGGTGTTCTTAGATGTGAAGAAGAAGTTTCTTTTAAGCAACCTTTAGATTATTATTTAAATCAACAGGAAAAGGCTATAAAAGAATCTGATATTGAACTGCACCTTAATGAAGAACTAAATTCTGAAGTAGCAGAAAAAGTTAATGCAGATGTTATAATTGCCTCAATGGGAGCAGTTCCAGTGTTACCTCCGATACCAGGTATAGAAGGTGAAAATATTATGTCTTCTCAAGATGCTTATTATAATACAGATAAGATAGGAGAAAATGTCATTATACTAGGAGCAGGTCTAGTAGGAGTTGAGTTAGGCTTACATTTAATTTCAAAAGGCAAAAAAGTTAAAATTGTAGAAATGATGGATCATATAAATGATGGTGGAAACTTCTTACACATATTAGGGCTAAAAGTAGAAATTAAAAACAAAGGGCTTGAAATATTATTTAATACAAAGGCTAAAGAGATTAAGAAAAATTCTGTTGTAGTAGAGACACTAGAAGGTGAAAAAGAACTTATAACCGAAACAGTAATATATGCTGTTGGTCAAAGACCTCTTCGAGAAGAAGCTATAGAACTAAATTGTAAGGCACCTGAATTTTATCAGATAGGAGACTGTGTTTCGCCAAGAAATATAACAAGTGCGACATCAGAAGCATTTTTGATTTCTAGAAACATTGGTAGAGTTTAAGATACATTTTTTCCCTCCATTATGCATATATATCGCAAAACGAAAGGACCCTCAATATGAAGGTCTTTTCGTTATTTTAATATTAATTTTTCGACTTTTGGTGAATTAAGAAAACTATATTCAGGCATATCACCTAGTAGGGGAGTTAAATAATCTTTAAATGCTTGAGTAACACCGTTTCCTGCTTCATTTATAAATTCATCAGGCATTAATTTTGTTTTAGCAGCTATATCTTCCAAAGGTACTAAATCATAATCTACTTTATAATGGCCAGTTCTTTTTATAACTACAGAACCGTCAACATTGTCCTTTATTGCAAATTTTACAGCCATCTTTCCTGCTTCTCTTGCTTCCATCTGGTCTATATTTGACACGCAGCCTACAAAAGAGCGTTGAAGATAACCAAAAGTATCAGAACGAACTTTTTTGATTTCGGTATGCTCTCTAATATATTCAGCCAATAAATCTCCTAGTGCTCCAGTTCCAGATAACTGGCAGTTGCCATGAGCATCAGTTTCCTCGTTGCCCAGTTTTGTGGCTATTGCAACGCCATTTTCATCAACTATACCTTCAGATACGGCAATTACACATCTGCCATATTTTTCATAGGTTTCTTTTACATTTTTTATAAAGTTATCTATTATAAAATTTCTTTCAGGCAAATAAACCAGATGTGGACCTTCGCTAAGTTCTTTTGAAGCTATAGAAGCAGCGGCAGTTAAAAAGCCAGCGTGTCTTCCCATTACGATTCCTATATGTATTCCAGGCAAAGCTCTATTATCTAGGTTTAAACCTATAAATGACTGAGCAACAAATTTTGCTGCAGATGCATAGCCTGGAGTGTGATCATTTATCACTAAATCATTATCAATAGTTTTTGGAACATGTATTGCTCTTAATTCATAGTTAGCTTCATTTGCTTCTTGGTTAATGATTCTTACGGTTTCTGAAGAATCATTTCCACCTATATAAAAGAAATATCTTATATCATGAGCCATAAAAACTTTAAAAATTTCTTTACAATAATTTTCATCAGGTTTTACCCTGGTTGTATAAAGAGCTGAAGATGGTGTATTGGCAATCTCTTCAAGATGCTTAGTTGTTTCTTTTGTAAGATCCAAAAAATCTTCATTAACTATTCCAGACACGCCATTTAACGCACCATATATTTTAGTAATATTTTTATGTTTTCTTGCTTCTAAAACAATCCCTGTAAGAGATTGGTTGATAACTGCAGTAGGGCCACCGCCCTGAGCTATTAATGCTTTTCCTTTTAGTTTCATAAACTACTCTTTACTATATAATATAGTTTATTGAGAGGGTTAAATATTGTCAATATTTATTTAATATATTGAACATCAAATTATATAATGATATTATTAATTAACATATTCTATATAGGAAGGCAAGCTTATGGGTAAAGTAGTAATTTTAGAAACAACAGATATTCTCGGAATGAAAATGAGAAAAATCCTTATGAATTATGGATTTAATGAAATTGAAATAATTAAAGGATATGGTTTTAATATAAAAAATACAAACTCTATGTTTGTGGGGGCAGATTTTATAATTGCGGATTTAGACAACTATGATTTGGATTCAGTAAAACTAGTGAAAAATCTTAAGTCTAGTGGGGACAATTCTGAAATACCTGCAATTTTTATGAGTGGTAGCGCAGATCTTAATAAGCTTAAAAAAGTAATTGCAGCTGGTGGAACAGATTTCTTGCTAAAACCTTTTGAAGTTGAAACATTGATTAAAAAAATCAGAAAAATTTGTTACAAACAAGAAGTAGAACCTGTAACACAAGAAAAGTATCCCAAAGGAGCAATATTTGATGAAGAAACAATGACTCTTAAATGGTTAGAGGAGTTTGAGTTAGGTGTTGAGGAAATAGATAATGATCATAAAAGAATTATAGAAAACTATAATAAGCTTTGTATGGTCATAAAAAATAATGAAGAATCAGAATTTTATAAAGAACTAATAGAATTTCTTTCAGATTATGTAAGCAGCCATTTTGTCAAAGAAGAAAAATTACAATTTGAAATAAAATATAATAAGTATAATGAACATAAAAAGATTCACGAAGATTTTAAAAATAAAGTAAAACATATTTCTGAAAAATATAAAGATAAAAAAATTGAGATGGATGACTTGATAAGTATTAACTTGTTTTTAAAAGACTGGCTTCTTGAACATATCCTAGTTGAAGATCAAAAAATAAAAGAATTTATTCTTTCTGCTACAAAGTGACTATGTCACAGAAAAAATATTTAATAAATTATATTGTATTAACAGTATAAAAAAATGGAGATGAAATATGATTGATGGATTAGTAGCAGCAAATAGTGTTAGTTTTATTTTAGTATTTATAGAAGGAATTTTATCCTTTTTTTCCCCTTGTGTGATTCCTCTTATTCCAGTTTACATGGGTTATTTAGCAGGTAGTGGTAAAAGAACAGATGAAAATGGAACAATTATTTATCAGAGGAAAAAAGTATTTATAAACACCTTATTTTTTGTGTTAGGAATTTCTTTTACATTCTTTATTTTAGGTATTTCCTTTACAGCTATAGGAAGCTTTTTTAATACTAATAAGACTTTGTTTACCAGAATAGGTGGAATATTAATAATTTTATTAGGCTTATTTCAGATTGGGTTTTTTAATCTTAACTTCTTACAAAAAGAAAGAAAATTTCATTTAAAAATTGCAGACAGAAAAATGACACCTATTTTTGCCTTGATACTTGGGTTTACATTTAGTTTTGCATGGACTCCTTGTGTAGGGCCGGCATTATCCTCGGTTTTAATAATGGCTTCAGGAGCTTCTACAGCCTTTTTAGGTAATTTACTTGTTTTAGTATATGCGTTAGGCTTCTTGATACCTTTTTTAATTCTAGGCCTATTTACAGGAAGTGTGTTAAACTTTTTAAAGAAAAAACAAAAGTTCTTAAAATATACTATAAAAGTTGGTGGAGCGTTATTAATACTTATTGGTATTATGACTTTTACTGGATGGATGAATGGTATTTCAGGCTATTTAAATTCTTTTGTAGGAGATAATGACAACAATAGTCAACAACAAACAACTGTTAGTGAAACAACAGGTGCAATAGAAGATGAAACAACTACAGAAACAGATGATAGTTATCCTGGATTTGATTTTACATTAACTGACCAGTATGGTAATAAACACACTTTGTCAGATTACAAAGGACAGGTAGTATTTATAAACATCTGGGCAACCTGGTGTCCACCGTGTAAAGCAGAATTGCCAGACATTCAAAAATTATATGAAGAGTTTAATTTTAATTCAGAAGAGGTAGTTATTTTGGGAATTACAAATCCTTCTACTGATGAGTACCCAAATAATTCGGATGGTTCAATTGAAGAAGTAAAAGATTTTATTGACGACAATGGATATACATTTCCGACTTTATTTGATGAAACAGGAGAGATTCTTTCTTATTTTGGAGTATCAGCATTTCCAACAACCTTTATGATAGACAAAGAAGGTAACATATTTGGATATGTTACCGGAATGATGACTGAAGATATAATGAGAAGTATAATAAGTCAAACACTTGAGGCTACAGACTAATTTTGAGAGGATTAAAAGAAATGAAAACAGATTTTGTTTATCATATACCTACTAAGGTATATTTTGGAGAAGGAAAGTTAAATTATTTAACAAAAGAGCTGGAAAAATTTGGTAAAAACGTTCTTTTAGTCTATGGAAAAGAATCAATTAAAAAAACAGGTCTTTATAAGAAAATAATTACTGAATTAAAGTATGGAAATTTTAATATAGATGAAATTTCAGGTATAGAGCCAAATCCCAGACATACTTCAGTAAATGAAGGTGTTGAAATTTGCAAAGCAAAAAAAATAGATGTAGTACTTGCAGCAGGTGGTGGATCAGTAATTGATGCAGCTAAACTTATGGCACTTGGTAATTTCTATGATGGTGATTCTTGGGATATTATAAAGGGAAAAGTGAAAATTGATAAAGCGCTCCCTATAGTATCGATTCTAACAATGGCAGCTACAGGCTCAGAAATGGACGCAAAAGCTGTAATAAGTAATATTGAAACTAATGAAAAAATGTCAATTAAAACACCGTTGATTTATCCAAAAGTTTCTTTTTAGACCCTACAAATACATATTCCGTTGATAGCTTTCAAACAGCCTGTGGTGGGGCAGATATTATTTCACATGTACTAGAGGATTACTTTGCGCCTGAGGAGGACTTATCTATGCTTGATAGAATAATGGAGAGTATAATAAGTACCGTTATAAAATATGCACCTATTGCAATTAAAGAACCTGATAATTATGAGGCAAGAGCTAATCTAATGTGGGCTTCAAGTTGGGCAATAAACGGATTTTTAGATGGAAGCAAAAAGCACAGATGGACATGTCATGCAATGGAACATGAGCTTTCGGCATTCTATGACATAACTCATGGTCTTGGCCTTGCAATAGTCACACCTTCATGGATGGAATATGTCCTTGATGAAAATACAGAAATGAAATTTAAAACGCTAGGCAAAAATGTATTTGGTACAAATTCAGCAAAAGAAACTATAGAAAAATTCCGGGAATTCTTTTATAATACATTAGGTCTGCCAGAAAAATTAAGTGAAGTTGGAATTGATGAAACAAACTTTAATCTGATGGCAGAAAAAGCATGTCGTGGTAAGGAAATATATGGATATAAAACACTTACTATAGAGGATGTGGAAAATATATTTAAAATGTGTAAATAACAGAACCGGAGAAGAAAGAATGATAAAAAGTGAAGTTTTAGAAATAAGAAAACAGTTTGTAAATGAAAACTGTTCTATATCAAAAATATGTGGATGTTATGTGGATGGAGAAAAGGAAATAAAAACAAAATTTTCAGAATCATTTTTAACATTACCAGAGGAGGAGACCTTTAAATATTATGAAATATTTAAAAAAACACTTTCTGGAACAATCGGAAAAAATTTGTTGAATATGGAATTTCCTTTAGAAGCAGAATTTAGTGATGGAACCCAGGAAACTTTACTTAAGTTAAGAGATTCAGGATTAAAAGATCAAGAGCTCATAGAGGATTTTTATAAAAAGATTATAGAAAGTTATGATATAGTAGGGAATTATTTAATAATATTAATTCATGCATCATATGACATTCCTGGAAAAGCAAGCGACAAGAGTACTATGGAAGATGCTTCTGATGAAGTTTACAATTATGTTCTTTTAAGTATTTGTCCAGGTTGCATTATCAAAACCAGGTTTAAGCTATGATTCTCTAGAAAATGCCTTTAAGAAAAGTGTTCAGGAATGGACTGTAGGAATGCCAGAAAATGGGCTATTATTTCCAGCTTTTAATGATAGAAGTTCAGATATTCATGGTTTATTGTATTATGCAAAAAATCCAGAAAATCTCAATCCTCAGTTTGTAGATAAAATAATGGGTGGTGTGAACTTCCGTTATCCGCAGGAGATCAAAAAGAAGTTTTTCAGGCACTTATAGAAGAAACCCTTGGAGAAGAATGTGAGTATGAAATAGTAAAAAACCTTCATGAAAATTTAAATGAAATAATAGAGGAAAATAAAGATGTTCCTGAACCTGTTACATTTGATAAGAGTGAAGTGGAAAACCCTTCTAACAGACTGTGGGGTTAATGAAGAAAAACTTGTAGATTTTGAAAAGAAATATGAAGAACGGACTGGGAGAAAAGACCCAACTTATGGCTGAAAATCTAACAAATACCAGAAACTTCGAAGTTAAAACACCAGATGTGGTTATAAAAGTTAGTCCAGAATACGCAAGTCTTGTTGAGACAAAAATAGTTGATGGTAAAAAGTGTATCGTTATAGCTGTAGGAGACAATGTAGAAGTTAATGGAATAAATGTAAATGCATAAAAATTGTATAATTAGGGGACGGTCAGAATTAGACTGTTCCTTTTTTTAGCACTTTATTTGGTACATTCTTTAGTATTGTATACAATGAGCAATTAATGTTGTAAAATATATAGTGAAAAAAGTAACAAATGGTTGTGAAGGTAATACAAGTTATAAAGGAGTGTTGATATGAGAGGCGTATATACATCTGTCACAGATATTAGAAGAAAGGTGTTTACAGAAGTTGCACGAATGGGATATGAAGGAGCAGACTCTTTAAAAGTAGAGAAACTTCCATTTAAAATTATTCCAGGAGGAAAAAGCGACTTATAGAACAAGTATATTTTTAGAAAGAGCAATTGTAAGTGAAAGACTCAGGCTTTGTATGGGTCTTCCATTAAGAAATATTTCGGAACACGCACCAGTTTCAGAGGGGATTGAAAAAAGTATTATTTCAGAAAAATATTATGATCCACCTTTGGTAAATATAATAAAATTTGCTTGCAATTCATGCCCAGATAATGAATACAAGGTGACTGATTGCTGTCAGGGATGCTTAGCTCATCCATGTATTGAGGTTTGTCCCAAAGATGCAGTAAGTATGGTTAATGGAAAGGCATATATAGATCAGGAAAAATGTATAAAATGTGGTAAATGTAAATCAGCATGTGAATATGGAGCAATATTAAAAATGGAAAGGCCATGTTCAAAAGCATGTGGAATGGACGCAATAGAATCAGATGAACTTGGTAGAGCACAGATAGATCAGGAAAAATGTGTATCTTGTGGTATGTGCCTTGTGAACTGTCCTTTCGGAGCGATTGCGGATAAAAGTCAGATATTTCAGCTTATACATGCAATAAATGAAGGAGAAGAGGTCTATGCAGCTGTGGCTCCAGCATTTGTTGGACAGTTTGGGAAAAAAATATCTCCAGAAAGACTCAGAGCTGCATTTCAGGCACTAGGATTTAAAGATGTGGTTGATGTAGCAGTAGGAGCAGATTTGTGTACTATAGAAGAAGCTTATGACTTTAAAGAAAAAGTACCAAAAGAACAGCCATTTATGGCTACTTCATGTTGTCCAGCATGGTCTGTAATGGCAAAAAACACTTTATCCTGAATTTGAATCATATATTTCAATGACACTTACTCCTATGGTTTTAACAGGAAGAATGACGAAGAAAAAACACCCTAACTGTAAAGTTGCATTTATAGGTCCATGTGCGGCTAAGAAGTTGGAAGCAAGCAGAAAATCAGTTAGAAGTGATGTCTGATTTTGTTTTAACTTTTGAAGAAGTAATGGGAATGTTTGAAGCAAAAGAAGTAGATTTAAAGAAAATTAAGGAAGAATCTTCACTTTCAGAAGCAACAGCTTCAGGAAGAGGCTTTGCTGTTAGTGGTGGTGTAGCTCAGGCTGTAGTTGACTGTTTAAAGAAAATGGATGAAAATGAGGATGTAAAGGTTGTTTCAGCTCAGGGTCTTGCAGATTGCAGAAAAATGCTTACACTTGCAAAAACAGGGAAATATGATGGTTATCTTTTAGAAGGAATGGGATGCCCTGGTGGATGCGTAGGCGGTGCAGGTACCTTAAGAGGTATTACTGCCTCATCAAATGCAGTGAATATTTATAAAAACAAAACCGAAAAAGGTTGTGCCCTTGATAATGACTATACTGATATGCTTCATAAGTTGGATTAAATACAGTTTTTATGAAATAGAAAAAGGGGAATTCATAAAATGAGTGCAATTATTAAAGTAGAAAACTTTACAAAAAAATATGGTGAATTCACAGCAGTTAATGATATTTCATTTGAAGTGGAAGAAGGTAGTATATTTGCTTTCCTTGGCCCAAACGGAGCTGGAAAAAGTACGACTATAAATACTTTATGCACTATTTTTGAGAAAACACTAGGAAAACTTACAATAGATGGAAAAGATGTAACTACACAAAAAAGTGAAGTGAGATCTGCTATAGGTGTTGTTTTTCAGGATTCCACATTGGACCTAAAGATGACTGTAGAAGAAAACTTGAAAATGCATTGTGTTTTTTATAATGTCCCAAAGAAAGATGTAGAGGAAAGGATTAGTTTTGTTCTTCAGTTAGTTGAACTTTCAGGTGAAAGAAAAAAACTGGTTGGGGCCTTATCAGGAGGTATGAAAAGAAGGCTGGAAATAGCCAGAGGACTTATACATTATCCAAAAGTCTTGTTTTTAGATGAACCAACAACTGGACTAGATCCCCAAACAAGAAAACATATATGGGAATATCTTGTGAAGCTTCAAAAAGAAAGAAATATAACAATATTTTTAACAACACACTATATGGAAGAGGCCGAAATATGTAATAAAATAGCAATTATAGATGGTGGAAAAATAGTTGCTCACGATACAACACATGCCTTAAAAAAGGAATATACTAAGGATAAAGCATATATAACTCCTGTTAATGGAGAAGAGCTTGAAAAATATTTTTTTGAAAATAATATTTACTATACAAAAAAAGAGGGTTACTACAAAGTAAATGCTGAAGATAAAGTGGCCGTTATGGAAATCATTAGCAATCAAAAACAAAATATATCTGATATAGAAATCAAAAAAGGATCATTTAATGATGTTTTCTTAGAAATAACAGGCAAAAAAATCAGGGAGGAAATCTAGATGAGTACGATAATGATTCTTTGGAAAAGAGGAATAAAAGCTTTTATAAGGAATAAAACAGGACTTGTTTTTTCTCTTATTTTTCCATTCTTTTTTGTTTATGTTTTTGGAGCCATTTTTAAAAATGAATTTATAGATAACCCAGTTGCATATATGCTTTCAGGTATAGTTATTACGACAGTTTTTGAAAGTTCTTTAAATCTTGCATCAACTACGGTGGATGATATGGTAAGTGGATTTATGAAAGAAGTTTTAGTTTCCCCAGTAAAAAGAATATATATTTCCATGGGACAGCTATTATCAGCTGCTACTGTTGCTACTATACAGGGGTGTTTAGTCTTGATATTAGGTATGTTTATTGGAATAAGATTTACTTCATGGGTAACTCCAATTTTTATAATAATTTCAATGATATTTGTAGGTATAGTTTTTTCAAGTGTAGGACTATATCTAGCTACTAAAGTAAGAAATGGACAAACCTTTCAGATTGTAAAAATGGCAGTTACAATGCCCCTTACATTTATCTCTGGCGCATATATACCTTTATCATTGTTGCCAGAATCATTAAGATATGTATCATATTTTAATCCAATGACATATGCTACGGCTTTTTTTAGAATGGTCGTATTGGAAAAAGCCAACATACCTACAAATCAGCTAGTAAATGAAGGTTTAGTAATTAGCATAAATGGATTTATAGTTACACCTTTATTTTCATTTTTAATTATACTTTTAATAGGAGCAATATTTATTTCTCTTTCAACATATTCTTTTGTAAAAACGGATTTTTCAAAACTTAATAGAAGCGCTAGAGACGCTGACGCTATTTGGGGTTAAATCTATGCTTTAATATGTTATAATTATAAAATAATTTTAAAAAGAGGTTAAATAATTGATTAATGAAAAGCTCCTTGAGCAGATAAAACAAATAACAATAGAAGAGCAAAAGTTTTTAGATGGAAGTACTCAAATAGATAAAAATATCTATGTTGAGGATTCTGATGTTATTATTGACAGTCGAAAAATTATTAATAATGGAAAATTAATTCAAATAAGGCCTCATGCAAGATTTGTACATTATCCAAAGCACAGACATAATTATATAGAGGCTGTATATATGTGCATGGGACAAACCAAACATATAATTAATGGGGATGAAATCATTTTAAAAGAAGGTGAACTTCTTTTTATTAATCAGAATTCTGTTCAAGAAATCTTTCCAGCGGGAGCAGAAGATATTGCTATTAACTTTATTATACTTCCTGAGTTTTTCAATGTTCCTCTTCAATTAATCGGTGAAGAGGAAAATCTTATAAGGGATTTTATTATTGGTTGTCTTCAAGGAGACGACTCAGCAATAGAATACCTTCACTTTAAAATCTCAGAAGTTTTGCCAATACAAAATTTAATGGAAAATTTAATCTGGACTATTTGGAACAACCAGCAGAACAAAAGAAGTATAAATCAGGTAACTATGGCGTTATTGTTTTTGCAGTTGATTAATCATACAGATAAACTTACAGCAGGAGAAAACAATCTAGACAAAAATATAATGTTTGCAGTATTAAGATATATAGAAGAAAATTATAAAAACGGTAGATTTGATACTCTGGCAGAAGAATTAAACTATGATATGTACTGGCTTAGCAGAATGGTAAAAAAACAGACAGGAAAAACATTCACAGAGCTGATGCAGGTCAAAAGATTAAATCAGGCTACTTTTTTACTTCGCACAACGAAGCTTTCGATTGCCGACATTGGTAATATGGTAGGATATGATAACTTAAGCTATTTCCATAGGATTTTCAAAGAAAAGTATGGAGTATCTCCTAAAACTTATAGAAAGTCGGAAAATATTTATAGTGAAAAATAAAAATTGCAAGAGAGGACACTTTTTAACACAAATAGTGTCCTTTTTTTTGTTGTCTAAATTAAATATAATTGTTTTAAAAGATGTGAAAGGAAATCGTGATTATGAAATATTATCTCGCGATAGATATAGGTGCTTCTAGTGGTAGACATATATTATCCCACTTAGAAGACGGTCGTATAGTTTTAGAAGAAATATACAGATTTGAAAATGAGATAAAAGAGGTGGATGGGTCCCTTTGTTGGGAACTTGATCGTCTTTTTAATGAAATATTAAATGGTCTAAAAAAATGTAAAGAAATTGGAAAAATTCCTAAATCAGTAGGTATAGATACTTGGGGAGTTGACTTCGTTCTATTAGATAATAATGAAAAAATAATAGGTAAAACTATTGGATATAGAGATTCAAGAACTACTGGAATGGATGAAAAAGTTTATGAAGTGATTTCAGAAAAAGATTTATACAAAAGAAATGGAATTCAAAAACAGATATTTAATTCAATTTATCAATTGATGGCAATAAAAGAAAACAATATTGAAGATTTAAATAAAAGTGAAACATTTTTAATGATTCCAGATTATTTTCATTATTTATTAACAGGAGAAAAGGTTTGTGAATATACAAACGCAACAACTACACAGCTAGTTAGTCCTGAAACTAAAGACTGGGATTATGAGCTTATTAAAATGTTGGGTATTAAGGAGAGTATTTTCCCGAAAATAGCTAAACCAGGAAGTTTCATCGGAAAATTTAAAAATGAGATAAAAGATAAAATAGGTTTTGACTGTAAAGTTATTATTCCTGCAACTCATGATACTGCATCTGCAGTGGCAGCAGTTCCAGCAACAACTGACAATTTTCTATACATAAGTTCTGGTACTTGGTCATTAATGGGTACAGAGACAAAGAAGGCTGATTGTAGTGAAGAAAGTCAAAAGTTAAACTTCACAAATGAGGGCGGATATGAGTATAGATTTAGATACTTAAAGAACATAATGGGGCTATGGATGATTCAGTCTGTAAGAAAAGAAATCGGAAAAGAATATTCCTTTGCACAGCTTAGTGAAATGGCTGAAGGAGAGAGTATTAGTTCCTTAGTTGACTGTAATGATTCCAGATTTTTAGCTCCTGAAAATATGACCCAGGAAATAAAAAAATATTGTATAGAGACAAATCAGAAGGTTCCAGAAACAATATCAGAAATCTCAAGTGTTATATATAACAGTCTGGCAAATAATTATGCTAAGGCTGGCAAAGAGCTTGAAAAGATGATGAATACAAAATTCGACACTATTTGTGTAGTGGGTGGAGGTGCTAATGCCGAATACTTAAATAAGCTTACATCTAAATACACAAAGAAAAATGTACAGGCAGGACCAACTGAAGCAACAGCAATAGGAAACATAGTGATACAACTTATTGAAAACGGAGAAATTGAAAACTTAAGTGAAGCCAGAAAAATAATACATGACTCATTTCAAATAACAAAATACAAAGAATTTTAATACCGGAGGTTGAAAAATGACAAATAAAGAGCGCTATAATTTAGCAAAAGAAGCATATTCAGGGATTGGAGTAGACACAGATCAGGCTATAAAAATCTTATCAGGAATACCTATATCAATGCATTGTTGGCAAGGTGATGATGTAACAGGTTTTGATCATGAGGGACCTTTATCAGGAGGCATACAAACAACAGGAAATTATCCTGGTAAAGCGACAACACCAGAAGAGTTAATGGCAGATATTAAAAAAGCATTAAGTCTTGTGCCAGGTAAACATAAATTAAACCTTCATGCTTCATATGCCATTTTTGAAGATGGAGAATTTGCAGACAGAGATAAATTAGAACCTAAACATTTTAGCAAATGGGTAGAGTTTGCCAAAGAAAATGATTTAGCCTTAGATTTTAACCCTACATATTTTTCACATGACAAAGTTGAAAATGGTTTAACACTTTCTTGTCCAAATGAAGATATTAGAAATTTTTGGATTGAACATGGAAAAGCATGTATAAAAATCTCAGAATATTTTGCTACAGAACTTGGTAAGCCATGTACCATGAATATATGGATACCAGATGGATATAAAGATGTTCCGGCTGACAGAATGGGACCAAGAGAAAGATATAAAGATTCATTAGATAAAATTTTAGCAATTCCTTATGATAAAGAAAAAGTTATAGTTTGTCTAGAATCAAAAGTATTTGGTATAGGTGTTGAATCATACACTGTAGGTTCAAGTGAATTTACATTAAATTATGCGGCAAAGAACGGAATAGTATCGTTACTTGATAATGGACATTATCACCCAACAGAAGTTGTTTCAGACAAAATTTCTGCGATGTTACTTTTCAACGAAAAAGTCGTTTTACATATCACAAGACCTGTAAGATGGGACAGCGATCATGTGGTATTATTTGATGATGAAACAAAAGAAATAGCAAAAGAAGTTATAAGAAATGATGCAATAGACAGAGTTTTAATAGCTCTTGACTTCTTTGATGCAAGTATAAATAGAATAAGTGCCTGGGTAGTAGGGATGAGAAATATGCAAAAAGCTTTATTATATGCACTACTTTCTCCAAATAAAAAACTTAAAGACTTACAAGATGAGTCAGCATTTTCTGAGCTAATGATGCTTCAGGAAGAGGTTAAAACTTATCCTTTTGGTGATGTATGGAATTATTTTTGTGAATCTAACAATGTGCCAGTAAAAGAACAATGGTTTGAAGAAGTTAGAGCCTATGAAAATGATGTATTATCAAAAAGATAATAATTACAAGAGCAGGTGCTCATAAAATGATGGAACATGTTATTATCTCCTTTTTAAAAAATATTTGATTAGTTTGTTTTAGTTACATTTTTTATGAGTGTGTTCACGCAAGCAGCCTCCACCTTAGGCTGCTTGCTATAAAGAGAAAAAACAATTAGAAGGATGGTGCGAATATGAATATTAATTATCTACACCCAGCAGATCAGCTTGTGATGATAATGGACAGAATTTATAAATATGGAATGACAACTACATCTGGTGGGAATTTGTCTATAATGGATGAAAATGGAGATGTTTGGATTACTCCAGGCGGAATAGACAAAGGTACATTGACCAGAAAAGATATGATTTGTATAAAAAAAGATGGTTCTATAGAAGGTATTCATAAACCTTCAAGTGAATATCCATTTCACCTAAAAGTATATGAAAGCAGAAGTGATGTGAAAGCTGTATTGCATGCTCATCCACCAGCTTTAGTGGCTTTTAGTATAGTAAGAGGTATGCCGGATACAAAACTACTTGCAAATTCCTGTATGAAATGTGGAAAAATTGAAATAGCAGAATACGGCTTACCAGGAAGTGGTGAGCTAGGAGAAAAAATTGCAAAGAAATTTAAGGCGGGCTGTGATATTGCAGTTCTTGAAAATCATGGAGTTGTAGTTGGGGATGTGAATCTGTTTGAAGCATTTAAATCTTTCGAAACTTTAGATTTTGCAGCAAGATTAGAAATTCAGGCAATAAATTTTGGTGAATTAAAAAAACTTACTGATGAACAAATTGATTTTGCAAAAGAAAACTCAAGTTGTAAAGCAGAAGAATTTAAAATGGAAAATTATTCAAGTCAAGAAAAAGCTATAAGAAGAGATATATGTGAAATGTCAAAAAGAGCTTACGACCAACAATTGTTCAATAGTACTCAGGGATCGTTTTCTGTTAGAATGAGTGATGGTTCTTTTATAATTACTCCTGATAATTTAGATACAAAGTATTTAGAACCAAAAGATTTGGTAAGAGTAAGGGAAGGAAAAAGAGAAGAAGGAAAAATACCTTGTGTTTCATATAAAATACACCAGGAGATTTATAAAATGTATCCAGATGTTATGTCTGTTTCTGTTGCGAGCCCTACCTATACAATGGCTTTTGCAGTTACGCAAGAAGAACTTGATTCAAGAACTATACCAGAAAGTTATATTTTACTTAGAGATGTAAAAAAACTACCGTTTGAATTCTATTATACTAAGCCTGAAGAAATTGCAAAGCAGGTAAACTTAGATAAACCTATGGTTTTAGTGAAAAATAGCTGTATTGTTTCGGTTGGATCAAGTTTATTAAATGCATTTGACCGACTTGAAGTTGCTGAATACAGTGCAAAAGCTATATTAGCAACTAAGCAATTAGGAAATATTGTTAAAATAAATGATAAACAAATCGATGATTTAAAAGTAGCTTTTAAATTAAATTAATTAAAAATAGTTTTGAAAAACTATCAGCCTTCTTAAAAAGAAGGCTGAATTTAATAAAATATAAAAAATAAATAATCTTTACAACATAATATACTCTTATGCAATTCAATTACAGCTTGCAATTTTCACTATTTTTGAGTATATTTTAATGTAGAGCACATTTTTAGAACATAACTGTGTGAATAAGAATGAGGAGAACTATTATGCAAAATTCAAAAGCAAAAATAACAGGATTAGGGATATATGCACCAGAAAAAAGACTAACTAATTCTGATTTGGAAAAAATGGTTGATACGAATGATGAGTGGATTGTTCAAAGAACTGGTATAAAAGAGAGAAGAATCACAAGAGAAGATGAATTTACTAGTGATATGTGCTATGAAGCAATACTAGACCTTATGAAAAGATACGATAAAAAAGTTGATGACGTTGATTTTATATTAGCTTGTACACTTACACCAGATTTTAGAACACCTAGTGTAAGTTCATATCTGCAGGCAAAATTTGACATGAAAAATACAGGAGCAATAGATTTAAATGCAGCATGTGCAGGTTTTGCATATGGTCTTCATATCGCAAATGGACTTGTTAGTTCAGGACTTCATAAAAAAGTCCTTGTAATTGGAGCAGAAACACTTTCAAAAATTGTAGATTTTACTGATAGAGCAACATGTGTACTCTTTGGTGATGGTGCTGGAGCAGCTCTTGTTGAATATGACGAAGAAAATCCTAGTTTTATTTCTTCTACAGTAGGTTCAGCTGGAGAAATCGGTCATCATTTATACTGTAGTAACATGTCAACGACTATGAATGGTGCAACACTAGTAAATAATGATAAAGTAGTACAAGCTGGGGCTGCGGTATACAAATGGGCTGTAAAAACGGTTCCTAAAGGCATTGAAAAGGTTTTAAGCGGTACTGGTTATACTATAGATGATATTGACTGGTTTATACCTCATAGTGCGAATTTAAGAATGATTGAATCAATATGCGAAAAAAGTGGAATTCCATTAGAAAAAACACTATACAGTCTTGTGGAATATGGTAACACTTCATCGGCAACAATACCATTATCTATAGATATAGGATTAAAGCAAGGAAAAATTAAAAAAGGTGATTTAGTTCTAATGTATGGATTTGGTGGTGGATTAGCACACTCTGGACATTTAGTTAGATGGGAAATATAAGATAAAAACAATAAAGACCTATATTAGCAGTTTTGCTAGTATAGGTCTTTCTTAATTTACTAGGAAAGCTAATCAATAGTAAATGTATTTAATGATGTATAAAGAAGAGCTGTAGAGCCTGAACCTTCCATGTAATAATATTCTTCAGTTATAAGATAAACATCACCGCCATCCTGAATAGCAAAAAATGTTTTAGTAAAATCAGTTGTTCCAGATGTGTAATAAAGATAAGCTACTTTTGCATTATAGTTATTTATTGTTAGTGTTGTGTTTTCTATAGGGTCAGGTATGGAATTCTCTAAAACCACCTGATCCATAACATCTGCTACATTTGTGTTTGGTTTTAATGCTATGCTGACATATGAATGAGGATCAATAGCATCGGTTACTCTGTTTTTTATATAATAAATATCAGCAGTTTCGCCTTTAACAAATTTCATGGTGTCTGTAAAGTAAAGCATTGTATAACCAAGGTTACTTGTATGATATGCAGCTGGATGTGTTTGTACATCACCTTCAACTGAAATAGTTTCGTCGGTTTCAACTTCAGAGTCCTCAGATGTTTGCTCTTCATATATTGTCGTTGTTTCGGCTAAAGTTGTTGTTTGAGTTTCAGTAGTTGTAGAAGCTTCAGTTTCTGAATCTGAATTTCTTCCACAAGCAGAAGTAGTAATAACCATAGATGTTAATAAAACAATTAAACTACTGAAAATAAATAATTTCTTCACCATATTTCCCCCCTGTAAATATAATCATTTTTACAATTAATATTATGTTATTTAATATAGTGATTGTCAAGGAAATCGGCATATTCTATACATCTTTTCTTAAAATTTCGGGCTTTTTCATCAATAATTCTGGATTTTCTATTAATCGTTTAAAATATCGCATTGCACCTGCCCAATAATATCCTTCACATATCCTTTCATCAATTGTAAAGCTTATGTGTATGCTGTTCTTTTTTTCAAGACCTTTTTTAGTTAAAATAATTTCTTTTGATTTTGAGCCAATACCTATAAAAGTTGAAACAGTTCCAAATTCATATAAATGGTGAATGGCTTCACTTGCTCCGATTGAACCTACATTTGTAACAAAAGCACATCCATGGAATGGGCTGATTTCCATCAATGAACCAGGTAAAAGTCTATGTTTATCAAGAAACATTACTATTTTGCTTAACTTTGCAGCGATATAGTCTATATTTCCTTCAAACCATTGTGCAGGTGTTTTGTATCCATCTTCTTTCTTTTTTTTTCGAATGGATAATTCGTTTAAATGAAATTTAAGGGTTTCATTATATATTTTTAAAACATCTGGTAAAGTTTCGTTTCTGTTAAATAATAGTGGTAGAAGAATTTCTTCATCATCCTCAGTATAAGTTGGTTTTATCATGATATTTATTTTTGTATAATCACGACCATAAAGTTTATTTCCAATAATAAAACGCCCACATCTTGGAAACTTAGCATAAGTTCTTACTAGAGCTGAAAAAACAATTATTTGCATTGAAAGTCCTTTTAGCTCAGAGCGATTTTCTTTAATAAAATTTTCAGTTTTTGTTAGGTCAATATTAAAGTTTGAAAAAACCTGACCACTCAGTCTTCCCTTCATGTACCTTATTGAAGCTATCTGAGTTGCACTAAGTTTTTTTATTCTAAACCCATCACTTCTGTCACCGAATTTCTTTGTTCTTGTAATGTTACTGTTTTCATATTCCATTTCACAATCCCCCAATTGTTTTATGCACTACATTAAATAAATAATATATTAAAAAGTCATAAAAGTATACAATTTTGTGCATTGTTTATTTTCGGTAATTTTATTATAATGAAATAGATAAGTAATAAGTGTAATAAAGGAGAACTAAGAATGAAAATTACTAACATTGCTGAAGATATATATCAGCTTACCACGAATTTAGAAAATGTATTATTTGAAGGTGTATGGGATATACCAAATGGTGTCTCATTAAATTCTTATATTATAAAAGGAGAAAAAACTGCTGTTGTTGATGGTTTTACAGGCGCAGAATTTACTCCAGAAGGATTATTTGAAATATTAAAGGAATTAAATATTGATCCATGTACAATTGAATATTTAATAGTAAATCATATGGAACCTGATCACTCAGGATGGTTAAACGCTTTTAAAGAGATAAATAAAGAGTTCAAAATTATTTGTAGTAAAAAAGCAAAAGACTTATTAGAAGTATTTTATGGACATACAGAAAATATAATCTGTGTAGCAGATGGAGATATCATTGACTTGGGAAATGGACATACAGTTAGCTTTAGCCTAATACCAAATGTTCACTGGCCGGATACGATAGCTTCTTTTGATGAAAAAACAGGAACACTTTTTCCATGCGATTTGTTTGGTTCTTTTGGGAAAATCAATAAAACCGTTTACGCATCAATGCTTGATGATGCAGAAAAAGAAGTATATGAAAATGATATGGTTAGATATTATTCTAATGTTTTAGCGACCTTTTCGCCATCAGTTAAAAAGGCCATAGAAAAATGTGAAAAGCTTCCGCTTAAATTAATTGCACCAGGCCATGGACTTATATGGGAAAATACAGATTTGATTATTGAAAAATATTTAGATTATTCAAATTATCAAAAAGGACCAGCAAGAAAAGAAATAACCATGATTTGGAGTTCTATGTATGGAATGACAGAAAAAGCAGTTAAGTACATTGAAAAGCTTTTTGAAAAACAGGAGATTAAATTCAACTCTTTTAAGATTCCAGAGACATCATGGGGAACGGTTCTTACTTCAGTTTGGACATCCACAGGTGTTATCTTGGCGATGCCTACCTACGAATATAAAATGTTTCCACCTATGGCATCAGTTCTTGAAGAAATCGGAAAGAAAAAAGCCTGTGGTAAGAAAGTATTTAGGCTAGGTTCATATGGCTGGTCAGGGGGAGCACAAAAAGAACTTGATGAAATAGTAGTTCGACACGGACTTGGATGGGACTTTTTAGAACCTGTGGAATTTAATGGCGTTCCAAATGATGAAGACATGGAAAAAATTGAAAAGCAGGTATTAAAGCTTATAGAAGAGGTAAATATGTCAGGGGGAAACTGATAAATGAAAAAAAAGCGTATTGGGGATAGATTAAGATATAGATTTGATAATCTAATGGCTAAAGGGACTATAGCAATGGTAGTGATTTTATTCTTAATTACTGCTATTGTTGTTGGGTTGACTGGTTTTTTTGGTTCGATTTTTAATCCAGAGTATAATGTTATAAAAACAATATGGATGAGTTTTATGCATGCTTTAGATGCAGGTACTCTTGCTGGAGCAGATTTATCAAATTTTGGTTATGTTGTTGTAATGACCATAGTTACAATGTGCGGAATATTTGTAACGAGTATCTTGATTGGTATTATCAGTGCGGGTTTCGAAGAAAAATTTAATGACCTGAAAAAAGGAACATCAAAAATTATCGAAAAGGGACATACTGTTATTATTGGTTTTAATGACAGTATTTATACAATTATTACAGAGCTAATAGAAGCTGGGGAAAATCAGAAAAGAAGCTGTATTATTGTGCTGGGTAATGAAGAAAAAGAAGAAATGGAAGAGCTGATAAAAGGTCATATAAAAAACTTTAAAAACACAAAGGTTATATGTAGAGCAGGGAAATTGACTGAATCATATCTATATGAAAGAGCAGCATTAGAAGATAGTAAATCAATTATTATAAATCAAGAAGAAGACTTTTCAGTTATAAAAATAATACTTAGTGTTGTTAATTATTTAAAATCAAAAGACTCTTTTTATAATAATAACTTGCATTTTACCTCGATGATATATGAAAAAGAAAATTTGGATGCGGCAAAAATAGCTGGTGAGGGCAAAGCTGAAATAATATATTTTAAGGATGCTCTTTCTAGAATTATAGCTCATACATGTAGAGAACCAGGCTTATCAATAGTATTAACAGAATTTTTCGATTATGGTGGAGATGAGTTTTATTTTGAAAACTTTGAAGAGACATATTATAAAGAATTTGGTGATGTATTAAATATGTTTGAAGAATCTGTGGTAGTAGGACTGAAAAAGGGAGAAGAGGTGCTTTTGAATCCTCCTATGAATACTGTGATAGAAGAAAATGACTGTATTATTCACCTGGCAAAAGATGATGACCTTTCAAAGCCTTCATTAAACATTCCAGATATAGATTTATCTATAGAATCAGATATTGAAAAAGCTGAACGAGAAGAGTTTCATCTTTTGATTCTTGGATATAATCATTATTTAAAGGAGATTTTAAGAGAAATAGATTCATATTCAACACCTGGATCTACAGTTACCATAGCAGGTAAAGATTTGCCTCAAAATATTAAAACAAATTACAAGAATATAGAAGTAAGCACTAAGATTAGCAATATTTATAAAAGAGAAGAGTTAGAAAAAATAATTAAAAATGACACAAAAGATATTTTGCTTTTAAGCGATTTAGATGTATCTAGTGATGAGTCTGATTCAAAAACATTATTGCTTCTTATACATCTAAGAGATATGTCTGGCAATTATAATAGAAAGTTTAATATAACAAGTGAAATGCGGGCAGAAAGTAATCAAAAGATTGCAAAAGTAACAGATGTTAACGACTTTGTAGTAGGTTCATCAATAACCAATTTAATTTTAGCACAGATATCCGAAAATAGAGGTTTATCAGTACTTTTTGAAGATTTACTAGATGAAAAAGGCTCTGAATTATATATGAAAAAAGCTAATCTATATGTGAAACCTTATATTGAAACAGATTTTTACACTCTTACTGAAATAGGTAGAAAAAGAAATGAAATAGTAGTAGGTTATAAGAAGAATGAAAACGATAAAATGCTTATTGTAACAAATCCAAGAAAATCAGATAAAATAATTTTTACTCCTGATGACTACCTTGTAGTTATAGCAGAAGAGGCTTAAATAAGTACTTGCTTAAAATAATAAATGTGATAAAATAATAGTAATCATTACTATTATTAAGGAGGAATTATTATGTACGAAATGAAACCAGAATATTTTACAGGAATAGAATCAATTGATAATGAGCACAAAAAATTATTTGAAATTGCAAACAAGGTTTATGAGCTGTTTCACAATGAATTTATTCCTGATAAATATGATTATATCAATGAAGTTTTTGAAGAATTAAGGGAATATACAATTTTTCACTTTAAAAGTGAAGAAGAATATATGGAAAGTATTGGGTATAAAAAAATCTTTACCCAGAAAATACAGCATGGTGAATTTGTCCAAAAGCTTACTGATATGTGTGAAAAACTAGAAGCTGATCATCATCAGGATTCCTTAATAGAAGAGTCGTTGGACTTTTTAGCAAATTGGTTGGTAGACCATATTATGCATCAAGATAAAATGATAGGGAAATAATAGGATATTATGAGACAAAAAACAAGAAGAATTATAATATATATATTAATGTTTATATTTCCATTAACCTTAAATTATTTTTCACCATATGTTTCAATTGATGGGGCGATGAATGGTGTGATTTCAGGTAGTGTAATTGTATTTGTCATAATGCTTTTAACAGGTATCTTCTTTGGTAGAGCATGGTGTAGCTATGTGTGCCCAGCTGCTGGTATAGGAGATATATGCTTGTTAATAAATAATAAACCAGTAAAAATAAAGAGGCTAGCAGTCATTAGGTTTATTATATTTACTATTTGGTTTTTAGTATTAATAACATCTTTTATATTAACTGGAGGGATAAAAGAGATAAACCCTTTGCATTTGACAGAAAATTATATCTCGGTTGATATAGGCATGAAATTCATTATATATTATATGGTTTTAATGATATTCTTTATTTTAGATATAACTGTAGGTAGAAGGGGAGCGTGTCATAGTATTTGTTGGATGTCTCCGTTTTTGATGGCAGGAACATTAATAGGCAGAATGCTAAAAACTCCTCAATTAAAAGTGAAAACAGTTAATTCAGAATGCATCGAGTGTAAAAGATGTAACAATAAATGTCCAATGAGTATAGATGTCCTAGAATATGTGAAAAAGGGCAAAATAAACTCCTTAAACTGCATATTATGTGGTGAATGTGTTGACATATGTCCGAAAAAGGTTTTAAGTATAAAATGGAGATAGATGTAGTACAAAAATAAAAATATATTCTATAGGAGGTTATATGAAAGTTGCAGTTGTTGTTCATTCACACACAGGAAACACCTTTAGTGTAGCCGAAAAAGTTTTAGAAGAAATAGTTAAAAAAGGACATCAGGCAGATATGCTTCGTATCAAGCCTATTGATGAACCAGGTTCATTGAAAGGAAAATGTGAGATTGAGTATAAGCCTGATATTTCTGAGTACGAAGTACTTATTTTTGCAGCTCCTGTATGGGGATTTGCCCTTTCAGGTGTTATGAGAGAATACTTAAATCAATTAGGTACTTTAAAAGACAAAAAGATTTATTGTTTTGTGACCCAGTCATTTCCATTTGAATTTCTTGGAGGAAATAATGCAATAAAGCAAATGGCAAAGAAAACACAAGAAGTAGAAGGAAGTGTAGTAAATACAAAAGTTGTTAACTGGAATACTGAAAAGAAAAGACAAAGAAAAATAAAAGAGTTAATGGATATTGTAAAAGATATTTAAAGCTAAAAATCCCGACAAAAAATATTGTAAATTAATTGTCGGGAATACTTTTTACTTATAACGGCAATACACTTTTTCTAAATTCATGGTTAACTATTTGTGCTAGTGCATTATATATTGCTGATAATCCGCAAACTATACCTACATAACCTGCTACCGTGTGGATGATTTCAATACCAGTAAAATCAGCAACACTTAATAACAAGAAGAGTATTGTAAGAGTTAAGAAAACGACCTGAGTTGCGCGATTGTGTTTTAAAGTTCCAATATACATAAATCCTGTAAAGATACACCATAGTGCTAGATAGTATCCCATGCTAATGCTGTCAGCTGATTCAATATTTCCGAAAGGTTTAATCCATATTAGGATTAATGACCACCAGAAGAAACCGTACGCAGTGAAAGCAGTTGCACCAAAAGTGTTATTCTTTTTGAATTCCATGATTCCTGCAATGATTTGTGCAGCACCACCAAGAGCAAATCCCATTGCAATTATTACTATTGAGAGTGGAATTAGTCCGGCATTATGAAAATTAAGAAGACATGTAGTCATTCCGAATCCTAAAAGACCAAGAGGTGCAGGGTTGGCAATGTTTGAAGTTGTTGTTTGGGTTGACATTGTTAAATTTCCTTTCATAAATCCAAATTATTATTGTAGCGCTTGACGCACCAGCAAACATATTAACACTTTTTAAAAGGGTTTACAATAGATATTTAATAGTTATATTTTTAACAAATAAAAGGAGGATTATTATGGCATATAATTTTATTTGCTATACAAAATGTGGGACATGTAGAAAGGCCAAAAAATGGTTAGAGGAAAACAAAATTGAATTTATAGAGAGGCCTATAAAGGAGGAAAATCCTAAAAAGGAAGAACTAATAGATTGGATATTTAAAAGTGGATTACCAATCAAGAAGTTTTTTAACACAAGTGGTAATATTTATAAAAACCTAAACTTGAAAGATAAACTTCCTGATATGAGTGATGATGATAAATTAAATCTACTTGCGTCAGATGGGATGCTCGTAAAAAGACCAATTATTACAGATGGAGAAACGATATTAGTTGGTTTTAAGGAAAATGAATGGGAAGAAAAGATAAAATAAAAAATTAAGTGCACCTAATCTTGACAGATGTACTTTTTATTGGACATATATTAGCGCATAATAAGTATATAAAATGCAAAAATTGGAGGAAATTAATATGATTTTAATACTTATATGTTTGATGTTTGGAATATTATCTTGGATGACATTTTTTCAGGACGAAGTAGCTTAATACATGATACAATCTTACTATTGTGTGAATATACAAGTTGATGTATAATTATAGACAGTAACTATTGTATAACAATAGTTAAATTCGAAAACTAAAATATTAAAGGAGGAATTTTTATGGCATTTTGTGGAAAATGTGGAACAGACGTAAAAGAAGGAAAATTTTGTCCAAATTGCGGTGCTCCTGTAGATTCACCAGCTGGAGGACAGCAAAGTTTTGAAGAAGGTTTAAATAAAGCAACTAAGGGTGTTGAAGATGCGTTTAACAAATTTAATAATACACAAGACACAACTTCAGATTACACTCAAGCTGATATAAACGATGCAAAACCAATTGCTTGGCTAGCATACCTAGGACCTTTATTCTTAATTCCTTTATTTGTAAAGAAGGAGTCAAAATTTGCAAGATTTCATGCTATACAGGGGGCTACACTTTGTGCTTTATGGGTAGCTTCATGGATAATATGGGTAGTACTATCAGTGATTCCGTTTAGAAGACATGACGCTTTTTGGGGAATTACATATTCATATACTCCATGGTGGGTAAGTTTAATAATATTTGTTGTTGAAATATTTGTTATGGTATTTGCGATTATAGGAATTGTAAATGCAGCTACAGGAAAAGCAAAAGAGCTTCCGCTTATTGGAAAAATCAAGTTTTTTAAATAAAATATTCAAAAGGCAGATGGCACTTATGTGTTATCTGCTTTTTTAATTTACTAGGAAAGTTCTTTGAACTCACCTATAAATTAAAAAACTCTCCGAGGGATCACAGAGTCGCGAATAAGGTAATAATTGCTTCGAGGAAGCATCATGCGAAAGAGTTAGCAAGCGAACTCTTTGTTAGCTAGGGTAAAAATTTTGTAGGATATTAATTGAAAAAAACAATAGAGAACACCTTCTTTGTGTTAAGATTTAAATGCGAATAAAAATAAAACGCAAAGGATGGGTGTTCTCTATGATTAAAAGTATACAACAGTTTGAAGAAGTTGGGGTAAAAAAATTAGGTAAAGTGTTAGAAGATTTTATAAATAAACCTGAAAAGCAGGCTGAGTTTATTTATGGTGTTACAGATTCAGTTGTAAGGTTAGGTTTAGATATTATTAAAGAAACTTTAGAGAGCATGGATGAAGAACTACGTAAAAGTGGTCTGCGAAAGTCAGGATGGGTAATTAGCAGAAAAGATGAAACATCATTAATTACAAGCCTTGGAACAGTTAAGTATCATAAAACACTGTTTAAAAATAAAGAATCTGGAATCTGCGAGTATCTGCTAGATAAAGTCATGGGACTGGAAAGTCATACGAGAATGACTGAGGATGCAGAGGCGCAAATGCTTGAAGAAGCTGTAGATAGCAGTTACCGAAAAGGTGGAATAAATGTTAGTCTTTCAGATACTGTAAGTAAACAAACAGTTAAGAATAAGATTCATAGTCTGAAGTTTTATCAGGAAAATAATGAAGCCGTGCATAAGAAGCAAGTGGATTATCTATATATAGATGCGGATGAAGACCACGTTTCCCTACAATATTTGGAAAGTAAGGGAGACATTGAAAAACCAAGATCAAATACAAGTATGCCAAAACTAGCCTACGTATATGAAGGAATTGAACCTGATGCACCTAAAAGTCAAAGGATGAAGTTGATAAATCCTAAATATTTTGGTGGGATTTATGAAGGAAGTAAAGGAGTGGAACAGTTTTGGAGAGAAATATACGATTATATACAGTCGACTTATGATATAAGTAAAATCAAGCATATATATATTAATGGGGATGGTGCTAATTGGATTAAGACAGGAAGGAAGTGGATTTCAGGATCTATTTTTGTATTGGACAAATTTCATATGCAAAAATACATTATAAAAGCAACTTCACATCTTATGGATTCAGCTTTAGATGCTAGAAGTGAAATATATCGAGCAATCAATAAAAGAGTTAAATGGATGGCACAGGCAACATTTGAAAAAATTTTAAATGTAACAGAAACAGAAAGTCAGAGAAAAAAAGTTGAAACCTGTATGTTATATATTCTCGGTAATTGGAATGGTATAATAAGAGGTGGAATTAACAAAGATTCACAGGTGGGTTGTAGTGCAGAAGGTCATGTAAGTCATATTTATTCGGACAGAATGAGTTCTAGACCATTAGGGTGGAGCAGACACGGTGTTAATCAAATGTCGAAACTACGAATATATAAAGCAAACAAAGGAAATATGTTAGAGCTTGTAAGAATGCAAAAACAGGAATTACAATTGGCTGCAGGTGCAGAAGAAGAGATAATATGTATGAGTTGCGAAATGTTTAAAGCCGAAAGAACAAGATTAAAAGAAGAACAAAGATATTTAGAAAGAATGACCCACAGTATTCCTTTTCCAGAAGTTAAAAAGATAGCATATTTCAAACATCACATTTGGGGATTGTAAAAAGTAAGAAATATATGTATAGTGTGAACAGAAGCTAAGTCTGAAACACATCAAGGGGAATCTCTGTCCAATTAAATCCTACAGTAAATTTACACTATCTCTTTGTTATTTTGCTTTGAATATAAGAGAAAAAAATTGTATAATTAAATAAATGACATTTTATAGGAGCAGTAAATGATAATTTTCAAACAGATTCTATTAATATTTGCCATATGTATTGCTGGAATATTTATATCAACAGCACTTCCTGTAGTAATACCAGGAAGTGTAATAAGTATGGTGATTTTACTTATAATGCTTATTTTTAAAATCATTAAACCTGAACAGATTAAAGAAACAGCAGAATTTTTATTAGCAAATTTAGCAATATTCTTCGTACCAGTTACTGTAAGTGTAGTTGAATATTTAGATGTATTAAAAGAGAGCATATTTGCAATTATTTTTATAAGTGTGGTTTCAACGATTTTGACTTTTGCAGTTACAGCATTTACAGTTACAATGGTCATGAAGTTGATTGACAAAAGAAAGAGGGGTACAGATGATTGATGTTTTATTAAAAGCTCTGAATGAAGCCATAATAAGCCCTCTGTTTGGGATTACCCTAACCCTTTTTACCTATTTTATTGGAAGACTTATAAATAAGAGGTTTAAATATTCTTTATTAAACCCAATGATTATAGCGTTAGTGTTAATAATAGCCGTAATAAAAATATTTGATATTCCTATGGAGTATTATCAAAATGGTGGACAGGTAATAAGCTTATTTTTAGGTCCTGCAACTGCTGTATTAGCGTATTCTATTTATGGGCAGATTGACTTATTGAAAAAATATTTTTTACCAGTTATACTTGGTAGCCTAATGGGTTCTTTGACAGCAGTATTTAGTATACTACTTATGAGCCATCTCTTTGGGTTAAGTGAAGATGTGACCTGGTCCTTATTTCCAAAATCAGTGACAGTGCCTATAGCAGTTGAAGTAAGTAGTGGGCTTGGAGGTATACCTTCGATTACAGTACTTGCAGTTTCGATAACTGGAATAACAGGAGCTCTAATGTCGCCGTTATTGATTAAATTTTTCAGGGTGAAGAAAAGAACAGCGGCAGGTGTCGCGATTGGAACATCTTCTCATGGATTTGGAACTAGTAAGGCCCTTGAAATTGGAGAAGTAGAAGGTGCTATGAGTGGAATTTCAATAGGTATAACAGGCTTAATGACGGTTATAATATCCTTATTTTTTCAAATAATTTAGAACAGGAGAAAAAATGGAAAAAAGTAAAGCTTTTGAAAGAACTAGATTGATGCTGGGAGATCGTGGAGTTGAAAAATTAATAAAAGCACGAGTAGCTGTCTTTGGAGCAGGTGGAGTAGGTGGTTTTGCTATAGAAGCATTAGCAAGAAGTGGAGTAGGAAATATAGATGTTTTTGATAAAGACAAAGTTGATATTACAAATATAAATAGACAAATTATAGCCCTTCATAGTACAATAGGTGAGTACAAAACAGATGTTTTTGTGAAAAGAATAAAAGACATCAATCCTATGGCTAATGTAAACGCGTATAGGATTTTTTACACGCCTGAAAATGCAGACCAGTATGACTTGTCAAAATATGATTATGTAATAGATGCAATAGATACAGTGACAGCCAAAATTGAGCTTGTGAAAAGGGCAAAAGATGTAAGTGTTCCTATAATAAGTTCTATGGGTGCAGGAAAAAAATTAGACCCAACAAAATTTGAAGTGGCGGATATTTATGAAACTTCAGTTTGCCCTCTTGCAAAAGTTATGCGTAAAGAACTAAAGGCAAGAGATATAAAAGATTTAAAAGTAGTATACTCAAAAGAGAAACCCGTTGATACTAAAGAAAATATTGGTTCAATTGCTTTTGTACCATCAGTAGTCGGACTAATAATTGCAGGAGAAGTTGTAAAGGATTTAATAAAATGATTAATGAGAGAATACAAAAAATAAGATCTATCATGAATAGAGAAAAAATTGATTTATATGTAATTCCTACTTCTGATTTTCATAGTAGCGAGTATGAAGGAAATTACTTTAAAGCCAGAGAATATATGAGTGGTTTTACAGGCTCGGCAGGAACTCTTATTATTACTATAGAAGAAGCAGCTTTATTTACTGATGGTAGGTATTTTATACAGGCAAAAAAAGAAATAGCAGGGACAGAAATCACTTTATATAAAGAAGGAGAAAAAGATGTTCCTACTGTTGTTGAATATATATGTTCAAAAATAAATAATAGAGACCATATAGGATTTGATGGAAGAGTAATAAGTGCAAATATGGGGCGTGAACTGGAGAAAAAATTACGCCCTAAAAGAGTTAAGATAAAATATAAAATGGATATGGCAGGCTGGGTATGGACAGACAGACCAGAACTTGAATCAAAAGAAGTATTTATATTAGATGAAAAATATACAGGAGAAACTGTAAGCAGCAAACTTGAAAGACTTAGAAATGAAATGAAAGAAAAGAATGCTGATTTACATTTATTAAATACACTTGACGATATTGCCTGGTTATATAATATTAGAGGTAAAGATATTGAATTTAATCCAGTAGTATATTCTTATTCTATAATAACACCTAATAAAGCATATCTGTTTTTGATAAATAATAATTTACAGGAAGAAGTAAAAAATCATTTAAAAGATAATGGTGTTGAGATACTAAATTATGAAAATGTTTTGACTTTTTTTACAAAAAAAGCTCGAAAATCAAAGGGAGTTTTAATAGATTGTAATAAAATAAATTATTCTCTTTACAAATGCATACGAAATAGTGTAAATTTAGTAGATGCAACGAACCCTACTACATATTTTAAAGCGGTTAAGAATGATGTAGAAATAGAAAATATAAAACAAGCTCATATTGCAGACGGCGTATGTATGGCGAAATTTATGTTTTGGCTAAAAAATAATGTAGGTAAGCAAGAGATAACACAGGTGAGTGCAGCAGATTATCTTTATAATCTAAGAAAATCTATGGATGGTTTTATTGAAGAAAGTTTTAGAACCATAAGTGCTTATAATGAAAATGCAGCTATGATGCATTATTCACCTTATAACAATCCGAAAGTGAAATTGAAAAATCAAGGCATTCTTTTGGTGGATTCAGGAGCCCACTATTATAAAGGGAGCACTGATATAACCAGAACAATCATTCTCGGAGATGTTTCTGATGATGTGAAATTTCATTACACAACAGTTGTAAAATCAATGTTAAGGTTGTCAAAAGCAAAATTCTTGTATGGATGTACAGGGTTAAATCTTGATGTAATTGCAAGAGGTCCTATTTGGGATCATAACATTGATTATAAAAGTGGCACGGGACATGGAGTAGGCTATCTTTTAAATATTCATGAGGGACCTAATAGTTTCAGATGGAAAAATATACCAGGTAGAGAAAATTGTGTACTAGAAGCTGGAATGATTACAACAGATGAACCAGGCATTTATGTTGAAGGAAGTCATGGTATAAGAATTGAAAATGAACTTCTTTGTATAGAAGATAATGAGAACGAATACGGAAAATTCATGTCTTTTGAACCAATAACATATGCACCGATTGATATGGATGGTATTTTAGAAGAACAATTAGAAGAATCAGATTTAAAAGAAGTATATAACTATAATAAAATGGTTTTAGAAAAATTGTCACCATATCTTTCGGATGAAGAAATTGAGTTTTTCACATTAGGAGAATTAAAGCCAAGAAAGAAAAAGGAAAACTTAAGCATCCAAAAGATACCTGTTGAAAAAGAAGAAGTACAGGAAAAACCTCAAACCAAACCTCAAGCAATTCCAAAAGAGGAACCTGTTCAAACCAAAAGAAGCATAAAGCTGAAAAAACTATTGTTTATATTTAATCCTTATTCAGGTAAGGCATTAATAAAACAAAATTTAGTAGACATATTAGATATATTTATAAAAGAAGGTTATAAGGTTTCGGTTAGGTCAACTCAAAGTAAATACGACGCAATGAAGTATGTAAAAGAAAATGCATCATACTATGACCTGATAGTTTGTAGTGGTGGAGATGGTACATTAAATGAAGTAATGACAGGGTTAATGTATCATGAAAATAAACCTGAATTAGGTTATATTCCTGCAGGATCTACCAATGATTTTTCAGTAGGATTAAAACTACCTAAGAATATGATAAAGGCAGCAACAGTGGCGGTGAAGGGAAAACCTTTTCCAGTAGACATGGGTACATTTAATAAGAAAATGTTCATTTATGTAGCTGCGTTTGGAGCGTTTTCAGAGGTTTCTTACAAAACATCTCAGGGAAGCAAGAATATGCTTGGTCATACAGCATATGTTTTAGAAGCTCTGAAAAGTGTTAGAACAATAAAAGCACATCATTTGATAATGAAATTTGATGATAATATAATAGAGGGTAATTTTATATACGGAATGATTACAAATGCAGTTTCAGTTGGTGGTATAAAAGGAATTGTAGGAGACAAAGTTAGTCTAAACGATGGATTGTTCGAAGTTATGTTGATAAAAAAACCCAAAAATCCAGCAGATGTTCAGTCAATTGCTTCGGCATTAATGGGTATCAAAACGGAATCAGAATGTGTTGTGGAATGTAAAGCTTCAAAAATTTATATTAAAAATATAGATCAAATCCCTTGGACACTAGATGGGGAATTTGGAGGAAATCCAGAAAAAATAGTGATAAAAAATCACAAAAGAGTAATAAACATAATGTCAGGAATCGGACTTAAGTTTATAAAGTAGTATTTTGTGCATTAAAGAAAGGACAGATATTTTTGAATAAGGAAGAATTTAAGACAAGCCTGCTTAAACTTGTAGAAATTGCTAATAGCAAAAAAAATGTTTTGGAAATAGACGAAGTTACAGACTATTTCAGCAAAATGGATTTAGGCGTTGAAGAGATGGAAATGGTCTACCACTATCTTGCAGATAATGGGATTGAAGTTATTGAAAAAGAAGAAACAGTAGAAATTAATACTGAAAATCTTTTAGACGGTGTTTCAACAGATGATCCGGTAAGGATGTATTTAAAGGAAATTGGTTCAGTACCTCTTTTATCACCAGATGAAGAATATGAGTTGGCAAAAAAAATGGCAAGTGGAGATGAAAGAGCAAAGAAAATATTAATTGAATCCAATCTAAGACTTGTAGTAAGTATAGCGAAAAGATATACAGGAAGAGGAATGAACTTTCTTGATTTAGTACAAGAAGGAAATCTAGGATTAATTAAAGGTGTTGAAAAGTTTAATTATGAAAGAGGTTATAAATTAAGTACTTATGCAACATGGTGGATAAGACAGTCTGTTACAAGAGCACTTGCAGATCAGGCTAGAACAATTCGTATACCAGTTCATATGGTGGAAACTATAAACAGAATTTCAAAGGTACAAAGAAATTTAACGCTAGAGTTAGGGTATGAGCCTTCAAGCAAAGAAATAGCTGATGAGTTAAATATGCCAGAGAAAAAAGTTCTTGAAATAATGCAGATTGCTAGAGAACCAGCTTCCCTAGAAACACCTATTGGTGAAGAAGATGACTCGAATCTTGGTGACTTTGTTGCTGATAACACAGCACTTACACCTGAAGAAAGTGTAGAATCAGTTCTTTTAAGAGAACATATAGATGTTTTATTAGAAGATCTTAAAGATAGAGAAAGACAAGTAATCGTACTTAGATTCGGTCTAGAAGATGGACATCCAAGAACCTTGGAAGAAGTTGGAAAGGAATTTAACGTAACGAGAGAGAGAATTAGACAGATTGAAGCTAAGGCTTTAAGAAAGCTAAGAAATCCAGTTAGAAGCAAAAAAATCAGAGGATTTTTAGGCGGTTAAAGATATTGTTAAAAATATATTTTTCTTTACAAAAGACTTATGTTATAGTATATTATTGAGAAACTAAATTAAACAGCGAAAGGACAATGTATATGGAACGAGCTAATTTATTTGAAGAAGCTTCGTTCAGTGGGTTGTATGATTCCAGATTCGAGCACGACAACTGTGGTATTGGTGCAGTAGTTGATATTAAAGGTAGAAAAACACACGAAACAGTAGTTGGTGCGTTAGAGATTGTGGAAACATTAGAACATAGGGCTGGTAAAGATGCCGAAGGAAAGACCGGAGACGGAGTGGGTATTCTCTTGCAGATATCTCATAAATTCTTCCAAAACGCGGTTAAGCCTTTAGGCATTTTTTTAGGAGCTGAAAGAGAATATGGCGTAGGTATGTTCTTTTTCCCACAGGACGAGTTAAAAAGAAATCAAGCAAAAAACATGTTTGAGATAATTGTGAAAAAAGAAGGGATGGAGTTTTTAGGTTGGAGAGAAGTTCCAAACACACCATCAGTTCTTGGTACTACCGCTTTAGACAGTATGCCTTGTATAATGCAAGCGTTTGTTAAAAAGCCTGAAGATGTAGAAAAAGGATTAGAATTTGATCGAAAACTATATATAGTAAGACGTATTTTTGAACAAAGTAATGATGACACTTACGTTGTTTCTTTGTCGAGTCGTACTATTGTCTATAAAGGAATGTTCCTTGTAGGTCAGTTAAGAAGTTTCTTTAATGATTTACAGGATGAAAACTATGAATCAGCAGTAGCGCTTGTTCATTCAAGATTTAGTACAAATACAAATCCTAGCTGGCATAGAGCTCATCCGAACAGAATGCTTGTTCATAATGGTGAGATTAATACTATCAAAGGTAACGCCGATAATATGCTTGCCCGCGAAGAAAACATGAAAACAAAGTATTTTGAAGAAGACATGCATAAAGTTGTGCCTGTTGTTAATCGCGACGGTTCAGACTCAGCTATGCTTGATAATACATTAGAGTTCTTAATGATGAGTGGCATGGATTTACCACGTGCAGTTATGATGCTTATTCCTGAGCCGTGGGAAAACAATGACACATTGACACAGGAACAAAGAGATTTCTATGCTTACTGTGCGACAATGATGGAGCCATGGGATGGACCTGCTTCAATATTATACAGTGATGGGGATATTATGGGAGCTATCCTTGATAGAAACGGATTAAGACCTTCAAGATACTGTATAACAGATGATGATATTCTTATTCTTTCATCTGAAGTAGGAGTTTTAAATGTTGCTCCTGAAAAAGTAGTATTAAAAGACAGATTAAGACCTGGGAAAATGCTTTTAGTTGACACAGTAAAAGGACAGGTTATTTCAGATTATGACTTAAAACAAGGTTATGCAAACTCAAAACCTTATGGTGAATGGTTATCAACAAACCTTGTTAAGTTGGCAGATATAAAAATACCAAACAAAAAAATTGAAGAATATTCAAATGGCGAAATTGTAAAACGTCAAAAAGCATTTGGATATGTTTATGAAGATGTTAAAACTTCAATATTACCAATGGCTAGAACAGGTCATGAACCTATCGCGTCAATGGGATGCGACAGAGCATTGCCAGGTATGAGTGAAAAATACCAGCCACTGTTTAATTATTTTAAACAGCTGTTTGCACAGGTAACAAATCCACCAATCGATGCTATTCGTGAGGAAATTGTTACATCTACTACAGTATATATTGGTAAAGATGGAAATATTCTTGAAGAAAAAGCTACAAACTGTCAAGTTTTAAAAATCAAGAATCCTATCTTAACAAGCACAGATTTATTAAAAATAGAAAAAGTGAAAATTGCTGGAATTAAGACTGCCAGAGTTTCAATGCTTTACTATAAAAACACAAGTTTAAAAGCAGCAATATCTAACTTGTTTGTAGAAGCTGATAAAGCTCATAGAGAAGGAGCGACTGTTCTTATCCTTTCAGATAGAGGAGTTGATGAAAATCATGTAGCTATTCCTTCATTATTAGCTGTTTCTGCCCTACATCAGTATCTTGTAAGAACTAAAAAGAGAACATCTCTTTCAATAATAGTAGAAAGTGGTGAACCAAGAGAGGTACATCATTTTGCAACTCTTCTTGGATATGGTGCTTCTGCAATCAACCCATATCTTGCACATGATACAATTAGACAGTTAATTGCTGATAATTTACTAGATAAAGACTTCTATGCAGCGGTAGAAGATTATAATGATGCAGTAATTCACGGTATCGTTAAAATAGCTTCTAAAATGGGTATTTCTACAGTTCAATCATATCAGGGAGCTCAAATCTTTGAAGCTATTGGCTTGAATTCTGAGCTTGTGGATGAGTACTTTACAAACACTGTTAGCAGAGTTGAAGGTATAGGACTTGATGAAATAGAACAAGCAGTAGATAAATTACATTCATCAGCATTTGACAGCTTGAGCCTTGAAACAGACAATACTCTTGATAGTGCTGGTACTCATAAATATAGAAGTGGAAAAGAAGAACATTTATATAACCCTGCTACTATTCATCTATTACAAGAAGCTACTCGTACAGGCGATTATGAAATGTATAAAGAATACTCTAAAATGATTAATGAGCACAATGATGAAATTAATCTTAGAGGTATTATGAGATTTAAATATCCTAATAAGGGTATATCTATAGACGAAGTTGAAAGTGTTGATGAAATTGTAAAAAGATTTAAGACAGGTGCTATGTCTTATGGTTCTATTTCAGAAGAAGCCCATGAAGCTCTAGCTCTTGCAATGAATCAGCTTAAAGGTAAATCAAACAGTGGTGAAGGTGGAGAAAGCCTTGACAGGATTTACAGTGCTGGCTGTGAAATGAATAGATGTTCAGCTATTAAACAGGTTGCATCTGGAAGATTTGGTGTTACTTCAAGATATCTTGTAAGTGCTACAGAAATCCAAATTAAAATGGCACAGGGTGCTAAACCAGGGAGAAGGTGGTCACCTTCCAGGATCAAAGGTTTACCCTTGGATTGCTAAAACAAGACATTCAACACCAGGTGTTAGTTTGATTTCGCCACCACCTCATCATGATATTTATTCTATTGAGGACCTTGCAGAGCTTATTTATGACTTGAAAAATGCAAATAAATACTCAAGAATCTCTGTAAAATTAGTTTCAGAAGCAGGAGTTGGAACAATTGCTGCTGGTGTTGCTAAAGCAGGTGCTCAGGTTATTCTTATATCAGGTTTTGATGGAGGAACAGGAGCGGCGCCTAGAAGTTCAGTTTATAATGCAGGACTTCCTTGGGAGCTTGGATTATCAGAAACACACCAGACTCTTATTGCAAATGGACTTAGAGATAAAGTTGTGGTTGAAACTGACGGTAAACTTATGAGTGGTAGAGATGTAGCAGTTGCTGCTATGCTTGGAGCAGAAGAATTTGGTTTTGCAACAGCACCACTTGTTACTCTAGGATGTGTAATGATGAGAGTTTGTAACTTGGATACCTGTCCAGTTGTGTTGCTACTCAAAATCCAGAGCTTAGAAAACGTTTTGCTGGAAAAGCTGAATATGTTGTGAACTTCATGAAGTTTGTTGCTCAGGAACTAAGAGAGTATATGGCAGAACTAGGAATAAGAACTGTAGACGAATTAGTTGGTAGAACAGGACTTACTTACTCAAAGAGAAAGTAATATTAATCTAACAAAAATCTTAGATTGTGATTTTGCAAGAAAAGAAAAAGTAGATTATTTAAATAAAAATGTTTATGACTTTGAACTTGAAAAAACTGTAGACGAAAGAGTTTTATTAAAAGATCTTGAAAGTGCTATGGAGAAAAAAGAAAAAGCAACTATCGATGTAAAAGTTATTAACACAGACAGAGCTTTTGGTACAATATTAGGTTCAGAGTTAACAAGAAGATTTGAAGATACTCTTGAAGAAGACAGCTATGTAGTTAAAGGAATTGGAAGTGGTGGACAAAGTTTTGGTGCATTTATTCCAAAAGGACTTACTCTTGACTTAGAAGGAGAAAGTAATGACTACTTTGGTAAAGGTCTTTCAGGTGGTAAGTTAATAGTATATCCAGATAAAAAAGCGAAATTTGTTGCTCATGAAAATATACTTATCGGTAATGTTGCTCTATATGGTGCGACAAGTGGTAAAGCATTCATTAGTGGTGTAGCAGGAGAAAGATTCTGCGTACGTAACTCTGGAGCTACTGCGGTAGTTGAAGGTGTTGGTGAACATGGATGCGAGTATATGACAGGTGGTAAAGTTGTTGTACTTGGTAAAACAGGTAAAAACTTTGCAGCTGGTATGAGTGGTGGTATTGCATATGTTCTAGACCTTGATAAAGATTTCTATAAGAAAGTAAACAAAGAACTTGTTTCTTTTTCAGAAGTAACTAATCAAATAGATGTTGAAGAACTAAAAGCAATCATAGAAGAACATGTAAGCTGTACTGGTTCAAAAAGAGGAAAAGAAGTTCTTGATAACTTTGATGAATATCTACCAAAGTTTAAGAAAGTTGTGCCTCATGATTATGATAAAGTAGTTAAAGCAATTGCTAAAATGCAGGAAAAAGGCTTGAACATTGATGAAGCTCAAATCGAAGCATTTTATCATTTGGAAAAAGGAGAATAGGAGGGAAATTTAAATGGGAAAACCAACAGGATTTTTAGAATATAAGCGTGTAGGAAATGAAGCGTCTTCTCCAAAGTCAAGAATTGAAAATTTCAACGAATTTCACACTCCTTTATCCAAAGAAGATAGAGAAAATCAGGGTGCAAGATGTATGGAATGTGGAGTGCCTTTCTGTCAGTCAGGAATGATGCTAGGTGGAATGGCTTCAGGATGTCCTTTAAACAATCTTATACCTGAATGGAATGATTTGATTTTTACTAAAAACTGGGAACAGGCATACTCAAGACTTAAAAAGACAAACAACTTTCCAGAATTTACAGGAAGAGTTTGTCCAGCACCTTGTGAATCTGCGTGTACATGTGGAATAAATGATGACCCTGTTACAGTAAAACAGAATGAGCTTTCAATCATTGAAAATGCTTATGAAGAAGGATACATTAAACCTAATGTTCCAAAAATAAGAACAGGAAAATCTGTGGCAGTTATCGGCTCAGGTCCTTCGGGTCTTGCGGCAGCTGATCAGCTAAACCACAGAGGCCATGATGTCACTGTTTTCGAAAGAGAAGACAGAGTTGGCGGACTTCTTATGTATGGAATTCCAAATATGAAGCTTGAAAAGACTGTTATTGAACGTAAAGTTGAAATAATGAAAGCTGAAGGTGTGAAGTTTGAAACCAATTCAAACATTGGTGAAAATGTTGATGCATCAAAAATAATGAAAGATTTTGACAGAGTAGTTTTAGCTTGTGGAGCTTCAAACCCAAGAGATATAAAAGTGCCAGGCAGAGAACTTGCAGGTATATATTTTGCAGTAGATTTCCTTAAATCTACTACAAAAAGTCTTCTTTCAAATAATCTTGAAGAAGGAACTTATGTTTCAGCTAAAGGTAAAAATGTAATGGTTATTGGTGGTGGAGATACAGGAAATGACTGTGTTGGTACATCTATAAGACATGGTGCAAAATCAGTAATCCAGTTAGAAATGATGCCTAAAGCACCTGAAACCAGAGCAGAAAACAATCCATGGCCTCAATGGCCAAAGGTTTGTAAAACTGATTATGGTCAGGAAGAAGCAATAGCAATGTTTGGTGAAGACCCTAGAGTTTACCAGACAACTGTAAAAGAATTCATAGGTGATGAATCAGGAAATGTTAAACAGGCTAAAATAGTAAAACTTCAGTTTGTAGACTGTAAAATGTCAGAAGTTGAAGGTAGCGAAGAAATTATAGATGTTGATTTAGTACTAATTGCTGCAGGATTCTTAGGAAGCGAATCATATGTAACAAATGCTTTTGGAGTGGAAGTTAATGAAAGATCAAACGTAAAAACAGAAGCAGGAAAATACACAACAAATGTTGAAAATGTTTATTGTGCAGGAGATGTGCATAGAGGACAGTCCTTGGTTGTATGGGCGATACGCGAAGGTAGAGAAGTTGCCAGAGATGTAGATGAAGACTTAATGGGATACACTAATTTAGTCTAAAGAAATACCGGGAGTGTTACCATAATGTAGCACTCCCGTTTCAATGGAAAATTTAACACTTTATTTTTAGGGTTTATATGTTATAATTGTAAAGGATAAATTTTGCGTTATCCCTGAAAGGAAAAGTATGTCAGAGAATATAGAACCAGAAAATAAAAACTTAAAAAAAGAACTTTTCAGCTGGATAAAAGTGGTTTTATTAGCGGTAATATTAGCTATAGTAATAAACAATTTTGTGATTATAAATGCAAAAGTGGATTCTGGTTCAATGGAAAATACATTAATGACAAACGGAAGAGCATTAGGCCTTCGGTTTTCTTATTGGTTTAGTGATCCAGAAAGGTTTGATATTATTGTATTTAAATTTCCAGATGATGAATCGCAAAAGTTTGTTAAAAGAGTTATTGGTTTACCAGGAGATACTGTTGAAATGGTAGACGGACTCGTATATATAAATGGAAGTGAAATACCTTTAAACGATGAGTTTATTAGGGAAGAACCAAATACAAATCTTGAATTTGGACCAGTTACAGTTCCGGAGGATTCGTATTTTGTACTAGGAGATAATAGAAATCACTCCAATGATTCTAGGCTCTGGGACAATACTTTTGTAACAAAAGATGAAGTTTTAGGTAAGGTCGTTTTAAGCTACTGGCCTGACTTAAAAATATTAAATGAATCATATTGATTCAAAAAGCATATAGAAGTTGTGTAGTTTGTGGTACATAAAAATTTTTGGAGGAAATAAGAATGAGTATAATGGACGGAATTTTTGAGAAAGCAAAAGCTAACCCTCAAAGAATCGCATTCCCAGAAGCGACTGAAGAAAAAATACTTCTTACAGCTGTGGAATGTAAAGAAAAAGGAATTTGTGTGCCTGTATTGGCAGGAAACCCAGAAGAAATCAAAGAAGCAGCAAAAGGATTTGGTGTAAACATCGAAGGAATCGAATTATTCGATACCACTGATGAAGCAGCAATGGAAGCTAGATTTGAAAAATATGTTGCTGAATATTCAGAACTTTTAAGTTTAAAAGCATTAAAAAGAAAGTCAAAAGATGCAATGTATGCAGCTTTAATAGCTCAGGCTATAGGAGAGTTGGATGTTACTTTTGCAGGCCTTGTACATAGTACAGGAGAGGTTGTATTAGGTGCTACAACTATCATAGGTTTAGCTGACGGTGTTGAATCACCATCAAGCTTTGGTATCTTCCAGATTCCTAACTATGAAGGAAGCGAAGGAAACTTATTAGCATTTGGAGATAGTGCAGTTAATGTTGCTCCTACTGAAGCAGAACTTGCAGGTATTGCTATTTCTACATGTGATTCAGTTAAAGCTCTTATGGGATGGGATCCAAGATGTGCTATGTTATCATTCTCAACTGACGGAAGTTCAGAGCATGACTATGTTGATAAAATAAGAAATGCTGTTTCAATTGCAAATGAAAGAAGACCTGAGTTAAAAATCGATGGAGAATTCCAGTTAGATACAGCAATCAATGAAAAAGTAGCTTCAAAGAAAATGAAGAGAGAAAGTGAAGTTGCAGGAAAAGCAAACATCATTATCTGGCCAGACATAAACGTAGGAAATATTGCTACAAAATGTGTTCAGTTCTTTGGTGGTGCTGATGCTCCAGGACCTTTCCTTCAAGGATTTAAAATGGTTGTAAGTGACTGTTCAAGAAGTGCGCCTGTTTCAGAATTAGTAGGAAACGTTGCTATGTCAGCAGTTAGATCAGCAAATAAGTAATATAGTAGAGTACTTGACGAATTCGAGTCAATGACGAAGAATGAGTTTAGTACGAACTTTGTTCGAAGGAACTTAATGAAAACGAGTTGAAGACGAAGTTTGAATTTAGTGAATCGAACCTCATTGAAAAATAAGTTTTTTAAGAGCTTCCCTTTAGGATAAGATGTCTAAAAGGGAAGCTCTTTTATTATGTATATTTAAATTGGATATTATGCAGTTTCTTCGTGTTTGATTTTTCTAATATCAGTCATTAATAATGTGAATATTAATGCTATTACTAAGCATGCTGCTGCTAAGTAGAAGTAAACATGCATACTTCCGCCAAATAAGCTAGAAAGAGGTACAACTACATATGTAGGAAGTACTACGGCTCCAAGCACCTGTAGTGATGATGCTAAACCACCAGCAGCTCCTGCATATTTTGGTCCAATTCCTTTGAAAAAGAATGGGAATGAGATAACTATTGTAATGAATGCACTTCTTACGAAACCAAGTACGAATGAAGTAACATACATTCCGCCAGCAGGTAACTCTATTAATAATGCTGTACAAGCGATACCTATAATCATAAGTGCTACTAAGAAAGGTTTCATTCTCTTAAGCTTAACAACCATAAATGGTCCAGCTAGGGTACCTATAATATTACCGATAGTAAGTACAGTTGAAAATGTGTTTGCCTGACCTTCAGTGTATCCACCTATAGTTGAAAGTGCAGTAACCTGGAATGTTGATGTAACCATGATTCCGCCAAGTAAGAAACCAAATGCAAGCCCCATAAACCAGATATCTTTACTTTTTACAGCCACAGCTAAAGATTCTTTCATTGGTACGCTAGTTGTATGTACTGATCCAGCACTTTCTTTTAAAGCTTTTGTGCTTACTAATAAGAACCACAAGATCATTACTAGGATACTAAATCCAGCTGAAACCCAAAATGCGATTTCAAGTGTTGGGAATAATACTGCTGTTGAGAATGCAACTGTCATTGAGAAGGTTGCACCAAACATGATTATACCTATAATTCTACCTACTTTGTCTGCTGAAAATAATGAACCAACTATTTTTGAAATGTTAGCATTAAATATACAACATCCTAATCCTGTAAGAATCATTGCAACAAGCATAACTCCATAGCTTGTAGCAAAAGGTCTTATTACAAAACCCAGTGAAGATAATACTAAACCGATAGCTACGATTGGTTTGATACCAAATCTATCCATTAAAGTTCCTGAAACCAAACTTAAAATAATAGATAGCATCATTGGCCCTGTCATAATACTTGCAAATTGCTGCGGTGTAAGCATTAGCTTAGCAAATACCGCTCCTGGCATTGCAGCTACTTGATACTGTCCAAAGTTACCAATAAATAAACCTAGAAAAGCGAGCGCTGCAACAATTACTGCTAAATGTTTTTTTCTCATAATTTCTCCTTTACTATTTGAAATATACTTTGCTTTGTTCCTTGATTTCATCCATAAGAATTGGGTCAACATTTGGATAAATACTTCCCGGTCCTCCATATGTTAGACAAGGTATAAAGCTTCCCCCTGGTGCGTATTCCCTGCAACATCTTCTAACTTCCTCGCGAACCAATTCTTCATCCACGTCAGGGAAGTCGATTTTTTGTGCATCGATACCACCCATGAGAATCATTCTCCCATTTAGTTCTTTTTGTAATTTTGGAATGTCATTTTGTGGTAGAACACCTTGCCAAATATCAATTCCTACATCAGCCATATCATTAACAATTATTTCACACCAGCTATCAGCATGTACCATTACCAATATACCATTTTCATGGAAATAATCAAAGATTTTTTTGTACCTTGGCTTAAAGAACTCTCTCCAAACTTCTGCACTCATGAAAAGACTGTTTTTTGATCCCCAGTCGTCATGCCACAAAATAATGTCTGGTTTGTTGTTTTCTACTAATAATTTAGCATATAACATTTTATATTCTAATAGATAATCAAGAAACTCATGCATAGCTTCTGGCTCTAATAGAAAATTCATTAAAGTATCTTCGAATCCCATTAAGTAATGAGACTGCTCGAAAAGACCTGTTGCCATCAATGTCATAGCTAATTTACCTTCTGCACGTGCGCCTTCAGCCATTTGTTTAGCCATAGTCCAGTCAAGGTCAGCTCCGCCGATGTCGGGAGCTTTTACATATTTTTGCCATTCTGTGATGTCTTTTAATACTTTTGTCTCGTCTGTTATGTAAGGCATAGGGCCTGGTTCATCATCTCCCCAATGAATAGTTATTCCCCATGGATCAATAATGTCTTTACCTTTTTGTCCTGTAAGTGTCATTGCCATGAGTGGGTCATATAACATACCAAATGGCTCCCATTCATTTACAAAGGCCTCAGGTTTACCTCCGTTTAATGTCTCGAAAAAATTCTGCTTGATATCCAAAAGTTTTCCTCCTTTACTTCAAAAATATTTTTTAGATTCGTTACTAATTCGTTACAACCTCATGTTATATTTGTCTAGAATAAACGTCAACGATTGATAAATTCTTAACTAATAATATTTGAAAAAAAGCTCAAAAAAGGGTAAAAACTACCAAAAAATCGATATAAATTTAACGCAAAAACACATACTGTATATAATGTTCACTTGCACACTCTACAATTTGTATTATGCTTGAGTTTTTTTATGGAAAATGATAATATCAAATAATGGAGGATATAATATGAAACTAAATCTAGAAATATTGCATTATCAGCTATCAAATGTGGTGGAAATTGAGAAAATTAAGCGAAAAAATAAAAGTGATTATGTTAAAAGGCCTATATTTTTCGAAAAATCAAAGTTTATTTCTGGGCATTTGGTCATAATAAAACCTGAGCTTATAAAAGAAATACCGACAGGTGTACAAAATGTACTATTAATTTGCTTAGGTGAACCTATAGAACTTAGTGAAGACTTTGCTTTTGATATATTGGTAGTAAAAAAGAAAGTCAGTTCAGAACAGATATTTAACATTCTACAAAGTATATTTGAATTGTTTGATGAGTGGGACGATAAGTTGAAAACTATAAATAATGAAGATTTGGGATTTGTTGAGGTTATTGAATCATGTAAAAGTGTTACACATTCACCGATTTCCTTAATAGATGATGATTTTAGTTATGTGGCATATTCAAAAGATACATCAAAAAAAATGGGTCTGGTAGACGAATTTGTAGATGATTATAATTATTTACCCCTTAGAAATGTTAATGAAATAATTTCCCAGCCAAATTATGAAGCAGAAAAAAAAGTGCAAGAATCATTATTTATAGTCGGAGATCAAAGTATTGTTGCAAAGAATGTTTTTTATAAAAATCAATATGTAGGTAGAATTTCTGCCATTATGGAAAAAAATTCCCTAATAAATGATTATAATGCACAGATTCTTTTTCATATTAATTTATATATAGAAGATATGTATTCAAGATATAAAGGATTTCATCAGATCAACCCAAAGATGGATGCTCTTCATGTAATGCTGACAGATAGTTTAAAAGGTGAGACATTTTCTGATCTTTCATGGAATTCGGCAATGGAAAAGTTAGAATGGTCAATAAAGGATGAGTATGTATTAGTTCAATTAAAACACGGTCACACATATTCTAAGGAATTGTATGTAGAGTATATGTGTCCTCAGTTGGAAAAAATGTGGAAAGGTACCAGTGCATTTCCGTATGAAAATAATATCGTTCTCCTTATCAATTTAACTGTATTTCATGAAAACAATGAGTCAAGCTTTAATCAGACATTATCATATTTTTTAAGAGAAAGTTTAACTATAGCAGGCGTTAGTAGAGAGTTTTATAATATTGGAAGTATTAAAATTGCTTTTAATCAGTCAGAAATAGCACTTAAATACGGACCAGAAAAAGATACTATGCTGTGGGCTTTTTATTTTGATAATTATGTACTTGACTATATTATAGATAATGGTATTAGGAAATTCAAAGCAAAAGATCTTTGCCATAAGGGATTATTAAAAATTAGAGCACATGATTCTAAAACAGGAAGTGAACTCTATAAGACATTATTTACTTTCTTTAAAGTGAATTTTAATGCATCATTAGCTGCCGAAAAATTAAAAATACACAGAAGTACCTTTATTAATAGAATGGAGAGAATAGATAGCCTTACTGGAGTTAATCTTGACGATTTAAATACAAGACTATATTTAATGATGTCTTTTCAAATGACTTTCCAATAGTCGATTTGTTTTACATTTTCAAAACCATATTTTAAATACATAGAATGGGCTGTTATGTTTCGTCCATCTATGTGTAAGATAATATTTTTATGGTGATTATTTAATAAATAGTCTAATACTAATAATAAAGTTTCACGCCCATAACCCTTATTTCGCATTTTTTCTATTATTTCAAAATCATAGATAGTTGAACTGCCGCTACTGTTATCAACTCTGCATCCGCCTATATGCTCATCATTTAAATATGTTTCAAAAATTTCTATATGATTTTTTTGAAACACTTTTAATTTAAGGTTATTTTCAGGTTTTGGTATGTAATCAGTATTGTATTTCATCATGAAATCTGAATAATAAAATTTTGCACTTATGGTTTTGAAAAGCTGTTCGTAGAGATTGTTATTTGGCTCACTAACAAGCAAGATATCCTTTATCCCGTATTCATCTATAAATTCTTTAGCTATAAAAAAGAGCTTTTTAAATAATCCTTTATTTCTTGACTTAGGTGTTGTGAAAGCATATACTTCACATTCATTAGTGTTTGGGATAAATATTGAAAGAAAAGATGACAATTTTTTGTCTTCGTATAATAGGTGAAAACAAGGAAATCTTTCGTATTCATTCATATCTGACTCTAAAAAAATAAGTCCTGCAGTATTATCAATTTTCTGACAGTCAGATGTAAGCTTACCTATTTCTTCATATTGATCTTTGGTTAAAGTATTTGTACTTATAATGTTCATGAGCATTCCACCATCCTTATACTTATATAATAGCAGTTTAAATTGCAAATTCAAATTATTTTTGATAAAATTGTCTATAAGTTTTTTGAAGGAGGAATAATGGACAACCTTTTATTTAGTTTAAACGCAACCATTCCTATTTTTATTGTTATTATATTAGGCTATGTTTTAAAGCGACTAGGTATAATTAATGAAAGCTTTATAAAAATTGCTAATAAAATAAATTTTACAATAACATTACCAGTACTTTTATTTAGAGATTTATTGGAAAACGATATATCAAGTACATTTGATATTAAATATGTAGGATATTGTATTATAGTAACATCAGTTATGTTCTGGGGATTATGGGGACTTACAAAATTATTTTTAAAGAACAAATTTATGATAGGTGCTTTTGTTCAGGCTTCTTTTAGAGGGAGTGTGGCGGTACTAGGAATCGCTTTGGTACAAAATCTATATGGAAGCTCAGGAGCTATGCCTCTTGTGATAATAGGAGCAGTACCCCTGTTTAATATTTATTCAGTAATAGTACTTACTTTTGAATCAGCAGGAGAAAAGTCTAAAACAGTTAAAAAAGCATTTGTAGACATATGTAAAAATCCAATAATTATTGCAATATTAATTGGACTTATAGTTTCGTGGGTAGGTATTGACTTTCCCCACTTGATTGATACATCAATAGATTTAGTCGCCAGAATGGCTACACCTTTTGCACTTCTTTGTGTTGGTGGAGGATTTGAAGCAGGAAAAGCACTAGCAAAATTAAAGCCTACAATTTTTGGTACATTAATTAAACTTATTATTTTACCTTTGATATTTATACCAGTAGCAATACTTTTAGGCTTTAGAAATGAATTTATGGCAGCTACAATAATCATGTTAGGAGCGCCGACAACACCTACATGTTATATAATGGCAAAAAGTATGGATAATGACGAAGTACTTACTTCAAGTATTATAGTAATAACAACCTTACTTTCAGCCTTTACCCTTACAGGGATAATATATGTATTAAAAATTCTAGGATACTTATAAAGGAGAAATGCTATGAAGATTAAATTAGAAGATTCAATATTATTAGTTGTTGATATTCAGGAAAGATTATTACCAGCAATGAATGAAAAAGAAGTTTTATTAGATAACTGTATCAAGTTGATAAAAGGAGTTAATGCATTAGGAGTTCCTACTGTAGTTACTGAACAATACCCGAAAGGGCTTGGTAACACAGTAGATGAGGTTAAAGAACTTTTGCCTGAAGCTAAATATTTTGAAAAGACAAATTTCAGCTGTCTGGGTGATGATGTATATACCTATTTAAAAGAATCAGGAAAAAATACAGTGCTAGTTTGTGGTATTGAAGCACATGTATGTGTATTACAAACCCTTATAGATTTAGTTGAAGCTGGTTTTAAAACTGTTTTAATAACAGATTGTGTAAGTTCAAGAAAAGAAACAGATAAAATGTACTCAATCATTAGAGCAGGGGCAGAAGACGTAACTATTTCAACATATGAATCCACACTATTTGAAATGACAGGCGGTGCAAAACATCCTGTATTTAAAGAAATATCTAAAATAGTAAAATAGATAAAAAAGGAGTTAAGATGTCACAAAAGAAATTGAAAAAAAGAGAAGAAATAGATTCTAAGTATAAATGGGCAATTGAAGATATGTATAAAGACGATGCTGCTTGGCAATCAGATTTTGAATACTTATCTAAAAATGCTGAAATCTTAAAAGTATATGAGGGCAGATTGTCAGAGTCTTCAAATACATTAGCTGAGTACTTAAAGAAGTTTTGGGAGACTTCTGAAATATTAGAAAAAGTTTATGTATATGCCAATCAAAAAAGTCATGAAAATCTTGGTAATACTACTTATCAGGGGCTTTCAGGTAAGGCTCAAAATGTAATGGTTGTATTTTCCAGCAATAATTCATTTTTTGAGCCGGAAATACTTGAAATGGATGAAGATAAGCTACTTTCTTACATAGAAGAAAATGAATTTCTAAAAAAACATGAGAAAATCTTGAAAGATATTCTAAGAAAAAAAGAGCATATTTTAAGCAAGGAAATGGAAGAGTTTTTATCAAAAACTGAGGAAATAGCAAGCGGTCCAAGTGATATATTTGCGCTTTTTAACAATGCAGATTTAAAATTTCCAGAAATTACAGGTGATGATGGAAACAAAACAGAACTTACTCATGGAAGATATATATCTTTTATGGAAAGTGAGAATAGAGAAGTTAGAAAAGAAGCCTTTATGGCGATGTATAAAACTTATACAAAATATAAAAATACTTTGGCAGCAGTTTATGGTGCCAGTGTAAAAAAAGATGTATTTTATGCAAAAGCAAGAAAGTATGATTCTGCCAGACATGGGGCACTAGATGGTGGAAACATTCCTGTGTCAGTTTATGATAATTTAATAGACACAGTAAATGATAATCTAAATCTAATGCATAAGTATGTAGAAATAAGAAAAAAAGCATTAGGAGTAGAAGAACTTCATATGTATGACCTATATGCTCCAATGGTAAAAGACGCAAAGCCTACAGTTTTGTTTGAAGACGCCAAAAAAATCGTAAAAGAAGGCCTTGCCCCTATGGGTGATGAATATTTAAAAGTTCTAGAAGAAGGTTATGAAAACGGTTGGATAGATGTGTATGAAAATGAAGGCAAAAGAAGTGGAGCATATTCTTGGGGTGCTTATGGGGTACATCCTTATGTACTTTTAAACTATCAGGATAATTTAAACAATGTATTTACTCTTGCTCATGAAATGGGCCATGCAATACATTCCTATTATTCAGACTTAAATCAACCTTATGCACTTGCAGGATATAGAATATTTGTTGCAGAAGTTGCTTCAACCTGTAATGAATCATTACTTATTCATCATTTAATTAAAAAAACAACAGATAAAAAAGAAAAAGCTTATTTAATAAATTATTTCTTAGAACAGTTTAGAGGAACATTATTTAGACAAACAATGTTTGCAGAGTTTGAAAAAATCACACATGATATGGTGGAAAAGGGAGAAATACTTACAGAAGAAAACCTTTGCAAATTATATTATGAATTAAACCAAAAATATTTTGGCGAAGGAATGACTATTGATAAAGATATTGCTATAGAGTGGGCAAGAATTCCTCATTTTTATAATGCTTTTTATGTTTATCAATATGCTACCGCGTTTTTCGGCAGCCATTGCACTTTCAAAGAAAATCATGGAAAAAGGAGAGCCGGCGGTAAGAAGTTATTTAGAGTTTATTAAAGGCGGAAACTCCAAAGATCCAATTGATTTATTAAAGGTTGCAGGAGTAGATATGTCATCATCAGAGCCTATTAAAGCAGCAATGGAGACATTTAAAGATTTACTGGAAGAATTTAGTCAGTTATCTTAACAAGGTATAGTAGTTTTAGGAGTACTGGGAAAATGAAAAAACTATTTATTGGGATTACACTTTGGGCTTTGTGTTTTACGCTTCTTGGGGGTTGCGAATTTACTATTAATAATACACAAAGTGAAGTTTCTGATAAGGATGAAAACGGTAACTGGATCTTTGATGATGTAGTGACGGTAGGAAGAGTCGTGCCCAAAACAGGTCCGCTTTCTTCCTTTGGTGATGGAACACCTTATGTTGAACAAGAAGCTATAGATGCTATTAATGAATTAGGTGGAGTTATATTAGATGGCAAAAGGTGTGAGCTTATATTAAAATACAAAGATTCTATGTCTGATCCAGAAATTGCAGCAGAATGTGCCAGAGAGTTAATTGAAGAGGGTATTGATGTTATGATTGTCAGCAATACAGCCGATACTGTATCGCCAGTAACTGCTGTATGTGAAAGGGAAGGAATTCCTTGTATTTCTACTGATGCACCAGCTTCAGCATGGGTTTTAGGTGGACCCTATAAAAATTCTTGGCATACATTTTTTTGATAACGAACGGGAAATGCTATCATTTTTAGAAGCTTGGAATAGTATTGAAAGTAATAAAAGAATAGGTATAATAACAGCAAATGATAGTGAAGGAGTAGAAATTAATACCTTTATTCATGACTTTGCAGCGGTTAAAGGATATGAAATAATAGATCCAGGTCCATATTATATTGGGGAAGAAAATTATCATGAAAAAGTTATGGCATTTGCAGAGGCTGAATGTGATATTATAATAGGTGTAATGAATCATGAGGATTTTAGTTTTTTCTGGAAAGATTTAATGGAGACAGATTATAGACCTAAAATGTGTACAATCGCAAAATCTTGCCTTTTTGAATCTGATGTAGCAGAACTAGGTGAACTAGGCACAGGTTTGATATCTGAGGTCTGGTGGAGTGGAAGTTTTCCATTTAACTCATCAATTACAGGCTTAAGCTGTGAAGAAATGGCAAATGATTATTTAGAAAATTCTCAACCAGAATTGACTTTAGTGCCACCTACAGTTGGTTATAAACATGCTAATGTTGAGATACTGTATGATATTTTAAAAAGAGCAGGCTCAATGGATATAAAAGCAATAAATAAAGCCGCTGCTGAAACAGACCTAGATACTATAGTTGGACATGTTTCTTTTAATGAAGATCATGTAGCTTTAATGTCATGTGTTACAGGGCAGTGGATTTCAAATGGAGGACGGAACTTATAGACAGGAAATAGTAGGGAATTATTTAATGCCAAATATTGAAATCACTTCAGATATTATATTAATTCCTGAAAAGGAAGAATAGAGGGGGCTTTATGAAAGCTTTAGTTGTAGAAGACGATAGAATATTATCAAATAACATTTGTGAAAGCTTAAACCATAAATTTGAAATGGTTCAGGCTTTTGATGGAGAGTCAGGGTTAAATAAACTATTTAAAGAAGATTTTGATGTAGTTATTCTTGATGTGATGATGCCTCGCATAAATGGCTATGAAATGTTAGAACAAATGAGAGAAGCAGGCAATAATACCCCTGTTTTAATGCTTACGGCTTTAAATCAACCAGCCGATCAGGTAAAAGGTTTATATAAAGGAGCAGATGATTATCTGACTAAACCATTTGATTTATCTGTTTTTCATGCAAGGGTAGACGCTTTAGTAAGAAGATCTCAAAGAGAAGAAGAAGTAGCTATGGACAGTACAAAAACTTTTGTAGACCTTGTGATTGATACAAATGTCAGAACAATAAAAATTGGTGACAAAAAATTAGATTTGCATGGAAAGCAGTTTGACTTTTTACTTTATCTTGTGGAAAACAAAAACAGTATTGTTCCAAAAGAAAGATTATTCCAGAAAATTTGGGGATTTTATTCTTCTACAGAATTTTCAGTAGTTGAAGTATATGCAAGTCAAATCAGAAAAGAACTGAGAAAATATGATTATGAAAAGTATCTAAAAACTATAAGAAGTGTAGGTTATATTTTAACCGATGATGTAGAAATATATGGATAGACAAAAATTTTTAACAAAAAAACGTATTGAATATATGGTCTTATTGAGTTTTGTATTTTTAGTGCTACTGGCAATCTTTGATTTTACAGTATATGGTGTTGCTAAAAATGCTCTCTATAAGGAAGCTGACGATCAAATGATTGAAGCCAGAGATTCTATAGCAGCAAATGAGGATGGAGCTTTAGTTAATTTTTTAAATGGTAAAGATATTGTTTATTATGATGATGGAAGCAACTATGTAGTTTCATATAAGATATTTTTACTTTTAAGAGACTCACAAGGTGAAATTTTAAATGCTGAGTACTTAGTTTCTTTTGATTATATGATGAATATCGATTTTTCTCCTGGGGACAGAGGAAGTCTTAAAGTTGAAAAAGCAATGAGAAATGGAGAAACTTTATACTATAGAACATATACAATGGGTATAGAAACAAGTGATGGAACTTACTATTATCTGCAGATGGCTACGGATTCTACTGATATAGAGATGGCTTTGGTTATTATTTTAAAAGTTCTTTTGATATGTACGGCTATAGCTATGATATTTGTTGTAATCGTTGGATGGTATTTGAGTAAGTTTCTGGTTAAAAATGTTGAAGAGGGATGGAAAAAGCAGGATGAATTTATCAGTTACGCATCTCATGAACTTCGTTCTCCTCTAGCTGTAATACATAGCTCTCTTGAACTTTTATTAGATACACCTGGGAAAAAGATTATTGACAGAAGTGAGCTTATAATGAATTCCCTATCAGAAACAGCTAGACTTAGGAGGCTTACAAATAATCTAATAGAGATGGTTAAAATACAGGCAACTGAAATGCAGCTTAGTTATGATGTTATCTCTGTCAAAGAAATGGTAGAAGGGTTTATAGAACCTTTTATTTTTCAGGCTGGGTCTACTGGAAAGAGAATGGAATATTTAGTAGAGCAGGATATGGTGATAGTAGGAGATAGACAGCTCCTTACAGAACTTATAGTTATTCTTTTGGAAAATGCTCTTAAGTATACGGATGAAGGAGCTTATATAAAAATGAAAGCTTATACTATAGAGGGTAGTGATATTATTGAAGTATTAGACTCTGGTGAAGGAATAAGTGATGATGCTATATCTAAAATTTTTACCAGGTTTTATAGAGAAGAAAGGCAACAGGCTAAAACTGATGGAAGTGGTTTAGGACTATATGTCGCAAGTCTTATTGTTCAAAGGCATGGTGGGAAAATAGTTGCAAAGCATAATAAGCCTAAAGGTACAATATTTACAGTAACATTACCAGCAGGAACAATGGTTAGAAGATAAATTGCACATAAAAATAATATAAATATATAAAGAAGTGATATAAAAGAGCACAAAAAACTTAATGTTTTTTGTGTTTTTTAAGTAAAAATTAATGAAAGTTTAAGGTTTCTTTAAGGTTTCTTTTGATATACTGTAACAAGTCCCGGGTGGGGATAATTTTTAGGTTCTTTAAATAGAACAAAAACGAAAGGAGAATTATATGAAAAAGAGAGGTATACTTGCACTTCTTTTTGCTGGTTTATTATGTGTTAGCCTTTTAGCTGGTTGCGGTGGCGAATCATCAGGCGGAGATACAATTAAACTTGGCTATGTTAATCCTACAACAGGTCCATTAGCAGGTAATGGAGAAGGTGTAGATTGGCTTGTTGGAGAAATTGAAACATATGTAAATGATACACTAGGTGGTATCGAAGTTGACGGAGAAATGAAAAACGTAGAAGTAATCGTTTATGATTCACAGTCAGACTCTACAACATGTACAGAAATGGCACAGAAACTTGTAGAGGAAGATGAAGTAGATATGCTTATAGCTATCCAAACTCCTGAAACAGTTATACCAGTAACACAGGTTGCAGAACGTTATGGAGTTCCTTGTGTTTCTATCCAGGCTCCTGTTAACCCAGTAGCTGGTGCTTCAGAATATTATGATTATACATTCCATGCATTCTGGACAATTGAAAAAGTTTATGAGCAGTACAAATCACTTTGGACTGCAGCAGGCTATCCTGAAGGTTCAGGTGCAAAAGTTGGTGTTGCATTCGCTAACGATGCTGATGGTTCAGCATGGTACTCAGTATTTACAGCAAATCTTGAAAATGACGGTTATGTTTTGGTTGATCCAGGACAGTATCCATCAGGATCAAATGATTTCTCAAATATCGTTGCAGAATTCAAAGATGCAGATATTGATATTTTAGCAGGAACAAACATTCCTCCAGATTTCGCAAACCTTTATGGACAGTTGATTGCAGCAGGCGTTCAGGCTGATGTTGTAACAATGGGTAAATGTTGCTTGCTTCAAGGTGATATCGAAGCACTTGGAGATCTTGGCGAAGGAATCATGACAGAAGTATGGTGGGCACCTTCATATCCATATACATCAGGACTTACTGGTGTAACATGTGAAGCACTTGGTGCTAAATACGCAGAAGACAACGATGGACGTACAATGCCACAGCCAGCTGGTTATGGTTATGCAGCACTTGAAATAGCAGTTAATGCATTTACAGTAGCTGGAACAACTGAAAAAGAAGCTGTACGTGATGCTCTTGCAGCAACAGACATTACTACAATCGTTGGACCTATTGTTTATGATCAGACAATGGGAGGATTAAGCTATAGTAATACAGTTATTTCTGGTGGACAATGGCAGATGATCGACGGAGAACTTCAATTAATAATCGTTGATAACGCTGTATATCCAGAAATCTCTACTACAGGAGAATATGTAGAAGGAAACGCAACAAATAAATAATCCGAGTTAATAAACAAAAACTAATATACAGGCGGGGGCAAATCCAGCCTCCGCCTTTATCTAATTATCATAAGGAGGGAAATATGGATACAATATTATCCTTTAAAAATGTTAACGCGGGCTATGGTAGTGTCCAGATTTTAAATGATTTAACTTTCGAAGTTAAAAAAGGTGAAGTCTATGGAGTTATAGGACCGAACGGATGTGGTAAGACCACAATGTTTAATGCACTTATCGGACTAATTGTTCCTACAAAAGGAGAAATTATTTACGATGGGCATAATATCACAAAGATGTCGGCTGCAAGTCGCTGTCATAAAGGTATTGGTCGTACATATCAGGTTCCGCGTCCATTTGAAGATATGAGTGTATTTGAAAATGTACTGGTTGCATCAGTTCATGGTACAGGTCATAGTGAAAAAGAGGGTGCAAAAATTGCTCTCGATGCATTAAAAATAACTGAATTATATGAAAAAAGAGAAGTACGTTCAGGAGAACTTACACTTCTAGATCGTAAGAGACTTGAAATAGCACGTGCCTTAGGTACACAGCCAAAACTTTTATTACTAGATGAAGTTGCAGCTGGTCTTACAGAAGCAGAAGTTCAGGACGTTATGAAAATGGTGGCAAACCTTAAACTTGCAGGCTATTCAATCATCTGGATTGAGCATGTTATTCAGACAATGGTTGAATCAACAGATACGCTTATGTGTATGGCTGAAGGACATAACCTCATCGTGGGAAAACCTCTTGAAGTTATGAACTCAAAACTTGTTGAAGAAGTATATCTAGGAGGTGTTGAAGAAGAATGAGTGAACCAATCTTAAAAGTTGAAGGTCTTCAAGCTAAATATGGTGATTTCCTAGCAGTTGAATCTGCATCACTAGATGTACCAGAAGGAAAAATCGTTTCTGTAATTGGATCTAATGGAGCAGGTAAGTCTACTCTTATGGATACAATAGCAGGGATACATAAACCAAGTGCAGGAAAAGTTTTCTTTAGAGGAGAAGATATTACAGGATTACCTGCAGAGAAAATAGTTACTAGAGGTCTTTCGCTTGTACCTCAGGGAAGTAGATGTTTTGTTAGAATGACAGTAGAAGATAACTTGATTATGGGAAGTTATCCAAAATGTGCACGTGGAAATGTTAAACATTCTTTAGAAAAAATATATGAATTATTTCCAGTTCTAAAACAAAAAAGAAATGATTTATCAGGAAGTCTTTCTGGTGGACAGCGTCAGATGGTTGCTGTAGCAAGAGCGCTAATGACAAAACCAGAACTAATAATTTTTGATGAAATTTCACTTGGTCTTGCTCCTACAGTTATAAAAGATATTTATTCTAAGGTAAAAGAAATTAACCGCGAAGGAACATCTATCGTTATAGTTGAACAGGATACACAAAGAGCTATTCGTACCGGTGAAACATGTCACATAATGTTAAAAGGGAAAGTGGTTTTATCAGGTCTTTCAAAAGAACTTAGTGACGAAGAAATAAAGAAAGCCTATTTTGGTATATAAGGAGGAAAAAACATATGAATTTTGTTCAAAGTATTATAAATGGTCTCCTCCTTGGCGGCGTTTACGCAGTTCTCGGAGTAGGAATGACCATGATATTTGGTATAGTTAAATTGACAAATCTGGCTCATGGCGAATTTATAATTATTGGTGCTTATGCATCAACACTATTTGCTCAATTGTTTGGCTGTGATCCTATTATTACACTGCTTATTACAATTCCAATGATGTTTTTAATTGGTGTTGTACTTCAAACGGGCCTTATAAATAGAGTTATGAAAAGAGGTGCTGAGCCTGCTCTTTTAGTTACATTTGGTTTATCTATCATAATACAGGATGCGTTATTGCTTTTATTTACAGCAGATGCAAAACGTGCAAATGTATCATATAGTACAGCCACTATCGGACTTCCAGGCGGCTTACACATAGCAGTACTAGATTTAATAATCTTTTGTATAAGTTTACTTACAATTTTAGCTCTTACAATATTCTTAAGTAAGACATATACAGGACGAGCAATTCGTGCGACTTCAGATGATACAGCAGCAGCTTCACTTATGGGAGTTAATGTACAGCGTACATACGCAATAGCTATGGGTGTTGCTATGGCTACTGCAGCAGTTGCAGGACTTGCAGTTGGAATGCGTTGGGTATTCTATCCAAGTTCAGGTGGAAGTTATCTTCTGATAGCCTTTGGTGTCGTTGTTATCGGTGGAATGGGCTCCATACCTGGAACACTTGTAGCCGGATTGATATTTGGTCTTGCTCAGGTTTTCGGTGGAGCAAACTATGGATTGCTTATAAGTTATGTAGTTTTAATTATCATGTTGGCAGTACGACCTAAAGGTCTGTTCTCGAAGTAAAGGAAGGAGGAAGAAAAAATGCAAAATACACAAACTTCTACCCACAAAAAAGTACATGTACTCGATGGAATTCCACTTTTAATTTGTGCAGTAATAATTGTGGCCTTACTTTATATCTTGGGTGGTACTTTATTCTCTAGCAATACATTACGTTATTTACTTAAAATTTTATTATATTGTACAATCGGTTCTATGTGGAACTTGTTAAGTGGTTTTACAGGAATGACCAGTTTAGGTCAGCAATCCTTTATAGGTGTTTCTGGATACGCACTTTGTGTTATCACTGCGACATATGGCTTGTCATATGGCTTAGGACTTTTCGTAGGTGCAGTAGTAGGTGGAGTTCTTTCACTAGGACTTGCTGTAATCCTCTTTAGAATGAGAGGGATGTACTTTGCGGTTGCAACATGGGTTATCGCAGAAGCATTAAGAGTATTTTTCACTAGCTGGACATACGTAAATCAAGGTGGTGGTATGACAGTTGCAGCTAGACCATATCCAACTACACAGACTATTTATTTCATCGCATTAACAGTATGTGTGGCTGCTCTAGTTGTTATTTATGCTTTACTTAAAAGCCGTATCGGACTTGGACTTACAGCGATGCGTGATGATGCAGACGCTGCGTCTTCAGTAGGTGTAAATATTTTCAAATCAAAATTAATCTGCTTCTTAATCTGTGCAATATTTACAGCTTTTAGCAGGTGGTGTATTCTATCTAAGTAAAGGTTCAATTTATCCTACAAGTGGATTTGGAATCAGTTGGACAGTAGCAGCAGTATTTATAGTTATCATCGGTGGTATTGGTACAATGCCAGGACCAATCGTTGGATCAATAGTATATGTTATCCTTGAAGAACAGTTAGCAAAACTTCCAGGTGGATGGACAAACATCGTTCTTGGTATCATAGCTATACTAGTTATCCTATTTATGCCAAACGGTATCATGGGAACATTACAGAGAAAACTTAACTTTGAAGTATTATCTCAAAGAAGATTTTCAAAAGGAATAATTGTAGATAAAAATTAAAGATATTGATTATAAAGCTCATGAAGTAGTAATAATCAAAAGAGCTTGACGGTAGCGGAGTTATACCTATTATTTAGGTTGATTATCTTGCTACCTTTAAGCGTTATCAGACACTTAAAATGTCATTATTTTTCAAGGAATTACTTGACAAATACATGGCGTTATAGTATATTATCAAAGTGCCCGAAAGAAGGGTATGCGCGAGTGGCTCAGCTGGTAGAGCACGACCTTGCCAAGGTCGGGGTCGCGGGTTCGAACCCCGTCTCGCGCTTGCATTGAACACTTAAAAAGAAGTTGGATTTCCAACTTCTTTTTTTAGTGTGAAAGTACACTTGGATACTTAGCGAAGTCAAGCCTTAGGCGAAGACTGAGGTTAGTAAACAAGTGTTACCCGTATGATTAGAAGGAAGTTTTTAAAGAGACGTTACCCGTGAATATGTGGGAACTTATGCAGCGATACTTAGCGAGAACGAGTCAAAGACGAAGTTCGAGGTTAGTTGAGTCCGCATTACCCGTGGAATTTTGATGGATAGTCTTAAGGATTAGGAATTATTTATGATTTTATGTCGTTCACGACAAAATCCTGTCGTTCACGACATTCTTGTTGATTTTTTAGGTGTAGTAACTACAATATTAATAGAGGAGAAAAAGAAAAAAATTATCCGTTAAAAAATGGAAATATAGACTATATGTAAAACTTGGCTAGTTAATATTAAAGTTGATTTAAATGTAATTAAATATGCATTTTATTAAAGAGAATAATTATGAAATGATTATAGAGACAGAAGAATTTTTACAGATATTTGTAGTTGTTTTTTATGAATCAATATTTCTGAAAAGAGATTTTAAAGATAAATATGTTTATTGAGTGTGGATTTTTATTTGTTGATATATGAGCAGATAATAGTAAGAATATTAAAACATATAAATTTTCGACATATGATTGAAATTATCAGAAAATAGAGATATAATTATTATTGTGTTTCAAGATTCAAAAGGGGAGGGAAAGTTGAAGGTTATCTCTTTTGATGGCCTTTTATTTTATTGAAAGTAGAAAATATTCATTTATGTTATAAAAAAATTGAGGATAAAATATTTATTAATTGATATAGAGTATTATTATAAATTGATTTTATGAACTAAATCACGGTTTTTTAAAGGAGTATTTTAGTGCAATAAATTGTGATTTATCGAATCAAGAGAAAATGGAGGGTTTGTTATGGATTACATATCGCTTTACAACAGAGAAGGAAAGGCAACTGCTTGGATTTCAAACGATGATAATTTAAGTATATACTTATATAGTGGGGAAGCAGTAGCTTGGATTGCAGATGAGTCAATTTATAGTTATTCGGGAAAGTATTTAGGATGGTTATGTGATGGATGGGTATGGGATAATTCAGGAAGAGCAGTTTTTTTTACTGAAAATTCATCAGGAGGTCCAGCAAAACCTGCAAGACATGCAAGGCCAGCTAGAGGGGCAAGACATGCAAGACCGGCTAGAGGGGCAAGGCATGCAAGACCAGCAAAACCTGCAAGGGTTTCATCGTGGTCAAAATTAAGCGGAGAGAATTTTTTTAACCAATAAAATACAAATAAGCTAAGATGATTTGATGAAATATTAATTATATTAGAAAAATACAATTTAAAAATGAATTTAACGGTATATAGTAAAGTATTTAGACTTAATATGTTAAATAGAAATTTATTTGAATAGGCTAAAATTATGTTTAAATCTATATTTAAAGATTTTGATGGAAATGATGGAAAATGCCTGAGGAATGGCGTGTTGGAATTGTTGATAAAATTATTAAATTACATGACTCAAAAAGAAAGCCACTATCATCAAAAGAGCGAGACAAACTTGAAAAAAATTTATCCGTTTCCACGGTTGCAAACATCAGTAATGGATTATGTAGATAATTAATATATTTGATGGGATATATTTTGCTTTTTTGGAGAAGATGGATCAAGTTATTGATACTGAAGAATATCCGATACTTCAATACGTTTTTTGGTAAGTTTTTGGCCAAAATAATCATGCTCCATATCATAAAAGGGAAAAATGGTTTTTTCTGTTGAGTTTGCTACATCTATTATTTAGTTTGGACAAGAGTAGATAAACATAGTTTACAGGAGCTGTATAATTAAAAATAAGTTAACAAAATCTAAAAAAGTCGTTTGCTGCTATACCGGACAATTCCATGTGTTAAAATGAGTTTGAGGATATTGTTCAAACCTGTTTTTTTAATGAAATAAGGAATCTGAGAATTGAGAAAGATAAGTTGGTAAGGTTAAGAGCCTCTCTTTTGTCAAAAACTTATGTCTAGTGAACTAGATTTTGTAGATATTGAAAACCACATAAAGTTGGAGAGAAAAAATATGGACTGAAAAAGAGTTTTTATGAGTTGTTGCTTGAAGTAAATTCGTAGGGATAATTATGTGAAAAAAAAATGAATTGTTAGAAACTTTTAAAATCATCAAATCTATCCTGCGAAAAGGACATATCAATTTACTCGTAATAAATGGAATCATTATAAAGAATATATTTTATATTATGACCACACCTGCTAATCTTATTAATTTGATGGATCATAAGACTTATTTGGAGAAAACGATTGTTTTCTATATACCCAGTGAATGAAGGACTATGAATGGGAAATTTTGTGGATTAGAAAATAAAAACCAGGTAAGGTTGAAGCGAGTGATTATGTAAATCAAAAAATTCATTTTGAAGATATTGAAAATCAAATAATTGAATCGTTAGAAAATGCCAAATATATAATTTGGATTGCAATGGCTTGGTTTTACTAAATCGTAAATTATATAATGTATTACTTGAAAAAAAAGAAACTAGGATTAAAATATTCAAATCGTTTTTAGATGATAATGAAAAAAAAATCATAATACAGGTTTTTGATCTTGAAGAAGAATTTGAAGTTCATTGGGTAAGTGTTACATCTTCATATACTAATATAATGCACAACAAATTTTTGCATTATTGATCTTAACAAAGTTATTCATGGAACATTTAATTGGGACCAATGCAGCAAATTATAACAAAGAAACAATAAGTGGTTGATGATAATGCTGCAATAGCGAAAAACTTTTGCAGATGAAATTTATAAAATTAAAAAATATCGGGGAAAAAAACTGTCAGCATGATTAATTTTTAAAATTTCAGTAAACTAAAAATAGAAAATTTATATGTTTGCTTTGTGAAAAAATAAGAATAATGTTTGTGTTCAAAAATTCGTTGTTAAGCAAGTTGTATGAAAATGCATTATTAGAAAAAGAAGGAGAATTATATGAATAACCAAAGTCAATTATTGCAAGGATTAGAAGTTTTTTTTTTCTGGCGAAGAAACGTGTACTTTTATTAACTGGGAACATACCAATATAAGAAACATAAAAGTTGTCCATTGCATATATTGAAAAAGCTTTTCAAAATGCAAGAATACATTTCCGTACAAATGGGATGGAGAATTTATGCAATAACGATTTTTCTTGGATTTTGCAGGTTTGGAAAAGAAACCACGATCTGGAGATGAAGTTAGAATTGGGACGAAAATGGGTATGTATTTGATAGTCCCTGAATTCAAGAAACTTGGGCCTAACACACTGGGTGATAATGATGTTTCGATTATATATCCAATTGATGCTATGTTTCAGGAATAAGTCCCTTTGAGGCAATTCATGAAGTTTTAAATCGAAGAGATACAAAGAAAGTGGTTCTCGTTTCTTGGACAGACCATGTACAATACGATTATGATGTATTGAAAAATGAATATGACCGACGCATTGTATTTGATGCTGAAGAGGAAAACCCAGAATATCATAAGAGGGTGTTAGAGCAATAATAGTTTGGTTGCATAAAATAATATACTTTAGATAACAAACTTGATGCTATTAAGCAAATTGATGGTAAATGATGGGAACATTGATTTTGAACATATGGTAAAGAAACTCTAAAAATTGAAAGATGAATGGGACATAAAACTAGAACTATAAATTTAGAGTTTAAATTAGAAATAAGCATAGCGGAGCACAGTTATTATTTGATTTCATGAGATGAAAAATTTGATTAGGCAATATGCTGCTGAAGGCAGTAGATAACATTATTGCGTGATTATAATATATCATTAATGATTCACTATTATTTAAGGAGAGAGAGTTTTGAAAATTGATGTACATGTTCATACCAAGAAGACGAAAACTGGGGATGCTGAAACTAGAAACATTGATAAAGATGCATTTTCCAGTATTATACGTGAAACAGATGTTAAGATAATCGCAATTACAAACCACAATCACTTTGATGTAAATCAATATAATGAGTTTGTAAAGGTTTCGGAAGATGTTTGTGATGTTTGGCCAGGAATTGAATTAGATATAGTAGAAGATGAACGTAGAGGGCACCTAATAGTAATTGTAAATCCTAAACAATCTATTGAATTTGACATAAAAGTGAAAGAACTTGTTGGTGCAAGTTCACTTGAGACTTTTTCATTAGATATAAATTCGCTTATTCATGCGTTTTCGGAGTTTGATGCTATATATATTCCACATTATTATGCTAAGAAACCAGCACTATCAGATGATGACATTGAAAGACTTATTAGTCAAGTGAAAAATCCCAATAGAGTAATAAAAGAGTCAACTAATTCAATCTCTGCTGGAATTTATATTTCACATGGTCATAAATCAATCTATGGTACGGATATCCACGATTGGAACACGTATATTTTAGAAGCCGAGAAGCTACCAGAACTAAGATTGCCTGTAGAAGACTTTGAACATTTTTGCCTACTTTTGGACAAAGATGAGTCAACAATAAATACTTTGCTTGATTACAAGAAGCAAGAAGAATTTGCTTTAAAACCATTTCAAAATGATGATACTGTTAAGTTAAGTATTTATAATGACATTAATATCTTATTTGGATCTAAAGGTACTGGAAAGTCTGACATATTAAAAGCAATAGCTAAACAGTATAATGACAAAGGGATGAGTGTACGAGTTTATCATTCTAGTGAGGAAAACTTAGAGGAACGTTTTGACATTAAGGGTAACAAACTTATTTTCGATATAAATCACCTAGGTATAGATGATTGTTCTGATGAAATAACAAGACTAAAAAACTCGATAGATAAGGATGTCACTAACTTGTCAAATTATACTAGCTTCTTTAACACACAAGTTACTAATAGAAAAGCCAGAGCTTTGGCTGTCAGTAGAATTATCAAGGAAGATAATATCAGTTTGTCAAATATGTTCGACTCTTCGAATACTACACTAAAACAAATTAATGGCTTTATCGAATACATTTCAAAAAGTGATTTCCTTCAAAGTACTTTAGATGAAAGTTTAAAAAGCGAATTGAAGGAAGTTCTTTTAAAGGTAGTAGATGTTGTTGCAGTTGAAAGAGAGAAACGATATGTTCAATCAACAAGTGTAATGTTATTGAATCAGTTAATCAAAGTCATCAGTGATGAAATCTCTAAGAAAACAGGAAGTCCAGTTAAACCAAGTACGACTGGGGTTTCGAGAATACGCAAGAAATAGAATCAATATTGAGAAAAGTTTAAAGAAAATATTATTTGCTTTGGAAACTGATATACCTAATTTATCTGAGTCTATAGGTGATTTAGGGGATAAAGGAAAACTAGATTGTATTACAAATTTTGTTATACAAGATGGTACGATAATTGATGGTAGTTTAGGGCCGTTATCGCAAGTTAAAAAGACACCTCAGAAAGAATTTGTTATTATTCTAAAATCTATATTTAGTAATATTTATAGTAATAATTTATTTGAAGCAATAACAGAACTAAATGCAATAAATGGTATTGAAACAATAACGTCGATAAATGATTTAATTCTATTTAAGAAATACTTTGCGATTGATGGTGATTTCTACAAACCGTCGAATGGTGAATCATCAATGCTATTACTTCATAATGAATTATTGGAAGATAAAGATATTTACTTACTTGATGAACCTGAGAAAAGTCTTGGGAATGATTACATAAATGATATTATTGTACCAATTTTAAAGCAGCGAGCAAAAATGGGAAAAAAATTGATTATTGCTACACATGACGCAAATATTGCGGTGAGAACATTGCCGTATAATTCAATTTATCGTGTCCATAATAAAGATCAATACAATACATTTATTGGAAATCCATTTTCAAATTATTTGATATGTAATGAAACTGGAGTGAAATTGGATTGGAAAAACATCAGCATGAAAACACTTGAGGGTGGAAAAGAAGCTTTTGGGGAGAGAGGGAAAATTTATGGAGATTATTAAGGCTAAAATATGTAGAGAAGATGACACGACAAAATTAATTTTACCAATATCAGACAAAAATTTGGAATTGCTTTTGACATCTGATAATGCAAATGAAATAAAGCAAACTTTTAATGAACTCATAATTGAATTGAAGAAATATGAATTTAATTATGAATTGGATGATGATAAAGGCGATTTATACTCATTAATTTGTGATGAATACATAAAGCAACTAAATAATGAACTAAGTACCATTAGGAATGAATTGATTGAACAAGGTATTGTATTGATAAACTGATATTTGAAGTCTATATGCTATATTTTAAAATAACTATTATCGATATACTGACTAACTTCAAAATTTAATATTGAAAGGTTGGAGTGGATAGTAAAAGGTATCTTGTAGGATGAAATTGCGTCAATATGATTCATAAGTTATCTATATTGACAATTATCGGAAAGTTAGTATGATACTATAAATTTTAATTTAATAAGAATACATATCATAATTGAAAAGTAATGAAATCCAATTTTTGATAAAAGAGGCATTTATGAAAAGATTAACAGGACTTAATTATATTTTTCTGGCGTTGGTTGCTTTTTCTGGATTAATGCTAAATGCAGTCATAGGTTATGGAGTCGAACCAATTTTATATGGGAAACAAATGATTGAATGGTCAGATATTCAAGTTATGGTTCATTGGATTATTATTTCTACTATATGGGGATTGACGGGCTTTCTAATTGTTGGTTTTGCAAAGAGGAAATATGATTTTGATATTATCAAAGATGGAAGAAAATTAAAATTTTGGCAATGGATTTTAATTTTTGTTTTAATCTCAGAAAGTTTGTTGATATCATATGCTGAATGGAATGGTTTTAAAATATTTTTAGAATTTAAAACATTAGGCTGGTTCAAATTTATTTTTCAATATATTTATTATTTTTTTGAAATGTTATTGGTAACGTTAATTCTTATATTTGGACAAAAAGCATGTGAAAAATGGTTTAAGCGAGCTAATATTCCCTATGGTGGGATTGTAATTGCAATCACATGGGGAGTTGTCCATTTCATCACAAAAGATTTTATAGCGGGAATTTTATATATTATTACGGCAGTAAGAATAAAAAAATAGAGCGCTTATTTTATACCCTATTATTGCTCGTTCTACAGTAAAATTTATTTTTAAAGGTGAATAAATGAAGAAAAAAGCTAAACTAATAATTATGGTAACTATAATTGCTATTATTTTTGGAATCGGAGGATTTTTAATCGGAAAATATCAGAGTTCAAATATAGCAGTTGAAAATGAAGATCAATGTGAAGTCGCAATATTTTTAGAAGGAATAGAGCCTTCAAATGTAATAGCAGTATGTTATTATTTTTGTGGCAGTCAATATCTTTTAATGAGCCAAAATTCTATTGAAAAATTAGTAGAAAATATACAGAGTTATGATGTTAAAAAATTAGAAAATACTCCGAGTATTGAAGAAATTGTTACAGGGGGTAGTGAAATCGTAGTTTATACGAGGGAGAATTGTTATACAATTGTTTTTACTCCAAGTGAGTATAAATGTTATGATGGAGAATTTTACACTACCAATGATAATGAAGAATTTCATAAATCAATAATGCGAATATATTTAGAAGATGTAAAAGAAAATGACTTAGTGCTACATCAAAAGCATCTTGAAGAGGGGGTATATGATTACTATTATTAATTTTGGGCTTAATAGTGGATTTTTAACATGAAGAGGAAATGAAAGAAGATATTAAAAGATGTGTAGTATTAATAGATTTAGAGAAAAACAGGATATAATGATGAAATAGGAGGAGGAACATGTTATTTGAACAAGGAGTAGCAACATCGGTGAATGCTGTTGTTATTATGATAATAATTATTTCTTTAGTAATTTTAACAATTTTATTTTTGAAAACAAGAAATTTTAATTTGTTTTGGTATATTGCAAGTATGATATTTGCATCTATAGCATATTATTTCTTAAGAAATTTGTTATTTGTTGAAAGGGATGTACCACAACCTATGGTTTCAGAAGAAAATACTATAATATTAAGCATATGTATTTTCTTTTGGATAATAAGCATGTTGGTAATGTGGATTGGATTTTGGAAAAACTTTATGGCAAAAAAGAATTAGTTATATTGATTTGTATGATTGTTTTTATGATAATTCCATTATTTACTGAAATATACCATGAAGTGTTTTACCGAATAACTATCTTTATATTGTTCATTTCATTATTACTTTTCTTTATAATAACAGTTGATCAAGAAGAAAAATTTTATAAAAAGTGGAAAATAGCACGTAATAGAAACAAACTAATTTATGTGATAAAAACAGGTTCGATTTGGGCTGTTTTTCAGATTCTTGGAGCTTTTTTTAGCAAGTATATAATAAATAATTACACGCCTTTTTATGTTTATTCAAAAACACCTTTAGGTTTTATAATTTTTTACATATTATTTATATTTTTTTTGGGCTTTATGGTAGGAATTATCAGCTGGGGTGGGAATGAAAGGAAGTACGAAAAGATATATAATACTCGAAGGCTTAGAGAAAAACAGGATTTGATAGAATGTAATGAAAACCATTAATTACAGTAATTTATTTTGATAAATTATAATATATTTAATTTGAATTTTATGAGGGGACATATGAATAATATACCAAAAAAAATTTTTTCAATTATTTTTTCAGTTTTGTTAGTTGCATATCCAATAATTAATGTTATTACAAGTGAAGATATAAATTTTGGCACTAAAATATTTTTTAGTACAATGATTATAATATATATATTTATTTTAGAAATATATATATTTGGTATGATTCAATATTTCATTTTTAAAAGGAATACAAATTATGAAATTATATTCCTGAATGAAAAATTAAATGAATACCATATTGTGACATTTACTATATTATCTTTTGTTTGCTTATTATTGTTATGGACACCTCTTTTTGATAATAAAAATTTTATTATGATTATTGGCACGAGCATTAGTTCTCTTTGCGTTCCAACAAATATAATCGCAACTATTGTATATATGAATAATAAAAATATAATAACTAGAAATAAAATTGTAGCTTTTGAGTCAATTAGTTCATATGAAGTTATAGCAAAGAATACAGGACTTGAAATAATATTGGTAAATAAAAATGGAAAAATAAAGAAAATTACTTCTAATTATAAATTACAACAAAAATTAGAGACTTTAAATATATATAAAATTTGATGTTAATGAAACTCAAGATATCTTTGTATGTATTGATTGGGCATATTCATATGGATATCTTTATGAATTGGTTGAAGAATTAGATTTTATTTTTATGGGGCATATAAAGGGGTGGGATTCTTATGTAGATGATTTTTTTGTTATGACAAAGTATGAGTTTTATAAAGACGAACTGCTATACGGAGATATGTCCGAAGATGTATTTAATTTGATTGATTGTGGAGGGATTATTCCATATGAGGAATTTTATCCAAACAATGAAAATATAAATCACAAAGAGTGGATAAGTTTTGCATCTACTCTTCCTTACGACTTAATGCCTTTAGATAAGGACTTTATAATCTTTTGTAAGAAAGTAATTGATGAAGGAGAGATAATTTATTTCCCAGTTGGCAATTTTCAAGGTGTTTTTGTGAGTGAGCAGGGTGGAGATGTTTTTGAAAGAATTCTGAATGAAGATTTTAATGATAGCATTGGTGAAATCACAAAAGAAGAAGTTCTAGGGCTTATAAATGAAATGAATCTGGCTGAAGATAATAAATAATTATAATCAATTAAAATAAAATGATAATTAGTTTTTAAAAAAATGACAAAAAATGCAGATCGAATAAATTTGAATGGAGAAAAACATGAATAGAAGTCTGAAGGGGATTGCCGTATTGCTGTTTGCTATTTTATTTCAACTATGTGGTACAGGAATGGAGCTTATTACATTGGCGATTGGTATAGTTGGTTTAGTTTTAGTTCTTACAAGTGATATTATTAAAAATAAGTAAATGTATTTAGTTTAAAGGGAGATGTATGATTAAAGTTAAAGAGAATAAATTAATAATAACGATAATAGCTTTATCGCTAACCGGTTGGCTATGGTACTTTTTAGGTAAGCTAGGAATTTTTACTTACATATTCCAGGAGGTTTCCTTACTTATTGTTACGGGAGTTTCGGTTCTTGTAATTATAATATCAATATATGCTACGAATTTATTAATAAAAAAAATAAAAATCAAAGAAAAAGTATCAAAAAGTATTCATAAAATAATACTCGTTATATTATTGATTTTGTTTCAAATATCAGCATATACATATGTATTAAATTTTTGGACTACAGGAGGTTCTTACAACATACTTGATAAGGGGAAGATTGGTGATGAATATTATATATATTTAGAAAATGATTTTGAGAATAATCATTATGTTGTTAAATTGCGTTGTGATTATGATGAATTCTCTAGGGTGATTGTGGATAAAGATGTACTTTATACAATAACTTTTGAATGGAATTCTATTTCACCTGAAAAAGGAAACATAATACAACTGCAGGTTGATGACTTTATAGATAATCGTGAAATAATGGAAAAATAAAATTAATTTATTTGAGACTTTTATTAGTGGAGGGATATATGATTAAAGAAAGCCTAAGTATTTTAATTCCTACTTTAATAATTTCATTATTCTATATTATATTAGGAATCGTTCAATGGAAGAGTAGGAATCCAGTTCGTTTAATACATAAAAAGAACCGCCATCAAAATATATGATAAAAGATGTAACTGCATATAATAGAGACCACGGAGCTATGTGGATAATAAACGGAGTTTTTCTGATTTTCTTATATATGCTATTTGTACCATTCAAAAATGTTGATTTGTCTGCACTAGCATTTGTAATGGGTATTTTATTTGGACTAATCGCGGTAGTGGTTTGTCATAGCAAAATTAGTAAGAAATATTTAATTTAAGAAGTTATTAATTTTGAATAAAGAAAAATTTTAATATTTTTAAGTTAACAGATCGTAAAAATTTAAGTGGAGGAAAACTATGAAAGGTTTAAAAATGGTAATTGCAGGAGGAATCTTTTTTTTAAGTGGTGTATTAATGATACTTTTGGGCGATCTAGGAGACATAATATTTAATAGTCTTAATACAAACAGCGAAAGATTTTCGAATTATTTTTATATATTTATTCCATTTTGTTTGGTAGGAATTGTTCTCATTGTCATAGGACTTGTTAAGAAAGATTAGCACATAAAAAAGAATTTACAACGTCGGAAGAAATTTAAAGGAGTTTAATTCATGAAAGAATTTGATGAATTTGGTAAAGTAGACAAAGGATTTGAAATTAATTACTGGAATCTAAGTTATAGAAGAAAATTTATTAGAACTTTAATTGCGACACCTTCTGTTATTCTAGCAATTATTTTTATATGGTGGCTGTCAAATTCTTTAATTTATAAATTGATTTTTACTATTATCGTTATTTCTTTGGAATTAATGCAGGCAATATATACATATAGTAAATGGAAACTTTAAATTGATATACTCATAATTAGATAATGATGAAAAAATCAATGTTGAAGAAGAAATAATTTTAGGAGGCGGGTCTTGTAACCTGAAAATGATGATGGTCAAAACTATAGAAGCAAGTAGTGAAACACCAGTTTTGGAAATAATAAATTTAAATAAGCGTTATGATGAATTTAAATTAAAGGATGTTAACTTTACGGTTGGAAAAAATTCTATTTGTGGATTTATAGGTGTTAATGGTGCTGGAAAAACAACAACAATTAAATCTATGCTAGGATTAACTAAAAAGGATGCAGGATTAATAAGATTTTTTGGAAGAGAATTTACAGGAAATGAAAAAGAAATCAAAAACAATATTGGCGTTGTTTTTGATGCAAGTGTATATTATGAGGAATTATCAATAAAGTATATGAAGTTAATAATTTCTAAATCCTATAAAGAGTGGAACGAAGTTGTATTCCAAAATTATTTAAAAAGGTTTAACCTAGATGAAAGCAAAAAAATCTGTAATTTATCAAAAGGCATGAAAATGAAGCTGTCACTAGCCTTTGCATTATCCCACAACGCAAAATTCTTAATAATGGATGAACCAACAAGTGGTTTAGACCCTCTGATAAGAAAAGAAGTTTTAGGAATTTTGGATGAGTTTAAAAGTTGTGGAGAAAATAGCGTGTTTTTCTCAACACATATAACTTCAGATTTAGAAAAAATAGCTGACCAATTAATCATGATTCATAATGGTGAGATAATTTTTTCTAAAACAAAAGAAGAATTTTATAGTGTTTCTAATGGAGCTTCAATTGAAGAATTTATGATTAAGTACATCGAGGAAAGTAAATAAAGGGGAAATTATGAATTTAATATTAAAAGAATTGTTTCTTGCAAAAAAAGTTATTCTGTTTGTAATAATTATGATAATTTTTTTGCCAGTTTTTTTAACAAATCAAGTTGGTGCAGATATGTCCACATTAGTTTTCTTTATTATCACAATAGTTATGATGCTAATGTTGCCAGGTACGATTTCTATGAATGAGTCAAAGTATGAAAAAGCATATTCGTACTTGAGTATTACACCATATTCAAGATTTCAATTAGTTATATGTAAATACATTTTTGACCTCATAATTTTTTTAGCCATAATAATAATATACTATGCAGAAACAATTTTTTTGTCTAGATATGTAGGAAATTTAGAAGTGATTGTTATAGCCATTACATTTTTAAGTGTTAGCATTATTAGAGGTGTTATAATACCCTTAGAATTTAAATTTGGCTATGAAAAGACAAAATATATTAGTATTATTGTTTTAATGATTGTTTGCTTTGGAGTTCCGTTATTAACAAGATATTTTAGTATAGATGTTTTTAATAACTTTTTATTATATTTTTAATTAAACTTACATAAATCAATTTTAAGTATTCTTATATTTATAATATCCATAGCTATAAGTATACTATCAATACAAATATCTTATAGAATTTTCTTGAATAAAGAATTATGATTATAAATCAAAGGGTAGGTGAATATATGGCAGGAAAATATAAAAACACAAAGGAATACATGGCTGATCAATCCGAACAGGCAAGAAAGCTATTAATGGAAATGAAATCAATAATTCTAGAAGTGGCTCCAGAATCGGAAGAAATAATGAACTATGGAGTACCATCATATACATTAGTTAAAGGAGGAAAAGCTGAATATCAAGTTATGATTGCCGGTTTTAAGAATCATGTTGGTTTGTATCCTCATCCTACAACCATTGAGCACTTTGCTGAAGAGTTGAAAGAATATAAGACGAGTACAGGAACTGTTCAGTTTTCTTTGGAAAAACCTTTGCCAAAGCAGTTGATAAAAGAAATGATTAATTATCGGCTAAATTTGATTAATAAAGAAAAAGAGAGTTAATGCTTATTAAATAAGAATGATACAATTCAAGTTTATATGAGCATTAATTAGAAAAAGGATTATAATGTAGTTCTATAAGAAGGATTAGTCAACATATTTAATAATAAAGGAAGAGATGTATTATAGTTATTTTTCAACCATCCTACACAAATATATACTGTAGAAACTTCATTTGGGATAGGGATAGTTTTATAAGAATTTTCATCTAAATGAACTGTGACAGGATCTAGTATGGTGACGCCTTCTCCCATAAAAACTTTAAAAAGACCTGCATCAAAACTATTTGTGCATTCTGTTTTCCAAACATTAATTTTATAAAAAGAAAAAACTGTTTTCCAAAATTTTGATGTTATAGGTTTTGGAAATCCAGTATAAAACCTTTCGTTTTTGAAGTCTAGAAATGAAGGGTTTTCTTTTTTTGCAAGTGGATGATTAACACCATAAACAAGAAAAGCATTTGTCTGACAAAATTTTTCAAATATAATATCATTTGACTCAAAGGTCGTAAAGTCTGGAGTGAATACCAAATCCAGTTCTTTGTTTTTTAACTTTCTTTCTAATTCATTATAGCTTGTGAAAGTATAATTTAGTTCAATATTTGGATATAGCTGTTGAAAAGTACAAAAAAGTTCAGAAAAGAAGTTTACAACATTCGCTTGTGTCAAAAAACCTATTTTAATTATTCCCTGCTCTTCAAAAGCCATTTTCTCGGCGATTTTTTTTTGGTCTTGAATAAAACCTAAAATTTCGGTAAAAGTCTGTAACATTATAATTCCAGAAGGGGTTAAACAAACCATATTTTTATTTCTGTAAAATAATTTTAAATTCAAATATTCTTCTAAGTGCTTGATATGTCTACTAACAGTAGGTTGTGACATGAATAGTTCTTCGCTAGCCTGGGTAAAATTGAGTGTACGTGCAACGGTTAAAAAACATTCAATTTCTTTTAAAAAGGTCATTTGAAACTCCTTTATTTTTGTTTTGTCAAACATTCTATCATATATCCTACTATATGGCAAAAGTTAATTAAATAGAAGTTAGTACTTATTCGTAAAATGAATAAGCTCTGAACCGCCTTAAAATATAGGGATTTGTAGAAGGTTCAATGCTTTTCTATTTTGTTTACAAGAAAAAAATGATTTTTCAAGGTGATTTTTATAGAAAGTATAGTGTGTAATTTATTTTATGAATAAGATGCTATTTCCAAATATGATATATTTCGAATGTAATAAAAAACTGAAGGGAGGAAGTTATGAAAAAGTATACAAAGGTTCTTACAGTGGTTGCAGAAATACTGAATGTGATTGCAATTGTTTCTTTGATTTTTATGATGCTTCTTGTTGTTTCAGATGTAGTAATGAGAAATGTGTTTACAAAACCAATTGTAGGCGCAACCGAGATGGTAAGAATGTCTATGGTTTGTCTTGTTCCTTCATTTGTCAGTGCATTAATATCAGATCGACATGTTAGTGTAGGTATTTTTGTTGACAATTTGGGACGAAAATCGCAGTTGGTTTTTGATACTGTTGCATATCTAATGTCGGCAGTGATTTGTGGTTTGATTTCTTATCAGACATTTCAGGAGATGAAATTTGCCATTAATTTTGGGGAATCTTATTCAATGCTGAAGCTACCTAAGTGGCCATTATTAATGATTTTTAGTATTACTTTTGGAGTTATGGTTCCAGCGATTATTGCAGTATTAGCTAAAAAATTTCTGGATAAGGAATCATACAAAAAAGAAGGGCCAGGATCTGGACAGGAGGAAGGTGTAAGTCATGAGTGATGTTGTTATAGGGATTATCGGGGTTGTTATTCTTCTTGTACTAATAGCTGCCCGAGTATGGATTGGTGCAGCATTGGCAATTGTTGGTTTTGTAGGTTTAGTACTTATTGCTGGTTTCCCACAGGCTTTTTCTACATTAGGAACAGCACCTTATACAAATGTTGATAATTATGTTATTACAGCAATTCCTATGTTTACTTTGATGGGAATGGTAATCGCAGAAACAGATATTGGGAAAAATTTATATGAAGCTGCCTATCGTTTTCTGGGACGTAGGAAAGGGGGAGTGGCTTCTGCAACCGTTGTAGCTAGTGGTTTGATGGGTGCTATTACAGGTTCAGATAATGTTTCTTGTGTAATTATGTCAAAGCTTGCATTGCCAGAATTAAAAAGATTCAAATATGATGAAGGGTTTTCAGCTGCATCTGTTGCAGCAGGAGCACCACTTGCTATTATTATTCCACCGAGTATGGCATTCATAATGTTTGGTGTATTGACAGAACAATCAATTGGAAAATTATTTATGGGAGGACTTTTACCAGGAATTCTTCTAGTATTCGCTTTTGTAATTGCAATTGTAATAGCTTGTACGAAAAATAAAAAGTTAGGACCACAAGGTGAAAAATTTTCTAGAAAGGAAAAACTTCAGGGACTTGTAGGAGTGCTTCCTACAGTGATTCTTTTTCTTTTGGTGTTAGGTGGTATTTATTTAGGTATAGCTACAACAACAGAAGCCGGGGCAATTGGAGCATTAGGTTCTATTGTGATTGCTTTAGTTACAAAGCAGCTTACATGGAAAAAGATTTACAAGATATTGAAAGGAACAGTTCTTTCGGTTGGGTTTGTTATGTTTATGATTGCTGGAACTTTTGTTTTTATCAAATTCATAACACTATCTCATCTTCCTATGGAGCTTACACAGTTCATAACAAGTCTTGAAATAAATAAATATTGGATTTTGTTAGTTGTAGCAGTTATGTATTTGGTTTTGGGGATGATCATGCCTCAAATACCTATGATGATACTAACGGTACCTTTACTATATCCAGCAATGATGTCATTAGGTTTTGACCCTATTTGGTTTGGCTGTTTTATTGTATTTATGATGGCCTTAGGGGCGATATCACCACCAATAGGAATGGATGTATTTATCGTTTCAGGAGTTTCAAAGATATCTGTGTTAAAGATTTATAAAGGCTTGATACCATTTATTATAGCAGATGTTGTTTTAATAATTTTAATTAGTGTAATACCTCAAATTGTAACATTTCTTCCTTCTCTTATGTAGTAGGAAGAAAAAGAATTTCAAATGCATGTGCATTAAGAAATAAATATAACAGGAGGAGAAAAAAATGAAGAAAATTCTAAGTATGTTGATGCTTGTAGTTTTTGCTCTTACATTGTTTACTGGATGTGGAGAGAAAGGGGGAGAAGCTAAAGAAGACAAGGTATATGAGTTTAATGTGTCTTTTGCAGCACCCGAGATGGCTACCACTGCGTTAACGGCAGTATTTGAAAGAATGGAAGAACAAAGTGAGGGTAGACTGAAATTTAATATTTTTTATAGCTGGTCATTGACAAGTATTGATTCAGTTGTGAAAGATCTTCAGTCGGGAGTTGCAGACATCGCAGCAGTAGCACCTCATGAATACCTTAATCTGTTTCCAAGAAATACAATGGTTACAGGAACACCATTTTTAGGACAACCAGGAATGGTTGAAGCTGGTGAAATTTATACTGAACTATTAGAAGAATACCCTAGTTTGATGCAGGAATATGAAGAGTTGGGATTACATTACTGGACATATTATTATAATCCACCATATAATCTTTTTTCAACAGAAGAGACATCAGCAATCACACCAGATGATTTTAAGGGGAGAAAGGTTATTACGAGCGAAAGTATGATGCAACAATTAATCGCAGATAATAATGGAGCACCTGTTACATCTGCTATTACAGATTATTACTCTAACCTAGAAAAGGGTGTCGCTGATGGAGCATTATCACACTTGAATGCATTAAATGCTTTTGGTTGTGGAGAATTATTAAACAGTGCAACAGTATTTGGTGAAGGTGGAATGTATATGAAAACCATGGTATTTTTGTTCAATGGTGACAAATGGGATGAACTACCTGATGACTTAAAGGCCATAATTGATGGAGAAGCAGCAAACCTTGCAGCAGAGAGTGCAGTGGAAGAGTTGTCTAAGACACAAGCAGGTATGGCAGCTTTTGCTGAAAAAGGTACTGTCCATGAGTTGACAGAAGAAGAAGTTGAAGTTTGGAAAACAGAGTTTGCCCCTATTTTAGAAGAGTATTTAGTTCAGTTGGAATCTGAAGGGGTAGAAGATGCAAGAGAATTATATGAGGCAGTTGAAGAGAAAGTAGCTAGTTACAAATAATTTTTTTAATATTGTAGCCGGAATAGACCTTGAGAAGGGTTTTTCCGGCTTTTTTCTATAAGAGGAGGAGAATAATTATCAACGTAAAATATTTATATTTATTTTTTTTGGCACTATCATTTATTATTTTTGGTTTTTGTATAGAACCATTTGAGACAATTTTAAAGGGAATGTTTAATATTATTGTTACATCTGACATTTTGATAACAGATTACTTTGTGATTGGAGGCAGAGGTTCAGCTTTTGTGAATTCTGGTCTTCTAATGTTTTTCTCAATAACAATTATGTATTTTCTAAAAGTTGAAATTAAAGGGATAAGTGTAGCTTCTGTATTTTTAATGGGAAGTTTCGCTTTGTTTGGGAAAAATATTGTAAATGTATGGTTTATAATTGTAGGATTGATATTCTATACAAAAAATAATAATATTAAGCTTAAAGAATATATTCATATTGGATTTTTAGCAACTAGCATAGCTCCCATTTTTACAGAAATTTTGTTTATAATAGAACTAGGTTTGTGGTTCAAGATTTTGTTAAGTGTTATGGTTTCAGTAAGTATAGGATATATCATAATTCCTCTTAGTAAGCATATGTACACTATACACAAAGGCTTTAATTTATATCATACAGGTTTTGTTGTTGGGATTTTGGGTAGTATATATATATCTGTATTTAAAGCTTTTGGATATAAGGCTGAAGGAAAATTAATTTGGAATAATGATAATAGTATGGAAACAAATATTTTTTTAATTACTGTCTTTGTGGTGACCTTTTTTTGGGGAGTTTTTTATAAAAAACAAGGTTTTAGAAAGTTTGGTCAAATATTTTTATATTCTGGTCATAATTGTGATTTTATTATTTCGGAAGGTTTTGGTAATACGTTGAAGAATATGTCTATTAATGGTGTGATTGGAATGTTATATGTGGTTTTAATAGGAGGATCGTTGAATGGTCCTACAATAGCAGGCATAATTACAGTTATGGGATTTGGTGCTATGGGAAAACATTTTAAAAATATTATTCCTATCTTTTTAGGTGTTGTACTGGGAAGTTTTATTGGGATGTATGATTTAAGAGATCCAGTGATATTACTTTCAGCATTATTTGGGACGGCACTTTCACCAATTTCAGGAGAATATGGTTGGTTTTGGGGTATGCTTGCAGGCATTTTGAATTCGGCAGTTGTAGTCCATTTGGGAATTTTGCATGGAGGTATGAATCTTTATAATACAGGATTTTCTGCAGGAATTGTTGCCGCTTTTATGATACCTTTATTAGAGTTGAAGAAGAAAAAATAAAGTAGTAGCAAAAACCAAAAGATACTTGAGAAAATACCATACTGTGATATAATCTTTCATAAGACTTTATATATTTCGAAAGGAATTATTACAATGAAAATTGTTGTTATCGGCTGTGGTAAAGTAGGAACAGCTTTAGTATCTCAGCTTAGTGGAGAAGGACATACAATAACCTTAATAGACATAGATAGAAGTGCCCTTGATAAGACTACTAGAAACTATGATGTGATGGGAGTAGAAGGGAATGGAGCTAGTTATTCTGTGCTTTTAGAAGCGGGAGTAACAGAAGCAGATGTATTTATAGCTGTGACGGCATCCGATGAGTTGAATATACTTTCCTGCTTATTTGCAAAAAAAGCTACAAGAAGTCATGCTTGTTATACGATAGCTCGTGTTAGGAATCCTATTTATAATGAAGAGTGTGCATTTTTAAGGGATGAACTTGGAATTTCTATGATTATAAATCCAGAAGAAGCGGCATCAGCAGAAATTGCCAGACTTTTGAGATTTCCGTCAGCAACTCAGATAGAGACATTTGCAAAAGGCAGAGTAGAACTTTTAATAACAACAATTCCAGAGCATAGTATTTTGCATGGAATGAAGCTTCATGACCTCTCGCGTAAGGCTACGCCAGATGTTATGATTTGTGCTGTTGAAAGAGAAGGCGAAATCTTTATTCCTGATGGGGATTTTGTATTAGAAAAGGGAGATTCGATTTCCATTATAGCAGCACCAAACCGTGCCAGTGAATTCTTTAAAAAGACTTCAATTATTACAAATAGAGTAAAAAATGTTATGATTATTGGTGGTGGACGTATAACATATTATCTGGCAAAGGAACTTTTGAAAAGAGGAATAGAAGTTAAGATAATAGAGAGAGATTTGAAAAAGTGCGAAGAGCTGAGCGAGGCCTTAAATCAGGCAGTTATTATTCATGCTGATGCAACAGATCAGGAAATGCTTTTAGAAGAAGGTATTAAACATACCGAAGCTGTTGTATCTTTAACAAACCTAGATGAACAGAATATTCTTTTATCATTATATGCAGGAAGCCTTTCAAATACAAAATTAATTACGAAAGTAAATAAAATTGCTTTTGAAGATGTGGTGGAAAAAATGGAGGTTGGTAGTATTATCCATCCAAAATTTATCACAGCAGATCATATTGTTCAGTTTGTCAGAGCCTTACAAAATTCAAGAGGCAGTAATGTGGAGACACTTTACAAGATAGTTGGGAAAAGAGTAGAAGCTCTTGCATTTAAGGTTAAGGAAGATTCTCCTGTTTTAGGAGAAAAACTTCAGGATATGAAATTAAAACCAAACCTTAGGGTTGCATGTATTATTAGAGGAAAACATATAATTATTGCAAAAGGTCAGGACGACATACGTCCAGGAGATGCTGTAATTGTTATAACCACCATAAAAGGACTTCATGATATAGGTGATATTTTAAAATAAAACGGGGATAGATTAATGAATTTTTCAATTATACGATACATAATTGGCTGGGTGCTATGTTTTTTGTCAGGTTTTCTTTTATTACCTTGCATTGTGGCTTTGGTTTATAAAGAAAAAGAAGGACTGGCTTTTTTATTGATTAGTATTATTTGTCTAATAGTAGGAGGAACTTTGGTTTTCTTTAAACCAAAGAGCCATGTTTTTTTTGCAAAAGAGGGCTTTTTAACCGTGGCAGCCTGTTGGTTGATGATTAGTTTTGTAGGAAGTATTCCATTTGTTTTAAATGGGGATATTCCTTTTTTTATTGATGCATTGTTTGAAACAGCATCAGGATTTAGTACTACAGGAGCAAGTGTACTCACGGATGTAGAGGCTCTTTCTTACAGTAGCCTTTTTTGGAGAAGTTTTACACACTGGATTGGGGGAATGGGAGTTCTGGTTTTTGTTTTAGCAATTCTCCCTCTGGCAGGTGGATACAGTATGCATTTAATGAAGGCGGAAAGTCCTGGTCCTAATGTAGGCAAATTGGTTCCAAGAATCCGTAGGACAGCATTTATTTTGTATGCTATTTATGTGGGGTTAACTCTACTTCAATTTATTTTGCTTTTAGCAGGAGATATGAAGATTTTTGATGCTCTGACCACTGCTTTTGGAACAGCTGGTACGGGAGGTTTTGGAATAAAGAATGACAGTATGACTAGTTATTCACCATATATTCAGGTTGTCATTACAGTTTTTATGATTCTGTTTGGTATAAATTTTAATATCTATTATCTGATGTTGATTAGGAGATTTAAACAAGCGATTAAATCAGAAGAGTTGAGATATTATTTAGGGATAATTATAATTGCTATTGGAATAATTACAATATATACTCTGGACCGATTTGAAACGGTACTTGAAGCACTTAGGCATTCCGCCTTTCAGGTGGCAGCGATTATCACTACAACAGGTTTTTCTACAGCGGACTTTAATGTATGGCCAGAAATTACAAAAGCAATATTGGTTCTTTTGATGTTTATTGGTGCGTGTGCGGGTAGTACTGGAGGAGGAATGAAAGTTTCCAGAATAATAATTCTGGTTAAATCTGTAAAGAATGAAATTCAGCGCTTTTTACATCCAAGGAGTACAAAGGTATTGAAATTTGAGCATAAAGCTGTTAATACGGATATTGTTAGGACAATTAGTATTTTCTTTATTACATATATGCTTATTTTTATTGCTTCTTTATTATTAATCTCTATAGAAGAATTTTCTTTGGTGACAAATTTTACGGCAATTGTAGCTACTATGAATAATATAGGACCAGGACTTGAAATGGTCGGGCCTACAGGAAATTATGCTGAATTTGGAATTTTATCAAAGATAGTTTTGATTTTTGATATGCTGGCAGGGCGTTTGGAACTGTTTCCGATATTATTGTTCTTTTCGCCGTCTACATGGAAACGTTCATAGGCTGTCTTAAGATTTGGAGGTTACAATGTATAGTAATAAAACTGAAAAAATTGTTATGATATGTTTTCCAATAATATGTCTAATAATTCTATTGCTTCTTCCTCAGTGGATTCAATTAGTTCATGAGCTCTTTTATTATGTTGTAGTTGCAATCTTTTTTGTACCAGTTTTTATTTATGTTTTGATAACATATAAAAAACGAGAAGAGAATTTCTATAAAAAGTGGGAAAAGATAAGAAGTGGAAGGAAGTTGAATTACATAATCAAGGAAGGGGCGAAATTTTTTTTAATTCAGATATTTGCAAATTTTTTTGGAAGATATGTAGGAGACGGTTACTCACCTGTTTATATTTTATCAAAAATATCATTTGGGACAGCAATTTTTCTTGTAATTTTTATTTTGCTTATTAGTTTATTAATTGGAGTTTCCTCATGGAGTGGAAATGAAAGAAGATTTGAAAAAATTTGTAGGATTCAAAGGTTTAGAGAAAAGCCATCTTTTTTTGATGAATAGATAGAAGGTGAGAATACAGAAAATCTAAATAACTATATTTAATAATTAGAGCTGGCCCAAAGCCAGCTCAAAACCTATATATCATACTCAACCTTATGAAAGTCTTCCATTAGTTCATACCTTTTAAAAATCTTATCAGCTCCACAAACATGTTTAGTACCATCTTCGTCAATAATTATATAATCATCTTTTGCTATAAAGGTACGCCCTCGTCTGTGAGTAATATAAGGACATTCTATCTCACCTTTATCGGTTTCGATTTTTAAAAGAGAGTCTGTTACGATCCAGCCCTTTGTTACTACATCAGACCAAAGCTCGTACCCATCTTCATAACCTTTTCCAAATTCGAATTTATAAACATCAGCTACCAAAGCAGTTCTTGTACACTTCATTAAATAACCTCCTTACCATAAAACTGATATTATTACCTAAATTTATTATAACATATTTATTAAATATTTAATAACTTATATGAAATAAGTAGATATAACCATTCGTCCTCAGAATTTAAATCTAGATTTGCTATTTTTATTATTCTATCTAGTCTTCTTATAAAAGAAGTTCTGTGTATAAATAAAATGTTTGCCGAATGTGTTGAATTTCCATTAGATTTTAAATAAACTTCAAGAGTTTTTAAATATTCAGTATTGTGTTCTTTATCATATTTAATTAATTCTAAAATTCCTGGGTGTAAAAGATGTTCTTTTGAAAATTCTGATTCTAAATGTTCAATCATATACGAGTATGTATAGTCGGAAAAAATATAATACCAAAAATCAGGGTTTATGTTTTGACCAATCTGAATAGCTCGCTCTGCTTGAATATAGTATGTGATTATGTTATCAAATGAATCGAAAAAGTTACTTATTCCAGCTTTACAGGTATATTCTGTAATTATATATGCTAAATTTTCGAAAAAGTCATTTAAAGTAGTTTTGTTTTTTGCTTTATTGATATTTATTATTAGGACTATTATTTGGTCACTGGTTATTGCACATATTTCTGGCCATTTACTTTCTAGTTGTATGCATATATAATCAGCGATATTTTTCCAGGAGGAACCCTCGAAAAAAGTCAGCTTAACAATTCTGTATGTGTCATTGGTTTTCCAATTATAGGTATTTAAAATTTTTGATAAGTCGGAAGCCACAAAAGACTTGTCGCTAAAAAGTATTGAACGAATCATATTGTGCATTCTATCGTTTTGATGTTTTATTAGATTTTTACTTTTTTTGTTTTTGAAAAGTAAAAAAATATACTTAGCAATATATTTAATAACTTCTTCTTCACCTGTTGAAAGAGAAGTTTCATTTTTATTTAGAGAAATAACCAATCTAGCTATGTAAACATCTTCTATAAAAAAGTTAATACAATAGTAAAAGTATGCTTCATCTTTAAAATAAAAAGGCTCTGTATTTTCTTTGCATTTATCAAATTCAGTATCAAAAATCAAATCTCTGGCAATGTGTGTAGGTAATAGTTCACTATTTTCTGCATTTTCTTTATCCATATTTACATCAAAAAGTTCAGAAGACTTATCTTTCATGCTTTTTTGAAAATTCGATGAATAGGCAATGATTGAAAGATTATAACTTATTATAGCTGCTGTGTGTTCTAAAAAATTCTCACTTATTTTAAAAATATCTGAGAAAGACAAATCTTTTAATATAACATTTTTTAGTGAATTACTCCATTTTAAAAGGGAAGAGAAGATATCGATAACATCCTCATAAAATTCATGCATATTAATACTTTCATTTATTTTTCCAATATTATGATTTTTGTTTAAAATTTCAAAATCATTATTAGATGTAATGATTATTAGGTTTAATGATTTACTTTTTGAAAGGTCACTTAACAGATTATTATTAGATACAAAATATAGCGTATTAATATCGCCTAAATCTTCTTTATACATTTTACAATGGAAAATATCTACATCATTTCTTAAGAAATAGCTAAAATTAGGGTATTTTTTCTTGATTAAATAGAATATTGTCGAAATCGTAATTTTCATTTCATCAAACCTCCATAAAAAGTATTGTGTGTCAAAGTGTAGCACATGCCCTGTGAAAATGCAAAAAAATACGGCTATTTTTTTAACTTATATTTTAATAATATTAGTATATAAAATATTTAGGAGGTTTTTATGAGTAGAGAGCTATTTAGTGGTAAAGAGTTTGAGGTTATTGGAGAATATCCACCTATTAATACTGCATTTTTTGCACCGATGCCATCTGTTCCGCCACAACCAAAGTTTTATAGACCTATTACACCTATGGAAAATTGGAAACTTATTCTTGATGGGGAAAAACCATATTGGATACCTTTTGGAGGCTGGCTGTTCTGTGAGATGAATTTATTCAGACCAAGGATTAATCCTGATAATGTTGCTACACATATTGTTATAGATGGAGGTCCTCATGTTGAATATGAAAGTAATACTATGGTTAGTGACTGGTTTGATTTGACTTGGGTATTCGTTCCTGAAGTTAATGGAGCTACAGTTCGTCCAGGTTATCCAAAAGTTCCTGATATTTCAGAGTGGGAAAAGTATGTGAGTATTCCTTCGATAGACGACCTTGATTGGGAGAGATGTGAGGAAGAAAACAAAGAATATCTAAATGTTGATAAGATGAATCAGTTAGGTATACTTTCTGGATTTTGGGAAAGATTAATTTCTTTACTAGATGTCGAAAATGCAGCAGTAGCACTAATAGATGAGGATGAAAAAGAGGGAGTCCATAGACTTTTTGATAAGCTTTGTGATTTATATGAAGCTTATATAGAAAAAATGACTCAACATTGTGATATAGACTGTGTTCTTATTCATGATGACTGGGGAACTCAAAAAGCAGCATTTTTCTCAGTTGATACAGCAAGAGAAATGCTTTTACCTTATCTTAAAAGGATAGTGGATTTTTGTCACAAAAAAGGTTTATACTTTGAACTTCATTCATGTGGAAACTGTGAAGAGCTGGTTCCGGTTTTTATTGAAGCGGGTGTTGATATATGGGTCCCACAAAAAATAAATGATGTTGATATGCTGGCTCATAAATATAAAAATGAAAAACTGGTTTTTGGTGTTATTGATGATATGCCATCTGCAGATTCTAGTGATGAAGAGGTTGATGAGCATGCAAGGAAGTTTGTAGAGAATTATAAAGACTGTAATATTTGCATCGTTTTTAGTGGACCAGTTAATCCTAAATATATAGGTGGTCTATATAAATACAGTAGACTAGAGTATCAAAAATATCCTGCTTGAAAAATATAACAAAAAGGCTCCCGTTTTGGGAGCCCAAAATATTATCTATTTTTTGGAGCAATTAAAGGTGCTAGGGCACCAGCGATATTTGTAAGAGGCATTGATTGTAAATAAACTGTACCAGGGCCTGTTATAACAGTATTAAATACACCTTCACCACCTAAAAACATATTTTTTATTCCTGGAACTGTTACTATATCCATTGTACATGTAGCAGACATGGCAGCCAAATGACCTGTGTCTACGACAATCTGCTGTCCAGCAGGCAAGTTGTATTCTTTGGCATAACCATCTATTTCAATAAATGCTGTACCCGTACCTGAAAGTTTTTGCATAATGAAACCTTCACCACCAAATAAACCACTTCCCAGCTTTTTCTGGAAATGCATTGATAGTTCTACTGTATCAGAAGCTGCAAGGAAAGAAGATTTTTGACAAATCATTTCATTTCCTGGAGAAATATCAAATTTCTTTATGGCACCAGGTAAACTTGAAGCAAAAGCAATCATTCCTGGCCCGTTTGTTGCTGTATAGTAGTTGAGGAAAAGGCTTTCACCACTAAGCATTCTTCCAAACATTTTTCCTATTCCACCACCTGTAGTTGTTTCCATTTTCATATTTGGAGACATCCATGACATTGCACCACCTTCAGTAATCATTCTTTCGCCGTTTTCAAGACTACAGATTACTACAGGAAGAGAGTCCCCTTCGATTGTATATTGCATATAGACCTCCTTAAAAGTTTTTTATATTTAATACATGTTTGTATTATTTTTTTATTGGTATCTCTAATTTACCATCCAGTAAGTACTCTTTATTATACACATTTATTTTAACTGGTTCACCACTTTTTAATGTGAAAGTACAGGTTTTTTCTTTCACGGTTACTCTAATTCTTCTATCATGATAGAAAATGCTAAAGAAGTAACCGTTCCATTTTTCAGGTAGAACAGGGGCAAAGAATATACCTTCTTCTTTAAGCTTAAAGCCTCCAAAACCGTATACAATAACCATATAATTTCCGCCCATATTAGCGGTATGTATTCCATCTCTTGTATTGCCATATGAGTCTTTAATATCTAGTTGAATAGTATCGCCAAAGTAAGAAATAGCTTTTTCCATATAACCAAGACGAGCAGCCATAATACTAAATATACAACGACTTAGAGATGAATCATGGGTAGTTATTTTTTCATAATATAAAAAACTGTTTCTTATTACTTCTTCTGATTCGACATCGTCAAATAAGAAATGTGCCAAAACAGTATCTGCCTGTTTACAAATTTGATGACGGTATAAAAACAACGGATGATAATACATAAGTAAAGGGAAGTGCTCTTTAGGTATTTCTGAAATATCCCATTTCTTTTTTTGTAAAAAGGAGTCATCCTGAGGAGTGATTTTAAGTTCTTCATCATAAGGAAGATACATTTTATCAGCAGCATTTTTAAATTCTTTGAGTTCTTCCTCTTTTAAATCAATTTTTTGTAGTAGCTTTAAAAAAGTTGGATTAGATTTATATTTTTCAAATATTTTAATTGCCCAATTCAGGTGATATTTTGCAGAAATATTGGTGTAATAATTGTTGTTAACCACGCAAGTATATTCATCAGGACCAGTTATACTGTTTATGTGGAATTTATCCTTATAAAAGTTACCAGTATTTATCCAGATTCTTGCAGTTTCCAATATAATCTCAGCTCCCTTTTCCATTAAGAAATTATCATCATTAGTAGCTAAATAATATGAGATTACTGAATGAGCGATATCCCCGTTTATGTGATACTGGGCAGAACCAGCAGGATAATAACCAGAGCTTTCTTTGCCCATTATTGTTCGCCAAGGGTATAGAGCGCCATCTTCATGTCCCATGAACTGGGCATTATCTTTTGCCTGCGGTAAAGTGTTGTATCTAAAATCAATGAGATTTAAACTAAGTTCAGGATTAGTAATAGTTAAGAAAGGCTGAATATATATTTCTGTATCCCAAAAATACTGCCCCTCATAACCTTCACCACTTAAGCCTTTAGGAGCGATACTACAGTATTTATCCTTACCAACAGATTGAATTAACTGGAACAAGTTATACTGTAATGCTAAGTTAGTATCGTTGTCTCCATCTATACCTATGCTACAGTTTTTCCAGTAATTGTTTAAAAATTTCTCCTGTTGATTGTAGTAATAACTTAAAGGTTTTTTTAGTGCATTTTCCATTATTTTACACACTTCATCTTTACAGTCTTCATATCTTATGGAATCAGTAAATATACAGTATTTAGTTAATACAACAGTTTCATCTTTTTCAATTTCAGTATGCATTACACAGTTAGCATAACTTTGATGAACTAAAAATTCTCTTGTGGTTTCTTTTGAGAAGAAATTTTTTACGCAACTGGTAACTTCTAGTTCAGAATGATTAGTAGCAGAGTGAATTATTGAACCACCATTTTTGATTTCGCAGCTGAGAGTTGTAATAGCCTGAAACATCTCACTTGCATTTCTAGGATCGTTTGGATTAAAATAATTAGCTACATCTGCATCATGTCCAGAAGTTATTGTTATTTCTCCATCATAATTTATTGATGTTAAAATGTATTCTATAGTGAATAAATTTTTTAAATAAAAGGAAGCCATTCTATTAATAGTAAGTTTGATTTCATGTCCTTTTGGAGATATCCATCCAACTTCTCTTGTAGTTATACCTTTTTTCATATCTAGTTTAATGGAACTATTAACGATGGTACCTTCTAACATACTAAACTGATCTTCGCCTATCTTTAAGTTTATAGACTGAGTGTTTGCTATATTTAACATAAATTGCTTTATTCTTATCAGCCCAAACAAAGACTCAGGTTGATTTATTGGAGCTAAATCATAAAAGCCATTTATATATTGTCCGTATTGAAGTGCGAAATCTTCTGGATAGTCTTCCTCAAAACTATACCTAACACCTAAATAGCCATTTGCATTGTGAAAAAGGGCTTCATAAAAGTTTAAATGATAAGAATCAATAACTGGGTTTTTAATTTCAAAAATTGTTGGTTGTTTGTTCATCTAACATTACCTCCCCAATTTTAAGATAAAAAACGATTAAGCAGTTTTCTCATTGATTTCCAAGATTTTACTCTGTTGCCAGCAACTGTATTTCCGATACCAACTTTAATTGTTAAAGCATCTTCAGGTAAGTTTATAAACATCTCTTCATCTGTACTATCATCACCTGCAGCAAGGACAAAGTCATATGAATTTTTTTCATATAAAAAAGATGCAGCGTGACCTTTGTTTGCTCGTATATCTTTTACTTCGAGTACTTTATGACCTTCTTGGATCATTAGAGTTGAAGATTTTATCATTTCAGAAATTGTTGCTTTTATTTCATTAATTTTTGATGAAACCATATCAGCATCACTTTGACGATAATGCCATACCAATGTATAAGACTTTTCTTCTACGAAAGATCCTGGTACACGATCAGAGAAAAGCTCAAGAACAGGTCTTATGGTTTCTTTCCACTTATTGTCAAGGTTGGATGTTGATATCCATTCTTTTTGATCAGGATATTTAATCCATAGTCCATGGCAACCAACAAGGTATAATCCATCAATATCATGGAACCATTCAAATAGTTTAGTTCTTTCTCTTCCTGAAATTAAGACTACTGTATTTTTTGGATCAGCTATTAACTGTCTTAATAGTTCTTTTAATTCATCGTCAGGAACAGCAAGAGATGGAGAAGACTTAAAGCCTACTAAAGTTCCATCATAGTCTAAATATAAAATTCTTTTTTTAGCCTTTTTATAAAGAATATCTATATCAAGAACTTCTTTATCAATGTTTATTTGTTCTACGATAGCTTCTGTAAGGTTTGAAGTGTTTTTTAATGCTTGTATAAACTCATCTGCCCAAAAATTAACATTATAGCGTTGTAAACGGCGATGTAAAGATTGATTTTTAGCAATGATTTCTTTTTTTGGCATTGTTAGAGCCTGTTTTATACCAGCGGCTATTGCATTATAGTTATTTGGATTAACTACTACAGCTTCTCCGAGTTCACTTGCAGCTCCTGCAGTTTCACTAATAACTACCATTCCTAAATAATCATTATGTGCGGCAATATATTCTTTTGCTACAAGATTCATTCCATCTCTAAGAGGAGTAACTAATAAAACTTCTGATTCTTTATATAGACTAATTAAATCATCCTGAGAAAAAGAACGATAAAAGAACCAGACTGGCATCCAGCTAATTGTTCCAAACTCTCCATTTGTCTCACTTACATTTTCTTTTATCTCTTTTAATAAGGAATCATATGAATCAATAGTTTCTCTTGAAGGAGCTACGATTAATATTAACCTTACCTGCCCAATAAATTCAGGATAATTTTTTAAGAATTTTGAGAAAGCTTTAATTCGTTGAGGAATCCCTTTAGTGTAGTCCAACCTATCGATAGATATAATATTTTTAGTTTGGTGGAATTCTTCTAAATCGATTTCAAGTGTTGAAAGATTACTTTGTTTATCTTTTGTTGCAAATCGCTCATAATCAATCCCCATAGGAAATGCTTCCACTTTTATAACTCTGTCTTCGTGGCTTATTACATTTAGATCGTTTTCCAACCCTAATATATTTCTAACACAATTTAGAAAATGCCTAACATAACTATAGGTATGAAAACCTATCAAATCAGAACCTAATAATCCTAACAGAATTTCTTCCCTCCATATCAACAAACGAAATATTTCATATGAAGGAAATGGAATGTGTAGGAAAAATCCAATTTTAACATTTGGATGTGAATCTTTTAGCATTTGCGGAAGTAGCATTAACTGATAATCATGCACCCATATAATTGAGTCATCTTCAAGCAAAGGAATTATACTTTCATAGAATTTTTTATTTACAAGCTTATAACCTTCCCATGCGTCAAAATCATATTTTACATCACTATTGAAATAATGAAATAGTGGCCACAATGTGGAGTTTGAGAAACCGAAATAGAATAGATTCATTTCTTCTTCTGATAAAAAAACTGGCAGGCATTGATATTTTTTGGTTAAAGTTTTATTTATTTCTTTCTCTTCTTTAGAATCTATATTATCAGAATTTAATCCAGGCCATCCAACCCATACACTATCAGCATCTTGATGATAGCTTTTTAGACCTGTTGAAAGTCCTCCGATACTTTCTTGATAAGAAAAATTGTCATCTTCATCTTTTTTTACTGTAACAGGTAAACGGTTGGAAACAATAATTGTCTTACTCATAACTTACCTCCTAAACAAGTATTTAATGTATTTTATGCCATATTAAGTATACTATAACATAAATTGACAGATAACCATAGTCAACTTGCTCTATTTATTAGAAATATGTGTCTTTACTATTCAAAAAAGTTTTGTACATGATATAATCAATATAAAAAATATGGAGGGGTATATGGAGTCAATAATAAATGATAAAGCTTTTACTTACAGTGAAGCTAAAGATTATGCATTAAAGAACAATCAAGAAGTTATTCCGACATTTTGTTCCATGTGCGGGCCAACAGCAGGTTGTGGAATTTATGCTTTTGTAAAAGACGGTGTTTTTAAAAGTGTAGCGGGTATGTCAGAGTGTCCTATTAATAAAGGTGGATTATGTGCAAAGAGCCATGCTTCACCTGGATGGTTGTATTCACCTGACAGATTAAAAAAACCTTTGATGCGTATAGGGGAAAAAGGAGAAGGATTATTTAAAGAAATAAGTTGGGATGAAGCTTTAAATATTATCTCAAAAAAGTTAATAGAGCAGAAAAAAAAATTTGGTCCAGAGTCATTGGCGATACTTTCTCCTGCAAGAAGGTCATATAGTGAATATATTCAAAGATTTTTAATAGCTCATGGTAGTCCTAATTATGGTCATAGTGGAATATGCGCAATGCAAAGAGCTTTTGCATTTTCGTATACTATTGGATGTGGATTTCCAATGGGAGATTATAGAAATTCAGATTTAATAATACTTTGGGGAAGACAGCCTATATATTCAGGTCCTGCTATGGGTCTGGCAAAAGATTTGATTGCAGCGAAAAAAAGAAAGGCAAAAATAGTTGCAATAAAACCTTCAGTAGAGCCTGATGTAGGCATGGCTGACGAATGGTTGCCAATACGACCAGGAACAGATGCAGCTTTAGTTCTTTCGATGCTAAATGTTGTAATCAGTGAAAAACTTATAGATGAAGAATTTGTAGAAAAATGGTGCTATGGTTTTGATGAATTAAAAGAACATGTAAAAAAATATACACCAGAATGGGGAGAAAGAATAACAGGTGTTCCTAAAAAACAAATTATTGAAATATCAAGACTATATTCCACTACTAAAGCAGCTCTAATAGATTTGGGAAATGGAGTTGAACACAGTCCGACTTCAAGTGATGCGATAAGAGGTGTGTCTATTTTAATGGCAATAACGGGTCATTTAGATAGAAAAGGCTGTAATATGTTAATGCCAGGAATGAGATTTGATATGCCTCAGCCTAAATCATTAAATTTATTTGACAGATATAATAAGGAAATGGTAGATAAGCTTGTAGGTCCCGAGTTTCCAAAAGAATTTCAACCTTTCTTAGAAGGAACATCTTCTGCATATTATAGAATATTTGAAAGTGTATTAACCAAAAAACCATATCAAATAAAAACAATTATTTCCCCGGGGACTCAACCCTCAGTTAGTACAAGGGGCAGTAAAAATGTAATTGAAGCATTAAAGAAGCTTGATTTTTATGTAGTTGTGGATGTTACAAGAACAGCTGATATGGCTTATGCAGACATAGTACTCCCTACTTGTACACCTTATGAATCGGATCATCCTTTTGAAGTTAGAGGAAACTGGATAATGGCTAGAAATAAAGTAGTAGAGCCACTGGATGATTATAAATCTATTTATGAATTTTTTATTGAACTCGGTGAAAGAATGGGGTATGGTGAGGACTTTTGGAACGGAAGTATCGATGAATGTCAGAATGATTTATTAGCTCCATTTGATATGACAGTCAAGGAACTTAGAAATTATAAAACAGGAAGGTTTTATGATGTTTTGCCAGGAGAAAAGAAATTCGAAAATTATGAATTAGTTTTTAATAGAAATAACACAAGATTATCAGGTGGTAAATTTTTAGAACAGGGCAAAGTAGCTTTATATAATACTATATTTGAAAAACATGGGTTTAGTGCAATGCCTGAGTGGCATGAACCACCAGAAAGCCTCACAGATGAAAGTGAAACATATAAAAAATATCCTTTAATTTTAAGTGATTACCATACATCAAAGGTTTATTCAGCTGCATGGCAAAGAAATGTGCCTTATTTAAGAGAAATCGAAAAAAATCCAGTTCTACATATTCATCCAGAAACTGCAAAAGCAAGAAATATTAAGAATGATGATTGGATAAAAGTCGAGTCACCAAATGGCTGGATAAAAGTTAAAGCTGAACTTTATCCAGGTATAAGACCAGACACAGTAATGGTACTTCATGGATGGTGGCAGGGTTGTAAGGAATTAGGTATAGAGGACTATCCATTACTAGACGGAGGAGCAAATGTTAATGTAATGTATGGAGTGGAAGAAAATGCTTATGATCCATTAATAACTGCTATGTGTAGCCAAACTTTAGTGGAGGTATCTAAATATGAATAATACAGAGCTTGGTTTTGTTTTTAATAAAGAAAATTGTATACAATGCATGGGATGTGAAGTCGCCTGTAAAAATTGGAATCAGGTTGAATTAGGAATTAAAAAAAGAAGTGTTTATAATATATGGATTGGAAGTTTTCCAAAAGTTAAATCAGAGACTCTGAGTATTTCATGTCAACACTGTATAAATCCTAAATGTGTGGATGTCTGTCCGACAAACGCAATAGTTAAAGATATGGTATCTGGTATAGTTTCGGTTATAGAAGATAAATGCATTGGTTGTAAAAAGTGTTTAAAAGCCTGTGAGTATGATGTACCACAATTTAACTCTTTTGGGAAAATGATTAAGTGTGATATGTGTATAGGGGCAACTGAAAATAATACACCACCCTGCGTAAAGAGCTGTCCAACAAATGCAATAGAGATAAGAGAATTAAAAACAGAAGAAAAAAAAGAAATAGAGAATAGTGTATTAAAAGCTTATAAAAAGCTTAGAGTTTAATCTTAAAAATAAATCCAACAAAAAATGACACCCATTGGGTGTCATTTTTTGAAACTAACTTTTAACTAAATGTTTTTTATTTACTCTATACAAAGTTAAAATTGTTTTGATTTGTATAAAAAGTAGTGGCAGAATTATTATAAAATAGATGGGAGAAAACTTTGTTATTACTCCTGTTTTTACGAAAGCCCACTCTAGGAAAAACATTCCAAGAACAAAGGCTGCAACACCTGGACATATAAGTGAATAACTACCTGGACTTTTGTCTTTTCCTTTTACATAGTTTTTAAAGTATCCTGTTCTTTTTAAAAGCTTATATCCTAGAAGACCTGATAATATTTGGATGCTTATTAAGGATGATAATGCTACAATTATAACTATTGGATTTGGATTAGTTTCTAAAAAGTTATGAGAAATCCCGGAAATTACTCTAACACTTGTAATACCAAGTAGTGTCATAATAGGTATGAAAATCCAAACAGTAGGTGTGCCTTCTGTAGAAATACCATTTTTGAATATAGATTTAATTCCAAGAACCAATAATATAAGTCATTGTGGTAACACTAAATGCAGCGAAAATTAATGAACCTATTAAACCTATAAGAGAAACAAGTTTTACATGACTCATAGCCGGCAGAAAGCTCCAAAACCTACAGCAACCATTGCAAAAGCAAAGCTAATAAGTAGCTGGCTGAATAATTATTATTTTTTTCAAAACTAAATGAGGATTTTACCATTATATTTGTAAAATAACCTGAAAATAGATATAAAGCATAGATTCCGATTAATCCATATGCTAATAATGCAAAAGGAAATAGCATTTCTACTATGTTCCATAAACCTGGAACAAAAACTGCTCCTATAATGAAAAGGACATTTATAGTCATTCCTAAAGTTAAAGGTATTGACATTAAAGTTACTTCACTATTTGTTCCTTTGATTTTTTCAAGCTCTCCTGATTTTTTTAAATTTATATATGATACTATGTTTTTTACTAAAAGCTGTAAATGTCTAAAAGTAAAAAAGACAATTCCTAATAAAGCTATTGTGATAATTAAAGTTAGATATGAAAAAGGTTCATTAAAAAAGTTAAATAAATGATTGAATGTAGGTATAGGTGTATCAGGATGTTTAATCATGAACATTAGGTACATGAAAAATGAAACAGCTAAGCCTCCATTTCCAAGTGATGATAAAAAAATAGATTGGTTGGTATTCCTTAGTAAATTTTTTTGTCATATTTTTGCTCCTTATTATTAGTTTTTTTGAAAGTATATAGAAAATTTAATTTTCTAACTGTAACTAAATCACAAAAAGTTCATTATCAATATATTGACATTTAGTCTAACCAAGGTGTTATTATTGCAGATGAAATAACGAAGGCGTTACCTTTTGGGGTAGCGCCATTTTTTCATTTCATTATATTTATAGAAAGTGTGATTATATGGCAATAACAGTTGAAAAAATGGTGAAAAATGCATCTTTTTTATATAAGATGAAATTCATATCATGGAAAAAATGGTATGAACAATGTTGTTAAATGGGTTCATATTATTGAAGATGATCAGGTAAGTTCTTTTTTACATGGAAATGAACTTGTCTTTACAGGTGGTATTTTAAATAGAAGTGAAGACTGGCTTTTGAACTTTGCAAAAAAACTCTATGAAGCAGGTGCTAGTGCTTTTGTAGTAAATATTGGACCACATACAAAAGAAATATCTAAGGAAGTAATTGATTATTGTGAAGAGGTTAATATGCCTCTATTCACTATACCATGGGAAACCAGAATGGTAGATATGACAAGAGATTTCTGTCATAAGATTATAAAAAATGACCAAGTAGAAACAGGGATAACTACTACTATAAAAAATATTATTTTTGGCTCAGGAGATAATGAAGACGATATTCATCAAATGGAACATTTTGGATATAACAGAAGTGGCAAATATACATTTTTGTGTATGGATTTTGATGAAAGAGAAATAAATGACAAAAAATATAGAAAGTATTTCCCTAAGTGCTGAAAGAATTGCTAGTGAAAAGAATGATTTATTTATAAGGTTTATGCACAACAATAGCATGATATATCTCTTGCCAGATTATAGTGATGAAGAGGTTGAAAGTTTTATAAAAGAATTTTTAAATATAACTTTGGTTAAAAATAAAAAAAGATTTATAAATATCGGAGTTAGTACCAATCAGATTGGGTTATGTAATCAGGAAAAAAACTTTGAAAAAGCTTTTTCGGCAATGCAAATGGCCAAGAACAGAAATGAAACCTTGGTATATTATGATAAATTAGATATTTATAGATTACTCTATTCTGTTAGTGAAAAATCTGTTTTAAGAGGTGTTTATCACGAGACTATAGGAAAGCTAGAAGTATATGATAAAGAAAATGATACAGATCTAATGAACCTTTTAAAAACATATTTAGAAAACAATGGAAGCCTTCAACTTGTTTCAGAAAAACTATTTGTACATAGAAATACAGTAACCAATCAGCTTAAAAGGATAGAAAAAATTATAGGAAGAAATCCTTTAGAATTAGAAGATAAAATAATGTTATTTTTAGGTTTATATATAAAAGATATGCTTTGATGTGCAAGTGCACAATCAAAATTGTAGGTTTGTTAATTGAAAACCATTTCACCTAATAATATAATAGCCACATGTTAAAAAACAATAATAAGTAGCGATGAAGCTAAGAACTCATCAGCTACTTTTTTAATAGGAGGCAAAGAAATGACAGGTGAAGAAATCAAAAAAATTTCCAAGGAATACAATTTACAGTCTTGGAGCAAACAAAGAAATATAAATCCTATTCCAATAGAAAAAGCAGATAACATTTATTTTTGGGATTATGATGGTAATAGATATACTGATATGTCATCCCAATTAGTAAACTTAAATCTAGGATTTGGAAATAAAGAAATTAACGAGGCAATAAAAGAACAGGTTGATAAATATTGTTTTATAGGACCTTCATACGGAAGTGAGCCAAGAGCAAAACTTGCTAAAAAAATTATAGATCTTATGCCAGATAACATGGGTAAAGTATTTTTTACAAATGCAGGAGCGGAAGCAAATGAAAATGCAGTAAAAATGGCAAGAATGTTTACAGGCAAAAATAAAATTTTTAGTAGATACAGAAGTTATCATGGTTCATCATTTGGAGCAGGTAATCTTACAGGAGAACCAAGAAGACTTCCGTTAGAACCAGGTGTTCCAGGATTTATAAAATTCTTTGATCCTTATGTTTACAGAGAAGTGATTGACTTTGACTCAGAAGAGGATGCTACAAAATATTATATAGCAAAACTAAAAGAACAGATTGAATACGAAGGCTCACATACAATTGCAGCTATAGTATTAGAAACAATAACAGGCTCAAACGGTATAATCATTCCACCAAAAGGTTACTTACCTGGAGTAAGAAAACTTTGTGATGAATTTGGAATATTAATGATATGTGATGAAGTAATGACAGGATGGTGTAGAACTGGGAAAATGTTTGGATTTGAACATTTTGATATAGAACCTGACATAGTTACATTTGCAAAAGGAGTTACATGTGGATACACACCACTTGGTGGAGTAGTCGTAAGCAAGGAAATCGCAGAGTACTTTAATGATAACTTATTATCTTGTGGATTAACATACAGTGGACATCCTTTATCATGTGCAGCAGGTGTGGCAAGTGTAGAGTATTATGAAAAAGCAAATGTATTAGATAATGTAAATGAAGTTGGCAAACTACTTGGTGAAAAACTTGAAGAAATGAAGTCAAAATACAATTGTGTTGGAGATGTTAGATACATTGGATTGTTTTCAGGAGTAGAACTTGTAAAAAGCAAGCAAACAAAAGAAGCTTTAGTACAATATGGAAAAGATCCAGAAGGAATAATGGGTAAAATTCTAAGTATGTTAAAAGAAAGAAAATTTTTCACATATTCACATGAAAATGTAGTGATAATAGCTCCGCCACTTATTATTACAAAAGAGCAGTTAAGTGAAGAGTTAGAAAAATTAGATGAAGTTTTAGCTATAGTAGATAAAGAGATACTGTGAGGTTATAAAAATGGCATATAAATTTAAACTTCCTGGAATGACAGTTTTTGGAAAAAATGCATTGCCAGATAGTGAAGAAAATATAAAAGAGTTTGGTAAAAAAGCATTTATTGTAACAGGAAAAATCATAACAAAAAGTGGAGTATTAAAGATATTAACTAACCTTCTAGATGAGTGGGAAATCTCTTATGAAGTATTCAATGAAATTCTTGGAGAACCTACAGATGAAATGATAGAAGAAGGAGTAAAGAAATATAAAGAGTCACAAAGTGATTTTATAATCGCTATAGGAGGAGGAAGTCCTTTAGACAGTGCAAAAGCAATAGCATGTATGAGTGTTTTACCAGGAAGCATAGCAGATTATCTTGGTAAAGAGATAAAAGGAGATTTTCCACCAATGGTATTAATACCAACTACATCAGGAACTGGATCTGAAGCAACAAAATTTACAATCATTACAGATACCAAGAAAGATGTAAAAATGTTATTGAAAGGTGACGATTTAATACCAGATTTAGCTATACTAGATTCAAGACTTACACATTCAGCACCAAAGTCAATAACTGCAGCAACAGGTATGGACGCACTTACACATGCAGTTGAATCATATACATCCAGAAAAGGAAATGCATTTACAGATGTGTATGCCATATCAGCGATAAAAAGGATTTTTAAATATTTACCTGAGGCATATAAGGATGGAAATGATGAAAAGGCGAGAGAAGAGCTAGCCATTGCAGCATATGAAGCAGGAGTATGTATAAACAATGCATCAGTAACTTTAGTGCATGGAATGAGCAGACCTATAGGAGCATTATTTCATGTTCCCCACGGAATATCAAATGCAATGCTGATATATGAATGTTTAAACTACGTAGCAGATGCTTGTTTCGATAAATTTGGAGAGATTGCAAAGGAAATCGGAGTGGCAAATGTTAAAGATAATGATGAAGTGGCAGCAGGAAAGTTTTTAAAAGCCCTGAAAGATTTATGCAAAACATGTGAAATTCCAACACTTGAAGAATATGGTATAGAAAAGCAAGAGTTTGATGAAAAATCAGTAAAGATGGCAACAGATGCAATAGCAAGTGGAAGTCCATCAAACACTATTAAAGAAGTTAATGAAGAAGATTTATTAAAAATATATAAACAGTTATGGAAATAATTATTAAAGTTTACAAGGGCGTAAAGTTTTTACTTTGCGCCCTTGCGTTTTTGAAAAGGAGGAATATAGGATGGCTGATATAAATGAAAGACTGGATGAAGAATTTGAACACAAAGATTATGGGAAAAACAGAATAGTACCAACAGAAATAAAAATTGACAACTTAAATGTAAGTTTTCCTGATAAAGATGGTGGAGATCCAGTTATTGCTCTATCCAATGTTAGTCTGGATATTAAGCAAGGAGAATTTATTTCACTTGTAGGACCTTCTGGATGTGGGAAAACAACACTTTTAAGAACAATTGCTGATTTACAGCAAGCAACATCAGGAAGCATTATGGTTAGGGGTCAAACTCCTAGAGATATAAGATTACAAAAGAAATATGGAATAGTTTTCCAATCACCAGTTTTATATGAATGGAGAACAGTAAGAAGAAATGTATGTATGCCTATGGAAATAATGGGAATGTCAAAAAAAGAAAGAACTGCAAGAGTTACTAAAATGTTAGAGCTAGTAGGACTTATGGATTTTGGAAAGAATTATCCTCATGAATTAAGTGGAGGTATGCAGCAAAGAGTAAATATAGCTAGGGCATTAGCTATAAAACCAGAAATTCTTTTAATGGATGAACCTTTTTCAGCATTAGATGAATTTACAAAAGAAAAACTACATGAAGATGTACAAAGAATTTGGTGGAAAACAAACAAAACAATCTTGTTTGTAACTCATAACATTCAGGAAGCGGTGTTCTTGTCAACTAGAGTAGTAAGTATTATCACCTCATCCAGGAAGAGTTTCAGCAATTATTGATATAGACCTTCCTAGACCAAGAACAATTGAAATGAAAGAAACCCCTGAATTTAATGCACTTGTTTCAAAAGTGAGGAACAGTTTCGAGGGGGTGTAAGAAATGGAAAAGATAAAAAAAGCGTTATCCTCAAAATACATGGTTACCATTGTTTGGGTGATTGGAATAATAATAGTATGGGAAATCGGAGGCATTTGTGGTAGCAGGAACAAAAAGATCCCCAGAAAATGTATTACCACACCTAACACAGATTATAGAATCGATATTTAGTAAGAATTTAGTAAATGGTTCTCAAACTGCTTTTCAGATAGTTCTAAGTAATGCAGGTATAACTCTTCTTAGAGCAGGAATAGGTTTTGTGATTGGAGCAGGAATAGGTTTTATATTAGCTTTATTGATGAATGTATTTTTACCGATAGAGAAAATTGTTTTTCCATACTTAATGATTATACAGATGATTCCGATTTTAGGAATGGCACCAATTGTACTGGCTATAACAAAAGACATAGATAAAAGTAGAATTGTAATTGCTGCAATATTAACATTCTATCCAGTAGCTACAAACACATTAGCAGGATTAAAAGCAGTTGCAAAAGAAAAGAAGGAATTAATGTATTCATTATCAGCCACACAGCTGCAAATACACAAAAAGTTATTGTTACCTTCTTGCATACCTTATTTTTTCACAGGTTTAAAGATATCAGCACCACTAGCTATTACAGCATCAATTCTTGTTGATACATTACAAGGTGGAGGCGGACTTGGAACAATGCTTTCACAATCTTTAAAACATGCAACGACAATATACATTTTCTGGCAGATAGTATTTTTAAGTGCAATAGTGGGTATTTTAAGTTTTTACCTAATGGCATTATTTGAAAAATTAGTTTCTCCATTAAGACATCAAAAAAAATAGGAGGTATAAAATGTTTACTAAAATTAAAAGAAGAATAAATAAAAACAAAATAACATCAATTTTATACCCAGTAGGCTTTGGTGTTTTAATATTCATTTTATGGCAGACACAGGTTATACATATGATTACAGGAGCAGACACATTTACACTTCCATTACCATCAAGAATTGGGAAGATAATATTTGAAAATATTTCAACAATAATGAGTAATGTAAATGCAACATTGATAGTAGCGATAGGTGGCCTTTTAGCTGGATCGATTTTAGGATACATACTTGCTATTATAGCAACTGTATTTCCTAAATGGGGAATTGGAGGTTTAAGTATTTCATCTGCATTAAGTGCAGTACCAATTATAGCTATTGCGCCAATACTTAATAACTTAACCAAAGGTTTTTCAGATGATCCAAATATTCGTAGTATGTTTGCGAAAATGCTGGTAGTTATGATTACCTGTACTGTGTCAATGAGTGTAAATGCTTTTAGAGGATTTAGAGAATTAAAACCATACTCAGAAGATTTAATGAGTTCATATGCAGCAAATAAACTAACAGTATTTTTAAAACTAAGAATACCAAATAGCATTCCATATATATTTACAGCTTTAAGAGTAAGTGTTCCAGCAAGTGTCATTAGTGCACTGGTAAGTGAATATTTTGCTGAATATATTATAGGAGTAGGAAGACAAATTAGAGAAAATATCGTACTAGCCCAATACTCAACTGCATGGGCATATATAGCAGCAGCATGCATCATAGGTATTGCAATGTACGGAGTGTTAATGATTTTTGAGAATATTTTGTTGAAAGGAAGACGATAGTCAATATTCAACTTAATATATAGATTCATCGAAAAGAAGGAGGATTTTAAAATGAAGAAATTTAAAAAAGTATGCGCGATAATAGCTAGTTGCGCAATAACAGCAGCTTCTTTAGCTGCATGTGGAAGCGAAGAAACAACAGATGCAGGTATGTATTACGATGCGACAGCAAGTGTTGAAAGTATTATTGAAGATGCATCAGCACAAGGAAAAGTAGGTAACTGGGGACTTGGAAATGAATATGAAGTTCAGGCTTTATTAACAAAATATGGTCTTGATACATCATACTTAAGTCAGGCATTCGATATGGATGGTTTTGATGATGATTCAATCCTTTTAGCATCTGCGATGACTTACAATGAATTAGGATTAGTTATGAATGACTATGATGGAGCTTATGGATATGGAGATTCAGTAAACTGGATTGACATGAATGATGAAGGTGTTGCTATGCTTGAAGACAACTTATTCTGTACAAAAGCATTTGCTGAAGAAAACCCAAACACTGTAAAAGCTTTTATATATGCATCAATGCTTGGATGGGCTTATGCTTGTGAAAACCCAGAAGAAGCAGCAGAAATCGTATATAGCTATGGATCATCAGTATCAAGTGAACATCAGGCATACATGGCAAATGAAGTTAAAAAACTAGTTGAAACTGACACAGAAGGAAACGCAGTAAGTGACTATGGATTAATGGATGAAGCTGCATTATCACAGACTTTAGAACTTGCAAAAACATACATTCAGTTAGAAGATTCAACAGCAGCAGATACACTTGCAGCACTTACATTAGATGATATCGTAGATTCTTCATTCTGGACAGAAGCAATGGCTTCAGAAGGTGACTTAGCAGCTCCTGAAAAAACAGATGTTTCAATTCAGTTAAAATGGTTACCACAGGCTCAGTTCATGGGATACTATGTAGCATTAGCTAATGGATACTATGATGAAGTTGGTTTAAATGTAACTATTGTTCCAGGTGGTGGTGACATCGGTGAAACAACAGCTGTATACACAGAACAAGTAGACTTTGGTGTAACATGGGTATCAAACCTTATCGCAGCTAATGCTGGTGGAATGGACTTAGTAGAAGTTTCCCAGGTATTCCAGAGATCAGGACTTGTACTTGTTTACAAAATAAACGAATAGTTTGACAAAATAATTTAATAAATTATTTGTGGGTGCCTAAGTGGCACCCACAAATATAATAAAAGGAGGTAAATAATGGATCTTTTAATTAAAAACGGAACCATAATAACTGAAACAGAAAGTTTTCTTGGAGATATAGGGATTGATAAGGGTAAAATAGTATGCATTGGAAAGAATCTTGAATTAGAAGCTGATCAAATAGTAGATGCTAAAAATAAATATGTTCTTCCAGGTGCAATCGATGCACATACTCATTTAGCAATGCCTTTCGGAGGAACAGTTTCAGCAGACTCATACCTCTCAGGAACAAGAGCAGCAGCATGTGGAGGGGTAACCACAGTTTTTGATTACCCAATGCAAAGAAAAGGTAGCACAATATTAGGAACAGTTAATACAAGAATGGAAATGTGCGATCCAGAAGCATGCGTAGATTATGCATTTCATTGTATCATTACAGATTTAAATGATGGAACAATATTAGATGAATTTCAAGATGCCGTTGATTTTGGCATAACAAGTTTTAAATGCTTTTTTGTATACAAAAAAGAGGGAATGATGGTTGATGATGGAACTTTTGTAAAAATATTATTAAAAGCAAAAGAAACTGGAGCAATAACAAACCTTCATGCAGAGAACCCAGATTTAATAGATTTGTTTACAGAACAGTTTTTAAAAGAAGGAAAGACTTCTCCTTGGTATCACTATATGAGCAGACCAGAGTTTGTTGAAGCAGAGGCGGACAAAAGGGCAGTTCATTGGGCAAAATCTGTAGATGCACCACTTTACCTGGTACACATGGCAGACAAGGAAGGTTTAGAGGCTGCTATAGCAGCAAAAGATGAAGGGCATGAAATATATGTTGAAACATGTCCACAATATTTAGAATTCACAAGTGAAGTTTATAAAAGGGAAGACGGTAGAAATTTTGTTTGTTCACCACCAATAAAAGGTCAGGAAAGTCAAGATGCTCTTTGGGAAGCAGTAAGACTTGGAAAAATTGATACAGTAGCAACTGATCATTGTCCATTCCAAAGCTATGAAAAAGACTGGGGAAAAGATGATTTTACAAAAATACCAAACGGTTGCGCAGGAATAGAAAATCTTTATCCATATATGCTTTCTGCGGCAAATCAGGGAAAAATTACTTTTGAAAGAGCAGTACAGCTTTGTGCAGCAAACCCGGCAAAAATATTTGGATGTACACAAAAAGGTTCTTTAAGCGTAGGAAAAGACGCAGATATTGTAATATACGATCCAGAAAAAGAGTTTACCATATCAGTAGATAATATGCACTCAGATTATGATCACACAATTTGGGAAGGTATAAAACTGAAAGGATATCCTGAACAAACATATGTAAGAGGAAATCTTGTATATGATAAAGGAGAATTTGTTGGGAAACCTGGTTTTGGAGAGTTTGTAAAGAGGGAACCTAAAAAATAAGTTTTGGAGTTGATATTATGGCTAAAAATACATTATACAAAGAAACCTCGTTACGTGAGGCAGCATCAGATTGCTTGTTATGCAATGATGCAACATGTAATAAAGCATGCCCTTACGGACTTGAAATAGATAAAATAATTCGCTCTTATAGATTTGAAAATTTATATGGAGCACTAGATAAAATACCTGAGGATTTACCATGTAGTAAATGCGAAGAAAAAAATTGCTTAAAAGAATGTGTAAAAGGAAAGATAAATACTCCAGTACTCATAAATGATTTTTTAGAAACATTATCTGATACACCTAAAAAAGAAACAGGGAATGCAGATTTAAGTATAGAATTCTGTGGAGTGAAATGTGAAAATCCTTTCTTCCTTTCTTCTTCAGTAGTGGGAAGCAATTACGAAATGGTTGCAAAAGCCTTTGAAATGGGATGGGCAGGAGTTGCTTTTAAAACAATTGGAACTTTTGTACCAAATGAGGTTTCGCCAAGATTTGATCATTTAAGAAAAGAAGCATTACCTTTTGTGGGATTTAAAAATATTGAACAGATATCTGATCACACTCTTGAAGAAAACATTGGTTTTTTAAAACAATTAAAAAAAGATTATCCAACAAAAATAATAGTTGCATCCATAATGGGACAAAATGAAGAAGAATGGACATATCTTGCTGAAAAAATGACAGAGGCAGGATCAGATATTATAGAGTGTAATTTTTCTTGTCCTCATATGGCAGCAGATGGTCTAGGATCAGACGTTGGACAAAATCCTGATTTGGTATATTCATATACCAAGGCTACAAGAAAAGGTACACATTTACCGATTTTGGCAAAAATGACACCAAACATTGGGAATATGGAAATACCTGCAAAAGCAGCTGTAGAAGCAGGAGCTACAGGAATTGCAGCTATAAATACAATAAAGAGTATTATGAATATAGATACAGAAAGTTTTGTATCAGGACCTTACGTTTTGGGAAAAGCTAGTATAGGTGGATATT
>CAXXOZ010000019.1:0-34967 GCA_963676435.2 uncultured Parasporobacterium sp.
TATTCACTAGGAGAAACATCCCAATTCAAAGTAACACTATTTCCATTTGTTGTAACTTTTAATGTCGGATTAAAATCAACATATGTTGGACTTGCATAAGTCGGTGCCGTCAAGTACCTTACATTCGAAGAAAAAGACCCATTTTCAAATACATAAGTTATAGCAAAATAATACTTGCCTCCAGATTCCAATTTTCCACCAGCTTCTGACTTGTGAATATATGAGCTTTTATAGTAGTCACTAGAATAATATAAGTATGAGTTTTCAGGATAAGTTGGTGTTGAATCAGTTTTTGAATAAGCAATTTTACAATATTTAAAACCGTAATAGTTCTTGCCATTGTAAGTTATAGAGCTTGATTTCGTAGGAGTCCACTCAAAATAAAGTTTTCCGTTTGAGTTATAAGCATTTAACTTTGGTGTCCAGCTACTTGTTGCCTTAGTAGTGGTTTGGGTAGTAGTAGCCTGTGTAGTAGTTTCTTCTGCTACCTCGGTAGTAGTTTCTTCTTCAGTGGTTGGTTCTTGTGTTTCGACTTCAAGGTTATCAACCTGAACCTCAATTAAAGATAAAAGTTCAGTAATACTGCTTCCCTTTATATCATCAAGAGAAATACTTAGACCCTGTGAGAGTGCATATTGATAAAGAAGGGCCTTACCTATTGTTACATCATTATTTTCAGCGTAATCAAATATTGTATTGTCTTCTATATATACAGCCATTATGCTTGTGCCGTCATTAGAACCTTCGATTCCCTGTAGGACATTTTTTAGCTGAGCGGCATATGAATTGTCAGTTTCATCATCATAAAGAGTTGCTGAAACCAAAACAATGTTTACATCTTCATTTATATAACCGAGTTGCTTCGCAGCAGCTACGACCTCATCTATACCTGCCTGTAATGCCATGCCTTTTAAATCAAGAGACTCGACTATTTCTTTTCCCTCGTCATTATAATAATTAGCACTTATAATTTCATCATTTTTATTAATGTTAAATTCCACACTTGGGTTAATGTCAACTGACACAACAGCCATACATCTTTCATCAAAACCAACACTTCCTCTGCCTAGAATAAATGCAACAGAAGCAATTATTACTGCAAACAAGAAAACTGCCGCAACAGAAGATAGTATTTTGAATTGTTTTGTATGTACAAACTTAGTTACATTTGAAGACTTATAAATATCTTTTTTTGTGAATGAAACCTGTTCTCCTAGATAATATTCTTCTTTTGTTTTTAAAGAGACCATATCACAGTCAAGTGTGAATACATAAGTTTTATCTTTATCTATTTCCATAATTGTTCCAAAATATACCATAATTAAACTCCTTTCGTAAGAGTAGTCATATAGGATTTTATAACTTCTAAATCACTATTTAAAATTAAAAATAATGCAATAATATACTTTCTATGATTTTCAACTGTCTTTCTACTCAGGCCAAAATTTGTAGTCAATTCAGAAACAGGAAGTCTTTTTTCGACATAAAGTTTTTTTGACAGTTCGTTTGATGAAGCTAATTTTTTTGCTATGTTTATACACAGAAGTTTAGTGTCACTATGCTTAGGTGCTTTTTTAACAAGATCTTCATATGTAATTCCATAGGACAAAAGATCATTTTTGAATTTCATTATTTCCTCCTGTATCTCCAAATTATTTGTGAAAGAATCAGGGCTCTCATTTGAATACCTTTCTAGGAAGCTTTCGTTGTCTTCAGCCTCAAAATAGGTAAAAGGGTATTCAACATTGAATTTTTTAGTCTTTCTTATGTGATCAATAACCCTCCTATTAATCACAACGGCAGCAAACTTAATAAATTCTACATTTTTACTGTCATCAAAGCTATCTATAGCTTCATTAAAAGCTTCAAGTGCAATACTGAATTCATCTGTATTTCTTGCCGGTTTTTTTGTCATTCTGGAAACTGCTGCAGCAATATAATCCCAATAATGATTAATCAAGTCGTCCCTTAGGTTAGATTCACCTTTTTGTACCCTAAGGATAATTTCTTCGGGCGACTCTGAGTGTGCTAATCTAAAGTTAGTTCTCATAATTTTCTCCTCCAATGACTGCATGAAACAGTCAAGACCTCCGTATACTTACTAATTCGTATAAGTTTTATTTTTTCATGGGGTGTTTACTAAAAAAACTTTTAAAAAATATTTTTAATCCGTTAGGGTGTTTAATCATGAACGATGATATAAGAGAAACTGTAGGAACGATTAAAACACATCCCATACAGCTAAACAATATACTACTTACTTCTTGAAAAAAAGATTTAGAGTTTATCAATTCTACAAAGGAAGAGATGTAGTTTTTATAAAAAACAAATAAAAGTAAACCCTCTCCCATATAAGCAAAGAAAAGAGTGTTGATGGTGGAACCCATAACATCCATACCCATTTTAATTCCAGAAAAGAAAAGTTCCTTAAAAGAAAGCTCCAAATTATGAGAAGCAACTTCCTGTAGTGAAGAAGATAAAGTAAAGGAAACATCCATTAAAGCCCCTGAAAGACCTATTATAATCATGGAATGTATTATGTTTCTCATATTTATATTTATATTAGTGTTATATCCTGAAAAATCATCTGAAAATCTTTTTATCTCATCAAGCCCACCAGAATTTGCTAATCCTCCAATGGTATAAACGATAATCATCATTAAAGAAAGAATAATTAAAGTAGCAAAAAAAGCAGAAAGAGTCTTTGCGCTTGTTCCATTTTGATATATTATTGTGAAATAGCCAACAAGAATAAAAGCTATAAAACAAACCAATATTGAGTTTGTTCCTATAGATAAGAAGAATATACTTATTAAAAGCACAAGGAGATTGCAGGCTAGAGTTATTAAAGAAATAACACCTCTATCACCACCTAAGATAACTAGTAGGCATATGAAAATTATTAAAAGTATACTAAACATTTTTTTTACCTCCTAGTTTAAACAAGAAGTTTGTAATGATGATAGATATCGGTAAGCTGATTAATATTCCAATTCCACATAAAAGAAGTCTGTACCACATGAAAACTTCATGCTGAGTGAAAATAGTTATTAAAGAAATATCATTATTTTTTTTAAGTAAAACTACTGGAATTATTTCAGCTATAAAAGTAAACAGTAAAACATTTATCATAAGCCCCATTATATCTTTTCCTACATTTATACCAGAAGCAAAAGATTTCTTTAAAGTTAGATTTGGGGTTTTTTCCTTTAATTCATTAGTCATAGTTGATATCGAAACAGATATGTCCATTATGGCACCCAGGCCAGCTATTAATATTTGAGACAAGAAATAATCAGAAAGATTATAAGGCGATGAAATATTTTCTAAAAAAGCATAATCCACTTCAACATATGAAAGTACTATTTTAAGTAAAAGTATAACCAGATAGGTAGAAATAATAGTTGATATTATAGAGGTTACAGCTTTTTTATTGATTCCAACTGCAAACAATATAGATATCAGAGTAAATAAAACCATTAAAATATTACTGAGTTTCCAAATATTTTGTCCGTTATTTAGGACAACAATGGCATAAGAAAAAATTGCAATATTAATAAAAAGAGAAGAGAGTATAAATACTCCTCTTTTTCCTGCTATTATTAACATGAAAATAATAAATATAGATATAATTAAAGCAAGGTAACCATCTCTTTTAATACCTTTTATAGAAGCACTAAGTTGTTTTGAATCAGAATCAGAACTTACTTCAATAAATAGGCGATCACCTTTTTTATATTTCTCATCAAAAACACCAGAGTCAGTATAGGTATTTTCGATTAAAACAGATTGATCTACAAATTCCCCATTAATTATTTTGACTTCTATTTCCTGATTGTTAGAAATATTTTCTACATTGATTACTTTTGCAATTGTTCTTTTATAAAAATTTTGATTATTAAAAACTATTATTACTCCAGTTAAAAGAATTAGAGAAATTATAGATATATATATTATTTTACTTTTAGTTTTCATTTTGATATTATAGCATTTATAAATATGAATGTATAGATTGACAAAACTTTGATATAAAGGAGGGCATTAATTCGCGATGAAAAATAAATATGTACTATCTATTTTGATTTTATCTTCTCTAGCTCTTTTTATATTAGTTTTAGGATTATTGATAAAAGCAAATAATAATAGCTTGAATAGAAGTAGTGATATCACAGAAGAAATAATTTTTGATACAGAGACTCAGAAAGCAATAGAAACTACTACAGAAACAACCACAGAAACAACCACAGAGACCACAACTCAACCACAAACTACTAAAAAACCCACAACAACTGAAACACCCACCACAACTCAGTCAGAAACATACGCTCAGTATGCTACCTTTTTGGAAAGTCAGGTATACTCCTCAGAAGTCTTAACAATAGTAAATCAATATAGGGACGAAGTAGGTGCAGCTTCTTTGATTTTAAACAACGATCTTTGTATGGCGGCATATGTAAGAGCAAATGAAATGGCAGCTACAGGAGTTTTTTCTCATACCAGACCAAATGGAACTGACTGTTTTACTGTATTTACAGAACTGGGAATCTCCTATGTATATGCAGGAGAAAATATTGCCATGGGATACTATAATGCAGCCAGTGTGTGTCAGGGATGGTATGATTCTACAGGACATTATGAAAATATGGTGAGTACAAATTTTGGTAAGATGGGTATAGCCTGTGTGGAAAATGAGTCAGGTTATAAATACTGGGCACAGATTTTTTCAAATTGATTTTTTTAATAGCGCTTGACATTTCATAAGTAAAGTGCTATCATTCTTATGTTGTTTATAAAACAAAGAAGAGTATCCACTCTCACCCTGGCACAAATGAGTGACCTGCGGTTAATATTTTTTATAAAACAGCTAGATGCTGTTTCGTGTAAAATTTTTGTGGATAGTCTATCTATCCACTTTTTTGTGGCAAATTTTGGGAGGTGCAAAACTATTAACGATTTAATGATTAATGAACAAATCAGAGACAAAGAAGTACGTTTGATTGGTGAGGACGGAGCACAGCTAGGGGTCATGTCATCGAAAGATGCATATAAACTGGCAAAAGAAGCAGATTTAGATTTAGTAAAAATTTCTCCGAAAGCAAAACCACCGGTTTGCAAAATTATTGACTATGGTAAGTATAAATACGAACAGTCAAGAAAAGATAAGGAAGCAAAGAAAAAACAAAAAACGATTGAAATCAAAGAAGTTCGTTTGTCGCCAAATATCGAAGAAAACGACATTAAAACAAAATCAAACATGGCTAGAAAGTTCATTGAAAAAGGTGATAAAGTTAAAGTTACACTTAGATTCAGAGGAAGAGAAATGGCACATATGGCTACAAGCAAAAAAGTACTTGACGATTTTGCTGAAAGGCTTAGTGATATAGCAGTCATTGAAAAAGCGCCTAAATTAGAAGGCAGAAGTATGATGATGTTTTTGACTGAAAAAAAATAGGAGGACTAGTATTATGCCAAAGATAAAAACAAGCAAAGCCGCTTCAAAGCGATTCAAAAAAACAGGAACTGGGAAACTTAAAAGAATGAAGGCTTACAAAAGCCACATCTTGACTAAAAAGTCAGCTAAAAGAAAAAGAAACCTCAGAAAAGCAGCTATGACAGATGCTACTAATGAGAAAAACATGAAGAAAATTTTACCATATATTTAGTATGAGATTACAATTAGGAGGAAACTAGTATGGCAAGAATTAAAGGCGGACAAAACGCTAAAAAAAGACATAATAGAACATTAAAGCTGGCTAAAGGTTATAGAGGAGCCCGCTCAAAACAATATAGAGTTGCAAAACAGTCTGTAATGAGAGCTTTAACAAGTGCTTACGCAGGAAGAAAACAAAGAAAGAGACAGTTCAGACAGTTATGGATAGCAAGAATCAACGCAGCTTCAAGAATGAATGGATTATCATATTCAAAATTCATGTACGGACTTAAACTTTCAGGAATCGAAATGAACAGAAAAATGCTTGCTGACATGGCAGTTAATGATCCAGAAGGATTTGCAAAACTTGCTGAAACAGCTAAAAAGAAAATTGCTTAATAAAAATTATTAAAAGATGGAGTGAATTATTTTACCCCATCTTTTTTTATATCAAACTTTAGAACTAGTTGTTTTTTTGTCAAAAATAAGAGATAATGAAAGGTATAAAAAATATATAAATGGAGAAATTGTGAGTAGAAAATTTGAATTAAAAAATAGTAAAGGCAATTATGTTGTTTTAAACAATAAAGGGGCAGCAATAGAATCGATAAAAATTAAAAACTTAGAAGGAAAAACATTTGAACTTTGTTATAAAAAAGAAGCTCCCTTTAATGGAGCGACTATAGGCAGAGTTGCAAATAGGATAATAAACTCAGAGTTTGAATTAAATGGTGTAAGCTATAAGTTGAATGCAAATGAGGGGGCCAATCATCTTCATGGTGGATTAAAAGGCTATGATAAATATGAATGGTCATATAAAGAAGAGGAAAATAGAGTTACTTTTTACAGAGTCTCAAAAGACGGAGAAGAGTTTTATCCAGGCAACTTAAGTATTATTACTATTTATGAGTTTAATGACGAAAATGAGCTGATAATCACCTATAAAGCAAAATCAGACAAAGATACGATTATAAATTTAACAAATCATGTTTATTTTAAGACGGATAAAGATGATTTATTTCAAATAAATTCTGATTCATATACAAATCTTCAGGGTGAAATTCTTTCAGTATCAGAAACACCATATGATTTAAGGCAACCTAAAAAGGTGGATGCCATTTATGATCACAATTTTGCATTAAATAGGCACGAGTTAAATGAAATGGTGGCAAATGTTTATTTATCAAAATCCAAAATTAATTTAAAAGTCTATACAACCCAGCCAGGTTTACAGTTCTATAACTGTTTAAAAGGTAGCTTTTGTTTGGAAACACAAGGATACCCCAATGCTATAAATGTAAAGGAGTTTCCTTCTATAGTACTTCTCAAAGGCGAAGAGTATTATCATGTTACAAAATATGTATTTGAATAAATTGTCTAAATAATAAATCAGGAGAGACATTATGAGACTATCTGGGAGAGCAAAGATTGCTTATGGTATGGGAGCTATAGGCAAGAATATGGTTTATGCTTTAGTGACAGGTTTTTTATTTTACTATTATAATGATATTTTAGGGATTCAACCTATATTTATAGGGCTGATTTTTATGTTGGCCAGAATTTTTGATGCATTTAATGACCCTTTAATGGGTGTGGTTGTTGAAAAGACAAGAACCAGAATAGGTAAATTCAGACCTTGGATATTGATAGGTACAATTATAAACGCGGTTGTTTTATTTGCAATGTTTGCAATTCCAGAAGATGTAGTAGGTTCTTCTTTATTGATATATTCTACAGTGGTGTATTTTATTTGGGGAATAACATATACTATAATGGACATTCCATATTGGGCTATGATTCCTTCTATTACAAATCCAGGTAAAGATAGAGAAAGCCTAACGGTAGTTGGAAGAGGTTTTGCAGGAGTGGGATTTGCAATACCTACAGCAATAACCATGTTGGTAGTACCACTTCTAGGCAGGGGAAGTGAGAGAGAAGGTTTTAGGTGGCTGTCTCTAATTATTGCAATAATATTTATACTAAGCACTCTTATAACGGTTGTGGTTATAAAAGAAAAGAAAAACATTGACTCTAAAAAAATCAGTGTAAAACAAATGTTTTTAGCATTAATAAAAAATGATCAAGCCCTTGTAGTAGTGGTTTCAATAGTTATTTTAAATGCTTCGATATATTTAACCCAACAGATGGCAATATACTTTTTTAAATACGATGTAGGAAATGCGGCTTATTATGGCGTTTTTGGTACTGTAGGAGGTATATCGTTGATAATATCAATGTTATTTTTGCCGTTATTTAGAAAAAAGTATTCATGTAAAGATATTTTAAAAGGAGCAATTGTAACTGTTTTAATAGGATACCTTTTACTGTTTATTCTAGGTACTTTTAAAATAGATAGTTTATTATTTCTATCATTGGCAGCAGTGATTATATTTATTGGATTTGGCTTAACAACTGTGCTAACGACAATTTTTTTAGCCGATTCAGTAGATTATGGAGAATGGAAAATGGGGAGTCGTAATGAAGGTATTATATTTTCCTTACAAACCCTTGTTGTAAAAGTTGCATCTGCTATTTCAGTAGTCGTAGCAGGAATCGGACTACACTTAATTAAACTTGATCAAACCTTAGAAATGCAAACTGATTCAACACTTTTTGGAATGAGAATAATTATGATAGTTATTCCAATGATAGGTATGATAATATCTTTGATATTTTTTAGTAGAAAATATAATCTTTGCGATGAAAAATTAGCAGAAATTGTATGTGATTTAGAAAAGAGGAGAGGGAAAATTTGTTGTGAAGATTCCCAGTAGTATAAATTTTTAATAAAAATCAGGAGGCTATATGAAGACATATTTAGTAACTGGAGGGGCAGGTTTTATAGGTTCTAATTATATAAACTATATGTTTTCTAATTTTGGAGAAAGCATAAAAATAATAAATTTGGATTTACTTACTTATGCAGGAAATCTATCCAACTTAAAAGACATCGAAAACCTAGAAAACTATACTTTTATTAAAGGCGATATTTGTGATAGAGATTTAGTAGAAAAGATTTTCAATGATTATGAGATAGACACTGTAGTTCACTTTGCTGCAGAAAGTCATGTGGATAGAAGTATAAAAGATCCAGAAATATTTATAAAAACCAATGTGTTAGGTACTTCAGTTCTTTTAAGCCTCGCAAAGCAAGCGTGGGAAACTGAGGATGACAGCTATTTAGAAGATAAAAGATTTATACATGTTTCAACGGATGAAGTATATGGTTCTTTAAAAGAAAATGAAGATTACTTTTTTGAAACCACACTAATAGATCCTCATAGCCCATATTCTGCAAGTAAAGCATCTTCAGATTTAATTGCTAAATCATATTTTGATACATATAAATTTCCAGTTATAATAACAAACTGTAGCAATAATTATGGGCCATACCAATTTCCAGAAAAACTTATTCCTTTAACCATAAATAATGCCTTGAAAGGCATAAACATACCTGTGTATGGAGATGGTGGAAATGTTAGAGACTGGCTATATGTCATAGATCATGTTAAGGCTCTAAATAGTATTGAAAACAGAGGAAAAATTGGAGAAAGATATAATATAGGCGGATATAATGAAAAGAAGAATTTAGAGTTAGTAAATATTATTATAGAAACCCTTATTGAAGTCATGGATGAAAATGACAATAGAAAATGCAATGTTTCAAAAGAACTAATTACTTTCGTGAAAGACAGAAAAGGTCATGACAGAAGATATGCAATTTCGCCTGAAAAGATCAATTCACAAACTGGATGGACTCCAGAGACGGATTTTAAAAAAGGTATAAGGCAAACAATAGAATGGTACTTGAAAAATGAAAAATGGCTAGAAAATGTAACTAGTAAAGAATATCAAAATTATTATAAAAAAATGTATAATTAACAGGGGGGTATACATGAAAGGAATAATATTAGCAGGTGGTTCAGGAACCAGATTGTATCCTCTTACAAAAGCAATATCAAAGCAAATGATTCCAGTATATGATAAACCCATGATATATTATCCGCTATCAACTCTTATGCTGGCAGGAATAAGAGATATTCTAATTATTTCGACTCCTAGAGATTTAAAAGTTTTTAAAGAACTTTTTGGTACAGGAGAACAGCTAGGAGTGAAGTTTTCTTATGCAGTACAAAAAGAACCAAAAGGTTTAGCGGAGGCTTTTGTAATAGGAGAAGAATTCATAGGTGATGACAGAGTGGCTCTTGTTTTAGGAGACAATATTTTTTATGGACAAAATTTTACAAATGTTTTGTCAGAGGTTGCAAAAAGGGAAGAAGGAGCAACAATATTTGGGTATTATGTAAGAGATCCAAGGCGGTATGGTGTTGTAGAGTTTGATTCTGATGGACAGGTTATTTCCATTGAAGAAAAACCAGAAAATCCTAAATCAAACTATGTGGTTCCAGGACTATATTTTTATGACAACACTGTAGTTGATATAGCTAAAAAGATTAAGCCTTCTAAAAGGGGTGAAGTTGAAATCACAGAAGTTAATAAGGTGTACTTAGAAAAGAATAAATTAAAAGTTGAACTTTTAGGCAGAGGATTTGCCTGGTTAGACACAGGTGATCATGACGCCCTTTTAGAGGCTACAGATTTTGTCGCAGCATTCCAAAAAAGGCAGGGTTTATACATATCGTGTATAGAAGAAATTGCTTATAGAAGAGGATTTATCACAAAAGAACAGTTGCTGGATTTGGCTAAACCTTTGCTGAAAACGGAGTACGGAAAATACCTAGTTGAAATTGCAAATGGGTTGTAGAAAAATGTACTAAAATTCGAACAATTATATTCTGTTTTAAGGGGCATATAAACCTTTATTTCACTTGACAAAATCAGTTGGTCAAACTATCATGGAAATAATGAGTTTTTATAAAGTTGGAGAAAAAAATGAACGAAGTCGAGATGCTTTTACATTATATAAAATATGAATTAAATATTGATTATGTACTATTTTTTCTAGTTATGTTTATTTTAGTTTTAGCAATAGTAATATACCTAGTTCTTAACAAGATACTTTGCAAAAGAAAACAAAAATCAAATTTAGTTCAGAATAATAAAAAACTGTAGAGGAATCATATGGGCAATTATAGAAGACGAGAAGCGTTACTAATCTATATAACACTTGCATTAGACTTAATTTGTATATCAGGAAGTTATTTAATTACATCATTTATTAAATCAAATTTGATTAATTTTAATAATTTATATTTAAACATATTACTTATACTGGTACTGTCTTATTCTGTTATAACAGAACTGGGAAGTAAAAATGGTAATATTTTAATGAGAGGACCATTACTTGAAGTGGTTTCTGTTATAAAATCTTTGCTATATCAGTTGGTAATAATATTAGTGTATCTCTTTATTACAAAACAGGGATACTCTTTTTCGAGAATTTTTTTAACAATATTTTTATTTATTAATTTCTTCCTTATGTATGCGGTTAGAAGTTATATGAAACTGTTTGTATTAAATGCTTTTAAAAATACATCTTCAAGCTGCAGAATGGTACTAGTTACCATATCAACAGAGGCAGATGGTATAGTAGAAAAACTTCAAAAAGACTATGGCTGGGAAAGATATGTTCCTTCTATGGTGATTTTAGATAAAGATATGAAAGGCGAATCTATAAAAGGCGTAGATGTAATATCTAATAAAGAAGACTTTTTAGAGTATGCAAGAAAATCTATTATAGATGAAGTGCTTATTGATATTCCTAATGATTACAATGAAATTGATTTAAGCAATATAATACTTGAACTAGAGAATATGGGGATTGTAGTTCATGTTGTAATTAATTTCAGTAAAGATATTAGTATGAGAAAAAAAGTAGTTAATATTGTTGCGGGTTATAATGTAATTACTTTCAATATAGATAGTGTACAGTTCTGGAAAAGAATATTAAAAAGAATTATTGATATAGTAGCAGGATTATTTGGTTCGATTTTTACTCTTTTATTGGCTTTAGTATTAGGGCCAATAATTAAAATGGAATCAAAAGGACCGATTTTCTTTACTCAAAAAAGGGTAGGGAAAAATGGAAGAGTCTTTAAAATATACAAATTTAGATCCATGACAAAGGATGCTGAGGAAAAGAAAAAAGATTTATTAGCAAAAAATGAAGTCGATGGATTGATGTTTAAAATTAAAGATGACCCTAGGATAACAAAAATAGGAAAATTCATTAGAAAAACTAGCCTTGATGAATTTCCCCAGTTTTTTAATGTACTTATTGGCAATATGAGTCTTGTAGGAACTAGACCACCTACAAAAGATGAATTTTATAAATATGAAAGCCATCATAAAAGAAGACTCTCTTTGAAACCTGGTATTACAGGTCTTTGGCAGGTTAACGGTAGAAGTGAAATTAAAAACTTTGAAGAAGTTGTAAAAATGGATCTTGAATACATAGATAATTGGAAAATAAGTTTGGACTTTAAAATAATATTAAAAACTATAGTGATTTTATTTTCACATAAAGGTGCTGTGTAGTAAAAACTAGGAGGTACAAATATGAATATAGGAATGATTTTTGCAGGGGGAGTAGGTCAAAGAATGACAGGCTCAACAAAGCCAAAACAGTTTTTAGAGCTGTATAAAAAACCAATTATAGTTTATACACTTGAGATTTTTGAAAACCATCCAGAAATAGATGCTATCGTTGTAGCTTGTGTTAAAGAATGGATTCCATATTTAAATGATTTATTATATAAATATAGAATAGAAAAAGTTGTTTCAGTAGTGGAAGGTGGAACATCAGGACAGCTTTCAATATATAACGGACTTTGTGAAGCTAAAAAGATAGCAAATGGAGAAAAGTCAGTAGTATTGATTCATGACGGTGTACGCCCACTTATAAATGAGCAGGTAATAACTGATAATATAAAAAGTGTAAAAGAAAACGGTTCTGCAATAACTGCTGCGGTAGTAAAAGAAACAATAATGGTTGTTGAAGAAGATCAGTCTATTGATTATATTCCCGATAGAAATAATTCAAGGGTTGCTAAAGCGCCCCAAAGTTTCTGGCTTGATGAGATTTTAGATTCTCATGAAAAAGCATTAAAAGAAGGACGAGAAGACTTTATAGACTCTTGTTCTATGATGCAATATTATAAACATAAACTTTTCCTTGTAGACGGACCTGAGGAAAACATAAAAATCACAACACCAAGTGATTTTTATACTATGCGTGCAATTTTAGAAGCATATGAAAATAAACAAATTTATTTATAAAAACAGGAGACAGAAATTTGAATATAAAAGATAAGGTTTTATTGGAAGATTTAGAGAGTATATCAAATAGCAATGTACCATGGGAGGACTTTGAAATAAGACCATATTGGTAACAGGAGCAACAGGACTTGTAGGGTCATTGTTTATAAAAGCCGTTTTAGTAAGAAATGACTTGAAAAAATCAAATATTACTATACTGGCATTAGTAAGAGACATAGATAAAGCAAAGAATGTTTTCAAAGAGGCAGAAAATACAGAGAAGTTAAATTATGTAATGGGAAATATTACAGAGAAACTTGAAATTACAGAAAATATTGATTATATAATACATTCTGCAAGTATTACTTCTTCAAAAATATTTGTTAGTAATCCTGTAGAAACTATACAGACAATTCTATATGGAACTGAAAGTATTTTAAAGCTTGCTATAGAGAAAAAAGTGAAAAAAGTAGTATTTCTTTCAACTATGGAAGTTTATGGATTAACGGATCAGAATAAAGAATATATTACTGAAAAAGATATAGGTTATATAGATAATCTTAATATAAGAAGCTGCTATTCAGAGGGAAAGAGAATGGCAGAGTGTATGTGCGCGTCCTATAAATCAGAGTATGGAGTACCTGTGGTAATTGCAAGACTTGCACAGACTTTTGGAGCAGGAACCGATATAAAAGATACAAGAGTCTTTGCTCAGTTTGCAAGGAGCGCAATGAATGGAGACGACATAGAACTTCATACAGATGGTAGCTCAGTTGGAAATTACTGTTATTCAGCTGATGCAATAGCAGCTTTACTCTTCCTATTATCTAAGGGAGAAGATGGGGAAGCCTATACAGTTGTTAACGAGAAAAACACCATGTCAATAAAAGAAATGGCATATATGGTTGCAGAGAAAATAGCTGGAGGAAAAATAAAAGTTAAAATAAATGATCAAACGGATATTATGAAATTAGGATATGCCCCCAAAGCATTAATGAGGCTATCTTCAAAAAAAATAAATGATTTAGGATGGGTGGCTCAAAAATCACTTGTCGAAACATATGAAAGAATGATAGAAAGTATGAAAATAGATTAATAGAATTCTTAATCTTTTATATTTGAAAGGGAAATCAATGTTTAGCACAAATGAAATGATAAAAAAATTATCATTGGAAAATCCTTGTTTTTATGAATTGACTAAAACTGATGTGAAAGATACTCAGGTAAGATTATTAGAAATTGTTGATGATATTGATAAAATCTGCAGGGAAAAATAATATTAATTATACAATATCAGGTGGTAATGCTATAGGTGCTTTGAGACATAAAGGATTTATTCCATGGGATGACGATTTTGATATTTGTATTCCCAGAAAAGATTATGATAGATTAGTTAAAATATTAAAAGAACAAACCCTTAATAAATACTGGTTACAGAATATAAAGTTTTCTGAAAAATACGACTTGAATTTTACAAAAGTACGTTTAAAGGATTCAAAATTTGAAGAAGTTTTGGAACCGGATATTTCTAAAGCTGGGATATTTGTTGATATTTTTCCTATGGAAAATACATATGACAATGCTATTAAAAGAAGAATCCATGGTGAAATAGGAAATTTACTTTTATTAATATGTTCATGTGTCAGATTCAAAAATAAAAGCAAAAGGATAGTCAGTTTTTTTAAAGGGAATAAAAAAACTCTTAATAAATGTTAAAATTAAATCAGTTATAGGATTTATTTTTGCTTTTCTGCCAGACAGAAAGTGGTTTGTAATAACAGAAAAATGGCTTTCTAAATGCAAGAATGAAAATTCAAAATATATTTCAATTCCTACAGGAAGAGGACATTTTTTTGGAGAGCTGTATTTAAGAAATAAGCTTTTTCCATTTATTGAAAAAGAATATGAAGAAAAAGAGTACCTATATAATGAATCAGACAGACTACTATTTGAAAAAATTGTACGGAGATTATATGAAGATTCCTGATGAATCAGAAAGAGAAAAGCATTGTATAGTTGACTATAAATTAAAAATATAAAGAAGTAGGTTAGAGAATGAAAAGATTTTTTAATGATTATGCAAGATATAGAAAATACGCTAAATATGCTTCTGTATCACAATTAAAATCAGAAGTTGCAAACTCATATTTAAATTGGATTTGGTGGATTTTAAATCCGATTTGTTTTATGTTTATTTATATTTTTATAGCATTGATTGTTTTTGGTAAGAATGAGGATTATTTTCCGATTTTTGTATTTCTTGGAATAACATGCTGGGATTTTTTTAGTCGAACAGTTAGAGACTCGGTAAAAATAATACGAAAAAACAAATCCATTATATCAAAAATATATATACCAAAGCAAATATTAGTTATAATTACATTGTATGTGAATGCAATTAAAATGATTATATCATGGGGGATTATTATTTTAATGCTAATTGCGTTTAGAGTACATTTAACCTTCAATATACTGTATTTAATTCCGCTATTAATTACATTAGTGTTATTTACTTTTGGTGTGAGTTTAATTGTGATGAATATAGGGGTATATATTGCTGACTTTACAAATGTTGTAGACATAATTCTGAAACTAGCATTTTATATGACAGGTATATTTTATTCTGTTTATAACAGAGTACCAGCTCCATATAATGAAATTCTTATTAAAGTGAATCCCGTGGCATACCTAATTGAATCAATGAGGGGAGTCTTGTTGTATTCAGAATCAATTAATTATATATGGCTTATTGTAGTATTACTGATAAGTTTTTTGTTGTGTGTTATTGGTATAGAAATTGTATATAAAAATGAAAATAATTATGTAAAGGTGATTTAATGAAAGCAAAAGCAATAGAAGTAAAAGATCTGTGGGTGTGTTATAGATTAACTAAATCAATATCTCTTAAGAAAATTTTAAAAAGAGATAGAGAAAAAATAAGAACTTTTTGTGCCATTAAAGGAGTTTCTTTTTCAGTTCCTAAAGGGGAAATTGTAGGTATAATTGGAAAAAATGGAAGTGGAAAAATCAACACTTTTGAGAACAATTGCAAAAATTTTTTCAGCTGATAAGGGTTCTATTGATACTTTTGGTAATTCAATTTCACTACTATCAATAGGGGTGGGATTTCAAAAAGATCTTTCAGGTAGGGAGAATATTATGCTTTCGGGAATGTTGATGGGTTTTGAAGAAGAATTTGTCAGAGAAAAGATGGATGAAATAATTGAATTTTCTGAACTGGAAAAATTCATTGATGAACCTGTAAGAACATACTCAAGTGGAATGTATTCGAAACTTGCTTTTTCAATTACATCAACACTTAAAGCAGATATAATCCTAATAGATGAAGTGTTAAGTGTGGGGGATGCAAAGTTCAAGAAAAAAAGTTATAAAAAGATGAAAGAATTAATAGATGAAACAGACAGGACAGTATTAATAGTGTCACATAATAATGAAACCATTAAAAAATTGTGCGATAAGGTTTTATGGATTCATAAGGGTGAGATAAAAATGTATGATGAAACAAAAATAGTAATGCATGAATACAATGAGTTTATGAAATGATTTATAGTATTATGCTGTCAGGAGGTTTGAATGGGGAGTAAAATTATTGAATTAATAAACCCATTTGTATATTGTGATATTGAAGAAATATTGCAGGGGAATAATGAATGGGGGAAATTTGAGAATAAGAAATTTTTAGTAACTGGTGCGGACAGTTTTATTGGGTATTATTTAATTTTGACTTTATTAGCACAAAATGATTTGTATAAAAGAAACATCAAAATAGTAGCGTTTGGTGAAAAAGATGAAGTGCTGTTTCTAAAAGAAATTTCTATGAGAACAGATATCGAATATTTTCAGTATATTAACCTAGAACTTGCGAAAGTTAAAGAATCAAATTATATAGTGTGGATTGAGGATGAAGAAAAGCATTTGGGTTCGGAAAAATCTTTATTGAAAGCAGAAGTGTTTTCTAGCCTCGCTATATATTTAAAACAGACACAGATTGATAAATTTGTGTTCTTTCTGATGAAAGTTTTTATGGAGAAACATATAGAAATGGTGTTATTAAGGAAGAGGATATTGGATATTTAGATAATATTAAAAAAGATAATCTTTATCCTTCTTATATGAGGATGCTTGAAAGTATGGTTTTTAATTTGAAAAACAATACAAATACTTGTGTAAATATTTGTCGAAAATCAATTACATATAGTGGATTTTTATCTAATTCAGAGACTGAAATTTTTAAGAATATGATATGTGAAATATATGAAAAAAATGAAGAAAAAGTAAAAAAATCATTTTGCTACTTAAGCGATTTAGTTAATGGGATTTTTAAAATAATTATAGATGGAATAGATGGGGAAGTTTATAATATTTCAACAGATACAGAAGGTATTACAGTTAAAGAGTTTGAAAATGAATTGGCTTCTATTTTAGAAGAAAAAGATATAAAAAAAATTGAAAGTGATAGTTTTGAAAATTCATTTTTTAAAAATACTACAAAAGTTTTAGATAATAAAAAAATATTATCAATTGGCTGGCAGCCTCAGGTAAGTCTTAGAGAGGGACTAGAACGTTCTTTAGATATATACAATTCAGCTAAGGAGGCTTTATGACAGAGTATATGAATCAATATGAAGAAGACTGGGCAGGAGCACCTTCTAGGATATTTGAAGATGATAAAAAAAAATAATTTTAATTATAAAAAACTTTTTAATAAAAAAGTTCTTTTGTATTGCAGTGAATTTTGGACAAAGACTCTGGAATATACTTTTTTAGAAACAAACAGAATTAAAAAAACCAATATAACCGTATATAAAGATATAAACCATTATGAAAAAATTGATTATATTATTTTTGATGCAGCACAAAGCTTGAATGAAAAAGAACCCTTAAAATACTTTGAAAAGTTAAATGAGGTTTTAGAGATTTCTTATCAAAAAGAGGCTCATTTGATAATGATATCAAGCTCTGAAATTTATGGAGAAATCAAAAAAGGTGTTAAATTTTCTGAATATGAGAGAAATAGAATAGATATAAAAAATAGCCTAAGAGCAGAAGTTTTACAATTTAGTGAAAGCTTATGCAAAGCAAAGTCTGAAGAAAATGGTATGAAATATACAATTTTAAGGATTTCAGAAATCATCTGTGATGAAACGCCTGATAAAAATATTTTTAATTTAATAAAAGCAATAAAACAAGATGGAGATGCGTTTTTAAGGACAAATGTTCCTGAAACATCTTATATTTATATAAGTGATGTTTTAACAGGTCTCTTTTTTGTATTAGTATATGGAAAAGATAATAGTGTTTATAATATTTGTGGTGATGAAGATGCGACAGACTTAGAACTTTATTCGATGATAAAAAAATATTTTCCAAATAGCAATATAAAAGTACAGGAAGATTTTGATGCAAAAGTAGCAAGAAGAAATGCAATTAAAAATACTAAATTAAAATCTCTTGGATGGAGCCCGGAAATTACAATTTCAGACGCGTTTGTTATTTCATGTAGCGCATATGAAAAAAAAGAAGATGTATTTATGTTTGATGATGCATATGATGGAAAACTTCAAACAATACAAAAACTATTATTATTGCATATTTTAGAGATTGATAGGGTATGTAAAAAGCATAATATAAAATATTTTTTGGGTGGTGGAACTCTTTTGGGAGCCGTGAGACATAAAGGGTTTATTCCCTGGGATGATGATGCAGATATAATGATGCTCAGGGAAGATTATGATAAATTTTTAAGTGTTGTGCAGAACGAAATAGGTTCAAATCTGTTTTTACAGACACCAAAAACAGATCAATTAAATCATTGTGCATTCACAAAAATTAGACTTGATAATACTATATTTGCAACAAAATTTACAAGTAAATTTATGAAAATGCATAATGGAGTGTTTATAGATATTCTTGCACAAGATAAAACATCAAATACTAAGTTCATTAGTAAAATACATGTGTTTTTTACAAAGGTATTTAAGAGTATAGTATTTCATAAATGGGAAAGAACGAAAATAGAATCAGATAATAAAATAGTGTTTATAATTGCAAATATTTTAAGAGCAGTTTTACCAATAAAATTAGCAGAAAAAATCCAGAACAAAACATTAACATTGTATAAAAAAAAGAAAAAAATCCCGATGGCTATATGATGGAATGGGAAGAAATGTTGGAAAAGGAAGATTTCCAATTAGTTATCTTGAAGAAACTGTTTACTGGGATTTTGAAGGATATAAACTACCAATTCCAAGAGAGTATGATTTATACTTGAAGTATTTATATGGTGATTATATGAAAATGATTCCGGTGTCTAAAAGGCATGTGAGTCATGATATAATTCAAATTGATTTAGGAGAATTCAGCGAATATTTAAAATAGTAAACGATATGTTATGGAGGACTAACTTGCAAATTAATATTTTTATAAAAAATAATGGAAGTAATGAAAAATTAAAAGCTACCATAGATAGCTTAATATTTCAAAAAAAAGCTAAAAATTATTCAGTAAAGATTTTTATTATTTCTAATAGTTTAAATTATTTTGAAGAAGAGAAAGATTTCGAATTTTTAAAGAAGAAAAACATTGATAGTTTTGTTTTTAATGTTGATGAGGAATTAGACTTTTATTCAAGAACAATATTAACGCTTCCAGAAAATGGTATTTCATATTTTTGTGAAAGTGGAGACCTGTTTTCGAAAAAGTTTTTTGTCGAAATAATGAAAGTGTCAGAAAAAGACTGGGATATTTGTATTTTTGACTGTATGAAAGATCCTGATTCTTTAGAAGCTATTCAAAGAGTAAATTTGAATTATGATGTAAATCCTAACCAGATAAGAATAAGTAAAACTTTGTTTAGAAACAAAGCTATAGTTAAATATGGTATAGATAAAAATTATAAAGAATTTGCACTTTATAATATGTTGTATAGGTTATTGATAGATAATGAATTTATTTTAAGATTACCAAGAGATGTGGTTGCAATAAAAGGGATAGAAGGATTTACTGAAAATAAAAATGATGAAAAATGGTATATTTATGCATTTGAAAAATTTTATCCTGAATTGTTAGAATATTGTGTAAAATCGAAGAATAATATACCTATTTTTTTTCAGTATATTATTTATTGTGAACTGACAAAAAGATTTAAAGAAAATATTAATACAAAAAATAAGCATGTTATAGATGATAAAGTTGAAAAATTTTTTAAAATCTGTAGTAAGATTTTGTCATATATATCTTTAGATGTAATGTATAACATATATGATGTTAATAAAATGTACAATCCAAAACCATTAAGATTTGTTTTGACCAGATTTAAATATGGTCAAATTCCAAAGATTACAAAGGAAAAAGATGTTGAACAGAAAGATATTAATTTTCTAATAAATGAAGTAGTAGTTGACAGGCTCTCTGTTAACAAGGTTTTTATAGATGTTTTGGATATTACAAATGATGAAGTGATTTTAGAATGTGCTGGAGATTTTTATTATTTTGATATTGAAAATTTGAAAGTGCATTTTAACGGAAAACCATATAAGTTTGAAGAAACAACACGTTTTGCTCATACATCATATTTTGGAAAAACCATGATACATCAGTACACTTTCAGGGTTGTTCTGCCTACTACAGAATTTATTAATAAAAAAAATAATATTCAGTTTATATTTAAATATAATACAGAAGAAATTCCACTAGAAATAACTTCGAATAAATACACTTCAAAAATTTCTTCTGTGCCAAATTCTTATTGTATATGCAATGGGTTTCTTATATATAAAGGTGAAAAAGATAAAAGTTTGATTATAAAAAAGGCAGGAAAGCTTTCAAGATTTCCTAAAGAATTAAAATTTTTAAGTCAGTGTGCTTTTGCCAGAGAGCATTCACGTCGTATGTTTATTATGCGTATGTTATATTGGTTCACAAAACCATTTTTTATTAATAAGAATATATGGATTACTTTTGATAAGCTTTATAAGGGTGGAGATTGTGGAGAATATCTGTTTAAATATATTAGGAATCAAAAGCATAAAGATGTTGAAATCCAATACATCATGAATAGAAGTAGTGAAGATTATTATAGGCTAAAAAAAGAAGGATATAAACCAATTGCTTTTTCATCTATAAAAAACAAACTATATTTTATGAATTCAAAAGTAATAATGACAACACATGTGGGTGTTTGCGGATTTAATTCATTTAGTAAAGGTAATATAAAATTTGTAGGGGATTTATTGAAATTTGATGTTGCATGTATTCAACACGGATTATCAGTACAGGACCTTCCAAATGATTATAATAGGCTTGTTAACAATTTTAGACGATATTATTGTGCTTCACAAAATGAAATAGAGAATTTATCAAGGTCTATTATGGGATATGAAGATAAAAGTTTGCTAAAACTCACGGGAATTCCTAGGTATGATGGTTTAGTTTCTGATGATCAGAAGCAGATTTTAATAACTCCAACCTGGAGAAACTATATTGCTATGCCTCCTGTTATGGGAAGTGCAAGGCCGTATAACCCCAATTTTGTTAATACTGATTATTATAAAATCTATAATAAATTAATAAATGATCCAAGACTTATAGAAACGGCTAAAAAGAATGGTTATAAAATTGTATATCTTTTGCATCCGGTTACTAGTTCTCAGATTGAGGATTATGAAGAAAATGAGAGTGTTGTATTGTTGTCGGCAGTGGGTGTGAATTACGAAGAGATTCTTACACAGTCAAGTTTAATGCTAACAGATTATTCAGGAGTACAATTTGATTTTGCTTATATGAGAAAACCTGTATTGTATTATCATCATCCAAAACTTCCACCGCACTACGAAGAAGGCGGATTTTTCTATAAGGAACAGGGATTTGGTGAAGTCTATACCGAGCATGAATGTGTTGTTGCTACATTATGTAATTATATGGAAAATGGTTGTAAGGTAGACGACTATTATATTGAAAGAATAAATAAATTTTTTGGATACAATGATCTTAATAGCTGTAAACGTATTTATGAGGATATGATTGAATACTTAAAAGAAAAAGATGTTATATAAAATAAGTGTTCGAATGCAAAATGATTTATAAAAATAGAAGAAGCAGGGATATTATGAGAAATATTAATCTATTAATTGCAGCACACAAAAAGTATAAAATGCCACTAGGAAATTTTTATATGCCGATTTTTGTAGGAAGTAAAAACAAGGTTAATATCGGCTATCAAAGAGACGATGAAGGAGAAAATATTTCAGAAAAGAATCCGTATTTTTGTGAACTTACGGCATTATACTGGGGTTGGAAGAATTTAGGCGGTGAATTCTTAGGATTGGTGCATTATAGGCGTTATTTTACAAATAAAAATTTTTTATACCGCTTATTTCATAAAAAACAAGACTGTATATTGGAAGATATTGAAATAAAAAATTTGCTGGAAGAAAACGAAATTATACTTCCTAAAAAACGAAATTATTATATTGAAACAATTTATTCACATTATTCTCATACTCACTATGAGAAAGATTTGATTTTAACAAAAAAAATAATTGGCGAAAAACATTCTGAATATTTAAAAACTTTTGATTTTGTTTTGAAACAGAAAAAGGCACATATGTTTAACATGTATATTATGAAAAAGGAGTATTCTGATCAATATTGCGAGTGGTTGTTTGACATACTTTTTGAATTGGAGAAAGAAATTGACATTAAAAAATACGATGCTTTTCAGGCAAGGGTGTTTGGTCGTATCAGTGAAATACTGCTTAATGTTTGGGTTTTGAAAAATAGATTAAAATACAAAGAAATAGGGTATATTAATATTGAAAATATTAATTGGTGTGTAAAAGGAAAAGCTTTTTTAGCAGCAAAGTTTAAAAAAGAAAAATACGGGAAAAGTTTTTAAAAAATTAAATATAAACAAAGAATAGAGTGTGACAAATACCTGAAAATTTCTGTGTGATTACTAATAAAATATGGACAAGAAATTTCTTAAATGTTACAATATTAACAGTTCTGATAATAAGAATAATGAATTCTATAGCAAAATAATGTAAGCCAAAGAGGGTTCGTTTTGTGGATTGAATTTTGGCTTATATTTGTATAATCGAAAACAATTAATCCTAATATTAAAATTGAAAGAAAGGAAAATATATTCCGATTTATAATCGAAATATAAGAACAGTAATGAGCAATTTAACACATTTAGACAATCTGGAGGCAGAAGCAATTTATATAATGCGAGAGGTCGCTGCTGAGTTTTCAAATCCTGTAATGCTTTATTCAATTGGTAAAGACAGTTCAGTAATGCTACATTTAGCTATGAAAGCATTTTATCCTGAAAAGCCACCTTTTCCTTTTATGCATATTGATACTACATGGAAATTTAAAGAAATGGTTACATTTAGAGACGAAACTGCCAAGAAGCTTGGTATAGAATTAATAGTATACACAAATGAAGATGGAGTAAATCAGGGGATTAATCCATTTGATCATGGATCGGCATATACTGATATTATGAAAACATCTGCTTTAAAAAAGGCATTAGATTTATATAAATTTGATGCAGCATTTGGTGGGGCAAGAAGAGATGAAGAAAAATCTCGTGCAAAGGAAAGAATTTTTTCTTTTAGAAATGCTGAACATGCATGGGATCCTAAAAACCAGAGACCGGAAATGTGGAAATTATTTAACACATCAATAAATAAAGGTGAATCAACTCGTGTATTCCCATTATCAAATTGGACAGAAAAAGATATCTGGCAATACATAAAAAGAGAAAATATTGATATAGTACCTTTGTATTTTGCAAAAGAAAGACCTGTAGTAGAAAGAGATGGCAATATAATTCTAGTCGACGATGATAGAATGAGACTGAATGAGGGTGAAAAACCTGAAATGAGATATGTTAGGTTTAGAACACTTGGTTGTTATCCTCTAACTGGTGGAATAGAGTCAAGAGCAAATAACTTAGATGAAATCGTAGAAGAAACCCTTGCAGCTGTAGCTTCAGAACGTACAAGCAGAGTTATTGATAATGAAGCAGCTGGAAGTATGGAAAGACGTAAGAGAGAGGGGTACTTTTAATCATGAAAAGTATGTTGAAATTTTTGACCTGTGGGTCAGTAGACGATGGAAAATCAACACTGATTGGTCATATGCTTTATGACGCGAAATTAATATTCGCAGACCAGGAAAGTGCGTTAGAACTTGATAGCAAAGTTGGTAGTAGAGCAGGTGAAATTGATTATTCTCTTCTTTTAGATGGTTTAATGGCAGAAAGAGAGCAAGGTATTACCATTGATGTTGCATATAGATATTTTACAACCGATGAAAGATCATTTATTGTTGCGGATTGTCCGGGACATGAACAATATACCAGAAATATGGCGGTAGGAGCTTCCTTTGCTGATCTTGCAATAATTTTAGTTGATGCAGCAAATGGAGTGGCACCTCAGACAAGACGTCATGCAAGGATATGTTCATTAATGGGAATAAAACATATCATTTTAGCAGTAAATAAAATGGATTTAGTTAAATATGATAAAGAAACATTTGAAGACATAAAGCGTGAGTTTTTATCTTTATCAGCTAATCTTAATTTTAAAGAAGTTCATGTTATTCCTGTATCAGCAACAGAAGGTGATAATTTGACAACAAAATCAGCAAATACTCCGTGGTATGATGGAACACCTATGCTTGAGTATCTTGAAAATGTTGATGTAGAGTCTGAAACTTTATCTCAGGGATTTGCTATGCCTGTTCAAAGAGTTTGCAGACCAGATCATACATTCAGAGGATTTCAGGGACAAATCGAATCAGGAAGTATTAATGAAGGTGATGAGGTTTTAGTTTATCCAAGTGAAGAAAAAGCAAAAGTAAAATCACTTTATGTGCTTACAAATAAAGTTGATAAAGCCATTGCAGGTCAGCCAGCGACAATACAACTTGACAGAGAGGTTGATGTTTCAAGAGGTTCTGTTTTAGTTAAAGATGAAGATCCTGAAATCAGTGATATGTGTACATCGACAATATTGTGGATGGACAATGATAATCTTGTAGCAGGCAGAAACTATATTTTTAAATGTGGAACCATGAGTATACCGGCAACCGTTTTAAATATAAAACATAAAGTTGATATACAGTCAGGAAAGCATCTTTCAGCAAATAATTTAAATAAAAATGAAATTGGGAAATGTGATATTGTTACATCCAAGCCAATTGTTTTTGATAACTTTGAAAATATACCAGCACTGGGTTCTTTTATCTTAATAAATAGAGTGACAAATATGACTGCGGCATGTGGAACTATAGAACATAGTCTTCGCAGATCAAAAAATGTTATCTGGCAGGAAAGTGATATTACAAAAGATATCAGATCACAACAGAAGAATCAAAAACCATTAACCTTGTGGTTTACGGGACTTTCAGGATCAGGGAAGTCTACTCTTGCAAATGAGCTTGAAAAAAGATTGGTTGCAAGTGGAAAACATACTATGCTTTTAGATGGTGATAATGTAAGACATGGCCTTAATAAAGATTTAGGGTTTACAGAAGCGGACAGAGCAGAAAATATTCGACGTATTTCAGAAGTTGCAAAACTCATGAATGAAGCAGGACTAATTGCTATAACAAGTTTTATATCTCCATATATATCAGATAGAAAACTTGCAAGAGAAATAATTGGAACCGATTTCGTAGAAATACATGTTAATACACCTCTTGAAGTTTGTGAAGAAAGAGATGTAAAAGGTCTTTATAAAAAAGCTAGGGCAGGAGAAATTCCAAATTTTACAGGCATTTCATCAGTTTATGAAGAACCAGAGAATCCGGAAATAGTAATAGAAACATCAGATTTTAGTATTGAGAAGTCAGTAGATTTTTTATTAGAAAAATTGGAAAGTCTGGGGTTATAAAATGGAATATAAAATAGATTTAAACAAAGCACTTGAACTTTCAAAGGAACTTGCCATTATGGCTGGAAAAGAGATAATGAAAATTTATAAAACAGATTTTGATATTGAGTACAAGGGAGATGACTCTCCTTTGACTCAGGCGGATAAAGAAGCAAATAATATTATTCTTTCCGGTTTGAGAGATGAATTTTCATTAGATGTGGCATACCTTTCAGAAGAAGAAAAGGATAATAAAAGCAGAATACAAAAGAAATACTGTTTTGTAATTGACCCATTGGATGGCACAAAAGAGTTTGTTAAAAAAAATGGGGAATTTACTGTAAATATTGGATTGGTAGAGGATGGAAAACCCATAATGGGAGTTATATATGCACCTGTACTAGGAAAACTTTATTTTTCAAGTATTGATGTAGGTGCATTTCTTCAGTTAGAGGGAAAAGAACCCGAAAAAATAGAAGTTTCAGATAAGTTAAAAGAACTAATACTAGTTGGAAGTAAATCGCATAAAAGTGAAAAACTAGATAAAATGTTTGAAGATCATGGTGACAAGATTAAAGAAATGGTATCATGTGGAAGTTCTTTAAAAGGTTGTATGGTAGCATCAGGTAATGCAGACATATATTATAGGTTTGGACTAACTTGTGAGTGGGATACCTGTGCGATGCAGAGTATAGCAGAATGTGCTGGAGCAACTGTTATGCAGATGGATAAAACGCCACTTACATATAACAGAGATAATACATTAAATGAAAAAGGATTTTTTATAGTAAATAAAAAAGAAAATATATTTGTATAGATTCTTTAATTATAAGAAAGGACTATTTAGAATTGAATAATAAAATAAAAACCATATATTTGCATATAGGAGTTCATAAGACAGGATCATCAAGTATACAGGAAACATTTTATAAAAATGTTGAAATAGTTGAAGAATTAGGGTACTTGTATCCTAAAAAATGGATATTGAATCATGGATTTGTTTTTTTTCCAATGTTTGCAGAACATCCGGAAAAACATCTTTCTAATTTAAGAAAAAACAGAACAAATGAAGAATGCGTTGCTATAAATGAGGAAAATAGAAAAAATATTTTAGAAGAATTAAATGAATTTAAAGGTGAAAAGGTTGTTTTTTCAGGTGAGGATATATCACCAATGCCTTATGATAAAGTTGTCAAATTGAAAGAGTACCTAAATGAAATAATGCCAAATGCAGAAATAAAGGTTATTATTTGTACTCGTGAGATATCTGGATATGCAACATCGTATGTACAACAAAGAGCAAAAGCAGGAGGAAAGAAAAACGCAATTCAGACAGCTTTGGTTAATAACAAAATATATAAGCCAAGATTAGAGAAGTTCATAGAGATTTTTGGAAAAAATAGTATTACTTCGTATAAATTTGAAGAAGCAGTAAAACATCCAGAAGGTCCTGTTGGGTACTTTATGAATGTAATTGGTATGTCAAATAATGATATTGAAAAAATTGATATTATTAGAACTAATGAAAGTGTTAGTGATAAAAGTGTTGATTTGAATAAATATATAGATGATATTTTTCCGTTAATTACGGATGTAGGTGTTTCGGAAGTTAGGGAAGCCAGAGATAAGGTACCTTTAAACAAAATATCAGGAACAAAATTTATATTGCCAGTAGAAATTCAAAAAAAAATAAGAGCAGAAAATATGGATGATACCATATGGCTTAAAGAAAAACTTGGAATTGATTACACAAATGAAGAAAAATATAAAATTCCTGAAGCAATGATTTTTGACGAAGTTTATGAGAAAGAAATGAAAATGATTTCATCTCAGATGACACCTTTGATATTGAATTTAACTTATAGATATTTTAATAGTAAAATAACGAATGAAGTTTTAGACTTAATTAGTAGAACAACATTTGAAAAGTTGTTGATATATTATAATGATAACTACAATGAAATAATAAACAATGAAAATCTAAACAATTTAATTGAAAATAAAATTATTGAGAATCTGTTACTGGAAAAGAGAAGTAGGGAAATCATTTCGTTCGCCGAAAAAATCGAAGGGAATCCAACTTATAATGAAGCTGATTGTTATAGGGAAATAGCACTGTTATGTGAAAAAACCCAACAAATCGAGGCAGCACTTTACTTTATGAAAATTGCAAAAGATTTTCGACCTACAGGTGAATTTATTTTAAAAAAATGCTCTCAATATGAAAATCAGCTTATAAAATAAATTTAATTATATTACTAATAAGAGATAAATGCTTATTAACTTTAGAGGAGTAATAGATGAATAATCAAGTTAAAACAATTTATTTACATGCGGGAATGCCAAAGACCGCATCGACGAGTATACAGGATACTCTTGATATTAACAGAAACCTGCTAATGCAGATGGGGTATCTTTATCCATATAATCATACAGAAAATTATGGAGCACTTTTTTATACTAAATTTCTTGAGGAACCTGAGAAATATTTTAGAAGTATAAAGAATAACAGAAGCAGGAAAGATTGTGAAAAAATATGCAAAAAAAGTCATGAATCATTAGTTAAAGACTTAGAAACATCCAAATGTGATAAAGTTATTTTTTCTGGAGAAGTGTTTTCTTTAATGCCAGAAGAAATGCTAAGGAAGACAAAAGAATATTTAAAGTCTTTAATGCCTGAAAGTGAGATAAAAGTGATTTTATATACTAGAGAAATTTCGGATTATATTAATAGTTATATACAGGAAAGAATTAAAGAAAAGGGAGATGTTGGTAATATTTATAACAATCATAATAAATATGAAAAAGCACTTTCTAAGTTGTCGAAAGTTTTCGGAAAAAATAATATTACTGTACATAAATTCGAGGATACATTTGTACATAAATATGGACCTGTTGGTCACCTTTGTGATTTGTTAGGATTATCAGACAATGAAGTTGAGAAATTAAATATAATAAGAACAAACGAAGGTATAAAGGATATTCCTATTGATATGATAAGTTATATTAATACAATATTTCCTATGTTAAAAGATCAAAAACTTAACGAAAACAGAACTTATATAGATTTAGATCCGATAAGAAACCTTTCAGGAAATAAGTTTGTTTTACCTATAGAAACTCGAAAGAAGATAAGAGAAAATTCAAAAGAAGACATTTTGTGGCTTAAAGAAAATTTTTCTATAGACTATAGTAATGAACCAGTATACCAAGAACCATCGGAAATGATTTTTGATGAAGTATTTGAAAAAGAAATGAAGAATGCTTCTGGTAAATTATCAAAAACTGTATTAATTCTTACATATAGTTATTTTGAGTATAAATTGGACAATAGTAATTTAGATAGTATAAGTATAAAAACTTTTAATAATTTGATTGAATATTATAATGAAAATTATATGAATATTTTTTCGAAGAACTCTACAAAACAAATGTTAGAGAAATATAAAAAAATCATTCAAAAGAGAAAGAAAAGAATAGATACTTTAGAAGAATTAAAAACAAACATATCAAAGAACAAAAAGCACGATGAAGCAAATTATTATCGAGATATTGCAATTTTTTGTGAAAAGCATAACAAGATCGAAGCAGCAAAAAGTTTTATGGAAATAGCAAAACTTTATAAACCTTATACAGAGTCCATTTCAAAAAGATATGATAAATATTCAGAGTTATTTGAAAAGAAAGAGATTTTAAAAGCACAAAAGGAAGAAGCTAGTAATGTTTCTTTAGTAAGAAAAGTTGCAAGAAAATTTAAAAAAAATGTGAAGAAAGTTTTAAATAAATAATAATGTATAACGAAAAGTTGTAAGAATATAGATTTATTATTCTAACTTTTGAAAAATAAGTGGGGCACGATTCTTTGAATCGCACCCCGCTTATTTATGATATAGAATCATTTTTAGTCTATTATATATACATTCATATCAACTCTCCCATAAATACCATCAACATTTCCATCACTTGTATATTGCCATAAATCATCTGGTGAATAGGTTGAAGACGGAGAGGTTACTCCCCAGTGTGCTAGCCAGATACCACCAGCAGCGTTTAATTTATCATACTCTAATACATTTTTAAAATAATTGGGATTAGCATAAGTTCCTACATTGCTATAACCTTCAGCTTTTATGGCCTTAACAAACTTCAAACACATATTGGTTAAAAGAGTTCCACTTGTATAAGGATTTAAATTATGTGAAGCTTTATATCCATCTGCGTCTTCCATGTCAAACCAAACTCCCATTTCAGGATATCTACCTTTTAAAAGTCTAAGCATATGCTCAATTTCACCGTCTACCATATCTAATGTTAGTGCATAGGAGTAGATATATACACCGTAAGGTATTCCAAGGCGTTCACATTCATTCATATTATAAATTGCTTCTGAGTCATCCTGAGATGTTTCATCTTGGCCCCAACCGATTCTAATTATTGCAAAATCTATACCGTCATTTTTTACAGTTTCCCAATCAATAAGAGAAGAACTATAAGCAGTTGTACCTTGATAACTTGATACATCTATTCCTGTTAGGGACATTAGTTCTCCAAAGCTGTTAAAGTAATAGCTTCTGTCATCTATAGTGTTCCAACCAATAAGGAGAGAACCATTCACGGTGTAATAGACTATTCCTGATTTTTTTTGAGTATAATCCTTTTGTCCCCAATAAGTAGTTCCGTCAACTTCATTGTAAGATTTTATGAGATAGTAATATTTAATTCCCTTTTTTACAGTGGTATCAGTAAATTCATTACTTGAAACATCGTCTAAAACTCTCCACTCTTCATAACTACTTTTTCTAAAAATTCTATAACCGGTTGCTTCATCTATGGAATCCCATGTAAGTCTAATACCGTTTGAGTATTCTTCAGGCTCGTTTAAAGTTGGAGTACTCGGATAATATGTAACAGCACTTTTGATGTCAAAATCAGAAAAAGTGCTCCAGTAAGAGTTGCCATTATTATCTTTATATATAGCTCTGACAATATATTCATATTGAACACCAGTTTTAGCAGATTTATTTAAGTAAGTAGTTTTTTTAGTGTAACCCATAAGTTTCCATTCAGCACCTGTAGTTCTTCTATAAACAGCGTATGAAGTTGCGTTATTAACAGCGTCCCAAGTAATTCTTATACTATTTGTATAAACAGGAGGTTCGGCAGAAATTATATCAGGTTCATCAGGAAAATATGAATAACCTTGTAATGTATCGGAAGAAGAAAAGTCACTATAATATTTAACATCATTAACCTCGTTGAAAGCTCTAACCTTATAATAGTATATAACTCCTATTTTACCAGAAGTATCAGAATAAGAAGTAACTGTGTTGTCATAAATCCATTGAATTTTTTCCCAGGAAGATGAACCAGGAGCTTTTCTGTAAACAATATAACCTGTAGCACTGTCAACCTGACTCCATGAAAGAGCATATTCTGTTTTAGTACTAATGTTTTCAACAGTTGTAGTTGTAGGGCAGTATGTGACGGTACCTAAAGTACCATCCTCGGAGTAAGTGCTCCAGTAAGCATTATCACTATCCGGATTATAAATAGCCCTAACCATATATTCATATTCAACTCCTGTTTTTGCGGATTTATTTAAGTAAGTAGTTTTTTTAGTGTAACCCATAAGTTTCCATTCAGCACCTAAGATTCTCCTATAAACAGCATATGAAGTTGCGTTGTTAACATCTTCCCATGTGATTTTATATTTTTAGAAAACCTTGTAGTTTCGGCAAAGGTTATTTTAGGTTCATCAGGAAAATATGAATAACCTTGTAATGTATCGGAAGAAGAAAAGTCACTATAATATTTAACATCATTAACCTCGTTGAAAGCTCTAACCTTATAATAGTATTTAATTCCTATTTTACCAGAAGTATCAGAATAAGAAGTAATTGTGTTGTCATAAATCCATTCAATTTTCTCCATGAAGAAGCACCAGGAGCCTTTCTATAAATGATATAACCTGTAGCACTGTCAACCTGACTCCATAAAATATTAAACTCTGTTTTAGTAGTAACAGATTCAATTGAGGTTGTTGTATCAGAACAATATGTAACAGCTCTTAAAATATTTAATTCAGAATAAGTACTCATACTAGAGTCTTCAAAAACAGCCTTTACCATATACTCATATTCGACTCCAGTCTTTGCAGATCTATTTAAATAGGTAGTATTGCTAGTATAGCCTAACAGCTTCCATTCACTCCCTATAGTTCTTCTGTAAACGGCATATGAAGTTGCATCATCAACAGCTTCCCAGTAAATTCTTATGCTTTTGGAAAATCTTGTTGTTTCAGCAGAAATCATCATTGGAAAATCATGAGAATAAGAGGTTTCTTTTAAACTATTCGTTGTACTAAAGTCTGAGAAGTAAGAAACGCTGCTGTCTTTATAATGAGTTATAACTGTATATTCATATTCAACTCCATATTCGCATGAAGTATCTTTGTATGAAGTATTAGTAACTCCAGTTAAAGTTTCTAGAAGAGTATAACTATTGCTTTCAGTTTTTCGATAAACTGAATAACCAGTCACACCTGAAACCTCAATCCATGAAAGGGATATTCCAGTTTTCAAGGCAACGGCAGACGAAAGAGTTGTACTATCAGTAGAAATAGTTACAAAAGGTATACTATTTGCAGTAGCATAAGCCTGTGCCACAGATCCTTCATAACCATATATTGTTACAGAAGAAGAACCACTAAAAGCACTTAGTGAAATAGATGTTACGCTCTCTGGTATTACAACATAAGTTAGATTTGAACAATTTTCAAAAGCTAAATCATTTATTGTAGTTAAACCATCCAACATGGTTACACCTTTTTAAAGTAGAGTTACCAGAAAATACTGATGAGTTTATGGTTGTAACACCAGCAGGAATTTCAACATATTCTTCACTTCCTGAATATGCCGTTAAGGCTCCAGATTCAATTGTAAATAGATTTTCAGCTTCGACTTTTCCTAAAAGAATAACTTGAAAAAACAAGAAAACTGCTAGAAAGAGGAAAGTTTTAAAAATAATTGATAGCTTTTTGTTCATTAAAAGACCCCTTTATGTTGTGTAGTACTATATTTCCTATTATAACATAGTTTTAAAAATTTAGCAATATGTAGTACTTGTTAAAGTTTGACAAAGATTTTTGTTTCTTTTTATAATTATTTCATAAATAATTTTTGGGAGGTTTTTATGGTTAAAGTATGCCCTGAGTGTGAGTTTTTAAATAAAGAAAATGCTAAATTTTGTGGTAAATGTTCGACAGATTTAAATGGAATAGAAGCAGTTGATGAAAGAAGCTTACCAGAAAAACCTGTGGAAAAACTTTGGGTTTGGCAGGATTCTGCGTCTATAATAGGATTTATTTTCAACTATGTTTGGAATATTTGTTTTCTCAGTGATATTATTGCCAGTTGGACTTGTTTGTTCGATTTTTGGCTTGAAAAGTCCGATTTTAAAGGTTTTATCTATATTTGGGATAGTACTTTCTATATTGGCGGCATTAATAAAGGTTGTTTATACTCTAATATATTATGATATGATACCATCATGGGTGATGAATGGTATAATCTTTTGACAGGAATAAATATATGAAAAAAATACATATTGTTACATTTTATTTTCTTTTTATATTCTTTATGTGGGATATTTTCAAAAATGGCTTCTAGAGAAGTCTTTTTCTCATTTAATTTCTTTGTGTTTTATGGAGCGGTATTAGCATTATTGTTTATATACGCTTTATTATGGCAACAAATTTTAAAATCTATTCCTTTATCAAGTGCATATCTTAATAAAGCAATAGTGGTTATTTGGGGAATGGTTTGGGGGGCTATTTTTTTTGGTGAAAAAATCAAATGGAATATGATATTAGGAGCAGTTATAATAATAATAGGCATATTAGTGGTGGTAAAAGATAATGGATAAATTTCTATATGTAGTGATTTTTTTAGGAGCAGTTTTAATTTCCTCTGTTGCACAGATAGTGTTAAAGGCAAGCAGTGGTAAAAAATATGAAAATATTATAAGAGAGTATTTAAATCCAATGGTAATGGGAGCATATATTGTGTTTTTTGGAGCTACTCTTATATCCACCTTTGCATATAGAGAAATACCTCTCTCGCTAGGTCCCATATTAGAATCAAGTGGTTATGTTTATGTGACTATTTTAAGTTTTATGTTTTTAAAGGAAAAGATTAGTACAAAAAAACTTGTAGGAAATGTTTTGATTATTCTTGGAATAATCATATCATTTTTATAAATAAAATATTTAATGCATATATAAGTTGATATATAATAAGATATAGGATATATTTGTTGTAGATTTATTTTTTTATGGGGGTAAAAGAATGACTTTTTTACAAATCAAGTATTTTTTAACTGTTGCAAAAACATTGAGTTTTACTAAGGCTGCCGAACAGCTCTATGTTTCACAGCCGTCTTTAAGTAGACACATAAAATGTATTGAAAATGAATTTAGTGTGCAACTTTTTATTAGAACAGCAACAGGAATTAAATTAACACCAGCAGGAACTGTTTTGTTTGCAGGTCTTTCAGATGTTTATGAAAATTATGTAGATTTATTAGATAAGGCCAATAAAGCCCAGCAGGGTTTAAACGGATACTTAAGAATCGGTGTATTGGATGGTTTTAATATTGCTGATTTTATGCCTTTGATTTATCAGTATTTTAAGGATGAGCATCCAAATGTAGATTTAAAGTTTTATAGTGCCTCGTTTAGTGAATTGATTTCAAATGTATATAATGGGAAATACGATTTGATTTTTACGGTTAAGTTTGAAGTGGAAAAAAAGGATGGCTTATTATACCAGCATGTTACGCATTCAAAAGATCATATTGTTATGACGAAATATCATCCTTTATCTAAAAAAGAAAAAGTCACTCTAGACGATGTGAAAAATGAAACTTTTGTTATGATATCTCAAGATGACAATCCAGAGTCTGCACCTTTAATATTTGATTTATGTAAAAAACATGGCTTTATACCTAATGTTCATTATGCAAAAACAATGACAGAGCAAATGCTTTGGGTAGTTGCTGGAATGGGTATTACTATTCTAGATACCAGATCATTTTTAAAGTTAAATCCAGATGTAAAATTTTATGAAATAGAGAGTGATTGGGATCCTTCGATTGTAATTGCTTGGAATCAGATAAATATAAATCCTTTAATACCT
>CAXXOZ010000020.1:0-255358 GCA_963676435.2 uncultured Parasporobacterium sp.
TTTTATCATTTTTAACTATAGGTGAATTTATGTGTGCATTTTTACCATTAACTTTTATCTTGGCAGCTTCGCCAATTTCACCTCTAATAAACCTATTATGATCATTAACTATAAAATTTAGCGCCTTTCCACTTTTAGGGAATATATCTTCATTGTTAAATCCTATCTGAATCGCCGCATCAGCTACAGTCAATTTGTTATTATTATAAAGTTTAATTCTTATATCGTTTATTGTTACAAATATAAAGCTGTTTTTCTGATCATACCAATTCATACAAATGCCAATTGGTGTTACTAGAAGCGGATCTTTTATGACATCTTCTTGTTTAAAGAAAACATTTCCTAAAACCTCTTCTCCTCTTATAGCAACTCGGTCTTGTTGAAGTCCTAAATTATCAGCAAGCTTTTGAATAAATCCTACCGCTTTGCCTCCGCCACCTACAACAAATACCGCACTTACGCTCTTATCACTATTTAACTTTATAATTTTATCAGCAATTTCTTTGGTTATTTTATCAACTGTGTCTAAATAAGTTTCTACGACTTCTTCTGAGGAAACTGTATGTTCTAAATCCAGTATATCTTTATAATTTACTTCTCCACCATTTCCTGCACCTATTTTGATTTGTTCTGCAGTATGAAAATCCACTAAATATTTTTGAGCTAGTACTTCAGTTATCTCATCTCCGGCTGATGGTATCATTCCATAGGCAATTATGCTTCCATCTTTTGTAATAGAGATATCAGATGTTCCTGCTCCCACATCAACTAAGGCTATATTTAAAAGTCTAAATCTTTCAGGTATAGCTATATTTATAGCTGCTATAGGCTCTAGGGTTAAGTTTGCTACATGAAGTTCTGCCATATCTACAGCTGCATATAATCCATCGATTACTTCATCTGGTAAAAAAGTAGCTAAAACATCGGCTGATATTTTTCTACCTTTGTGTCCTTCTAAGTTTCCAATAGGATTATCATTTAAGTAATATTTAACAACCGAATACCCTACAGATAAAAAGTTTGCTTTTTTCTCGGATTTTCTTATTTTTTCATGGGCTTTTTCAATCCCAAGTAAATCAAGTGTGTATATATCTTCTGCTGTTATTATTTTATTTTCATCAAATTCATATTCTACATGAGCAAGTGCTGTCTTTAAAACTCTTCCAGCAGCGGCAATACAAACCTCTTTTAAAGGACTTCCTATCTCTTCCTCTAAAACCTTTTTAACTTCACAAACAGTTTCACCAACCTTGCCAATATCATGTATCTGTCCATCTAACATTGCTCTGGTATCATGCTCAATAACATGGTGTGCAAGTACGTTAAATTTATTTTCATTTAAGTATCCAACGGAACCTACAACACTCCTTGTTCCAATGTCTAAACCAAACACTAACTGCATTGATTTTCTCCTGTCAAAATATTATTTAACCCATTACATAGTAACATAATATAGGCTAAAACTCTAGTATTTTTTCTATCTGTAAATATGTGTTTTCGATATTATTTGAGTTATTTATAGCGTAATCACAACCTTCTTTAAACTCTTCATCTGTTAATTGATTAGACATTATTTGAAGTATTTTTTCTTCAGAATATCCTCTAGAATTTATTAGTCTTTCTTTTCTCTTTTCAAGGTCTGAATAAAGGCACCACATTTGATCACATATGCTTTTATATCCTGCTTCTATTAGTAATGCAGCTTCAATTACTATTAATCTATCACTTTCTTTTTCCTTGATTTTTTTAATTATCTTTTCTATTTCTAACCTGACTTGGGGGTGAATTATATCAGATAATATTTTAAGCTTTTCTGGATCTTTAAAAGTTATTTCTCCAAGCTTTTTTCTGTTTATTGTTTTATCTTGATCTATAATATCATTACCAAACTCATTTACAACCAACTTATAACACTTATTACCAGGCATCATAACTTCATGAGCTATTAAGTCTGCTTGAATTATGTATGCATTATACTTTTCTTTTAAGTATTCAAGAACTGTTGATTTTCCAGTTCCAACACCACCAGTTAATCCTATTATCATGTCTTTTCCTTTTTAAATTTAATGTGCTTCAAACCAGTTTTTTCCAATGTTTACATCCACCTCTAATTTAACTTTTAAGTTTGCAGCTTTTCTCATTTTTTCTTCTAATATTATTGTTACTTCTTTAGCTTCTTTTTCATACGCTTCAATCAAGAGCTCATCGTGTACCTGTAAAACTATTCTTGATTTCATTTTTCTTGCTTTCAACTCTTTATCAACATTTACCATGGCTATCTTGATAATATCCGCTGCAGTACCTTGAATAGGAGAATTCATAGCAATTCTCTCACCAAATGATCTTTGCATAAAATTACTTGATTTTAGTTCAGGAACAGGTCTTCGTCTACCAAATAAGGTTGTAACAAATCCTTGCTCTTTTGCTTGTTCAACTGTTTGTTCTAAAAATTCTTTTAACTTAGGATATGTGGCAAAATATTGTTTTATATATTCGCCCGCTTCTTTTCTACTTATACTTAATCCCTGACTTAAACCAAAAGAACTAATACCATAGACTATTCCAAAATTTACTGCTTTTGCATTACTTCTTTGAGTTGGAGTTACTTCTTCAAGAGGGATACCAAATACTTTTGATGCTGTTATTTTATGAATATCCTGTGCACTTTTGTAGGCTTCTATTAAATTTTCATCACCTGAAAGATGTGCCAAAACTCGAAGTTCTATCTGTGAATAGTCGGCGTCAATAAATATATAACCCTCTTCTGGTACAAATACTTTTCTAATAGCTCTTCCAAGTTCCATTCTTATTGGAATGTTTTGGAGGTTTGGCTCTGTAGAACTTAGTCTACCTGTAGCAGCTATTGTTTGATTGAATTTTCCATGAATTCTTCCATCTAATCCAATAAAATTTGCCAAACCATCTGCATATGTTGATTTTAATTTTGTTAATTGCCTATATTCCAATATTTTATTTACTACAGGGTAATCTGGAGCCAATTTTTCTAAAACATCTGCTGATGTTGAATAACCTGTCTTTGTTTTTTTACCACCTGGAATATTTAGTTTACCAAACAAAACCTGCCCTAACTGTTTTGGAGAATTGATATTAAAATCCTCATCAACTTCGTTATGTATATCTTTTTCTAATTCAGCGATTTTAACTCCTAATTCACTACCGTATAATGCAAGACTTTCTTTTTCAACTTTTATCCCTGTTTTTTCCATATGAAATAATGCAAAAGTTAAAGGCAATTCTATCTTCATATATAAGTCTTTCTGCCCTGTTTTGCTAATTTCATCCATAATATTTTCATAAACCAAATAACAAACATAACTGCTATAGCATACAAATTTTATATATTCATCATATTTAATCATTTCTGCTTGAATTAAATCTATTTTCCCAAGCAAATCAAGTCTAGACGGTATGGTCATATCTAGATAATCTCTTGCAAGGTCATCATAATTATATGATTCTTTTAAAGGATTTAGTAAGTATGCTGCAATTTCTAAATCATAGATATTCTCTCTATATTCAATATCTAAAAACTCCAACTGTGTTTTTAATTCTACCATAGCAATTTTCACATCAGAATTAAATATTTCTCTTATTCTATCAAGTAAGTATTCTTTTGTTAAAAATCCACCTATTTTTATAAAATAAATATCTTCTTTTGAAAACGTTATTGAAAATCCATTATCAAATCCATGAAAACCTATTAAGCTTGATTCCTTTGCTTTTTTAAGAACAGCTTCAGCTTTAGCTAAATCAGAAATTATTTCAAAGTGCTTTTCATCTTGACAACCTGCTTCATCTGGTACTTCGTCAAATTTTGCAAGTATACTTTTAAATTCAAGCTGTTTTAAAAGTTCATAAGCTTCTTTTGTATGAAGTGTTCCAAGCTTACCCTCTTCCAATTTTATTTCCAGAGGAACATTTACATCGATGGTAGCTAAAACCTTACTTAATTTTGCCTGTTCGTAATGTTCCTTAAATAACTGCGTTGTTTTAGCTTTACCCATATTTTCAATATTATCATATGCATTTTCTATGGTTTTATATTCTGTGATTATTTTTGTTGCAGTTTTTTCTCCTATTCCTGGAACTCCTGGTATGTTATCAGAGCTGTCTCCCATCAATGCTTTTACATCTATAAATTCTGTTGGCGTAACCTGATATTTTTCTAATACGTCCGCCTCATAATAATCTTCTACTTCTGTGGTACCTCTTTTTGTTTTAGGGATTCTGATTACAGTACTTTTTGTTGCAAGCTGTAACATATCCTTATCTCCTGAAACTAAAGCGACGGATAAACCCTCTTTTTCACCTTTCTTTGCAAGCGTACCTAAAACATCATCTGCCTCATAGCCTGACATTTCTACCACAGTCACATTCATAGCTTTTAAAACATCTTTAATTACTGGCACCTGTTCATGTAATTCCTGTGGCATAGGTTTCCTTGTACCTTTATACTCTTTATATAAATCGTGTCTAAAGTTTGGCCCTTTAAAGTCAAAGGCAACTATTAAATATTCAGGTTTTTCCTCTTCTAAAACCTTAAACAATATATTTAAAAAGCCGTATACACCATTTGTATGCAGCCCCTTTGAATTGGTAAGTTCAGGTATCCCATAGAATGCTCTACTAAGTATGCTGTGACCATCAATTAAAACCAATTTTTCTCCCATTATTTTTCCTCTTTTCGTTGACATTTTTTACCTAAAATGATATTATCATACATGCGTTTGTAATGCAATTATTAGCAAATACAACAGGCGGATGTGGCGGAATGGCAGACGCATCAGACTCAAAATCTGACGCTGGTAACAGTGTGTGGGTTCAAGTCCCACCATCCGCATTAAAAGCTAAACTCGAATCCGATTCGATGTTTAGCTTTTTTCAATATGATTCACCTTTCCCATTGCCACAACAACAACAAAATGATAAACTACTACTTAGGGTGTATTATTACATAAAAATTTGGAGGTATTTATGAAAAAAAACAAATCTATTTTCAAACTAACTATTAGGAAAAAATTAATTTTAGTTATGACCTTAGCGGTTATTGCTCTTATTGGGACATCAATATTTTCCTATTATCAATCAACTATATTAAAGACTCTTCATGAAGAAAGCACAATTTCTGTAGTAGATGCTCAAACTGCTACTTACGCAAAATATAATTTAATTGAGCTATCAAATACCGTTAATAATATTATGATTAATGGTTATTCCAGCTACTCAAGTGTATCTTACAACGAAAAGAAAGAGACACTAGAAACAGGCCTTGATAATGTATTGACTTTAACTGACACTCAAGGTGAAATTGATTTTATTAATAGTGCTTATGAAAGCATTGATTCATATTCAGAAATTATTGAAAAAGAACTTTTTCCTGCTTTGGAAAATAACTCACTTACTGCTGATGAAATTTCAAATATAAAAATAAGGCTAAATGGTCTTGAAAGTAATTATTTAACAACCATGCAAAGTGTTATTGATTCTTTTAATTCAGATTCTCAATCCGCAACTCTTGAGTATATAAATGCCAGTGACAAAGGAACCCTATTTTTTATAATTGTAGTTGGCTGTATTATAGTAATTTTATTTGTGCTTTTATATTTCTTTGCAAGAAGTATAAACAAACCAATTTCAACTTTAATAAAAGTAATTAAAAATTATGCAAATCTAAATTTTAGTAACGAACTACAAAAAGAGAAAACAAAAATTAATAAAAGAACAGATGAAATCGGTGAAATGGGCAAAGAATTAGCTCTCATGGAAGAAAATGTCCGTGATTTTATAATGAGCACCTCAGAAGCCTCAAATCAGGTTGCATCTGCTTCTCAGGAATTAACTGCTACTGCTCAACAGGTTTCAAATGGAACTGAAGAAGTGTCTGACACGATTGAATCTATGGCTCAAGGAGCTAATGAGCAAGCCGAAGATACTGGTCTCGCCGCTCAAAATATAAATGATTTAGGTAAAATGATAGAAAATGATTCAACAGAATTAAGCAACTTAAACAATGCCACAGGAGATATTGACAATAAGAAAAACGAAGGCTTCGAAGTTTTAAGAGATCTTATAACAAAGACTAATGAAAACAATGATGCTGCTCAAAATATTCGAAAAATAATTGTAACAAATAATGAAAGTGCATCTAAAATAGAAGAAGCCAGTAACATGATAGAAAATATTGCCGAACAGACTAATCTTTTAGCTTTAAATGCTGCTATTGAGGCTGCAAGGGCTGGTGAGGCAGGTAGAGGTTTTTCTGTTGTTGCTGAAGAAATAAGGCATTTAGCTGAACAAACAAATAACTTTACATCAGAAATTAAAGTTGTAATTGATGAACTAAAAAACAACTCTGAAGTAGCTGTTAATGAGGTTGAAGATGTATTAAATATAGTTAACAATCAAAGTACCAGCGTAAAACAAACAGAAGATAAGTTTGATCAAATAGCAGTTTCTATTGAAACCATTAAAACCATTATTGATAAATTAAATAATTCTTCAAAAGAAATGCAAAAGAAAAAAGATGCTGTTTTAGATTTAATGCAAAATCTTTCAGCAATATCTGAAGAAAATGCAGCTGGGACTGAAGAAGCTTCTGCTTCTATTCAAGAACAAGCCGCTTCAATTATCGAAATTTCAAACTCTAGCGATAACTTAGCAAGAGTTGCCTCCGAACTATTAAATCAAATACAGAAATTTAAGTATTAAAAAAACGCTGCTCACTTCGAATTTAGGTGAGCAGCGTTCTAAATTATTGCTTTGATAATTCCACGAGTTTTTCTGATGACTTAGACACTTCTTCTATTGCTACAGAAATTTGAGATGTAGTATCAGCTTGATTTTTAGAATCTTTCGCTATTGAAATTAAAGACTCTGTAATGCTATCTATAGATTCCTTCATTTCAAAAAGCATTTCTGAAACTTGATGTGCTGAATCATTACTCAAACTTGCAAGTTTTCGCATTTCGTCAGCTACTACTGAAAAACCTTTTCCATGTTCTCCTGCTCTGGCTGCTTCTATAGCTGCGTTTAAAGCTAATAAATTGGACTGATTTGCTATTCCTTTAATACCATTAATAACTGAATCCGCTTTTCCAATATTATCTGATGTGACTTCTGATAGTTTTTCAATTTCTATTAAACTGTCAGAAATATTTTTTGCCATTGTTGAGATTTCTATTGTGCTTGCACTTATTTCTTCCATTATTGAGAATAAATCTTCTGATGTTTCAGAAAGCTCAATTTCCTTTTCAATGTTTTTCGCCAGTGCAATAGCACCTAAAACTTCGCCATCTTCATTTAGGATAGGACCACCTATACCTTTAAATTCAAAACCAAAAACTTCTTTAGGGACAACACTGTTAATAGAAATATTTTTATTCACAATATCATAAACAGGCTCATCTTCTCTTATTTGATCACCTGCTCGACAGCCTGCATCAATTGTTTTACTAGGAAAATACGATAAACACTTTTCTTTATTTGTAAGAAAAACAGCTATATCCATTTCCTCTTGTAATAATTTTGTGAATGTTTCTGTTACTGACTTAAACGCTTCTTCCATTTCAATACTATTCACTTTACACCTCCGAAATATTTTTACACTAATTAAATTATATAGTCTGTAAAAATAAACATCAATTAATAATAGTGATATACTTATATCAAAATCGCATGGTGCTATTCTATATGTACATATATATTTTCTTAACTACTTCCCTTTAATTTTTCTAATATCATTCCCATGTTAGAACGTTTTAAAGTTAAGCTTGTTATAAATAATATTTAACAGCTTGTTATATAATGTGACTTTCTTTGTTAATTCAATTGCTATTGATATTATTAACATAACCAAAGAAAGTATCAAAAATATTAATAATGATGATTTAAAACTATATATAAACTCTTTAAACCAAAAAAGATAAATAAAAGTATGTGTGAAAAAAATATTTGCTGAATGCTTTCCGTAAAATTCAAAAATTTTATTTATGAATGGTATTTCATATATAAATTCATAACTAAACAGAATAATAGCTACTGCTCCTGAACATCTGGCAACCGTACTAAAAGGGCCACCAATAAATATAAAAGAAATAATTGTTGTCCCAACATATAAAAATATTTTTATTACTTTTGAAAGCACTTTTTTATTGAATATAATCTTTTTCTTTATAATTTCAAAAAAATTCGTTTCACTTGCCATAACTCCAAATGCACAACAAAAGATATATACTCCATATTTTATATTAAATATTAATATTGCTATAAAAATTATTGGGATTATCCCTATAGAAACCTTTTTATATAATTCATAAAAAAATGGAACAATGAACATTACAACAATTGCTATGCTCATATACCACCAAGTAGGGTTATAAGAAATTGTAGAAAATAAGTTTGAGGTTCCAGTAATGTCAAAAATCACAGCAGGAATAATATGTATTAAATTTTCCCCATAAATCGTATAATTATAATTAAAAAATAAGGCTCCTAATATATGAAAAAGTATAAATATAAATATAAACCCAGAAATTAATTTTATGTAACGATATCTGAAATATAACCAGTATTTTTGACCGCTTATTTCTTTATATTTTTTAGAAAAAAACTTTGATAAACCAAATGCTGATAGTATTACAAAAATACTTACACAAATATTTGATGCTTCGGAAATAAAGATACTTAAATTAAAACCTTTAAAAATTAAAAAATTTATCTTACTATTTTCAAGAATCCCAGGTGGCGGACATGTAAAAAGATGATTGAATAATAATAATAATATAGCCAGCCCTTTTGTAATATTTGTTGCTTTTTTATTGAATTCCATTTTAATCCCCCGAATGAATTTCTGAAATAAATTTTACTATTATTTTGTTTATATATCAAGTATATTGGTGTTATAATAAATAAAAAAGGAGTAGTTATGTTTGTAGATAAATATGAAAAACTTTGTAATTACTGGCAAGAAAAAGTTTATGAAATTGATTTTGAAATTAAATACAAAGAATTAAATCTTGATGGATATAATGAGCGTAACCTACCTATAAGATATTATGGTATAGATTATATTATAGATCGTAAAACTTTTGAAATTTATAAAAAATCAAACCCTAAAGAGTATATTTCACCACAGATAAAATTTGCCATTTATCATCTTTTTTATTATTCAAAACCCAAACCCCTAAATTCAAATATTTTCATACCTCTATATGAAATAAAAAAAGCTGCTCCATTTTATAACGCTTTTAAAAATACTGTAATAAGAAAGTTTGAAGAAAGTTTTAATGGGAAACTTAGTGATTTGAAAATGATTATTGAAGATTTAGGGTTTTTAACGATTTCTGAATCTGATTTTGGTTTTATTGCGCCAGCGTTTAGTTGTATGCCAATAAAATTTTTATTTTGGGATGGTGATGAGGAATTCTCGTCTCAAGGAAACATATTATTTGATAAAAATATTACTGATTTCATACATGAAGAAACAATAATAACTATAGCTGCTGATGGAGTTACTCTTTTGAGCAGTTTTCTTTGAAAAATCATTCCATTGTTCTATACGTAAAACCTCTTCCATGGACTTCAGCCACATTATATGAAATGACAAATGCATTTTTATCTATACTATTTATTAGTTTCATTGCATTATGATATTCCTGATTCCCTAAAATTATCATTAACATTTCTTTTTTAGCTCCAGTATACCCACCTGAAACATCAAATACAGTCATTCCTCTATTAACATTTTGAAATAATATATTTCTTATTTCATCAATGTTTTTCTCACTCATTATCATTACTGCTTTTCTTCTGCTTAATCCAGATGTTATATAATTAATAACAATGGATGAAACAATAAGGGCAAATATTGAATAGAAAAATGCATTAAACCCAAAAACAAAAATATTAAAAAACACTATAAGAGCATCACAAATAAATAATCCTATTGATTGTTCTAAACCAAAATACTTTTTAAAAATCAATGGTGGAATTGTAGTGCCTCCACTTGAAGCTTCTATTTTATACAATAGGGCTACTCCACATCCTAAAATAATGCTTCCAAATATTATAGAAATCACTATATTATCTACTACTTTTATCTGTGGTACAATAGCTAATGCAACTGGTACTAAAACACTTCCAATTATAGTTTTTACTACTATAGATCTTTTCAAAAAAATACCTGCTAAAATAAGCAAAACTATATTTATCGATAAAACTACTATTGCTCTATTAATTCCAAATGCTGTTTCAACTAATACACCTACACCACTTACACCTCCACCCGATATTTTATGGGGTGCAAAAAACATATTAACGCTTGTTGCAATCATAGAAGCGGCAATGGCAATTAATGGTATTTGTTTAAAAATTCTTTTCATACATTTTCCTCTTTTTATAAAATAATTGTTTATAATATTATTATACACTAGTTATTCAATTTGAAAACACACAGTTTTCACACACTTATATTTTTTTTGTATTATAATACATTTTAATATTAAAACACTGGAGAAATGACATGAAAACAAGACCCATACTTAAAGATTTATTTATTTTAATTTTATTTTGCTTTCTTACTGTTTTTTTAGGTCATATAGAATTAGAATTACCTGGAAAATTAGGAATTAATAGTAACTTTGCCGAAGTTGCATTAATAATCAGCCTTCCCTTTATTAACAAATGGCCTTTGGCTATAATATTGCCATTCTTTACTTATTTCAATGTCGCATCAGATGGTTACTTTATACCCGATACATTTAATCATGTACTAGGATTCACATTTCTATTTATACTATTTAAAAAAATAAAAACTATTAAAAAAACTGTTCCATATATTTTTACTTGGATATTAACAATTACAATATATTATTTTGCAATATTACTTCCTTTTATTTTCACATACCATTGTATAGTTGGAACTATCGGTATCAACTCTTTTTCTTTTGAATACCTTGCTACAGCTAGAGGAATTTCATTTGAGTGGCTTATGACTACCGCAATAACTATACTTTTTCATCTTTTATATAGAGAATCTTTAATTAAAAAGAAGGCTCAAAAGAAGATTTTAAGTATAAATAAAGAACTAGAACTAAATGTTGACAAACTCAGCAGGCTTGCGTATATGGATACAGCAACCGGATTATATAATGGAATTCAGTTAGAAAAAGATATTGAAGAATGTTTTATCGAAAACAAGGACAGTGAAAATCAGGAATTTGCTTTTATTGCTTTTAGGCTTGAGTCTAATAACACTTTTAATAATGAAAATGGAATAGTTAAAAAAGCAAATCAGTTTTCTAAGGCAATGCTCCATTTATCTGACATATTAAGTAAAGAGTTTGAAAACACACCTGAATTAATACCACCTTCTCCAATAAAAAACTGCTATAAAATTAATGAAAATTCCATGATATTTATTTTAAATATAACTTCTCTTTCTTCTGACAGAAAAAAACTGATCAATGATAATTATTTAAGTGAAAAAATGGAAAGTATATTATGTTTCAGTAATTCAGATATATGCTTTGAATTTCAGGGTGGAATAGTTAATTATCCAAAAGACATCATACATATTGATGAAATCGTAAATACTCTTATGAAAATCATTCATGCCAAAAGAAGTAAAAGCCTTGGCCACTTTGTAGCTTTTGATTTAGAAAAATATCAGCAAACTTTGGAAGAAGATGAATTAAAGAAACTTATGCCTACAGCAATTGAATCTGGCGAGTTCTACACTTTATTTCAGCCTAAAATTGATTTAAGCAATAAATGTGTTCAAGGTTTTGAAGCTCTTGCAAGATGGAATTCTTCATTTATAGGCTTTATCTCACCATTAAAATTTATTAAAGTTGCTGAACAGGGACAGATGATTGAAACTCTTACCAAAAATCAATTAAATGATGTTTATAAATTTATTAATGCTGTAAAAAACACAGGCAATAATAAGTTTAGAATCTCTGTGAATATTTCTCCATGCCTGTTAACAAAAGATTTTTTATCTTTTTTAATAAATGACATTTTAAAAAATAAATGTGAAAATCAGATAGAACTTGAGATAACAGAAAGTACATTAGCAACTCTTTCGATGCCTGCTATCATGTTAATGAAAAAGCTTAAAGAAGTAGGTGTAACAATAGCTATTGACGACTTTGGTACAGGATATTCAAATTTATATAATTTACAATGTTTTGAACCGGAAATAATAAAAATTGATAAAACGTTTATAGATCATGTTCCAGAATCTAAAAAAAACAGCAAATTAATACATGCTATTTTAGACCTTGCAAAAGATTTAAATATGAAGGTTGTTGCTGAAGGAATTGAATGCATTGAACAAAAACGCTTCCTTGAAGAAAATGGATGCTCAATAATCCAAGGATATTATTATTCAAAACCTTTAGAATTCAATTCAGCACTTGAGTTTTCAACTTTGAGTTTTTCTTAATAATACCTGATATAGTTTTCTGGGCAGTTCTCCTTCTTCAAATTCAGTTATACTTTGAATTTCGAAGCCAGTGGATAACTGCTCAATTTTATTTTTATCAAAAAAATGTACTATAAAACCATTAATTTCATACATGTCTTCGCCTCTGTGAATACCTTGTCTGTAATGTGAATCTTTTTCATTTCTTGCAGTATAAAAATTCATTCCTTCAATTCTAAGTATTCGCCAAATTCCTTTGCATAAATCATTAAGTTCGTTTGTAGTAAATGCCATACAATATAACATGTGTGAATAACATGCATCAAATGATTCCTTTTTAAAAGGAAGTCCTGTTTTTACATCACATTTAATAGCTTTTATTTTATCAGTGAGACCAAGCATTTCGGCTTTTTTATTTATTGTATTTATTCCTGTATCAGTATAATCAACAACAGTAACACTATAACCTTTTCTTGCAAAGAAAATTGTATCTCTTCCCTGCCCTCCTCCTAATTCAATAATTTCTTTTACTTCTTTATCTTTAAAAATCTCTTCCGCCCTTATAGCAGGTTCACTTGGTTTTTCACCAAAAAGTTCCATATTTTCAATATATGTTTTTTCCCAATGAGGGTTTTGATTTTTTAATTCATCAATAAAAAAGTCTTTATAATCCATTTATTTACCTCCTGTGTAAATTTAGCGCTGTAACTATAAATTACAGCGCTATAATCTAAAAATTAATCTATTTTAAATTTATTTACTACAGCATCAAGGGTTTCTACAATATCTTTTTGTTCATGGGTCATGTCTGTAATAATATTAACAGCTTTTGATGCTTCTGTCATGTTTTGCATTACTGTTGAGCTTTCAAAAGAGGTCTGTTGTGAACTTTCTGAAATCTCAGAAATCGCATTCGCTACTTCGCTCATTGTTTTTTCTATATTTGATGACATTTTAAATATTTCTGATGAAAACGAATTAATATCTCCAGCATCTTTTCCATATTGTAATGCTATGGAAACCAGTGAATCATAATCCTTCATAACTTCTTCTGAAATAAACTGCAACATATTTTGCGAATTTTTACCTAATGAATCAAATGAACTTTGTACTTTTGAAATCATCTGTTGAATCTGTTCCACCGAAGAAGCTGTCTGTGTTGCAAGGTGTCCTATTTCTTCCGCAACAACCGCAAATCCTCTTCCATGCTCGCCTGCTCTTGCAGCTTCAATCGATGCATTTAACGATAGTAAGTTTATCTGACTTGCAATATCTGAAATAGTATCAACCAATTCACCTATTGATTCAACGACTTTGGCTTCTTCAAGACTATCACTAAGTTCTTTTTGATGAACATTTGATAATTCTTTGGCTCTTTCACTTGATTTTAAACTTGAATCCCCGATTTCTTTTGATCTGATTGTTATCTCATCAGCCAAAGTCATACTTTCCTGTGTTTTACCACTTAATATATTAATTGAAGATGTAACTTCTTCTACTGATGCATTAATTTCCTCAGTAGCTGCACTAGCATTCATAACATTCGTACTAACCTTTTTGATTGCTTCTTCAACATTTTCGAAAGAAGCATTTAACTCTTCGGTTATTCCAGCTAGCGCATTAGCCGACTCACCAACTTTATATGAATCATCTTTGATTGTTTTAATTACTGATTTATTTTCAACTAGCATTGTATTTAAAGAGTTACTAACCTGACCAAGCTCATCCTTGCTCTTAAGTTTTAATGGCTCAACCATAAAGTCACCAACAGCTAGTTCGTTGGCAAGGTTTTTAACTTTTTTAAGATTACCTGTAACATAATTTACTTGTAAAATAACTGTTATTACAGAAATAATTATAGCAAGTGCACATATTATAAGCATTATATATAATAATTGTTGAACAGGTGCAAATATTTCTGATTTTGGGTACACAAGAACAAGTTTCCACCCCATATAATCCATACTTGTATAATAAACATTATATGTTTCAGAACCTTCTTTAAAGGAGGTTTGTCCCATCTGGTTATTAATTATATCCTGACCTGCTTTGGCTATTGAGGGATTTTCATCTTCTGACATTTTATCGGTCATAATTGTCTGATCGCCATTTGCTGCAACATAAGTGCCGTCTGACAATAATAACATTGCATATCCTGTTTCTCCAACTTTGATATCATTAATTGCATTTGATATTGCTGAAAGATCAATATCAATCGTTGTACAACCTATAAAGTTTCCTGAAGCATCATATATCGGACAAGCATTAGAAGTCATTACCATCCCAGACACTTCATCTAAATAAAGCTCAGAATATACCGGCATACCACCGCTCTCTTTTGTATTATTATACCAGTCATAAGCAAAGTAATCATATTCATCATTACTGTAATCATAAGTTATAATTGCCTCACCATTATCCGCATATGCATATGGCCCAACATATTTTTCTTCTTCATCAAAAACATAAGGTTCAAACCAGATTCCACCACCTATTACAAGGGGACTCTTAAAAATAAGTTTTGATAAATAGTTTTCATACTGTTCTAAAGTCGCATTCTGATTATAAGTGTTCTCTACAAATAATGCAGTGCTGGAATCCAAAGAGGATATTTCTTTTAAAACTATATCCAAATCTAAAAGCTTTGAAGATAATTCTGATTCCATCTGATTTTCGATTGTATTGTTGATAACACTGGAACTTCTGTAGTAGCTGATTGCTGTTAATGCAGCAAGACAAACAAAGACAATAGTAAGAATATAGATTAGCATTTTTGTTCTAATACTTTTAAAAGACATATTAAACTCCTCCTATGGTTACAATTTTTGGTTAAAAAACAGTTACTATCATGGAGTATTTACATTATGTATCTTAAGTATATTACATTTTTTTTGGAATCTCAACTTGTTAATATAAAAAACTTAATATATAATTATTTACATGAAATAAATACAGAAAGAAAAAATTAGGTGCATAAAATGAACAGTATACAGAACAAAATCGTGCTTTTAGCTACCAGTCTTGGTGCTTTTATTTTCCCGTTTATGGCTTCGTCAGTAAACATTGCTCTCCCATCAATAAGTGAAGAATTTTATATAAGCTCAGTTTTACTAAACTGGATTCCATTATCATTTACACTTGCAACTGCAATTTTTGTATTACCTTTTGGTCGGCTTGCAGATATATTTGGAAAAAGAAAACTTTTAATGTTAGGAATGACTTGCTTTTCAATTTTTTCGCTTATATGTGGATTTGCAGTCAATCCCATAATGCTAGTTGTGGGGCGTTCTTTACAGGGAGTTTGTGCTGCATCCATAGCAGTTACAGTGGTTTCGATCCTTACTTCTGTCTTCCCTGCGGGAAAAAGAGGTAAAGCTCTTGGACTTAATGTAGCAATGACATATATTGGACTTTCGACAGGTCCTTACCTAGGTGGTCTTTTAACTTCTACTCTTGGATGGAGAAGCTTATTTTACTTTAGTACCATTATTGGAGTAATTGTTGTTTTACCATTACTAACAGTAAAGCACGACTGGGCTGAAGCAAAAGGTGAAAAATTTGATTTTAAAGGGTCAATATTGTATGCTATAGCCTTATTGGGTATAATTTCAGGTCTTTCTTTTATAAATACATTTTTTGGACCTATTTTCATCGGCGTGGGTATTATTGCTTTAATTATTTTTGGTGTTTTTGAAAGTAAAATATCTGCACCAATTTTAAATATGAGCATTTTCAAAGGTAATAAAGTCGTTATTTTTTCTTCTTTAGCTGCTTTAATCAATTATAGTGCAACTTTTGCTTTAAGTTATTTACTAAGTTTATATTTACAATACAATTTGGGTTACAGTCCTTCTCATGCAGGTCTTGTACTTATTGCACAGCCAATAGTCATGGCATTATTTTCTCCTATAGCTGGATTTTTATCAGATAAAATAGAGCCACAAAAAGTTGCATCATTAGGCATGATTCTTACAACAATCGGGTTGTCTTTCTTTATATTTATAAGTGAAAATACACATATCATCTATGTTGTGTGTGGGCTTTTAATTTTAGGTTTTGGTTTTGCATTATTCTCATCCCCAAATACGAATGCTATAATGAGTTCTGTTGATAAAAGGTTTTTTGGTATAACTTCAGGAATTATAGGTGGCGCCAGAACAATAGGACAGGCATTAAGTATGGGTATTGCATCGCTTATACTTGTAATATATATGGGTAATGCACAAATTAATGTAGAGAATTCTTCTAATCTAATAGAGCCTATAAAAGTCACTTTTGTTATACTTACATTACTTTGCTTTTTAGGAATATTTGCATCAATAGCGAGAGGGAAAATGAAAAAATAGAAACATATAACGAGCCCTAGGTAAATCTAAGGCTCGATTTTTTTATATTCAATTATATAATCTGTCCATTCAAATCCTATTTGTAAGTATATGTTTTCGTCAATAACATATACGCTTTGATAATAAATATCTTTCATAAAAAAATCCGAATCTTTTGAATCAAGTATTAGTTTAAATTTTCCATCATCTATATCTGATGTATATAGACCTGATGAATCTACAAAGCAAATCATATTATCATTAGAAAAAGCTGACATGTTATAACTAATCTGATTGTCATTTTTCGTGATTTTTCTATTGTCTTCAAATTCAATTTGAGCTATCTGTTCACCTGTTTGCAAATCAATTACCACTATTTTTTCATCATTTATAGAACATATATTTTCTCCATAATACAAAACATAATCTATATTATCTATACTATATTTTTCTTCAAGTTCTCCTGAAAGTAAATTATATTTTTCTATTTCGTATTCATATTTATATTCATTCTTTGAATATGAATAGTAAGAATCCACATATAATAAATAAACATAATTTTCATTCACAAAATGACTGTTTGGTCCCTTTATAAAACCTTTTTCATAAGATTCTATGTTTTCATTAATTCCAAATATTTTTTTACCATCACTTGAGGCTGCATAAAACTTCTTATCCATAAATGCAGTATAGAATTTTTCACCCTTTTCATTTGTAGTTGTATAAGTATATCCTTCAATGTATCTGGGAACATTAACTAAACTTTTGTTAATTTCTTTACCACTCCAACTAACTTCGTACAATTTATCATAGTCCCAATAATACATTCCTATTTGTCCGTCTTCAAGCTTTGTCAGTCCGCCATTATAGCAATCACATCTTTGCACAAAATCAAATTCTAAGCTGTTTTCCTCATATAAATCATTTTCTCCTATATAGTTTTTATTTTCTTTGTTTAATCCTGAAGCAATAAAAGTATTTACGGCCCACCATCCTATTAATAAAACAAAAACAATTATTAATATCAAACAACAAATTTTTTTCATTCTACTCATAACACCCTCCTATTTTAATTATATCAAAGAAATTCAAAGAAAAACAAGCATAAAAGCCCGTTATTTCTAACAGAAACCCTTATGCTTGTTTAGTAGGAGCTTTATTAAATCATCGGTTCTAATCCTAATGCTGGATGTCCCTTTTCAGTAAGGAATTCTAGCAATGTTTCAGGATCTTCAGCCACTGTTTCGTCACCAATCATATCGGTAAAATTATCTATACCGTATAATTCTTTTGCTGTTGCATTTAATTTTGTAGCAACTAAGTCTTTTAATGCCTTTGGCATCCATACAATTCTAGCTATACCACCTTCTGCTTTCATGAATTTCTTAGAAGCAATAAAGTGCTTTCCATGTCCCATGAAACCTGGTGTCTGAACACCACCACCTGTCATAGATGCTAATTCAGCAAAAGTCATTCCTAAAGGTGTTACATCTACGTGTTCACGGTTAACTATAACAACACCGTTTGAGAAAGGCTCTAATCCACAGATACATTCAAAACATCCACAACTTGTCATTGGATCTTCAATAATTGAATATAATGTAACTTTATCAATTGCACCTTGTGAGTATTTTGTAACAGCCTCATTTACTTCTTCCCATGAACCTATATCTTCATTAATAACTTTATCTTTTTTAATTATCTGACATGGACCAGTTGGATCAAGCTGATTTGTAGCTTTACCATCTAACCATGATACTGCACCACAAAGCCCAAGTCTCTCAGGTGTAACCACACATACATGTGAAGGCGAGAATGACTGACAAAGTGTACATGTGTAGAATTCATCAACTGACTCATCAGACATAGTTGAAAGTCTTTCATCACGTTTGTCATATACAGGATTTGCAAGTGAATATCTTAATTCTTTAACTTTTTCTTTATCCGTAATAATTCTTACCTGACATTTATCAACAACTGCGGCATAATCGCTTTTTACTTTAGCATATAAAACTTCACCAATGTGTTTAGCTCTAAATCCTTTTTCATAAGCTTCTTTACTTACACGGATACGAATAAGATCTCTTTGTCCTGTATGCATAATTCCTTCTACACAGTTTACATAGTTATGGAATTTACGTTCAAAAACAGGCTCAAAATCAGTACTCATTGATTTTCCAGCAACCTCTACGATAACTGCAAGACTCTGTTTTTTACCAACTTCCATTTCGTCAAAATCAGGTCCTTCGAGAATAATAGCATGGTCTTCTACTTCTGACATATCTTTTGTTGAAACTAATTCAAATGCATTTTCATTTACATCTGATCCGTCAAACTCTATCTGCATGTCAGGTCTTCTAACTATTTCACCTTCAAAAGCTGCGGCAAATGATACTGGGATATCAATATCAACAATTTTTATTTTAATTCCCCTTGCTTCAATAGAAGTAGGATCAAATTTTGTTGTATCTTCTTGAATAATCAAACTCTTAGGAATTGCCCACATATTGTCTTTCTGGTTTGTAACTACTGGGAATCCTAGCTGTATAGCACCTGCTCCACAGCAAACTGTCATATCATCTACAGGTTCGAAAGCATTAACAAAAGCGTTAACACGTTTCATAGTATATCTCCACATTCCTTCGTAGTCACCTGGTTGAATAGCTCCAAATATCAAAGCTGCTCTAAGTGCCACTGACACTACATGTATAACTGATGACAATTCATATCCACAGGGAATAATACGGATTTTAAAGTCCATATTTACTTTTCTTTCAATTGCCTGGTCAATTATATCTCCAACCATAAATACCATGATACCTTTTTTCTGGTATTCTTTAATTAATGTTTCTGCCTCTTCCCCTGATGGTGCTCCACCAATTATAACAGCAACACCTGGAATATCGTCTACAACCAGTGGAAGTCCAATTTCACGAATCTCAGCATCTGAATGATGTCCATGAATAGGTGATTCATATGGATTTCCTTCAATATATTTACATGTTTCAATAACTTCACAACATAATGCACCAGCTATACCAGATGTAAATACATCTTTAGTTTTTCTTTCCCTTGTCATAAGGTTTTTAATTTCTGTATTTAAACAGTTCTTTAGCTCGCCTAATGTTCCGATTTTTAATCCGAGCATTGAGTATATACAAGGAAGACTATATGCTGTATCAGGTAGTGATACTTCATGTTCTTCGCCGTATTTTTTTATAGATTCTTCAACTTTTGCAGTTGCAAGATCAAACCATTGATCTGAACCACTAAAAACTCTATCAATTAAAGTCACGTTATTACCTCCATATCATTGTTATTTTTGTTCAATACGTTTCTTAATCTCTCTGATTTCATTAACTACAGTTTCACTAAAATCATAAGGTGATTTGCCTTTTCTGTCTGCATCAATAACTTCTTCATTGTAGTGTATAAATCCTAACAGGTCTTCACTTGGAATATATTTGCTAATATACTCTTCATCTTCTTTAGATTTAACTTTATTTGCAACAACTTTTACTTGTCTTACACCTATATCTTTTGCAAGTTTTTTAACTTTATTATAGGTTTGAATACTTCTAGAGCCTGGTTCTATTACAACAATAAATTGTTCCATATTTGACGCAGTTCCTCTACCTAAATGCTCAAGTCCAGCTTCCATATCCATGATAACTACATCTTCATTTTGAATTACCAAATGGCTTATAAGTCTTTTAAGCATTACATGCTCTGGACATACGCAACCTGCTCCACCTGTATCAACAGAACCCATAATAAGAAATTTTACACCGTTAGTTTCAATTGCAAATTTATCAGGTATATCATCAACTTTGGGGTTAATTTTAAAAAACTTTCCAAAATTGTCAGGAGATGAGCCAGTTCTTTCTTCTGCAAGTTCTTTCATTTCTGAGATAGGTTTAATGTTTGAAATTTCTTCCTCTGAAAATCCTAGCGCTAATCCTAAGTTTGCATCTGGATCTACATCCACTGCCAAAACACTTCTGTTTTCCTCGGCATAAAGTCTAGCTAATATTGATGAAAATGTTGTTTTTCCAACTCCACCTTTTCCTGTTATCGCGATTTTCATATATACACTCCTTAAAATTAGATTCCTAATGCAGTTCTTTTATCTTCGATACCTTTTATCATTGTCTCAACAAGGATTTCTGGATCAGTATTTATTATATATCCTGCTCCAAATTTTTCTCTTGTTCCTTCTGTAATTAATTCCATCATCTGTGTAGAGCCTTTTACCTGTGGTTCGATTCCAAGATAAGTATCTATACCTGTACCTATTACATAGTTAGCGATAGAAACTGCTTTTTCACTCATCCATTCAGGTGCACATCCAACGATTGGAAGTTTTGGAATATCTACACCCCATGTTTCTGATATACCACTAACAAGTAAGAGTATTCTACTAATATCTACACATGATCCCATATGAAGTACTGGAGGAATATTTGCTAATTCACAAACTCTCTTTAGTCCATCTCCACAAAGTTCTTTTGCTTCCTTGTCCATAAGACCAGCTTTTGCTGCCGCCTGTGCTGAACATCCTGTAGTAACTACAATTATGTCATTTTTAATTAATTCTTTAATAATTTTTATATGTGAAACATCTGTTCTAACCTTAGGGTTGTTACATCCTACAATACCTACTGCTCCTCTTAATACTCCAGACTCAAGACATTCAACCAATGGTTTGTATGTGCCTGTTAAATCGACCTGTGAGTTTGTAACAGTATCAAGCTGATTAATAATTGCTTCACATGAATATCCTATTGTACCTGCCTGTTTTGCTTCAGGTATAAGTACCTTATCAGGATCTCTTTTTTCGTAATTATCTACTGCCCTTTTTACTATTGTTTTCGCTTGATCATATGCTGTCTCAGGATCAAATTTAACGTATTCTGATCCTGGGATCTGTGCTATCGGCGATGTTGTAAAGAAATCTGTATGATAACATTTTGTAAGTGGTCCTAATGCTGGGAATATACACTGAATATCAACAACTATTGCTTCTACAGCTCCAGTAATGATTGCAGCTTCCTGATTAAGGAAGTTTCCTGCCATTTTTACTCCATGTCTCATTGCAATTTCGTTTGCTGTACAACAAAGTCCTGCTACATTTATACCTGATATACCTTTGCTTCTTGCATATTCAAGCATTTCTCTGTCTTCTGCAGCTGCAACAATCATTTCTGACATTGCTGGGTCATGTCCATGAATAATAATATTAACTTTTTCTTTTTCAAGAACACCTAAGTTTGCTTCTGTATCTTTTGGATGTGGAGTTCCGAATAATATGTCTGAGAACTCAGTTCCCATCATAGAACCACCCCATCCATCAGCCAGACCATTACGAACACACTGATCTACTAAGGCTGAAGCATCACATGTATTACCCATATGAGTCATATGCATTGTTGTTGCAATTTCTCTATCTACCGCTCTTGGTGTAACTCCTGTTTCTTCCCAATTATTTCTTCTTTCCTCTGTTGTTCTGCTGATAAATCTTTGATGTCCGAAAGGTTTTCCGTATTCCATTAAACCAAGTTCAGCAACTTCATGGGCAACTTCATAAATGTCTCTTCCTTCTGTCTCTACTCCCCATTCTTTTGCAAGGTTTAACAGTTTTGCTTCATCTCTGATTGGATAGTTTCCATCTTTAGATGAAATGTGTAGTACATGTGCTATTTCTCTTCCGTGATCTGAATGAGCAGAAGAACCTCCTGCAACCATTCTTGCATAATTTCTACCAGCTATCGCATGAGCATCAGCACCACAAAGTCCTCTTGGTGACTTTGCTGTTATTCTACATGGTCCCATAGAACAAATTCTACAGCAGATTCCATCTTCACCGAATTTACACTGTGTACCCAAGGCTTCTTTTCTATCCTGCCATGTATCAGCTCCTGCCTTTTTTGCTAAATCTCTTAACAGATTAGCATCGGCTTCCATTTGTTCCAATGTTGTAAATTGAGCCATAGTATCCTCCTTTTGTTTTAAGTTATTTATTTAACATCCCTATGGTAATATCTCCAATCACTGCTAAATCTTCTGCTGAAAAAGCATATTGGAAGTTATCACTAAATAATATTTGAGCTGAAGAAGGGAATTCTTCATCTGCTTTCCAAAATAGAAATTTAATATATAAACCTTTTAAAAATTCTACTTCACAGCTAAAATCTGCTTCTTTTAATCTTTTTGCATATACTTTATTCATAAGATTTTTCATGGCATCTGGATTTTTTTCAAAGCTTCTTGCTGTTCTTCTTACACATCTGTCATAAAACTGTTTGTAATATACTTCTCCCCATGGAAAGTCTCTGTAGGAGCAAAACTTTCCTGTGCTTGGTAAAGACTTACCAGCTATTAAAAATCTTATAATTAATAACTGAGCATATGCTGATTTAGCTAGCACATCGTGAGCTGGATTTTCATCTTTAATTTCCACTGAAAACTCTGGAAAACTTATATAATAATCCTGTCCCATAAAGTTAATCATAAACTGTTTATTTGACTTGCTATATTCTACTGCACATCTTTTTGCAGCTTTTATTGGGTCTATTTTTTTGTATAAATCTAAATAATATGAAAACGGTACTTCTATTTGGTTATTTTTAATACTTATCATTGCACACCTCTGAATAAATTTTCATCTGTATGAGGGATAAAACAGGCAGCTACAAACTCATCCATATATCTAGGATCTGTGCTTAATTCAACATATGTCATGCCTCTTCCTATCTCTCTTACTTTTTCCTTTGCTTCCTGTGACGTTACAACTCCATATGCACCCATTAGAGATGAATTCCCAATATATTCAAATAGGTCAAGTGATATATTTGGAAACAGACCAATTCTAATCGCATTTACAAAGTTAATTCCACTTCCTATACCACCGGCTACATAGATTTTTTCAATCATGTTTGTATCCATATCCAGAGATTCAACTATTAACTTAACTGCTGAGAAAATTGCTCCTTTTGCTCTTACAAAATTGTCAATATCCACTTCGTTAATCACTATGTCTTTTCGTGTTCCTGAATCTTCTTTTTTAACCACTATATAGCTTCCGGTTCCATATTCATCTCTAGTAATTCTGTCGCCTTCTTTTACAATGATTCCTTTTGAATTTATTATTCCACAGCGATACATTTCACTTATTAAGTCAATTATTCCTGAGCCACATATACCTACTGCTTTTGTGTCTTTCTCCCCTATTATTACTGGATTCGGTTCTAAAGTATTTTCATCAATTGTCAATGCTTCTATAGCTCCATCGGTAGCTCTCATTCCACAACTAATTTCTCCACCTTCAAATGCCGGTCCTGCTGAACACGCACAACTCATCAAGAAATCTTTGTTTCCAATAACTATTTCCCCATTGGTACCTAGGTCAATAAATAAAGAAAGTTCTTCTTTATTCCATATCTTACTTGCCAAAACTCCAGAAGTTATGTCTCCACCTACATAACTTCCGATATTAGGTGTAAATACTAATTCTGCAATTGGATTTATTTTAATATCAAGATATTCTGCTAATACATTATCAACTTCAAAAAATGTTGGTATGTATGGTTCCATCCTAATATTTTCAGTGTTCATACCTAAAAGTAGATGATTCATTGTAGTATTTCCAGAAATACACATTTCTACTATTGAATTAGGTTCAAGTTTTGCAAATCCACACATTTCTGTTATCATTGGATTTATTGTTTTTTCAATAATTGCAGTTTGCATTTTCTTTCTACCACCGAGTTTTGTGGATTCTATAATTCTATTTATAACATCTGCACCAAATGGTATCTGTCCATTCCCTGCAGATGCCTTTGCAACTATACTCCCGTCTAATAAGTTAACTAATAATGCTGACACTGAAGTAGTACCTACATCCATTGCAATTCCAAATGGTATTGTTTTTTCATCTGAAGGTCTGATTTTATAAATCGTTACTTCGCCCTTATCTTTTTTAATTATACAATTTATTTTGAAATTGCTTGTTCGCATAAAGTCTGGCAATCTTTTTAGAGCATAATATGGAATATTTATTTTATAGTCACCTACTATTTTTTTAATAGCTCTAGAAAACCTTTCATTATCTGGCATTGTGTCATCTAATGTTGGTGGTTCCATTGTAACTTCGATAGATTCCCATTTATTTCCAAAATTCAAACCTTCGCTAAATATTTTAAGCTCTTCTCCAGATTTAATTTCTGTTACTTTCATTTTGTTTTTATACGCTGATGCTGTATCTGGAATTTGAACTGTAACATTTTCTTTGATTTTACTTATACATGCTAGTCTATATCCGCTGTCATATTCATCATTAGTTATGTGTCTAGACATTTCTGTTTGCAGATCGCCTTCAAGTAACTTTACTTTACACTTACCGCAAGTCGCATTACCTGAACAAGGAGCATCAATCATTAGATTGCACTTTCTTATGACTTCTAGTAAAACCGTTCCTGAAGAAGTATAGTGTGTCAATTCTTTTCCGTTTTCTAAAATAAATGTTACTTGTGGCATAATTAATCACTCCTATTTTATATTTCTAAGTATGAATCTGCGTATAAACAATTGTCTAGAATAATGTCGCAAGATTTAATCATTTCCATTAATCTTTCATCACATGGGTTAACAATAGCTGATGTAAGTCCACATGCCATTGACATTCCAATCATTGCTGAGTCCATTATAGGTCTAATATGTTTTGGCATACCATTTGATACATTTGACAAACCACCTGTTGTGTTTAATCCCATTTCTGTAATCATTTTAATGCCTTCTAAAAGATCTTTTTGTTTATCCTGCATTCCTTTTATTACTAAGAATAATGGGTCAAACCATAAATCTTCCGGCTCCATTCCTAATCCCATTCCTCTTTCTAACATTTCCTGACAATAAGCCATTCTCTCATCATTGTCAGCTGGTACTCCTTCTTTAGAGCAAAGTGCTATACATATCGCATCGTTTGCTGCAGCTAAGTCTATATATGAAATTCTGTCTCCCGCATCTGCTGAATTTACAATAGGTTTTCCTTTAGAACGGTTGTATACTTCGATTCCCGCTTCTATAGCTGCTTTATTAGCTGTATCAAGACATAATGGAACATTATCAAAATTTTCTTGTAATAATTTAACTGCCCATTGCATCAATTCTTTTCCATTACTTTCAGCAGGTCCGATGTTAACATCTAAATATGTCGCTCCAGCTTCAAGCTGCTCTTTTGCTCTTAATAATATTGGCTCAGGATTTTTATTGTTGAATGCATCACGAATTACTGGTGATATACAATGTATTCTTTCGCCTATAACTATAAATTTTCCCATTTCTTTATTCTCCTCTTATTCTTTATACCCTGTTATTTTATTTATATGACTGCATAAATTTAACTAGCTGAACTGCTTCATTTGGAGCAACTACTATATCCCATCCTGGTAATCTTTCTTGTATTTCTCCTTTTAATACAGCAACCTTACCTGGTATTATAAGAGTTCTATTTTTAATTTTATTTTCAACTTCAAGTTCATCAAAGAATTTTCCTATACTTGAAGCACTAAGTTTACCAGCTGCCCATGCAGTTAATACTGAATATCCACCCGCATCACTTATAAGCAAGTTACATGGAACACCAGAACGCTCTAACTCTCCTGAAACCACAAAGTATGTTAAAGCAAAGTCTACTGTTGTTACACAAGGTGCGTTTTCATCAGCTCCATTTAATGGATAAATCCCTGGATCAACTTTCATAGGTTTCTGTGGATCTGTATACACATTTTGTCTCAAGCCATATAATGGTAATGCCTGTGCATATTCCATACCTTCCATAACTATTATTGAACCATACTTCATAGTAAATAATGAAGCTAATGCAGTCTGCATTGTTTTATCACCTTTTGCAAGTGAAGCTGCATTTATTATTGTTGGATAACCAAAAGTTCTGTCTTCACCTTTTACAGCTGTTCTTCTTATTTCTACTGCATACTTAAATGCTTCTTTGATTGACTTAATGCTAGCATTTAATACTAGATTTTTATTTCCTGAAGCAACAAGTTTTTCAACCAAACCATATAATTCTTCAACTGAATCAGCTTCTACTCCTAATACTACTCCATTATCTGTAGCTAGTTTACTCATAGCTTCATAATTTGAAGATGTAGCTGAGTTTAAAATTGGTTTGTTATCTTTGCATACTGCTAAAGCTGCTGCAGCTATTGCTTCATCTTTACAGTCAATAATCACAACTCTGCTTGCTTCATTAGCTTTTTTAACTAATTCAACATAATCATCTGATGAAGTTCCTTCTGTATACTTAACATTGATTAATTCAACTATCATTCTTTCGCCAATACGCTCATAATCTATATTTGCAACATCTTTTAGAGCTTCTTCATTTCCAACTGAAACTTCAACTGCAAAAAGATTTTTGCTAACGAATTTCTTTTCATGACGAGCTAAAACAGTTTCTCCACCCATTGTAACTTCGAAGTCACCTGTTCCTGCTTTGATTGTCTGCATTGGTGGTGCTGTAGCATCAGATAATTGTGCTAGTGCATCATCTGACATATGTGGACATTTTTCAATCAATACTGCTCCCTGAGCAACTTTCATAGCAAAAGCCATACATGTAGGAGATCCACATTCTTTACAGTTAGTTTTTGGTGTTAACTTAAATATATCAAGACCTTTTAATGCCATTTTCTATTCCCTCCTATAGTTACACTAATTCTTTAATTAATTTAGATACTGTTGCTACTGCTTCTGGATGTTTCATTATTACTGCATTTGAACCAGATGCTAAGCATGCCACTGCTGTTACAACTTCCATATCAATACCACGGTCTTCCTGTGAACCCCATTCCGGCATGTCTGCCTCTGGCATTATAGACTCTTTTGCTGACCATGTTTCTGATGCAACAGGTGTAATAATTGGCATTTGTAACGCTGTATCATTTTGAGAAAGTGCTGCCATTTTTACTCTGTCCATTGTTGATGATACATATTCAAAACCATATCCTGCAGCCGCTGAACCTAAATTCATAACTATACTTTTTGGATCCCCACCTAGCTGTGTTATTAAAACGTTTAACTGTTTTGCAAGGTTAATGTCTACTGATGATTCTGCTGCTACTTTTTGTTTGTAAGCCATTCCAGCTGAACCAACTACAGTTTTGTAATTTTCTTCTTTAGCTGACAATGCTAAAATATTTTTTCCTACAAGAGCTTCTGAAACTTTGTCTAAAATTTGTGCGTCTTTTTCAACATTATCACAACCTGCAATTACAATAGGTAAGTCTGTTGATTCGCTAACTGCTTTTGCAACTGCTACACAGTCTTCAACTGATTTGTTTTCACCGTTTGGATCAGCTCCTTCAAATCTTAAACAAATAAAGTCTGCTCCTTCCATTTGTGTGGCTTTTTTAGTGATTTCAGATATATCTGATGTGCCACCATAATAATCTTGAATTCCTTTTGATGCCCCTTCCAAACCTAAATCGGAAATCTCAACACCAACTTTTGGTGAATTCTCAATTTCTCCATCAAATGTGTAAAAAGGTAGTACTTTCTCCCCTCCGAGAACAACCTTTTTATCTCCGCTGCCTATTTCTACTGAATTAATTGCAACATTGAATTTTTGAGATGCTTGTTTGAATGCCATTTTTTATTTTCCTCCTATAGATTTAATTTATCTACTATTTCATGTAAAGCCGTTTTTATTGGTGAAGTTCCAGGCAGACTACATATCGCCTTTCCTTCACTATCATACTCGAAGACTCCCTCATCCTGAGGTAAAACTCCAAGTAAATCTAATTCCTGTCTTTCTATTTCTTCTATTAAAGCATCACCGAGTTTCCCTCCAGGTACTCTGTTTACTATTAATTTTACTTGTTTTGCTTTTATATCCAAATCTTTTACTAGTTTAGCTATTCTTCCTACAGCCTGTATACTTCTTCTTGAGCAGTCACTTACAAGTATTATCGTGTCTACATTTGGAAGAACACCTCTGCTAATATGTTCCATACCAGCTTCATTATCTACAACTATATAATTATAGTTTTTTGCAAATTTTTGAATCTGAGTTTTTAAAATTCCATTTACATAGCAATAACATCCTTCGCCTTGAGTTCTTCCCATGACTAACATGTCGTAATCGTCTGCTTCTATTAAAGCTTCACCAAATTTGTAGTCTGCATATTCTTGTTTTGTCATTCCTTTTGGTATTGGACTTACTTCAGCCATTTCTGATCTAGCTATCTCTTCTCTTAAATCTCCTAAGGTAGTACTATAACATTCTCCAAGTACTTCATTAAGGTTTGAATTAGCATCTGCATCAACTGCTAAAATTGGTCCTTTTTTTTGTTCACATAAGTATTGTATTAACAACCCTGAAATTGTTGTTTTTCCAACACCGCCTTTTCCTGCGATTGCTATTGTGTAACTCATAGGAACCTCCTTTTTATGTATAAGTGTACATTTTGCTTAAAATTGTTTTGATTCGAATACAATCTGCTTCGATGATTATGAATTTTATCAGCCCCTAGGGGGGTTGTCAATAGAAATTAGCTATATTTTTGCGTTAATTTTGTGTCAAGCATGACAATATTTAGTCATTACACTCAATTGTATCTATTGAATATATATTCATATATATTATCTGTCTTTTTTCTAAATTGACCTTTACATAATACATAATTGTCATTAAAATAGTCCAATTTTACTCGTTATATATTTAACGTTAGCTGTTTAACGACATCATTTTAACAATCAATATTTTTGTATGATTACAGAAACTATTTAGACACAATATATATTATTTTCTGTTATTTAGATATTTATTTTGATATTGTTTAGGTTTTATATTAAATAAACAATTGTCGCATAATTTAAGATAAGTAACATATTGTATGTGATTAGATATATTTTTAACGCAATCTTATTTGAATATCTTCATCATAAATTAACAAAGAGTTCGTTTACGAACTCTCTCGCGAATCGCGTTTGCGAAGCAATTATTTCCTTAGCCGCGACTCTGCGCTCCCTCGGAGAGTTTTTTAATTTATAGGTGAGTTCAAAGAACTTTCCTATAAATTAAAAAAAGACATACCTTATTAAAGGCATATCTTTAAAATTCTCTTAAAACTAAATCTGTAACTCCGGGGTTATTACCAGGTTTTATTCTTTTCACTTTCGAACTTCTACCATAACTATATTCATCAAAAATCATGTCCCTAATCCTGGTCCCGCCCCTATAACCATGAACCAGCCGTATATAATATGTACCAGAGTTTGCCTTTTTGATATAACCATCAATACATTTTTTGGCTTCCCTGCAATCCATACCATGCAAATCAACTTCAATTATCCCCAAATTCATAATCGACCTCCTACTTATTTATGTTGTACATCATAGGCGTAAATAAAATCCCGTTTTTTTCCTTTTCAGAATCCGTTTCATAAAATCCCATTTTCTTATATACAGGTATGGCAAATGGGGATGAATTCACAGTCATAATGTTCGTCTTACTCCTTCTAACGGCTTCTAAAAACAGTTTTTTTCCTATACCCTGCATTTGATACTCTCTTTTAACAAAAAAAAGTGAAATATGTCCTCCAAAATTCCTAGTAGCTATTACCCCAATCAAGGTATAGTCATCCCTAAAAGCTCCATAAAAACTATTTAGGCTTAAAAACTTTTCGTCTTGTAGTGTTTGTCTAAAGGTTTCAACGCCTTCACTTCCATAAATCGGCCCTTCAAATTCAATGAATGTTTCCCATATCATAATAAGAGCCATGTCTAATTCATTCTTTTTTATCTTTCTTATTAGCATTGTTTCTTCCTATTTATTAATAATCCCAAAGGGAATATGTACTAAAGGTATGTTATTTATAGTTTTGTCTAAATGATTCATCTGATCATCTATAAAAAGATGTGGTTTAAAAGAATTTAATATCCTTTTTTTCTCTATACCACCCAAAAAGAACATTTCATCAACATTAACACCCCAACTTTCAAGTGTTTTTATAGCCCTTTCGTGGGCTGGTGCATTTCTTGCTGTAATGATTCCTGTTCTAATTATCTTTTTATATTTTTTATCTTTTTTAACTTCTTCTTCCTCAAGCCTTTGGAATAATGATAATTTTTTAAAAAAATCTAACATAAGACCTGGATTTAAAGGTTTGTCTGAATTATCTATTTCACTTTTTTGAAAAGCTTCAATTCCATCTTTTTGATAAACTTCCTCTGCTTCATCATCTGCCAAAACTCCATCAAAGTCAAATGCAATTCTTAATTCATCATCATCCTCTTCGTCATTTACATTAGTATTTAATATTAATCCTGCTGGATAATTCTTTTCAATTGCCATTTCACATCATCTTTATCTGTAGATAGAAAAAGTGCAATATTAAAAGAAGGAATGTATTTAAAAGGACTTTTCCCAGAAGTAAAAGCAGCTCTCGAAATATCCAATTCATATTTTTTAATTGAATTAAAAACTCTTAAACCAGTTTCAGGACTATTTTTCGACAACAAAACAACCTCTATAGGTTTTTCATTTGGAAATTTTTTATTTATATTTAATAATCTTCTAGTAAATGAATACGCTATACCTTTTTCGATTATTTTATCTCGATTGTCTATTTGATACTTCTTGTAAGACTCAACACCTTTTGTTTTAAATATTTCATCTTCTTTAGTCAGATCAAAAAGTGCATTTGTAGAAATACCTACTACTAGTTTATCTTCAATTGGGTAAGCCATTTCCCCTCCAACTTATCTTAAATCAAATTTTCCAATATCATCCATACCTCTTAAAAACTGTCTTTCAACCTTTAATATTCCTTTTTCGTCTGCAATGATTCTCCAACTAACTATTGTCACTTTGCCATTTTCAATCTCTAAGGCCGTCATAGAAGTCGGATAAATACAACATCCAGTATTAAAATATGGAAGTTCATTTTCTCGTGGATATTTATACCTATGGGTGTGACCACAGATAAGCATTTTTCGATTTTTAGCAATCCATTTACTAAAATTCTTTTCGATTTTATGTCTCTTGTGAGCGTTTTTAGCAGGACTTGTAGGACTTTTCGCTCCTAGGGTATGTAAGAATTTCCAAAAAAATTTGATAGTAATAGCTGTTAACCACCAAATTTGATCATTTGAAAAATCTCCCTGATGACCATGTACCACAAGTATTTCCTGGCCTGTTTCTTTATATTTTAAAACTACAGCTTCTTCAGGTTTGATATCTTTAAAAAAATCTACATACTTTTCTTTGTATGTATCATAGAATATTTGATAGTTATGTTTTACATATTTTTCTTTTCTTAAATATATATTGTGGTTTCCATACAATAATACATATCTACCGTGATTATAAAAATTTTTAATTGTTTCAAAAGCTTTTCTGTGTGCATTAACTATTGTTTTTAGTTTTTTATGCTCGAGAAGTTCATCACCATCTCCTGCTTCAATGTAAACAAAACCTTCTTTATAATAGTGCTCTAAAGCATAAATATATGTGGTTTGATTTTTTGTAAACTCATCAGAAGGGCTCCCAACTCCTCTATGGCAATCACTTAAAATAACAAATTTAGAATCTTTATCAAACTCTATAACTCTTGCATTTTCATAAGCACTATCTAATCTTTTGTTTGTTAACATACTGTCACCTCGATTCTTAATGCTATATAAATATTATATTATTTTAGGTGATTATTTACAACTGTTTTAAGTATTAAAAAAGCTTACAAAGTTTAATTAAGTAAGCTTTTTTATACTCCCCAAAATATTTTTAATTTAAAATCTAAAAATTTGATATTTCTTCTACTTCACTCTCCTCTACCAATTTATTTGTCGACAACTGTATGATAATATATATTTACTTTAAATACAATAATAAGTAGTCTAAACGGCTAAAGAATAGTCTTAATGGTACCATAATCATTTATAGTTTACCAACAATTTGGTTAATACATGATCTTCTTTTATTTCATACCTTAAAATCGCTTTGTGTTTTTTTATTATCCTCATAGCACTTTTCAAACCATACCCTCTATTATTACTATCAACTTTTGAAATATAATTATTTTTGTCATTTTTTATAAAGGAATTTTCGATAAGAACGTACAGAGTATTATTTATATATCGTGTTTTAATATTCACATAACCAACTACACTATTTGCAGCGGCCTCAAATGAATTTATAATTAAATTTGAAAATAAAGTACATAAATCCACATCACTAATATTCATTTCTTCTGGAAATAGTCCTTCTAGTGTAAATTCAATATTTTTTTCAGGATAAACATTTATACATTCTTTTATTATCATATCAATCAAAATATTCCCTGAAAAGATTTTAATATTTGAATTGGTAACAATTTCATTTAAATCTAATATATATTTAGAAGCCATATCATATTTGCCGCTCATAATTAGGTTTCTTAGTATTTTTATATGTTTATCAAAATCATGTTTAAATTCTTTTATTATGCAATTTTTTTCAATTACCATTTTTAAAAATTTTACTTTATTCTCCGATATTTGCTTTTCATTTTCTTTTATTAATTTATTTTTAATTTTATCATTTGAAGTTTTTATTACGAAGAATAAAAACAATAACAAAATAATCCAAAGAATAGCCAGGAAAATACTAATAACTTCTAACTCATTCTTTTCGTATTTATATATAATAAGCCTTGTGTAAGCAATAGACAAACCTATAACAAAACTAAAAATCAATAAAACTATTTGTTGTTTTAAAGATACATAGATTATATATTGATTTTTTCTTATAATTAAATATAAAATTAATATAATAAAAAAGCTTATAATTTCAATAAAAATATGATCAATCTTAAAAAGTGTATTTATAATATTTTCTAAAATCATATCAACAATATCTATAAAGAAAAAAATTAAAATTATAATTATAGATTTTTTAATTTTTCTAATTAATTTATTTTCAACAAAATAATTAAGTGAAGATTTATCGTTTACCAAACCTCCAGATATAGATATGTATATCAATAATACTTTTATCATTAATAGCATTAATCTAAAAAGCAAAACATATATACTCATATTGAATACCTCTCAATAAATTCAAGATATCTTTTTTCAAATTCTTTTTTCTTTCTTCTAGAAATCATTGCTTCAAATTCATTTTCTAGTTTTATAGACTTTCCGATTTTTTTAATCCAATACAAATGAATAATAAAACTTTTATGAGTTCTAAAAAATCTTTTTTTACATAAACTTTCTTCCCATTCAATCATTGTATTTCTACAAAACAATTCTCTATCCTTAGTATATAAAATTGTTCCATTTTTAGTAGCCTCTATCATGAAAATTTCTTTTGTGTTTAAAGTTACTTTTTTCCCAGAAACAAAGACATTAATATTAAAAAAAATATCTTTTTCTATATAGTATTCTCTAAGAACATCTTCAATTTCTCCATTTTTAAAATCCTTATTTATGAATCTATAGGCATTAACTTTAAACGCATTATAAACATATTTTTCATGCCACGATATAAAAACTATTTTAATATTTTTATTGAGCTTTGAAATGCTTTTTGCAATTTCTAAGCCAGATTCATCAGGCATTTCAATATCAATAAATACTAGTTCTAAACTATTAACACTATTCAATAAATCTTTCCCACATGAAAAAATACTTATCAAAAAGTCTTCTTTTATTTCTGATAAGTATTTTTCCGCTTTATATTTAATTGTTTTTCTCCACTCTTTTTCATCATCTAATACCCCAATTCTTAACACTCAAAATCCCCCATTTATTTTTAAATCATAACTTTTAATTCATTATATACTAGCTATTCATTACAAACAACACAAAATAAACAAAAACCCTTATTTTATGCCATTTCCACATAAAACAAGGGTTAAATTTAATACTTATGCCAATATATCTGAAAAATCAAATGTTGCAAAATAGTCATCTAAAGTTTCAGGTCTTCTTATCATCTGAACACTACCGTCTTCTTTAAGTAGTAGTTCTGCTGATTTTAACTTTCCGTTATAGTTATATCCCATTGCAAAACCATGTGCTCCAGTATCATGGATTACTAAGAAGTCTCCCATATCCACCTTAGGTAACATTCTGTCTATTGCAAATTTATCGTTATTTTCACACAATGAACCTGTTATATCATATTTATGATCACTAGGCTGGTTTTCTTTACCCATTACCGTTATATGGTGGTATGCTCCGTACATAGCTGGTCTCATTAAGTTAACTGCACAAGCATCAGTTCCAATGTATTCTTTGTGTGTATGTTTTTCATGAATTGCTTTAGTCACCAGACATCCATAAGGGCCTGTCATAAATCTTCCTAGCTCAGTATATATAGATACTTTATCCATTCCAGCTGGCACTAAAACTTCTTCATAAACTTTTTTAACACCTTTAGCGATTTCAAATATATCATTCGGTTCTTGTTCTGGCTTATATGGAATTCCGATTCCGCCAGACATATTTAAGAATTTTATATCTACATCCAATTTTTCTTTTAGCTCCACTGCTGTTTCAAAAAGAACTTTTGCAAGTGTTGGATAGTACTCGTTTGTTACAGTGTTACTTGCTAGGAATGAATGAATACCAAATTCTTTAACACCTTTTTCTTTTAATATTTTAAAGCCTTCAAAGAGCTGTTCTTTTGTAAATCCATATTTAGCATCTCCTGGATTGTCCATGATGTCAGTACTGATTTTAAAAACTCCACCTGGGTTAAATCTACAGCTTATTTTTTCTGGAATCCCAGCAACCTCTTCTAGAAAATCAATATGTGTAAAGTCATCAAGATTTATAATCGCATTTAGCTTTTTTGCATAGGCATATTCCTCTGCTGGTGTATCATTTGAAGAAAACATAATGTCGTCCCCTGTAAAACCTAATTTTTCTGCCATTACAAGCTCAGCCATAGAAGAACAGTCCATACCACAGCCATTATCTTTAAAGATATTTAATATGTATGGGTTTGGAGTAGCTTTTACAGCGAAATACTCCTTAAAGCCATTATTCCATGAAAATGCTTCATAAAGTTCTTTTATTGTTTTAAGAATCCCTTTTTCATCATATAGATGATAAGGTGTCTTATACTCCTTTTCAATTTCTTTCAATTTTTCTAATGTTACAAATGTTTCTTTTTTCATAATGTAACTCCTTTCGTAAGTTCTATAAGTTTCATCTCGTTTCTTAGTGCTTCTTTAAAAACATCTACAAGATTTTTTTTACTTGAATATAAACATGAAGAATTTTCCCCATCTATTTCACCAGTTAACACATTTGTCGAGTCTACTATAAGTCTTATCTGACCTTCTTCTAACTCTGTAATATATGTTTTAATACCTGGTAATTTCACATCGTCATTTGTAATTAATACAATTTTAATTCCTTTTCTTACAAGACTTTCAAGTTCCATTTCTATAAGCTTTACGATTTGCTTTGGAATTGAAAGATATACTCTTTCTTTAGCACTTTCTAAAAGATTTTTTAGTTTGTTTAATATATTTTCTTCTCCGCTGATAGTTATATATCCTTCTGATTCGATTTTTCTAGATGGAATATTTTTAATTAGCTTTTCTTTTGAACTCGCTAAATTTCTTAAAACATTATCACAAAACTCTTCAATAGGAACATATATGTACTTGGTTGCACTTCCTTCTATCACATATGCTGCACCTTTATCAACAAGCCCTGCCAGAGCACTATAAGCATTTGATCTTGATATCCCTGTAAGCTTAGCAGTTTCATAGCCAGTTAGCTCACCTTGGGTAAATAATGTTAAGTATATGGTTGCTTCTTGTCTAGTAAGTCCAAACAACACCAAATGATCAATATTATTCATAGCTCCTCCTTATAGTGTTCCTGTTTAGGGATACTATATCATTTTAGCGGTTTTAAGTCAATAAAAATGTGCCCACATAATATGAGCACATAATAAAATTCATGCTTGTGACCCCTAACACTTAAGTCTTTACTACCTTTATTTATGCACATGCTGATGGGTAAACAAGTGATCCTGACAGTATTCGAAATTGCCTTCACACTTTGAACAGTATCTAAATACAAGGTCATCTCCATCTAATTCGGTTTTTCCACAAACCGCACATTTATGTCTGCTACCCTGAGGATTTTTCTTTTGGGGTGCAGATTCTCTTTTATATTTAGCTTTTCTATACATATTTGAAGGTGATATACTTTTATGTTTTCTGGCTGCAAAAAAGAATATAATAAAATTAAGTAGCGATACTAGCGCGGCTACTGATTTAGCAAGAGCAAGTACTCTAAGAGTATCATAATCATACCCCATTCCTGCATATTGGGCATAAAGAGCATCTATCCTTACAAAATATGAAACAAAACCAGATAAAATAACTATTCCAAAATATATAGCATCTATAATACCAAGCCATTTTATTTTTATAGGAATCACAAAGAATAACATAAGCTTCATATCTGGGAACATGGCAGCAAAAGCTAAAAATAATGACATGTTTAAATAATATGTATCAAAGGACATTATTATTCCTGTTGATAAATATATCAATATAGCAGCTATTACATGCAATAAAACTCCCATAAAAAAGTAAACATTAAATCTAAAAGCTCCCCATGTTCTTTCAAGGCTTGTACCTATCATATAATATAGATATAATACAAAAAACATAAAAAATATACTTGTACTAGGAGGTGCAATTATAAAAGTTATAATTCTCCATATCTGGCCATGTAAAATAGCTGATGCATCCAGTGATAAATAATTATAATAAATGCTGCTATTTGCATAATATATTAACAATCCTAAAACATACGCCCCTATTATATAGTAAGTGAGATTTTTTATGGCGTATTTTCCAAATTTTCTCTCCATTTTATTTAAAAAATTCATTTAATTTCCAACCTTCCTTTTTAAGTCTTATTTGATTATAAATACACAAATAACTTTTGTCAAATGTATAACAAGAATGATTATCGTAGTTGTTTTTTATACAAATATATAATATAATAGGAAAGATTATCGAAAGATTTATTAGATTTTATTAGGGAGGACGCAGTATATTCTGCTAAGTAAATATGAACAATTATTTTACACTAGGAATAGATATAGGTTCCACTACTGCAAAAGTTGTTATTCTTGACTCAGAAAACAATATCAGATTTTCCGACTACAAAAGACATTACGCAAAAATTCAGGAAACACTGTATGAACTGGTTCTTGATGCTTACAATTTGCTAGGAGAAATAGATTTATATCCAGTTATAACCGGTTCTGGTGGTTTAACATTATCAAAACTATTAAACATACCTTTTGTACAGGAGGTAGTTTCAGTATCCACCGCATTAGATTATTTTGCACCAAAAACAGATGTTGCCATAGAACTAGGCGGTGAAGATGCAAAAATTATATATTTCACAGGTGGTGTTGACCAGAGAATGAATGGGATTTGTGCCGGTGGTACAGGTTCTTTTATTGACCAAATGGCTTCACTGCTTCAAACCGATTCTATGGGATTAAATGAATTAGCTAAAAACTATGAAGTTATTTATCCTATAGCTGCCAGATGTGGTGTTTTTGCAAAAACAGACATCCAGCCATTAATCAATGAAGGTGCTAGAAAAGAAGACCTTGCAGCTTCTATTTTCCAAGCTGTTGTAAACCAGACTATAAGTGGCCTTGCATGCGGAAAACCAATCAGAGGTCATGTTGCTTTTCTAGGTGGTCCTTTACATTTTTTAAGCGAACTAAAGAATTGCTTTATTAGAACACTAAGTCTTACTGATGAAGAAATTATTGTTCCAGAAAATTCACATCTATTTGCAGCCATGGGAGCTGCTATGAATCATAAAAGTGATAACCTTGTAAAGATTAAGGATTTAGCTGAGAAATTATCCAAAAAGGTTCATATGGATTTTGAAATAAAAAGAATGGATCCATTATTTTCAACACAAAAAGAATATGACGAATTTACTACCAGACACAATATGCATAATGTAAAAACTGAAGATATTTCTACTTATGAAGGAAAATGTTTCTTAGGTATTGATGCTGGTTCTACTACTACAAAGGTAGCTTTGGTTAGTGAATCTGGCTCACTACTCTATTCATTTTATAGAAATAATAACGGAAGCCCTTTACAGACTGCTATTGACTCTGTTAAGGAAATATATGACCTTTTACCTGACAATGCAGATGTTGTATATTCATGTTCTACAGGTTATGGAGAAGCTTTAATTAAGGCTGCTTTAATGCTTGATGAAGGGGAAGTTGAAACTGTTTCACATTATTATGCTGCTTCATTCTTTGATCCTGATGTTGACTGTATTTTAGATATCGGTGGACAGGATATGAAATACATCAAAATCAAAAATGGAAATATAGATAATGTTTTATTAAATGAGGCCTGTTCTTCAGGATGTGGATCATTTATCGAAACATTTGCAAAAGGTTTAAATTATAATATAGAAGACTTTGCTCAGGCTGCTCTTTTTGCAGAAAATCCTATTGACCTAGGTACAAGATGTACAGTTTTCATGAATTCAAATGTAAAACAAGCGCAAAAAGAAGGTGCATCTGTAGCTGATATATCTGCTGGTCTTGCTTATTCAGTAATTAAAAATGCTATGTTTAAAGTTATAAAGATTACTGATCCAAAAGACTTAGGAGATAAAATAGTCGTTCAGGGTGGAACTTTCTATAATGACGCTGTTTTAAGAAGTTTTGAAAAGATTTCAGGCTGTTCAGTTATCAGACCAAATATTTCTGGAATAATGGGAGCTTTTGGAGCTGCCTTAATCGCTAGAGAACGCTATGAAGAAACCATTAAATCTTCAATGCTTTCTATAGATGATATAAATAATCTTATGTATCACCCTGCCATGAGCAGATGTAATGGTTGTACAAACAACTGTTTACTTACCATTAACAAGTTTTCTGGTGGTAGAAAATTCATCACAGGAAACAGATGTGAAAAAGGTGTAGGTAAAGAAAAAAATAAAGATAATATACCAAATCTATTTAACTATAAAAATGAAAGAATGTTTGGTTATGAACCTCTTCCAGCCGATCAGGCAAAAAGAGGTGTCATTGGTATCCCTAGAGTCTTAAATATGTTTGAAAACTTCCCGTTTTGGGCTACTTTCTTTACAGAATTAGGTTTTTCATTTGTATTGTCTCCAGATTCTAGCCATAAAATATACGAGCTTGGAATAGAATCTATCCCAAGTGAATCTGAATGTTACCCTGCTAAACTAGCTCATGGGCATGTTCAGTGGTTAATAAACAATGGGGTAAAAAGAATATTCTATCCTTGTATTCCATATGAAAAAAATGAAACACCAGATGCAAATAATCATTTCAACTGCCCTATTGTTACTTCATATCCTGAAAATATTAAAAACAATGTAGAAGAAATATATAAAGGCAAAGTCGAATTTTATAACCCATTTATGGCGATGACTGATGAAAATACTTTATCAAATCAGTTAGTAAAAGTATTTTTAGAAGATTTTAATATTCCTGCAAATGAAGTTAGAAGGGCTGTTACCCTAGCTTGGAACGAGTCAGAAGCAGTTCAGGAAGATATAAGGTTAAAGGGCGAAGAAGTCCTTGATTATCTTGAAAAAACAGGTAAAAAAGGTATTGTACTAGCTGGAAGGCCTTATCATGTAGATCCAGAAATAAATCATGGTATCCCTGAACTCATAACATCATTTGGTGTGGCTGTATTGACTGAAGATTCTATCTCACATTTAGGAAATGTAGAAAGACCTCTAATCGTTATGGACCAGTGGATGTATCATTCAAGACTATATGCGGCAGCAGAATATGTAAAAACCACTGAAAACTTAGATTTAATACAGCTAAATTCATTTGGATGTGGTTTGGATGCTGTAACAACTGATTGTGTAAATGATATTTTGTCAAATTCAGATAAGATATATACCGTTTTAAAAATAGATGAAATAAATAATCTTGGAGCAGCAAGAATAAGAATTCGTTCATTACTTTCTGCAATTAAAGTTAGAGATTCTAAAAAAGTTCATCGAAATATAGTGTCTTCTGCAATTAAAAAAGTAGAATTCACAAAAGAAATGAAACAAAACTACACTATATTAGCTCCACAAATGTCGCCAATACATTTTGATTTGCTTCAACCAGCAATAAAATCATGTGGATATAATATTGAAATACTAGATAATGACAACAAAACAGCTATTGATGTAGGTCTTAAATATGTAAATAATGATGCCTGCTACCCTTCTTTAATCGTAGTTGGTCAGGTAATGGATGCTGTTCTTTCTGGAAAATACGATACAGATAAATTGGCAATAATGATGACTCAGACAGGTGGAGGCTGTAGAGCTTCTAACTATGTTGGTTTCATTAGAAGAGCCTTAAGAAAAGCTGGATATCCACATATACCAGTTGTTGCCTTAAGCACTCAGGGTCTTGAAAGTAATTCAGGTTTGAAATTCACCTTAAAGTTAATCATGAAATCAGTTAGAGCTATAATTATAGGTGACGTTTTCATGAGAGTATTATATAGAACAAGACCATATGAATTAGTTGAAGGTTCTGCAAATGAACTACACGAAAAATGGAAAAAGATTTCTATAGAAGCACTGGAATCTAAGCATTTATCAGCAATAAAATATAATAAAATTTTAAGAAATATAGTTAGAGAGTTTGATACTCTTCCATTGAAGGATATTAAAAAGCCAAGAGTTGGAATTGTAGGAGAAATATTAGTTAAGTTCCTGCCAACTGCAAATAATAACCTAGTAGAGCTCTTAGAAAAAGAAGGTGCCGAAGCAGTTATGCCTGATTTATTAGACTTTTTCTTATACTCTTTTTATAACAGTAACTTTAAAGCTGAACATTTGGGTAAGAAAAAATCAACTGCGATCATTTCAAATATTGGAATATGGTTCCTTGAACACCTAAGAAAACCTGCTAAAAAAGAACTTGAAAAGAGCCAGCGTTTCACTGCTCCTTCACATATTTCTGAATTAGCAAAGCATGCATCCCCTTATGTGTCAGAAGGAAATCAAACTGGTGAAGGATGGTTTTTAACTGGTGAAATGTTGGAATTAATTCACGAAGGCGCACCTAATATTGTCTGTGCTCAGCCATTTGCCTGTTTACCAAATCACATTGTTGGAAAAGGTGTTATAAAAGAATTAAGACACGAACACCCTGAGTCAAATATAGTTGCTGTTGACTATGATCCAGGTGCCAGTGAAGTTAATCAGTTAAATAGAATTAAATTAATGCTATCAACTGCAAGTAAAAACCTTTTATCTGGAGAAAATAAAAATGTCAAAAAATAAAGTTATTATACCTAAATATACTTTGGCAGAAGAATTAATAAACTCAATATCCCATGGCATTGGCGCTCTTTTAGGAATTGCGGCATTAGTTTTGTGTATAGTGTATGCTACTATAAAAAGTGATGCCTGGGCTGTTGTGGGTGTAAGTATATACGGTGCTACTCTGGTTATACTTTATACTATTTCTACTATTTATCATGCTTTAAAAATAAACAAAGCAAAGCGTGTATTTAGAGTTTTAGATCATTGTAGTGTCTTTTTATTAATCGCTGGAACATATACACCTTATACTCTGGTTACATTAAACGGAACTCTTGGTTGGGTAATATTTGGAATCGTATGGGGATTAACCATACTTGGAATTGTATTTAACTCAATAGATGTAGATAGATATCAAAACATATCGGTGATTTTAAATCTTTTGGTTGGCTGGATTGTAATCATAGCTTTTAAGCCACTACTAGAATCACTAGGTGTCCCAGGAGTTGTGCTTTTAATTACAGGTGGTGTGTTATATTCTATTGGAGCATTTTTATATGCCGTTGTTAAAAAAGTAAAATTCATGCATTCTATATTTCACTTTTTCGTTGTAGCTGGAAGTGTTTGTCACTTCTTTTCAATATTTTTTTATGTAATATAAAAATGTATAAAAAAGGGCTATTGGATAGTATCCGATTAGCCGTTTTTTTGTTTTCATCAAACTATTATGAATAAGGTTCACGGATCATTAAAATATCAAAAGAAAATGGCTGCTTTATTGACTTTTTATATAGAGTACTTTATTATATAAAGTAAAAAGGAGTAATTAAATGAAACTAACAATTAATAAGGCAAAAGATGATTTTGAAATAATAAGGCAAACCTTGGAACAATCAGAAAAAAGAAAGTACGACCTTAGCAATTTATTATTAAAATTTGGTTTTATTAACTTAATACTATCAATTTTTTCTATATCTGAAATTGCTTTTTCATGGTCTATAAATAACATAATGACACTTGTTGTATTTGTAACATTTAAAGTTTTATTGTATATCTATATTACAATAGTTTACTTTAAAGTTTTTAAAGCAGTTCATATGTCATCTAATAAGTATTTTTTAGGTTTTTTAATGACCTTTGGAGTTATTGGCATTATCTTTCCATATGTTAATACATTGATTAATATCATAGGTTATTGGATTAATATATCTATGGAAAATTTAATGAGGCTAATGTATTATAACTCACTTTTAAATATTACATTGTTTTGTATATCGTTTATAATTTGCGCTTTAATCATTAATAAAAAAATATTAATATTCTTTGCGTGTATAATTTTTTCATTATATATTTTTGTTGATGTTTTTGAAATTTATATTAATTTTAACAAATTAGATATAGGCGTTACAGGAATTATAAATTCTATATTTACTACACTTGGATATATAGGTTTATCTTTTTTATTAAAATGGAGACATAACAATGAATATTAACAATATACCAGAGGCTTTAAGCTTGCCTTTAAGATTAAAATTAATTAGCTGCCTTGTGACAGGAAAAAAGACGTTTAAAGAGCTTAAAGAATTGATTAATGCTTCTGATGGGAATTTAGGTGTACAACTTACTAAATTAGAAAACTGGAAGTTTATTAAATCTAATAAAAAATTTGAAGGAAGAAAGCCTAAATCAACCTACGAGTTAACAGATTTTGGATTAAAGGTATTTAAGGAATATGTTGAATTATTAGAATCTATCATTAAAGAAAGCTAGAGTTGTTTTGAAAATTTTAACCTACTAAGAAATGGCTTATTTCTACACTAGAGTAGAAAAATAGTTGTTAAAATTATTTCTCTACTCTAATTTTTTATATATTTTCTATCTGCCAATCAATAGGCTCCAAACCATTATTAATTAAAAATTCATTAGCTTTACTAAAATGCTTTGATCCAAAAAAACCTCTATATGCTGATAATGGACTTGGATGTGGCGCTTCCAGTACCAAATGTTTTGGATTATTTAACATTGATTTTTTTAATGAAGCTGGTTTACCCCATAAAAAATACACAATAGGTCTGTCCTGTTCATTTAATGCCTTTATAATTGCATCTGTAAATTCTTCCCATCCTTTTCCTTTATGAGAGTTTGCTTCATGAGCTCTTACCGTTAATACAGTATTTAAAAGTAACACTCCCTGGTCGGCCCATTTCTTTAAATAACCATTGTTTGGTATATATAAACCTAGATCATCACTTAACTCTTTATAAATATTTTGAAGAGATGGTGGTATATTTGTTTGTTCAGGTAAAACAGAAAAACTTAATCCATGTGCCTGTCTATCATTATGATATGGATCCTGTCCTAATAAAAGAACTTTCACTTCACTTAATGGTGTCAAATGAAGTGCATTAAAGATATCCTCGGCTGGCGGAAAAACTTTTTTTGTTTTGTACTCATTATTTACAAACTTATATAACTCTTTGTAGTAAGGCTTTGAAAACTCAATTTTAACTGAGTCCATCCAGTCATTTGTTATTCCTGGCATAATCTCATCGGAACCCCTTTTTCACTTAAATATTTCTTTAAGTCATTTATTTCTAGTTCTTTATAATGAAATAACGAAGCTGCTAATGCGGCATCTGCTTTTCCTTTAGTCAGTGCATCATAAAAATGATCCATATTTCCAGCCCCGCCAGATGCTATAACTGGAATCGAAACACTTTCTGCAATGATTTCAGTCAAAGGAATATCGTATCCGTCCTTAGTGCCATCGCAGTCCATACTTGTTAAAAGTATCTCTCCAGCACCTAATTCATGAGCTTTTATGGCCCATTCTATTGCATCAAGTCCTGTATCTATTCGTCCACCATTTTTATATACATTCCAGCCAGAACCATCTTCACGTCTTCTTGCATCTATTGCCACTACTACACATTGACTACCAAACTTATCAGCAGCGTCAGAAATCAGTCTTGGAGTATTGATCGCAGATGAATTGATAGAAACTTTATCAGCACCTTCTCGTAAGATTTCTTTAAAATCATCTACAGTTCTTATTCCTCCACCTACAGTAAAAGGTATAAATACTTTTTCTGCTACTTTTCTAACCATATCTACAACTGTTTTTCTAGCGTCTGAAGATGCGGTAATATCTAAAAAAACCACTTCATCTGCTCCTGCTTTGTCATAAGCAGCTGCAACCTCTACTGGATCACCTGCGTCTCTTAAATTCACAAAATTTATTCCTTTTACAACACGATTATTATTAACATCTAAACAAGGGATAATTCTTTTTGTATGCATTTATTTTTCCTCCCTGTTTATATTTGAAAAATTTTTAAGTATTTTAAGTCCTACTTCACTACTTTTTTCTGGGTGGAATTGACAGGCAAAAACATTACCCTTTTCAACTGAAGCATGGATATCTACTACATAATCTGTTTTAGCTTTTACGATTTCATCTTCTTTAGCTTTTAGATAATATGAATGTACAAAATACACATAACAATTATCATGTATTCCTTCAAATAATCTTCCATTGCCTTTTAAAGACAAGGAATTCCATCCAATATGTGGGATTTTAAATCCTTTTTCCTCAGGGATTTTAACGATTTCTCCTTTTAGTATCCCAAGTCCTTCTACCCCAGGAGCCTCTTCACTCTTTTCAAAAAAAAGTTGCAATCCTAAACATATCCCTAAAAGCGGGATATCCCTTCTCACAACTTCGTGTATGGTTTCAACCAGATTATATTTATTTAATTTGTTCATGGCATCACCAAAAGCTCCAACTCCTGGTAAAATAACCTTATCTGCATTTAGTATCTCTTCTTTATTTCTAGTAAGAATAATATCTTCACCAAGATATTTTAGTGCCTTTTCAACACTTTTAATATTCCCTGCGTCGTAATCAATAATTGCTATCATTATGTACCTTTCTTATCTGTAATCTACTATTTCGTATATTTGTTCGGAATATAAATTCCTATCTTCTATTAAAAACAATTCTCTCGCTTCAGTGTCTGTAACACCATAGCCAGATTGAAGTTCCTCTTTAATCAACTCTAAAGAATACTGCATTTCTTCTAAGACATTGTAATCTTTTCCCTGTTCTTTGTAAAGTTCATAATAACCAACACCTTTTATTAGAGCATCAAGAGCCTTTTCTTCAATGCCTATTTCTTTAAAGTTAACATATGATTCATACTGCCTGTACACATGCATTATTAATCTTAGTTGTTGGTAAAATTCTTCATCTGTTTTTCTTAATTTAGTTGTAGATACTATATCATAAGCAGAAGAATAGTCTTTTGCTACATAATAATCTGTTGCATCTTTAAGTCTTTGCTGATATGACAATACATTTCCACCTGCAACTACAGCAACAGTACATACAACAATTATTGAAAACAATAAAAAACCAACCTTTGGAGATACCTTTACTTTTTCCTGCAATTCTGGATCCACAGGTTTTTTAGGTTTTTTCTCTTTCTTTTGTTTTTCTTTCTTTTCTTTTTTCTTTTTTTCTTTTTTAGGTTTACCTTTTTTATCTTGGTTTTCTTCTTTTAGTGGATCTTTTGCATCCATTTCATCTAAAAGTTTTTGATTTTCTGCAAAGTAATCTATTTCTTTATTATCTGAATTTTCATTTTCATCTTCTTCATCGTCATCATGACCAACCAATTTCGTAATCAGATTCTTAAAGAATCCTTGTTTCTCTGGTTTCTTATTTTTAGCTGATTCATCAGACTGTTCATCTACCTCTTCACCATCAGTATCGCTAGGTATACCTGGTAATTCTTTTTCAACTAATTCTGGTTTTTCTTCTGGTTCTTCTACATCTTCTTCGGGTTCATCTTCATTAAAAATGTTTTCCAATATATCATCATGAGGATCTTTATTTGAAACTATTTCATCTAGTTCATCAAACATTTCATCATGATTTATTTCTTCTTCATTAACTTCTTCATTATCTTCTTCCTGAATTGGTTCAGAATCACTTTCCTGTATCGGTTCTTCCTCAGAACTTTCTATTTCAGGAAAAGTTATGGTCTCGTTTTCTTCTATTTTGGCTTCATCAGTTGAATTATCGATTTCAACCCCTTCAATAATTTCATTTAATTCAAATAGATCTTCCTCATCAATATTTTCATGCAATTCATTTGAGACAACATTATTAGGAGAATCATTTTCATGATTCCCCACAACTATATCTAGCAGACTATCTAAATAACTTTCATCTGTCACTTCTATTTTAGGTTCAATTATTTCATCCTGAATGTCTTCAATTATATCTTCTGACTTTTTCTTTTTACCAAACATTTAATATCTCCGAAGAATTATTTTATAAGCTTATCTATGGTCTCAACCAAATCACCAATTTCTGGTTTTGAAAGTTGAGCATCGGCTCCCAAACTTTCACCTTTTCTTCTCATCTCGTCGTTAATAAGAGATGAAAAAATAACTAATGGAATATCTTTTAGTATATTATCAGTTTTAACTAATCTTGTTAACCTATGACCGTCCATTAAAGGCATTTCAATATCAGTTATTATACATTTAACTTCATCTGTGGCTATATCTTTATCTTTTAATTCCACTAAATGGTCCCATGCTTCTTGACCATTATCTTTTACTATTACATTCGAATATCCTGCTTTATGTAAAGATTCTAATATCAATTTACTCAAGAGATGTGAATCTTCAGCTATCAATATAGGGATATCTGTTCTTTCCCTTACCCCCAGCCTGTCAATTTCAGAAACTTTTAGGCCAGTTTCAGGACTAATATCTGAAACGATTTTTTCAAAATCTAGAATGATTACAAGTTTTCCTTGAACTTTTATAACTCCTGTAGCCATTCCTCCATCAACAGAATTTATTGTAGAGTCTGGTTTTATAATATCCGCCCATGATATTCTGTTAATTCCCAAAACCTCTTTTACATGAAAAGCAACCTTTAATTTATTGAAGTTAGTTATTATAAGCATATCATTCGACATATCATCCTGATGCTCATATCCCAATGATTTTGTAAGATCAATAACTGTAATAATTTCATCTCTTGGCATAAAAATACCTTCTACAAATGGATGAGAATTTGGTACTGGTGTTACACTTTGGTACGGTAATATTTCTCTAATCTTTGCAACATTTATTCCGTAAAAATTATTTGCAACTCTAAATTCTAATACTTCCAATTCATTTGTGCCATTTTCTAACAAAATGTTTGTATCCATAAAACACCCTCCTAAAATTATTGCAATTTTATTGTATTACTATTTTGATCTGTTGTTATAGTAATTGATATTTCTGAAATCCCATCAACCAACTGTTCTGTTGGGGCTTTGAAAATCAAAACAATTTCCTTTGTTTCACCATCTTCAAAATCACCTTTATATGAGTTTAAAGCATTTAATAATAAAGTTATTTGTGCATTATATGAGTATGTACCATTAAAAGTCCCTTTATAAGTATACTTTAAAGTTGTTTTTTCCAAATCAAAAGTCGCCTGATCTCCAGAAATGTTTGTAGCATCAAACTTCAACACTATAACTTTCATTCCATCACCTGCAACCACAGCTTCTGTATATGTATCACTTATCTCATATGATGTATATTCAATAAGAAAATCATTTAATCCTAACACTTGAGCAATTGAAACACCAGAACCATCATCAGTTGTATCAGTCTCATCCTCTATTTGAGTTTGGGTTTCAGTTTCTATTTCAATTTCATCTTGTTTTAATAACTTTTTATTATAATATTTTTCTGATTGTAACAATGCGTCAGCAGCATATTCAGAAATTAAATCTTCCTGCCTTGATGAAAGATTTATACTAGAACATCCTGTGAATAAAGAAACTGCTATTATAATAAAAATAAATAAAAATCCCTGTTTTTTCATGTTTTTATTTACTCCAAAATCATTTTCAATTTACATAATAATAGTATCATTAAAGTATTAATATTTCAACTTATTTGTTACAATTATCAGCCACTAAATCAAGTTCAAACCAAAACTCTACACCACCATCAACATTTCTTGCTCCATACTCTTTATTAAAGGATTCAGCTATAGCCTTTACTATTGAAAGACCTATACCACTGCCGCCATATTCTCTTGTTCTAGCCTTGTCAACTTTATAGAATTTTTGCCATATTTTATCTATTTCATCTTCTGGAATGTGTTTTCCAGAATTGTAAACTTTTATGCGTGCATTAGTATTTATTTGTTCAATACTAACATTAATAATTCTTTTATCATCAACATGATTTATAGCATTTGTAAGGTAGTTAACCAGTATTTGTTCTGTTTGGAATATATCAGCCCATACACATATTTGTTCATCGTTATTGAATATTACATTCAAATTTTTATTTTTAAGTAATATAGATGAAGAATCAATAACACCTTTTACTAATTCTACTATATCAAATCTTTCAATATTTATTTGGTCATTTCCAAATTCAATTTGATTTAAAGTTAAAAGTTTCTTTACTATTGTATTCATTTTAGTTGCTTCATCGATAATGACATCACAGTAAAATTCTTTGCTTTCTTCATCAGAGTTTACACTTTCTTTTAGTCCTTCAGCATAACCACTGATTAAGGCAAGAGGAGTTTTTAATTCATGAGATACATTTGATAAAAACTCTTTACGCATTTCATCTGCCTTTGTTCTTGTTTCAAGATCTTTTTCAAGAGTAATATTGGCTGACTTTAAATCCTTTATAGTGGTTTCTAACTTATCAGACATTTCATTCATGCAGTCTCCAAGAACTCCAATTTCGTCATTTCTTTCTTCTGTATACTTCACATCAAAGTCAAGATTGGTCATCCTCTTTGATATATATGCCAATTCCATAATAGGTCTGGCAAATGATTTAGAAGCAACAAACATAAAATAAAAAGAAATACTTATAACCATAATCCCCATATAAGCAAAAAATCTACTTGATATTGTTGCACTTTCTTTCAAAGTCTCATGAGACATCTGCATAATAAAGTAATCATTACCTGAAATCATTCCCCACATCTCGATATATTCAAGATTATTTTCATAATCTTGAGAATTTTGAAGTGTATATTGTTCATTTGCCTCCATTATTTTTGAATTTTCGTCTTGAATACCAAATATCATATCCTGAAGTCTATTTGATAAAACATCACTTGTTCCGTAATTAAATAATTCATCTCCTGCCTCGTCTGTTATCAACAATGAAATACCTGATGCCTGACATAGCCTAACTAAAAAATTTTCATTTTGCTCTTCATAACCGCCACTAATCGTATCATATATTTCTGTTAAGTTTCTTTCTTTGGTATATCTGTAAAAAGCTTCAAGAAAAAATACATTAATAGTATAAAGCACAATAATCGCACCAGCAGTAAACATCACAAACATCATTGCCAGTTTAATTCTTATAGAACTTCTCATGACTTATCCTCAAACTTATAACCCATACCCCAGATTGTATTTATATTTTTACCATAATCTCCAAGTTTACTTCTGATTTTTTTTACATGGGTATCTATCGTTCTGGCATCACCAAAATAATCATAGTTCCAAACATTATTTAGAATTTTTTCTCTTGATAAAGCGATTCCTTTATTTTCAACAAAATAAAGGAGCAGTTCGAATTCTTTAAAACTCAAATCTATCTGCTTCCCATCAACTGTTACAATATGTGCACTTTTATCAATGGTTATTCCACCTTCTGATATCACTTCACTTTCGTATAACTTATTTGTTCTTCTTAAAATTGCATCAATTCTAGCAACAAGAATTTTAGGACTAAATGGTTTTGTAATATATTCATCCACCCCTAACTGAAAACCTAAAAGCTCATCATATTCGTCACTTTTTGCTGTAAGCATAATTATTGGCACTTTAGAGTCTTTTCTTAACTCTTTACATGCAGTCCAGCCATCCATCTTAGGCATCATCACATCTAGAATCACCAAAGCTATATCTCTATTTCGCTCAAATAAATTTAATGCTTCTTCTCCATCCTCTGCTTCTAAAACAATGTAATCTCTTTTTATAAGAAAATCTTTCACAAGCTTTCTCATTCTACTTTCATCATCAACAACTAGTATTTTTAATTTTTCCAAAATTTACCTCCTTACTAATTTTGAAAATTCAGTTCAGCCTCTCTTTCATTTAACTGGCTTTCTCTTTCATTCAATTCCTCTTCCCAAGAAGAATACTGGTCTAAAATTCTATTTTCATAATTAATTATATTTAAATTTTTGCTGTTACTTGAAATTATAAACATTGCAATAATTACAATTATTAAAATTACATTTATCACAACCGCATTTATCATCTTTCTCTTATAACTTAATCTATGGTTTCTTTTTTTCTTTTTTACTGGGTCTGCTTCAACTGGAACAGGCTTTGAATAAGAAGTATCCATAATTACAGGTATAGGCTTTATTTCAGTTTTTTCTATTTCATCGCTCTGAATTAATGAGTCCTGTAACTCTTTAAGAAACTGTATTCCTATAGGAGTTTTAAAAAGCTTTTTGTCAATAAGTCTGTTATAAACTACAAGAACACTTTTAGCATTACTCATATCAGTTCTGCTGACTATATAGTTAATTCCTCTAAGCTCACTTTTCGCTTCATTCAATTCATGATCAGAGTTAAATTCAAACCCCTCTAAACTATATTTATCTTTAACCAATTTTCACTTCTCCATTCGTAAAATAGTTAATATTATTTTATCAGAATTTTATTAAAGATTCTATATTTAATTTCTTAAAAATTTGTGTTCAAAATTTTCTCCATAGATTGACTTTAAATATCAAACTATGTATAATAATTTCATGAAAAAAAGACTTAAAACCAAGCTAATATTTTTAATGATTTTCATCTTTATCTATTCTTTATTAATTAATGGATGTGGATACCTTTCAAATGCAACTGGCGATACAGAAAATGTTCCTTCAAACAATGAAACTGAGGAGAATTCTTCTGATGTTGAATCAGATTTATCACATATTTCAGATGAAGCTATACTTATTGCTGATACTTTTGAATTTACTGATGACTATGATTATATAAAACAGGTGCATGACTGGATTATATCCAACACATTATACGACACTACCCAACCAATTAATGACATACCTGCTTCTTCTTTTTCTTCTGAAGGAGTTTTAATAGAGCATCTTGCAGTATGTCAAGGTTATGCTCTTTCTTTTGAAGAATTAATTGATGCAAAAGGCATCGAATGTAAAGTTGTTTATGGACGAGCTGGTGGAATAAGTCATGCATGGAATATTGTAAAGCTTAACGGGGAATGGTATAACATTGATACTACATGGGATGATCCATTGATAAATGGTTCGAATGTCTCTGATACATCTAATCTTTCATATGATTTCTTTTTAATGCCGGATGAGATAATCGAACAAACCCATACTATATCTTATGTATTAGATAATAACAATCAATCTGATAAACAAACAAAACCTGATTGTGTTTCAACAGATTATGTTTATTACCCTAAATCATATGATGTAACAAATGCAGTTATTTTAGACAGCATAAATAATATTTCTGAAAAGTACTACGAATCTCTTCATACCGGAAATGGAGCTGTAACTTTTTTCTATCCTGAGAATGAAGAGTATGATACTTCAATAATTAATGATCTTCAGTACTATGTAGCTTCTAGAGACGGCAGTTGTACTGGATTTTCTATAAATTTAAGTGATACTTCTTTTATTGGCTACAAATATATAACTTTAATACCTACCTAAAATATATTATTAAATCTTATCCTTTTCTTTTAATAATTTATATAGAGTTGGTTTTAAATTAAATTCTGTTATTATATTTTCTACTTCTCTAATAGCTTCTTTCTTTTTATCTTTTGATATGTTTTGTTTCACTGCTCTTATTAATATATTTTTCGGTGTATGGGATATATCTACAAACTCCATAAGCTGAGTTTTATATCCACAAGCTTCCAATAAATTTCCTCTAATCGAATCAGTCATCAATGCAGAAACTCTTTCTTTGATTAATCCATATTTTGTCAATATAGAAAACTTTTCTGTTTTTATTTGTGAATTAACTTCATGCTGACAGCAAGGTACTGAAAAAATCATTTTCGTATCATTCATAACAGCATTAAATAATGCAAAATCAGTTGCTGTATCGCACGCATGTAGAGTTATTACAATATCTACTTTTTCACTAAACTTATAACCATCTATATCTCCAAGCTCAAACTTTAAATGTTTATAGCCGTATTTCATAGCAGATGAATTACACTTATTTATTACTTCCTCCTTCAAATCAAGTCCCGTCATATTAACTTTAAAACACCTTATTTGTGTAAAATAATAATACATTATAAATGTTAAATAAGATTTCCCACATCCAAAATCAATAATATTTATAACCTTGTCTTTTTCAAACATACCGACTTCGTCATCAATAATTTCAATAAATCTATTAATCTGTTTGTATTTATCATACATACTTTTTATTACTTTGCCTTCAGAAGTAAAAATCCCCATATCAATTAGAGGTTCAATCTTTTCCCCTTCTTTAAAAATATAATTTTTCTCTCTATTATGAGATGTATTATATTTTGGTTTTTGAGAGGAATTATTTGATTTAAAAAGTACTTTCCCTTTATTACTTATTTTTAATGAATATTCATTTGTTTGATCCCAGCAATTTAGTTGTTTGAAATCATTTTTCAAAACATCCTCTATATATTTTATAATGTTTTCTTTTTCTAACATTTCATGAAACACCTGAGTTTTAGTAAATTTTTCTAACTGAAATTTTTCATCTATTTTTTTACCTGTTACCTTTATGTAATTACAATTCTTTGAATTTGTATTGCTTATTACAAATTTATAAATATTATTTTCAAATATTGTTTCTATTGCATTCTTAATATCCATATTCGCTCCTTAAATAAATTATTCTTTTATTATTTTTAACATAATTAAACTTATTTGTACAATTTTTTTTGTGATTTTTCTAAAGAAAATTTCTATACTCTCTTGTAAAAAAATATGTTTTTTTATATACTAAAATGAGTAAAATAGGAAGGTAGGTTTTTATGAAAAATTTAAAGTTTAAAGACTATTTATTGAGCGTTCAACATTTATTCGCTATGTTTGGCGCGACAGTATTGGTTCCATTGTTGACAGGTATTAATCCTTCTGTAGCATTATTTACAGCAGGTATAGGAACCATCATTTTTCATATTTGTACAAAATTTAAAGTACCAGTATTTCTTGGTTCATCATTTGCATTTCTGCCAGCTTTAATTGCAGTTATCCAGGATGGACGACCATATTCAGAAACCGTTCCTCTAGCTCAGGGCGGTATTATTTTTGCAGGTGTATTTTATTTAGCATTTGCTTTAATTGTTTATTTTTTAGGAGTTGAAAGAGTTAAAAAATTATTTCCACCTATAGTAACAGGACCTGTTATTGTAGTTATAGGTATCAACCTTGCTGCTGTAGCCATTAAAGATGCTACAGGAACAGGTGCTCTGCCTTGGTCAGACTTTGCAAGTGGACTTGTATTAAACTCACAGATTGTTTTAAATATAATTATTTCAATTTTCACATTAGCTGTAGTAGTAATTTGTTCTGTAATCGCTAAAGGTTATTTTAAAATTGTACCTATACTTATAGGAATAATTGCTGGATATCTATTATGCGTAATATTACATTTTTTAGGACTTTATGAAATGGACTTTTCAGCTATAAGCAATGCTTCTTTCATTAATATTCCATTTGTAACTCAAGATGCAAATGGTGTTACTTTCTTTTCAATACCAAAATTTGATTTAGGAGTTATTCTTTCAATAGCACCTATAGCAATTGTAACTTTTATGGAACATATAGGAGATATAACAACAAACGGAACAGTTGTTGGAAAAGACTTTATTAAAGATCCAGGTTTACACCGTACTCTATTAGGAGATGGTATTGCAACTGCGTTTGCTGGATTTTTTGGCGGACCTCCAAATACAACATATTCAGAAAATACAGGAGTTTTGGCTGCAACTAAAAACTATAATCCACTTGTATTAAGAATTACTGCAGTTTTAGCTATTTTCCTTGGTTTGTTTGGTAAGTTTGGAGCAATTCTTCAAACAATTCCTGGCCCAGTTAAAGGCGGAATAGAAATAATGCTTTTTGGTATGATCGCTTCAATTGGTATTCGTACATTAGCAGAAGCAAATTTAAACTTTACACACAGCCGTAACTTAATAATAGTTGGATTGATTTTAGTTTTAGGACTAGGAATCGGCGGAATTAACGGTTTAGTAATCAATATTGGCACTTTTACTTTAACACTAACTGGACTATTTATTGCAGTAGTTATAGGTGTTTTAGTAAATGCTATTTTACCTGACAGAGAGGATGAAACAAAAAATGCAAGATAATATAATAATTTTAGACCACCCATTAATACAACACAAAATCACAATGATGAGAGACAGTAAAACTGGAACAAATGAGTTTAGAAATCTTACAGAAGAAGTTGCTACACTCATGGGGTTTGAAGCCTTAAGAGATTTACCAACTAAAGATATTAAAATCAAAACCCCATTAGAAACATGTATGTCTCCAGTAATTTCTGGAAGGAAAATTGCAATTGTACCAATTCTTCGTGCAGGTCTGGGAATGGTAAATGGTATTTTAAATTTAGTACCATCTGCTAAAATTGGTCATATTGGACTTTACCGCGATCATGAAACTCATGAGCCACATGAATACTACTGTAAGTTACCAGCACCAATTGAAGAAAGAACAATTATTGTTTTAGATCCAATGTTGGCAACAGGAGGTTCAGCTTGTGCAGCTATTGATTTTATTAAGCAATATGGCGGTAAAAAGATTAAATTCATGTCTATAATTGCTGCTCCAGAAGGATTGAAAAGACTAAGTGAAACTCATCCAGATGTAACCATATATTGTGGGCATTTAGATGATAGGTTAAATGAAGACTGTTATATATGTCCTGGTTTAGGAGATGCAGGAGATAGGATTTTCGGAACAAAATAGTTAAACTTTAAAGACTTTTACCTTGATTGGTAAAAGTCTTTTTTAAATGATAGGAATTTTCTCCGAAACTCCCTATCATTTAAAACTCTCCGAGGGAGCGCAGAGTCACGGATATTGTAATGATTGCTTTGCAAAGGTGACTCGCGAGAGAGTTCGTTAACGAACTCTCTATTCTAGAAATACCTATTGACACATTATACTATGTGTCGTATTATATATGTTATTAGGAGGTATTACAAATGGACATACAATTAAAAAGAGGCCTTCTTGAAGTATGTGTTCTAAAGGTATTAGAAGAAAGTGATTCTTATGGATATCAGATTATTAAAGATATTCAAAATGTTATTGAGATATCTGAATCAACCTTATATCCTATTTTAAAAAGACTAGAAAACTCTAATCTTTTAACCGTTTATTCAGTTGAACACAATGGTCGACTTAGAAAGTATTACAAAATAACTAATCTAGGCAAACAAAAAATAGAAGATTTTAAAAAAGAATGGAAAGAAATTCTAGATGTTTACGAATTTATAAACTCTGGAAAAAGGCAGGTGTGAATATGAAAAAACAAGAGTTTTTAAATGAATTATCAAACAGGCTCTCTGCTCTTCCTCAAAATGAAATTGACAAATCAATTGCTTATTATGATGAAATAATAAGTGATCAAATTGAAGATGGAATATATGAAGAAGATGCAATAGCTTCTCTTTCAGATATGGACAAAATTGTTAAAGATATAATGCAGGAGGTTTCACTATCCTCTTTAATGCGATCACGTATTTCAAGTAGCAAGGAAAAGGCTAAAAACAAAGGTTTATGGATAGCTTTAGTTATAATAGGTTCTCCTATTTGGTTTCCGTTAATGATTTCTTTCTTTTTGGTATTACTGTCAATATATATCGTAGCATGGAGTATTATTCTTACAATATATGTTATTGAAATTTCATTTTCGGTCAGTTTTTTAGCTGGGATAATTACTGGAATTGTCCTTTGTGTTAACTCAAATCCCGAACTCGGTTTAGTCACTTTTGGTTTATCTTTTATTTTAGCTGGTATAACTACTCTTTTATTTAAACCTATAATATTATTAACAAAGCAATTTGCCCTATTCACCGTATTTATAACAAAAAAATTTAAATCAATTTTAATTAAAAAGGAGGCCAACTAAATGAAAAAAAATTTAATATATATTATCGGAGGTATCATTTTATTATTTGGGATTATTTTTGCTATAATCGGCTTTTCTTTAACTAACTTTAGATTCGACGAACTTAGTGTTTCTAGTGACGCTGTAGAAAAAGTCTATATTTCAAATGAAAATATTAATGTAATTTCTTTAGATGATTTTGATACAAATGTAAATATTAAAACAACTAATGATAATAAAGTTTCAATTGAATATATGGAAACTAATCTAAAAAAATATGAAATAAATGAAACAAATGGCAGCTTATCAATTGAGGCCACAAAAGATTTAGATGTAAATGGATTCTTATTATCGTTTTTTAGCTTTAATGATCAAATAACTATATATATTCCTGAAAATTCACTAGAGGAAATGTCTATAAGTACAAAAAATGGTAAAGTATCTGCTGATTCAATTAATATAAGTGGAAACTTAATAATCGAAACTACAAATGGCAGAATATCAATAAACAATTTATATACTGGTGGAAAGACTGATCTTCAAACAACCAACTCTGGTATCGAAGTTAGAGAATTTAATACAAATGAAATTATTATTAAGTCTACAAACGGAAGCATAACATTAAATAATGGTACTTCAAATACAAATATTAATATCGAAACTACAAATGGTTCCATTGAAACAAATTTTGTTACCCCTGGTACTGAGCTCTACCTTCAATCAACAAATGGAAGTATAAAGGGTACTTTAAATGGAAATATCAATGAGTATTCGATAACCAGTCAAACAACCAATGGTTCAAATTCACTGCCTGACAATTTTAATTCTGGAGATAAAAATCTTTACGCAAAAACAACTAACGGAAAGATTGATTTGAGCTTTTCTGAAAATTAAAAAATGCTCCTCTGGCCAAAAACCAGAGGAGTTTTTTATCTAGACAATCTTGAAGAAACAATAAGGAGTGTACCTAATTTCACTTCAATATTTGCATAATCAGCTTCTATTTCATTACTTATTCCTAAAGGAAAACTACTTGATAATGTTGCGTCTTTTAATTTATATTTAACTCCATCTATATTAACACCATATGATTTTTCAGTATGTGAAAATACAGATAAAGACCATTCTCCTTCTTTTTTAATTTTCATTTTATCATTTTTAATCGTATATATTCTATTGTTTTCATCTAACATTTCGCATTTGCCACCATTTTCTGCTATGAAACCGGCAACATTAAAATTTGCTATTTGGTGATCTATTCTACCTCCTGTAGCACCCAATAATAAAAAGTCGTTAAATCCATTATCCATTGCATATCTTACGGCTAGCATAGTATCTGTATCATCTTTTACGGATGGCGCCTGTATAACTTCTACTCCTTTTTCAACCTTTCCAAAAAACGAATCAAAATCACCAATAAACAAGTCTGTTTTGATATCATTATTAAGAGCATGTGCATATCCTCCATCACAGGCTATTACATAATCTGTATCATTCAGTTGTTCATAATAGAAGTCAGGAGATGCACAAATAACAACACATCTTTTTTTGTTTTCTAACATATCATTAACTCCTTTCTTTGTAATTATTTATGTGTTCAAAAAATTTAGTATCTTCATCCAAAATATGTCCAACTATAAAATCATCAAGTATAAATGTAAAAAATGATGTTATCTTAATTTCTCCCTTTTCAAAAGATTCTTTCATATCATTTATTTCTTTTAAAATATTGTTATGAATTTTCACGTGTTCAACATACCCTATATAATTTGTCTCTTTAAGTATATCAGCTTCGCTATTAAAGTGGACTCCCATATGTTTATGAAGTTCTTCTATCTTTTTTAATGATAAATCATAATCTGCTTTATTAATAGTTAACATTAAAAATCCATTCGCCATATTCACTAAATTTTTATGCTGTTTATCAATTATTTCATTTCCTGAATTCCATTCTTCTTTCCATTTTAATTGAAAATCACTTTCTTCATTATTTACTAATTCTTCTGCACTATTAACCCTGTTTCTGCCCGCTTCTTTAGCACTATATAGTGCAGCATCTACTCTTTCATAAAGTTCTTTATAAGATTCTTTTTTATTCCATTGTGCCACACCAAAGCTTGCCGTAAAATTCCCAACAATAGGATGGTTTAACTCTTCTATCTCTTTTCTGATTTTATCTGCAACTATTCTAGCCTCTTTTAAATTTGTATGTGGCATTAAAAATAAAAACTCTTCCCCACCTAGTCTTATTAAAAAATCTGACCTTCTTAAATGGTTACTGGCTAGATTTGCTGTTTCTTTTAATATTATATCACCCACAGGGTGTCCGTATGTATCATTTATTTTTTTGAAAAAATCCAAATCTAGTATTAATACAGAAAGATCAAAGTTATACCTATTTGCTCTTTGCATTTCTTCTTCAATTATCTCATCTAGAAAATGTCTATTGTAAAGTCCTGTAAGCTGATCTCTTACAGTTAATGACCTCATTTTTTCTTGAACTTGTTTTTGTGATGTTATATCAAAAAACACTAGTAAAATACAATCATTATTTTTATATTTCGCTTTTTTACTTGACATTAAAAATGATATCTCTTTACCTTTATCATTTTTTATATCAATTTCCAAATTATCTATTTTATCTTCTGTTTTTATTTTATTTATAAAATAATCAATATCATAAGAAATTAATTCGATTAGGTCAGTTAAAACACTCGTTTTCTCATTTGATTTTTTATTTCGAATTAAAGTCTTTCCATCCTCATTAACTAGTAAAATTTCTAAATTTTCTCTATTTATTAATAATAAAGGACCTTGTATTTTTGAAAATAATTTTATTAATCTCTTTTCTGTCGGAAATGCTATTAGAAAAATCAAACCTATAGTTAATAGAGATATTATAAAAATTATTATCATATCCCATATTAATATGTGTTTAAATTCATTAATCATAATTACCTGTCTAAATATTATTAAAAAAATTATTATTATAATAACAGGTATATATTTTAGTATCAGTGATTTGTTTGTCTTCATTTAAATTTATTTCTCCCAAGTATTCTTATTAGTCTTGGCCTATTATATCTCTGAGTTATAATACATGGTAAATTTATTATCAAGGCATAAATAAACATTAATGCTATAACTGGAGTAGGTACAAAAAAACCAAATAGCCAAAAAGGTAATATAGCTAGCCAGTGAGACATCTCTCCTCTGCACGATTCAATGATGAATTTTTCTAAGTTATCTTTTGTAAAATTATTCAAATGTTTTTTTCTATATCCATTCTTTGCTACAGCTGCACCATCAGGTAGAAATTTTTTCCATTTCGTAATTTTAAAAATCTTGTTATAAATCTTTCCTTCTTTTTCCCAATCTTTTGACTTAAATATAAATGAATCAGGTTTATAATATCTATCAGGTATTATATAACATATAAATGCGGCCAAGCTTTGTAAAATAAACCAGACTATAAAACACAGAATTAATGTGAGCCATTCTGGTAAAAATATTATCTGCATAGTTTCTCCTAAACTTTTATTTTTCTGTCTTTCCATACTGTGTTGGCTTTTAAAATCTTTTTAATTATTGAAACTAAAAAAATCACAAAGAAACACATTAAATTTATTGGATATAAAATAATGGAAATTACTTTAAAATCTCCAATTTTTGAAGAAATTCTAAAGATTTCTACTATCCAAATAATAAAAAAAACTATATATGCAAGGGAAAGAATAAATTCTCCTTTTAAATTATATATTAAAAAATTAAAGATTACTGATGTAGATGATGTGATCCATAAAAAAACAAGTGCAATTATTATAATATTTGTTTTAGCCGCTCCTGAAGCAAAATTTTTGCTCCAACCCTGAAATAATGATTTAAAACCACCTGAATACATCCTAAAACTTACATCACTGCCTCCTAATAATATTTCATAATCCATATTATTATCTTTTAGTTTTTCACCCAATGATACATCTTCTACAATACTTAACTTAACTGCTTCGTGTGTTCCAATTTTTTCATAAGATTTTTTATCAATAAGTATTAATGGGCCAAATAATCCCATATGTATATTTTTTTTAATAAAACATGTTCCATTTGCAGCAAGTTGTATAATATTAAAAATCAAAGAGAATTGCTCGTATATTTTTTTTGTTTTGTGTTTGGGTTGAATAGAAATAACTTTTTTATTTTCTATGTATTCATCGCTTACTTTTTTTATTGCATCTTTTGAAAGTCTAACATCTGCATCTATAAATAAAAGTAAATCACCTGTAGATTTTTTATAACCCGTAAAACATGCCCATGATTTACCTGTCCAATCATCAGGCTTTTTATTTATATCCACAACATCTACATTAAATTTTTTTATAATCTTCAGTGTATCATCATTTGAATCATCGTTCACGCATATAATTTGATGAATATCTATGCTTTGGTTAGATAAATCTTTTAATAAATTTCCAATATTCTTTTCTTCGTTTCTTGCTGGAACAATAATAGATATCTTTAAATTTGGAGTTTTATTATTAAATTCTTTTAGCATTGGAAATCTATAAAATAATAAGAAACTACATATAAGCCCACAAACAATAACTATAATATTTATAATCACTTTGTTCTCCTCAAAGATTTCACTGCTTCTACAGCTGCCATTTTACCCGTCAAGATAGATACTGGAAGCCCTGATGGACTAAAAGTCCATTGTCCTGCCTGATAAACATTAGGCATACTGGTAAAAATAGAGTTTTTAATTTTAATAAATCTTTCCTCTGCCGGCAGTTTCTCACTTTCAAATGACCAGCCAGTAATGGCTCCGTTAATATTCCCAGTATATTTTTCCAATGTTATTGGTGTGGCAGAAAATTTATTCATAATTTTACCATTTATTTCAGGTAAAAGATTATTTTCTAAAGTTTTAATGATTTCATCTTCGCAAAATTCTTTTATCTCTTGATATTTATTTGTTTGCACTGAATTTTTAAAAACATCATAGTCTAATAATGTACTGACTATTAGACCTGTTTTATTTTCCGGTGCAAGGTCAGGATCCCTTAGTACTGGGCATGATATCTCAAAAGTAGTTAATTTAATATAATCTGATAACCATTCCTTTATCTCCTCAACACTATCATAATTAATATTTCCTAAAGATCTCAAACCTTTTAATGAAGGTGTATAAAACATATGAGCTCCACAAATTTCATCAAAATATTCCTTATTTAAATCGATTTCAAGATATAATGAAAAAACCGAATTCCCACCTTTATTATTTTCTATAAGTTTGCTTTGTTTTAAAACATTTTTAAACAGTTTATTTTCTTTGATTTCATTTTTCAAAACCAAATCATATAGGGTTTTCATATCACAACACCAGATTAATGACTTATACTTATAAACTATTCCATTAGAGGTTAAAGTTTTATTTGTAATATCTACATCATCAACTTTAGAATTATTCTCTAAAAAAACATTATTCTTTCTGCAATAATCTACAAGCTTGTTTACTAGAGTTACAGTACCTCCTTTAGGATAAAAATAATCTAAATATAAACTGAAATAACTTAATGCAAAAAATGTTGGAGTATCAGTAAAAAAATGTTGTGTTATAGCATCAACAAATGGTTTATTGGGGGTGATTCTTTCCAAAAAATCATTTATTGGTTGATTATATTTTTTTATATTTCTAATTCTTATTATATACTTAAACATCCATGGTAATAAAACATGGTATAAATATTCTTTATCATTGATATAATCAATAAATAAAGGATTATCTATACCATATAGCACATCCATATCATCCATTATTTTTTCTATTAGTTTTGTTATTTCACATATCGAGTTTTTCTCTTCAGGGAAAAGTTCATTTAGCATTGATTCATACTCATATAAACTTTCCTTGTTTTCAAGTCTGACTAATTTATCAGAAATACCTATTGATACAATGTTTGGCGCAAATTCCATCTCTATTCCAAGCTCTTTAAGCATGGGAAAAATTATTCCCGAATTTTCAAAAGCTCTAATTCCAGAATCAAATACAAATCCATCCCTTTCAAAGGAACCCACTAACCCTCCAAAAGAGTTTTCTTTTTCTAAAACAAGTACACTTTTTTCTTTACTGCTATAAGCTGCCGATGTTAAACCGGCAGCTCCGCCACCAACTACAATAATATCAAAATTATTTTTCATCCCCAAAATTCACCTTATTTATTATTTATAATTTATATAGTAAATAAAATTAAAGTACGGTTCAATAACAGTATTTCCTTCCTTGTCAATAACTCCATAATAACCACCATAATTTACAGCAGCATATCCATCATCAAAGAAATTGCAAGCATAATCTTCATCTATATAATCATACTTTGGTGAAATTACTTGATTATTGTTTGAATCTATATATCCTATGTAACCTCTTTCATAAATCCAAGCCATACCATTATAGAAATCACCAGCATTTTCGTACTGAGGCTGAATTACCATTTCACCTCTATCATTTATATAACCGTAGTATCCATTTTGATAAACTCTTGCAAGACCATTGTCTGAAAAATTGTATGCATCTTCAAATTGTGGCTCTATTTCAAAAACGCCTTTGTCATTAATATAACCCCAATATCCATTATATCTTACAACAGCCCAGCCATTATCTCCAAAAGGATCAGCATTATCATATCGAGGTTCAATAACAAACTCACCTTTCATATTGATATAGCCCCAGTATCCATCTTTTTGGGCTAAAGCTAAACCTGTTGATTCAGCAAAGAAACCAACATCTTCAAATTGAGGTTGAATTACCATTTCTCCTTTTGTATTAATAAAGCCCCAATAATCTCCTTGTTTAACTCCAAGTAAATCACTATAAGTTTTATAATCTGCATTATCAAAGCGAGGTTCTACCACATATTCTCCACTTTCATTTATATAACCCCAATAGTCTCCTACCTGAACCAATGCAAGTCCATTATCCATAAAGTTATAAGCCTCATCAAAGTATGGCTGAATTACATATTCACCCTTTTGGTTAATAAATCCCCAGTCCATACTATAATAGTCCTGTACTACAGCAAGACCATTACTGGCAAAAGGATCTGCATAATAATAATCTGGCTCTATTACAAACTCACCTTTTTGATCAACAAAACCTACATAATCTCCATATAGAACTGGTATTGATCCTGATCTAAATAATGTCAATCCATCACTACTTAGGGGATTTTTTGGTCCACAACTTGTAATTCCAAATATCATTATTACAGCTAATAATAGCATCATAAATTTCTTCATCACTTATCTCCTCCATGTGAAAATATAATATATTTATATTGTAACAGAATTTATATACTTTTATCAATATTTTCTGATTATTTATTTGTCTTTTCTTTTATAACATATTGAGGTGATTCATTTATTGAAATATATATTCTCCCAATATATTCTCCAACAAGTCCTAACATTATCATCAACAATCCACCTACGATTAATATTACAGACATTAAAGATGCATATCCAGCAATCATTTGAGGATTTATAATCTTGCTTTATAATTATATATATAATAGACAAAAACCCAATAAAAGCTACTAATAATCCTGTAACACTAGCTATTCTTAGTGGTTTTACAGAAAATGCTGTAAATCCATTTATCCAAAGTCTTAAAAGCTTTTTTAATGTATATCCAGATTCAGAATCCACTCTTCCTCTATGAGATACGGTAACATTTGCTATATTTGTGGTAGTCCTAACTACAAGTCCCCATATATAGGGATAAGGATTCGTATATTTAATTATTTCATCTATTACATACCTTTTTGCTGCAAAAAAACTGGTTAATGAAATATTCTTAGGTTTTCCTATTAATTTTTCTGACATAAAGTTATTAACCTTTGTACCAAGTTTTCTAAATATATTATCTTTTCGTTTTGAATATTTCCCATAAACTACATCAACTTGATCATTAATCTCTTCTATCAGGTTAAATATTTCGCTGGCAGGTGTTTGTCCATCATCATCTAATGTCACTATATAATCCCCTGATGTTTCAACATATCCTGCCATAAGTGCTGAATGCTGCCCAAAATTTTTGGCTAAGTTTAGACCAATGATTCTTTTATTAGTTTTAGAAATATTCTTAATTACTTCCCAAACTTTGTCAGGTGAATTGTCATTAATAAGGATTATTTCATAGTCGAATTTCTTTTCATAACTATTAATGGTTTCTATTATTTCATTAACTACATTTTCAATTGTTTTTTCTGATCTATAGCATGGTATAACACAGGAAATTTTTTCCATTTTATTTCTCCTTGATTTTTTCTTTTGCCCAATCCACAAAATTATTTTTGTACCTAAAATCTAATAACAAATCAATTTTTCCAGAATCAAAAACTGTACTTCCCGACTCTAAAAGCAAATCATTAGTTGGCCATGCCTTAGAAGTTACTTTTACGCCGTATATTTCAGCTATTAATGAAGCAATTTCTTTTATGCTCAGCTCATCATTCCCACCTATATTATATACATCATTTACACAATCAGGATTGAGAGCACCTTTTAAAAATATTTCACAAATATCTTCAATATGTGTTAAAGTTCGTTTTTGCGAGCCATCACCATATATGCTAATGTCATTTCCTTTTTCTCCATTACCAATAAAAAAGCCCATAGTACCATATGAAATTTTGCTATCTACTAGATTCCCATATGGTAGGCATATTCTAAAAATACAGTATTCTACTCCATATAAATTGGAATACATTTCTAGATACTTTTCTGCTGCATATTTATTAATAGAATAAATTGTTTTAAATTCTTTTTTAGCATCCTCAGAAAGTTTATCTCTTGATCCTTTATAAACAAGTCTGCTTGATGGAAAAATTAATTTTGCTTTTGATTTTTTTTCAACATATTTATTCAAAATATTCAATAAACCTATTTCATTAACATTTATAAAATTTTCGTATTTTGAAAAGCTATCCATTGTACCAGTCAGTCCTGATAAAATATAAATTATATCACTGTCAAAGTCTATTTCATCAACTTCGTTTATTTTGGTAATATCAATTTCTTTATACCCTTCGCCATATAAATTTATGTTTTTATAATCATTTTTTTCAAGGTGAAATTTTAAATTGCTACCAATATATCCATCTGCTCCAATTATAGATATCTTTATATTTTCATTCAATATTACGCCCTCCACATTTTTCGGATGTCATTTATAAGACCTGACTGTAATAAGATTTTATCTTTGAATTCTTTTTCTAATTCTTTATTTTTTACAGCTTCACAAAACTTTTCTATTGAATTCAAACAATGATTATCATTTAGCAAAGTTATTGTTTTTTTACCTTCAATATTTTCAAATTCTATTGTTGGTTTTAGATTTTCTGGAGCTGTAAATATTCTGTTTGTATATATTCTACCTTTACTCCCCCAAATTTCTAAGGAACACTGATATGAACAGTCCATACCATATGAAGCTTGGCATACAAGTCCATCAGAATTTTCAAAACTTACGCTCCCAAAAATATCTACATCCAAATCTTTCGAATCATTTTTACTTGCTGTTTTTACTTTTATTGTATTTCCTAACATTAAAGATGCCATTTTAGTCACATATCCTCCAGCATCCATTAATGCTCCACCACCAAGCTTTTTACAATATCTAAAATCATTCTTACCTCTAAAGGGAAAACCAAAAGACGTTTTTATTAATCTTACTTCGCCTATTTCACCAGATTCAATAGTATCTTTAATCCACTTTAATTGGGAATGATATTGAAACATATAATTTTCCTGTATAACTAGAGATTTTTTTTCTGATAATTTTATAAGTTTTTTTGTCTGACTATGTTTTGTAGATAATGGTTTTTCAAGATAAACATTTTTATTATTTTTTAATGCTAAAACAGCCCATTTATATATCAATGTTGGTGGTAAAGGAATATAAACCGAATCAATATTAGGATCTTTTAAAATATCATAATAATCATCTGTAACATCAACATTAAACTCATTCTTAAAGAATTCTCTTTTTTCATTGTTATTAGATGCAACTGCGATACACTTAGCATTTTCACTTTTGATTAAAGAAGGAATGAAAATTCTTTTTGCAATATCTGCTCCACCTAGGACTCCAAATTTCAACATATCATCTCTCCATTATTGATAATAAATTTCTTAACTGTATGTTAATACAGTTATTTATATGAAGTAAACTATCTAGTGTAGAATAATCTACCCAGAAGTAACCCTCAGGTAAATTTTCAATTTCACCAGGTTTAACTTCTATTATTACATTTCTATTTTGTTCATTGAAAAATCTTCCACCTTCTTCAGATAAAATAACATTTTTAATTATACCTTCATTTTTGTTTAGTTTTTCTTTAAACAGTTTATATATTGAATCTTGCTTTTTATTAATATCTATACTTTCAACTTGAATACTAGGTCCTATTTCAAGTTTATCAAAAATCCCTATCTCAGAAACAACTGAAACCAGGTGTTTTTTCTTGCCATCATAATTGCAAACTATTAAACCTAGCACTGCTTCCCCTTTAGCTTTTATTAATGGCTGGCTCCAACTTTGTACTTCTCTTCCAGTTATTGATATATCATAAAATTTCACTTCAAAATTTGACTCATTTTTACAAAATACCCCTTCATTATTAACATGCCAAGTAGAAACATGAGATAAGGGAACTAATATTCGTGATTGATTATTAAACATTTTGTAATCGTTTATATAATTATAAATTTCTATTATTTCTTTTCTTCTATTATTACTAAATAAAGAATTAACCCATGCTTCATCTTCCATTATTGATAAAATAGTCTTCTTATCACTCGTATTAAATACATCAAGAAATGTTATGTGGGATAGAACCGTTCTAGTATCCATATTAACTAAATTATCTATGTCCATTAATTTTTTTATCTGACCAAGAGTCATCCATTTATAGTTTGGTAAAACCTCAATATCTTCGTTAACTTTTATTATAATATTTCTATTTCTTTTTCGATAAAATCTGGAAGATTGTTCGGATTGTATTTGATCTGAAATTATTTTATATTTTGTAGCATTTTCAAAATATTCAAAATAAGGTGGCATATTACCACCATGCTCTTTTGTAAAATTACTTTTTGTTGCCTGTATTGTAGGCGAAATTTGAATCCCATTTACATTTCCAGGTTCAACCTTTGCCTGCATTAAAAAGTTTATGACTCCATCAAATTCTTTACATATAATACCAAGGTATCCAATTTCTGGTTGCACAATTATAGGCTGTTCATTTTTAATTTCTCCATTTTCATATTCCTGTATACCTTTGATATAAAAAAAACTTCTTTTCCTATTTAAAATTTCACCATTAATCTCATCATAAAAACCAAAAAGAATTGTCATCTAAAAGACACTCTTTCACAGAAATTTTAGTGTTTTCTAAAAGATTATCCATCCAAGATATTATTTCTTCATTTGATGTTATATTCCCATTTGTATTTTTTTCAGATTCAAGTATTTTTATTAAATCTTTTTTCACAAAAACACCCCCAAATAGATTAATTACAGCAACTTAATTTTATAATAACAGTTTATAAAAAGCAATTAATCCTCTATTTTTTTATATATAGATGTACCTTCTCTTTCACCATAAAACTCATATTTTTCTTCAATAAAATCTTTAATTATTTTAGCCTTTTCTTCAAATCTGTCAGTATATAAAACTATCATATCTGGATTCCCTGAAACATGTTCAAAGTAATAAAATGTCGCTTCCCAATCGGAATCCTTTTCACCTTTATTTTTATATGCCTGCCAAGAATAATTAGTAGCCGCTTGTAAATCTGAAAAAAGGTAATAACTCATAGTTAAGTCTATACAAAAAATATACTTATCATCTTCATCTCTTGATGAATATACAAACTTTTCCTGCTCTTCAAATTCTCTATATTGTTCTCCTACTTTAAGCCCTTTATAAACCCCACTTTTCATAATATAAGTATTTTCACTATAATTTGACCACCCATCAAAATAATTTGTATAATACAAAACTAGTTGACCCAAAATCAAAAGCATTGCTGCTAATAAAAATATTCTTTTATGAACCATTTTTAATATAAAGAAAATAAATATTAGTCCACAAAAAACTCCTGAATATACTCCAATTCTTGACTTTTCAACTCCTGAATACGATGTTATACCTATTACATAATAATTAATTAAGGAAGTTACCCAAAATAAAATAAATATTTTTTTTGAAATACCTTTCTTTTCTTCTGGTACATAAAAGTATAAAAATGGAGTCCATAAAAATAAATAGAAAGAAAAATCGACAAGTGCAAAAGAAACTCTGTTAAACCCAATTATAAACGCTGATAGTATCAATAAAAATATAAAAGAAATTTTAATAAGCTTTTTACCCAATACTTTGCCTATACTCCAAATAATTAACAACCCAATTGTAATTATCCATTTATATAAAGTGTAATTAAATGTTTTACTTAACATACGCTTAGCCCTATTAAATAAATACTCCACAGAAAAAGTCATATTATGTGACTCTGTGTCTAAAGCATATATTTCACTATTAAAAAGAGATATATTTTCAAATCCAACTATTAAACAATATAATATAAAAAGTAAAAATACAATTAACGTTCCTAATAAATACCACTTAATATCAAATATTTTTTTCCTATTAATAATTATAAAAATAACAACTATTGATATATATGTTAAAAGGGAAGTTGGATATGAAAAAACCATAAAAGCATGGATAACTCCAGCTAACATCAATGAAATGGTTTTACTTTTTTTATTTGTAGAATAAATATAATTTAACAAAAAAATAAGGCCTAAAAACATAAATAATAGTAAAGCCGTATCGTACCACCAAAAATACGCAGAAAATGGCGCATAAGTAACTAGGAAAGTCATAGTTGCAATTATTATTATATTTTCAACTTTATTTTTTAATAATCTATATACAGTTATGCCTATAATAATATTTATCAGTAAATAAAAAATTCTATAGAATAATATTATTCCTTCGAGTCCACCTGTAATAAATTTATATAACCAAAAAAAAAGGTAACATAAAAACTGCACTACTACTTGCAATTTCCCAATTTGTTTACAAATGGTAGTTGACCTTGAGTTGTTTCTGTAAGCTTGTAAGATATTATAAGCTTCATCCAAAGGCCCCATTGTTAAAATGGTTCTATATATAAAAAACCCTAAAATAATTATTACAAAAGCAAAGAAAAACTTGTATTCTCTAAGTATTTTCCATAATATCCCCCATTTAAAAAAGTATATCATGTATGCAATTTTACAGTCAATTTTAATATAACTATATCTAGATGAAAATTCAGCTATTGTTCACAAAAAATACACTATAATGTTAATGTTATAATGTATAATGATCCTATGAGAAAGAATTTTAGAGCTTTAATAATAACATTAATATTAATTATTATACCTGTGTTTACAAGTTCCTGTGGGCTCAGTTCTTTTTTTGTTGCTTTAAATGATTTTGCATTTGAAATATCTGGTCTTAAAGAAACTGAAATCATTGAAGAATCTACAGAAAACAATTCTCAAACTTCTACTATTATAGAAACAACAACTGAAGAAAACTACTATAGAAGAAACTACTACACAGGTAGAAGAAGAAACTGTATTAATTAAGGAATCTGAAAATGTTGAAATTGAGGATACTCCTGCACCAGCAGTTGATGAAAGTTCCTCAGTAAGTGATATTTCTAAACCTGCTGAATATACTGAGGAAGATGCCCAGGCTGCTAAAGATGTTACAGATGATTCAAATATTTCAGATCCATATGCAGCAGTCAAATACTATCATGATTGGATAGCCGCCAACACTTATTACACAGAAGATTTACAATATAATGATGCAGATGGTGTCTTTTCGTATGGTAAAAGTGCATGTCTTGGTTATTCATTAGCATTTAAAGCTCTAATAGATGAATGGAGTGAAAGTCATCCTGAAGCAGGTGTTGAATGTAAAATAGCCTACGGTGATGATGATACCAGCACTCCTGATGTTGGACATGCTTGGAATATAGTTAAAATATATGGTGCTTGGTATCATGTAGATGTAACTTGGGATGATTGGGATAATTATTCCTTAATAGTCTATGATTACTTTTTGATGCCTGATGCGGTTATGAATCAATCTAGAGTAACATATTATGTTGGTTCTTTAGAAAGTGCACCATCATGTACAAGCACTGCCTATACTTTCGGAATAAAAGATAATGGAGTTTCAGTCACCCATGTACTTAATGATTTTAATGAATTCTCAGATTCATATTTAGATATAATTAATTCTGGTTCTACAAGTGCTACATTTTATTATTCATCCATTGAGGATATTAATACTTTAAGTATTTCAAATGCAGTTTGGAACGAACTTGTAAATCAGGGTTTTTCATCTGTTGAGATTAGAATAAATAATTATACTATGTATAGTAATGACGCTTATACAGATTATTACTTTTTTACAATATATCCAAGAAATTAGAAAGAAAAAAATCAGGTTAAAAGGCGCCCTGATTTTTTCTTTGTGTTAATATATTTTTAAACTAAGGTGACAACATTTTTATAGGTTTATTACTTCAAATGGCTACGGTGACAATAATTATTATCAATCCAAAGGCTGTCATCATGTTTCTCGCCAAATACCATCTTAGCATAAACCAATCAATACCCCATTCACATATCTGTTCCCAATACTTCATAGGGCCATACCATTTTTTTTCTAACTATATCTGTTTCTTTTTTTATTACATGAGCAATTATAGATTTAAACAAAGCTACTGACCAAAAAACTGTTAATAAAACTACTAGATATATTGGAGAATAATAGCCTAATGCCCATCCTAAGATAAATACTATATAAGGTAAAAATATAAATAAACTTGAAAAGAATAATTTCAAACTGTCTTTTTTTACTAATATCGCAAGTGTTGCTTTAGAAGCTCTTAAATCTGCTTCATAGTCCATTACTGAATGTGTAAACAATATATTTGTTACCAATAATCCCATGGTAATGCCTGTAACTATTAACATTCCATTTATTGTTCCTGCGCTTGCAAGCCCCATACCAATAACAATAAGTGGTCCAAATATTATCCCTATAACTAATTCTCCAAAGCCTCTATAACTCAACTTCAATGGATTTCCCGAGTATGATATTCCCAAGATAATAGTTATTCCTGCAATAATTAAAATTGGATACCCTCTTAATACTAATACTACTATCCCTGCTAAAATCGCTGGAAGTGCAAATAAAACTATTGCAATTCTTAGTTGTTTTAATGTGGCTTCTCCTGATACTAAATAAGCACACTTTAATGTTCTAGCTCTTATTCCTTCTCTAACAAGTGCATCTCTATATCCACTTTCCATTTTTCTATAGTCAAAATAATCGTCTATTAAATTCATTGATAAGTGAGCAAACATTACTCCTATTAGGGATATTATCCCTAGCCAAATCGAAAAGTTTTCATTCCATGCGCATAGAAATATTGCTGTTAAGGCTGGAATCATACTTTGAGGTAATGAAACTGGTCTTGAATTGTTAAACCAAAATTTGAAAGTTTTCATTTAAATCTCCTTACTGAAATATATGGTATACCATCTGTCTACCTTTGTCAATAGTTATTTTTATAAACACATTGACAAACTTACACAATTTGGTATATTAGCTGTATACACATATTTTCGGAGGAAATCAAATGAATATTTTAACAGTTCTTAGCGGTCCAATTGTAGGTGGTTTAATAGGTTATTTTACAAATTTTCTAGCTATAAAAATGCTTTTCAAACCCTTAAATCCAATTAAAATAGGGAATAAAACACTCCCCTTCACACCTGGTATTGTACCAAAAAGAAAAAATCAATTAGGTAAAATTTTGGGGGATGCAGTTGTAGATAAATTCTTTACCTATAATGATTTAGAGGAGATTTTTTTATCTGATTATTTTAGAGATGCAGTAACCAGTAATATTGCAAACTCTTTTTTTAAAGATAAAGTAGACATTTCTGATGATAAAACAAATTTGCTTGAATCTGAAAATATAAATTTAATTAAAGATAAGGTCAAGGAAGAACTGTGTGTTAGAATACTAGCTTCTTTTATTAAAGCTGATATTAGTTCCTTAATATCTGAACAGGGCCCAGAAATAATGAAAAAAAACCTTTAAAAATAGTAAAATCGCAAAATTAGTTAGTGATGATATTATTTCATCTATTTCTAAGCCTCTTGGAGACGAAATAGAATGCTTTATATTAACAAATGGTAAAAATATCGTTATGCCAATGCTTGAAGAGGAATTCGAGGAATTAAAAGAACAAACACCAAAAGCTTTACTTGAAGATTTAGATATTTCAAAAGATAACCTTAAAGATATATTAGATTTAATCTATATATCATTCATGAAACAATATACAAAAGATATAGTTTCACATATAGATGTTTCAGGTATTATTGAAACAAAATTATTAGAAATGGACTCCAAAGAAATAGAAGATCTAAGCCTCTCAGTTGTTAAAAGAGAGTTGCACTACATAGTTCTTTTAGGAGCCCTTATAGGTGTGATTATCGGTACCACAAACATATTTATTTAGTGATTCGTAAATTCAATCCAGCAAAGAGGGTGTCGGGTTTAAATCTCATAAGACCATTCATTTCTCCTGCCATGCCGAATCCACATTGATTGCATATACCAATGCTCTTTCCTGGACATTCTGAAAATTTCATTCCATCAACTAATATAAAGTTTGTAATCCAACAATATTTTTTATAGTTTTTCTTTTTTAAATTCTTAAGTCCTGTTTTACTATTCATAATTGGAAACCCATTCTTTTTCATTTCCAAAATACTATCTATAATTTCACATCTTTCTTCCCACTTAACCATTAAATCTTCAGTACCTGGATATGGGGTATGGAAATTTAATGATATTAGTTTTATATGGGGATGTTCTTTTGCAAATTTAATAGTTTCAATAACATTGTTTTTATTAATATTATTAATAGCCATGTTTACACATATTGATTTTTTTCTACATTTTCTAATGTTTTTATCTAGTTTTTCAAAGGCACCTATGCCTCTTATCATGTCATGGGTTTCACCAACACCATCTAAACTAACCCAAATACTATCTGCAAGTGTGTCTTCAAAAGAGTTTTGAGCATTAGTTGTAAGAGTACCTGAAAAGTACCCTATTTCTTTTGCTAATTTATATAAGTCATTTAGATTATAGGATCCGTCTTTCCAAAGTGTTGGTTCTCCACCTTCAAAGTCTACAAATCTAGATCCCATTTCATAAGAATATTCTAGCTCTTCTTTTATTATTTTATATGATTTCATTGTAGAACAACCATGACCATCTTTTGCACAGTGTTTACAAGAAAGGTTACAATAGTCAGTTATAAATATTACTGATTGTAACGGTTTTTTCGTACCTAAAAACTTTGCCTTAAAAAACCAAAAAGGCAAATATATAAGTTCTTTTATTCTCATGTTAAACCTTTCAAATCAAACAAATTAACCACGGTCTGACTTTTTGACAGACCGTGATTTTTGAATGAATTTTATTGATTAATTTAAGCTTTTTTTGATTTTATCTACTTTTTCTTCTACATCTTTGCCCGCTTTTTTTGCAGCTTTCAAAATTTTTTCAGCAAATTTTTCTTCTTCGGCACCCTCTTCATTGTAATTAACCTTTTTACCAAGGTCTGTATCAAATTCTTGGTACTGGTCTTCACTTGTATATTTTTTAGCTAATTTATATACACCATATGCAACTGCTCCTAAAACCACTAGTTTACCAAGTTTGTTTTTTGAACCTAACTTAACTGGCTCATAGAAAGTTCTAACATTCTTTTCAAATCCTTTCATAAATAACTCCTTTCGTATTTCACACTTAAATTTAATTTTTTATTATTTTTCATCTGGCAATTCATCTAATTCTGCCAGGTTAAATACAGGTCCATCAAGGCAAACGTATTTGCTACCAATATTACATCTTCCACATTTACCTATACCACATTTCATACGCATTTCCAAGGTAGTAATAACATCTTCTTTTGGAAAGTTCATTCTCATTAAAGCTTCTGAACAAAATTTTATCATAATTGGCGGTCCACATAAAACAACTTTTCTTCCTTTTGGGGAAAAAGCTAGTTCTTCTAGATATGCTGGAACAAATCCAACATTACCTTCCCAAGTCTCATTGCCTCTGTCAACAGTAACATGCACATCAGCATCTTCTACTTTTGGCCAATTTTCGAACAAGTCTTCTTTAAATACTAAATCTTCAGGTGATCTTGAACCATATAATATATCTATATGTCCATAATCTTTTCTGTTCTCAAAGCAATATCTTATGAGAGATCTAACAGGTGCTAAACCAATACCTCCACCAATAAATAAAATATCTTTACCTTTTAATTCCTCATAAGGAAAATTATTACCGTATGGTCCTCTTACACCAATTTCGTCTCCTACATTCATTTCATGTAAGGCATTTGTAAGTTCCCCTACTCTTTTTATTGATGATTCAATATAATCCTCACCTTGAGCAGTTATTGAAAACATTGCTTCACCAACTCCAATTATGGATATCATTGCTAATTGTCCAGGCAATGGAGTAAAAGGTTTTTTTCCATCAAGAGTTTGTATTCTATAAGTTTGTACATCAGAAGTTTCCTGAGTTATCTTTATAACTTTACAAACCTGTGGTACTAGTGGATTATCATTACATGTACATTCATGATTTATATCACTCATTTTACTGTACCTCCTGAACTTTATTTATAAAATCTGTAATATCCATTCCAGAAGGACATTTTGAAACACATCTTCCACAACCTACACATAAAGTTGTTCCGTAACGCTCATTAAAATATGATAATTTATGCATATAGCGATTTCTGACTCTCTCTTTTTTACTAGGTCGAGGATCGTGTCCACCTGCCATTCTTGCATAATCTGAGAACATACATGAGTCCCAGCAACGGAATTTTGTGCCTTCGGCTCCATGATTGTCTGAACCTATATCAAAACAATAACATGTAGGACACACATAAGTACAAGTCCCACAACCCATACAAGGTTTTGAAACTTCATCCCAAATAGGATGTTCAAACATTCCTTTTAATTTAGTTGACAGATCTTGTGTCATATTTGTTGTTAATGTGCATTTTGTATCTTTTAGATTTGCTTTTCCTTCTTTTAGTAAAGAGGAAAGCTCTTTAAGCATTTCTTCACCTTTTGGTGTTTGAGCTTCTAAGCTATAATTATCTTTAGAATCTCTAATCATTACATCTGCATCTGGAGCTTTGTTTGGATTAACTCCCATGGAATCACAGAAACATGTTTCCATAGAACTAACACATTCCATAGCAAAAATGGTAAGATTTTCTCTTTTTCTTGCATAAAAATTATCTACAAAACCTTTTTCTAAGAAAACTTTGTCCATACACGAAATACTATTCACATCACAAGGTTTTATACCAACAATGATTTGTACAGGACTTTCTACAATTTCTTCTACCTTAGGTTCTTTACCCATTTTATAATTGTACATTTTTTCTGTGTTTGGAAAAAGAATATCCTTTGGTGGTAGCAGGGTGTTATCCTTAGTTAAGTCAACATCCATCCCCTTTTCCCAAACTACAAATTTGCTAACCTCATTTTCCTCACCAGGTACTAATACTTTTCCATGGGTAGCAAGAATTTCCAGTGCTTTTTCTAAATCTTTTTTCTTTAATAGCATGTTCTTAGCCACCTCCTACATGAAATCATCTGCGTCATTTAATTCATATTCCCCAAGTATTGGTGTTCTTTCCTCTGCAAGTCCACATTCATACTCACCAAATAATTCATTAATGTCTTTTAGCATTTTTCTTGTTTGTCTCATAATCGGCAATCCCATTGGGCATGCTCTTTCGCATTCACCACATTCAATACAACGATCACCAACATGATAAGCTCTAGTTAAACCGTATATCTGGTTCTGCTCTCTATTATTTTGCTTTCCTTGCCATCCTTCTACGGCTTGGTCTGCATAGCATTCTCTACAGTTACAAGCAGGACAAACATTTCTACAAGCATAACAGTGTATACATTTATCATACTGTATGGCCCAGTAATTATATTTTTCATCTGGTGAAAGTTTTTCAAATTCTATAACTTCCCCAAAACGATCTTTGCTCATTTCTTCATTTACTAAATCCCCAAGTAATTCATCATAAATAACTGGATTTTTATGAGAACAAGTCTCACATATTTTGTTTTCTTTGCCATCACAAGGAATTCCTATTAAGTATAGATTATCCCTTTCAACCTGATTATCATTAATAAGTCTTACAACAGCTCTTGAATCACATCCACGAACCATAATGCCTATTTTTTTATCTGGATATTTATCATCTAGAGTATATTTTGCCAATCCGTTTACACAATATTCATTCCAAACTAGTTTGTCTGCATCTTCTGGCTTTGAAATAAAAGCTGGTTTTGTTTTATTTGGAAAACGTGTGCCTTCCCATCCTATGACATAGTCTACAACTCCGTCTTCTAAAAGTTTTTTAGTTGTCGAAATCATTTTCTTTTGTATATCATTCATTAACCACACCTCCAGCTTCGTAATACTCCTCAACGAATTTATGGTTAGGTCCCATCTCTTTTATTTGGTTAGACACTGAAGTCATTACATCTCTAAATTTTGCAGCCTCACTACCTGAAATCCATCTAGCTTGGAAACGATTTGGATCTATACCATTATGTTCAAGTAATCTTTGCATCAGCATAAATCTTCTTCTTGTAAAATAGTTTCCTGTTGCATAATGACAATCTCCAGGGTGACATCCACAAACTAATACTCCGTCACATCCTTTTTGAAATGCCCTTATCACAAACTGTGGATTAACCCTTGAGGAACAAGGTACTCTGATTAATTTTACATTTTCAGGATATTTCATTCTATTTAGTCCTGCAAGATCAGCTCCTGTATATGTACACCAGTTACAGGTAAAGGCGATTATTTGTGGTTCCCAATTTTCATCTTTTTTTATAGACATAATGCATCCACCTCCCTAAGTAACTGATCATTTGTAAATCCTAATAAGTCAATAGCACCTGTTCTACATGCACCTGCACATGCACCACAGCCCTGACATAGTCCTGAATTAACACTTGCAACATTTCTTTTAATACGTTTATTTCCATCTCTTCCGTCAATTTCTACTATCGTGATAGCTTTATAAGGACAACATCTTACACACTGCTCACAACCACTACATTTCTCCTGATTAACATTACTAATCATTGGAGAAGTTTCCATTTCAGATTTTGAGAATAATCCACAAACTTTTACCGCTGCAGCTGAAGCCTGTGCTACTGTATCTGGAATATCTTTTGGTCCCTGACATGTACCTGCAAGGTATATTCCGTTTGTCTGTGTTTCTACAGGTTTAAGTTTTGGATGAGCTTCTGTAATCCAGCCATCATTATCTTTAGCAATGCTTAAGATTCCTGTTATATCTTCTATACCATCTGCTGGAACCATAGCTGTTTCAAGAATAACCATATCCGCTTCTACTTTAACTGGTTTACCTAATAAAGTATCTTCACCTTTACAAATAAGTTTTCCATTTTCTTTAAGTATTTTTGAAACACGACCTCTTATATATATAGCACCATCTTCTCTTGTGTTATTATAAAATTCTTCATAACCTTTTCCTGCAGTTCTAACATCCATATAGAATATGTATACATTTGATCCAGGAATTTTATCAAGTATCTGATGAGCATGCTTTGCAGAATACATACAACAAGCTCTTGAACAATATGATTTCCCTTTATTAGGATCTCTAGAACCAACACATTTTATAATTACTACATCTTTTGGTTCAGTTTCATCAGAAGGTCTTAATATATGTCCTTCAGTTGGTCCTGATGCGTTTACAAGTCTTTCAAACTGAAGCCCACTAATAACATCATCAAAACGACCGCCGCCATATTCACCATACAATTTTGTCCAGTCAATAAGTTCATATCCGGTAGCGACTACTATGGCTCCGTATGTTTCTGTTATCAATTGTTCTTCATCTTTAAAGTTTATGGCTCCTAAAGGACAAACTTTCTCACAAACACCACATTTACCATCTGTCAACATTTTACATGTATCAGGATCTATAACAGGTTTTGCAGGAACAGCCTGTGCAAAAGGTTTATAAATAGCTTTTCTAGTACCTATGCCTTGATTAAATTCACTAGTTGTTTTTGTTGGACACTTAGTTTCGCATAAACCACATCCTGTACAAAGATCATGATTCACATAACGTTTTTTCTGTTTTATTGTTACTTCAAAATTACCAACATATCCTCCAACACTTTCAACTTCACATGAAGTTTTTAGTGTTATATTTGGATGTGCACCCGCATCAACCATCTTTGGAGTTGAAATACATGCTGAACAGTCCATTGTAGGGAATGTTTTATCAAGCATTACCATATGACCACCTATTGAAGGTTCTTTTTCAACTATAGTAACATCATATCCAGCATCACCAATGTCAAGTGCTGCCTGAATACCTGCGATACCACCACCTATTACCAAAGCTTTTTTATTGATAGGTATAGTTGAAGTAAATAAAGGTGCATCTCTTTTTACTTTTTCAATAGCCATTCTTGTTAAATCAACAGCTTTTTCAGTAGCTTTTTCTTTATCTGTATGAACCCATGAACATTGTTCTCTGATGTTAGCAATCTCAAGCATATATGGGTTTATTTTTGTACCTTTTAACATTTTTCTGAAAGTAAGCTCATGCATTCTTGGTGAACAAGAACAGATTACTACTCTGTCTAAGTTTTGTTCTTCAATCGCATCTTTTACCATCTGCTGTCCAGGCTCAGAACACATATATTTATATGTTACAGAATGAACAACGCCAGGTACTTTTGCACTTTCTTCGGCGACTTTTTCTACATCTACCATTCCAGCAATATTAGTTCCACAATGACAGACAAAAACACCAACTCTACTCATTCTTAATCACCTGCCCTTCTTAAAAATGTATTGATTTTTTCAAAAGCAGGATGAAAATGTTTGTGTAATCCAGCCTCTTTTGCACTAGCCCCCATACATACCGCTAATAATTGTGTAAACTGATATACCGGTAAATCAAATCCAGTCTTTTTTACCTTATTAATCTCACCTTCACGCATATCTAAGTTTAAGTTACATAATGGACAAGCTGTAATAATAGCTTTAGCACCATTTGCTCTAGCGTTTTCTAATATGTTTTGTATTAGTGGTCTTGATGCTTCTGGTGAATCAACCTGATGACTGGCTCCACAACATTCAGTTTTACAATCCCATTCAATTGGTTCAGCACCTGTAAGTGCTACTATATCGTCCATTTGCATAGGATTTTCTGTATCATCTGGATTACATATTTCTTTAGGTCTAGATGTAAGACATCCGTAATAACATGCTACTTTTAATCCTTCTAAAGAACCAATCAATTTATCTTTACAAGCTTCAATAATTTCAGGATTAGAAAATACATCTAAAAATGACCATACATCTTGTTTAGCATCATAATCCATCCCTAAAATCTCGTTAACTTCTTTTTTAACTTCTTCACTTTTTCTAACTTCATGTACACTTGTTTTCATTCTTGAATAACAAGAAGCACAAGGTACTGCAATATCCAGCTCTTTCCCATCCTGCTGAGCTAGTGCAAGGTTTCTTGCTGGAAGCGAAAGTGCCATTAATTCATTCCTTGTATGGGCTGCTGTAGCTCCACAACAGTTCCAGTCAGGAATTTCAACTAATTCTAAACCAATTTTATCTGCTACGTAATCTATAGACTGTTTATATGTTACAGCTGTTGAGTCCATAGAGCACCCAGGGTAATAGTAATATCTCATCTGTCTTCACCTCTCTTTAGTGATTTTGCCATGATTTCTTTAACTTTTGCCCTGTCATTAACAACATTTACTTCTGGTCTAATGATTTTATGTTTTAACATATGAGGTGTGTTATTCATGTCCTGTGTAAAGTTTCCTGTTGTAAGGTTATATATACCTTCCAGTATAACTTCCTGAGACTTTCCAAAAGTTTTTACATTACCAAGGAATATATCTGTAAATTTATCAACTTCTTTTACTGCTATACTTCCTTGTTTCTTAGCTTCCATACGTGACTGTTCCATTAACCCTGGAATATTAATACTATGTGGGCATCTATCAACACATGTATGACAAGTGGCACAAAGCCAAATAGTTTTTGATTCTAAAACTTCATCCATTTTGCCTAGTTTCATATAATGAACCAGTTGTCTTGGCATAATGTCCATAGCATGAGCCATCGGGCATCCCGCACTACATTTGCCACATTGGTAGCATTCATGAAGTTTAACACCTGCATCTTTAGCAATTCTTTCAGCTAATTTACGACCAGGTTTTTTATTTAAGATGTCGTCCATTTTTTGCTCCTTTCCATGAAATAACAAGTCATTATTTTTTTCTAACATTCAACTCTTTCGCTAATATTTCTAGTGCATTTAAAGCTTCAGTTTTTGAAAATTTTCTAAGTTCCGCTATTGCCATTTCACTAAAATACTCTATCTGAGTTTTTGTCTTTTTTATCGCATCTGATGATTTAATATAGTCAACCAGTAGATCTATTTCATGATCTGTTTTATTTTTCTTTTCAAAAAGTGATACAAGTTCTTTAGAAATACCTTTTTCTTTTAAATATAAAACCGGATAAGTAAATATGCCCCTTTTTAAATCCTGATTGCTACTTTTTTCAATCTGTGTTGATGATTCAAAGTCTAACAAATCATCTCTTAACTGAAAGGCTATTCCTATATTTTGTCCGTAATTTCTTAAATACTCAGCTTGATCTTTTTCCATTCCTCCTGCAAGTGCCCCAGTATAACAACTAGTTGCTATTAGGTATCCAGTTTTTCTTTTTGCTTGTAAAAAGTATGTATCAATTGTTTGATTTTTTAGGTCATATAGGTTTTTCATCTGCAAAAATTCCCCTAGACACATCTGAGTAGAAATTTCTGAGAGCACTTCATTTATTCCTGTACCTTGATAAATATGAAGCAGTTTCATTGCTCTTGATAATAAAAAGTCTCCACTTTGAACTGCTTTTTTCTTACCACTTGTTTGATTGATTGTTGCTACACTTCTTCTTGTCGTGGCTTCATCTATTACATCATCATGAATAAGTGAAGTTGTATGCATTAATTCCAACATACACATTAGAGGAAGAATAGGCTTCTCGTTTTTCCCAGAAACCAGGTAGCTTAAAAATGCCAAAGTGGGTCTAAGTCTTTTCCCCCCTGATGTAACTACTCTTTCTAGGTCATTTCTCATTTCCACATTTTCAGCAACACAATTTTCTTTTAATAATTGTTCTAATTGATAAATTTTCTTCTGTATTGTTTCAAACATAGGATTTGAAGTTATTTTCTTTTCTACCATGGATTTCATTTTTGTTTCAATCATAATCTGGTTATTAATCTAGATGCCTCTTCTATAAATAATTTATATTCATTTATAGAGAACTTCTTTTTTCCTTCCACTTCTCTCTGACTGTCTCTTTTTAAATATTCTGCAAATGCATCAATCAATTTAGTATTATCTATCGGTATAAGATGATTTGAAAATCTGCTAAAAAAGAAGTCGCCAAGCAATGTATTTATTTCAGTATTTGTATCAATATCTTCGTGAAGTTTTCTGAACAAATAAAAACTTTGACATGCACTGGCAAAATCTCTAGCAAATTCTCCACTATAACACCTAAAGGCTGTTTTAGGTATTTCTTCTTTTTCAAATTTATTTAAGGAGGGGAGGGGAAATCCCTCCCATAAAGAATAACCCTCAAATAAATCTAATTGTACTTGTTTAATAATCGTTTCTGCTTGAAGCATTTTATTTAACCTTTTTCTTAAACTTCATGCATCCTAAGTGAATACTTTTTTCTCCAATCTCAAATTCTGCAGAGATTGGTTCATATCCTTTCAAGAAGCATTCAACTGTAAATTTACCACTGTTCATTGGTATCTTATCAATTTTGAATTCTCCAAGGAAATCCGCTTCACCTTCGAATACTACTTCACCTTCTACTTTTAATTGAAGTGCCGCTTCAGTAGCTGCTTCTTCCACTCCATCTTTATCATAGCTTAGGCATCCTGTCACAAAACATTTATTATATTTATATAAGTTTTTATACATTACTCTTGGTCTGTGATCACCTTCGTATAATGATTTTAAATTCTGTGTTCTAACTACTTCTTCAAACTCTTCATCTTCACACATCATTATACTTATAGCTCTTAAAGGACAAGCCTGAACACATCTTGGCTCTTTCCATCCCTGATCCAATAAATGAGCACATGCTGTACATTTCTGAGCTAAACCAAGGTCTTCATTTACACTTATCATTCCAAATGGACATGCTTTTTCTAAACCTTTTTTACCTCTGGCTTTAATAGGATCAAATAATACAATTCCATCTTCCCTTTTCTTAACTACATCTGGGAATTTATTTGCACAAGGAGGATTATCACAATGCTGACATGTTTTTGTTACATAACAGATATCCGCAAATGGCGCTTCTCCTCTTTCATGTATATATGGATTTATCCATTTCTGATCATGTTTTTGTTGTTCATATGTATAAGGAAGCCATTCATTTCCAACATGCTCATCTTTACAAGCTAGCATACAGTTAAAACAACCTACACATTTTTCTAAATCTACTATCATGTGAAATTTTTTCATTATTATTTTTCTCCTTCCCATTTACGCACTTCTACCAGACAGGAGTTTACTGCTAATCCATGTGCATTTTTTGTTATGAATTTGCTTGGTGTTAATAAATTAATACATCCATTTTTATCTGTTGAGCATCCTGGCTCACCTAAAGGCATGTAATCTGCACATGATTCATATGAATGAACCATTCCTTCAGGAATTCTTTCTGTAAGATCAAGACCACATAAAACGCTACCTCTGTCATTGTATACTTCAATGATTTCTCCATGGTTAAGTCCACGTTTTTTTGCATCTTTTGGATTCATTCTAAATATCCAGTATTTAAATCCATCAATAAGCATTCTATGTTGGTCAATGTCATTAATATTTGAATCCTTACCATCACCCATTGTATGGAATGAATATTTAGCATGAGGTGAAATTAACTGTAAAGGATATTTTGCTACAAGTTCTTTTGTATCTAGACCTTCCCAAGAAGGTATATATGTACAAATAGGAAGTCTTTCTTCGTCATTAGGATCAAATCTCTTAAGTGTCTGAGCTTCGAATTCAAATAAACCTGATGGTGTCTGTAGCCCTTCATTGTATCTACCATAGTATTCACTTGGAAGTGGTGATAGTTCAGGTGTATCTTTCTTTCTTCCTTCAGCAAACCAGTTGAATGCAACTGGATCTCTTCTGTTTTCTGGAAGAGGTGGTACAACATAATAACCTTTTTTAAGTAGTTTCTTCCAACTGATTTTTTTAGAAAGATCTGTTGCTTCAAAATATCTTCTTGCCCAGTCGTATTCTGAATTCCCTTCTGAAAATACCTGCCATAATCCTAATTTATTTGCAACTGCCTGGAATATGTTAAAGTCAGACATTGATTCGCCAAGTGGCTCAATACATTTATGCTGAACAAATATAACTCTGTGGTTGTTCTGTAAGAATGTTTTATCAATGTATCCACCAGAACTAGAAAATTCAGCTATATCCCAACGCTCAAAGTTTGTACATGCTGGTAAAATAATATCAGCAAACTTAGTTTCACCTTCCATCCATATAGATTGGTTTACAACAAATTCTAAGCTGTCACATCTATACATTTTAGCGAATCTTCCTGATTCAGGCTGAGTACCAATATGACTTCCACCATATTTGTAGTACATTTTAACTGGTGAATGACCTGGTGCTGGATATTTAACTCTACCAAACTGTTGATGAACTGAATATACACCTAAGTGAGGTGCCTCTGTTTTTTGATCCATTATAGCTTCAGGTATTCTAAGTCTTGGTATCAACTGATATTCTGAATTAACTGAAGGTGATTGTGGCATACGGTTATAAAGAGCAACACCTGCTCCAGAGCCGATGAAGTCTCCTGAAAATCCACCATCAGCATATCCTGGGAACCAAAAACGTGTATCAAGAGGTGTTCCGTACTGAAGTCCACCAAAGTTGATTCCTGGTTTTCCAAGTCCCTGCATTGCCACAAGGCAAACCATTGATCTGGCCCACTCTGTACCAAATGCTGTTCTTCCTGCACTACCAAAAGATGTTATACCTCCACATGCAAGATAAGTTTTTTTGCTAGCCCATTGTCTAGCTAAAGCTCTAACTACTCTAGCTTCAACGCCTGTTTCTTTTTCCTGCCACTCAGGTGTTTTTGGAACTCCGTCTGTTTTACCTAAAACATACTCTTCCCATTTTTCAAAACCTGATGTTCTGCTAGCTACATATTCTTTATCATATGTTCCTTCATTCATCCAAACATTTGCTATAGCAATTGCCATTGCAGCATCTGTACCTGGTCTTGGAGCAATCCATCGCCCACCCATAAATGCTGCTGTATTATTAAAGTACGGATCAATATGAACTACTGGAATACCAAGTTCCTTAATCCATTCACGACGTACGGTACCTTCTTGTCCCGCATAAACTCCTGCAGTTGATTCTGGGTCAGATGACCAGAAAACTATCATTTCTGAATTTTTCATACAGTCTTCAACAGTTGAATATGGTTCACATCCACCATTTCTGGCACTACCACCATAATGATGAACCGCGCCCCATGCAAATCCTTCCCAACTGTCAGGATTTAAAGCTGCACATGTTGCACCAAGGCAGTTAAAGAATCTTTTTGCTGCTGATAAATAGTATCCACAGTTACCCCATGTATGATGAGAACCTGATGTATGGAATACTGCTCCTGGTCCATGAGTTTTTCTAACTCTTACTATTTCTTTTGCAACTATATCAAGTGCTTCTTCCCATGATATTCTTTCATATCCAGAAACACCTCTATTTTCATAATTTCTTTCTCCATCTGGATCAAAGTCAACTCTTTTCATTGGGTATAATATTCTATCTGGAGAGTAAACCATTGATTTCCATCCTATTGCATATGGAGCTACTGTTGCTCTCTTTGGTGGAGAGAATTTTTTTCCTTTTGCTTTAATTGTCCATGGTTCTGGATCTTCGTCATCAAAGTCAATCGGTGTTACCCTTACTACTTTTCCATTTTTCACATAAACAAAAAGAGGCCCCCCGTTTGTACCCGTTGTATAACGCATTTCTCCGTTTGGCATCTTTGTTCCATAGTTATTCATATATAATACATCAAAAGCAAAGACTTTTAATAAAAGTGCTGAAAACCACATTGCTTTTTCATCTGGTCCATTAAGTATAAGCTGACCCTGTTTGGCAGCATTAACAAACTCTACTGTATCTCCAAACATTTCCCCCATCATAACTCTTCTGGCAACATTTTTATCTTCAAAAATCATTTCAATATCGGCTTCTGGTGAAATACCACTTTTACCAGATACATTACCGTTTTTAAAGATAATTAACCTACCCTCTGAATTGTCGCGGGTTTTCATCTGTACTTTAACATCTTGTTTTTTTAACTCTTCTTTAAATTCTGGAAAGGCTTTTGCCATTAAATTTAAAAGTTTATCCAAAGAAAACAATGTCCCCTTTAAAAAGGTTTTATCAAATAGTTCTCTTGGTAAGCCTTTATAGTTGTTACTCATATGTTTTTACCTCGCTTCCTACTAATCATTTTTTGGCTTTTTTTTGGTATACCATAAAAATATCATAGTTTTACCAATCAGTCAATAAAAATGAAGTGAAGATTGTTAAATTATTTACATATTAATTTTCATTTGCTATAATGTGTCTTATTATTTATTAACAAAGGACATATTTCATTAAAAAATCATCTGAATAGGAGCATAAAATGAGTGAAAAATCATCTAATAATTCAATCAACTTAATGAATTCAAATGACTTTAAAAGTAGTAAGGTTTATGAAGAAATCAAACACGACATACTCAACAACACTTACCCTGTTGGAACAATATTAATAGAAAGAAAGCTTTGCGATATCTATAATGTAAGCCGTTCACCTATAAGAAATGCACTACAGCAGCTTTCTCACGAAGGTCTACTCTCTTTTGTGCCAGGTAAGGGTGTTGTAATTCCAGATTTTAGTATTGAAGATATTTTAGAGGTTTATGATTTAATTGAACTCTTGCAAACATTTGCTATAAATAGTTATATACTAAGATCAAATGATGCAGTTTTTGAAGCTCTTGATGAAATTTTAAATAAAATGAATGAATTTAGAGATTTAGATAACATTTTTTTAGCAAACGAATGGGATCAAAAATTCCACAAACACATTATTGAATTTTCAGGCAATAAAAGAATGGGAACTTTGTTTGATAATTTAAATAATCAGAGTATGAGGTTTCAAGCTTCAACTGTAAATGATAAAGAACTTGCAAAAAATTCGTACGAAGAACATAAAACATTGGTTTCTTATATAAAAAATAAGGAAACTGATAAAGCAAAGGAAGCTATAAAATTACATTATCATAATATAAAACAGTATTATATCTCTATGCTTCTAACCAGATAATTTAATAAACTAAAAAGAGCGAATTATAAATTTCGCTCTTTTAGATTTGAATAATAATTTTCTATTGCTTTTTTAAGTGTTGTACTTACCAGCAAAGCACAGTGTTTATGCTCACTTGGCAATCCATCTAAAGCTTTAAGTACATCTTCTTGGGATATTTTTTCAGCATCTTTTATAGGCTTTCCAATTGCCAGTTCAGTAACCATACTTCCTGCCGCCTGGGTAATTCCACAACCATGAGGAATATATGAGATTTCAGAAATTATTTCATCCTTTACTTTTATCCATATTTCAACTGAATCACCACAAGGTCCTGTATAATAAACATAACCATCTGATTCACTCATCTTATATAAATTTCTAGGTACTTCCAATCGCTCTAAAACTTTATCACTATACGGATCCATTATTTCCTTCTCTAGTTCTCCTAAAAAATCATCCCAGCTTTCTTTTTTAAATTCATTTTCCATAGCATACTTTCTCCTGATTTTTTTTCAGTATATATTAAAATATTTTCGCCGTCAATAGTTTGTATACCATTGGTATATATTTTTTGTTGATTTTTGTCTATATTATAAAATTCATAATTTTATCACCAAAATATAAAGCTATTTGTATGAATATGTGTATTGTTTATATGCTTTATACGGAAGTATAATAAATTATACATTAGGATAATTGGAGGTAGTTATAAATGAGAAAAATCGATGCAAGTGAATGTCAATTTTGTGGAGCATGTAAAAGTGCATGTCCTGTAGATGCAATATCAAACCCTGAAGGTACAAGTTATTATGCAATAAGCGATGAGTGTATAGACTGTGGTGCCTGTGAATCAGAATGTGGATTTGGTGCAATATTAAGTGAATAGTTGATAAGAAAACAAGACATCTTTCGTAAATGAAAGATGTCTTTAAGTTTAACCAATATTATTTAAAACTTCCATACTTAAGTGTTGCTTCTTTCCAAGCCTCCATAAGTTTATGATCAGCTTGATCTATGTTTAATGTGTTTGACATTATAAATCCGCCACCTGGAGCGCAGATATCTAAAATTCTCTTCGTTTCATCAATTACTCTTTCAGTGGTTCCGCTCATTAAGTATTGTGTAGGCATTCCACCTCCAATACAAGCAGTTCCCCCAAGAATTTTTTTAGCTTTTCCTAAGTCTACATCTTCAAATATATAGATAACTTTACCTTTAGGAACATCAGTTAATGTTTCAAGTCTAGTGTGATATTTCCCTTCACAAAAAACTATCGGAGTCATTTCAGCTTTTACAACTTCCTCTATTAACCTTTTCAAAGTAGGCCAATAATGATTGTTATAATTCTCAATCGACATAAAATCATCAACCCCTACATGCAATGGAATAAACATATACTGAGCGTGCAGAATTTTAGCAGTTGAAATAGCGGCTGGAATCGAAACATCTGCCCATCTATTAACCGCTTCATCAATTAATTCAGGATCTGTTTTTATATCCATGCAAGCTGTAATCAACCCTCTCATGTAATCAGCAAATTCATCAAATGGTGCCTGTGCAACAGCTGTTCCAAAAGGTGGGAATCCTGCCGCCACAACTTTTTGAATCATACTAGAAACTTTTCCAAAATAAGCCCCTACCTGCTCTCCTGTTTTTACTAGATTTAATAATGCATCTTTTATAGGCGGTAATCCAAAAACTCCCATATTCATAATCGCATGACCACAAAGTGGTATTGTATCTATCATAGAAAGACCTTTTAAAGAACTATATTTTTTAGGTAATACATTTTTTAAAATATATGCACTTGGATCTTTTAGGTACAAATCCCAGTCATCATCACCTAAAAATTCTTCGTCTATATACTGATAAGCTGTATCATGTGGCAATCCATGAAATTCACCCGGCCACCTAGCTCCAGTATGACCTGCTGTTTCCATAGGGTCAATAGGATAAAATGGTGGAATAAATGCAAGGTCTGGGTCATATTGTTTTAGATAATCCATATATGGTTTTTCTAATAAACTATAATCTTTCATTACATCATAGATTGAAACACCATATCCTAATGCATTAAAGTTATTAGTTGTTGGTAAAAACGGGACTCTGTCACCTTCTTTACATTCAACAGCTGCTTTTACTCTGTTAGCTCTAACAGCTATAGGTGGTAGCCCAAAATTATCATTACTCATTTTAAATACCTTCTTTCTTTAAAACTGTTTATTAACTTTATACAATAATTATATTTTATGTTTAAGCCACTTAAAATGTATAAAATCTTCAAGTAGTATTGAAATATTTAATTTGCTGTTGTATAATTTGCACAAGTCAATTTCAAGGAGTGGTAATTAATGAGAATAAGCATGTGGATTTTAGCTGAATGGTTAAAACCTTTTAATCCAACTGTAAAAATCGAAGATGGTAAGCAGGTTCTTAGAAATGTAAGACTATTAACTGATGATATAAAAACCGAATCTTTCAATGTTTATCTAGGGGATTCTGGTAACTATTTTTCAAATGATTCTTTAGGTGTTGTCTGTGTAAGTGGAAATGATACTATAACAATAAATGATTATAATGTAGAAGATGTTTTTAACGAGATTTTAAATGCGTTTGATTTTTATAACGAATGGCATGATACCCTTCAGGAAAAAATCGATTCAGAGTGTACCCTTCAAGATCTTATAGACTTATCAGACAAAGTGTTCAACTTGCCTATTTTAATAGCTGGTGCCAGTCATGAAATACTAGCCATTTCTTCCGAAAACTCCTTTAAAAACATAAATGAACCACTTCACTCCGATATTATTAACAATAAAATACTACCACTAAATGTAATTTCAAAATTAAATCAAGATTTACATGGTAAACAACATTTAGAACAACCCTATGAATTTAAAAGCAATATCTTCAAAAAAATCAGCTTACATAAAAATATTTTCAGAGGCAACGAACATGTTGGTTTTTTAATAATGATCCAAAACAATCAAGGTTTTTCTAATAGTATGTATCAACTTTTCAATACATTTGGAAACATTATTTCTAACTGGATGTTGAAAAACTTTACTAAAGATAGTCCAAGCGCTCAATCTGAAATCTTTTCTGATTTATTAAACGGAGAATCAAAAGACGATTCTACAATTCTTTTAAAGATGAATTATATTGATTGGTTTCAAACAGATGAAAAATACTTAATAAAAATAATGGCTGTAGCAAATAACGAGCGAATATATAAGGCATTAAAGCATAAAATACAACAAACCTTTTCAGGATGTTATATACTTTTACACGAATCTTCAATAGTATTAATCTTAAATACAAATATTATAGATTTAAATACTCTGCTTTCAGATTTAGCGATCCTAATGAAACAAAGTCAAACATACTGCGGAATAAGTTATCCATTTTTTGATATAAAAAGCATTAAACAAGCATATAAACAAGCTGAAATAGCTTTAGATTTTGGAAAGACAGAATCAGGCACTCTTAATTTTTGCGAGAATTATTCAATGACTTATATAAAGAAAGTACTTAAAGATTGTATTAATATCGAACTTAAACATCAGTCACTAAAACAACTTAAAGCCTATGATTTAAAAAATGAAACTGACTATTACAATACTCTTTGGGAATATTTACACAACGAAAGAAACAAAGGTCTAACATCAGAAATCATGAAGATTCATAGAAACACCTTAAATTACAGAGTGAATAGGATTGAAGAAATTATTGGTGCAAATTTAGACGACGCCCAAATCAGAGATCATATATTAATTTCATATTTTTTAGAAAAAGAACTGTAGTCTATTTAATGCTTTATAAAATAAGACATCAATAAATATTGTCTTAAGGCACAATCATCTAGGTTTTTTCCAATTATTTCTTCTATTCTTTTAATTCTATAGGCTAAAGTATTTCGGTGAACACATAATATATTCGCTGTTTCAACTTGATTTCTTTCATTTAATAAATATTCTTCAAGTGTTTTATAATATTCTGTATTATTCTCTTTGTCATGTTGATACAATTTTTCTAAATCAGGATGGCTAATGTTCACATTTAAATTATCATCAATTATTTTTTTCAGGTACTCCATCGCATACTCTTCACAAGTATTTATGCAGCCTGGTTTTTTATCACCATATTCTAATGCTATTTCTGCTTGCTTATAGTAAATCAAAAGATTTGTTATGTCTGAAAATTTATAACTTGTTCCACAAAAACTTTTGCTTCTCCTTAATATATCTTTTAGCATTTCTCTAAGTTTCTCTTCTGACATTATCCTTAAATTTGCTACCAACATTAAATCACTCCCAAAATATACTGCATAGCATCCTGAAAAGATTTGAGGTAATATTCTATTTAAAATAGGTATAGTTAAACTTCTATCTTCTGATATTGTATCTATTTTAATAACTAAATTTTCATCTTCTTCTTTCCATCCTATTCCTTCAAGCTTAAATTGCAACTTCTTTTTATCTTCTACTTTTCCTTCGAGAATCTCTAAAAAGATAGCAGACTGAGATGAATAAACCATTTTTTCAGCATTAGATAAAAACCATTTTTCTACCATATCACCAAAAAAATCAGAAAGTTGCAACAAACTATTAAAATTCTCATCTTCCATAACATCTATAATAATAAACCAACCAACAAATATTCCCTTTGCAAAAAAATTTCTTATAACGGCCATATTCTTTATAGTTTCTGTTTTAAATAAATATGAATTTACCCTTCCCATATTTTCTTTAACTTCTTCATTAATAACTGTCAACTTCTCAACGGGTAAGCTATAACTATCTGCATATTCATCTTTCTCATGACCTTCAGGATAATCTATCCCTAAAACATAATGACTGGCATCTGTTATCAAAATAGGATGAATAAAAATTTCCTGACTTCTTTTCAGGACATTTTCAAGGGGTTCATCTATTGATATTAAGTGCTTTATTGAATTTTCCCATTTATTATAAAATTCAAAAATAAATAGTAACTCATTAAAAACTTCAAAAATATCATCCGCTTTAATCAAAATCATATCTTCTTTGTTTACACATATAATATTATAGTTATCATCTCCAATGAATTCTTTACTAAAACCAACATAAATATACTCTGGCTCTTTTGCTTCCTTACCAGAAAAGTATCTTACATTTTCAATATTCATCTCACCATCAACTATGTTATATTTTATAATATCAAATTTTTTAAGTTTGTCTTTTATAATCCACATACTTATTTTCATAAAAACCTCCAAAAAAGTTTCGATTATTTGCATTATAATACATTTATGCTTTAAGCACAAGTTAAGTATTTTATTTTATGCTCACTTTAAACACTTAGCACATTCCTTCTACATTCCTAAAAAGTTATAATTATCATATAAAATAAAGACGAGGAGAGATTTTATGAGCAATACAAATTTACCCCCTATCGCCGAAAGAGACTTACGAGTACAGGCTGCTGTTAATTTAACCGAAGGTGATCGTGTACCATTTGTACCTTCACTTAATAATTTTTATGCATATCATTATGGCGTAACTACTCAAGATGCTATGCACGATATATTCAAGGTTAAAGAACCAGTTTTAAAATACCTAAAAGATTATGACCCTGACCTTGTGTACGAACCAGCCTTTTTTCCAATTGAAGCAATGGAATTAATTGGTCATAACCAAGCAAGATGGCCTGGAGAATATTACAATCTACCTGAAAATACACCATATCAATATATCGATCACGAGTACATTACTGATGACGACTGGGATGAATATTTTAGAGACCCTTCTCTATTTATGCTAACAAAAATTTTCCCTAGAAAATATAAAGCATTAGAACCACTTGCCATGTTAGATTTATATGGTATGTCAAACCATTGTGTATTAAGCTTTGCTTCTGCTGGAATTCCTCCAGTAGCCGAAGCTTTAAGAACAATTGCTAAAACTGGCGAAATTGCTTTGGAAACAGCAGGAAAATTTGCAGAACTTTCTAAAATGATTGTTGGCGAAGGTTACCCAATATTTGGCGGAAGTGTTGTAACATCACCTTTTGATGATTTTGCTGACAATATGAGAGGTTTAATGCCTGCATGTATGGATATAAAAACTGACCCTGAATTAATAGATGACGCAGTAAATAGATGGGCTGATGTTTTAATTCCAAATTATATTAAAAAAGCAAAAATGACTCATGCAAAATATGCCTTTATCCCACTACACTGTGGTGTTGATAACTTTATGTCTGTTGATGATTACAACAAGCATTATTGGCCAACTTTAAAACGTTTAATTAATGAAATTATTAATATAGGTGTTACTCCATTCGTTTTCTGCGAAGGTGAATATAACACAAGACTTGAAACACTTACAGATGTTCCTAAAGGTAAAGTAATATACGCCTTTGAAGATGTTGATTTTGCCAGAGCTAAAAAGGTTCTTGGTGACACTGCATGTATCTGCGGCGGAATGCCAACACAGACCCTTATGAAGGGCGATGTGACTAGAATAGAAGATGAAGTAAAGAAAATGATGGATATCTGTGCTCCAGGTGGTGGATATATCATGAGTAACTCCCTTGCTCTTGATGAGGTTTCACCAGAAGCTATGCACGCATGGCATGAAGCTACGATAAAATATGGTACATTTAAATAGTACTTCTCACTCCCTAAATGTTTATAAAAAAGAGTTCATTTTGAACTCTTTTTTGCATTTAATATTTGATTTTCTATTTCTTCTTTGGTTAGTGTGCCTATCGGATCCGATTCATATTCAGGTAATATTCTAGTAAAAGAATTTTCTCCAGGCTCACTTATAAAAATATCTCTATATAAACTTAGAGGATAATAGATATTTTCATTTTCATAAACTTTAGTACAAAAAATAATAAAATTTTTATTTAAAGGTAATATGTCATATGTAAAATCTGGCGAATAACTAATCCATAAATACCTTTCTTCTTCACAAATCGACTCTTGCACAAAGCTCTTTTTAAAGGATTCAATATTTATTTTTGAGTAGTACTCTTCTCTTGAAACCAAACCACCCCAATTTCTAAAAATAAAACCCGCTTCTGGTTCATCACCATATAATATATCAAGTATAATAAACTCATAATCTGTTGATATTCCTGAAGAATCTCCACCTACTGCAAACGACTTCCAACTTTTAATGTATCCATAGAAAACTAGGTCAGTATCTTCAAGCATCTCAGAAATATTATTATTAATCTTTGTCCAACATATAGTTGTCCCACCCTTCGATATTAGCCCTTCATCAATATCAGGCATTTCAAGATACTCAGGTCTGATAACCTGATTATCCCCTTCAATAACAACTTCATTATTTAGATTTTCAAGAAACAAAAGTCCTAAAACAATCAATATAACAATAGGTGTCAATAAATATCTCTTCTTCATAACACACCCCCATTAAATTTGTTTAAAATCATCCTTTAGATAATTATTTGCAAGCCTCGAAAACTTTTTCAAATATGGGATTATCTATTTTCACTAAGCAACCAACAATGCCAGATACCGAATTGTCGTATCTAACGAATCCACCTTCAAATAAACTAATTTCAACCGTCGATTCATCATTCATTTTAAAATATAAATGTAAGCGCTCTTTGTTTTCATAAAATTCTAAATATTCTTTTTCATTTTCAACATTCACTTCAACAAAAGGAGCTTCATATAATGCATCAACGAAGTCATCTATTTCTTCATTTTGAATTACATCAGAAATATTATTATAATTGTTCAAGCTAAATAACCAGTCAAAGTTAGATTGATAAAAAATTGATTTATAATTATCTTTTAAATTTAATCGCTCCTCTCCATACAAGTCTCTCCCATAATATAATGTGATACCATTTAGGTTTTCAAAAAAGGCAATGAATGTAGAATTTTCATGCATTTTTGGAATACATATCCTAAAATCTTCACTATACCCATTTACTGAATACACATCTCCTGGTACGTTTGATTCTAACTCATCATCAAATTCATTATAAGAAGTATTTCCTTCAGTTATTGTATTACTAGCTGTTCCAAGAAATTCATTTACATACTTTGTTTTTTCTTCATCATTACATTCTATATATTCAGCTTGGGTATATACATTACCATTATAAACTACAGCTCCAATCATATCATAGAAAGCATATTTCGAATCAAGAGAGTCATTCAAAGTCAATTCAATTTTTGGTATATAAACCCCTTCTGCTTCTTCCTCTTCATTAACAATTGTAGTTTCAAGATTTACTGATAATGGTTTATTGAGGTTGCTCTCTAAAATAGTTAAATAAATAATAATAAATAAGAAACACGCAACTAAAGTTCCAGTTTTTCTGTTTGATTTGATAACTTTTTTATTTTTTATAGCTTCTACGATATATTTATCATCGATATTGACCAAACCTTTAAATAAATCCTCACCATTCATATCCTTCTCCCTCACTTTCCAGAAAAAGCTTCAATTTATTTCTTGTTCTAAGCAATGAGGACTTCACTTTACTTTCGCTTATTTTGTACATTTGTGAAATATCCTTAATAGAATCAGCAAACCAATATCTTCGAATGAAAATCACTCGGTTTTCTTTTTTAATGCTGCTAAGAAAATTGTTTAGCAAAACTTCTAATTTCTGTTCGTCTATTGTTTCTGTATCATTAGGATTTGGTATACAAAGTTCCATTTCCTGAGTCAGTTCAACAATTTCTGCTTTTCGCTTTTTTGCATTTTTCCAATCCAATTTATCCATAGCAATAAATCTACAAATTTTCGCCAAATATGCAAAAAAATATTTTGGTACATTTGGGGGTATTGAATTCCATGCTTTCAAATATGTATCCTGCTCACACTCTTCTGAGTCCTGATAATTTAATAGTATTCTATATGCCAGTTTATTTAATCTTTTACCGTAAATATCTTTAGTAAACTTAATAGCTGATTCATCTCTATTTAAATATAATTGTACAATTGTATTATCTTCCATATGCCCCCCTGTTTTATCTCTATATACTATAAGTAGGAAAAACTGTGTGAATCGTTGCGTTTTATTGAATATTAAAAAAACTACTACCCTTTTCAAAGTAGTAATTTTTTTATTTTCTATCTCTTCGATAATATTTCACAAATCTTATAAGCTACCTCTAATCCTGAATTCTGGTTTTGTCCTGTAACAAACCTTTCTTCTGAATCAACTGCAACAGCTGAAGCAAACACATCATTAAACGCTTTATTACTCACATATATAGCACCAGCTTTTTTTATTTCTATCTCAGGATGTAAAGGTGTAGATTCTATTCTTAAAGACCTTAGCTGTCTATTAGTTACTCCTGATATTTCTCGACCTTTTATTAATATATTGCCTTCCTTATCTTTAGCATTTACTAAGCCTAAAGCGCCATGGCAAACAGAACCTATAATTGTTTGTTTTTCTGAATAATATGCTGTACTTATCTTGTTTGACAAAACATCAGACTGAGCTAAATCATATGCTGCTCCCCATCCACCTGATAAGAATACAACATCATATCCTGAAAAATCAACATCATCAATTTTCATAGAATTATTTAATTTTTTTTGAAATTCATTGTCCTTAAAGGATCTCTTATCTTCATCAGTAATTATAAAGTAATTAAATGACTGTGGATCAATCGGTATTTTGCCACCTTTTATACTGGCCAAGTCAACTTCCATACCTGAATCTAAAAACACATAGTAGGGATGGGTAAGTTCAGATCCAAACACTCCTGTCTCCTTACCTTTCGTCTCTCCCTCTGGCGCTAAAATATCATGACTCGTAGTAATTATAAGTGCTTTTTTACCAGCCACTTTGTATCTAGGTCCTTTATACTTTGGATGTAATCCTAAAGTTCTTAAAATAGCTGTAACAATTTTCTTCATTTCCCACTCCTTAATGTATTAATTATAACACTTAATAGAAAATGAATAAATAGTTACTTTATTCTGTTACTGTTACAATAATCTGTGCATATCTTGTCATAGGCGCATCAGAATCATCTCTAACCTCTAATGTTATACAGAACCTGTCTCCAACCTGTGCATCACTTGGTACAGTAAAGCTTGTTGATAAGCTTACAGGATTCCAAACCTGAAGATTTTTAGATTCACCTGAATAGCTGTATGTATATTCATCAATCCACCAATATGCTGTGTATGAATCCCCATCAGGATCTTCAACTGTTCCATTTATATTTACAGATGTACCTGCTTTTGCCTCTAAATCTTTTGCTTCTACACTTACTATTGGTGCATGATTACATTTGCTATATCCTGATACACACCAGTCAGCTCTAGCTGCCCACTCTTCCTGGAACGCAAGGATATATCTTTTTGTACTATAAGATTCCTTACCAGTAACAAAATTATAATCTTTGTATTCAGTTGCTTCATCTGTCGACATAGTCTGACCATATGTAGTTGTATTACCATTCCAAGTATAACTTATTTTACCAGCCCATGTACCATATTCACCACTTTCTAATCCACGAAGACCAACATCAATTAAAGGTATAAATCCTCCAGTATCACCTTCTCCTAAAAAGTCATATTGATCAAAAGTATATAGTTTTCCCCAGTCTATTGTTAGTTTTTGACCAAACTGGAAATCCTCTGGTTCACCTTCATAATAAGTTCCGTCACCCATCAAATTGTACTTTTCATTTAATGGACCATGATCAAATTTTATATTTTCAGTAAGCCATTCACTATTAAAAGTATAAAGAGAATCCGCTTGACCTCTTATAGCTGTCATATAACCTGCATAACCATCACTAGCGCTCATTTCTTTTAAATCAGGATAAAGGTCTACTATATAATCAACATAAGTAGTGTCCTGCCAAGTACCACATATAATTACTTTTTCAACAATTTTATTATAAACTTCTTCCCATTCAGCTGTATTTTGATATTCATCTGCAATAGAAAGCAAGGCTCTTGCTATTGTGTTAAATCCACCCCAGCCATATAGATATAAAGTTCTTTCATCATCATCCAATATTGCTTCTTTTATTAAATCTGAGCCTTCCGTATCTTCTCTTACATCTCCCTCAAATTCTACATTACCTACTTTTGTAATACTAAGTAAATATTCAGGAGTTGGATAATCTGGTGCATTTTTAGATAAATTTTCATATGCTTGTGCATATTCATTTTCCCATAAACTTTCAATCCAACCAAGCTCCATAGGACGATATTCTGTCAATGTACCTGGATCATCAACACCATCTCCAGCACACAAATAATTAGGCGTAACTTCACCTAATGTGGTTTCTCCACCATCTCCAACAAAGTGGAATTGAGATGATGAATAAACAATCCCATCTACATCTACTTCATTAAAAAACAGACTTAGGTGAACTAGGGAACTCATATCATCACACTCTAAATCAGTTGTAATAATTGCTCTTTCTCTAGTATCTACTCCGTCAACAATTTTGCTTTGAGATTCAAGTTTTTCTGAATCACTACCACATCCAAATATAGAACTGATAATCAAGGAAAACATCAGCCCCATAACAACTATTTTCTTCTTCATACTACTTCTCCTTTTACTGAGAAACAAGCCATTCATTCAGTTGGCTTTGATTCTCTAAAATAATTTTATCTATTCCTGCAGATTTTAATTCTGCTTGAAATTCTTTTAATGTTTCATCTACATTTTCAGACATACCCGTTTCAAGTATTGGCACATACTCTTGTACCACTCTAGAAACCGCTTCTACTTCAAGAGTGACTTTGTCTGTTTTAAAAATGTATCCTAAACTTTTTGTTGGTAATGCTTCTTGGGAGTATTCTAAAAGTTCTTCTTGAGAATATTCACTTTTAGCATCAAATTGAAACACTTCAGATTGATTTCCATATAATGAAAAATAAGAACCATAGCCCATATCTTTCCTATCTGCTCCCTCTATATACGAAATTGTATTTTCATCTAATAATTCATATTCAATTCCCGGTCTTCCGTTTTGAAGAAGATTAGCTACTTCAGAGTTAGTATATATATAATCAAGTAACTCCATAGCTTTTTCAGGGTTTTCACTTGCCGAACTAATCCCCCACGCATATTCAGTTATCTGGGATGTTAATATTCTATTTGGCGTAATTGCAATTAAAACTTCTTCAAAATTAAGATTCTTTTTAGCAATTAAAAATTCTGTCTGGGGCGAAACACTAGTCCACTGAAAAAGAGTTTTTTCTTGATTAAATAGATCTTGTGGATTTTCTCCACTATTTAATGAATCACTTGGTATATATCCTTTAATTCGCCATTCTTTTAGTGTAAGGCAATATTCTTTATATTCTTCAGATTCATATACATTTTCAATTTCAGTTTCATATACTGGGTTAAAAACTACACCATAAATAAAATTGTCATCAAATTCTTCAATATCAAAAAAAGAAGAGAATGCCGTTAGACCCTTATCTCCATTGCTAGTAAGATACAATTCAGAATTTGCATTTTTTAACTGTGCACCAATTCTTGTTAAGTCTTCTAATGATACTGTTTCAGAAAATACAAGACCATACTCATTTGCCATATCTAAGTTATATCCAATGCCCATAGATCTGCCTGGATACTGAATTGCTGAAACTGCATATATTTTTCCATCTACAACTATCGTTTTTTCAAAAATATTTTGATCTTCCATTAATGATTTACCAAAATTAATCAATAAATCATCTAAAGGAATCACCACACCCTCTGACACAAGTTCTGATATGGATGTAGTCAGACCAGTATTGATAAGGTCCAGCTTTTCATTTCCTTTTGCCGCTTTTTTTACTAAGCTTTCATGATCTCCAATGAAACAATTTTTAATTTTTACCTTACATTGAATTGCCGGAATAGTTATTTCATTTATAAGTTTTTCAATTGACTCAGTATCTGGATACTCTTCACCAAAGGTTATATTTTCAATGACAACCTCATATATGTCATCTTCCGTATAACCATCTATAGTTTGAGCTAAATCATCGCCATTACATCCATTTAAGCCAAATATTAAAATTAATACTATAAATAATGAACAAATTTTATTTCTTATTTTCATTTTCCACTCCTTATGTAAAAAATTTGTTAAACAAGTTCATAGAACTTTGTCTATCAAATAAAAACAGCAGCGAACACTTGTCCATCTGCTGTAAATATAACATATCTAAATCGTCAAAAGGTGTTCAAACATGACCTCTCATCTATTCAATAATGACTTTTTTCTAAATTCTCTTGGCGTTAAACCAAATTGTTTTTTGAATAGCTTTATAAAATAATTCGAACTTGCATACCCTACTTTTTCTGATATTATTTCATTATTCCAATTAGTTTTTTCTAAGAGTTCTCTTGCATAACTTAGTCTATATTTAGTTACACATTCTAAAATCGATTCTCCCATTTCTTTTTTAAATAACCTCATTAGATACTGTGGGTTTAAAGCTGCATCTTTTGCGATTTGTTCAATCGTTATTGTTTCTTTATAATGATTTTTTATGTATGGTATTACTTTTTCATGAATGATTTCATTCTTTTCTTCAAAAATTTCATATTCAATAATGTCTTTTTCATCTTTTCTTTTTTCAGCTTTACTTATTGTTTTTTTTAGTATTTCTTCAAACTCTTCTTCATCTAATGGTTTAATAAGGTAATCTCTGCAACCAATTTGAATCGCCTTTCTCATAAATTCATATTCAGGGTGACATGTCAGAATAATACATTCAATGCTCTCATCATTTAGGTCCACCTCATCTCTAACCCATTGAATTAATTCCAAACCATTCTCACCTGGCATTTCTATATCACACAAAATAATATCTATCTTTTCATCTTTTAGAATGATTTTTGCTTCTTTTGCATTATAAGCTTCATATATTTTTTCGACTCCATGTTTTTCCCAAGCTACATTATTCTTTAAAGTTTTTACTGATTGCTCTTCATCATCTACTATCAAAACACTAATACTCATTATATTCCTCCGTAAAATGAATTTCTATTTCTACTACAGCTCCGTGAGGTTTTTTATTGTACATCTTTAGATTAAAGTTGTTTTCATAAGTTAATCTAAGTCTTTCGAATGAATTTTTTATACCCACACCTAGTTCTTCCGAAATAACACCTTGGTTTATATATTCATTTATTGCGTCAAGTTTATCATAATCAAAACCCTCTCCTGTATCTGAAATCCTAATCAAAATCTTATCCTTAGAAATATTAAATAATTCAAGTTCTATCAATGTTTTCTCATTAGGTTTTATCCCATGTTTGATAGCATTTCCAACGAAACTTTCTATAATAAATGATAAAATTTTATATTCTTTGATTTTTTTATCACATGTTATTTTATAATTAAATGATTTTCCATATCTTATTTTTTGTAGTTTTAAATAATTTTCAATATGCTCTAATTCATTTTCTATTTTAACATACTGAGAGCTAATATTAATTACATATCTATAGTATTTAGAAACTAACTTTATTATATCTTTAGTTAGCTTTGGATCTTCTTCAACATAGTTATATATTGTATTTAATGTATTCAGAATAAAATGTGGCTGAATTTGTCTACCTAGATATTCTAGCTGTATTTCATTTTGAACTAATTTATTTTCATACATTTCAATTTTTAAATCTTTTATATATGTCATTAAAGAATTAAATTCATTTATAATATTTTCAAATTCTACACTTGTGTTTCTAATATCCGTGATTTGGTATTCAGAATCTGAAACACGCATAACCTTCATACTTTTTCTTATATGATTCATTGGTACAATAATCCATTTGTAAATAAAAAATATATATACAAAAAATAGTAACACAAAAACTATACTCACAAATAAAACTTCATTATTTGTACCTGCAAGATTATTAATCTGGGAATTTCTTTTAATCAATTTTAAAATATAACAATCCACCTGACTACTATAAGCCTTAATAATATCCCATTTATCTCCATTTTCATCAGTGAAAATGTCCTTATCTAAATCTATACTATTTTCATCACCTGCTATTACCTGTCCAGATAAATCTACGAAATAATATTTTTCATTTGTAGTTTCTTCCGATGATTCTCCAATAATATTATTATAGTATTCAGAAAAACCACCCCATACACCTATGAAATAATTTGGATATTCAATAATAAGATATAAATATGCTTCATCTTCAAGCCATAAAGTTTGCCAACCTTTTAATAATGGATTTTCACTTTTATTTCTAATTTGATTTAATATTAAGTTTGTCATCTCTTCATTAACTTTATTGTTATAAAAAGTGTCATTTTGAGAATAGTAAATAAAAGGAACAAATTTAATAGAAGAAACATTTGTAAGGTTGCTTAATTTTTGTGAAATTTTTTGATTGCTCAACCAGAAATTTGTCGTAGTTTCTGTTTCAGTAGCTGCTTCTAATAAGTCGGAATCGTACATCACTAGGGAAACAATAGAATTTTCCATAAGCTCTAGCATTGTATCCATTTGCGAAACTGTAATTTCAATTTCTTTTTGATTTTTTTCAATCTCTTCTTCTCTTGACCTTTTTTGTTCATTGACACCCCAAAATCCAATCAATGCAATAAAAGGTATAGCAATACTCAGCGTAACAATTAATAATCTTTTATTTAATGTTTTTTTCATCATAAAATATATACCACTATTTCGTTAGACTTATTTATTATTATACCACTTTTTTCCTAACTTAAATAGAACAAAGAGTGCGTTTACGCACTCTCCGCGAGGCGCGATTGCGAAGCAATCATTACAATATCCGCGACTCTGCGCTCCCTCGGAGAGTTTTTTAATTTATAGGTGAGTTCAAAGAACTTTCCTATAAATTAAAAAAAGAGAATGCTATATAACATTCTCTCTTTTCATATTTAATCAATATTTTCTTCAAGTATTTCTTTCATTAACTCAGTCCATAAAGCATGACCATCTTCATTTAAGTGAACTCCATCATCGATAAATAATTCAGGTCTAAAGTCTCCATTTTCATCAAGCATAAAACTCGTAGCATCTGCAAAGTACATATTCTCATTGCTTTCACAATACTCTTTTAGAGCTTGATTTGTTTCATTTATATCTTCCCAGTACTCTGATCTTCCTGGTAAAGGAAGGCCAGACATCACTATAAATACAGTGTCTGGTAACTTTTGTCTAAACATAGAATACATTTTATCTTTATTAGTAATTATTTCATCAACAGTCATACCTGCTGCGTTGTCATTTGAACCTGTTTGGAAAAATACTACACTTGGTTCAAAAGGATATAATAATTCATCTGCAAAAGCCATTAAATCATTATCCGTAGATCCACCAAATCCATGGTTTTGAACTATGTATGGTAACATATCTTCTTCCATACTTCTCCACAACGTGAAGTTTGATGCACCATAGAATACAATTTCTCCTGTAGTTCTACCTGCATATTTTTCAGCTGTTTGCTTAACTGCCAGTTTCCAATTATCCGCTTTTTCTGGAACCTCGTATTCCACCTGGTTTTCTGTATTTTGTTCTTCATTTTCATTTTTATTCCCGCAACCAAATGCCGAAAACATAAAAACAAACACAGACATAATCACAATTAGTTTTTTAAACATAATACTCTCTCCTTTATAAACATTGTAATAATTATAAAAGAGAAGTTTAAAAAATGTCAAAATAATTATAAACTTTTTCTAATATTTTAGAATTTTAATTTGTTATATAATGTAGCAAGAGATATGCCCAATTCCTTAGCTACTTCTATTTTATTTTCCGTTTCATAACCATATATAAAAAGCATTTCTTCTATTTCTTTTTTTTCAAACTCTTTAACTCTTTCTTGAAGAGTCTTTTTGTTTTTTGTTTTTAATTTTTCTTTATCAATACTGGTCACAATAGAAATCGTGCCATTAATATTTTCATTTTCTATTATTGGATAAACATTAACAAAATATTCTTGTTCCCCTTCTTTTCTGTAAACATTTTCTCTTTTTTTGCCTTTTTTAATCACGCCACTAACAATTGATCCAGTTCTGATATCTTTTATAGGAGTTCCAATAACATCTGATAATTTTTTATTAATAAAATCACCATATGCATCATTAAAATATACTATCTGTCCTTCTTTATTGCATATAAGAAGCCCTTGTTGAATTGATTCTAAAATTGAGCTACTTCGAATCATGTTTATCCCTCCTTGGTTAATAATATGATTATTATAACTTAAAATTTCAAGATTAGAAATGTAATTTAATATAAAAAAAACTGGAAAACCAATGTATAAGGCTTTCCAGTATTTAATGTGGATGGAGCTGACGGGAATTGAACACTTAGAATACTCAATAAATACTGATAGAAAGGAGCTTTCCAGCAACCTCTTTTCATTTGGACTCAAAGTTGGACTCAAAGTATATCAATGTAAGCATTTTAGCATTTAATGAAATCAATTTTTTGTCCCCTTAAAAGATATTAAAATGACCTGTTGCTAGATTCCATCCTGATGTTTATCCAATGCTTGTGGATATATAGGGAAATTCGAAAAAGACCTCGAGATGGGATTCGAACCCGGCTCGCTGGTCAAAACACCGCAAGAAAGGGGCTTTCCAGCATACCTCTTTTCATTTGGACTCAAGGTTGGACTCAAAGTAATTTTTTCTTTATCCTCTTATGTACAAAGATTTACCTTGACTCTAGCAAAATTGATTACAATCCAAATATTCCAATATTTCCGTACTATTCTAAAACATTTGATATGATTTATATATTTGTTCCTCTAGTTGTAACCTCTTCAAACTTTCTTCAAGGTCCCCGGGTGACCTTGTTAGTTTTTACCGTAATCAGTAAATTTCCGTTCTGTCCCCAAACATTTGATATATTTTATATATTTGTCCCTCTAGATGTAACCTCTTCAAACTTTCTTCAAGGTCCCCATGGGACCTTGTTAGTTTTACCGTAATCAGTAAATTTCCAAAATATCAAATATCCCCTAAATTCTATAAATAAAGAATTTAAGGGATTATTTCTTAGAGGTGACACCCGTATTTGAACACTGTATCAAATACGGAAACACTGATAAATAGGAGGTTTGCGAGTACTCTGATGTTTTTTGCATAACTTTTGCATAAAATTATACTTCCTTTAATTTACCAGCTTTCCATATCGCCATTGGATGATTCCTAATTCTATTTAGAATTTCCAAATCATCAAAAAGTAACTCTGGATTGTAATCTCCACTAACAAAATTTTTAATAAATCTCCGTTCTGAATCAGACATGTTCATAAGACTACTTACAAAATCCTGAATTAATCCCATTACCTCTTTTAATATAAACACTTCTCCCTTTTTAAGCACAGGTACAAGTTCTCTTAAAACATCATTTTGACTTAACTTTTTCACCATAGACAAATCAAATTTTCCACTCACCTCATCTGCTGTCAATATGTGATAAAATATTACAACTTTTTTTATTTGCTCTGCCTTATTATTCATCATATTACTTTTTATCATTTTCCAAACATCATACAAATCTCTAACTGCTGCGCGATTATTTAGTGCATTTATTTTGCTTCCATAAATTTCTATACTGTTTAGAGCATTAACATCATTTTTTTCTCCAAGTATATCAGTAATTATCGTTTTTTTCTCAACCTCATATATATGTGCCCTCATAACATAATTAATGTCAAATTTAATATTATCTTTATTGCCGGAAGTATTTACATATGAAAAATAAAAGGAATCCAAAATAAACGAAGTACGATTATCTTTTTTCTTGCTATAACCCTGTTTTTCCATAAAGTTAAATATTTTGTCACTAATATCTTCACGATCTTTTTTCATCTGATTAGCATCATTATTAACCGTGTAATCTAAATCAATATCGACTGATAAACGTGGTAAATCAAATTCTAAAAGATTTATAGCCGTTCCACCCTTTAATGCCAGTCTTTTATTTAAAAAATCATCCTGGTTTATAAAGTCGAGTACATCAACTAATCTAAGAACCTTCTCATATGTATCTCTGTTAAATCCACTTTCAGCTGCTTTTTTGCTTATATAGCTTTTATCATATATATTCATCCACTTCTCCTACCTTACTTTCTTCGGGTAAATACTCTTTTGGTATAATAAGATTCCATTTTGCATCAAATTCTCCTTCTCGCCCCTGTATCAAATACCTCACACTTTCGCTAGATTTTTCATGGCATGTTTCAAAGAATCCAAAATACAGATTATGTCCAGTATAGTAGTTTTCAAGAAAATATCCTACTTTTTGATATAATACTTTTTTATTGTACTTTTTTAAATATTTCAATAATTTATCTGCATCTAAATCTTCAATAGCCCTGGTAATATTTATCAGTTCTTCAATTCCACCTATCTTTGATGCGAAATGAACGCTATCTACAAAACTCCTCTCTAAGTCTGTTATACGTATCCCCTCAATATTTTTTAATTCGGTTACGCCATCATCAAATGATGATTTTATATGCTTGTATTTAATGCCCATAAATTCAAATGAATTAAACCGATTTGCCGAGGATACATACACAATATTATATACCTGATTTGCGACACCATAAAACTCACATGCTGTATGATGAGAAACATATGCACCTTCATTAATTGCCGACGCAATTTGATACCTGTTTGCAACTATGTCTCCAGTTGTTAGATCTATACAGGTATATAAATCCTTGCGAACTCTGGCTACATATTTCTTATTTATTAACCTGGTAATCATTGATGTTGCTGTACTTTCATTCCCAGTAATAGATATCACATCACCCAATGAAAATGTTTTTAATTTTGCCAGATTTTCATATTCTTTCATAAAGACTTTATTCCCTTCTCAATATTGCTCACAAATAAGCAATATCGTGTGTTTTTTAAAGTTACTTCAATTATACACCGGTTTTGCTTAATTTCAAGTAAGATTTTGCTTTTTTTAAAGTTTTTAGTCATTGGTAAGTCCATTTTCCGTTTGCTCGGAGAAATTTTTCATTAAAATAGAGACATTACTCCTTGTCTCTTCCCTAGCTAAATCAACTTTTCTCCATCTTTTGTAGAGAATTACCGCGATTTTGGCGGATATAAAAGGTCAATTACTAAAACAACAAAAATCCCCAAGTCCTACAAAAAAAGGAACTAAGGGGTTATCTCTTATAGGCTAAACCCTAATCCTCACATTTGAACATTGTATCAATCCAAAAACACTGATAAATAGGAGGTTTGCGGGTACTCTGGTGTTTTTTGCATAGGGTTTGCATAAATAAATTTAAGAAAATGTACGCATCTTTTTTAATATACCTTTAAATACAAAATTCTAACTACTTCATAAACTTGATCCATTACATCCTTCCATTCCAATTCACCAACAAAATAATTATCATCCTTAAAAGTCTTCCATCTATTTTTCATTTCTTTATCATTTAATATTCTTTCACATATTTGTTCAGCTCTTTCTTTTGCAAATGTCGTTTCCCTTTTTTTGCATGTTGCAATAAATGCCTCGTTCAACAGGGAGTTCTTCATCAAGTCTTCTAATTTTTCTTTTGTAAGTGAATAGATGTCATATAAATCTCTCATCCTTGTATTGGCAATATCTCTACTTAGGACAGTCTGCAATTTTTCTGCTAAAAGTGTTTCCAGATTATAGGTCATAACAGAAATTGTTCTGTCTTCAAACATCAACTTATATTCATATTCTATTGCTCTAGGTGTTATTACATCATCTGTTGAAATATCGATCTTAATCGTTTGACGTAGTTTATCAAGTTTTGCCTCAATCATTACCCTTATTCCTGGATAATCAAAATCTGACATTATTTCCTTACAAGTTGTTATTTTAAAACTAACCCCATCATCAACAGGGATATTCATAATGTTTTGAATAATTTCTTTTGCTTCTGCCTCATTAATTGGCAATGCTCTCACAGTAGTATCTATATCCATCGTAGATCGAAGGTCAATTCCAACTAATGACGCAACCAACAACCCACCTTTAAGAATAAACTGATCGTGATATTCCGAAATTGATACTCTTTCTAAAAATCTCTCCATAATAAAAGTTCTTATATATGCCTGAGCAATTTTAGCATCACTATTTGATATATTTTTGACCTTGTCTTTTAATTGTTTTGATGTTCGGATCATATCATTACCTCCACGTATTTCATAATTTCATCTTTTAAACCTAATTTCTCTGCATACGCTAATAGAACATCCAGTTTTTTATCAGTACTCCCCATATATTCCTTCATCGATGTTTGAAACGTCTGAACTTCAACCTCTCCCCGCTGTGCCACGAGATCACAGATACATCTCTCTTTATCATAAATCTTAATTAAATTTCCAAAATTAGATTCGATTTCTATAATGCCCATTCGATACAATTCTTCATCATAACTATGAATGATCATTCCTTTTTCTTTCAGGCGAAAGGTATTATAATTTTTTGGAACACTTACATGAATTTTAGAATATTCACGATCTGTTAGACCATGTAAATACAATGCTGTTTCTCTATCAAAAATTACAATCGGATTACTTTTTTGAATAACAAATAATTCATCCAGCCAAGTATCTTCCGAAAAATAGATACCATGTGCAGCTTTTTCAAAATGATTCGTTTTTAAGTATTTTGAAAAATAAGTTTTGGAAATACCAGCTTCAGTAACTTCAGCTGTAAATAAATATCCATTATTCCTTTCTGCCATATCTGCCAGCTGTTCTTTTTTGGTCATTCATATCATCCCCTTTTTGTTTACTTTTGTGTATATTTTACTATATGTTCACACAAAAGTAAACCATGTTATTATCAACCCTTTATTTGCTGATAACATCTCACGAAATATATGGTTCTGTTGCAAACTTTCGTTTATATATATATCAATCATGGAAATATAATTTATTTAACATTTGAAAAGCAATAGATGTCGTGAACTAAAGAAAATGGATCAAATTACTTTGTTGTTCAAAAAAACCTCCAAAATCTTTTCAGATCTCGAAGGTTTATTCTCTTGAACGGCACTCGGATTTGAACACTGTGTCAAGTCAAAAAATAGCGTAAAAAGGAGGTTTGCGGGTACTCTGATGTTTTTTGCATAACTTTTGCATAGATTTTTATATTTATGTGGGGAGATGGGGTTCGAACCCGTCCCGCTAGTCAAAAATACCGCAAGAAAGGAGCTTTCCAGCATACCTCTTTTGATTTGGACTCAAGGTTGGACTCACAAAAATTTGATTATAAAAAATAAAGCTTTTAACGATTTTTATTCTTATATCATTTTTTATAATTAATTGTTATTAATGTTTTTTACATAAATATTTTTTCCAACTTATCTAATAAAATAAGTATTTCTCTTTGTCTGTTTTTTATATCTTTTGTTAAATTTTTATATTCAGGATAATTTCTTTGAATTTCTTGTGGTGATAAATTTCTGTTCTCTCCTCTTAAAATTTCAATATCATACCATTTTCTAAATTTAGATTGCCATTCAGTTAAATGAGGTCTCATTCCTTGATTAAGTATCTTCATTCCAACATTAATTAACTCTTTATTATTTGCTGTTGGGCGAACTGATAACAAAAGTTCTCTTATCATCTTAAATGCTGTAAACCACGAATCATAAACTTCAATAATCACATCATTCTCTTCAAATTCAATTCCTATCTTTCGTGTTTTTAATTGTATATAGATCTTATATGCTATATCTATATTCTTTACATTAACATTGATTTTTATATTGAACACTGCAATTTCACATACATTAAAAAATTTCGATTTTTTTCGAATTCGCATCAAAAAAAATACGAGAAGTATTATAAGAAAAAATATTACCAGTATGAAAAATTTAGACTTTAAAAAAATATCTAATAATTGAATTAAAAAGTCTCTAGAATCATAAAAAGACACTATCCGTTTCTCCTCCTCATTTTTTCACTTAAATTATAGTTGTTTAATTCTTTGTTTTCAAATGCTTCATTTAATAAAAATTTCAATCCTTCTGTATTGTTTATAATATTGTTATAATCAACAACACAGATTCTAACACCCTTTTCTTTAACATTATCCACTAGTCTTTTAGGCATATAGTTGTATCTTTCATATGAACTTATTGGTGACCATGAAATATTTCGCCCTAGTATATCTTTATCTTTTTCAGATATTGAAATCTGACTTCCATTTATTGTTGGAAGGTTAACAATCAGTATTCCTGATTTTTTGTTTTTCGAACTATTAAACATACTAGAATAGATTTCCCAATCAACATGTTTTCTATCCTTAGTATTCGTACCAACTAAAACTATGGTTACCGTACTATCTTTCAAATATTCATCCCTTATCTTAACCCTTATTGTTTCATCATTTAAACCTTCATCAATGTCACCTGTATCGACTGACATATCAAAAAATGATATGTTATCATGGATACTCTTCAACTCGTTTTTATACCTTTGGTCATTGGCATGATGATAACTTATAAACACTCTATGCATAGGTATTTCTCCCACATTAAAACCTCCTTTTATATAATTTTTTTAGCAGTTAAAATTTTGTTTTTTGTTGCTTTTTATTGTTATCCTCTTTTTTACTTACAAAAATTCCTCTCATATTAGCAAATAATAAGCTATACACTTCAATACACTTCAATAATATTATTTTTTATGTCCTTAATCAGATAAGAATTGTTTATTAGTTCAATAGTAATAATAACTCCTTGTCCTTTATCATAGATAATGTTCTCACCAACTTCATTAACATTATCAATAGAACCATGTATTATTTTTTCAATGTCAACATCAACATTAGGATTGTTCTTTATCCATTCAACCACATCTTCTCCATAAATTATTTCATACACATCACTATATTGGTAAGTATCAACATTTTTTTCTTCTGAGATATTATATGGGAAAATTGATAGTCCAAAAACAATTACAAGGCATACAACAGAATTTCTTATTGCCCTATATGAAGCATAAATAATATTATTCCTTATTAAATTCTGGTTTACATTTAGGTTTATGGATTGAAGTATACTCTTCAAATTTTTACTAGTACGGTCCTCTAATGAAAGTGGATAAACTATATTTTCTTTTATTAAAACTTGTATTGACATTATTCCCGCTATTAACATATATAAAACACATAAGATTGCTAATATAAATACTACATAATTAAAATATTTTATTGGGATTTTAACAATAATTTTATCTATCACCCTGGAAAGATTCAAAACAAGCGTAATTGCAATTGTTAATGCCGCTATTATTGTTTTCGCTTTATCTTCAAGTCTATTCTTTGTATCAATTGCTGCATTATAATCATCTAATAAATACCTTTCATCTATCTGATTCACTTTATTCGTAACTTCAATATTATATAAGTCTCTATTCTTTTTTCTTAACTTTTTGTTTGGTTTATATGCTTCTATTACTGGTATGATTTGTTTAATAATTTGTTTTACCATTTTCACCCTCTCTACACAACGCCTCCTTTATTGCTCCACTTATTTTCATCCCTGTATTCACTTCAAGCCATCCCCACTCACCAGTAGGATTCACTTCAATAAAATAGTAACTATCATTAACAATAGCTAAATCAATGCCTCCAAAATCCAATTTTAATTTTTTCATCAGCCTAAGTATAGCTTCTTCAATGTGTTCAGATAGTTGAAAGGGCACATATTCTAATTCTTCTTTTCGCAAGCGCCAATCACCATACACTCCTTTTCCATTATGCAATATTTTAACAGGAAACAATTCACCACAAACATATGTAACCCTGCAGTCTATTTTGGGGTTTAGGAACTCCTGTATAAACACTGGTGCTAAAGTTAAATCATATTCAATCAAATCCTTCCCTGAAACCATATTTGTATATGTAAACATTTCTTTACTATTTAATGAGTCATAAAAAAGTGCTGAATCTATAGATTTGACAATATAGTCCTTTTCCTTTTCCAAATCTATGTCCACACAATTAGAAACGTATGTTAAAGGAATCGATAATCCACACTCTTCTGCAACACTCAATTGAAATATTTTATTTTCTGCACGATATGTATTTACAGGGTTATTTATCCACTTTGCATTTTTAAATATAATCAAATTTCTTAAAAATGAACTCCATTGAGTCCTTTCTAGTTGCTCATTTACATTCAAATTGTCTTTTGTTTGAGTTCTAAGAAAAACAGGTGCCCTAAAAAATATTCCTTTTAATTTTTCAAAATGTACCTCATACCCCTCATCATCAATCCAAATGTTCATAGTCTTTTTCTGTAAATCTAAAAATATTTTGTGTTTTAAAAATTCATCTCTATTCAATCGATAAAATTTTTCTTTTGTTTCTAAAAAATTATAGCAAACCAAGTCCGTAGAAAAGTCGATTGTAGAAGAAATAATTAAGTATTCAATTTTATTCACCCTTTTGATCCTCACCCGTTTCAATATCACATTTTTTTGACACAGGCCTATGTGCGTAATCACTTATCATCATTACTTCACCTGAATTATTATTTCTCCATAAACCACATGTTCTATCATAAGTGCAACCATCCGGGGTCAATTTTTGTGGTACGTTTTCATATACAAAAGCTTTCTCTAATAAAAAATGTTTCTTCATAATTTTCACTTCTCCCTTTTTTATAAAATTTTATTATTAACTTAATATTATATTTAAAAAATTCAAGATGCTTTATCAATAACAAAAGTTACCATAAACAAGAATAACAAACAAATTGTTTTTAGATCGAAAATATTCAGAAATTTTTAGGCACTAAGTCTTATACTTATTTTCAAATGGTACAACAATCGCATAATTAAAATCCGGGGTTTTCATGTTCTTCACAAGCTGCCCTAAACAAGTATTAAAATCAACGGTAATTTGTGAAGTCATACCTTTTACTTCGATTATCTACTTTTCTTTACCTTTTTCTGCGACCAAGTCTATTTGCTCATCTTTTTCAACCATGTACCCATTTTTCTCAAAATATTCTTCTATCGCTTCTTGGACAAAGGCTTCATTAGGATAAACCTTTTCTTTTTTAAAATGTTTCATATATTTCCCTACACCTTTTAATCACTTATATTTGTAAAACAAAGACAACAGGGTGCAAACCTAGCAAATTTTTCATACAATCATATTTGCACTCATAAGTTCTGCCTGCTTAATTACCGTATCAATTGCATTTTTCGCTTGTTCTGGTGGATATTTATATTTACGAAGCAGGTGCTTGATTTGAGTACGCATATATGCTCTTGCCGATTGCTTTTTATCCCAATCAACGGTTCTACTTTTTTGAATCAGTGTTGTAAGCTCATGAGCCATCTCAACAAGAGTTGAATCTTCCATGTTTCTAAGTACCTCTGGGTCAGCAACAAGGGCATCATAAAAGGCAAGCTCTTCAGCAGACAGACCTTTTGCTTTCCCGGCTGAATAAGCCTCAGTCATTTCCTCTGACAGATTTAAAAGCTCTTCAATAACTTCAGCACTTGTAATCATCCGGTTATTATACCGCTTTAAAACATCCTTCATTTTTTCGGAAAAAAGTTTTGACTTAACAACACCGGTTCTTGCAAATACTCTTATGTTATACTCCAGTAATCTACGCAACATTTCTGCAGCTATGTTTTTATGTTTCATTCTTCGTACCTGCGCCATATATTCATCTGATAGTAATGATATTTCTGGTTTTTTCTGACCGGATTGTTCAAATATATTAACCACTCCGTCCTGTTCAATAGCTTGTTCAAGCATCCTCATGATATGTGAATTTATTTCATTTGATGTGATTTTTCCTTTGCCAGCAACTTTGCACAATCCTGCTTTTACACATTTAAAAAACTCAATTTCTTTTTTATCATATTCATCCATTAAGCTACGACATAGCGTCTCGGCTTGACTAAGTGCGGTTGCTTCTTTTATATATTCCTTTGATTCATCTTCTTCAAAACTAAGAGCAAACTCAACGCCATCGGCAATAGCTTTAAGCCTCTGTACGTCTGATTCTCCAAAAAAGGTACCATAATCAAACCCGTAAAACATGTCACGCATAACTTCAAGTTTAGACATCGCTATTGAATAAGCAATTCCTAAATCCGGAACCTTGTCTTGATCTCGTTTTGTATATTGTTGTAAAGCAGATTTAAGTTCTGCGGCCATACCAATATAGTCTACAATCAGACCTGCCTCTTTATCCTGGTACACCCTATTAACACGAGCTATTGCCTGCATTAAATTGTGTCCCTTCATTGGTTTATCAACATACATTGTTGCCATCGATGGTACGTCAAATCCAGTCAGCCACATATCAACAACAATAGCAATTTTAAAATCACTGCTATTATCTTTGAACTCAATCATTAATCCATCTCTATATGCTTTGTTACCAATAATTTCATGCCAGTCTTCTGGATCTTGATTACTCGATGTAAGAACTACCTTTACTTTTTCATCCCATTCAGGGCGTTTACTTAAAAGAATCCTATATAACTCAATCGCTATTCGCCTTGTCATACAAACAATCATTGCCTTACCAGTCAAAACATACTGACGATCCTCGTAATGGGCTATTATATCTTCGGCCAACATATTCAAACGCTCCGAAGAACCAACAATTGCCTCTATTCCTGAAAGATCTGTTTTTGATTTCTCTATTTCAACTTCTGTAGAATCTCCGACTAAAGCTTCGTATTCCTGGTCTATTTTTATTAATATATCGTCATTAAGTTTAAGTTTTGGCGTCCTGTTTTCATAATAAATTGGCACAGTTGCACCGTCATCAACTGCCTGGGTCATATCATAAATATCTATGTATTCACCAAATACTTCTGTTGTAGACTTATCCTTCATATCAATAGGTGTGCCAGTAAAACCAATAAATGTTGCATTTGGAAGAGCGTCTCTCATATGCTTTGCCATTCCATATTTCCATTCGCCTGTTTCTTTATCAAGCTTAGCTTCCATTCCATATTGAGAGCGATGAGCTTCATCTGCCATAAAAATAATATTACTGCGATCATTAATAATGTCATCGCCTTCTTCAAATTTTTGTATGGTTGTAAATATGATTCCACCTGCTTTTACCTTTAAGAGTTCTTTTAAATGCGTTCTACTTTCCGCCTGTCTAGGCGTCTGTCTTAGTAGCAGTTTTGAACTTGACAAAAAAGTACCAAAAAGCTGGTTGTCTAAATCATTACGATCTGTAAGAACAACAATTGTTGGATTTTCAAATTCTGCATCACTAACAATAATTCCTGAATAAAAAACCATTGAAAGACTTTTACCACTTCCTTGAGTGTGCCAAACGACACCAACTTTTCGACTGTTTTCTTTTAAAGCCTTACTGGTACTATCTGCAGCTTTTCTCACTGCAAAGTACTGATGGTAACCAGCCAAGATTTTTACAGTTTTTCCTTGAATATCTTGAAATACAATAAAATTACGTATTATATCTAATAAACGTTCTTTTGGGAACATACCATTTAGTGCAACAATAAAGAAATCTGTTGCATTTTCAGCTGGTTTCTCACCATCCTCCGATTTCCAAGCCATATAGCGTGTAAAATCAGAAGTAATCGTTCCAACTCTCGTATCAATACCATCACTAATAATGTTAAATGCATTGTAATTAAAAAGTGTAGGAATATCTAACTGGTAATTTTTGACCTGCATGTATGCCTGCTCAACCGTAGTACTTTCTTTACCCATGTTTTTTAATTCAAAAAGGATTATCGGGATACCATTAATAAATACCAGAATATCCGGACGTTTATTCTTATATTCAATAATCGTATACTGATTTATCACTTTAAAATCATTCTTTAAGGGGTTTTCAAAATCTATAAGTTTAACTGTGAATGTACGATTTTCTTTATCTTTTTGGTAGGGAACTGGGACACCTTCGACAATATACTTATGAAAAGATGCGTTTAAATCCTCCATTTTTAAAAGCCCTAAATTCTTTACTTCTTTAAAAGCTTCAGAAATTATCTCCTGACTTATACCTGGATTTATTTTTAATATCGAATCTCTAAAGAATTCTTCTATAATCACCTCATGATAATCCCTATCTATATCAGGCCCATATATATATTCATAACCTTTTTCTCTAAGTTCTGAAATAATTGCTTGCTCTAATGTATTCTCATTTACAGACATTTTTTAGCATCCTTTCATTTAAAAGCTTCTAATATCTACTTTTTCAAATTTTACTCATTAATACCTTTTGCCAGTCTTCATTCACAAGCCAAAACTCTAATAATTTTTTTGCACCATTATATTCAAAAATTCCTAATTTAACCATAATGGCTACAAACTGACTCATTGACTGGGCATATGATGTATTTTTTTTAATCTCATTAAATACAAACTTTCCTAAACCTTCAATTTCTGTACCGTTTTTTATTTTTTCAACATTATTTGACAGCCTTACTTTTCCTCTTTTTTTAACGTAATCAATTATTTTACTAATATCTTCGTTTGTAAAAATATCTTCACGTTCATTGTTTTTGAATTGACGTATTATTTTAATGCCTGTGTCTTGATTATATTCCCAATAAAAGGGATTGCTTTTCCCTAATGTAAAACCTTTTTCAAACATCCGATTCACCTCTATTCAATGTATATATCTTCAATCTCAGCAAATGACAATTTTTATTTCTTCTTTTGAACAATCACTCAGCCACTTTGTCAGTAAAGAATATTTTCCCATTTCATAACACCTAATTTTTAAAATTATATGTTTCTTAAATCAAGATAATGTTTTCATTTAAAACCATTTCAATTCTATGATTCCAAAATATCAAAAAAAGTCAACTTAAAAATTTATTTCATCAAGAAAAATACACCTAACGGGATTTTATTCATGGCTTACCCTGCAAAAAGGTATAAGTTATTCTCATCAAAATATATTTCTTCTGTATGATTGTATATCTGAATCATATCATTCATCTTTTCTGTAAAAACATGTGTTTCTGGATTACTTATTTCTACAAATGAGTCAATCGTTTTACTCTCAATACCTTTGGATTTATTTTTAATCTTTTCTCCACTATCTTTTAAGAATTCATCTGCTTGGCCATTATTAACAACAGGAATATTCTCGACAAACTTGCCTACAGCTTTACTTGCTAAACCAACACCCTTTAATACGTTTGTTTCTATTGAAGAGCATGTTAGCTTTTCAAGATACTCATGGCACTTCGAATAATCTTCTCTATACCCTATGGATCTCTTTTCTATTTCATCTCTTATAGTAGTTATACTTTCTTCTTTGAAATTTCCGCTTAGCATAATCTCTATAAGTGATGCCATCGAATATATATATAACGATAACCTATAGTATTGAAATTTCTTATGTAAATCCATTAATACTGATTCAACCATTGTTTGTGCAACAATTGACTTTTTTGAAGATATGACTTCATTTACCTTCTTTTGATATGAAAGCATATTTTTTCTTGCCGTCCTCTTAATATCCAAAACTAATTTATGATTACTTGAAACAAAATGCTCATTATCCCAATTATACTTATAGCTATCAATAATATTCATTAGGGTTTCAATGTCTGATTCAATTTCTGATTCTTTCTCTATCTCAAGAAATGATATTATCTGCTTTCCTATTTCTTCTATTTTACCAAGTTTCTGTTCGATTGAAAATAAAGCGACGGCCATCATCATAGTTGCTGGATTTATAGCTGCAACAGTTTTTGTCGTTGATGTAATAGGACCAACAGATTGCAGCTGAGCAAGTTTCGAACCACCATCAGCGGTCTTAAGGGCTCCCCACGATTTACCATTCTTAGCTGTTTTTAACGCATCGCCGACTCCAGCATTTGCAATCTTATATAACCCTTGTGTATTAAACGATTCAGTCTGTGTCACAGTTCTAAATGCAGGTAATAGGGAAGAAACACCTGCCCCTAAAGCTGCAATCTGAGCAATTGGCATGCTAAGTGTATTCTTACTCGCTACAGATGTTCTTACATCTGCAAGCATATTATCCGATATCTCTACCAGATCAAATTGAGTTTTTTTATCTATGCTTTCTTCATTTGAATTGTTTAAATTAATTACCTCTCCCACGTTTCTCCTCTTTTCTTTATATTTTCTACTGTATTATATTTTATTTTTCAATATCAGCTGTCTTACTATCTAAAAAATCCATAAATTGATTCCACTCATCTTCCGAAACACTACTTAAGATAATTTCTTCAAGTATATTCCATAACTTAGGAAGTATCTTCTCGGCTTCCCTATTATATGAGAAAATCTCTAATCTCATTGTAAGAGCTTTATTATTAAGCTCATCTAGATTAAAATTTATTCAAACAATGTTTCCCATGAATTATCTATATAATCTTCCCACGTCACTTTTATACCTGAATTAATATATTTCAAATATTCATCTTCTTTCACCTCTTCATCTCCAATAAAAAACCAAATAGCTTTTGTTGAATCTGAACATCTTGTTTCATCATATATCGTCGTAGATTCAGCTAAAATCTTCTCAACTTCCACTTCACCCTCAAATGTTATCCCAAAAAATTTATTGTCACCCGCACCACTCGAACCTATATAATTTCCACTTGTATCAAGACCTTCCATTCCCCTATATATATGCTCATATCCATAAACTCTGCCATTATAATAATGAAATACAAGATACTCAATTTCTGTTGAATTCTCAGAGTCTTCATTTATGATATTAGTAAGAATAACTACTTCATCCATACCATCATTATCAAAATCAACGAGAGCTACTTTTGTGGGTACCATTGGATATTCTTTTTGGTCGCAATAATATAATTCATTAATATTTGCTTCATTTGGGTTTATCTCTCCATAAGCATTACTATAATCTATAAAATCTTCATCCCCGTTCAATACTTTATAATAAAGTTCCATAACATTTACAGTATCTTCCTCTTCTATATTTTCAGTATGACTTTCTCTTATTTGACTTTCATTTTGGATATCACAACTAACAAAAACTAAAGAAGTTAATAACAATGACAATATAATTATTAAACTATATTTAACTTTAAACTTTATTATTATTTTTAACCATGATTTTTTAATACCCAAGCCCTCCATATATAAATATTCGTCGTACTTCTTTATGTCCCATTCAGGTTTAATTGTGTTCTGCTTATTAAAATTCGTAATATATAATTATCTATTAATAATTTAAATTTTCACTTTTTATAAAAATATAAAAACCCTCAATAACATCTTTTTCAGGACTATCTAATGTATGTGCTGTATTTTGTATTAACCTTCCATCAGACTTTTGGCATAACTTCTCTTTTTTATATGGATAACACACATCCAATTCATTATTCTTTTTTTTATTTATATTTATTAATTCACCATTTTCACACGGACACCTAAAATATTGAATATTCCCAATTACGTTACAAACCGTATTTTTCTCAATAAACATTTCTTCAAAACATAACATATAAAAAAAGCTTTGATAATAAACTCCAATATATTTTTCTATTTGCGATGGATCAATTTTTTTACTTGACCTACTCCCATGCCTTTTAAGAAGGGCCGGCTTATTTTCGCCATACTTCACTGCAGCTTTAATTGATTTTTCTTTCTTAAATCGTTCATCAATTTCAATTTTTTCTATAAGGCTTTCCCTAAATTTTGATATTTTACCAGCCTCATCACTTAAATCATCTGAAATGATATGAAAATTCTTTGTTTTTTTATCATAACTTGGCCAATTAGGAACTTTTACTGTATCACTTTTATTCCAAAAATATATTTTTCCAAATTCAAATTTCTCAGGCAGTTCAACTTTTTCTCTATTTTTATATGACATATTAATCTCCATTCTGCGCGATTTCGATTCTGGTACAAATAGTTATAAAAGAATCCATTTTTTCGAAGTAATTTATATCTAGAAATTTTTGAGGTGAAATAAATATAAAAATTCATCGTACTAAATTTATGTTTCTTTAATCTTTCAATTTGCATGTAAAAATGATTCTATTAATTTAAATCACTAAAAATTATATTCAAACCATTCATAGCGTTTTAGCATATCAGGAACTACATACTTACTATTATTAAGCCATTCTTCCATCGCATTATAAATACACTCCTTAACTTTTTTGCTTTTAACCAAATCAAAAAGTATATTAAATTCATCATTTAATTTGTATGACTCTTCATATTTTTTTGAACTTACATTAAATTTATCATATTTATAATATCCTTTTTGGGGATAATTTGATTTTTCTTTCATGAATAATTCCATAGTTTTTAATATATATGACACGAAATTACTATCAGATAACTGTAAATACTCCTCTTCATTTTCGAATAAGGAATTTTTTGAAAAATAACAATAGTAATTTCTATCAACAACATATCTTTTTATTCCATAAACCAGAATATCATCAATGTCAGAAAACAATTCTGCTCTTTTTATCAAATCTCGTCCAAAGGTGATTTTATGAAGATCTAAGCCTTTTTCAAAACAGAGTTTTTGAACCGCAGGAAACACATACATTATAGAATTATTATAAATACTTTCATCATCAAATATGTCTTTAAATTTATTATAACCAAAACCGCCGATTTTTTTAATCTTTTCGTAATCAACCACGACATTAGATATGTCTGTGCCCACTTCTTTTAAAATAGGTTTCTCAGCACATGACATTTCTATTTCATAATCTATTTTTCTAATATAATTAGAAACTTGCTCATTTTTTCCAAATATTAATTTTAGCTCTTTTAACTTTTTTCTATATTTTTCAAGTTTCATTCCGCATAACATCAACTCTAAATTTACTATCAATTCATACAGATGGCATACACCTTCAAAGATATTCCCCTTATTCATATTACAAATCAACCATATAATATAACTTAAATCACTTTCATTTTTAATTAATTTCTTTAAGTCATTTAAACTGATTTTTCTATCTATATATTCAACATTAGGCTTCTCTTTCATTTCATATTTATATATTTTTTTTGCTAGAATGTAAATATTTCTAAACTCTGCATATTCAAAAATCTCATATGTTTCTAACTCTTCTTCATCTTCTGTATAATTTAAAATAAATTCCGCTTCTCTAATAAATTTTTCATAATCAAATGCAACTCTTTTATTAGCAAGATATGGATTTTTTATATCAAAATCTACTCTTTTACACTCATTAACAATACCCTGTTCCATTTCTTCGTTTTCTATTTCTTTTTTTGTTTCTTCAAGTATTATTTGTTTTTTTAATTCTATTTCTTTATGAACCCAGTCAAAAAATAAGCATTCATATCTTTTATTATTATTTTTAGAAATAAATCCAGCTTTAGTAAGTTTTAATAAACTGTTTTGAACTGTTCTATATTTATATCCAAAGCTTTCTGCTATGTTTTTTATTGAGGAATATGGTTGATTCGCCAAAAAATCCAGATAATACACTTCTTTTTCTGACAACCCAAATTCTATAAGAATTTCAAACTCATCTTTTGTTAATATCAATAAATTTCCTTTATGTAATAAGCTATAAAAATATTCTTGGAACTTTTTATCTATAAATTTTTCATTTTTTTTAATTTGTTCTTTTGAAAACTTTTCCAAACTATTATATAATGGTTCAAAACTAATTTCATAATTTCTTCGAGATTTGTATTTTGGAGATTGAAACTCCAAACCTATAAACTCCCAGTCTTTATTGAAAATGTTTTTATTTGCAAGTATTTCAAACATCAAATCAATATTTTTTGATAAATATATTTTTTTTCTGTGACCAAATATATTTAAATAAAATTGAACCTCTATATTTTTCCCAAGTAAATTATTAATATCTTCAAAATCCTCAATTTGTTCAATCGAATATGCACATCCTACTACTTCATACTTTTTTTCTCTATAAAAAAAACCAATTATTTTAATTGTATTTTTGGTTGTATATTCATTCAGTTCTTCACGATTCATTTTCTCCCAATTATTTCCTCTTAATAGCTTTGTTTCTTCACAAAGACTCTTTATGAAATTATTTGTATCCTCTACTTCTTCAAAAAATCTACAATCTTCCGGCAATCTCAAGTCTCTGTACAACAATGTTCTAACTGAAATTTTGAAATATTTGGCAACCAATTTTGCTGCAATCATATATTCCATTGCATCATTTAATGCTTCATATCTAGCATCAGAAAGATTAAGGTTTTTTTGTAACTTGTCTTCCGAAATATTTTTTTCTTTACATAAAATTTGAATGTTTGTCTTACAGTATGTATTCATGTATCATCTTCCTATGATATTTTTTTGATTAATTTTATTAGGATGTTAAAAAAATTAAAATTTATCGTATTATTTATTTGTCCTCATTCAAAGTACTAGGATATCTGCTTTTCGAAAAAGAGTTAAATGTTTATTTGCCAATCAAAAGATTAGTCAAGTCTTAAGCAACTTGGAGTTAGTCTCATAAGTCTTATTCGTTAATGGCCCCTTATATATATCTTCATCAAGAAATTTTAGAACTTCCTTCAGTTCCTTCTTGTCTTTTGGCATAACTATTTTTTTTATACCATCAACTTGCTTTATTGGAATAGAAACATTATACTCACCTGCAATCTCGCATATAGATGAAACTGTGTTAATTTCCATCACCTTTGAATCTTTAATAAGGGCAATTTTTCTTCGCACCCAACTGTCTGTATTTTCGGCAAAAGATTCTCCGTCTTCAACTTCTATCTTTGCATCATTAATAAACTCATCAATATCATGATCCGTTGCACTTCTATAATACTCACCTAAGTCAAATATCTGCCTTGCTAAATAGTAAGAAGAAAAAATCAAGCTGCTTCCTACATAAGCGGCATCAATTCTATTAGTCAATGTAAAACCACTTTCACCAATACTCTCAAATGTGCCACCTCTCTGAAACAACTTAAATCCTTCACTAGTGAGGTGCTGACTTTTTTGAATAAGTTGCATTACAATAACTAATTCAGCTTCTATTGTATTTCCAATAAAAACTGCTTTCAAATTTGGCACATCTAGTGTAACATTATCTAAAGTATCCTCAGCAATAGGACTTTTGATAGCGTCTTTAATTTCAGATTTAATATTATAATCCTCTATAACTAAAATTTCACTTGATTCCGGCTTATATCGTCCATCAAATAAAACTTTTACCTTTGATAAGATACCACTACTCTCAATAATTCCTGAAAAATGTTGATTTATCCTTTGTTGCGTAGGGTAATCAACGACTATTCTACGTATAAATTCTCCTTCACTTTCTGAAATAATGCCAAATAAACTACAGTTTGTAAACATATTATCTCTCCCCGTCCATTATCATATATTCTGTTAAATGAATTATTGTCTTGATACTTGAAGTCTTTCTAAGTTCTTTCTTTGTTAATAGCAAATAAGTTACATTATCGTCTGCACTCACTTCATAAAAATGATATCCGAAAAAGTTTATTAGTGGATTTATGTGGTATGAATTTGTAGTCCAAATTACAACCAAAAACATAAAAGCTATAAATGCAATTACTTTGTAGTCAATTGAAGGACTTGCGATTGATAAAATTGGAAGTAGATACGCTATCACAAAGCCAACAACTTCACCATCAGACGTTCTTATTGAATTTAGACATATTTTCTGTCTCTCAAGCTTATTATATGAAAACCTCAAAAGACTCAAACATATAAATACTAATAAAATTACAACAATAATTAATGAAATCGTTGTAGTATGTGAGCCACCTGATATGAAATTCACAAATGCATATGTTAAAATAATTGGTGCAAATGAAGTACTAACCAATAAAAGTTTTGCAAATCTATTCATTTTTCCTCCTCCAAATATAGATTTTTCTTTGGCTTAAATCACTTGTTACGCCCTTTTCAAAACCACCCAAATAACTTGTAATTATTATAATCCAACCTACTATACATCCAAAACAGAAACATCTAAATCTCCAGACATTAATTTTGATAAAAGATTATCTCTAATTTCTGATAATCCATGAATTTCTCTGGCAATCCTACGCATTTCTCCAAACATCGGTATAACAATCTCATCAAAATCTTTTAGCGTTTTATTATCTGGTTTTACGATTGAATAACCCTTTAAAATATCCGTTTTAAGATTTGTAAAAACACTACCATTTCCTAATGCCACTAAATTAGGACGAATATGCTTGAAAAATAGATATAAATACTGATTTGATAGCTGCGATTCCTTAAAATATAGCCATCCATCATGTATACAACTATCAACATCCAATATTTTGGGGACTCCAGGTGTAGCACTATTTGATAAAACTAAAGCCCCTTGATTAAGATAAACCGTTTTATTTAATCCCGATTCCTTTATATGCTCTGCAATGTCAATTACGAATGGGGAATTAAGACTTGTTACATCTGATATTTTCAACCATCTTAGTCCTTCAACCGATAAAAATTCTTGTATAGGTCTAGGAGATCCTCCACGTTTTATTGTAACAAAATCTCCTAACATTCCTTTTTCCCAAGAAGTAGGCACTATCCCTTCCCATGGTTCCTTATCTATAAACCAAGATTTAAATATTGCTAACGCTTGCTCCTCCAAATTCCTATTTAACGCATCATTATTTTTTCTCTTTCTATCCAAAGCGACTAATATTGATGATATTTTCTTTTGAATTTCTAATGATGGTAATTGAATTTCTAGTTTTTCTAAATCAGATGCCTTTATAGATGGATATGCTGAAGTACTTTGCTCAGCAATTGAATGTAATTGATCCGTCAAAATCGATTGCGTCAACCAGTAATATACAAAATCGGCATCTGCAACATTTTCATAAACATCTATTACCGTAAAACCTGTAGATACCAAAAAATTATCTGGTTGTTCTTTTATTATTCCATAATGCAGCTGATTAGGTCTTACTGTTGAATATACGATACTATTAAATCCAACTTTTCTTTTTGCTCTACTTGGAAGTTTTTCTTCTAAAAGATCTATATATTGAATTTCTCCAATATCATTGCCAGTAATACTTCCTGTATCTAGATAATTAACAAATTCCCAACCATCTTTATTCGAATAAGAAGATGAATTTGTTCTACAAATGTCCCCTAGCAAATATGTTTTCCATTCAGTCATTAGATCACCTACCCAGTATATTTTCTATATGCATTCTTCACATTGCTTTGCTTCACCGTCTCATAAGAAGCTTCATATCTGTTTTTTCTTTGATAATATTGTTTTTTTGATAATTCGACAAATGGTATAACTGTAGTAATTATATCATTTATACAAAAAATCAAATGTTCAAAATTACCCTTCTCATTGTTAAATAATATTCCCTCTAGTCTATAGCATACGTCCGACAACATAATTAATCTTCCTAATGTATCTGCATTTCCTAGAATGAAATATTCTTTTAATTCTCCACTATTAATTTCACTAATCACTGTTTTTATTTCATTCAAAAAAACGTAAACAGGTAACAAACGTTCATAATAATTTGGTTCCTTTTTAAAAAAATTCAATTTTTTAAGTTCTCTAAACCACAACTCCCAATCTGCAGAATCTAAAGTATCATTCCTAGGTTGGATGTCTGCAAAAGACTGAAACAACTCATCTAAATACATTTTAATATAATCAATATTCCGGTGTGCTCTAATGCTTTGTTCCATATTACGTCGTTTACATGTAGCAATATCTATTAACCATGCAACAATTACAGATGCAAACGCACCTCCAAACACACTAATGATTGCTGATAATACTGTGCATACAGGTGTTTTTTCAATATAAACTCCTAGCAAAATAAAACAAACTATAACAAATATTCCTAAGAATAACGACAAACTCAAATATAATTTTTTATTTGGTTTATAAACTTTGTATCTATTTTTTGTTCGCCTTTTTTTCATTAATTCCCCTGTTATGAAGTGACCTCTTGTCAAGTGTTAATCTCAAGAAATCCTTCTTTTCTTTTTATTTTTTATTGTTCCAATGCCTGGAGCATATGGATAGAGCCTCAGACTTAACAGCTCTCGGCCTTGGCCACTCTGTTATACGTGGATCAGGTTTCCCTGCCAACAGGTCAATGGTCCGCCGTGAACTCTACTGTCTTTTAACGTGAATCAAAGTATTTTATTACTCTGTCAACAAAGGAGAATCGTAGATAGTTCGAACCTTAATTGTTCTCTAAGACCCCATCCATATGTTCCAGTCATTTTTATTTCTTGTCAGATTTATGTCGGACAAAGTCCGCCTTACATCTAGCTTGATTACCATTTGTTTTATTCTACTGATACTGTCAGGGGTTTACCGCCATAGGCGGCGCTTTGCACCCTTTACTGTATCTGCAGAATAAAATATCAACTATGCAACATTACCTGTCATCATTCCCCACATAAAACATGCTAATTCTCTTGCTATTGCTGTTGTGGCTACATTTCGATTTACACCTTTACTGAGTGTCATTTTGTAAAATCTTCTCCGTAATCTTTCATTCGCTTTATCTGCATATGCAATGACTTGTGGGGTGTTTCCTTGTTGCCTTTGTTTCAATGCTATAGATTTATGCCCTATGTTTCCCCTCGTGTATGCCTGTGCTGCTTCTACTAGCAGCCTTCTAAGATGACTATTTCCAGCTTTTGTTATGCCATACTTTTTCTGACCATCGCCACTGGAATCTTCACTTGGAACTAATCCAAGAAATGCAGCAAACTTTTCTGGCTTAGAAAATCGTTCGAAATCACCGACCTCAACAATCATTGAAAGTGAAGTATGCGCTTTTACACCTATTAGGCAACCAAGCTTTTTTACTTTTTCCTGATATTTTTCTCCTGTTGCCAGTTCCTCAATTCGCTGGTCTAAACGTTCTATCTTTTCTGAAAAATAATCATAGGTTATAAGATATTCATCCAGTGTTTCTTGGAAAACTCCACCTAATTCCAACGATTTTAGCCATTTCATATGAGCAATTGTCCAATAAGATTTACCTCCGTCAAACTTCTTTCCAAAACGAAGTACAAATGCTAAAATTTGTTGCTTTGTTTTCTTTAAATTAATCTTTTGATCATCTCTCATGCGGATATATTCTTTTATTGAATTATCTTCATCTGTTGGTACATGAACTTCGCTATATGTGTGAAATGCAAGACATCTCGCTATATTTCCAGCATCTCTTTTATCAGTCTTAACTCTGTTCTTATTAGTTATTGCCATTGTTGTTGGTGCTAAGATAATACATTTAACACCGTGGTCTGTAAGCTGATGATATAGTGAATATCCAAGACAACCTGCTTCATACCCACAAACAAACTCCACCTCATCTTCAAATCTCTTTCTGAGTTGTTCTAAATACTTAAGTATCATCTTATAATCAGATTGCATCTTTTGCTGATACTGAACTTTATCTGAATCAAAGTCATAACAACAAACTGTGTAACTTTCCTTATGGACATCCATCCCAACGTAAACTATACTATTCATATGTGGCCTCCTATTGTATGCGGTAATCCCTGTTACCATTAATTTTTCTCAATTAATATTTTACAGGTAAATCCACGAACCTACAATTGTGAGGTCACTTCATATTGTCTTTTTTCATTGAATCGATAAATCACAATTTATCTTACTTACCATATCCTATCGCATTAAGCTTTTTACAAATTTCATTTTCCAATTTATGCGATTCCTCAAACAAACCATAAAGTTCCGTAGTCAGTCTTGTCATTTTTTCTTCAAAAGGTTCTCCATCGTCTTCCTGAGCTTCAATTCCAACATACCTCCCTGGAGTAAGAATATAATCTTGCTCTGAAACCTCTTTAATTGTTGCACTTTTACAGAACCCCTGAATATCTTCATACTCATTATTCTGTCTCCAATTATGGTATGTAGATGCAATCTTTTGTATATCATCTTCTGAAAGTTCCCTGACTTTACGGTCAACCATAAATCCCAGATTTCGAGCATCTATAAATAGAATTTTTCCTTTTGCTGAATCTTTTTTTCCCTTTCTCATTATCCACAGAGAAACTGGTATCCCTGTAGAATAAAATAACTGTCCTGGCATAGAGACAATGCATTCTACAACATCGCCATTTATCATATTCTTTCTTATTTCACCTTCGTTTGACGTGTTAGAACTTAATGAACCATTGGCTAATACCGTTCCAGCAACACCTCCAACAGGATTCAAATGATGAATCATATGCTGCAACCATGCATAATTTGCATTTCCCACTGGTGGTTTCCCATACCCCCATCTAACGTCATCCTGTAACTTTTCACCACCCCAATCTGAGATATTAAAAGGAGGATTTGCCAATATATAATTTGCTTTTAGAGTTTTGTGTTGATCATCATGAAATGAATCTGCATTATGCTTTCCTAGATTTGCTTCAAGACCTCTAAGTGCAAGATTCATTTTTGCTAGCTTCCATGTTGTAGGATTACTTTCTTGTCCAAAAATCGAAATATCCCTTATGTTCCCCTGATGTTCTTTTACAAAACGGGCTGATTGGCAGAACATACCTCCTGATCCACAGGCCGGATCAAAAATCTGTCCTTCAAATGGTTCTATCATATCTACAAGTGTACGGACTATACATGATGGTGTATAGAATTCTCCTCCCAGTTTCCCTTCTGCAGAAGCAAACTTACCTAAGAAATATTCATACACTCTACCTAATAGATCTCTTTCCTGTGCTGCAGTTGTTCCTACATCAATATTTGTAAACAAGGTTACTAATTCCCCAAGTCTTGTCTTGTTCAATTCTCTACGTGAGTAATTCTTTGTTAGGATTCCTTTTAATGTATCATTTTCTTTCTCGATTGCTTCCATTGCATTATCTATTACTTCACCAATATCTGTACTGGTAGCATGAGCTTTTATATTTTCCCATCTAGCTTCCTTTGGAACCCAAAAAATATTATCTGCAATGTATTCATCACGGTCTTCTTCATCACCAAAACCATCCGCCTTGAGCTTCTCATGTTTTTCCTTAAACGAATCCGAAACATACTTTAAAAATATCAGCCCTAATACTACATGTTTATATTCAGCCGCATCCATATTAGAACGTAGCTTATCTGCTGATTGCCATAACTTTTCCTCAAAACCTATATTTGTTGTACTTGCTGCCATAATAAAAGCCTCCATATTTTGTTCTAAATAAATATTACATCTCACATTTTTCTCTATTTAATGGTTATTCTATTTCATACTTTAAAATATTTTAATAAGTAGTAAATCTCATGTGAGTAACTTGAAATTCTTAATTTGTTTTCGTAAATATTTTGATATTTTTCAAGTTTATTAAATCAAATATTTTTTGATATCCTCATAAGCAAACAATGGAATATCATATAAATCGCCAAATTTTTTATAAATGATTTCTGATGCCTTAAAAAGATTCTGTAAATTATTAATATGCGGCATTTTAATCCCTAAAGATTTTGCTGCTAGTTTAACTCTTTCATCAGGTACACAGCAGTCTTTACCTCTAATATAATGATAAACATTCTGACATCTTAGCTCTCTTAAAATAAGTGGTATTTTAATCCTCATTTTATTATCACCAGCACCAAACCTTCTATAGAACCAATGTAATTAATAACAAAGGAATAATCCCTGCTTTTTTCCGAAATATCTAGACTAGCTAATATTTCACTCCATTTTTCTGCTAATACTTTTATACTTTTATAATAGTCTTTTCTAAATGATATCTTTTTTCGTGGAATAATTCCTTTACAATCTTTAAAAATACTGATTGCGTTTTTCTCTTTTTCCTGAATTTCCTTTTCCACATTTTTATTATCAATCCAAAACTTAATATTGTCTTTTCCACTTTTTTTAAGTATGTAACAAAAAAAGCAGAATTTTCCACTGATCGGTCTTTGACCATGCTGATGCTAAAATAAATAGTAAGAATAAATCTTTTTCATTCCTTAAGTCCAAAAACATTTTAACTCCATCTACAAGCTCGATATTAAAATTAGATGTCCATCCAAGATATTTATTTTCATTATCCAGATTTACATATGGTAGTTCATTTTGGTTTTTTATTAGTGTATCTATTAATCGCTCTTTCAACATCATATAACCTCTTCATAGAAAATATCTGATCTTTATGGTCGAACTCTTCCCACTCGGCGTTGTGGCTAATATCTCGTCATCTAAACTCATAGCTTGATACATTGCAGAACACACCGATGGCATTTTACTATTAAGTCCAAATGCTCTATGTATATCTCCAGAAATTAATATAATCTCTGTTTTGCCATTTTGTCTTGCAATATCAAGTGTATTAAGAATATGATTATAGATGTCTTTTTTTGTGACTTTCCCAAAATTAATTTCCGTAGATCTTTTTATTTTCTTTACTAGAACATTACTATCCTTTGGTTTTTCATAAGCTTTTATCTCTGTTATGTTCTTACCTACAGTAATATTTTTAAAAATATAATCAATTTCATCACTTGATAACTCTGGATGATCCAGACCAATTTTAGCCACAATCCACTTTCGCTTATCTTTGAATTAGGGTGCCATTTACCACTCCACTCAGTACTTGGTTTGAAATCTTCCTGATTATTCAGAGTGGAAATTATTCCTTTTTCAAGCCTCAACCTTAGTTCTTTATCATCAACTTGAAAACAGGTAAATGTAAAATTACTGCGTAAGAATTTCGTAACCTCTTTTTAAATTTCCTTTTGTCTATCATAATCTACTTTCGTCTTATTTTTTCTTTTGAAGTATCCAAAACCCAGTTATTTATATACTCATCATTTCTTCTACTTAATAATGCCAATCCAATGTTTTTTCTAAATATACTTCCATCCTTATTTTCATTTACAAAGTGGTTTTTAAGTCTTGGCTTTAAACGGTCTGGGGAATCGTGAGTTCCTACTCTAACTATACGGTCATAATCTTTATAATGTTCTCCCTTTTCAAAAACAATATAAATCCCATTTTTAAATGGAATCTCTTTGATTTCGCTATATCCGTATCTTTTGCATGAATTAAAAAGTTCATATAACTTTTCACAATCTCCTACAGTTCCCTCCAAAACAGACTTTAGGTATGACATCCTTTCACCCAAAGCTCTTTTCCCAAGTGGAAGGCTATAATTATTAATAGCTGGGATAATATTTTTATAATATTCACTCCCTGCCAGTATTATGAATTCATCATTTTCAACATCAAGCTCTTCCCTCATCTGCCCTAAAACCATATTGCTCCATTGTTGTTTCTGAGAGCTTTTCATATTGTTAAGTGTCATTTCATAAGGTTTAATAATATCGTATTCGCTGACCAAACCATGTTTAGCAGATAATATGTATATCTTGTCTGAATATTTCTTTGCATATTCATATGAATATTTAAAAAGAGTACTGGCTGAATAAAGTTCCCTTGCCTCACATTCATATTCTTTTTTGGATTTTGAACAAGATATTAAAGCTATTTTCATATTATTCCTCCGAAAAAACAATTTCGATCTGTTAACTTAAAATATTAAAAGAGCTTTGAACTCCTTGAGATATAATAGAATCACCACAAATCCATTTATCTCCATAGAAAGGAGTCAAAGCTCATGGCTATTATATCACAAATCCGATGCCCTAAATGTCATTCTCTAAACCTTTATAGGTTTGGTAAAGACATTCATGGTCATCAAAAATTTCAATGCAAAGAGTGTAAACGTCAGTTTACTCTTTACCCTTCAAGTTTCAAACACAAAGACTATCCCAGATGTCCTAAATGTGGCAAAGCTACTTTTATTCATCATGACTATAAGTTCTATACGAACTATCGATGTGGCGACAAGTCTTGCTATCATTCTTTTTCGGTAATTAAACTTGAAAATATCAAACCCACATCATCAGAGTCTCTTTTGGGTAAGCTCTCTTTTACTAGAATGCGATTCAAACTTCATACTATTTTAACTGCTTTAAATTTGTATTTTGTATGTAATTCATCTACCAGGCAAATTTCGTCTTTTCTTTTACAAACTCAGAATATCAAAGTCTCTCATGTCACCATATCAAAGTGGGTAATAAAGTTCGCCCCTATGTTTGATGTTATAAAAGAAAGTTTTATGCCTTCTGTAGACCTGAATTCTGATGAATGGCATGCCGATGAAACAGTTGTTAAAATATCTGGAAGGCGTTATTATATCTGGTTTATTGTTGATTCTGAAACCAGGTTTGTTATAGCTTTCCATCTCTCACCTTATCGTGACCACACTCAAGCTTTCAGTCTTTTTAATAAAGCAAGGAAGCTTGGTAAGCCAATGTCTGTAGTAACTGACAGACTAGGTTCATACAATGTGGCTGCCAGAAATATATTTGGCAGTTCATGTCACATAAAAGTCGAATCTTTTAAGGCTGATATTTCAAATAATCTTATCGAATCCTTTAATGGCTCCTTTAAAGATTTTTACAGAAGTAAGAAAGGATTTGCTTCATACTCATCAGCCAATAACATAATAAGCACTTTTGTTTTCTTCTATAACTTTGTTCGAAATCACTCTTCACTTAACGGGCTTACTCCAGCTATGGTGGCTGGTGCCAATTATAGCGAGCGATCTAGACGAAACTGGCTATTGATTTGATTTTTTAATCATCTTTTCTGGTTCAAGGTACTTGGTGCCTATATTTTTCATGCGAAAATATTTGATTTTTTACTACAAGTCAGTTTAAAATAGTTTTGTATCGATTCTGAATGTCTTTTGTGTTTTCTTTTGCTCTTTTTTCATATTTAGTTAACAGGTCCAACAATTTCGCATTTTTATTAAAATTCAACTAATCCTAATACTTTTTGTCTTTTACTGTTTTGAATGATTTTCTATCCATTTTAATAAATATGGTCTATCATTATTTGCATTTGTTTCATACCATTGTGAACACAACATATATTCTTGGTCTCTAATTTTTAGTGGCTGTTTATAATAACGGACTCTATCATATTCTTGGTCTGAACGTACCAACAAAGGATAATTCAAATCTAAAATTTGTTTACTATAGTCTTGAGTTTGTAACATTTCTATTTCGTATTCTAATGCTGCACCTTCTTCTAATAATTCTCTCAATACTATTTGAGCTAATTTACCTATTTTTAGCTCACCATAAATATTTTCATCAAGATAGTCTACTTTTTGATTAACTTTTATAATATTTGAAGTTCTTTTTTTATTGCTTTGAATAATTTTTGCATTTGAAAACATTTTATACATTTGATAACTTCTAATAAACAACTCTGAAGTGTCGGCTATTCCGTCACTTACCAATAGAATAGGTTGAAGAACTGTTTTGTTAAAATCATCATTCGCAATAATCCTCACAGAAAAGTCATATCCTTTATCTTTTAATATTTGAATAACATCTTCAATACAAGGTTCTAGTTCAATCATAATTGAATTATTTATTTTAGGAGAGGCAAAGATAATCTCTGCTTTTTTTGAATTGAAAAATCCATAAATGCACATAGCTGTTCTTATGCTTTTTGAAATCACTTTCATTATAGTCTCTTCTTTTGAACCATAATTTAAACCTGCACCATGAAACGCAACATCAACAGCATAGTACTCATTTTCTCCATTTTGAACTGTAATACCTACCGCGTCACATTCGCCTTGTTGTATAAACTGAGACAATGAACTATTCTTTTTAAAAATTTTATATCCGTATTTTGTATCAAAATAATGTTCTGTGCATTGCATTAATTCTTCTATCTCTTCCCCGTTATAAAATTCCCACTGCAAAGATGGTTTCCAGTTGGTTTGTACAATTTGACATTCTTTTACATGCCTGAGCCAAGAATAAAAGAGTGATTCTCCCATTTCAATTTTCATAATATATCCTCCTGATAAACAATTAAAGTTTTTCAGCAATTACCTCTTCAAGTTCTTCAATTTTTTTGGATTTTGTTAAAAAAGCTGATCGTTATTAAGAATTCTTATGTTTACATAATTCATGTACAGTCTCCAAAAACCTCCTGTTTTTGAATCTGCAACCATTCTTCTTGAAGTTAAAAGCGTTATTATCTCAGACCACAAAAAGCAAAAAAATCTATCTTCTTCTACTCTAATTATAAATAGTCCATCTTTATATTTTGTTACAATTTCTTTTTCATATAAAGTAAAGTCAAGAACAAATTCATTGTCATCATTTGCGTAATCTATTGTTGTGATATAAAGTATCATTTTATAACCGTTCGGATGATAACCTTCAAACATATGCTTATTCTCATCTATTATATTAAAGCTATTAGTGGTTATATTTTCAACTATCCTTTTTATTTCTTTAATTTCTATAAAATTCATCATTGTTAGATTACTAGGTTGATACTTGACATTATTGTTGTTAATATCAAAATCTATTTCCAAATTAGATTCTATTAAATCAACTTTCGATTTTCTATTTTGTAAATATAAACTATAACAATCTTCAATATTCATTTTACCGCTTACATATCCATCATGTAATAAGTCACAAAAAATATTTGAATCATCTCTATTATGCTCCAACATATAGATTTCTGCTATTAAATAAGATGCATTTCTAGCTCGTTGGTTTTCATTAGTTTTATTTATATCATGAACATTTGTAATTTTATTTAAGTAGCTAAAAATAATTTCCTTTTTTAATGGCTCAACATAATTTTTTATTACTTTATCAACATTTTTTTTCATGTTTTTTGTTCCACATCTTGGGCAGAATTTCAAACTATTAATTTTATAGCCACATTTTGAACAATACATATAATCCTCCCTAAAGTAACATTACTTTAATTATTAAGAATTCTTAATCATTCACTTTTAAATTGCTTAATCTCTCAGTTTTTGCTAATGATTTATCTCGCAAAACCTAAATCATTTCTTTGATGTCAAGTTTTGTCTTTACTCTTATATATGTCCAGCGTTCCTCATTTGAATTTTGTTTATCAAGTTCGTATAAACCAATAAACTTGTAATTTGCTTTTCCAAATGGATTCGTAGCTTTTGCAAAGGTAATTCGTTTTTTCGATTCGTTTTTGATTTTATTTTCAAGCTTAATTTTATTATCACTGTTATATTCTGTTATTGTTTCCCAGTCATTAGATAAAACATTTATCCATCCATGTTTACCAGCAGACTGTAGCTTATTATCTTTTGAAATTGCCAACTGAGGGCACCAGATTGTATACTCGTCATTTATATTAAAATAACACTTCTGCATACCATCATAACTTTTACCTGCTAACTTTGTAATGTCTAGAATTTTATCATATCTCAACCCATCATCCACGGAAATATAGCCGTTTTTTAATGCTAAGTCTGATGCTGGAATATCTATTTCCCATTTTTTAATATTGGTATTTTTAATAATATTTTTAATTTCTTCAACAATGTATTCTATCTGTTTATCTATTGAATTTATATCTTCATAGGCTTTAACCCTTTTTATAATAAGTTTATTTTCAATATCTGAAATAGAAGAAATCATTTTCTCAATGGAAAGTTCTCTATCTAGATCTTTTAACTCATTTTCTGTGTTTTTATGATGCGCTTCATCGCATTCAATTGCATAGTTAATCTGCGGGAAATATAAATCAATCAAGGCATACTTTCCATCACTTCGCTTAATATATTGCTGCGTAACAGGTTTTATATCAAGTCTTCCAAGTCTATGCCATATAGCATTTAAAATATAATTTTCATAATCTTTTCTTTTTGTTCTGGAAAATGTTTTTATTAAATAATCTCTCTTCTTATCTATTACTATGTTATTTTTCATGCTTCACCTCTAAAAAAATAACCATCCAAAAAGGATGGCATTAAAGACTTTCCCCTTCTGAATTTTAAAACACAATTATTATTATATATTCATTTTCAGATTATTTCAATCATATGTCGGAAATTATTGAACATTTTTTACATAAATTTTTCTTTTAATCGTTCTATGATTTTGGCAACAATAAACTCATATCTACCATCCAATGCTTTATCAACATAAGAAGTACCAATCCCACCACAACAATGATGATCTTCTCTAAAAAAATAAGTTACAAGCCCATAATATGTTTCAAGACTACAATTTTGTAGAAGATTTTTATAATTCACTTCAGGATTGCAAATTATAAAATACTCCTTTTGATATTTGTTATATTCTGTATAATCAGGATCAATACTCCTTATAAATGACCCAAATCTCTCACATAATTTAATAATTTTATATTTATCAGTGTCTCTTTCAATTTTCTTAAACTCTTTAAGATACTCTTCAAAAACATTAAATAACGATTTTCTATAAAGCTTTTCTGCCATTAATTCTATGAGTTCATATAATTCGATTTTCTCTAGCCAGTATTTTGGTATAACTTTTATACCATGTCTAACTCCCTAAAAGGTTCCCACAAATCGAACCTGTAGAATCACTGTCACCATCATGGTTCACAGCCATTATCATTGCCTCTTTAAATGTTTTAGCTTTTAAGGCACAGAAAACCGCAATTGCTAAAGCTTCTTCAGCCGCCCAGCCTTCACCAAGTTTTTTAATGCATTCATAAACTTCTTCATCAGAATTCACTAGCTTAAGAACTAATTTAAGGGCATTATATGTTTCCTTATTCTCATCCTTTTTCTTAAGTAAAGAAATACAACTTTCCACACTTTCATAAAGTTTTTTTCCTTTCATAAGTTCAGCAACAATCATGGCAAATGCACCTGCTGCAATATAGACTGTTGGGTGACCGTGAGTAATCGCCGCAACGTTCTTTCCTACCTCAAAAGCTTTATTAATATCATCATGATATATTAAGCCCACAGGAGCTACCCTCATTACACCTCCACAACCTTTACTATTATTTAGAGGGTTATCCGGAGTTCCCATTTCACCACTAGAAAGAGCCGAAAGACAGGTCATGCCTGGCGCTCTTCTTATATACAGTTCTTTATAACTCATAATTGAATTATAATCGTTCTGATCTTTCGATGGTAATTCATCTAGATTTTCACTTGTCTGTGTACAATACCATCTTAAATACGACCTATAAATCTCATCTATTTCTAGCGATTCTTCTTCTCTATAAAGTCCCTCTGCAGTAAACAAAATCATCTGAGTATCATCTGATATAAGCGCCTTGTCTGTGGTTTTAACCAATACAAGTTTTCTTAAACCCTTCTCACCATATTTATTTATAATCTCACTTCTCTTTAAAAACTCAACTGGATAACCAAGTGCATCTCCTATTGCTCCTCCGAAAAGACAACCTCTAATTTTATCTAAATAATTCATAAGACTCTCCTCTATCTACTTCCTTTTGCAATCTTCCATAATACTATAAATATAAAAACCATACTTTTTCCAATGAATCTAAAAATCATTCCCATTCATCTCCTCCTTATTTTTATTTGATTCATATATACTTTTTCTTCTTGCTGTGTCCATATAATCAACTTCTCTTTCTAAAATTTTTTCCAACTTTTTCAAAAAAATAAAAGGTATGAATATAAAAACCAAAGGAATTATCCCATATTCAGCATCTCTACCGTTTGTTAATATAAAAAATCCAGTAATGGAAGAAAAAAATTATTAAATAAATCAAAATAGTAAAGAATTTAATTTTATAGCAATTAAAGTTTGGCCATCTTTTATTAATATCTTTCTTTTCATCTTTAGTTAGATTTTTCTTTTTAAATAACCAATCAAGAAAAATAATAAAAACATAGATATAATATAGTATTACAAATATAAATAAAATTCCTAAAACCGATGCTAATATTCCATTTTCAGCTATTACTCCTATAACTCCTATTAGTATTAATATTACAATAAAAACGCTAAAGCACCCAAAATTACTATTCTTACCTGAACTTCCTCTGGTATTGCTTTCAAATATATAAAATTGTCCACTACCCATATTACCATTCGAATTAACCATTAGATATTCCCCTTATTTTATAATTTTATTTATAATAATAATTTATTCTCTGTTTTTTCGCTTTTTTTCTTATCTCTTTTCTTTTTTCATAAATTTCCATTTCTCTTTTAAGTGCTGGAGATAAATTTTCAGATGCCTTATTAGCACCGAAATAAATAATAACAATTGCTAAAAGATACAACAAAATACTAACTAAACCACCTATTTTTAATGCAAAAACAACACAAGAAATTCCTGCTATCAAAAGAAGGTACATAAAAAATATACAAAAATTGTCTTTAACTTGAGCCTCTTTATCATATCCATTATTAAGAATTTCTTCATTAATAAAATCTTCTTCATATCTAACAAAAAGATTAGAACTTCCCTTATATGATGCATCCACTGATTTCAATTCTAAATCCATTTCATCTAAATCTTCAAGATCCTCAATGTCCACACCTGATTCTTCTGCCTTTTGAACCAGTTCTTCTAATTCATCAACATCTACTCCTAATTTATCAGCAAGTTCTATTTTTTCAATTTCATCAAGGGTATCAAATATAATCCCCATCTCTATAAATCTTTCTGCTATGTCTATGTTTCCATCATTGTTAAAATCAAACATTTCAAACATATTAACTCCTCCTAATTAATTTATTCCTTAAATATAAAATATTTTCATGTTTTCTATGTTTAAATTTTACTATTATCAGTGTCCAATATATACCCCCTGCAACTTCGAACACTCGTTCTATAAATGAATTTTTAACTGCTTGTTTTTGCTTGCAACTACTTTTGCAAACTAGCAGTTACTCTTGCAAAGGTGTATATTTTAATTACCTTTGTTTGATCAGGAAGGAGGCTTTTATGCCTAAACAATTATCCTTACCTGAACGAATTGTTATTGAACAAATGATTCATAAAGATTATTCATTTGCTTCCATTGGCAGAAACCTTGACCGTTCTGCCTCAACTATTGCTCGCGAAGTATTACACTATCGCTGTTTCACAAGCCGATTACCTTTACCTGGTGAAAATGATTGTATTCACAGATCTGGTTGTCAGAAGAATACTCTTTGCCCAGAAGTTGGCGTTCACGGATGCTTTGCATCTCGCTGTAAACGTTGTCCCGATGGAATCATATGCACCTCTATCTGTGACAGCTATAATTCTTTTCAATGTAACTTGCTAGACAAACCACCTTATGTCTGTAGCAACTGCAAAATGCAGAAAGGCTGTAAAAAGAACAAAGCCTATTATTCTGCTCATAAGGCTAATGCAGCACATCACAAATCTATTAAGGAAGCGCATTCAGGTGTTCGTAAAACTCCTTCTGAGCTTCGTGAAATTGCTAATATTATTGAGCCTTTGATTGCTAAAGGACAGTCGCTAAATCACATTTGTACCACTCATTCAGAAGAATTAGGTGTTTCAGAGCGTACTCTTTATAATTACATTGACCAAAATGTTTTTAAAATCAGAAATATTGATCTTCCCAAAAAGGTTGTATATAGACAACGCAGACCTAAAAAAATACTTACAAAGCTTGAATATCAGTATCGTCAAGGACGCACTTATGAAGATTTTACTTCCTATGTAGAAGCGAATCCTGATTTATCAATCGTAGAAATGGATACTGTTAAAGGTGGTCGTGAAAAAGGTAAAGTTTTTCTTACTATGATTTTTAGAAAAACAAGTTTCATGCTTATTTTTTTGATGAAAGACGGTACCCAAGATAGTGTTATTCAAGTATTTTGATTCTCTTACTGAATTACTTGGTATGGCCTCTATTTAAGCGATTATTCTCCGTAATACTCACCGATAATGGTGTGGAGTTTAAAAATCCAAATGCTCTAGAACATACCCGCGCTGGCTTAATAAGATCTCATGTGTTTTTTTGCGACCCTCAAGCTTCATGGCAAAAGCCTCAGGTTGAAAACAATCATCGTTTAAATCCGTAGAATTATTCCGAGAGGGATAAGCTTTAACAATCTTACAGTCGGTGACGTCAGCCTTATATGCTGCCACGTAAACAGTATCCTTCGCGAACAGCTTGAAGATAAAACACCATTTGAGTTAAATGGATTCTGCTGATGAAAAAAAGCTATTATCTGCACTAGACCTGTCACCCCATTCCACCTGATGAGGTTATTCTGAATCCAAGACTAATCAAGCACTAAAACAATCTATATGGTCAAACAAAGGCTCCATATATTTCTTAAAGTGGGGTCTCAGTTATTTTTGCAAACCACTGATACGTCGCTTATTAGTTATGTTCCAAAAACACGCAAAATAATAGCTTTTGCTATTATTATACACCTTTTTAACCTCCAATATGGTCCTAATTTAAGGTTTTAAACAACATTGGTGGACAATATGTTCTAGCAGTTACTTTTTCACTTAAAGTCGAAACACTCGTTTGTGCGTTTTTACACCAAAAAGAGCCTCGTGCACGGCACGGGCTCCCCTAAATGCAAAACTCAATTCAACTACTTTTATATGTAATATCAAAATGTAGAATTTACTCTTACACAAAAAACTTACATTTTTTCTTATCTCTTCTAACAGGTTTGATAGACCCATCAACACTTCTTCGAAAGATACTCTTTCACCAAACAGCATACTTTCCATTTTTTTATAATCTTCTTTCAAGGCTTCCAAACTTTCTTCTGGAGGTAGCAACTTTAAATCGGCTTTCGTAGCTAAATTATATTTTGATCTATTTGAACGGTAAAATTTGTTTTTAAATATTGCAACTTTTTTCCAATAATTCAAAGTCAGATAAAGCTTCCTCTTTTACAAAACTTTTATGCAGCATATATAAATCATAATAATGGCGTGAATATCTTTGTGGAATTTCAGTTTCATTCCTATGTGAGCCTCACTATGTAATATTGTTGCCTTTTCCCAAAAAGTCCTTTTTGCTTCAACAGTTCTAATATTTGTATTGGGAATACTAAATACGTCAGGAAAATATTGGGAAACAAAAGGAAGGATTTCTTTATTTGTTATTGGTGTCCAAGCTGCCCAGACATCCAATTTCAAGGCGTATTTCCTGTAACAGTGCATCATCTTTGTATATCTGTGGATATATAAAACTAATTGTCTGAGGGTCCGACTCCTCAATGTGGAATCTACAGTTTTCAACCCCTTATTCAACTACTATATTTTCGAGATTGGATTTTAGCTTTTCACGAATAAATTCTGAAGTTCTATTATTGATTTCCAAATTGAATTTATCCTATGCCGTATTGCTTCTTTCAATCCAGGGTTCATTTGTACCATATCCTACTACGCGCCAATCAAGTATCAAATCAATGTCTTCTGAAAACCTGTTTATTAATCCGTATGCTTTTGAAAGACTGGTTCCCCCTTTAAATGATAGAAATTTTGAATATTCACTGTGATGGAAAAGAATCTTAAGCATCCAGCATACCCAGAAATCCTTTTCGATTACAGCTTCGTTCAGACCCCATTTTAATGGCTGTACTTGCAAATATTGTCGCCCTGTCTCCGTCAGGTCTTTTAGCCAAGTTCAGCATAATCGTATTCCCCAAGTTTCATTATTTTCTTTATTTCCTCATATATCCATCGCTGACCTTCTTTTCCCGTCCTGATTAAGCATTTTTATATCATTTTCAGTACACCGTTTCACAATCTGGCCTCTTATCACATCATTCATTCCCATCCTGCCCCAATGTCCTTATTGCTTCTATAATCAGAATCGTCCTTATATGTTTTACCACTAATATTTTTATTTGATGATTTCATAAATTGTATTTTTATTCCATCATATTCAATCTTCTTATATGGACCATCAAAAATATATTCATAAACTGCCGGTACCTGAGTTGTCAATCCAAGAATGTTCAATGCGGCGTCACCTTTAGGTCCAATTGTCCAGTTTTGCTCTTTGGCTATTGCCCTTGCAATCTGATCAGGCGAAGCTGGTATTTCTGATTTCAAGAATTCGTTATAGTTTGGACTTTTATATATGCCTCTTAAAATCCTTATCAGTTCCCCTGACTTTCCCATTCTTGATAGAGCTTTCTTTGCAGCATCAAAATTGGCCAGATCTAAAAAATCTGTCAAAGTAAAGATTGTCCCTTTCTCTGCTTCTTTTACTCTTTCTCTTATTTTATTAATCGTAATTATTTCGCTCCATCTTCTCACCTCGTCACTATTATAGTATGCTTTTGGTGACCAAATTGGACAACTTTTTATTATCTGTTTACCAATAAGTTTTATTTTTTTATGTCTTTTTCCTGACAAATCCTCTCTATCTTTTGATAGTTTGTTTATTTATTTATAATCCTTAAGTTAGTTTTGTAATGAAAACTATATAATTTTCATTACAAATGAACAATATTGATTTATTCTTATATTCTTTAAATACAAAACTTATTTAAAAAAATTTCTCTCCAACCTAAAAAGCACCTCAAAAACACTCTTTTTAAGATTTATGCACCCACTTTTTTCGCCATACTCTTTTTATACACGTTTTGGCAATTTTCAATTCAAACTTAATTCCGATATTAGGTTTTCCAAAACTAATATTGAGTAATTACTAGTGACAAAAATAGTGTAATTAAAACCAAGACAAAATCAAAGGAGGAAGAATTATGGCAACAACATTCATTTCAAAACGGCTCAGAAGGAAGTATACTTCATAACATGAGAGATCCTGAACAGATGAAGAAAGAAGAAAGAAACATGGGTGAAGATTTCCATATTGATCTAAGTAAGGAAAGTGAGATATGGCATCATGAAGATTTAAAAGATGCATATAAAAGAATCTTTTCAAAATTTGTAATCGAATATAATGATGCTCAATCTAGGAAAGACAGAATAATTGAAGACTATTTTAAATCAGTAAAAAAACATAAAACCAAGAAGTTATTTTATGAAGCAATAATAACTATTGGAAATGAGAAAGGACATCCTGAAGTTTCTGATGAAACAAGAAAAGAAATTTATAAAGAATATTATTTAAGTTTCAAAGCTAGGAATCCACACCTTGAAATAATCGGAGTATACTATCATGCTGATGAACAGGGTATTCCACACATTCATATTAACTATATACCAGTGGCAAAAAACTATATGCGTGGAATGAAAACTCAAAACGGTATTGAACGGGCATTAAATCAGCAGGGATTTAAATCCAAAAGCATAAAGGAAACTGCTCAAATGAGCTGGCAAAAAAAGTGAGAAAAGTGTATTAGATGCCCTTTGCATTAAAAGGGACATTCATGTGGCACCTCCTTCTAGTGATAAACGATCTGTTAACTTAAAATATTAAAAGAGCTTTGAACTCCTTGAGATATAATAGAATCACCACAAATCCATTTATCTCCATAGAAAGGAGTCAAAGCTCATGGCTATTATATCACAAATCCGATGCCCTAAATGTCATTCTCTAAACCTTTATAGGTTTGGTAAAGACATTTATAAATGTTAATCTAAAAGTACCCAAAAGTGTGCACGTAAAAATCCCCAATTATGTGCACAAGAAAAGGTACTTTTTTTGTTATAATCCATCAAGAGGTGATGATTATGACAGAAATTGTATTAGCTATGATTAATGAAGTATCAGATTTAAGTATGTTTAAAAATGTATATATGAATGGAGAAATTAAATTGAACATTTCAAAAATTTCAAGAGAACTAGGAAAGGACAGAAAAACTATAAAAAAGTATTTAAAAGGTGAGGTTTCTAATAAAACCAGAAATCGTAAAAAGTATTTAGATGATTATAAAGATATAATTACAAATCTTCTTAAAGATACATTACGAAGTTTTGATTACATCGACCATTTATATTTTTACTTAAAAAGAGAACATAATATCACATGTTCAAGGTCTACTCTAAACAGATACATTAGAAATGATGAATATCTAAACAAGCTGTTCTCTAAAAAGAAGGAACAGATATTTTACTGAACGTTTTGAAACACAACCAGGTGTACAAGCTCAATTCGACTTAAAAGAAAAAATAAAAATCATATACGAAAATGGAGAGGAACAAAAAGTTAACATCGCGACATTAACACTTGGTTTTTCAAGATATAACTTTAGAAAGGTTGTTTTAGACACCAAGTATGAGACTATAGTATCTTTCCTAGCCGAATCATTTGAAGAACTAGGAGGAGTTGTTAAAGAACTGGTAATAGATAATATAAAGTGTTTGGTTGACAAACCTAGAACGGCTAATGGAAAAGATGCTGTATTAAATACTAAGTTCATAGAGTTTTTAAAGGATTATAACATCACATGTAAACCTTGCATGCCCTACAGACCACAAACTAAAGGAAAAACAGAAACACAAAACAAAAAGCCTGCACAGTTAGAAAACTATAATGGTACATATTTAGATTTTATATGAAGTCCATGAAAAACTGGAAATAATTAATAAAGAAGATAATGAAAGCATATCTCAGGCAACTTTATTACCAAGAAATTTTTTATATAAAAAGGAAAAAGATGAACTTTCCCATCTCCCTGCAAGAAGAATTCGAGAAAAGTATCATCTTTTAGTCCGTGAAGTTGATGTATCAAATGAGTCATTAGTATCCTACAAATCAAAGAAGTATTCTGTACCAAAAAGATTTATAGGTTCAAAATGAATCTAATTATCAATGATAAACAACTGCAAATGTATTATAACAATAAAATCGTCGCTGTGCACATGATTTCTAATAAAGTACTGAATATTTTACCTGAGCACCAGCTAAATTATCCTAAATATTTATTTAAAAAGACATATGAAGAAAAGGAAATAATTCTAAAAGAAATGGAGAACATTAGATATGACAATGATTAATGATGTTTTAGATCAACTAGTTTACTTAAAACTTAAGTCAGCACACTCGTATTTGAAAGACCTACATATAAATGATGATATATCAAATACTGAATTAAAAGGTCTTTATAAGGTATTAAATAAAGAAGTAGAAGCAAAAGAAGAAAATAATAAACTCTATAATGTGAAAGTAGCTGCTTTTCCTTTTGTTAGAAAGCTAGACGACTATGACTTTAGTTTTCAGCCTTCTATTAAGGAAGAAAAAATAAGAGATATTGTTAAAACTTCATTTTATGAAAATGCAACAAATGTTGTTTTTATAGGAAATCCAGGTGTAGGAAAAAACACATTTAGCTATTGCTATTGGATATGAAGTAGCTATAAAAAGAAATAGTGTATATTTCATTAAGTTTTCTAAATTGATAATGAATTTAAAAAAAGCGTATGATGAAAACAGCTTTAGAAAAGAAGCTTAAATTATATTTTAAATACAAGCTATTAATAATAGACGAAGTTGGCTTTAATGAGATTTCACCACTTGAAGCGAAGTTGTTTTTTCAATTGATAGATTTAAGATATTCAAAGCAGATCAACTATATTCACAAGCAATATTTCATTTGAAAAATGGCCAAGTATATTAGGTCATGATGAAATGATTACAAAAGCTATACTAGATAGAATTCTTCACTTTTCATATTTGTTTAATATAACAGGAAATTCATACAGAATAAAAGATAAAGTGAAAATGTTGTTGCCAAAAAGTGGGGAATCTTAAATGCACACTTTTGGGGAAATTTAGGTTGACATTTATAACATTCATGGTCATCAAAAATTTCAATGCAAAGAGTGTAAACGTCAGTTCTACCTCTTTACCCTTCAAGTTTCAAACACAAAGACTATCCCAGATGTCCTAAATGTGGCAAAGCTACTTTTATTCATCATGACTATAAGTTCTATACGAACTATCGATGTGGCGACAAGTCTTGCTATCATTCTTTTTCGGTAATTAAACTTGAAAATATCAAACCCACATCATCAGAGTCTCTTTTGGGTAAGCTCTCTTTTACCTAGAATGCGATTCAAACTTCATACTATTTTAACTGCTTTAAATTTGTATTTTGTATGTAATTCATCTACCAGGCAAATTTCGTCTTTTCTTTTACAAACTCAGAATATCAAAGTCTCTCATGTCACCATATCAAAGTGGGTAATAAAGTTCGCCCCTATGTTTGATGTTATAAAAGAAAGTTTTATGCCTTCTGTAGACCTGAATTCTGATGAATGGCATGCCGATGAAACAGTTGTTAAAATATCTGGAAGGCGTTATTATATCTGGTTTATTGTTGATTCTGAAACCAGGTTTGTTATAGCTTTCCATCTCTCACCTTATCGTGACCACACTCAAGCTTTCAGTCTTTTTAATAAAGCAAGGAAGCTTGGTAAGCCAATGTCTGTAGTAACTGACAGACTAGGTTCATACAATGTGGCTGCCAGAAATATATTTGGCAGTTCATGTCACATAAAAGTCGAATCTTTTAAGGCTGATATTTCAAATAATCTTATCGAATCCTTTAATGGCTCCTTTAAAGATTTTTACAGAAGTAAGAAAGGATTTGCTTCATACTCATCAGCCAATAACATAATAAGCACTTTTGTTTTCTTCTATAACTTTGTTCGAAATCACTCTTCACTTAACGGGCTTACTCCAGCTATGGTGGCTGGTGCCAATTATAGCGAGCGATCTAGACGAAACTGGCTATTGATTTGATTTTTTAATCATCTTTTCTGGTTCAAGGTACTTGGTGCCTATATTTTTCATGCGAAAATATTTGATTTTTTACTACAAGTCAGTTTAAAATAGTTTTGTATCGATTCTGAATGTCTTTTGTGTTTTCTTTTGCTCTTTTTTCATATTTAGTTAACAGGTCCGTGATAAAAAAAAGCATAAGAAAACAGAAATCTACAAGCTTGATAAAAAAATAGAGCAATTGAATGCTGAACTTCAATTAAAAAAGGAAATGATTAAATCTATAATAATTAGCAATAATGATATTTCAATAGAAAAGATAGAAGAGATAGTAAGAACTTTTGATTCTATTAACAACACGGAGCGATCTATTCTCGAAAGTCTAAAACAAAGAACCGAAGAAAACGGAAGATCTACATATGAAAATATAAAATCTGATATTCAAAAGGATAAAAACGTGCCTTCTCCTGAAGATTTTGAAAAGGAAATGGAAAAAATCTGGGAACGTTCTATATAATTTCCGCCCTAAGAGCTGCCACTCCTAATTTTTTAAGAGTGGCAGCTCTATTTCATCAGATTCCCTATTATAAATTTAGCAGTTTAGTTTTTAACACATTAAATAGAGTACTATTACCCCTAATGCCTGAAAATAATACAGGAAAATAAAATCTTTTTAGCTCGCATAATCCCAAATCTTTACTTTTCCTTTTTCTTTTCTCTTTTTTCCTGTCTTATTCGGCTCTGGTTAAATCAAACTCACCGTCTTTACTTATCCTCTTGTCTTTTTCTTTTATTATTCTTTTCTAACTTTTTTTCCCCTCCAAACTGGAATATAACAATTCTGTAGGAATTTTATATTCCAGTTTGAAACACTTTACCATGCATTTCATGAAACATTAGGAAATATTATGGATTTTTTAATGTTTCATGCCATTTTAAACAGGCAATTATGTAAAAATCACTATTAGATTTTATAAAAAATCTTATAAATCACAAAATTCTTAAATTCCTAATGTCATCGCCAATGCCAGATATGGCTTTTAACGCATTTAAAGCACTCATATTTAAGTTTTAGTACTTATTTCCTAGTACATTGCCTGCCATAAAAAATAGTCTTAAAATCGATTTTAGGGCCTCTAACTTATTTTTCTTGTTTTTCATCCTAAAATTCTTTCTAAAACCTCCAAAATTTCCTCAAAAAGCCAGTAAACACACTTTTAATCCCCTTTTTTCTCTTTTCACTCAACCTTTCCTAACGCAAGATGATTTTTCCAAAAATAACAAAGGAAATACTTATTAGCGGGCATATTTCATAGACTTTACTTTTCCTCTTCTCCTTTCCCCTTTAGCTTCAACAACTTTCTCTTGCATTTTCTTTATTCTTTCAAATTTCAATTATAAAAATAAGCAAACAAAAAAGACCTTTATTGTTTTTTCAACAAGGTCTTCCTTCTCTTTCTACATTGCTTCACAAATTAAATTGTGTTATATTATCTTTAGAGGTAGACCCTTTTATGAGAGACGTACTTGTGCTAGGTATTTTGATTATTTGGTCTACCTCTTTCTTTTTTTCTTTCAATCAAAACCTTCCTCTGATTAGTGATACTGTTTTTAACTTTTTGAAAGTTTTGCTCCCGAAATAGTATCATCAAGTGATACTTTTTTTAATTGCTTGAGGGCTTATATCCTCCAAATGGTATCACCTAGTGATACTGTTTTTATAATATTCGAGAGTTTATATTCTCCAAATGGTATCACCTAGTGATACTTTTTATAATATTCGAGAGTTTATATTCTCCAAATGGTATCACCTAGTGATACTGTTTTATAATATTCGAGGGTTTATATCCTCCAAATAGTATCACCAAGTGATACTTTTTTATTTAGTGGTTGCCGTGAATGGATTACCATATATAAACAACATTAGATGTGCAATATAATTTTAAAATGCCTATACTCCACAACTTGGATATAAGCATTTTAGGTAAATTTTAAAAATTTCTTTTTTCTTGACCTAGTTTTTTTATTGCTTCTTATCATCTCAAAAAAGCAAATAAAGTTTTGATGTAACATTTCCCAAGCATCAATAATTCTCACATTTTTTCAGACAAATTTTCTGGCTTTAAAACCATTTATTTTTGGTCCAGTATATAATTACAGCAATAACCTTATCCAATCTCCAAAAGATTTTTAACTTCTTCATGGCTATAACATTTAGAATCCTTTTTTGATTCTCCTAACGCTTTTTCAAAAGCTTTTAAATCAAATTCATCCTCGATCCTATCCATTACAGAAGAACGTAAAAGCTCGGACACTGTTATGTTTTTTGATTTTGCATAATTTCTAATCAGTTTTTCTTCTTCGGGTTTGAGTCTTAAAGATATTGTCATGTGTCCACAACCTTTTCTTTTCATATATTATCATATTAATTATATCATAAAATAGCCTTCAATTTTCTAAAACACTGACATTTTGCTCTTCTAAGAAAGCCCTGAACTTTTACTCTGGACTTTCTATCGCCTTATATCATCATCAAATGATACTATTTTTAACTATTTGAATGTTTATGAGTTGCAACCGTCATACTCTTAAAAAACATTTTTCTAATGTAACATCATTTATTAATCATAAATACTTTGAAACATTTCATAGCAAGCTTCATGTAATATCTTAGTCATGTGTAACTGTGGTGGTTCATCATCAAAAATTTCCAATGTCCAAAAAAGGTTTGCGTAAAAATCTCCTTGTCCACCATTAAATATGATTTTCAATTTCATTCTTCTAAGTGAATCCAATAAAGTTTCAACATCTTCTTTTTTTATACCAAGCTCATCATATCGTTTGAACGGTGCTATGAATATTGTTCTTTTGTTAAAAGCCCATCTGTTTCTATTTAGATTATCAAATTGTTTAAGTTCTTTTTTATTCAATTTTGTTATTCTAACATTGTCGATAGATTTAACGTCTTCTTCTAGAAACTTATCAAGTATCTTGTTAATAATTTTATTATAACTGGTCAGTCGTAATGCCAAATAAATATATACGCTTATAAAACAAATAAAAAATGCCTATATTCCAAACAATGTGGCTATAAGCATATTAGTTTAATTTTAAATATTTCTTATTTTCTTGTCCTGTTAATTGTTTTGGATCCAGATGCTATCTTATACCTTCATAATGAGTCCACATGCGTACAATTTTAATAGTTCCTTCAAATTCCGAATCAACATTCTCTAGTTTATCACTGTATACCTGATAAACTAATCTATGCTTAATATTAATTCTCCTTGAATAAAACCCATCTAAATTACCAACCAATCCTTCATATGGAGACGGATTCTTAAATGGATCATGTCTGATTACTTCAATTAACTCTTTTGTTTTATTTGAAAGCCCTGTCGCCTTTAGATTGTTAATGTCTTTTGCAGCCTGTTTTGTATATACAATTCGGTACACTTACCATTTCACCTCATCTTCTGATAAGCAGTCCGATGTTGCCTCCTTACCACCTTCTATTATTGACTCTGTTAAGCCAGGCACCGACATCAAATATAGTGTTTCCTGTACAGAGTTCCAATCATCTTCAGAAATAATAACCGCATTTTTCCCTCGATTATTTGTAATAGTAATAGCAGAACTATTAGAGTTTACATCAGATATTAATTGGTATAAATTTTCTCTGGCTTTTGTTGCACTGATTGCTGTCATTTAATCATCTCCTTTTTTATAATATAGCGTACGTTATGACGTACGTCAACACCTATAGTATTTATACTATCTTTACCCCAGTTTTAATTGCAATTAATAATTTTTAATTTTTTTTACCTATATCAATTTTATATAGGTAGTTTTACCTACGTATTTATAATAAAGGTTATTTCTTCATTGGTTATGTTCATCAAACGGCTTCATTAAATGATACTATTTTAGCTGCTCGTGTATAAAACAACCTAATCGTTTGTTATGTTTATTTAATGGTAAAGTTTGAGGTAAAAACGTATCTACTTGGTGATACTGTTTTTACTGCCTTTATGAAAAAAGTTTCTCGTACCAAATGGAAAGTCTTGCGCAATTTGATTTGTATTTTTCAGTGTAAGAAAAGTTACCTTCTATTGCACAATCGTCCATACCTTTTTGGATTTCATCCAATGTGGAATTATAATCAAGAAGATATATATTACCTTCGATTCGCACTAACACTGTTTGTGATGAATGTATTTTTCCAATAATAATTTCTATTTCTTCTTTAATGTCACTATAGTCAATTTCTTTCGAAAAAAAAGCACCTATTTCGATACCAGAAAATATATCGTATAAAGAAGCTGAATCCAATTCAAATGATAATGTTGCAGCACAAAGAGTTTCTATTATCTGTTCTGCAAACACCTCAAAATCTTTAGCATCCAAACACTCAAATACCGTTTCTTTTTTATCCGCAAAAGGAAACATAATCATCGCCTGTTTTCCTTTTAACCGAATAATACATTCAAATTCATCAGTATTTTCAATTTCCTCATCGTCATAAATAATTTTAATCAGTTCTTCACTTTCTCTATGAAGTCTCATAAAATATATCCTCCTTTTAAATTTTTCTATTAGGCGTTTGCAAAACGCCACAAGCCTTGATTTTACTGGCTTTTTTACTGTTAAAAATAGAATAACCCCTCACGGATATGTTATAATTGAATTGTTGAGTAACAACCATAACACATACCAGAAAGGAGTTATCTATGGCTATTATACCATGTAATCAGCTTTCATTGGCAGATGTTTTTTCTGATTGCCAAGACATTTATGAATCTGACAAACCCGAGTTCTTATCTCTACTTCAATCTAACATTGATCTTGATGAAATTATTCCCGATTCCTTCAGGAATCACTTCTATGCATCAACGGGAAGATCCCGCAAATACCATTTACATGCCTTTTTATGGGCACTTATCATTCAACGAATCTTTTCAATCCCTACTGATTCCTTGCTTCTTGTTTTTTTGAATTATTCAAGGCATCTTCGTGAATTCTGCGGTTTTGACAAAGTTCCAGACGCTTCTAAAATAACTCGTTTTAAACAAGACTTTATTGATGATCTACAAGTTGTCTTTGAAAAGCTTGTTGATTTCACTGAACCTATATGTCAAAACATAGATTCTGCAAAAGCTTCGATGACCATTTTTGATACATCCGGCATTGAAGCTTGGGTTACTGAAAACAACCCTAAATATTCAAATAAAATCATTAAGCAATTAAAATCTTATGCTAAAGCTAAAAAAATTTCTGATTCCTATGATCCTTACAAAGTTGCTTATGGCTCTATGCCATCTCATGCTGCTTCAAATCCTGAAATCAAACAGCTTTATATAAATGGTCACTTTTGTTACGTCTATAAAATAGGAGTTGTAACAAACGGATTAGGCATTATTCGCCACATTGACTTTTATAATAAAGAATTCTTTAATAAACACCCAGAAATCATTGTCGAAAAAAAGTCAAAAGCTCCTGATGAAGATAAATCTGTCCACGATGCAAAACTGCTAATTCCATCACTTCAAGATTTCTTTTCGGCTCATCCATCAATCACTCCTAAAAGCTTTTTGGGTGATTCAGCATTCGATTCAATGTTGCTATACCGTCAGTTATTATCTGATGATACTTTTGGGGCTGGTAAACACTTTGATAAAGCTTTTATACCTTTAAATGCTCGTTCAAGCATCAATTCAATTGATTCCTATACCATTGATTCTAATGGTATTCCTTGTTGTCCAAATAACTCTAGTCTTCTTATGAAATATGGTGGTAAGTCTCGTCGTAAAAATGGACTTATTCGTTACAAGTTTGAATGTCCTAAAACTAAGTTCGTCAAGGATGAAACTGGTAAATATCATCGAAAATGTTTTTGTGAAGATCCCTGCACAAATTCAAAATGCGGTAGGATGATTCATATATACCCTGAGCAGAATCTTCGTGCATATCCTGGCACGATTCGTGGAACTGAAGAATGGGATTCAACATATAAAGTAAGAGCAATAGTTGAACGTTCCATTAATCACTGCAAAGACTGCTTTGGATTAGCGGGACGAAAAACGCAGAACGAAAAAACTCTTCACGCCGACTTAATACTTTCAGGAATTACACAGCTTATCACTGTACTTCTCGCTGATAAGATTCATAAGCACAAATATATAAGAAGCCTAAAACCACTCATCGCATAGGACTTACCAACTTCATAAAATCTTGCAGATTTATTTAGTGCGCCTATTTTTTGTAAAAAACATCTTCATACTCGAATTTCTGCATTGCAGCAATTCTACTTTCCTTTAAATCAAGATTGCGAACTCGTTTCGCAATTACCTAAATTTTTCTATAATTTTTTTCTTTCTTTTTACCCTTACAAACATCACTTTAAACATTCTGTCCAACAAAAATAATTCATCTTTGACAAAATACTATATGCTAAAAACCCATAGTTTTCTATCGTTATCGGAGCAGGATTAATAAAAATAACATTTTCTTTTCTTGATAGAAATTTTTTCACGTACCTCGCTATTCTTAATCCTATTTCTTCTCCCTCCTCACCGAACTTTGCAAAAGGTGGAATATCTTCAACCACTAAACAATCATTTTTTCTACAAATATCGTCTTTTATATATGCTTTAAAGAACATTTCAACTCCTGATATAAAAAGTGGTTTTTCTCCCAGCAATTTATTTTTTTGTATTATTTCAATTGCTTTCCCTGACGGGACATTAAATATATATAACACTTTTATTTCCTCCAGTTTGATCTTTCTTTTTTAAGCTGTTGCAATTACTCCCAAACAAGAAACCACGGAAATTATAATCCCAAGAATTGCAAAACCAAGTCCTCGATACTTATACTTACATATTTCAACCGTTCCATATATACTAGTTATTACCGCAATTAAAATAACAGATATAGAAATCACAGGACTATAATAAATTGGTATTAAACCTCCAATAATTGAAACAATAAAACCTATTATGGAATAAATACTCCACTTATCATGATTGACTGCATCTAATACCTTTGTACTTGAAGAATTCTTATTGGAAAAGTCATTCGTTCTTTTATAAATATCATCATATATCAATTCAAGATTTTCACCTTTAAAAGCAAACTCCTGACCTATTGTTTTTATAAAAATCATGTCCTTTTCAAGTCCAGCATCTTTTATTAATCCGTTTAAAATTATAATAGATTTTTTGGATGCTTCATCTTCTTTAAATTCTATATAATTATCATAACCCTTTATTTTACCTTCTATATAACCTGATTCAGAAACATATACTGCCTCTTGTTCGAACTTTATAATATCAGACATAAATATAAACCTCCTTAAATCCAAATTGTTATAATGGTGTATATAAGCGAAATGAATCCTATCCACATTCCTGCAACCGAATATTTCTCTCCTAGCTCACCTCTTTCTTTAATTTGTGTATAACCAATTCTAGAAAAAACGAGCCCCAAAACAGCTGTCATCCCCCAAAAAGTTAAAAATAATGATACCAACGAACAGATAAACCCTGCTATAGCAAACCCATTAGTTTTTCCATTTTTAATTTCTACTGAATCTGACTTAATACTTAATTCACTTCCATGATTACTCAAGCTGCTTTTCCAAACAATTGCATCTGATCCAACTACCAAAAACTCGTAAGTTTTTTCATTCTGAAGTCTAACCATCAAAACTCTTTCTGAAGCGGAACTGGTGATTATCGTTTCTATTTCCTTTCTATCAATTTTCAATTCATTACCAACAATAAAAGGCACAAACCTCAGGCTTTTATTTGTTAAATACAATTCACCTCCATATGCTCCATAATTTGCTTTTCCTTTGAATATTAGACTCTCATCCTTCTCAAGTACACATTTTGACATATTCTATCCCCTTCAAATATTTTTATTATTTTAATAAATTTAAATACCTTATTTTGGACAACAAAGATAAATAAGTTGATATTTTAATCCAAGTTGTTTTAAAAATTCTTTTACACTATACATCTCCTGATATTCCATATATGAAAATGAATCATCAAATATTAAGAATGGTGGCGGCATCTCGTTTACATTCCCATAGCCTATATTTCTGGTAAATCTTTTAATTAACTCATAAATGCCGTCAGACATTTGACCCGTAACCACTTCATCTATACCTCCCCTTGAAAATGCTCTAATGATTATTTCCTTTTCACTTGGATAATTCAATGTTCTATTGATTAGTAATGGCTTGAATTCAATAATATTTATTGCAGATCTTATTATGTCATTATCAAGTTTTTGACTTTTCTTACTGTTTGATATTTCATAAAGATTAAAGGTGTCTTGCTTTTTATTTTTTCCTAGATATCGTTCTGCTTTATATGTTTTATCAAAAATTTCAAATACTAGATATCCTCCGAAATTTCCACCATCCCTGGGCGCTAAGAATTTACGAATAAAATTTTCTTCTTCTTTTGAAAAATACTCAAAACCAAATAACATAACTTTTATAAAAATAGCAAAGGTGGACTTTCCCCAACCATGACTTTTTTCAATATAATTCATTCCTTCTAAAAAGCTATATTCAAAGTTTTCTAATATTCCAAAATTCTCAATATAACAATTTATCAATTTCATTGTAATCTCCTTGCATACTGCTACTACTTTTACATACCGAAATAATTTCACCTTTATAATTCAAAACTATTCTAAAATCATTATTTTTAGGAATTATTAAGTATTTCTCACCAAAATCAGTGTCCATTTTCTTATCAAGATATTTTTTTATCGAATAGAAATTTGTAAATTTTTTATTAAAAATTCGGTCTTCATAAATAAATTGAAGTTCCATCTCGCAGCTCTCAGCTTTTAAAAAATCTACAGTATTCCTAATCAGTTTTATTTCCTTTTTTATTAGTTCTTTCTCTTCACGATTTAAACTAAGTCTTTTTAATAAAATTTTATACATGCATAGTTTTAGCGAAAAATCAGTTTCTTCACTACCTTTTATAATTTTTTACATATTCATATATTGACTCCGAACTTAATATTCCCTTTAATTCTTCCATTATGTCTAGCTCTAAAAGAACGATTCCATGTCCTTTTACATGAATAGGTGCAAATGCATTAATAAAAGAGATGATATCTGGCTTTTTGAACTTTGGAATATATAAATAATCTTCTTCATTAGAAGAAAACATTCTAAAATGCTCTTCATTAGCCAAAATACCCACATCTATATACCTTGTTATATCAGCATATTTTTCTATTGCTAGAAAATCAAAACTTTTATTTTCTATGGAATCACTGAAGTTTTCCATTCTTAAAAATGTAATCATCTCCGTAGCTTATGATTACAGGAATATTAAACTCTTTAGCTAATTCCTTAATTTTCATCATGTTATACTCTAATTTGTCACAATAAAGAAATTCATTTTCACATTTAAGCTTCTCCACATTCTCAATAAAAACGTAGTCAATCCTCTCTCGATCATTCCAGTCAGAAAAGGATTCTCTTATGTCTTCAATGCTATAACCTTCGGCATATTTAATTCTAACCGCACTTGTAATCAGAAGGCCTTCTTCAAGTTTTCCAAAAGTAAAGTATGCCGACCTACTCTTTGAATTTATTTCAAATAGTTTCCATAAGATTTTTTCCATTATGAAGTTCTTTCCTTCTTCTATAACAAATAAAACTTCTCCGTTATTTATATATTCTTCTAAAGAATTAATGTCTTTAATTGCTGTGTATATTTTTATTCATTGGTAAACCTCTCGAAATTTTCATAAGTATATTTGGTAAGATTCGATGAATTTTATTTAACTTTTTCTGAAATTAAGTATAAAAAAAGATATGTGTAAAAAATCACACATATCTTTTTAATCAATCTTTCTTTTCTTATAATAATCTATATTTTTTAAGAATTTATTCCCTCTAGATATTTTTTATCTGTAAAGCCTTTGCGCCATGCTGCTGGATGATTATAACATCTGATGCTAATATCTTTATTCAATTCGTGTATATAACTAACTAATTCACTTACATATGAATCCGTTCCACAACATATAGCTATTATTTTGGGGTTTATTATTTCTATCTCTTTAAGAATATTTTCTTTATATTTTTTCAAATATCCTCCTATTATATCAACATTAGCACTTGCTTCGCCACCACGTTTATTAATATTCATATATGCAGTTTTTTTGAGAGAAAATTCTTTTTCACCTGTCAAATCTTCTCCTATTTTTCTTAGTCTTCTTAGAATATTTCTTCTCCAATTAATTTTGGATTTATTAACTTCTTCTTGAAACCAAAATGTTTTAGCCCCGTCCTCATTTATATCAGCGCATACACTTTTATTATCTATTATATTTCCTTTAAGTTTACCATCAATATTTGCTTCTTTTAAAATAAAAAGAATCCCATTATTCCCATCCCACTCTTCTTCATTTACAATTCCATCTATAGTAAACGATTCTGAAAGATTGATTTTTTTTAATTTTTCACTTTTTCCATCGTAATATTCTTTTAAATAACTATTGCTATCATTATTACTTTCGTATTCTTCAATCTCTTCCCTTTGTTGTTTTATCCAGTTCATAAAGTGTTCGCTTAACTGATCTTGCATTTTAGTTTTCATAATTTACATTCTCCTTTTTAATTAATATATAGTTTTATATAATTAGATCTCTAAGCTTATCCAAAATCTTAACCATCGCCAAAGTGTCCAATTTACAATAAGCCAATAAACTTCTTCGGATTTTTTCCGTTTCCTCTTCACTTTTCCATTTTAATTCTGCAAAGGCATTCATTGCTTCACTGCCATTATGAATCCCATCAAGTGACTTGTAATCCAATTCAGGATCATCTTTACAAAGTGCCGGCAAAACCTTTTTTATTGAGTATGAGCCCATTTGTTCCCTATTGTAATAATCATAGTCTTTAAATGGTATCATCAAGTCCTTTATATTTTCTTTTATATTCAAAAGGTGTTCGGAGTAATCCGGATAGTTTTCTGCAAGTTTTGTTAATACCCCTTTTTCAAATCCCATATTAAATGCTAAAGTACATACATTTTCGGGTATATCTATGCATAGTTGTTTAACTAAGTCTAATCTAGGATCTTCACCACCTGTTCCTAGAAATTCCTTATGCTTTAGTTCTCCATCTTCTTCATTAAGGATGTGTAACGAATACTGAAAAGGAATCTGCATATATGGCGAAACTCCATCATACTCTGGGATTGCCTGCTGGAATGTTTCGAAATCAAGAAAGTAAAGCGGATACGAAAGCTCTGAAAGAAATTCTTTTATTTTAGCTCTATTTATATAAGGTTCCCTTTTATAGGACTCCATTTCAATCTGTCTCATCTGTTTCTCATTAAACATGATGCCATTATCAAGAACATCCTCAAAAGTAATAATATTATTATTGTAATTTTCCAGCTTTTTACTAAGATTAAGTCTACTTACCTGAAAAACATTAGGAGTGTTTATATCCCTACTGCAATAATCATAAAAACTACAGCCATATGGTTTAAAACAATATTCACCTATATCATAAATCGGCTCTTCTTACTTTAATAAAACTTGTTTATATTCCTTTAGCCCCATTTCGACTTCATGTTCCATAGATATTGCTATTTCAGTTAAGTCTTCCACATTGAACAGTTTCTTATAATCAAGATCACCAACTCTTGTATATTGATTATTCAAATACATCAAATTTATTGATCTGATATTTGCACCGGAGTTTTTAATAATATAATATTGATAAGCAACATCCTGGAAATAAGTATCCTTAATACCTGTGCTGCTTTTCACTTCATAAATATCTATGTATCCATCTTCTTCACTTAAAATATCTACCCTGCACATATCACCATCAAATTCAAAAATAACTTCCGTTGAAACAGTAGAATCAAAATAATTGACAGCCTCTGCACCAACGAGCATACCTGTTTTAATTTTTGAGTCATCAATTTCCTGACCAAGCAGTAAATCCGACTTAAATTCATTTAACCATAGATTTTTTCTACATAGTGTCCCCTGACAATACTTTGATTTTGTTAAACCCATAATACCTCCCCTTTTTTTAATTGTATTTCTCAAACATTAAATTAATATTTCTTTTTATTTTTTTCTCTCAAATCATTAGGTTCAATAACCTCTACATACTCTCCGTATTGTATTGCCCAAAACACCATTGCCTGATAATTACTTATAAGGCTTATATTTATATCATCCTCTTCTTCTGATATTATTGTAAAATCTTTCCCAAAACTGTCTATAACCTCGCCAAATATTCCTCTTTTTACTTTTAATTTTATTCTGCCTGTATCACCTGAAAACATATAAAAGTGTTCTGCCATATGTTTTGGAAGATTTAATCCATTCTTGATTTCCTGAATTTCACTTTTTGGTCTTGCTCTTTCATTAAGAATTTCTACTTTTGTTATTCTGTCAAGCCTGTAATGTGCTATATTATCATATGCATCATGATTGCAAATCAAATAATATTTTCCGCTATTTGCAACTATATAATAAGGATTTACAACATAAGGCTTTTCTCTCTTTGCATGGAGCTTTTTATCTGTCCCATAAGAATTATATATAAATGAAATTTTCATATTTCTATCAATTGCTTCATCTATAGCTTCTCTGTTGTAAAGAACAGTCTTATTATCAGTGTGTTGCATCTCTGGAAGGTTATGCACGTGCTTTACTTTTGTTTCAAAATATTTATTAGAAAGACCTTTCAGTTTTTCTATAAGTATCTTTGCCTGCTTTTCAGAAAGTGATTTTGAAAATAAAACACTATCAATCAGCATCTTTATTTCAACATCTTCAAAATCTCTTTCGGCAAGAAACCACCCAGATTCATTTTTTATTTCATATCCCATTTCTTCAAGGCTTTGAATATTGCTCTTTAATGTCTTTCTGTTACATTTAAGACCGAAATTTTTATCCAGTAACTCTATAATTTCCTGTTGTTTAAGTTGATGGTTTATGTCTGTATAATCCTGAAATATCTTTAATGTTCCGATTATTAGATTTTTTTTACTTCCTGATTCATTCATATTTGACACGCCCTTCTCATTAAGAGTTTTACGATAGTTAATGTGTAAATTTTTACTCATTTAATCTTATAGACCAATAATAACTCATGATGGGTATAATATGCAAATGAATTTATACCTATAATTCTATCTATGAGGATTTAAAATTATAAATTGGTTTTAAAATATCAACTATATCAACCGTTTCTCTAATCGCATCGATGATATCCTTAGATGGTTTATAAGCCATTGGTGCTTCGTCCAATGTTTTCTCATTAACTGAAGTTGTACAAACATTTTTCATTTCCTTCTTGTATTCATCTAGAGATAAATTTACTCTTGCCTGCTTTCTTGACATTAGCCTTCCCGCTCCATGTGGCGCGGAATAATTCCAGTTTGGATTCCCTTTTCCTTCTGCAATAATTGAGCCATCTCTCATATTCATAGGTATTATTACCTTTTCTCCTCTACGAGCTGCGACAGCTCCTTTTCTAAGAATTTTCTCTTTTATGTCAATATAGTTGTGGATGGTATGAAAAGGTTCTTTTACAGAAAGATTTATTCGCTCTAAAATAAGTTCTGCAATTATTTCTCTGTTCCGTTTTGCAAACTTCTGACAGATTTCAAGATCATGCAGATAATCATCAAAATAAGTTCCATAAAGATAACATAAGTCTTCAGGAATAGTAGATTTCTTATCATGCCAAACTAATGATTTAAGTTCTTTGTGTATTTCACTTCTTCTACCCTGTTCTTTAAACTCTCTGATTATCTCGTTTTTTCTTCTGAAATAATCATCTTTCCCTTTATTCAAATCTATTGCAAGTTTTTGATAAATTTCTGCAACTTGCTTTCCGAGATTTCTAGAGCCTGAATGTATTATAAGAAACTGGTCTCCATTTTCTGCTTTATCTATCTCGATAAAATGATTTCCACCACCAAGTGTACCAAGACTTCTTTTTAATCTTTGTACATACTTTAGTTCCCGATAACATCTAAGTCTTGTAAAGTCAAAGGCCTCTCGCCTTCCCTCCCAGAGATTTCGACCTGATGGTATTGATTGACAAATTTCATCAATTTTATTTAAATTTATTTCTTCTTTCCCAATTTTAACCGTATATATTCCACATCCAATATCAACACCCACAATATTGGGGACAATCTTATCAATAACTGTCATTGTAGTACCTATTGTGCATCCCTTTCCATAATGCACATCCGGCATTATTTTTATACTTGACCCTTTAGTAAATTCGTAATTACACATTCTTTTTATCTGCTCAACAGCTGACTTTTCAATCACTTTTGCATAACAAGTGGCCTTTCCTACTTTTCCTACTATCTCTATCATTTTCTACACCTCTTTTTAAATATATTAATATATAATTCTTTATATCAATTAATCATTTCCCCTTTTAAAATCTTTAAAATAACTACAATAATTTTTAAGAAAATCAAAAGAACTGCAAACAAGTATGTTGATCCAGCTAAGTACAAATAAGATCTGATTATAAATCTTTCTTCTTTGTTTAATACTAAAATTTTATTTATCAACCTGCATGCTCCGTTACTGCAATTTATTTCCATAAAAAAAGTTACCAAACCTATAAACACAGTAAGAATAAAACTGACCTCTGTAAAAAATATAAAAATCGGATTTATAAAAGAAATAAAAAAGAATATGATACACAAATAGAAACACGGATTATAAAATGGCAATATTTTCTTATTAACCATATAAAGATTGTGATTTTCATTATCCTGTACTGCATGAGATGCTTCATGTGCAGCAACTGCATAAGCTAGTAGAGTTTTCCCTGAATATATACTTTCACCCAATCTAATAATTTTTTCATCTGAGTTGTAACAGTTTTTACTAACTTCATCCTTTACTACTTTTACTTTTTTTAGTTCTTTTGATAATAAAATTTTATTTGCTATCTCAAATCCAGATAGTTCATAACCTATTTTAGTCATATTAATATTCCTTTCATATATATTATAATATAAATATATGTGTGTAATTTTTTACTCATTATTTATTACATACTTTCATTGAATAAAACAATATTTATATAGGAGGAACTTATCTTTGACTTATACTTTTGAAAACTTCATTTGCGGAGTAGAAAATAAAACTGCCTACTCTTTTTCTAAAAAAATTTCTGATGGCACTCTTAAAAATCAAATGCTTTATATATATGGAAAAAGCGGATTAGGCAAAACTCATTTACTTAAATCTATAGAATATGAAATAAAATCAAAGAGACCTGAAAAGAAAGTATTATATATAAAAATTGAAGACCTATTATTAGATCTTCAACATAATTTACGTAAAAACACATTAGTTTTATTTAGAAAAAAATATACGAATATTGAATATTTATTAATTGATAACTTTGATAAATCTGTAGGACAGACAAGTTTGCTAGCTGAAATAATCGACATAATAGACAGTTTGCTATGCTTTGGTTCTACAATAGTCTGCTCGGGTATTTCTTTACTTAATCCACTATGCTCTACAGATATTCAAATAAACGGAAGACTGCTCTCAGGTTTGAATGCAAAGATTGAAAATCCGGGTATTGAACTTAAAATGAAGATAATTGAAAATGAACTATCTCTTTATAACATGAATATTTCAAAAGAAGGCATTGAAATACTTGCAGGTGAATTAGATGATAATATTTTTATTTTAAAAGGTACCATTAGGACATTTTGCAATTGGTAGTTTTTTTGTAATTTATTTCTAAATAGTAATAGTAAAGCGTTTCTAATTTTGAAGTATTATAATGTAAATCAATTGATTTTAATCAATCTCAGAACACAACACCTTATTCAATTAAAGTTCAAATAAACTAGGTTGTACTCCCATTTAAGGACTTTTTTACAAATTCTTATAAACCTTTAAAATTCGGTGTTTATTATTATTTCTCTTATTATGATATAATAGTATGGAAACATTTTAAAATATTTAAGACAATAGGAGAGAACATGGGAAAATATAAGAGAAACACTAGTTTATATGAATATTGCATAAACGAAAATAAAGAAAATATTCTATTGCTCTTTGATTACGAAAAAAACACCCCTAAAACTCCAAATGATTTTACAAGATGCTCTGATAAAAAAGCTTATTTTAAATACCAATGTGGACATAGTGTACCACAAAGAATTGCAGATATTTCCAAAAGCAATAACCCCAAGTGTCCACGTTGTTTAAATCGAAATGGTATCGGGAAGAGCCTCGCTTCTGAATATCCAGATATAGCTGAAATGTTTGATGAAAAAAAGAACGGAATTAAAGCTAGTGAAATATCTCATAAGAATGGAAATTATTTTTGGTGGATATGCAATAGGTGTAAAAATAGTTTTCGAGGTAAAATTTCCGATGTTGTAACAGGCCATAGGGTATGTGGCGAATGTAACAATAAACGTAGATCATACCCTGAATACTGTTTAGAATATTACTTTAAAAAAGCAGGTATCAATATTGAAATTAATAAAAAAATAGAGGGCTATAAGTTTGATTTATATTTAGAAAAATATAATTTAGCTATAGAATATGATGGTTACCCGTGGCATGATTCTTCAAAAGCTGTTGAGAATGATTTTAAAAAAGATCAAATATGTAAAAGAAACAAAATTGTTTTATTCCGAATAAGAGATAATCGTTTAAAAAAAAATGACAAATTAAATTCAATAGTATGGGAGTTTGAGTATGATTATAAATTAAATTTTTTAAAAACTTTATCAGAAAAACTTGAGCCTTTTTTAAACAATGATGCAAAAAAACTAGATGTCGACATTGAGCGTGATTATAAAAAAGTTCTTCATTTCAAAACGCAGAGCATTAAAGATGAATCGCTATTAGCGCACATGCCAATTCTTATAGATTACATAGATTATGAAGATGAAAGAAATGGAAATCCACAGTTTATAACAAATGCTTCACATACAGTTAGATTTTGGTTAAGACATCCAAAATACAAAAACTTAAAGTGGTCAATGACAGCACATGACTTATTCAGAAATAAACAACCTTTTACTCAACGGATAAAAATGTGTTTAAAACTATTAAATAAGTATCCAGAGTTGGAAAATCAGATCTGTAAAAACGGTAACAACATACGAGAAACATCTGATTTCACATTAGTTTGCACATGTGGCAATAAGTTTACTAAAACTTATGCGGCTCTTATAAATAAAAACAATAACATTAAAATGTGTCAAACATGTTTGAATGAATATAGAATAAATAATTTGAAACGATACAGAATGCATAAATAAATTATATTCATTAGAATTATTTTACATTATAATAATTGATACTTAAGTTTGAAGGTTATTTTATAAGAGCTGGTGATTACTTAAGCAGAAGATTTTTTTACATTAGAAAAAAATATGCTTATAATATGAACATAAGTTCAACATAAGAATAACACCTGTGAAGTTTTTATTATAACCTTTAAGATGCTGAAAAAATTGGACAGTTGTATCATAAAAATAAGCATTTTCGGTACATTTTGCTGCTTTCTAGTCATATGTAGTCCTATGAAATCAAAAATCTAAGCAAATCCATTCACCAAATGACTATCTTTTAAAAGCGATGCCTTTTAAAAACTTTTTTTTGATACAAAAATAAGACTGAATTTTATCAGCCAATTAAAGAATATTAAAAATTTCCTTGACTTATTTTATTTAATTAATCAGAACTTCCGTTTTTATTTTATTATTAAACTTTGAACTTGAATTCAGTTCTTCAAGTTCCTTTGATTCAAGCTTTTCAATTTCTTTTCTTATAAATAATATAAAAGTTGTACTTTTGTAAATTCCTTTACAAAACTTTTTTATCCATAAATAGGCCGTACTTCTTGGGACATCCATTTCATTTATAATTTCCGATGCAGTCTTACCAGCTTTAAGTTCTTTCTGTATTTTAAAAATCTTCTTTGCTTTCAGGATTCTGCTTTTCTTTGCGTTCTTCGCCTGTTGTGAGCTGTTATACCTTCTACTGTTGCAGGCTTTTTTCTTTTTTATACGTTCTTCATCAGTATAGGAAAGGCGTGAGCGTTCTCTTATAAAATCAGGCATATATAAAAGTTCATGTATTTTTTTATTGCTAAATTTATATTCATTTCTATAAACACTGCAAATAACGTCGATCAACTCATTAATATGATAAGGGTCATGGAGATTGTTATTTATCTTTTTTAATTCATTTAGAGTATCAGCTTTTTCATAGCCTAAGTTTAAATAACAAGATGCTAAAATCATGAATATTGTATTTCTACTGCCCATAATATCATTATATTTATAATCACAAATCCATTTTTTTATATCTAAAATTCGAAAACGGTTAATTTCCTCCAAACTAATTTTAGATTTTCTATTTGGATATCTACTTGTCATCTCACTTACTATTCGCTTGTTTTTTTTATAAAGTGGTTTAATTCCATTATCTTTAAAAATTTCCTCAAATGATTCTTTCTCAGTATCAAATATGCTGCCTTCATAATTTTCATAGGCATATAACACATAATTATCCCTGTATATTCGAAAATACTTTTCGGACATTTCATAAAGATTATTGTATAACTCATCAAAACAGTAGCGGTCAGTTTCTTCAGACTTTTCATATACACATCTTCGGATTTTCCCTGTTGTGTGGTTAATTGTAAAAGGCATAGCAAAGCCAGTTGTAATTGCATTTTTAGATCTATCTCCACCAAAATAAAGATTCAGCATTCTTGCCATTTCACTTATTTTATATCTGTAGCATTTTATGTCTTCATTAAAAAGATAATACAAATGGAATCCTTTGTTGCCTGAGTCAATAATATAATTTGGTGGAAAAATTTTGAAAATAAGATATTTTTCTTTTATCTTTTTCAATGCTTCCTTCTTACTTAAATGATGTATAGGAAAATCATCTATGTCGATGGCTAAAAAATGCTTTGAATACATAAAATCATGCCATATCAACCTGGTATGATCGAATAGGATAATATTATTTCCTTCTTTATTCATGTTAAAGATTAGTTCAGCAATACTTACAGTTTTTTTCCTTTTCGGTTTTATTTTCAAATATGAATAACGTTTCATTAGTGGCACTTTTTCGCCCAAACTTGTTATTTTTTGAAACAAAATCATTATTTGTCCTTTATTATACAAAATATTTTTTCCTAGTACATCTTTATAAGTCACAGGCCTGAATAATTTCAACAGCATATCGGTCAGTTCTTCTATGTATTCATTTATGCTTTTTTGTTTTTTAACTTCTTCATATTCCTCATATATCTGGTCCTTAGCCCTTACAATAATCTTTTCTGTTTCGAATTCACACATTTATTGACCTCCTTAAAATTTGTTAAAAATAGTATGAAAAAAAAGTTTTTTAAAACCAAAAAAATTAATCAGATGTCTTTAAATCAAAAAAAACACCCTCATGGGTGTTTTCTGCTTAAATATCCTTATAAAAAGTATGATTAAAAAAGTGAAACTATAAATGCTAATTGTTTTTAGAACATTAAATTTTTAAATGTATTAAAAATTTGGGTACCACAATTTTACATACTCAAAAACCGAGTCATATAAATTAGAATCTACGTAAAGATTACCTTTCTTATCTCTTTTAAACCTAAAGCTATGTTTTTTAACCATTTCGACATATAGAAAACCATATTCATAACTTATTTCATATGTAAAGTATGAATCTCCTACATAACCATCCTTTTGAGTCTCTGTGTTTATTTCTTCAAGTCCGAAAAGTCTTACTGATTCAATTAATATCTTTTGAAACTCCTTAGAAATTCCTTGATAATTTTCTTTAATCCTCTCAATCAGTTTGTCACTATTAGGTATCTCCAAATTATAATTTTTAACTATAGCTTTTTTCTCTTCATCAGAGTAAATGCTTTTTTTATTATTTTCCAAGTAATAGCCCTCTTCAATAGAGACTTTTTTTATATCGTCCTCGTAACTATATTCCATGTAATAAGAGTTATTATGATATATAAACTCTGTAAATTCTTTAATATCCCATATTGATTTTATTAGATTGATAAACTCGGGATTATAAGTACGCTTATTTTCATCAAGCGTTAGCACGTAATAAAACCTCTTATTTTCAGAACCTTTATTACCGTTCATAATAACCATTTTCTTGTGTGCAAGGGATATTGTAACAACAGCACCGATTCCTTTAAAAGTGCTTAAATCCAACCACCCATTTTTTATAATTAAGGTGTCTCGAAAGAATAGATATAACTTTTTCATGTTTTTTACCTCCAATTTTTTTGTACTATAACAGATAGAAGTCTACTATATAAATATGCAGCACTTCTAATTGTTGAAATAATATCTGTTAATAGAAAATTACTAAAGCTCTCTATTAACAGTTATTTGTAAAACAGTTGCAATTTTAAATAATTATTTACCTAAAACAACATCTCGAGGTTTTCTCAATATTAATTTCATAAATATATCCCTTTCCTATGTTCATTATTATAAATTTGTTTCATGAATGATTATTACTTTCTTTTAGTAAGTTCCCGTTATTTAAACTACGCACATAATATGATGATTTTTTAGTTTAAATAAATTTACTAATTCTTCAAATTTCACACGAATAATAAACATCTTCATAATAAAAGAATTCTGTACACTCCTTAAAACCTTTTCTTCTAAATGCCAGAAGCAATTTATTATCCTTCACCTTTTTGTCTTTTGGTATTCTAAGGTGATATTTAAATTTTGTTGCTTCTTCAGACATATTATTTCTTATTTCTAACAGACTATTAAAGCAAATAGTAACGTCATCTTTCATGAATTCAAAACTACTAAAATCAATCATATTGTCTCTAATAATCAATGTATCTTTTATCATCTTTCCTCCTCCTTTTTTATCTATATAATTAGTATGATAAAAAAGTGCAATTTTTGCGGAATTTTTTTGTATTTTTTTAATACATTGTTTTCATACTGTTTTAACTACGATATACATTTATTAAAAACTCTAGAATTATGAACTTTTGTACAAAAAAAGAAGCATGAAAATTATTTCTCATGCTACCTTTAATAATTAAATATTCATTTAAATTTTCACCATTCCTCATCATCTCCAAATGACTCAGAACTTAATCCACTAATAAAATGTAATTCACCTGATTCTAAATCCATCGCCATATTATCAGACATCACCTGCATTAAATTACCCGCAGAGTCTAAAAGCATATTATCGGAGATTTTTTGACAGAAGTCTCCATCTTCCATATCCCATACAGACATAATTAGTCTCCTTTTTTCTATATTTTATAAAATTCATCTTTAATGTTTACAATATTTTCAAAACTCTTATTCAGCTCACCTATCAAGAATTTCAATTTTACGTTTTCAGATTCCACTTGAATATAGGCTATATTTGTAATTATCCCTACAATATTTTCAACATCACGAAAACTAACAATACTTCCATCATTATAAAATTCAAAATCTCCCAGGATATCTTTGATGTTATCTGTCTTTATTTTATTAATATGCTCTTCTTCAAAATAAGAAAATTTTGATAATCTTGTTTCAATCGCTTTCTCAATTAATTTCTTCAATGCTTCATATACTTTTTTATTATGGTCAATTATTTTTTTTATAGATATTTCTGCAAACTCATGCTCTCTTTCAATTAGCAAATTTAAAAGTTCTGACGTAAATGGAAATATGAACGTATGATTTCTTCTACTTCCATCTTTATATTTAATGCGATCTCTAACATCGAACTCATTGGTGAAGTAATCCACGATTTCATTGTCAGCATCTGCAATACTATTTAAAAAATCTTCATTATAATGTTCATCAATTTTCGGATGTTCAAAAGATAAATAACTCGCTGAGAGGTATAAACTTGGTAATTCCCTTGCCCTAAGTTCTTCAAGCATTGACTTATCCTTATTTTTAATTGCCAACGAAATAATATCTACTCTCAGCTGATCCTCGGACATTAATTTACTTTGTAAGTAATCATCACTATTGAAAGGAGTTTTTCTTACTATACTGGTTCCCGCTCCAAAGGTCCTAATATAATCACTCTCTTTTCTGCTATCAAACCAAATATAATTCTTATCAATTAAAAATTTCAGAAATTCATAATTCTTGAATTTGATTGCATAATCTATAACAGTTTCTCCATACTCATCTCTTTTAAGTATAAGGTCATCTTCACGGCTAATATATTTTTCCCACTCTTCCTTACTTTTAGAAAATGCAATCGAATAGTTAGTTAATCTGCTTTTTTCACATACAAATAATTTACCTGCACTTAATATTTCCTCGCAAGAAACCTCTAACAATGATGTAAATACTGGCAAATCATATATCTGTATGCTTTTTGATCCTTTAGTAATTTGAGTAATACGATTAGCCATTTTTCTTATTTCATCATCATTTGCATCATTTCCAGTATGTTTGATATATGCTATACAAAATTGTCTTTTCGATTTAAACTTTTTAAAAATCAATTTAGAAAGATAGTTTCCTATCACTTCATTTTCTTCTAATTTAAACATAATTGTTTCCTCCGTCTTTATATATTCAATATAAAACTTTTTAATAAGAAAAAATATCATTTCTTAACATACACAAAATACATACAAAAAACCAACCCACCTTTCAATGTATGCTTATGGCATATATTGTACCATATTATTATCTATTTTATTTAAATCTTTAAAAATGTCATTTAAAAAGAGCATGCTCTCACATACTCTGTCCCAACTGAATCCAATTATATATTCCACCCTACTTCCTACCATATAAAATGAATTTTGGTGGTTTTAAGCGGCCTGTAACGGTAAATTCCTAAATAACAAAAAAATATTGGTCTCTTTTTTTATATTCTAAAATCTTTTCTCTTACTTTTTCATAATACTTTATTCAGGAAAGTTAAACTTTGAAAAATGTTCCCCACCTACCAAACAAATTCTACTTATTATATCGAACATTAACTAATATTCTATTAGCTTTCCTAAGTAACTATTAATCCAAAGCATCAAAAGTAATAAGGAGGCTATGAATGAATTACACCCAAGAAGATTTGCAATTTTTCTTTGAGAATGCTAATATTCCATTATCAGAGTACTCGCACATTGAAAATATGATAAAAGAAAAAGAAGTAAAAAAAGTACATCCTAAAGAAGTTAAACAAAGAAATGATGGAAGGTTCTACACTTATATCAAAGATGATGGTAAGCCTAGACAAATAACAGGTGTTACTGAAAAAGAAGTTTATGAAAAACTTTATGATTTTTATTTTGGTTTTGGTAATTCAACGCTTGAACAATTATTTGAACCCTGGCTTGATTGGCTAAAAAATGAAATAGGAAGAAGCGGTAAAACAATTAAGGAGTATCGTAGACTCTGGAATAAATACCTTTTTGATTCCAGCATAATTAAAAAAAGAGTTGTTGATTTGACTTCAAAGGATTTTGTGTTTCTATTCAGAAAATTAACAAATGGTCGTAACCTTACAAAGAAGGCCTTTACTAATTTTAAGGCTCTTCCAAATGGCATTATGAATTATGCCTGTGAAAAAGAAATCATTCCTTATAATTGTTTAAACAGTATAAATTATAATCAATTTTCTTACAAGGCAAAAAAAACAAAAGATACACCTTTGAACCTTGAAGAATTAAAACAGGTTTCAGAAGCTTCAGAGGAAAATGACTTATACGATTTAGCTATAAAACTATCTTTTTATATGCCATTACGAATAGGTGAAATTAAAGGAATCATGTGGGAAGATATTAATGATGACCTGATTTTTATTAACAGACAAGTGCTTGAGTCAAAAGAAATTAAAGATGCCCCAAAAGGCGATGCCGATGAAGGTTCACGCTTTATCCATCTCACAAAGGAAGCTTTAGAAATTCTTAACAAAGTTAAGCAAATGAATCCTGATAATTCATTCTTGTTTTTCAGGAAAAAGGAGCCTTTGTCAAAATGCACCTACAATAGAAGATTAAATTCCTATTGTAAAAAAGCAGGGGTTAAACCAAAATCTTCACAGCAAATGCGATTTTCTGTTGCTTCCATTCTTTATAAAAGTGGTGTGCAAGCAACCGAGCTGCAGAAAATGCTGGGGCATACAACTTTAGCAATGACATTGCATTATTTAAGAAACGTTACCCCAAAAGAAGAAACAGCCGAAAAAATGGAAAATGTTTTGGTTTTAAATGAAGAAAACGGCTTGCATAAACCTGCATAGACTTTTTTAAAACTTAAAAAGCCTCAAACCCTTAATTTACAAGGGTTTGAGACTAATTTACGAGAGGCGACACCCGGATTTGAACACTGTGTCAAATACGGAAACACTGATAAGCGAGATGGGGTTCAAACTCCGATCGCTGGTCAAAAATATCGCAAGAAAGGGGCTTTCCAGCATACCTCTTTTCATTTAGACTCGAAGTTGGACTTAAAGATTTGTTTTATATCTATACACTACATTAATAAATATATCTTTATATTTTAATTGTTCAAACACTCAAATATAACACTTTACTTAAAATTAAATACATTAATATAATTTTTTAATTATTATTTTTCAAAAATCGTGCTAAAATAGTATAAACTTTTAAATATACATAACGTATAAAGGAGCTAATTAAAATGTCCAAAAACAATGGAGATAGACTAGAATCATTAATCCAATATATATATCAAACATTATCTAATATATCAAATCATGATATTAATGTTAAAATTAGGGAAAATATTGTTGGCAAATCTAAAGTAACTCACAACATTGATGTATACTATGAATTTGAGTTGAACCACATAATACATAAGGTTATTTTTGAATGCAAAAACTGGAAGACTCCCATTTCAAAGGAAAAAATCTTAGCGTTTAAATCAATCTTAGATGATATCCCAAATTCAGCTGGTGTAATTGTATCTACAAAAGGATTCCAAAGGGGTGCAAAGGGGTTTGCTGATTTTCATGGAATAAAACTTATTTCAGGTGATGAAAAGTCTCTATTAAACATAGTAATACTAAAAAAATTAGGGGTAGTGCTACCTAACGAATCCATTTCCGGAGAACCTTTTTTTTGTATAATGGCTGTAGACAAAAATGGTCTGATAACCGGGGAATACATCCAGTTTAGTGTTGCTGAAACAAATCATCCTTATCTTGTCCTATTTTTTTCAAAAAAAGAAGCTATGGAGCAAAACGATTCTAGAGTATCCGTTGTAAGAGGCATTGACAAAAAACATCTTGAAATACTATGTAACTTAAGTGAAAAAAACGACTTGAAATTGGCTATAAAAAGTTTTTTGGATCCTCGCCTAATCTCTGTCGAGCCAATGCTAATAAGAGAATATTTTTTATGACAAAATTAAAATTCAACTTAATCATTTGTATTACGTAAATTTTGGAGCTATATTATAAAAGTGGACACATAAATTAACAATTGTTACAATAAGGTAGACACCTAAAGGAGGTATCATATGTCCACTAAAACAGGAAAACGTTATGACGAGGATTTCAAGAAGTCCCTAGTCTCCATTCACCAGAACGGTAAAACCCAGACTCAGCTCTGTAAGGAATACGGAGTATCCATAACCGCCTTAACCCGATGGATAAAACAGTATTCCACCATGGAGATTGAGGACGGTGAAGTCCTTACTTCAAAACAGGTAAAGGATCTTCAAAAACGTAATACACAGTTAGAAGAAGAAAACTTAATATTAAAAAAGCGATTGCCATCTTCACTCCACACTCATCGAAAGACTAGAAATAATCCACAAACTCAGATTCCAGCACTGCATTAAAACACTTTGCCGGGTTCTCGGAGTAAACCGGAGCACATATTATAAGCATTTCAATACCCTGCCTGCCCAACGTTCCAAAGAAAACCAGTATATTGTATCAATGATTCTTCATATATATGCAGATTATGATAAACGGCTGGGAGCATATAAAATCACCCATGTTCTTAAACGCGATTATGGCATAAACATTAGTGCTGGAAGAGTGTACCGACTAATGAAAACGCTTGATTTACCCAAAATGTTATAAATGTCAACCTAAATTTCCCCAAAAGTGTGCATTTAAGATTCCCCACTTTTTGGCAACAACATTTTCACTTTATCTTTTATTCTGTATGAATTTCCTGTTATATTAAACAAATATGAAAAGTGAAGAATTCTATCTAGTATAGCTTTTGTAATCATTTCATCATGACCTAATATACTTGGCCATTTTTCAAATGAAATATTGCTTGTGAATATAGTTGATCTCTTTGAATATCTTAAATCTATCAATTGAAAAAACAACTTCGCTTCAAGTGGTGAAATCTCATTAAAGCCAACTTCGTCTATTATTAATAGCTTGTATTTAAAATATAATTTAAGCTTCTTTTCTAAAGCGTTTTCATCATACGCTTTTTTTAAATTCATTATCAATTTAGAAAACTTAATGAAATATACACTATTTCTTTTTATAGCTACTTCATATCCAATAGCAATAGCTAAATGTGTTTTTCCTACACCTGGATTTCCTATAAAAACAACATTTGTTGCATTTTCATAAAATGAAGTTTTGACAATATCTCTTATTTTTTCTTCCTTAATTGAAGGCTGAAAACTAAAATCATAATCGTCTAGCTTTCTAACAAAAGGAAAAGCAGCTACTTTCACATTATAGAGTTTATTATTTTCTTCTTTTGCTTCTACTTCTTTATTTAATACCTTATAAAGCCCTTTTAATTCAGTATTTGATATATCATCATTTATATGTAAGTCTTTCAAATACGAATGCGCTGACTTAAGCTTTAAGTAAACTAGTTGATCTAAAACATCATTAATCATTGTCATATCTAATGTTCTCCATTTCTTTTAGAATAAGTTCATTTTCTTCATATGTCCTTTTAAATAAATATTTAGGATAATTAAGCTGGTGCTCAGGTAAAATATTCAGTACTTTATTAGAAATCATGTGCACAGCGACGATTTTATTGTTATAATACATTTGCAGTTGTTTATCATTGATAATTAGATTCATTTTTGAACCTATAAATCTTTTGGGTACAGAATACTTCTTTGATTTGTAGGATACTAATGACTCATTTGATACATCAACTTCACGGACTAAAAGATGATACTTTTCTCGAATTCTTCTTGCAGGGAGATGGGAAAGTTCATCTTTTTCCTTTTTATATAAAAAATTTCTTGGTAATAAAGTTGCCTGAGATATGCTTTCATTATCTTCTTTATTAATTATTTCCAGTTTTTCATGGACTTCATATAAATCTAAATATGTACCATTATAGTTTTCTAACTGTGCAGGCTTTTTGTTTTGTGTTTCTGTTTTTCCTTTAGTTTGTGGTCTGTAGGGCATGCAAGGTTTACATGTGATGTTATAATCCTTTAAAAACTCTATGAACTTAGTATTTAATACAGCATCTTTTCCATTAGCCGTTCTAGGTTTGTCAACCAAACACTTTATATTATCTATTACCAGTTCTTTAACAACTCCTCCTAGTTCTTCAAATGATTCGGCTAGGAAAGATACTATAGTCTCATACTTGGTGTCTAAAACAACCTTTCTAAAGTTATATCTTGAAAAACCAAGTGTTAATGTCGCGATGTTAACTTTTTGTTCCTCTCCACTTTCGTATATGATTTTTATTTTTTCTTTTAAGTCGAATTGAGCTTGTACACCTGGTTGTGTTTCAAAACGTTCTGTAAATATCTGTTCCTTCTTTTTAGAGAATAGCTTGTTTAGATATTCATCATTTCTAATGTATCTGTTTAGAGTAGACCTTGAACATGTGATATTATGTTCTCTTTTTAAGTAAAAATATAAATGGTCGATGTAATCAAAACTTCGTAATGTATCTTTAAGAAGATTTGTAATTATATCTTTATAATCATCTAAATACTTTTTACGATTTCTGGTTTTATTAGAAACCTCACCTTTTAAATACTTTTTTATAGTTTTTCTGTCATTTCCTAGTTCTCTTGAAATTTTTGAAATGTTCAATTTAATTTCTCCATTCATATATACATTTTTAAACATACTTAAATCTGATACTTCATTAATCATAGCTAATACAATTTCTGTCATAATCATCACCTCTTGATGGATTATAACAAAAAAAGTACCTTTTCTTGTGCACATAATTGGGGATTTTTACGTGCACACTTTTGGGTACTTTTAGATTAACATTTATAAATGTTAACTGACAAACCCAGAAACAACCACAAACTGTCTGACACAGTCAGCTGCAGCAACCATCTAAGACAGGAATTCAACCAGAAACCTCCTGATCTTGTCTGGGCAAGCGATTTCACCTATATAAAGGTAAACGGTCTCTGGTATTATTTATGTATAATAATGGACTTATTTTCCAGAAAAGTTATTTCCTGGGGTATTTCAGGCAAGCCCAATGTCTATCTGATTATTGATGTTTTTAAGAAAGCTTATGAAAAACGTAATGCTCCTTACGGACTGATGTTCCATTCCTACAGGGGTTCTCAGTACACGGCTTTTGCATTCAGACACCTGCTTGACACTCTAAACGTTGTCCAATCCTTCTTAAAAAAAGGATACCCTTTTGACAATGCCTGCTACGAATCTTTTTTCAAATATCTAAAAAAAGAAGAAACCAACCGCAGAACCTATCGCTCTTTGGAGGAATTGAAGCTTTCTATTTTTGAATATATTGAGGGTTATTACAATTCAAAAAGACCACATATTTCACTTGGTATGCTAACCCCGAATGAAAAGGAAAATTTATACTGGGAGTAGTCTTAAGCAACTGCTCTCAGATATGTTTTATTAAAAAATGTGTCCATTCTATTGACTACAGTGCAATATTTGAAGCAAGAATATAACAACCCACATATTCTATCAATGCTTGACGAAGCAATTGGTTAAATATCTTAACCAATAGGTGTAACTATTTTATTTTCAATAATTTCTTGTAGATCATATGTTTTTATATTATTTAAAGTATGTTTCCAATAGAATTCTTAATATGATTACTAAACGTTGATTCCAAACAATCATATGTACTACTTTTCATTCTTCCTCTCTTTATATCTGGAAATTTTTCTCATTTTAACCAAGTTTTTTTATAATCTTTTAGTAGTATGTTTTTCAAATCGTATGTTTCTTTTGCATCAAAATTTCTGTATTCTCTAATTTTTCTTTTTACTTCCGCCTCATTTTTTCCATATACAGACTTACTTCTGCAATATAATGATATTCTACCTTACCACCTACCTTTTTTCTGTCTATAAATTCCTGCCCATTTTTCTCTTTTTTTTATTCATATGTACCTAATTAACAATTTATTATATTTCGACTTAATCATAAATATTTTAAATACGTATGTTGTTTGTTCTTTCATTTTATTCTGTTTAGAATTTATATTTACTGTTCAAGCAAAGTCTATCTACTTTTTTTGTATAAAATCTAGTTAAAAGTGACCACTTTCATATAACCATCTGGATATGTGTCTATCCACAGTTAGGTATTTCACCTTTGCGATTTCATCTGGTTCGGATACAAATGAATAATTAAAAACCTTTATATTCTACTGTCCAATTTTTATAAAAAATATATAAAATGTTAATTTCTTTCGATTTTAAACGTACCTTTATTCCCTCCCTGTATACCTTCATTACGGCTATCTCTATTATTAAAATATCTCCCCGATATTTCATTTATGCTATCAATTTCCAATATATTATATCCATCATATTGTTGAGAATGTACTTCTTTACTTCTATTAATAAATGCAAACCCAACTTTAATATCACCATTAGATTCAATAAATATAGTTGCACTGTCACTTTCCGATTTAGAATTGGTGTCTGGAAATCTCGAAACAAATTTTATCTTACTCCATGTTTGATTTATTTTCATTTCCATTGTGATTAAATCTTCATTACAAAATGACGATTTCAACTTTCCTACCCACTCCCCATTTAGATTTGGAATTTTCAACCACTTTATAATACATTTTTTTTTCCAAAGTATATGATCAAAAAGTAAATATATAATTGTATATAATATAGGAACCCCTATAAAATTTAGTGAAATCCCTAAAATTCCAACTATTCCTAATACATCATTTATGCACTCAATCTTTTTCATAGAATCCAACACACTATCTATCTTTTTAGCTAAAAGAGATGTAAGGACAGTCGAAAAAATTATACTAATTACAAATAATCCCAAAATCACCTTTTTTCTTATATCATTATCTATTGAATATACATGCATTGTTCTTTCTTCCCTTTCTAACAATAATATTCACTTCATTATCTTTTCCTATAATCATTAACAAAACGAAAGGAATATGATTTTCAACATTCTTTTCCATTTTAATTAAACTCTTAATATCTGTATTAGATGGAAACACTTTCATTCCTGGATGAGTGTGCCATTCTCCAAGATAATTTATTTCTCCGTTGCTTTCGTTCCATTTTTGATTAACAATTGCCTGGGCAGTTTTTACATTCCTACAGTAACTAAAAGGAGAGTTATTTTCTGCCCTAATTTCAATAATCTCTGTAATTTCTATAATTTTTAAGCATTCAGAAAACCTACCCAATAATATACCCCCTTGTTCCCTACCCATATCTTTATAAATTTTTGACATTTGTAAAATAATAGTATCTGATAAAAATATATCCACTCCTAAAATATTAACTTTCATTATCATATATCAATCCTTTTCAGTATAATAGTTCTATCATCTACAGCCCTATATTCAGGTTTTATTGTAATTTGATTTTGCCTCGCCCATTTCATTTTTCCAAACCATGTAAAAATAAAGTTTCCCTTGACTTTCTTTTCATATATTTCACAATAATATTTATCAATAAAGTCTAATATGAATTTTTGAACTTCAAATCCAGCATATGGTGCATAGGCACTTTGGCAACCCGCCTCACTTTTTAAATATTTCCTGCTATCTTCAATAACTGAAATATTGAAATGACCTTGTGAATCGAAAATGTTATTGTAGGTAAAATCATTTACTTCTGAATTCAGGATAATGGCATGCCCTGCAATTAAATATGGTTCCACCCAAATAACAATGCATTGTTTAACAACCTTTTCTTTAAAAAGCTGCACAAATTCTTTTTCTAATACACTATTCCCAACTGTAACAAAAACTAAATCATATTCATTAAAAAACTCTCTATTTTCCTCAATTAATTCCAAAATATTTTTATGTATAGAATTACATTTAATTGTAGGATACATATCCTTCATATATTTTTCCACAGCCATTGCTTTACTTTCACATGAAATATAACTAGCTCCACATAAATGTCTAGCAATATTATTTGACAACAAAACATCTTTATCTACAATTGAAATATTGTCAGAAATCCCAATCTCCGTAACAGCCTTTATTAGAAATGACCCAACTGAACCACAACCTACAAATAAACATTTCTTGTCAAACATAGCTTTGCCATCACCTCCTCTAGTAAAAAGTCTTTTCATTCTCATATCACAAATTTGAATTTTTTCAAATTTCCTCCCTGAATTAGCTCTAATTACACCTGCAATATTTTTCTTATTTATTGCTATACCATTGCTTTTTAACCTACCAAACTTTATCCCTAAAAGACAATTCCCCTTTCCATTATCAAACTGAGACACAATTATTGATTCTTCCTTCTGCATTAATAAGAAATTATAAAATATGCTTTTATTTTCTTTTCCAATAAGCCAAGTCTCAATGTCACGTAGAGTACATATATAAGATGTAATCACTAATTTTGATTTGACATATAGAATCCGAATCATATTATGCTCGGAAATATCTATTTTGTATTTATTTCGAACATAATCAATAATGTCATCATGACTATCTGCACAAATAAAAACATCATCAAACAAATGATATCCAATAATTAGATGTGAATAAGAGTCATCAAAATTCAGCATTATAATTAATACATCTGATTTAGAATTCCAATATGAAATTGCTTCAACATTATATTCAAGAAAATTCTCATCTTTAATGCTTTCTGTTAATAGTTTGATAGCTCTATCGACCATGATTGTGGATATTTCTAAAAATAATTGTGGATCTGCAATTTCTTCATTTTCATCATATAAACACAACTGTTTGTTTGTATAAACATGTGGCACTCGAAAATCCAAATCTTGATAACAATATATTTCTGGGAATTCAAATGGATAGAAACGTGGAAACTTCATAATCAACTCAATAGGCTGTGCTTCAACATCAATAATAATACTTATTGTATCATCACTTTCATTGTATGAACACAAGTACCCTTTACTAGACAAATACTCAAATACATCTTTATGCAAAGTGTATGTCCTCACCACCTAACTGAACAGGGGATGATGTCCTATCAAACACTGACTTATCTTTGTCTTCTCCTTCTGGAAATCTATCACCAAACACTCCCTGTAAAATTTCTGTTGCTTTTTTTTCATTTTTTTCTTCATATATTGCTTTGTGTATCTTATTTTTTAAAATAGTCAATCCATTTATAACAGAATATTTTCTAGTTTCACTACAGCTAGAAAATAAGTCTTCATCAGTCGGTGTTACTGGTTTATAACATGCAAATGAATCATTTAATTCGTCTATAATATTAGTAATAGTATCTAATAGTGATATATCTTCCCTTTCCTCGGTTATTGATAAATGATTACAAACCAAAATTGAAACTGCCATTCCAGGAATATCTATTCCTTTATATTCCTTCCATGCTTTTAGATATTTCACTAAATGTCTAACAACTTGCCCATTATCATTAACAACTCCCTGAAACCAATCAGTAAATGCTTTGGGATCGCTTTCAATCCATCCTTTTGACTTGTGAGCTAGATAAGCGATATTATTTTCTTTCTCGTCAGTCCCTAATATATAAATAGGCAAATCAATATGATAGCTATCAACATAAATTATTCTAACACATGTATTTTTATCTATTGGTTCTTTTGATGTATGACCTTTAACCGCATCAGTTATCCATGAATGAACTGTCGCTGTACTTGGCCAGCTACTCTTATCGTTACCATAGCCCTGAAGATATACCCCATTATCCAAATCAAAATCTTCACCTTCAAGTGGCATTATCGCAACGTTCATTGTATATGAACCTTGCATACAATGTTTCGGCCTTTTCCTATTTTTCTCTACAAAATTGTCGCCTACCTTTTTCCGTAAGGCATCCCTTCCTTTTGTTATTTTATCTTTGTATTCTTTTGTAAGGGTAATTTCATTATTGAAATCTAAAAAAACATTGTTTAAGTTAAGCATCTTTTATCTCCTTTTCAATTATACATTATTCACAGTATCCTTTTTTAATATATTTTTTATCTAAAAATCCCCTATTATTTTATTTTAAAGAATAATATAACTATTATTCAACATTTATATTAAAAAACTGCAAAAAAATAATTTATTTTGCAGTCAAACTATCTTGGTTTTGTTATAAATCTATCACAGAAGACTACTAACTTTTCGTCATTACATTTTTACAATTTCCTTTTCTATATTTTGATAACATTTTTAATTTTAGCAAGAATTATTAATATTGTCAAACAATTCCAAGCTTTTAGTTTTTACTTTTTCAATAATACAAATCGTATCATATTTTCTAGAAAAATTAGCCACTATATAAAGAATTTACACATTCAATATTTTATTTCGTGGACTTAATGATAAAATTTCTGACATTTAAACTCCTTTCAATTTAAAATTAAATAGTAGATTTATTTATTTTATTACTGTACTCCTAATAAACAAATTAACTTTTACGTAGTAACCTAATCCGACATACTGTAGTTAATAAAATAATTATGATGAAAGGAGAAATTATATTAATGATTGCAAAGTATCAAATCAACAAATAATACACTCACTAAGTGCTTATTTCAATAAAGCAAAGTTCATGCAATCAACATAGCCGGTTACATTCATTTTTCTTTAAAAAATGGAAGGTAAACGGCGAAGTCCCAGATGATTAGTAATTAATTAGTATTACTGATGAACTGTGGAAATATTCAAAACCCCTAGAATTTGTATGTATTTATATAAATTCACGACAGGATTTAGGGAAATCCACTTAGGAGCAGTCGTAAACAGCTCTTCAAGTCCGAAAGGGCAAAGCTTAACAAATCAATATCAAACTAATAAGAAGGGATAACTATGTCTAAATAGAAAAGAAAAACAAAAACCCACTCCTTAGAAGGACAAACAACATATGCTTTAAGGTGCCAGTTAAAAATAGGTGAATCTAAATATGATGCAAAACAAAAATCCAGATCAGCAAGAGAAAACCTTAATGAGTTAGATAAACTTAAAAGCGATATGATTTATACCGAGGGAATTTATTCATGGTCTACATATGAATCATATAAAAAACATTGCGTTCAGTTTGCAAAATGGGCAAAGAAAAAATATGGCTGCAAAAACTTATTTGAGCTAAAACAATATATTGAAGAATATATTTACTATCGTGTTGCAAAAAACATCTCTGCAAGCACTATCAAGCTTGATGTTTCTGCAATAGGTAAATTGTATAAAATACACTCAACCGATTTAAACATTGATACACCTTCTAGAAAAAGAGCTGATATTAAACGTTTTCGTAATTATAAACCTGAAGAACATAAAACTCATTGCAGAAAAAATAAAAGGGTAATTGATTATATTAGTGGCACTGGTTTAAGAAGACATGAATTAAAAAAGGCCCTCGTAAATGATATTTATGAAAAAGATGGTTCTTTATTCATACACACAGTTGGCAAAGGTGGTAAACCAAGAGATGCATTAATTAATTCAGATTTTGAAAGCCATATTAAAAATTGTATAAAAGATTTAAGACCTGCTGAAAGAATCTTTGACGATAATGAATTAAAAAACAAGATTGAATATCATTACTACAGAGCAGAATATGCATGTTCAATTTATAAAAAATTCGCCAGAAATATTTCTGACATACCTGCAAAAGACAAGTACATCTGTAGAAATGATAAAGCTGGCGTAATCTATGATAAAGTTGCAATGCTAATAGTTTCTAGAAATTTAGGTCATAACAGAATTAATGTAATAGCAAACAACTATTTATATCAATTATAAAAACTTTTAAATAGAAAATTTTAACGTCATTCTTATAAAAAAAACTGAAAGGAGGAGTGATTTGATATGGAACTAACAATTATAGAAACAGAACTATTAACAAACCATATTTTTCTGATAAAATTAAATCCAAAGGTATGCTGGAAACATTATGTACATTGAAAATAGAAAAAGTAGAAAAAATACATCCATATGAAATCACCTCTCCTAAGCCTGGCGCAAAAGATAAGCGTTGGCAAACTTATGTTTATGATGAAAATTATTATAACAACAGAAGAAAAATTCATGGTTACACAAAAAAAGAAATATATCAAGAACTATATAAGATATATTTTGAAAATGAAACGGCGCAAACACTTGAAACATATTTTCCATTGGGGTTAGACTTTCGTGAAAAAAGAAATAAATCACCTCTCACACTAAGGAGAAATGCTAATCATTGGAATAAAAATATCTTGCTATTCATTCTGATGATACAAAAGTCTTTGCTATATTCCTTCTCTTCTTATTAGTTTTAAGAATCGGAGAAATTGTTGCTCTTGAATGGAACGATGTTGATTTTAAACATTCAGTTTTAAGGTTAAGAAAAATGGAAACATTAGTGGAAGATGAAAACAAGAATCTAATTCCCGTAGTAGAAAACTATATGAAAGGCAAAAAAGATTATTCTATTAGAAATCTTTCTTTATCAGAAAGTGAAATTGAAATCTTTAAAAAAGTTAGAGCAATTAACAAAGAATATAATTATATAGATAATGATTATATTTTCTGTGATAAAAATGGACGTATGAACACAAGAAAATTAGATAGCCGATTAAGATATATTTCTGAAAAGGCTGGCTTTGAAAAAGCAAAATCTTCACATGACATAAGACGAACCGTTGCAACAGAATTGTTTATAAACGGTGTTGAACTTGAATTAATTAGAGGATTTCTTGGTCATAGAGATATAAAAACAACAAAAGAATACATTTACGATTTTGATAGAGAAGAAAAAGAAAGTCAAATCTTAATCAACGGAAGACTTGGACTCAATGGACTCAAAACTAGTTAAAAACAAAAAAGCCGAAAAGCCAGTATCTATAGGCTTTTCGACCAATCTCACCAATGGAGCTGACGGGAATTGAACCCGTGTCCGAAATCTTTTCCATTAAGGCATCTCCCATAACAGTCATTATTTTAAGATTCCCCTCATCAAACGCCTAATGACAGGCTTGAAAATCAGGTAGCTTCATAAGTTCTTTTATCCCCTCAAAGCTTTGGAGACAAAGTGCTCCGTATCATTTGATGCCGATTCTTAAGCTACGGAAGACTTAAGGTCGACAACAGCAACTAGGCTGCGAACGCTAAAGCGTTATTATTATTTTTTGCGTTTATTTTAAACGATGGTCTTTGACGCAGTCCAACCTGCGTATGGCTTCCTTAACTTCTAAAACCCCGTCGAAACCAGTGCAGCCCCTAATATTAATTAGGGCTTTCCCTAGTGCGACTTAATTTTAGTCGTATTTATGATATAACTTATATCGACAAATGTCAATATAAACTTTAATCTGATTCTTTTTGCTTTAATCTGATTCTTTTTGCAAATTGTCACTCGACCTCTTCATCTCCAAAGCAGCTTCGTAAATTAAATTTATTTTAGAATTCTGTTCCTCAAAAGTTGCCATCATTTCATTGGTTGCATCTGACTGCTCTTTAGAAACATTTGAAATGTTTTCAGTTTCTGTTTTTATTTCATTAAAAAGTTTGGATACTCCTTCAATCAAATCTTCTTCTTCTGAAATAGTAACATCTATCTCTCTATAAGATTCATGTATATTTTTAAAGCTTGTATTCACATTCTTTACTATTTCTTCGCCTTCTAAAGTAGCTTCACTACCACTTTTGACCTGCACTACTACACTACCTGTTTTTTTCTTGATTTCTTCTAAAATTTCTGAAATGTTTTGGACTACTTTTGAACTTTCTTCTGCAAGTTTTCCGACCTCGTCTGCGACAATTGCAAAAACTCTTCCTGCTTCTCCTGCTCTTGCGGCTTCAATTGAAGCATTTAATGAGAGCAAATTAGTCTGCTCTGCAATCTGAGTAATACTTGATAGGAACATATTTATATTTTCCATATCTACTTGTAGCTCTTCAACATCAGATAAAGATTTATTTACTGATGTACTTATAATTTCAAACTGCCTATTCATTTTAATCAAATCATCTGAACCTTCATTTATAACCGAATTTGAATTTGTAGAAACTTCATGAAGTTTTTCTTTAGCATTATTCACACTATCAATTTTATTCTTAGCATCATTCATCATGCTGTCTATATTCATTGTACTTTCAAACTGACCATTTATTCCTTCTGAAAGTTCTTCAACAATATCTTGCATTGATTCACTTGTTTCTAAAAGAGATTCTATATTTGCATTAACACTACCTATTTCTTTATTAAGTTCTGATGAAGTATTCTGAACATTGTTCATCATATTTTCTATCTCCACCAAAGTTTTACCAGCTTTCTCTTTTTCTTTTTCTGCTTTTATTATCAAACCTCTTCCCCAGTGAGAAACAAGGAAAAGTACAAAACCACCAAACATACTTAAAACAACTGTCATAATAAGATGTCCTATTTCCCAATCGCTTGCAGAAAGTTGAAAATATAGATTTGCTGCAAGACATATAATATAACTTATTATAATTAAAAACTTATCTATATACAAAGATGCCATTATAACACCCATCAAGATCATAAATACAGAAAAATCCGTAATTATATACATTAAATATATCACTTCAAACATCAACAAAATAAAAAGTAAACTTTTTACAACATTTGGTATTTTTTTTAATAGTAAAAACACCCCTGTAATAGGTATAAAAACAACATAAACTAAATATGCTATAAAATCAGGGTAGACGCCTTTGATTGAAAATGCCAGTACAACAAAAGATGAAGCAAACATCAGAAAGAATAATATAACATTTACCATTTTTTCAAAGCTCTTTAGAACAGCATTAAACATAAGTGTTTTCTCCTCACATGTACTTAAGATATATTCATTTTACAATTTATTTAATCCAATTACAAATTTTTTTTAGTTTCACTCACATTTCACACTCATTTCATTTGTGTTTCAAATACTAATGCTAAACTTAGTAATAATTTTTTATGAAAGCAGGTAAGTTAATGTTAACAATAAAAGAAAATCTCTTAGAAACTATAAATGGTGGAAATCCCGATCGTTTTGTTAATCAATTTGAACCGTTTAAATTAATATTCAATCCTTTCATGGCTTCTAACCCTAGCCCTGAATATGGCGAATTAAATGTAGTTAACAACTGGGGAGTAACTACTTCTTGGCCTGAAGGTACTCCAGGAAAATTTCCAGTACACACTAAAGATAAAATAGTTATCAAAGATATAACAAAATGGAAAGATTATGTAAAAGCACCAAATGTTAAATTTTCAGAAGAACTATGGCAACCATTTATTGAAGAAGCTGAAAAAGTAGATAGAAGTGAATATTTTGTTACTCCATTTTTAGCTCCTGGTATTTTTGAACAATGTCACTATTTAGGCGAAATCCAGGAAACATTAGTAAATTTTTATGAAGAACCAGAACATATGAAAGAACTTATAAAATATCTTACTGAGTGGGAATGTGAATTGGCAGAAGAAATATGTAAATATTTAAAACCCGATGCCCTCTTTCATCATGATGATTGGGGAAGTCAAATTTCTACATTCATTTCGCCAGAAATGTTTGAAGAATTTCTTTTCCCTGCATATAAGCAACTATATGGTAAATATAAATCTTTAGGAGTAGAGATAATTGTACATCATTCTGATTCCTATGCCGCAACACTTGTTCCATATATGATAGATATGGGTATCGATATATGGCAAGGAGTTATTAATACAAACAACATTCCAGAACTAATAAAAAAATATGGTGGCAAATTAACATTTATGGGCGGTATAGATAGTTCAAAAGTTGACTTTGAAGGATGGACCAAAGAAATAATATCCGAAGAGGTTAAAAATGCTTGTGATGAAAATGGAAAACTATTTTTTATACCAAATGCATCTCAGGGAATGCCAAAAAGTACTTACTCTGGAGTGTATGAAATACTTTCAGAAGAAATAGATAAATACAGCAACAACTTTTTTATATAGATACCACATTCTCCTCACTGTTTTATATTTTCAAAAAAGGAAGATAATCTTTTTTAATTATCTTCCTTTTTTCTAGTTAAAGTTATAATCTGTTAAAATTGGCTTCCTTGATTTATTTATATCCTGAAAATATTCGTAATAGCTTATTCCTAAAAACGATCCTGATATATTTATAATATTATCATAACCTAAATTTTTTAATATTTTTGTTGCATAATAACTTCTCTGACTGGTTCTACAATGCAAATAAACAGGTCTGTCTGTTGGAATTTCACTTAATCTGCTTCTTAATTCACCTAAAGGAATATTTATTGCATTAATCAAATGCCCGTTCTCATATTCACTTTTTTCTCTTACATCAATAATCACTTCTTCTGCCTCTACTAAATCCCTGACCTCTGATACACCTACCTGTTTGTATTCCCCTTTTAATTGATTTAATGCAACCATCGCCGCCATATTTACAACATCCTTTGCTGTACCAAATACAGGTGAATAACAAAGTTCCAACTCTTTTAAATCTTCTAAACTAGCATTCATTTTTATCATTGCAGCTATTACATCAATCCTTTTATCTACATTACCTTTTCCTATTGCCTGTGCTCCAATTATTTTACCTGTTGGCAATTCATATAACAATTTAAAATGAACCACATTACATTCAGGCATTATTCCAACTTTATCTGGAGACATTATATAAATATAATCATAATTAATATTTGATCTTTTTGCCTGTTTTTCATTAATTCCTGTAGAAGCTGCATTCATTTCAAAAACTTTTACTATTGAAGAACCTACAACTCCTAAGTTCCCACATTCTTTGTTTATAATATGGTCTGCCACTCCTCTTGCTTGTCTTTGCGCTGGGCCTGCAAGTGGAAGTTTTGTTTTTTCTTTTGTTATTGTATTATATACTTCTATAGCATCGCCTACAGCATATATATTTTCATCATTAGTTTGAAAATTCTGATTAACTAAAATTGCTCCTGTTTGACCTAAGCTGAGTCCTGATGATTCTGCAAGTTTTACTTCTGGAATAACTCCAATAGACATCACTACACATTCAGATTCAACTATTTTTCCTGAACTCAATTTTATGCTATCATCTGTTATTTCAACCAAACTGTCTTCTAAAATTAGTTCTATTCCTTTATCTTTCATTTCTTTATGTAAAATCTGAACCATATCATAATCAAAAGGTGTCATTATCTGATCTTGAGCTTCTACTAATGTTACATTATATCCTGCCTCTTTAAGATTTTCAGCTACTTCTATGCCTATAAATCCACCACCTATAACAGAAATATTTTTCACTTTATTATTTTCTATATATGATTTAAGATTTGCTATATCTTCTACATTTCTAACTGTAAAAACATTTCCACTATCAACTCCTTGAATACTTTTAGGCAGTATCGCCTTTGCACCAGGGGATAATATTAAATAATCATAACTCTCAGTATAATCTCTTCCATTCTCAATGTCTTTAACTATGATTTCTTTTTTGTTTTTGTCTATTTTTATAACTTCATTTTTAACTTTTACTTTTATATTAAATCTTTCTAAGAACAATTGAGGATTCATCATTATCAAATCTTCCTTAGTAGGAACGATACCACTTAAATAATAAGGTAACGAACAATTCGAGAATGAAACATTTGGTCCCTTTTCAAAAATTGTAATTTCATACTCTTCATTTAATCTTCTTAATCTTGCTGCCGCGCTTGCTCCACCTGCTACGCCACCTATTACTACAATCTTCTTTTTCATTTTTGACTCCTTTTAAACTCAAAAAAAGAGGCGCCTGTTTGAAAGGCAGCCTCTTTCACTTAATTTTATTCTTTTTTAACTGCTGTTGCTCCATCAAATTGGAAATAATAAATTGGAGCTTCTTTTTTACCACTAACCCACTGATATTCTCCCTGAACTCCTTCAATAACTGGAGAATTGTATAACCATTCTGCAATCGCTACTTTTTCTTCTTCGAATTTATCAGCATCTCCTGTAATGCCTAATTCCTCGTAACACTGCTTAATAGCCATAATCGCATTATAAAAGTCAGGCACAGGATTAACTACAGGAACTGCACCATCAAAGTCAGCTTTATAAGCTTCTACAAGAGCGTCCCACTCATCTGAAACATAAGTTGGATCCATTTTGTTCCATATATATGTTCCGTCTAAGGCATCAGCACCAACAACATCAATATAGTTATCTGAGAAAGAAGCAAATGAACATGTTATTCTTCTTCCTTCATCAACACCTCTTGTTCTAAGTTCTGAAACAAGTTGTGCATTTTCATCAGCTCTAAGAACTGAAATATAACCATCTACGCCTGCGTTAATAGCCTGAACTGCAGCTGGACCACAATCTAGAGTACCTGTTTCGATTTCAACAATTTTTTCTACTGTTATACCTATTGTTGGAAGATTTTCTTCTAACAAAGTAGTTGTAGCCATCTGTGATGAATCAGTAGGACATGTAAATATTGCTACTGTTTCTATGTCTGGATTTTCTTCAACCCATTGCTGTGCTGCTAACCAGTCACCCTCTTCTGAATCTGTCATTTCTGCGATAGCATAAGGTGAATACTGCTCTCTGATGTCATTATAAGAATATGCTGCAATACTTGCTACCTGTGCGTCAAAACCAAGCTGTCCTCCTGCTTCTGCTCCTGGAGCATCCATAGGACCAAGAATAACTAATGAATTGTCTACAACTTCACTCATAGCACTTACAGTCTCAGCTGTATCAAATTTTGTATCATAGACAACTACTTCAACCTCTTTGCCATTAATACCACCTTGAGCATTAATAACCTCTGCTGCATATTCAGCAGCCCATGATGCTGGTTTACCAACAAAGGCAACCGCACCTGTTACTGGACAAAGTACTGGTATTACGTATTTATCCGTTGAAACACTTTCTCCGCCTTCTTCAGAACCACAGGCAGCCAGCATTGCTGCCGCTACTATACATGTAAGCAGCAAAGCAATAAACTTTTTGACTCTTGATTTCATTAAAACTCCTCCTTCTTTTTTTCGCAAAATAGTATTACTTTCGCCTCATAAAAAGATTACCTACTCTTTTGGTTAATCTTCTATTTATAATGCCTTCAGGAAACAGCATTAAAATCACAATTAAAATTACACCATATATAATTTGAGCAAATATTGCCAACTCAGACGGAATCCACTTCGAAAGTCCCCATAATAATGGAACCGAAATTATCATTCCCCACTGAGTATATCTTCCTCCAACAAACATCATTGTCATTACTGACAACAATAATGAAAATCCAAATGTTTCAGGATAAATAACTCGCATATTAAAAGCATACATAGCTCCTGCAGTCGCACCTAAAACTGAAGATATTGTTAACCCTAAAATCGTCATTCTTTTTACATTAATTCCCAATGTAGCCGCCATGTCAGGGTCAGTATTTATTGATTCAAAAGCTCTTCCCATTCTGGATTTATCAAATCTAAAAATAAACACTCCAATTATTAGAACAATTATTAAACAATATATAGCTAAATTTTCAACCTTAGGTATCCCAAAAATCCCTCTGGAACCTCCTAAAAAATCAAGGTTTCGAATCACAGACTGTACTATAAATATCAAAGCCATCGAAGATACTGCTGTAACAATTCCACTTGTTCTTGAAAATCCAATTGCAGGTAAAAAGCCTAAAATGGCTCCAACTATCATAGCTCCTAACATGCAGGCCCAAAATGGCCATCCCCATGTTTTTGCTGCAAAACCTGCAAAATATCCTCCTATTGCCATACAGTATACTGTTCCGTTATATAAAAGACCTGCTCTAAAAGGAACATATGCGGCCCACGTTAATACCAGGAAAACACAACAAAAAATTATAAAATAGGTAAATGCTGTAGACATGTTTACATACTCCTTTCTAATTTGCTTTGCCAAACAATCCGTTTGGTCTCCAAATAATTGCAATCATGATTATTCCGTAAAATATTGCTTCGGTCCAGCTACCTGGCAGATATGCAAGTGCCATTGACTCTATTAGTCCCATAAACAAAGCGGATAATAATCCTCCTTTTAAATTACCCATTCCTGCAAACAGCATTAATATAACTGCTTTTGTGGCAAAATTATCGCCCACAGATGGTCCACATGTACCAATAGTCATTATGAGTAATATTGCTATTATTGCTGCTAAGAAACCTGCTAGAGCAAATCCAAAAAGACCTGTTTGTCCAAAAGGTATCCCTAACATTTTTGAAACTCTAAGATTTTGAGCCATTGCTCTCATAGCTCTACCTTTTTGTGTTTTAAACATAAACCATAATAGTGCTACGGCAACTACAAATGCTGCAATAAGAGCTATTACATTTCCTAAAGAAAATTGAATTAATCCCCATCTTACAGTTGCACCTGAGCCTGTAATAGTATCAGGAAATGCAAAATTCCCTCCACCATTTACGAATTGTGACATAATTTCGGTTATAATTATCCCTACCGCCATAGCAAGAACTATTGTTTCAAGCTGAGCTCCACGCTTGCATAAAGGTCTAAACAATGGTTCTGTTAACATTGTAAATACTATACCAGCTACCAACATTACTAATACCGCTATAATAATATTGTCATTTGTAATACCTAAAGTTAACCACCCTGTAGCCATAGTAAGCATAACTATATGAGCATAACCTTGATGTACAACATCTCTGACTAATACCAATAAATTCATTCCAAGTACCAGCAATGCATATATACTTCCAGTAGCAAGACCATTTATTATCTGAGCAAGAAAACTTTCCATACTCTACTTCACTCCAATCTATTGTTATTAATCTCCGCCTAAATAAGCACTTATTACTGCCGGATCATTTGCAAGCTCATCTGACTTGCCATTAAGGACTGTTTTACCTAAATCTAAAACATAGCCTCTATCAGAATACTGCAATGCCTTTCTTGCATTTTGTTCTGAGAGTAATATTGTTAACCCCTCTTCTTTTAATTCAACTAATATTTCAAACACTTTATCTACATATGCTGGAGATAGTGCTAATGAAGGTTCGTCTAAAAGAATCATTTTGGGGCTTCCCATCATTGCTCTTCCAATTGCAAGCATTTGCTGCTCTCCACCTGAAAGGCATCCTGATTTTTGAGTTTTTCTGTCAAAAAGTATAGGAAACTTTTCAAAAACTCTTTCTAAATTATTTTCAAGAACTTCTTTATGATGATATGCGCCCAGTTGTAAATTTTCCAATACCGTCATATGCATTAACATGCCTCTTCCCTCTGGAACAACAGAAATTCCCTTTTTAATTACTTTTTCAGTTTTTAAGTTTGTAATTTGACTGTTTTCAAAAAAAACCTGACCCTTTTTCGACTTTTGTAGACCTATAACTGTATTTATCAAAGTCGATTTCCCCGCACCATTAGATCCAATAAGTGCTACTATCTCTCCACGGTTAACTTCTAAGTCGATTTTTTTAATAGCCTGAATTTGTCCATAATAGACTGATAAATCTTCAATTTTTAATAATGTTTTATTCTTTCCCAAGATATGCTTCCACCACCCTCGGATTATTTTTTACTTCTTCTGGTAAACCTTCTGCGATTTTTTCACCAAACTCAATGGCTGTAACTATATCAGAAACTCTCGTTACTAGTTTTACATCATGTGCAATCAGCATTACAGTTGTACCATTATCTCTGATATGAGTAATTAACTTTTCCATAAAATCGGATTCTTCAGCTCCCATACCAGCTGTAGGTTCATCTAATAATAATAATTTTGGTTCAGTAGCAAGTGCTCTGGCAATCTGTAATAATTGTTGTTCTGCCCAAACCAAATCTCCTGCCCATCTATCAGCTGATTTTTCTAAGCCTACAAATTCTAAATATTCCATTGCCTTTTCTTCAATATGTTTTTCCTGTTTAGACTTTATAAATGGAATATGGAAAAAAGTTCCTTTTATATCAGCTTTTGTTTTTGAGTAAAGCCCTGACATAGCATTTTCTAAAACTGTCATTCTAGGCATGATTTTGGGAATCTGAAATGTCCTACTCATACCCAATTTTGAAATTTCATAAGGCATAAGCCCGTTTATATCCTGTCCGTTAAAAACAACTCTTCCAGAAGTTGGTGTATAAACACCACTTATAACATTAAAAAATGTTGTTTTTCCAGAACCATTTGGTCCAATCAGCCCATGAACACTACCTTTATTAATCTTAATATCAACTTCTTTTAAGGCCTGAACTCCACCAAAGCATTTACTCATTATTTCAGTTTCAAGGATTTCCAAAGTGGTCCCTCCTTCTTTTATATTCTATTTCTAAAAATAAATGTGCACACCCTATTTCATAGTCATTATTTAAACAATTTAAAATGTGACAGGTATGAAATGATTGTGAAATCAATGTGAAATATTTACATCTTTTCAGGGAAAAACTTTTCAATTAAAGTTGCAATCCCATCCTGAATACACTTATCACATTCTTCATGAGTACTTCCGGCATCTTCATTTCTTATGTCTCTGCATAATAAAGATCCATGTTTTTCTTTGAATTCAAGAGCAAGTTTTTCAACAAGCTCAATTGTATCCATTTTAGAGGTATTATTTTCCAAATCACCGCTTCCATTTATTAGACCAGCCACCATTGTCATAGCACTGACAACTCCACATACTTCACCTAGACCTCCAACACCTCCGCCAAATCCTTCAGCACATTTAAATATATCAGTGTCTTTGATTTCCAATAAATCTGCAACCCCCATAATTACAGTTTGACAACATGTATATCCCTTGTCTTTACAGTTCTTTGATTTTTCAATTCTAGCTTCTACATTCATATATAATCTGCTCCTTTTTTAATAATATAAACAAATTCATATGTAACCAAAATGAAATGAATGTGAAATCCTCGTGAAACGACAAATAATGAGCACAATAATATGCTCATTATTACATCCTATACCTTAAACCAAAATCTACATCCTTGTCCTACAACACTTTCTACACCATAGTCAAAACCATGTTGCTCAAGAATTTCTTTTATTATAGACAGCCCAACACCTGTACTTCCATTATCATCAGCGATTCTGTTTACCTTGTAGTATTTTATCCAAATGCTATCAAGATCCTCCTTAGCTATCCCCTGTCCATGGTCAATAATTTCAAACAATACTTTCTTATCAGTTTTTTTAACATTTATATGAATTACATAATCCGAATATTTTATTGCGTTAGCTATGAAGTTATGAACGACTTGTTCCATCATTACTTTATCAGCTTTAATCATATATTTATTTTCAATATTTAAATCAAATTTTATTTTATTCTTGTATATTACTCTGAAATGTTCTATCATCTCATAAACTATTTCACCTAATGAAAACTTTGTTATATGTAATATATTCTCCTTAGATTGAAGCTTAGCTAGATCTAAGGACAAATTAACAAACTCAGAAAGCTTATCAGTCTGCTTTATAATTATCTCCAAATGTTGTTTTCTTTTATAGGGATCATCTCCTGATAATGTTTGTATCATTTCTGCATATGCTTTTATCATCGTTAAAGGAGTTCGCATATCATGAGATACATTTGCGATTAAATCTCTCCTTACCTTTTCATAGTCAGCAAATTCTTTTGCGGCCCTTTCTAATGTGTCTGATAGTAAATTTATCTCTGTATATGTATTCTTTGGAAATGAAATTTTATAAATTCCTTTTGCAAGTTTCTTAGCATTACTTGTAACTTCTTCAATTGGTTTTAAAAACTTTTTAGACATTATCCAAGCCATGATTAGAGCAATAACAAGAATCAAAACAGAGCTTTCTAGTAATTGGATAATAAGACTTTTAATTATTTTTTCTTCATGCTCAGAAGACTGTGCAACAAAAATAATTTCTCGTACACCCTGCCAGCTAGCAAGCACCTGTGCATGTACTATCCAGCTTTTATCTCCATCCTTAACTTCATAATCGATATAACCATTTGACTTATCTATTTTAGAAATTAAATCATCAGTTTCAGTAATCTTTTGTGGCCACTCAATATCAAGTCCCGTAATTCCTATATGTTCCATTTCTATACCATCTTCTGTCATTGTTTTTATTAGGTATTCACCTGAATAAGCAGCTGCTCTCATGGCTTTTGGGTAGGCATCTGTTCCATAAGTGGCAGAAATATTCCATGTTATATTTTGTAATGAATCAAAAGTCTCGTCACGCAATCTATTTTTTACATTAAATAATTGAATAAACCAAACAATACATATAAGTAAAATCGAAAAACCAACAAATAATATATAAAGTCTAAATTGAATTCCTTTTTTATCTAGCAATTTCAAATTTGTATCCTACCCCTCTTGCTGTCACAACAAACTTTCTGTATTCACCAAGTGTATGCCTTAGCATTTTTATGTGTGTGTCTACAGTCCTACCATCACCAATATAATCATAGCCCCATATATTATCTAAAAGTTGTTCCCTGGTAAAAACGATATTAGGGTTTGTTGCTAAAAAATATAAAACATCAAATTCTCTTAATGTCATTATTGCTTTTTCACCATCAATATAAACATTGTAACCACCCCCATCAATTTCAAGCCCTTCAAATGATAGTCTCTCCTTGCCTGAAACTCCACAATCAAATCTATCTTTATTATTCCTTCTTGTTATTACCCCAAGCCTTGCCATTAACTCCTTTGGAGAAAACGGCTTCATAACATAATCTTCTATTCCTAAACTAAAACCGTATAACTTATCATATTCCTCACCTTTTGCTGAAAGAATCAGTACTGGTATACTTTTTATTTTTAGAATGTTTTCATATGTTCTAAAACCATCAATCCCTGGCATCATTATGTCCATAACAATTACGTCAAAATCAGTTCTTTTGCAAAGTCCAATTGCTTCACTTCCATTTTTTGCTTCACTTACTTTGTGTCCGTCGAATTCAGCATATTCTCTTATGACTTCCCTTATCATTGGTTCATCATCAACAATTAGAATACTAGCCATTTTACACCTCCATATACACTAACCACCCAAGTATTATAAATATGTTACAATTATTTTGATTTTTTCATTGAAATTATATATAATTTCAATATAATAATATTAACAAATAGGCAAATTTAAAGGTAACATATTAATACTCAAGACCAAGTTAACCTTTTACTCAAGGCAAAATCAAAGGGGGAAAATAAAAAATGACCCAAAGTCAGATAGACTATTTTTTATCAGTTGCTACAACGAAAAGTATTGCTAAAAGCGCAGCTAAATTGTATGTTTCACAATCCGCTATTAGCAAACAGATAACTCTTTTAGAAAAGGAATTCAATCTCTTTTTATTTGACAGAACAAATAAAGGAGTCGAACTTACAAAGGCAGGAGAATTGTTGTTTGATCACTTTACAAAACAAAGCAGGGCTTTTTCAAATGTACTTAAAAATGCTAGACAAGTGTCTGCTTCACAAAAGAAAAAATTACGATTTGGTGTTCTTGAATCCTGGACATCATCCCCATTTATTTATGACCTAGTCGGTCTACTAAAAGAAAAAGATCCATCTATAAATATCGTACTAATAGGAGATACTCCAAATGGACTTCTTCATCGTTTAGAATCAGGAGAGGTTGATGTAGTATTTTGTGTAGAAAATGCAATTTTACCAAATCCTGCAGACTCTACTCCAAAATTATTAATTTCAAAAAGAATTACAAATATTAAAAAAGTGGTTTATTACTCAACAAAAAATCATCTTTCAAATAAAAAAGATTTAACTTTTTCAGACTTCAATAATGAAGTCCTTTATACTATTTCAGATATAAATAAAAAATATGCTTTAGAAGAAAACATTTTATTATGTAATAAATATGGTTTTTCTCCAAAAACTGCAATTGTAGATAATCTTAGTTCTGCTTTAATGGCTGTTAGTGCAAATCAAGGCTTTTCCATTCTTGATGAGTGGTCAACAAATACAAATACCGAGCAAAACTTTTTGATTTTAGATGACTGTCATCCAATAAATCTATTTTGGTATGAGAATAACCCAAGTACTATCCTACCTGTGTTTTTTGAATTCTTTGATGAATATTTCCTAAACAAAACTGCATCCTCTTAAAAGAATGCAGTTTATATTTTTTCTATTAATCTGTCTCTCCGTGTCTACAGAACTGTAAATGATCCATACCTTTATGAAATTCCACACAGGCCTTACAAAATCCATTTCTTGCACAACTTGTATTGTGACAAGGACATTTAGGATTATACTTCATACTGTCTGGCAATTCATACTCTATTTCGTGAGTCCACTCCCATCTTTTTAATGGTCTATCCACTACTGGTGCCCAATAATCAGATTTTCTAAACTCATATATTCCATTTTCATCAGGTTCATCTGAAACTGGAGCACCTGAAAATAGATTTATAAGTGGTCTAATTCCTGATGCATTCTTACATGATGTAATATCTCTAGTAGCATCATTTTCATCACCACCACGGTGACCAGGGCACATTCTTCTTCCATATCCAAATTCTTTTTCAAAGGAACTTCTAGTCCAGTACCACCAAGAAGCACCAAAATAATTGTAATCATTTTCTTTACCTATAACTGACGGCTTAGGACCGCAAAAAATATATCTTGGGTCTTCAAAAAGTTTAATTTTTGTTCCTTCACCTTCATTTTTTTCAACACCCAACTCTGTCATACTAGGTAAAAAAACTTTTGTATAAACTTTTTTACATGTATTATTTCCTTTTTCTATAAGAGTGTTATACTCTAGTTCTGTAGGAAAAATCATTTTAACAAAACTTTTTTCAAAAGTACTTAAAAACCCAGGTTTATTATTATATGATCTGTCTTCCAGACAGTATTTTCCATCTTCGGCATAAAAAGGTACATTATAAAAAAATGGATCTCCATCAACGACATTTTCTTTTGACGGACTTTCATCACTTTCGTGTGACTTTACAAACCAATCTTCTTTATCTGAATTCAGCCATCTGTGTATATTACTAAGTTCATAATCATTGTTTCCATATTTTGAAATTTCTTCGTTAGGGTTATTTTTTTCTGCTCCATCAAATGCTGCATATTCAATTATCTCATCTGTTATCAAAGTAGTTTCACTATATCCTGCATGGTTATGTTCAGCAACAATAAAAGTAACACCTGATTTTTTTTCTCTTACTTTAGTGCCAACTGGCAAATTTCTCAAAAACATCTAATCCACCTCCCCTATAATCATTTTATCTTCTTTTTTATATATTTTTGTATTTTCATTTAAGTTTATCATCGGTCTAACACCCATCCACGGTCTTGAAGCTGGCATATATGAATATGGATTTGCTGAATGAACTATTGTACAAAGTCCTGGATCATTTAGATGAGGACTTCTTAACATATACATCCAAGCATCTGTGCTTACAAAATTTGAAGGTCTAAAGTCTGCTGATTCTATTGCTTTTTTTGAAGGCATAGCATATCTCATTCTATAGTCTTTCATTAGTGGTAAAGTTTTTCCCTCTTGTTGTTCAAGATGAGTATTACAACCCATTTCTGCTAAGCTTGGTAAAAAAGCTTTTGCCTTTACTAACTCGCATCTGTTTAAATCATTATTCCACACCTCAACATCTGTAGTTAAAATCTGTTGTATAAAATATTTACCGAACCAACTTAAAAACCCTTCTTTTTCTTCATAAGGATTATATGCTTCATTATCATACATATTATTCCATATTTTTACATTTTCTTTTGATGGTGCAACATCATGAGTGTGGGTTGGTACAAACCAATTCAAGCCTTCTTTATTTAACCATTGATGAATATTTGAGGTTTTATATTCTCCTCTACCCATTATATTTATTCGCTTGTTTTCACTTTCTGGTTCTGCTGCATCAAAGCATGCCTGCATCAATACATTATCACTAATTATTGTTACTCCATTATTATCGTAATGGTTTTTTGCTGCCAATATAAATGGAATCATACTATTTTCTTCATATATTTTTGTCCCTATTGGTAAATCTTTTAATAAAAGTTCCATTTTAACACCTCCATTTTTTTCTTTTCATACCTTAACATAATTGCTATTTGTTGCATAATATATAAATAGTTAGTATAAACATAACTATTTAGTTTAGGTAAAAAAAGAACAGTTTAAATTGCTCTAAACTGTTCTTTAAGTATTCTTAATTAATATTCACTTCTAATTTTTCTTTAACAAATCACTATTCTCATACATTTTAAAACCATTATTTCTAAAAACTTGATAACCTTTTACTGAGTTAGAAAGTTTAAGAATTAGCACTGATTTATCAACTACATTTGGTAATGTATACATATATTCAATATTTAAATCTGCTTCTAGCACAGATGTTAAAACATCATTAAAGTTTGCGAATCCTAATTCCATTTCAACTGCTATTACATCTGAAATCATCGCTGAAAATCCTGCTTTTAGTAAAGCGTCTTTTGCTTTTTCTGGTGTTGCAACTATTATTCTTAACATTCCATATTCAGAAGTATCCGCCAAACTAAATGAAAGTATTCTGATTTTTTCATCTTTCATGACTTTGGTAACTGCTTCTAAACATTCCACTTTGCTTTCTAAGAAAACCGAAACTTGTTTTATGTACATAAAATTCCTCCTTTAAACTAAAACCCTTTTGTCAATTACTCTTTTTGCTTTTCCTTCACTTCTTTCTATTGTTTTTGGTTCAACTAGTTTGAGTTTAACAGATAGACCAAGTGCTTGTTTTAGTACATGAGACACTTCTTTAGACAGTGTTTCTATTTTGCCTGCTTCTTTAAAAAACTTTTCCTCTGCTTCAACATGAACTTCTAAGGTATCATTATTATTTTCTCTTTCAACGATCATTATGTAATGTGGCAGGACACCCTCCACTTCGAGTAATGCTGTTTCAACTTGAGATGGAAATACATTTACACCTCTAATAATAAGCATATCATCAGTTCTACCTTTGAACCTGGAAATCCTTGCCTGAGTTCTTCCACATTCACATTTAGCATAATCTATGCTGGTTAAATCTTTTGTTCTATATCTTAGCAATGGTAATGCTTCTTTTGTAATAGTAGTAAAAACTAATTCTCCAGTTTCACCTTCTTTTACACTTTCTAAAGTATCAGGATTTAATACTTCAGGAATAAAATGATCCTCATACACATGAAGTCCTTTATGGTATTTACAATCTGCTGCAACTCCAGGTCCCATTATTTCACTTAATCCGTAAATATCATAAGCAATTATACCAAGTTTGCTTTCGATTTCTTTTCGCATGTTTTCTGTCCATGGTTCCGCACCACAAATCGCTGCTTTTAATTTTATATCTTTTATTAAATTTGTTTCATATAAGGCTTCAGTAAGATGTAATAAATATGATGGAGTACAAGCTATTGCCGTAGCACCAAAGTCGGTCATCATGGTTATTTGTTTTTTAGTATTCCCAGAAGATAATGGAACAACTGTAGCTCCAAGGTTTTCTGCACCATAATGCAGGCCTAATCCTCCTGTAAATAAACCATAACCATATGAAACCTGTAAAATGTCATTCTTATCTAATCCAGCCATTGCTAGAACTCTTGCAACGCATTCTTCCCATATTTCAATATCTTTTCTAGAATAACCTACTACCGTTGCTTTTCCTGTAGTCCCACTAGAAGCGTGCACCCTCACAACTTCTGACTGTGGAACTGCAAATAACCCAAAAGGATAATTCTCCCTTAAATCATCTTTAGTAGTAAATGGTAATTTTGCTAAATCTTCAACCCCTTTAATATCTCCCGGTTCTACTCCCATTTCCTGCATTTTTTTTCGATAAAAGTCTACATTATGATAAACCCTGTTAACCATTTTTTTAAGCCTTTTGCTTTGTAAATCATAAATCTCATCACGGCTCATGCATTCTTTCGTTTCGTTCCAGATCATAAGATTTCCTCCAATATTTAATTTTATATATTATACACTCATATAAACTTTATCATATGTGAAGTAAATGTACAATAATCTAGATTTATAAGTTTTTAACTTTAAATTGTCTATCTGCTTCGCGCCTTTGATCTTTTTTCGCAATATCATGACGCTTATCATATAATTTTTTCCCTTTTGCTAAGCCAATTTCAAGTTTTACCAGACTTCCTTTAAAGTACACCCTTAAAGGAACCAATGTATACCCTTTTTCAGCAAGTTGTCCTGCTATTTTCCTGATTTCGTGTTTATGAAGTAGTAATTTCCTTACTCTCATAGGGTCTTTATTAAAAATATTACCTTTTTCATATGGACTGATATTCATATTATAGATAAAAACTTCACCTTTTTCCACCTTTATAAAAGCCTCTTTAACACTACACTTTCCAGCTCTTAAAGACTTTACTTCGGTTCCAAATAATTCTATTCCTGCTTCATAGGTATCTTCTATAAAATAATCAAACCTTGCTTTTTTATTGTTGGCTATTAATCTAAAACCTTCCTTTAATTTTGCCAATTCTCTCACTCTCCATCTGCTATTTCAAAATCTATTGTTTTTTGTAATTTATCCGTCCTAACTAAGGTGACTTTAACTTTCTGTCCAAGTTTGTATTTATTATTTTTATTTTTTCCAGTTAATTCATATCTTTCTTCATCGTATATATAAAAATCATCTTTTAAATCTGAAATCCTAACCATTCCTTCAACAGTATTTGGTAGTTCAACATACATACCCCATCCTGTTATTCCAGAAATTACACCATCAAAAATTTCTCCAATATGTTTTTCCATAAATTCAACTTTCTTAAGTTTTATGGTTTCTCTTTCGGCTTCTTCAGCCCGTCTTTCAGTTTTACTTGACTGTTCTGAAACACTTTGAACAATTTTTGAATAATGTGAAAGTCTTTCTTCGTTAAGCTTTCCATTCAAGTTTTCTTTTATTATTCTATGTATCTGTAAATCTGGATATCTCCTAATAGGAGATGTAAAGTGGCAATAATATTTTGCCGCAAGTCCAAAGTGATTTGTAGACATAGATGAATATTTAGCCTGTTTCATTGATCTAAGTATCAAACGACTAATCAATGGTTCTTCATCAGTTCCATCTATTTTTTCTAAAAGTTTCTGAAATTCTTTTGGGTGTATACTGTCCCTACCAACCCTTAATGAATAACCAAAGTTATTTATAAAAGTTGAAAGTTTAATTATTTTTTCTGATTCAGGTGATTCATGTATTCTATATACAAATGGTATTTCCTGCCAAAAATAATTTTCTGCTATTGTTTCATTTGCTAATAGCATAAAATCTTCAATTATTTTTGTTGCAACATTTCTATCATAAGGTTTAATATCTACAGGTATACCTCTTTTATTTAATATAACTTTTGTCTCTGGAAAATCAAAGTCTATACTTCCTCTAGCCCTTCTTTTGTTTCTTAATATTTTAGCCAATTCTTTCATTTGCTCAAACATTGGAACTAGTTCTTTATACTCTTCTATTTCTTTTTCATTCTTTTCAGCAAGTATCTTTTTCACACTTGTGTATGTCATTCTACGATTTACATTTATAACTGTTTCTCTTATATCGTTTTCAAATACATTACCATTTTCATCTATTTTCATTATACAACTAAGAGCAAGTCTTTCAACTCCCTCATTTAAAGAACAGATTCCATTAGAAAGTTTCTTTGGAAGCATAGGTATAACCCTATCCACAAGATAAACGCTAGTACCACGATTTAGGGCTGATTTATCAAGAGGCTTACCTTCTTTTACATAATGAGTTACATCAGCAATATGCACCCCTAACGTATAGACTCCATTATCTTTTGTAAGCGTTATAGCATCATCTAAATCTTTAGCATCTTCACCGTCAATAGTTACTGTCTGCCAGTCTGTTATATTAAGTCTTCCCTGTTTTTCCTTATCTGTAACCAGTGTATTTATAGATTCAGTTTCTGCTAAAACTTCTTCTGAAAAATCAACAGGTATTTCATATGCTAAAACAACTGATTTCACATCTGTACCTGGATCATCTATGTTTCCAATTATTTCTATTATTTTACCTTCTGGCTTATGGTGTTTATCTGCATATTTTGTTATTTGTGCCATAACCTTCTGGCCATCCTTTGCGCCTTTAATATTTTTCCCAGCAATATAGATATCTTTAGAGAATTTTTTATTATCAGGAATCACAAAACCAAAACTTTTTGCCCTTGAAAAAGTTCCTACAACATTTGTAGTTTCATGTTTAATAACATTTACAATTTTTCCTTCTCTTCTTTTACCTTTTGCACTACCTTTTTTTATTGTAACTTCTACAGTATCTTTATGCATAGCAAGAGCTGCATGTTTTTCAGGTATAAAGATATCGTCATCTTCACCTTCAACCCTGACAAATCCAAAGCCTGCCTGATTACCTTCGAATATTCCAACTATTTTATCCATTTTCTCTCCTAATTAGGGTCTTTTAAAAGATCTCAAGAATTAAAATACACTCTCTATTTATTATAGAGAGTGTTAGAGTTTACTTAAAAAATCCTATGTTTAAAATTACTGCAATTAGCATAAATATAATAGCTAAATATTTAGTAACTTTTTCTATTTTCCCCTCTGTTGAGCGGCCTTTATTTTTACTCCAATAAGTATCTCCGCTTCCTGTTATGGAGGATGTTAACCCTGCATTTTTACCTTCCTGAAGTAATACTACAACTATTAAAATAATACAAACAATCACAAGTACTATTGATGATATTAAACTAAACAAAATTCACACCTCCTAAAATCTACGCAACATTTATATTATCATATAATAATATCTTTATCAAGCAATATTTATTCAACAATAAAGCTTCCAAAGACCGCATTTGCTTTATCATTCAACCATGAAGTATTAAATGCTGATCCATATCTATTTCTACAAATATGTTGACTTGCAAGGGAATCATCATAATCACTTAAAAAATATGTTGTTGTCATTGCTGAATAAGAATTATGTGTAACTAAAGGAATCACACCTGTTGAATCCTCTTTTATATAAACTTCACCATTTTCCTTTACTATAGTTACTTTTGCCATTCCACCTAACTGAGTGTTAAAAGCAGTTTCTGAACCATAGTCCTGTAACCAGGCTTGGTTTGAAATATAATTTCCTAAAGAATAATAGCAAAGAGATTTATTGCCACTAACTGTTTCAATCCATTCTACTGGTTGAACCACATGGGGATGAGTCCCAATTATTAAATCAGCACCAGCATCTGTCATTTGATTTGCCCATTCTATCTGATTATCATTTTGTGTATTCACATATTCAACTCCCCAATGAGGGAAAACTATAACAAATTCTGCCATTTCACTTGCTTTTGTAATGTCGGCCAAAACTTGATCTCTAGTTGAATCATCCATAATATTTACAAGGTACTCTTCTCCTGCTGGTAAAGATAACCCGTTTAAACTATATGTATAATTTAACATTGCTATGTTAATGCCTTCTACATTAACTATTCTTATTACATCTCTTTGTTCAGGAGTTTCATTTAAACCCAATACTGTGATATTAGATTTTGTTTTCCAAAATTCTATAGCATGTCTAATCCCTGAAGTTCCTTTATCTGCTGAATGATTACTGGCATGTAAGACTACATTAAATCCTGCATTTGCAATTGCATCTCCTAGCTGATCAGGAGAATTAAATAACGGATAACCACTATACCCCACATCTGAACCTGCAAGCATTGTTTCTTGATTTATAACAGCAATATCAGCCTGTGATACATAATCCTTTACCTGAGCAAAAAAATGATCAAAATCATAACCATCTGAGGTCTTTGCTTCAGATAATAAAGGCTGATGTAACAAATCGTCTCCAACCGAAACTAAAGTTATTTCAATAGGCGCTTCCGTAGTAGTTTCTGTTTCAGTTGTTTCATTAGTAGCTGCTGCATTATTATTATTGTTGTTAAAAAATAATAAATACACTGTTAAACCTACTACAGCTATTAGAGCAATTATCAGTATAGTCAAAAGACCTTTTAATTTTTTCATTTTATTCTCCATCCCTATTATCAGTTTAAATATGCTTAGTATTATACATTAATTATTAAAATTCAACAATTCCCCACAAAAACATTTTTCAAGTTTTTTCTAGCAATATCCGCTAAACTATGTATCAATGTAACATCAGTTGGGTTTTCATCTAACATTTTTCTTTGAGGAAAAAACCTTGAAATATGGTAAGGAATTTCCACATTTATTTCGCTTATCCATGAAGACATTTTTTCCATTTCTTCTATAGTGTCATTTTGCCCTGGTATAATTAATGTAGTTATTTCAACATGGGCTTCTTTTGCTGCAATTTTTATAAAATTTTTAACAGTTTCTAAGTCTCCATAAATGCTTTTATAAAAAATTTCGGTAAATCCTTTTAAATCTATATTAAATGCATCTATATAAGGCAGTACTTTATATAATATTTCTGGCATGACTGAACCATTTGTAACTACTACATTTTTCATACCTGCTTTTCTAATTAACTTTGAACAGTCAAGTGCATATTCATACCCAATCATTGGTTCATTATATGTATATGCTAAACCTATATTATTTTCCTTTTTTAGTTCTATTGCTTTTTTTACTAATTCTTCTGGTGTTAATCTGATAAATTCAACGCTATCTTCATAAGCCATTGATATTGAATAATTTTGACAAAACGGACAATCTAAATTGCAACCAAAACTACCAACTGATAAAATATTCTTTCCTGATTCGAAACATTTTAAAGGCTTCTTTTCAATTGGATCTAATGCAATTGATGTAATTTTTCCATAATTAATAGAAACACTTTTTCCTGCAATATTTTTTCGTGCTTTACAAATGCCTGTCTGGCCTTCATTTAGATTACATTGATGCATACATACATCACAAACTATCCTATTTATGCCTGATCACCTCAAATCTTTTTAATGAGTAGTCGTCATCTTCAAGATTAATTCCTGCTTTTTGTTTAGCAATATTTATTTGTTCTTCTACAGAATCCACACCTTCTAAATTAGGTAAAAGTAAACCTTTTTTATTTCCCTGAGTCACTATTACACCGAAGCGTTTTTCGTCTAGCTGATTTATTGAATCAATTTTTTCTGTTTCTCCAAGTACATCTACACTATATGTAATTTTTTCTAATTCTTCTCTTTTAACTGGTGGAAATCTAGGATCTCTTAAGCCAGCGCTTATAGCGTTTTCTATTATTTCTTCTGCCACTGTATCCTTAGTGGATTCAATGGTTCCTATGCAACCTCTTAGGTGTCCATTTATTTTTAATGATACAAATGTTCCAGCTCTATTTTTTGTAAGTTCTTTTGATATATGTTCAGGAATAGATATTTTTACGCCATTTTTAACATAGGTTTCAAGAGCGTTTCTAGCTAACTTAACATATACATCTTCATTAGCTTTTCTTTCTGTTAATGCTAATTCCAAAATCTTACTAAATTTATCTAAAAAATTTCTATTATCGTCTCTACCAGTTACTTTAAAGGAACAAACACCATATCCTACACCAAAAGGACCTTCATAGGATAATTTTTTTGATTGAACTTCACATCTATCCAAAGCACCTGCTAACATTACAAAAGTCCTATGACCACATTCTGCAGCTTTTGAACAAAACTCTTCCGAAAAATCAAAAAGGCTTCCAAAATCTCCTTTACCCATAACATCCATTATTCTTTCATCATAAACCGGACCTTCATCTCTGTATCCATAAGGCCCCATCTCTTTTAGCATATGGGATAAATCACCACTGGCTATAAATACAGTTTTTCTATTAAGTTTTTGAGCTACCTGTTTTACATACATTCCCAATCTATAATGCTCTGCATAGCTTAATCCTGATATTCCAATCCTAACTATCTTTGATCTCATAGTTTGGTTTAATTCTTTTTCAATAAAATATATAGGTATCATTGTTGCGTGGTCTAGTTTTTTATCTCTTTCACCTAAGTTTCCAGCCATCAAATCATTTTCTTCTGACATATCACATAATCTATATATAAATTCAGTATCATATTCAGCTCCAATTTCAACTTCTCTAACACCAAATTCTCTAAAGTCTCCTACCGCTTTTTCTCCAGGAGAAATGTGTATATAGTCAGCATAAGAAACCAAATGAGGTGTGGCAATAACAATAGTGTCTGGATCTGTTCTCGCTATTTCTTTAGCAATTTTTTTATATGAGTTAATAGTATCTTTAATACCTGTTTCCTTACCATTACCTACTTCTGGAATTATTAATGGTGGATGTGGAACCATATAAGCTGAAACAACGGACATATTCTACCTCCTATCGTTTAAAAACTTAAGACTTAAAATAACTATTTTGTTAGTAAAGAATTCCCTGTCATTTCTTCTGGTTTTTCAAGTTCCATTAGGTCTATTAAAGTCGGTACTATATCTGCAAGACATCCACCTTCTTTAAGACCTACTCCTTCATCTGCTCCTACTAGTATAAATGGAACTGGATTTGTAGTATGTGCTGTGAATGGTCCACCTGTTTCAGGATCAATTAGCTGCTCTGCATTACCGTGATCTGCACAAATAAACAGGATTCCATCTTTTTCTTTAACAAGTTCTACTGAATTTCCTACACATGTATCAATTACTTCTATTGCATTTATTACAGCTTTTTCTACTCCTGTATGTCCTACCATGTCAGGATTTGCAAAGTTAACTACAATAACATCGTATTTATCTGATTCTATTGACTTAGTAAGAGCTTCACAAACTTTATATGCGCTCATTTCTGGCTGTAAATCATATGTTGCAACTTTTGGCGAAGGAATTAATATTCTTTCCTCTCCCTCATTCGGTGTTTCAACTCCACCATTAAAGAAAAATGTAACATGGGCATATTTTTCTGTTTCTGCCAGTCTTAATTGTTTTAATCCTTTTGAGGCTAAAAATTCACCAAATGTATTTTTTATTTCAACTTTTTCAAATGCTACAAATTTATTTTTAATAGTAACATCATAATCAGTAAAACATACAAAATGTGTTTTTACTCTTTCACCTCTTTCAAAACCTTCGAACTCATCATCACAGAAAGTTCTTGTTATCTGTCTTGCTCTGTCAGGTCTAAAGTTAAAGAATATAACTGAATCATTTTCTTTTACTGTTGCTACTGGTTTTCCATTTTCTGTTATTACAGATGGTACTACAAATTCATCTGTAATTTTTTCTGCATATGATTTTTCAATAGCTGTTTCTGGATTATCAAAAAGCTCACCTTTTCCATTTACTATAGCATCATAGGCTTTTCTAACTCTTTCCCATCTGTTATCTCTATCCATTGCATAATATCTTCCGATTACTGTTGCAATTTTTCCGACTTTTTTGTCTGCCATTTCTTTTTCTAGTTGTTTTAAATATTCAATACCCGAGGTTGGAGATGTATCTCTTCCATCTAAAAAAGTATGTATATATACTCTGTCAAAATTTTCTCTTTTTGCAAGTTCAAGAAGCCCATAAAGATGACCATTTGTAGAATGTACTCCTCCGTCTGATAAAAGTCCGAAAAGATGCAAATCAGAATTGTTTGCTTTACAATTGTTTATTGCATCAAGCAAAGCCTTATTTTCATAGAAATCTCCATCAGTAATTGCTTTTGTAATTCTTGTTAGTTCTTGATATACAATTCTTCCGGCACCCATATTTAAGTGTCCCACCTCTGAATTTCCCATTTGTCCTTCTGGCAATCCAACAGCCATTCCACTCGCATTACCTTTCACAAAAGGATATTCTTTCATAAGAGAATCTATGTTAGGGATTTTTGCTTCTTTAATAGCATTTCCTTCAATTTTATCATTAAGTCCGAATCCATCTAAAATCATTAATACAATAGGTTTTTTCATATAAGCTCCTTTAATTAAAAAATATTTATAGTATCTTTATAGTACAGCAAGTTCATATTCTTGTAAAGATATCTCAATAAATAGAGGCCGGGAATTTTTTTTATCTCCCGACCTCTTTATGATTTAAATTTATTTATAGTTTACAACATTGCCAAATTCAGCTTTTAGTGATGCTCCTCCAACAAGTCCGCCATCAATGTTTGCTTGAGCAAATAAATCTGGTGCGCTTGATGCTGAAACACTTCCTCCATACTGAATACGAATAGCATCGGCTGTAGCCTGGTCATAAACCTCTCCGATACAAGTTCTGATTGCTGCACAAACCTCTTCTGCTTGTTCAGTAGTTGCTACTTTACCTGTTCCTATAGCCCAGATTGGTTCGTAAGCAATTACAGCTGTTTTAGCCTGCTCTGCAGTTACTTCTAAGAATGCAATTTTAATCTGTTTTCTTATCCAGTCAATTGTTATTCCCTGTTCTCTTTGAGTAAGAGTTTCACCACAACAAACGATTGGAGTAATCCCATGTTCAAATGCTTTTAAAACTTTTTTATTAACTGTTTCATCTGTTTCAGCGAAGTATTCTCTTCTTTCTGAATGTCCAATAATAACATATTTAACTCCGACTTCTGTTAACATAGCTGGAGCAATTTCTCCTGTATATGCGCCACTTTCTTCGTAGTACATATTCTGAGCTCCGATATTTATATTACTTCCTTTTGCTGCTTCCATAGCTGGAATTATTGAGATAGCTGGTACACAAAATACTACGTCTACTTCTTCATTTGCAACTAATGGTTTCAATTCATTTACTAATTCAACTGCTTGAGCAGGAGTTTTGTTCATTTTCCAGTTTCCTGCAATGATTTTTTTTCTTGACATTGTTAATCTCCTTTTAATAAGTTTTAGTTTCGATTATCTGCTGCTGCAACTCCAGGTAATGTTTTTCCTTCTAGGAATTCAAGTGATGCTCCACCACCTGTAGAAATATGAGACATTTCATCTCCAAATCCTAATATATTTACGGCTGCTGCTGAATCTCCACCACCAATTATAGTTGTTGCATCAATCTCAGCCATTGCTTTTGCTACTGCAATTGTACCATTAGCATAGTTTGACATTTCAAACACACCCATAGGTCCATTCCAAACAACAGTTTTTGCATCTTTTAAAGCATCTGCATACATAGCAGCTGTTTTAGGTCCTATATCAAGTCCCATTTCATCAGCTTCAAGACTTCCTTCTACAGTTCTAAAAGGAACATCATTTGAAAATTCTTTTGCTGCTATAGTATCTACAGGAAGTAACATTTTCACTCCCTTTTGTTTTGCTTTTTCTATCATTTCTTTTGAATACTCAAGATAATCATCTTCTACCAGAGATTTTCCAATATTTTCTCCCTGTGCTTTTGCAAAAGTGAAACACATTCCTCCACCAATTATTAAAGTATCAACTTTATCTAAAAGATTGTTTATAACAGAAATTTTTGAAGAAACTTTTGAACCACCTAAAATAGCAACAAAAGGTCTCACTGGATTATTTACTGCATTTCCTAAGAAGTCAATTTCCTTTTGCATTAAATATCCTACAACACATGTATCAACATATTTTGTAACACCTACATTTGAACAATGAGCTCTATGAGCAGTTCCAAATGCATCATTAACAAACGCATCAGCTATAGAAGCCAAGTCCTGACTAAAGCTGTCTTCATTTTTTTTCTTCTTCTATTCTATATCTTGTATTTTCTAATAAAACAACATCTGAATCATTCATATTTTCAACAGCAGCTTTTGCATTTTCACCAACTACATTGTCATCAGCAGCAAAAACTACTTCTTTATTTAATAATTCAGATAATCTTTTTGCAACAGGTGCTAAAGAAAATTCCGGTTTTGGCTGACCTTTTGGTTTTCCAAGATGTGAGCAAAGAATTACTTTACCTCCATCATTTAAAAGTTTATTAATAGTAGGTAAAGATGCTGTAAGTCTACTTTCATCAGTAATTTCACCATCCTGTAAAGGTACATTAAAATCACATCTTACAAGAACTCTTTTGCCTTTTACATTTATGTCATCAACAGATTTTTTGTCTAACATTGTTTTCTCCTTTCAAGGACTATTTAAAAATAGTCCGGCCCTAGGGCCGGACCTTCTTCATATGATTAACTTATGCAAGTTCTGCGAAATATTTGATAGTTCTAACCATCTGGCTTGTGTATGAATTTTCATTATCATACCATGAAACAGTTTTAACAAGTGTTTTTCCGCCATCTAATGGTGTTACTTTTGTCTGTGTAGCATCAAATAATGATCCGTATGTAATTCCGATGATATCTGTTGAAACGATTTCATCTTCTGTATATCCGAATGACTGATTTGAAGCCGCTTTCATAGCTGCATTAACTTCTTCAGCTGTTACTTCTTTATTTACAACTGAAACTAATTCTGTAAGTGATCCTGTTGGAGTTGGAACTCTCTGAGCTGCTCCATCAAGTTTACCTGCAAGTTCAGGAATAACTAGACCAATTGCTTTAGCTGCACCTGTTGAGTTAGGTACAATGTTTACAGCTGCTGCACGAGAACGTCTTAAGTCACCATTTCTCTGTGGTCCGTCAAGAGTCATCTGATCTCCTGTGTATGCATGAATTGTAGTCATGAAACCTTTTTCAATTGTAGCAAGTTTGTTTAATGTATCTGCCATAGGTGCTAAACAGTTTGTTGTACATGAAGCTGCTGAGATAACTGTATCTGATGATTTTAATACATTTTCATTTGTTCCATATACTACTGTTGGTAAATCATTCCCAGCTGGTGCTGAGATAATAACTTTTTTAGCTCCTGCTTCTATATGAGCCTGTGCCTTGTCTTTTGAAGTGTAGAAACCTGTACATTCAAGTACAACATCTACTCCGATTTCTCCCCAAGGAAGGTTTTTTGCATCTGATTCTTTATAAATAATGATTTCTTTTCCGTCAACTACTACTGAAGATTCTTTCGCTTCAACTGTTTCAGCTTTTGAGTATCTTCCCTGTGTTGAATCGTATTTAAGTAAGTGCGCTAATACTTTTGGAGCTGTTAAGTCGTTGATTGCTACAACTTCATATCCTTCAGCACCAAACATCTGTCTGAATGCCAATCGTCCTATTCTTCCAAACCCATTAATTGCAACTTTTACTGCCATAATTTATATTCCTCCTAGTTTAAATTGATTTTTTCTCTTTGATATTGTATCACGATTATAACATATTTCAAGGTGTTTTGGTAGAATTATTGTTTATAATAAAGAGCAATTTAAGATTTTCAAAAATATAAAGATTTATTAAGCACATTTTCCTTGTTCTGTTTGTTTGACAATATATATTTATTAATATATCATATAGTAAAAAATCAGATACTTAGGGAGGACAAAATGTTTTCTGACTCACATATACACTCTTGGTTTTCAGGGGATTCAAATACAGATCCAGAAAAAATGATCTTAAAAGCAATAGAATTAAATATGAATACTCTTACATTTACAGAACATATGGATTTTAATTTTCCATTAGAAAACCTTGATTTCACTCTTGATAGTGATAAATATTTTAATGAAATCAATTTATTAAAAGATAAATATAAAGAAAAAATCGAGATACTTATTGGTTTAGAATCAGGTCTGGAAAGTAGATATCATGACAAAATAAAAGCATTTGCATTATCAAAACCTTTCGACTTTATAATTGGCTCAACTCACCTAGTTAACGGAAGAGATCCATATAGTAATGATTACTTTGAGGGTCGTTCTGACAAAGAAGGTTTTAATGAGTATTTCTTAGCAACTCTTGATAATCTAAAAAACAATGAAGATTTTGATGTTTATGGTCATATAGATTATATAGTTAGGTATTCACCTAATAAAAATGAAAATTATAGTTATTTTGATTTTATTGATATTATTGATGAAATACTAATAACAATAATTGAAATGGGTAAAGGAATTGAAATAAATACCGCTGGTTATAAATATGGCTTAAATTCCCCTAATCCTGATTTTAATGTTATTAAAAAATACAAAGAATTGGGTGGAGAAATTATTACTATTGGTTCTGATGCACATTCACCAGAGCATATAGGCTTCCACTTTAATGATGCAGTAAATATTCTAAAAATGTCTGGTTTTAAGCATTGTAATATATTTAAAGAAAGAAAACCTATTTATATAGATTTAGTGTGAGGTAAAATTTTGAAAGAAAAAGTTGTTATAGGAATGTCAGGTGGAGTTGATTCTTCAGTCAGCGCCTATTTACTAAAAGAACAAGGTTATGAAGTTATTGGAGTAACCATGAATACTTGGGAAGGATGTAATGCTTCTGAAGATGCAAAGGAAGTAGCACATCTTCTTGGAATAGAACACCATACCATAGATTTTATGGATACTTTTAAAGAAAATGTAAGAGATTATTTTTGTGAAGAATATTTAAAAGGCCACACTCCTAATCCATGTGTGGTTTGTAATAGATTTGTTAAATTTGAAGCTCTTTTGAATAAGGGAAAAGAATTTGGTGCAAATTATATTGCTACAGGACATTATGCTAAAATTTTAAAACTAGATAATGGAAGATACACTCTTTCTCAGGCATCATCAAAAAAAGATCAGACATATGCTTTATATAGACTGAGTCAGGAACAACTAGCTCATGTAATTATGCCTTTAGGCTCCTATGAGAAAACCAAGATACGGGAAATAGCAAGAGAAATTGGTATGAATATTGCAGATAAAGCAGATTCTCAAGAAATTTGTTTTATTCCTGACAATAACTATTCTGCTTATATAGAAGAACATACTGGTATAAAATCTATAGAAGGCAATTTCATTGATAAAGATGGAAATATTTTAGGAAAGCATAAAGGTATAATAAATTACACAATTGGTCAAAGAAAAGGATTAAACCTTGCGATGGGACATCCTGTTTTTGTAACTAAAATAATTCCTGAAACAAATGAAGTAGTGATTGGGGAAAATGAAGATATCTTTTCAGATGTATTGTTTGCTAATAATTTAAATTTTATGGCAGTACCAGATTTAACTAAAGAGACAAAACTAATTGCTAAAATAAGATACTCTCACCCAGGTGCAGAGTGCTATATAAAAAAGGTAAACAATGATTTAATTGAATGTAGGTTTGTTGAAAAACAAAGGGCTATAACCCCTGGCCAGTCAGTTGTGTTTTATGAAAATGACTATATATTTGGTGGAGGTACTATTTTATAGGTTAATTATACACCTTACCTAATTCAAGGACTTTGTATCCATCGTCTTTTGGTTCTAAAATAGTTACAGAACAGTTAGGTATGGTAATTTTCCATAGTTTTGATATTGGTATATTTTCCACTACAGAAACCAAAGCATGAATGAATGTTGAATGTGTAACCACTAATACATTTTCATTTTTTGCATGTTTTGATTTCATTTCTTTTAAAAATTTATTAACCCTATTTATAAGATCTTCGTAACTTTCACCACCTTCAATAGGCTTGTATTTATGAGGGGCTTCAAAGAAATTCCAGATTTTTTCCTGATCGTCATTTAAATCCTTTTTTTCTTTGCCTCTAATATCTCCATACTCTAAACCTTCAAGTGCTCCAAAACCAATTTCATAAATTGTTTCATCTATAATAATATCTTCACTTCCTGATATTAATTTGGCTGTTTGTAATGCTCTATCTAATGGACTTGAATATATCTTTTCAAATTTAATATTTTTAAGGCCTTCTGATACTTTCATAACCTGTTCTATTCCTTTTTGATTCATACTAATATCTTCTCTGCCTTGAATCTTGTTAACTTTATTCCAATCAGTTTCTCCGTGTCTAGCAATATATAACTTCATTTTTTCTCCAGTCTTTATTAATGTTTTTAATACTAATTCAAAATCTCAAACTTTACATCGCCTCTTAAACCAACAACCTTAAAATCTAAATAGCAGTCAATTATTATAACATTATTATCCTTAGTAAGCTCAAAATTAAGTGAATTCTTTTTACCACCTGCAATTTTACCTGCAACTATATGTTTACCATATGAAACAATGTATTGTATCTCTTTCTTGTTTTTTAATACTCCTATATCATTATAATCAACTTCAATATGCATTTTTGCTGCAAAGCCATAAGCGCAGTCCCTTTTTAAAACTATTAGACCTTTTCCTGGTGGTGCAATGTATTTTTTAGCAATTGAAGTCATTCCTGTAGCTGTACCACAGTTGTAGCAAAACTCATCGCTTTTTTCAAGCTCTATTCCACAATTTGAACAAAACATAAACTTTCCTCCAATTATAAAATAACAAAGATGCCCTTATGACATCTTTGTTTGTTTATCTTATAATATATTATGATATTTTTACAAGTTAATCAAGCAAATTTTTTGCTTTAGTATAATTAAAAACAGGACCTTCTAAACATACATATGTTTCATCAATTTTACAATGTCCACATTTACCAACAGCGCATGACATTTTTCTTTCAAAAGAAACCCAAATTTTCGACTCGTCTACTCCATTCTTTAAGCATTCTTTGGCAGCGAAATTCATCATAATTGGTGGACCAACTATTATAACATTATAATCTTCAAAAGTATCAAAAGGAATCTTACTTATATGAGCTGTTACCATACCAGTTTCAAAGCCTTCTTCACAAGTATTATCAAGTGTACAAATTGCATTAAAACATCTCTTGAATTTATTTAACTCATCTTCGAATAATACACAGTTAATGTCTTTAAAACCAGATATTAAATGTAGTGATTTAATTTCTTCAGGATTATCATGAAAATAATTTAATAATGTTTTTACTGGCGCCAGACCCGTTCCTCCTGATATAACAAGAAGATGTTTATTTTTCATTTCTTCTATTGGAAAACTATTTCCATATGGACCTCTCATAAATAATGTATCATTTTCTTTTAGTCCAAAAATTCCTTCTGTGAGTCTTCCTACTTTTCTAATAGTAAACTCAACCCATCCATCACCTTTTCCACTTACTGAAATCGGAGCTTCACCAACTTTAGGAATTGATAATTGAAAAAATTGTCCATGCTTTGTCTCAGCATCACACTCTACTCTAAATGTATATTCTGCCTTTGTTTCTTTTACAACTTTTATAATTCTATGACCTGTTGGAAGTGTAATATTCTTCATTATTTATTTACCTCCCCACTTAATTTTTTTAATGTATCTATAAATGATATATCCATTGGACAACGTTCATCACAACGTCCACAACCTACGCACATATTTTCTAATCCAAATCTCTGTTTGTAGTCATAAACTTTGTGCAATGCCTTAAATCTCATTCTATCACCTGGTGTTTTTCTAACATTGTGTCCACCTGCCATTGTCGAGTATTCTTCTGACATACAAGACGCCCATATTCTTCTTCGTTCACCATCATCGCTTGTTTCGTTATAGATTATATCTGTAGTGTCAAAACAACTACATGTAATACATACAGTATTGCATCCACCACAGCTTATACATTCATCATTGTATTTTTCCCACATTTCTAAATTATAAACTTCTTTTAACTTATCCTTATTTTCAATTACTGGAAGAGTTATTTTCACTTTATTTTCTTTAACAAATTCAGGTTCAAATTCTTTTATTACTTCATCTTTAAAATATTTTTCGAATTTATCGTTTTTAACTTTAACTAATAAATCATTATCATCAAATTTCACAGCAACATCATAATCTTGAGTCTCATTTGATGACATGGATACACAAAAGCAGGAATCCCATCCTTTCGTACATTCAATCATAAATATTTTAACTTTTTCTCTAAGTCTTTTATAGTAGTTATCTTCCTGATTACCATTTTTCAAAAATATTGTATCGAGCCTTCTTATTCCATTAATATCACAAGGTCTTGCAAAAATTATTATTTCTCTTTCATCTTCTAACTCATTAATAACTAATTCATTTTCTTTAAAATAAAATAATGTTTGTACTATTGGATAGAAAACTTCTTTTGGTGAATAATGAGACTTTTCATCGTATACAATTTCTGAAAAAGAATTGATTTCAGAATAACGTATAAGGTCAGTCCCTGTTTTCCAGCCTCTCTTTTTTAATCTTTTTGGTGCATATACCTTATATTCTTTTTTTAATTCTTTTAATATATTGTCCATGTTTTCTGGACTTATTTGGTATCCCAATAATTTATCCTCCTACTAATCTAACTATTAAATAAGGTTCTTTAAAAGCTTTTCTTCTGACTCTAGGTATCCTCTTGTAATTTTACTTATTCCTAAATAAAATTTTGTTTCTGCGAACTTTTCTATGTCATTGCAAAAATCATTAACCCAATTTAAAATATGCTCATCTAAAAAACTCTTTTGTTCTACCAGTGAATTTTTAAATTTCTCAGTTTCTTCATTTTCAGCAAAGTTAGCTGCCTCATTACATAAATATGACATAAATTCTAATTCTAATGAAATATGATCTTCTGATATCTCATTTGATGTTGATTTTTGTATACCTTTTTTATAATAAATGTATTTAACCTCATCTGTTGCTTCCTGCATTAATATTTTTCTTTGACTTGTATATACTGATTCATATGGGAATGCATAATCCCCTTTATTAATACCTGCTCCTAAGAATATTTTTGCAAAATCAGCATCTAGATAGTCATGCATCTCTATTTCATAATCTTCTAAATATTCTTTTATGAGCTTATATCCTTCGTTTAATTTAGCGTTTTTACTATTGCTAGGAAAATTTGTATCTTTAAGCCTTAATATAAAATCTATACTTACTTCTTTTCTAAAAAAGCTTGCTAAAAAACTATAGAAATTTTTTCGTGATTCCATTATTGCAATACTCTTTTTTTCTATATTAATCATTATTTTCCACCTCTCTGTTCTTTAACCTCTTGTGGTAATATATCTATCCAATTTCCGTTCCTATAGATGTACTTAACTCTTGGATCATTATCCTTATTTCTAAGTGAGAAAATATTTTCCTCTCCAGCTTCTTTTAAAGCCATAGATACACTACTTTCTGGATCATTTATATCTCCAAATATTAATGCACTTCCTGGACAATTTTTAACACATGCAGGTTTTTCACCCTCTTCTCTTAAATGTTCACATAAGTTGCATTTATCTACTACTTTCATTTCTTTATTAAACAAGTTTATTTCGTAAGGACAGGCCCTCATACAGCTTTTACAACCGATGCACATATCTGTATCAATATATATAATTCCATCTTCATCATTTTTATAACAAGCCCCTGTCGGACATACTAACGCACAAGGAGGATTCTCACACTGTTGGCACATCACAGGTAAAAAATGCATTTGTAATTCTGGATAATTTCCCACAGGTCCTATTTGTGATATAGTGATTCTTGAATCACCTAAAGCTACTCCATTTTCCTGTTTACATGCTACCTGGCATCCTTTACATCCTATACATCTATCTACATCAACTACAATTATATTTTTTTCCATTATACAACCTCCTTAGTTGGTGCGCTTGGAGAAGGTAACCATGCTTTAAATTCCTCTGGTTTCATGTATATTCCTTCTGGTGGTCCATCAGCTTTATAAACTTTCACTAAAAATCCTCTTAATGTGTAAGTTCCTACTACATCATTAAATGGTGCATCTTCTTTTGTAAGAACATTTACATTCATCTCTTTCCATCCATGAGTTTCAGTATTTAGGTTTTCAGGATTCCAAAATCTTTCCATATATACTGTTCCTGGATTTATCCCCTGAGTAACACTTGCCACAGCTCTTATTTTTCCTCTTTTTGATTCTATCCAAACCCAGTCTCCATCTTCTACTCCATATTTTTCACCAGCAATTGGATGAATCCATAATTCAGGAACTGGATAAATCTCTCTAAGCCATGGAATGTTTCTTAAAGTATTATGATGATAATACGGTACTCTTCCTCCTGTCATAACAAGTGGGAATTCTTTTGCCATTTCACTACCTTCTAAAGGACTCTCATGTGGCTCTAAAAAGTATGGTAATGGATCATAGTCTTTAGATGCAGGTGGCAATTCACATTTACTAAATGGCTTACCTGTTCTTCCTAACTCAATCAAGCTTTCTACATATACTTCACATTTTCTTGAAGGTGTTTTAAATCCTTGTGGTTTGTTTGTGATTGGATTTATATTTTTATATACATAATAAGTTTTCCAATCCTCTTTTGACATATATTCGTAAGGTGCAATTTCCTTTAATTTTTTCCAATCCAAGTCTATTCTCTTTAAAAAATGGTCAAATAATTCATCTACTGTTTCCCAATATGGTAAATCATCTCCCATATATTCTGCATCAAATGATTTTTTACATCCTTCATGTCCAAATTCGCCTAGTCTTTTTGCTATTTTTGACCATATAACGGTTTCATCTACTGTTTCCCATAAATGAGTTACTGCTTGTCTTGCTACAAGTGTATTGCATGTTTCAACCATCATATCTGTTTCGAGCCATTCTTCTGTAGGAAGTAAAATATCCGCATATGCACTAAAAGATGTTGGATACATATACATATGAACTATAAAATCAAGTTCATTTAATGCTTTTTCCCATTTTTTAGCATTCGCTACTGAAGCTAATTTATTTCCTGATCTATCTATCCATACTCTAGGTTTATATGGTTTTCCAGTAAGTATTGCATCTAAAATACTTGTAGGATGGCCTGCATACCATATATGAAGTCCTTTATGTTCTATTCCACCAAGTCTTTTCTTCAACTGCTCATCTGGTAATTTACTAGGAGCAGCTGGTACAGGATAATGAGGAGAATCAAATGTTCCTGAATCTCTAAATCTTTGCATCAATGTACCTGGTTTTTCCACGTTACCTAAAAGTAAATCTAGAGTAGCTGCACCCATAGCGGCTTGAACTGAATTTGGTGATTGGTCAGTTGCTACGCCTAAAGCAATTGAACTTGGCGTATCTTTTGCAAATATATTTATAGCCTCTTCAATTTTTTCAGCCTCTAGCCAACATAATTTTGCAGCTTTTTCAAGGGTAAACTCTTTAGCCCTCTCTTTTAGCAACTGAAACCCTGTTTTATATTCAACTCCATCTACTATGTATGTACCTTCAAGAGCAACATCCAATTCATCATTCCAAGGATACTCTAAAGGCTTTGGAGAATTTGTTTTTTTGTCCCAAACCATAAATACATCTGGTTCATTAGGGTCATTACTTACTTTTGCTCTCGGCATAATATTTGTTTTAGAATCTACTAAATATGGTAAGTTTGTCCATTTCATAACAAATTCTAAATCATATAATTCTTTTTCAATAATATAATTTATCCATGCAAGCATTAATGCCACATCAGTTCCTGGTCTTATAGGTAACCAAACTTGAGCTTTTGCAGCGTCAGGAGTAAATCTAGGATCAACAACTACCGTTTTCACCCCATTCATTCTTAAATCAACTACAGCTCCTCCACCACTAGCTGGGCAAGAATATGATGGAGCTCCTCCCCATATTACTAACGATTTCATTGGAGTTGCTTTAGTATCATATATTTCTAGAGCGTTTGAATCAGCAATGCTTGGATCAACACCTCCGTACATAAGCTCATAAGTTAATACTCTTGGCAAGTAACATTGTGCACATCCTGGTTCAAACCAGTTAGGAGTTCCAAAAATATTACAAAACCTTGCAATACTCCAAATTTCCGGATTTCCTCCACCACCTGTAGAACAAACTAAACTTTCCGCTCCATAATTTTCATAAGTATACATGAGCTTTTCTGCAATAGTATCTAATGCTTCATCCCATGATATTCTTTTCCACTTATTTTCGCCTCTTTTTCCAACACGCTTCATAGGATATTTATTTCTATTAGGATGATATAGCGCCTGAATACCTGATAAACCTTTTGCACACATTCTTCCTTTACTCATAGGATCATCTGGATTTCCTTCTAGCTTTATAACCCTTCCATTTTTAACATGAGCTATAACACCACAGTTTGCTATACAAGCTCTGCATGCTGTATTTATTTTTTTTACTTCATTATTAACTACAAATTTTTCAGAAGTATTCTTTTCAAAGACTTTTTCATCCTCGATAGATGAAATGCCACTTAGGTCTATAGAATTTAAAAAATCATCATGACTTAAATTATTTTCCGGCATATCTTTTGCCTCCTTTAAACTATTATATACTTTTGGTATACCATTAGTATATCATTTACATTACTGCAAGTCAACTTGTATTTATTTCTATAAATCAAAAACATCCCTTACATAAAAATCGGGGATGTTTATTGTTTTCTAATTATTTAAATGCACATCAAAAACATAAAGGCTATTTGCTGGTATTTTAATACTCATTGATTTATCATATTCTTCTGCTTTTAATTTTGAAGCATTTTTCATTTCTTCTACTTCACTACTCTTTGGATAAATAGGTGACCCTATCTCTTTCCATTTAGTATATGAATTAGCATTTTCTTTATCAATTTTTTGAAGGTAAACATTTTTCACTTTTGAAAAACCTTCAAGAACTATTTTTATTTCTTCATCTTCTATTGGTTCGCTAGGAACATTGTGATTGTACATAAATATCCTAAGCCCAAACTCAGTGTTCAAGGCAAGAACTTCTACTGTCTCGTCCTTATTACTGTTTGAAATAACCTTATATCTTTTATTACCTGATTGATGTAATAGTTGAAATGCTCTATATACAGGTTTTTCAATTCCTTGAACTGTTTGCATACCAAAACCTCCGTGGAAAGGCCCTACATGTTGTCCAAATTCTTCAAATATATCTGTAAAAGTCCAAAACGAGTATCCGTCTACCAAGCCATCATTATCAGCAATAATTTTTGTTATCATAGCAGCTGAATATGAATCATCGTGTATTTCTTCAAATGTAGAAGACACATTCCATTCTGTATAATATAAAGGATAATCTTTTGCTTGTTCTCTTGATAAAGTTGTCATTTTTTTCAGAACACCTCTGCCATATTTTAATTCTTCTCCAGCATGTTCTTTAAAAAAGTCAAGAATGTCTGCTCCACTCTGCCACAAAGGATCATCTGAAGGATAATGATGAGTGGAAATAAAATCTAAAGGAATATTATTTGTTTCACAAAACTCAATAGTCTCAGGTATCCATGAGTTAAATGAAGTCGCTGGACCACCTACCTTCAATGACTCTGCTACCTCTTTTATAGCTTCTACGGTACCTTTGTATAACTTAAAATAATCTTCCTTTGTCCCAGCAAAAAACAAAGGTAAATTCGGTTCATTCCATACTTCAAAGAACCATTTATTACATTCTTCTATGCCATATCTTTCAATTAAATGTTCTACAAACATCTTAATGAAACTTTTCCATTCTTCCATATCTTTTGGCATTGTCACATTCCCTTTAAAGTGAAAACAAGTTTGCGTTCCACTTGCAAGGGGTGTCGGCATGAATCCTAGTTCAAAAAATGGTTTTACACCAATACTTAGGAAGTAGTCGACTATTTTATCAATATTTACAAAATTGTAATATCTAATTGGTGGCTCACCATACACGCTTTTATCTACAACAACACACATATCATCATTAAAAAGTCCATGAAAACGAACATATTTAAAACCGCATTCCTCACTTGTTTTCTTTAACTGTTCCTGATAATCTGCTCTTAAAGCAGTATATGCATGGCAGCTACCTACACACTCTTCCCAATAATGTGGAAAGTGGGTATGATTTTTACCGTCTATCATAAAACTAATCATATTATATTTTCTCCTTAAAATTAACCTTTAACCGAACCCATTGTAATACCTTTTGCAAAGTATTTTTGGAAGAATGGATAAATTACAATAATAGGTAATATCCCTACAACAGCAATTGCCATTCGTACGGTAGTTGTTGGTAGTTCAGCAAGGTTTGTTCCTGCTGAAGCATTTGACGCAAGAAAAGATATATCCTGATTAATATCGTTTAGAATATTTTGAATTGTATAAAGTTTGGTATCACTTAAATAATATAGTCCATTCTGCCAGTCATTCCAGTAGCCTATCCCTGCTAACAAACCTATTGTTGCTAGAATAGGAACAGCGAGAGGGAAAGCAATTTTAGCAAATATAAATAGTTCACTTGCTCCGTCAATCCTAGCTGCTTCATACAATTCCATAGGTATGCTGTTTTCAAAATAATTTTTCACAAGTAACACTATAAAAGCTGTCATTAAAAGTGTCGGAACGATTAATGCAAAGATTGTATTTTTTATATGAAAATATTTTACATACATAATATATGTAGGTACCAATCCACCATTAAATAACATAGTAAATACAACTAAAAAAGTAATAACTTTTCTTCCTGGCAAATCTTTTTGCGCAAGCATATAAGCAAGCATTGATGTTATTATTACAGAAACTGCTGTACCTATTGCTGTTACAATAATTGTCATCATATATGCTCTAGCCAACTTCGCTGCCTCATCAACAATATATTTATATGCATCTAATGAAAGTTTCTCTGGTAGATAAGAAAATCCATTTTGAAGCGCTGTGGCCTCATCAGTAAATGAAGCTATTATTAAAAGAAGTACAGGTAAAATTGCTACAAGTGAAATTATTGTCATTATAACATTAGCTGATATACTCCATCTTCTTTGATCTTTTGATTTCATCTGTATTTCCTCCTAAAATAACGAGCTTTTTTTATCTACTTTCGTAACAATCATATTAGCAATTACAATAAATATAAATCCTACTACCGACTGTACAAATCCAGCTGCCGAAGCCATACCCACATTGTTATTGACTAACAAAGCATTGTATACATATGTATCTATAGTTTGAGTTACACTAAATAATGCACCCTGATTCATTGGCACCTGGAAAAATAGACCAAAATCTGTACGGAATATTTGTCCCATTTGTATTATAAACAGCATGAGAATAGTTGTTTTTAAAAGTGGCAATGTAATAAGTTTATGCTGCTTCCATTTTGAAGCACCGTCAAGTTTTGCCGCTTCATAATATGAATTGTCAATTCCAACAATACTTGCCAGATAAAGTATCATTCCAAAACCTATTATCTTCCACTGCTGAATAAATGTTAGAATAAAAGGCCACCACTTAGTTTCCCTGTAAAACTCAGGTTTTGTACCGGTAATATCAGCTATAAGAGTTGTCAATAAACCTGAAGACGGTGCTATATAAGCGTAAACCAAATAAGCTATGATTACCATTGAAAGTAAAAAAGGTAATAATATTGCTGTTTGATAAATTCTAGCTGCACCTTTTTTCTTAACTTCATTTAATAGGATAGCTGAGCCCACTCCAAATATAATCCCAAGTATAATCCATAAAGAATTATATCCAATTGTATTTCTAATCATTATAAAAGCATCTTTTGTTTTAAACAAAAACTCAAAATTCTTAAGTCCATTCCATGGGCTATCAAAAATACCTTTCATAAAATTGAAGTTTTTAAAAGCAATCTGTAGTCCAATCATTGGTAAATAATTATTAATTATTAAGTAAAGCATTCCCGGCAAGCCCATCAGATAAAAAGGTAGCCAGTGCAAAATTTTTTTCTTTTTCTTATTCTTTTTTGTCATCTGATTTTTGCCTTTCTAAAAAACGACACGACCTGATATTATTACCCTACAAGGTTTAAATCACAGGAATTATATTTATCAGCTCGTGTCTTTTAAATTATATTTAAATTCTTTTAGTTACCTGCAAGATATTCATCTAACTGTCTCTGATTATCCGCAATAATATCATCGATTCCAGCTGCTTTTAAATCTGCAACAAAATTTGCAATTTCCGCATCTACATCTGGTGCTTCACCTGCATTTAATGTAGGCATATATTTAAGCATAACACTTGCAATTGCTCCTGCTTCTGCTGAAAAAGCACTTCCATCAAATGAGTAACCAAAACTTAATGATTTTGGTGATGCTGCATCAAACGCTGCTCTATCTTCATATAAAGAATCTGTTAAAGGTGTAACTATTTTAAGTAAATCAGGATCTCCAAAATGCGCAAATCTTGTATAATATCCATTAAGATCTTCATTTGGTGTTCCCTCAGTTGTAATTACATTTTCTGTACCCTCAACTGCTACATAATCCTGTCCTTCAATTCCATACTGCATAAGATTTGCTACTTCTGCATTTGAATATAAAAGGTTGATAAAATCCATAGCTGATTCTGGGTTTTCACATGTTGAAGCAATTCCTAGCATAAATTCTATTGCTCCAGCTGTTGTACTAATACCTTCTGTTACTTGTAAAACTGCTGTTTCAAAATCTGGATTTGTCCAACTAGCAATTTGTGCTGGTGTGTATGCTGTAGAAGTTCCAAAAATACTTTGCTGTGTAAGATACTGTTGAACAGTAGTTGTATCAGTAAGCTGATCTGGTGTTAAATATCCTGAATCATTCCATTCTTTAATTGTTCTGCAATACTCTGCAAATTCTTCAGTTTCATATATATTTTCTACTTTTGTAGAGTTTGCAGGATCCATTATTACTCCATATGCTCCTGATGTTCCATAAACTTCAATAGTATTAAAAAATTTAAAATTTAATTCTGAGCTTCCTGCAAATGAAGTTAAGTAAACTCCTTCTGATTTTAATGTTTCTCCTATTGCTGTCAACTCATCTAAAGTTATAAAATCATGCATATCTAGTCCGTACTCTTCTGCCATATCTTTATTGTAAACAAATCCTCCTGCAGTAGCTGCCGAAGTATATCCAGTTATTCCGTATGTTACTCCATCAATCTTTTGAGCCTCCGAAACATTTGCTGTTGCTGCCATAGCATCCTGTCCATTAGACTCAAGAAGGTCATCAAGAGGCATTAACATTCCTCCAGCGACCATTGTACTAACAGGATGTGTTAATCCTACGGTTACAATATCCATTTTTTCGCCACCGGCAATGCCAAGACTTGTTTCTGTTGCTAATTTTCCGATAAATAAAGGTATAATGTTGATTTTTACATTGATTTCAGGAACAGTAATAGCATTTATTGCCTCTTCTACTGCTGGAATATCATTGTTTTCTTCATGAAGTCCTACAAATTGAATATTGATTTCTACTGGTTCACCGCTTGCTGAACCACCGCCACCACAAGCTGATAATAATGAACCTACCAAAACTGTTGCTAAAATTAGACTAAAAAGTTTCTTTTTCATTTTTCTCTCCTTATCCTTTTTCCCAATAGTATTATGCAACTTATATATATAATGTACTATGATATAAATTATTTTAGCGTTTTTGTATATTTGTTTCTATAACAATACAATATATAAATTAACTCATTAATGACTTTCTATATTCTGCTGGTGTCATTTTTGTGTTTCTTTTAAATATTTTGCTAAAATATGAAAAATTATCATATCCTACACAAATAGCCACATTATTAATAGGAAAATCTGTTGTAGCTAATAGCTTCTTTGCTAAATCAATTCTCTCTTTTGTAATATACTCTAGAACAGACATATCTGTTTCTTTCTTAAAAATCCTCATAAAATATTGTGGGTTTAAAAAAACATTTTCCGAGATGTCTTTTATACTAATATTCTCTGAGATATTTTCGCGTATATACCTTTTTGCATTGTCTATTGGGTTTTCAACAAGTTTTTTGTTCTTTGAATCAACTATTTTTTTAATAATTACTTTTTCTTCTTCTGTAGTCTCCTTTATTTCTTTTATTCTTTTTACAGCACTTATAAGTATTTTATCTAATTCTTCATAATCTATTGGCTTTAAAAGATAATCCATGCTACCAAGTTTCATCGCTTTTCTCATATACTCATATTCCGCATGGCAAGTTATAAAAATACACTCAGTATCAGGGCTATATGTTCTAACCCATTCAAATAACTCAAGTCCACTTCCTGCCGGCATTTCTATATCACAAAGCATGAGCTCTATGTCTTCAACCTTTAATATTTCAATAGCCTTATTCATTGAGCCTGCTGTAAAAACTTCATCTATATTATATTTGTTCCAATTAACTCTTCTTTTTAATGCATTAACCGCTATTAACTCGTCATCAACTATAATCGCCTTCATCATCCACCTCATTTTCTCTACGGAAAGGGAATATTATTTCCACAATTGTACCTCTATCAAGAGGTCCTCTTTTAATCGAAAAAAACTGCTTTATTATTAAAAAATAACTTCAGTCTTTCAATTGTATTTTGAATCCCTGTTCCTAAATCTTTTTGTGTTACACCTGTTTCTTGAAAGCTTTTTATTTTTCCCAGAGTTTTATTATTAATCCCATATCCATTATCAGTTAAAACAATTTTGACTTCTCCGTCATTTATACTAGCTATAAGAGATATTTCAACCAGCCCTTCATCCATCAAAGCATATTTTATAATATTCTCAACTAAATTCTGTATAATTAGAGGTGGAATAACTGTATTTTCTACTTCCTTCTCACACCTTACATTATAAGTTAATTTATCTGAATATCTAATTCCCTGAATTTCCAGATAATTATTTATATGTTCAAATTCTTTTTTTAATCTAACATATGGTTTATCCGCATTAACAATGAACTGATAATATTTTGAAAGACATAATACCATTCTTTGAATTAATTGATATTCTTCTGGCTCATAGCTATAAATTATATTCATTGCATTTAAAATAAAATGTGGCTGTATCTGCTGGCTTAAATATTTCATTCTTGTATTTTGTTTTTCAAGCTCCTGTTCATAAATATTTATTTTCAGCTCTAAGACCTTATCCATCATTTCATTAAAATTTCGATTTATCATTGCAAATTCATTTGATTTTGTGTCTTCTGATATTCTATAATCTAAATCTCCATTCTCAATTGCTGTCATTCCATCTACTAAAGCAACAACAGGCCTTACCATCCATCTGACAAAGCTCCAAATTAAAAATGGTATTACTAGTAAAGCAAAAATTATTACATACCTCATTGCTCTTATATATCCAGGTATTGATTTTTGCAAAGTATCTCTTGTAACCAATTCAGCAATATAAAAATCTCCTTTTGTAGACTGAACATTAAGAGTCATGTACTGTTTATCATTAAATATAAATGTTTTATTATTTTCTAAAACATTTATTGAATTTAGTTCTTGATTATCTGATACGATAAAACCTTCTTCATCTGCAAAGACAATAAAGTTTTCTGAATCTTCAAAATTCATTTCTGAGATAAAGTTATCTAAGTTCAACCAAGCACCATAATAAGAATTATCATATTTTATAATTCTAAAAAGTAAACTATGATTTTCTCCTGCGACTATCCACTTCCCAATCTTCTCTTCATCACTATTTTTTATTATATTAATTACTGTTTGGCTTTCTGTTCCATACTTTGATGTAGAATTAGATAAAAAATATTCTTTGTCTGGGAAATAACAAAAAACACTGTCAACCCATGTATATGTGTTAGCAATTTCATTCATTGTTGAGTTAAGCATATTAACGGCATGCAATTGTTTTAAATACTCTTCTTCATTTTCCTGGGATGCTTTTTTTGTATTTAACCATGCAAAGTCCTGATCATTGATCCCTACATAATATAAACGATAACTTATAGCATCCAACAAAAAATCAACTTGATTCATGTTCAATTCAAGAGCATTTTCAATATCAGAAGAAATTTGATTTTCTACTTTTGTAATAGCTCGACTGCTCATGTAAAGAGTAATAATGTTTATCGGTACTATTAGTATTATTGTAAGAAAAATTATTCTAAATAATGCTGAATTAAATGCCCATTTGTACTTTATTCTCTTCCTATTCAATTTACGCTCCCATAACTTTCATCTAACAAATATTCAATAAAGATTATTGCTTCCTCTATATTTATACCTGTTTGTACTATGCCAAAAAATGATTCTTTCATAGCTAGTTCTTTTGTTATTTCCTGGGAACCATCAAAACTAAAACCTATTAAAGATTCATTTTCATACACAGCATAATTTATATATTTTTCTATATAAGTTTCATCTAGATACTCTTCTAAATTAACATTTGCATCAAGTGATTTTACATACTCATGTGCTTCTTGATCCCATACCAAAATATCAATTTCTTCAGCTAAAATAAGTGCTGCCACAAACTCTCTTGATCTACTACTCATCTCACTATCTATAGTTATATGTGCACCTATCGAAACCTGATAATTCTCAGAATCATATCCTTTATAATCTAAATATTCATTTCCAATAGTAATCTCATTTTCCGAAGTTATTGAAGAATTAATTAAAGTTATATTTAATATATCATCAGGTACATGTCTAAATGTAAGATATAAAATATATATTATTATTGCAAACGCAGATATTATACCGATTATTGGAATCTTATAATAATCCCATAGGTAATCTATTTTTTTCTTAAAAGTTAATTCTTTAAATACTTCATTATTTTTCAAATTAAATGTTTTCATTTTTATTCAATTCCTCTTCAAGTTCAATATCCTCTTTGCTCATGTATTTTTTAAATACTTTTTCTACTCTAAAAGAAAGTAAGAAAGCTCCTAAAGAAGGTACTATAAACATAAACACAGGTATAAACCATATCAAAAATCCACCAATTGTAACTATAAGAATAAGAATAAAGGTAACAGAAAAATGTTTTAAATACATTATGCTGCAGTTTTTTAGTATTGTTTTTGTTTTGTCATTAAATCTTGCAATATATATAAATACCCAAAAAGAATAAACAAGACATAAAACAAAAAGAACTATAAATATAACATAAAAATTTCCAAATACCATTCCATCTTGAGCATAATAATACAGTATCGATGCATCAAAAATAAAAATTCCTTCAATAACAATAAACACTATCCAGATTAAAGTACTTTGTTTAAAATTTCGTTTAAATGAAGTCCAAAACGCACTCCATACATAGTCTCTATTATGTCTTAAAAATTTGTTTGTGGAATAATAAAGAGCAGTTGTAGCTGCCCCCATTGTAAATATAGGCAATGAAAAAACTACCCATAATGCACTCAATTGAATAAATGCGAAGATTTTATTTACCCCTTTAAAAAAGGGATTTTCTGCGCTTAATAAACTCGACATTTTTTACCTCTATTTCATTTTAATATTATTAACATGTTTTAATACCATTTTACCTATTGAATATAAAATAGCATCATCGAACTTTCTTACATCAAGACCTGTTTGTTTTTCAATTTTGTCAAGACGATATACAAGTGTATTTCTATGCATAAACAATTGTCTTGCTGCTTCTGAAATATTTAAATTGTTTTTAAAAAGCACCTGTACTATATTTGTATTTTCCTCATCATTCAAATTCGGTATTTTTTTACCAAAAATTTCATTAAGAAATATTTCACACAAGTCTAAAGGGAGCTGATTTATTAATCTTCCAACACCTAGTTTTGTATACTGAAACACTTCACTGCTTTCATAAAAAAGTTTACCAACTTTAAGAGCAAGAACTGCTTCTTTAAATGCATTATTTACTTCTTTCAAGTCCTCAATCTGACTACTGACTCCCATACTGACTTTAGTCATCGCTTCACTTTCAAGAGTATCAACAATACTTTCTCCAAATTCTTTAACTTTGAAACCGTCATCCTCTTTAATCAGAGCTATCAATGTACTACTTACTTCAGTAACAAAATCTTTATTTAATGTTACAAGGTTTATTAATGTTTCTTTGACTATTTCTATGGATTTTTCTTTGACTTCAATAACAAAAATCAATCTATTTGATGTATATTCTATATGACTGCTTTTTGCCAATTCACGTATATCACTTTGTATAATATTTCCTAAAAAAATATTTCTAAAAAAGTCCGTTTTGCTTAAATTCTTATTCGTTAAATCAAAAATATTTTTAATTTCAGAATAGACTAGTTTTAATATCATCTCAGAGTTTTCTTCTTTGCTATTAATAGCTAGAACATATTCCAAATTATTTCTTATAAAAATTTTAATAAAGCTATATGATTCTAATGTTTGTTTTAATAAGTTACTTTCTATAAACTGATTTACAGCCTTTATTAAATCTTCATTTTCTAACCCTTTAGTTTCCACAATTTTTTGTCCACTAGGGTTAAAAAGCCAAAAGTCAAACCCTGTAATATCTTTCTTTTCTAATAAAATGGATTTTAATATTTGATTAGTAATCAACTTTTCACCCCAATCTATTAAGAAAACCGGGTGCAATACACCCAGTATTTCTATTTAACTTATATTAATTTTACTAAATTAACATTTATGTGTCAATTTTATCAATTATTTCTAGTTTGTTATAGTTAACTCTGTTTCTTTATCAAAAAGATGAATTTTATCTGGATTAAGTGAAACTTTTATTTTGTCTCCTCTTTGAAGATTTTTTAATGAAAATAACTTAGCAGACATATCATGATCCTCTACTTTAAAATATGCAATTACTTCTGAACCTAACAACTCATAATTATATATTTCCGCTTCAAAAATGCTATTAGGGTATTTTTCTAAGAAATCAGGATCACCACTTACATCATCAGGTCTTACACCCATTACTACTTTCTTGCCATTATACTCTTTTGCTTTTTTTGCTTTATCTTCTGGTAATTCAATATTTATAGTTTCGTTTGAAACATATACTTTATCACCACTTACTTTACATTCTACTTCCATAAAGTTCATTTGTGGAGAACCAATAAATCCAGCTACAAATAGATTCTTAGGGTTATTATATAATTCTTGTGGTCCATCAACTTGTTGAATAACACCATCTTTCATAACAACAATTCTTGTTCCTAGAGTCATTGCCTCTATTTGATCATGAGTAACATATATTATTGTTGCCTTCAATCTTTGGTGTAATGCAGCAAGTTCTGCACGCATAGTAACACGTAGCTTTGCATCAAGGTTTGATAAAGGTTCATCCATTAAGAACACTTTTGGATTACGTACAATTGCTCTTCCCATTGCGACTCTTTGTCTTTGTCCGCCAGAGAGTTCTTTTGGTTTCTTTTCAAGTTGTGTTTCTAAATTTAATATTTTTGCTACATCATGAATTTTCTGTTTGATTTCATCTCTTGGTACTTTTTGTATTTTGAGAGCAAAAGCCATATTATCATAGATAGTCATATGAGGATATAAAGCATAATTTTGGAAAACCATTGCTATATCTCTATCTTTTGGTTCAACATCATTTACTAGATTATCATCAATCCATAACTCACCATCAGAAATATCCTCAAGACCTGCTATCATTCTTAGAGTTGTTGTTTTTCCACATCCGGAAGGTCCTACAAAAATAATAAACTCATGATCTTTAATCTCTAAGTTAAAATCTTTTACAGCTTCAAAGCCATTATCATATACTTTTTTAATATTTTTAAACGATATATTAGACATATTTTTCTCCTAACTAAATAAATATTTTATCTAAAATAAAATATATCAAACTATTTTCAAGAAAAAAATATGAAAGACGCTGAAAAAATAAACTAAGTTTAGTCAGAATAACGAAATTAGAGTTCTGAATTAAATCCTTTATATGGCATTTTTTTGAATTTTATTTAAAACTTCATTTATTTCTTCAATATTTTCAAAAAATATGTCTAGAATCTCTGGATCAAATTTTATACCTCTTTGCTTTTTAAGAAAATCTATGATATCTTTCTGAGCCCATACTTCTTTATATGCTCTTTTTGTAGCCAAAGCATCAAAAACATCTACTATAGCGACTATCCTACCATAAATATTTATTTCTTTGCCTTTTAACCCTCTTGGGTATCCACTACCATCAAAATTTTCATGATGCTCATAAGATATTAATGCTGCTTGTTTTAATATTTCTCTTTCTGACTTTTTAAGTATTTCATATCCGTATATCGTATGTTTTTTAACTTCTTCGAATTCAGTACTTGTCAACTTACAAGGTTTGTTTAAAATTTTGTCATCAACAGCAAGTTTTCCTATATCGTGCATTGAAGCAGAAAGCTGAATCATTTCTATTTCTTTTTGGGAATAACCAAGTTTTTCACATAAAAGAGCTGATATATATCCCACTCTCTTAACATGTTTTCCGTTATCGATTGAGCGTGATTCTGCAATTTCTCCTAATGAATAGATTAATTCTTTTTGCATATCATCTATTTCTTTAACAAGATTTCCAATTGTAGTTATATCATTATAAGACCGTAAAGCTGTTATTATAACACTTCTCAAGCTTAGAGCTGTTAATTCAGTTTTTCCTCTATAGTCATTAATATCATAATTTAGAGTTATGGTTTCTTCTGGTGCAAGTCCTGGATTTCCTGTTCTAATAATTATTCTAATATTGGAATTTCCCATATCCTCTCTAATTATTTTAACTAAATCAAGACCTGCTGTATCTGTTTCCATAACAACATCTAATAAAATTATAGCTATATCATCATTTGCTTCCATTTTTTTTCTAGCTTGTTCTGCAGTAAATGCCTGAATAAACTCTAAAGGTCTGTTGTTAAACTTTAATCTTTTTAGTGCCATTATAGTAACATCATGTGTATCTTCATCATCATCTACAATCAATATTTTCCATGGAATATAGGAGTTATTCTTCATTTTAGATATTCTCCTTTATTTCTATTTCATATTTTGTTCCTTTATAAAGTTCACTATAACATTGAATAGTTCCTTTATATTGTTGAGTGACTATAGAATATACTACAGTTAAACCTAGTCCTGTTCCTCCTAATGTTCTATTGGTCGTAAAGAATGGATCGTACATTTTACTTAAAGTTTCTTTGTCCATTCCCTTCCCATCATCTTGAAAAATTATTTTCACCATTTCATTCTTCTTTTTTGCTTCTATATATATTTGACCTTTATCCCCAGCCTTATAAGCATGTTTAACAGCATTCATAACTAGATTTGTAATGATCTGAGCTATTGAACCTGGAAAACCATTCATAATAATTTCTTCTGGAAAATTTGTATTAATTTTTATATTAGTTCTTTTAAGAGAAGGACTAAGACTAATTAATGTTTCATCAATATATGTTCCAATCTCAAACCTCCTTTTAGGCTCTGACGATTGATCAACTGATAGTTGTTTAAAGCTTTTAACAAGATTTGCTGCTGTATTTAAATTTTTTGAAATTATTCTAGATGCTTCATCTACATCTTCTATATATGAAATTAAGTCTTCCTTAGTTAGATTTCCTTTTTCATTTAAGTGTATTAATTCTCTAGATAGGTCAGATAAGTGTGTTGAAGCTGTAAGTCCAACACCTATTGGTGTATTAACTTCATGTGCAACCCCAGCAACTAAACCACCTAATGACGCCATTTTTTCTGATTCTATAATATATTCTTGCATTGACTTAAGTTTTTCGTTGTTATCAAAAAGCTCTGCATTCATTGCAGTAACTTCTTCATTTAATGCTGTTAAATTTTCATTATTATTTCGTAACTCATGATTCAAATCAAAAAGATCTTGGTTAGCTTTTTTAAGCTCCTTAGTTCTCTTTTCAACTTTTACTTCCAAGGTTTTATTTAACTCTTGAAGTTTACTTTCAGCTTCAACTCTTGAACTTATATCTACACCTATACCAACAAAATATGTTTTTCCATCTAGCAACAAAGGAGAAGCCGTTGTAAAAGTAGGTAAAAGTGAACCATCCTTACATTTTATATTTACTTCTGCTTCACCATATCCAGTTTTAATAGCTTTTTCAATTCCTTCTTTTACTTTTTCTAAACTTTCATAATCATCTTCATACCAATCAAATATACTTTTATGGTAAAGTTCTTCTTTTGAAAATCCAGTAATAGTTTCGTGATATTTATTCCAAAAAACCAATTCATTTGATTCATTATACATGTACATCATTCCTGGTACACTTTCCATAAATGCTTCATATAATGCTCTTGTTTTAGCTAGTTCTATTTCATTTATTTTTCTATCTGTCACATCAATCGAAAGACCAAAAAGGCCTTCAACTTCTCCTTTTTCATTATAAAAAGGAGCCATATAATCATCTAAAAACTGTTCACCTAATATCTGTTCATACATTATTACATTCCCACTAAAAACTTTATCAATCTGTTCTAATATATCAGGATTATCTTTATACATTTCCTTTACATTTTCTCCAACTACTTCTCCTGGTTTTAATCCCATCTTTTCAAGACCCTGTCCAGTAGATAGTAAAAAATTCCAATCTTTATCTAATATATAAAATATTAAAGGCATACGTTCAATAAGCTCATTTAAATACTCATAACTTTTCAAGTTTAAACTATTATTTCCCATTTTTACCTCCAGTTCATAAAGAGAATATATGTTAATTATAAACATAGAAATCTTATAATTCAAGAAATAAAAAAAGAGAACCTTTCGATTCTCTTCTACCTGTATTTATCTAATCCGCAAATTCTAAATTTCCTGCAAGACTTTTTGAAGTTCGCAAAAGAAGTTTTTTAGAATGCTTATTTAATCCAGAAACTTTTACTTCAATATTTTTCTCATTGTATTTTAACACCACTTTATCAAATGCATCACCAGCTGATTCATCCCATAATTTCAATTCATTCATATCAAGTTCGACATATTTTTCTTCTAAATTATAGTCAAACTTTTCTATAAAATGAGTTGTTGATGCAAAAAATAATTGACCTTTACAAACAAACTTAACACCATCTACAATTGGAGTTTTAACAACTTTTGTATTTGATATTTGCTTTGCAAAGAATAAGGAACTAAGTATTATACCAATTATAACTCCATATGCTAGATTTTCTGTAAAATATACAACTATTACTGTGGCAATCATTACAAAAGTGTCTGACTTTGGAACTAATCTAATTCTTTTAAGTGATTCCCACTCAAATGTAGATATTGAAACGACTATCATTACTGAAATTAAAACTGCTAAAGGTATCTGTACAAGCCACTGATTCAGTAACACTATCAAAATCATTAAAAATGCACCAGCTGAAAATGTAGAAAGTCTACCTCTTCCACCTGATTTATGATTTATAACAGATTGTCCAATCATAGCACATCCTGCCATTCCTCCAAAGAAACCAGTTACTACATTTGCAATACCCTGTCCTACACACTCTCTGTTCTTATCACTTGCTGTATCTGTTTTTTCATCAAGTATTCTAGCTGTAAGCATTGATTCAGTTAAACCTACTATTGCAAGAGAAAATGATGTAGGTAATATTATTCTAAGTGTTTCAAGATTTAAAGGAACATTTGGTAACAAGAAATTTGGCAAGCTTCCAGTAATTGTACCCATATCTCCTATTCTTGATACATCTGAATTCGTTAATAATACAAAAGCTGTTATTCCTACTATTGCAACCAAGGGCGCGGGTATCGCTTTTGTTATCTTTGGAAATAAGTATATAATAGCAATTCCTACTGCAACCAATATATACATCATTATTCCTGCACCTTTAAAATATGTTAATTGGGATTTAAAAATCATAATTGCCAACGCATTAACAAAACCTATCATAACTGGCTTAGGTATAAATCTTAATAATGTCCCGATTTTTAATACCCCAAATATTATTTGCAAAACTCCTGTCAAAAGAGTCGCTACTAAAACATATTCAATTCCATGATTTCTAACTAGAGATGCTAAAACTAACGCCATTGCTCCCGTTGCTCCAGAAATCATACCAGCTCTTCCACCAGCAATAGCAACAACAATTGATATACAAAAGGCAGAATATAAACCAACCATAGGACTTAAGCCCGCTATTATAGAAAATGCAATTGCTTCTGGAACTAAGGCTATAGCCACTACTATACCAGATAATAAATCTCCTCTAATATTTCCTAACCATTCTTTTTTTAAATTTTTCATAAATCTCCTTAATAATTATGTCAAACAACAAACAAATCGTTATTTTGAAATGTTAACAAAATAGCGATTTGTTTAAATCTATTAATTAATTATACAATATATTGTGGTGGATTTATATGGGTACACTTCATATGAATTTTAGTTTTTTTTAAGAAATCTTATATAAAATAACCATATATTTTAGAAGGAGGTAAGAATTCAATACTTAAAATTCAACAAGTTTTTGTATTTCTATAAGAGGCATAATAAATCCACACACTATTGATAAGAAAGAGGGCATTGTTATATAATCTGTTAAGAAATTAATTTCACCAACAACAGGAATTAAACTAATCAAAACACAAACTGCCACACCGATAAAATAAAAGACAAGCATAGTCATTACAATAAACAATTTAGGTTTTTCCAATATTTTATTAATTTGATCTTTGTTTAATATTCTTTTCAACATAATAGTCACCTCTATGAAGCTATATTATCAGCTAATTGTAAAGGCTGCTATCAAGGTACGATAAATTTCTAGTAAAGATTTTGTAAAAAAAAGAACCCAAATAAATGGGTTCAAATTTTATTAAAAATAAACTAGCTGCTCCTAACCATACCGTACTCAGCATCAATTGTTACTACTGAACCTGATTTTAATATTTTAGTTGCATTTTTTGCTCCTATAATAACAGGTAAATCCAAAGATAACCCTGCTGTTGCAGCATGAGAATCTACATCCGTATTTTCTGTAATAAGTCCTGCAGCTTCTTTTATCTGTTCAATAACATTATTACTTGTATCTGAAATAACTATTATATCTCCAGGTTTAAAATTATCTATTAATTCTTTTTCATTTTTACAAACACATAAATTTGCAGTTGCTTTACCACCAGAAATCCTAGTTCCCTTTACAAGAACTTTTCCAGCCATTAGAACTTTCATAAGGTTTGTTGTACCAGTAACTCCTAAAGGCACACCTGCAGTTATTACAACCAACTCACCTGCTTTTACTATTCCATTTTTTTCAGCCATTTCTACCGCTTCATCAAATAACTGATCTGTATCAGTACATTCATCAACTAAAATTGGAACAACACCCCAACTCAGATTAAGTTGCCTACAAACTCTTTCGTCCATACAGCATCCTATAATAGGTGACACTGGTCTATATTTTGAAATTGATCTAGCTGTTGAACCTGATTTTGTTACAGTAATAATAGCTGATGAATTTACATCTATTGCTGTTGTACATGTAGCATGTGAAATTGCGTTTGTGATACTTGATTTATAAATATTTTTATTTTGTTTAAATCTTTCAGCATAATTAATATCTTTTTCAGTACTAATAGCTATTTTTACCATTGTCCTAATTGCTTCAAGTGGATAATTTCCAGCAGCTGTTTCTCCTGAAAGCATTATAGAACTAGTACCATCATATATAGCATTTGCTACGTCAGTTGCCTCTGCCCTGGTAGGTCTAGGATTTTTCATCATTGAATCAAGCATTTGTGTTGCAGTAATTACTACTTTACCCTGCCCATATACTTTTCTAATTATTTTCTTTTGAATAGCTGGAACTTCTTCAAAGGGAATTTCAACACCTAAATCACCTCTTGCAACCATTACACCATCAGATGCTTTAATAATTTCATCTATGTTGTCAACACCTTTCATGTTTTCAATTTTTGAAATAATCCTAATAGATTCACCATCATTTTCTTTTAGAATTTTTCTTATCTCTAGAACATCTTTTGCACTTCTTACAAATGACGCTGCAATAAAATCGAAACCATGTTTTATTCCAAATAGAATATCATCACGATCTTTTTTACTCACAAAAGGCATAGATAAATGCACATTTGGTACATTAACTCCTTTTCTATCTGAAATGACTCCTGAATTTAATACTCTACATAATATCTCACTTCCACTAACCTTTAAAACATCCATTTCAATGAGACCATCATCTATTAAAATTTTACTTCCTTCTGTAACATCATTAACTAAATCTGGATAATTAACAGAGACCATTTCTTTATTTCCAGTTTTATCATCTACAGTAAGTGTAAACATCTGTCCTTCTTCTAGTTCGATTTTTCCATCTTCAAAAAGACCTATCCTGATTTCAGGTCCTCTTGTATCTAAAAGGGTCGCTACATATAGTCCTAATTCTTCCCTTACCTTCTTTACCATATTGAGTGTGTTAAGCTTGTCCTCATGTGTCCCATGGGAAAAATTAAAACGCGCAACATCCATTCCTTCTAACATCATACTTCTTAACATTTCTTCTGTTTGGGTTACAGGTCCCAATGTACATATTATTTTGGTTTTTCTAATACTCTTCATTAACCGATTTACTCCTCTATTACTAATTTGTATATATTATAACACTTTTTCATGAAAAAATACTTTGTATTTTTTATTGTGCAAAAATTTTATCTCTTCCGGCATCTTTTGCCTTATAAAGTCTTTTATCAGCCACCGAAATTAATTCTTCGATTCTGATTCTTTCTGAATCTTCTTCTAATACACTTGAAACACCTCCACTAAATGTAAACTTTATATTTTTATCTTGATATGTAAAAACTTTATCTCTAATTATTGTTGCAATTCTTTCAATTATCTCTTTAGCTTCTTCTTTATCTACATCGTATAAAATAATTATAAACTCCTCTCCTCCAAACCTTCCTAACAAGTCATACTCTCTTAAATTTTCACTTATTGTTTCTGTAAAAGACTTTAATATGTAGTCTCCTGCTAAATGACCATAGTTATCATTAATTCTTTTAAAATGATCAATGTCAAGAATTGCTATTGAAAAAAACACTTCTTTTCTATAGTATCTTTCAATATCTTTTTCTAATCGATTAAAAATATATCTTCTATTGTACACACCTGTTAAAGCATCATGGTTTGAAATATCAAGCATCATTTCTTCAACATTTTTTTGATGTGTTATATCTACATGTGTTCCATACATTAAAATAGGGTTATCATTTTGATCCCATATCTCAACCTTTCCTTTGTCATGTATCCAAACCCAGTGCCCATCTTTGTGCTTCATTCTAAATTCACATTCATAAAATTCCGTTTGTTTCTTAAAGTGCATTTCTAATAGTTTACTAGCTTCTTTTAGATCATCAGGATGTGTTAATTTTGTCCATGTATTTATATCTACAGGATCTAATTCACTTAATTTATATCCAATTATTTCTGCCCATCTTTCATTGAAAATAGTTTTCCCAGTTTCAATATTCCACTCCCATGTACCTAGCTGAGTACTGTTTATTATTGTTTCAAGTCTATTTTTTTCTCTTTGATATAATTTTTGTACATTTTTAAGTTCGGTTACATCTAATACAACTATTAAAAAATAACTATTATCATTTACTTCTATGACTTTACCATAAAATATTCCTTCGATAAGTTCATTATTTTTAGTCTTTATTTTTAATTCTAAACCTTTTACTTCTTCACTTTTTTGTATTGCACTTACTAATTTTTCTCTTTCATTTTCATCATATAATAGTCCAATTTCAACCTCTCTCTTACCAATAACTTCTTCGTAAGAATATCCCAGTTTTTCAGTAAAAGATTTATTTACATCTTGAAATACCCTATCCGGAAAACTACTAACTGACATTAATATAGGATTGTAGTCAAAGAGCTTTGTAAATCTTTGTATTATTTCTTGTTCTTTTGAAAGATTTTTTGAAATGCTGAAAATGCAATCAATATTATTCCATTTCCCAAACCAAAACCTTGTTTCAGAAGGAATATTTTCACCTTTTTTTGTTTCAAAAGGTATTATACACTTATCAGTTTTTCCTTTCGATATATTATTTAAGATTTCTTTTGCTTCCGCTCTTTTTTCCTTGGATCTTAAGTCAAGCATTTCCATTTCACAAAGTTCATCATTATTATAACCTAGCTTTTCGATTACAGAATTATTTGCATATAATATTTTACCGTTCAAATCACCTATCACAATGAAGTCATCTATTGTGTTAAAAAGTATAGACAGATTCTTCTTGTCCTCTCTAACTCTCTCAAAAATCATATGCTTTTCATACAGGTTTGAAATCACTCCAGAAACAGTCAAAAGTATATTTAGTTCTGTTTCGTTCCATTTTTTCTTATTCTTACACTCATGAAACCCTATAAAACCTTTAATTTCTCCATCTATAGTAATCGGACAAATAAGAATAGCCAGAATAGCCTGTTCTTTTAAGAAATTCCTCAGCTTTTCTGGCAAATCATCAATATGATTAGAAGAAATATTCCCATCTCTGTAAAGAATTTTTTTAAAATATTGGTAATTCTCACATGAAAAGTTTTGATACTTATCCTTCAGAGACTCTATACCATCATTTACCCATTCAAATTTATTACTGATAGTTTCATCTTCATTTTCAATAAAAATATATACTCTGCTTAAATGAGTATTTTTTCCAATTTCCTTTAAAATATATTCCATTTGAGTTGAAAAATCATAATTATTGGTCGTTATTAGTGCAATAGTAGAAAATAATTCTAAACTATTCATACCTACTCCTCCAACTCTTTACTTATAAGAAAATTATAACTCTTTTTTGTTTGATATTCAAATAAACTTTTATCTATTATCAACTTTTTCTGGATACATATCATGATTCGCCATTCTATTAAAGGCGATTTCTTCCCATTTAGTACCAGGCTTTCCATAATTACAGTAAGGGTCGATTGAAATTCCTCCTCTAGGAGTGAATTTACCCCAGACTTCAATATATTTTGGCTCCATTAAAGATATTAAATCTTTCATGATTACATTCATACAATCTTCATGAAAATCCCCATGATTTCTGAAACTAAATAGATATAGTTTTAGCGACTTACTCTCAACCATATTTACACTTGGCACATATGAAATAATAATATTAGCAAAATCTGGTTGACCAGTTATAGGACATAAACTTGTAAATTCAGGGCAATTAAATTTTACAAAATAATCATTTTCCTGATGTTTATTTTCAAAAGTTTCCAAAACATCTGGATTATAGTCAAAACAATAATTCGTTCCCTGGTTACCTAATAAAGTAATATCCTTTAATTCTTCTTTTTTTCTTCCTTGCATAACTATTCCTTTCATCTATTAATCATATATTGGATCACTAACTCCATTGTTTTCAAATGCAGCTTTTCTATCTATACAGGTACCACAATTTCCACATGGTTTGTCTTCTCCCTCATAACAACTCCAAGTCAATTCATATGGTACTCCTAGTTCAAGTCCTTTTTTAACAACCTTTTCTTTTGTCCATAATACAAAAGGTGCAACAATTTCTAACTGATTTCCACTACCTATATATATCGCTTTATTCATAGCATTATTAAATTCTTCACTACAATCAGGATAGGCATTTCCTGCAGAATCATCACTATGAGCTCCATAATAAATCAAATTACATTCTTTTGACAATGCAATACTGGCTGCTGAAGATAAAAACAGACCATTTCTAAATGGAACATAAGTTGATACTGGCTTTCCATTACTTTTTTCAATTTGTTTTGCATATGACTCTTTTGGTATTTCTTTGTCTGAGTGTTCAAATAATGAACAATCACTATATGAAAATATCTTTGCTAAATCAAGAAACATTATTTCTACTCCATAATGTCCTGCTATATTTTTTGCTGCTTCAATTTCCTTAGTATGTTTTTGCCCATATGATATTGATAAAGCTACAACATTTTCACTTCCATACTTATCAACTGCTACACCAAGACAGGTTGATGAATCTACTCCACCACTTAATAATACTAATGCTCTCATCTTAAACTCCTTTTCTTTCACTGTCCCAGATCACTTTATGCAACTGCAATTGCATAGAAACTCCATTCAAGTTATTTATTTTCATGAAGTTTACAATTTCTTCTAATTCTATTTTTCCAAAAACAGCACTTATATAGACATTACTCTTTTCTATTAATGAATAATTTTCAATTATTTTTTTCGCATGCTCTAAATCATCTAAGCTCCCAGCAACAAATTTAACCGTATCATTTCTTGTTATGTTTTCAAAATTAGTTACATGCATATATTGTGACATCAAACTATCAGGTAACTTATAATCTAGAGTTACAGAAGGTCCATTAGGTATTTTCAATATATCTATAATATCAATGCTTCCATTCGTTTCAATTTCAACAAATAAGCTTTTATCCTTTGATAGTCTTACTAATAATTCTTCTATACCTTCTTGAAGTAATGGTTCTCCACCAGTCAAAGTTACATTAGATATACCTGTTTGCTTAATGTAATTATAAATTTCTAAATCTGTCAAAACCTCAAAATCAGCATCTAATTCATTTGCCCATTTAGTGTCACAATATGAACATTTTAAATTGCATCCTTTGAATCTAATAAATATCGCAAGCTGTCCTGCTCTTTGTCCTTCACCATTTATGCTCTCAAATTTTTCTACAACTTTAAATTCTGCCATTAATCTTCCTCATATGTTGCTGCATTATTAGGTGATTCATAAACCGTGACACCTTTAATATTATAGCCTTTTGCTTTCATTTTATCATAAAAATATTTTGACATATTTTCTGCTGTAGGTCTAAAGTTAACTTCAATAATTTTAAACTCTTCTTCTTTTAGTGCTTCTACAGTTTTATCTTTTAAAGTGTTTTTTTGAATTATAAGTGAATGATCAAGAAAATCAGCTTCTTTTTTTAAATCATTTTTAATATCAGAAAAATCAACAACCATTCCCTCTGATTCTCCTGATTCATTAAGAGTTTCACTTTTTATTTCTACAATAACTCTCCATCTATGGCCATGTAAATTTCTACATTTCCCTCCATGACCTGATAAAAAGTGTGCTGAGTCAAAACTCGCTTCTGTTTTTAATATATACATATATAATTCCTTTCAAACATTAATATAAAGTAAAAAAAATAGGCATTAAAACTATGCCTATTTATATATTCAATAATAGTATAAATAATTGCCCTAGTTTTATTTATAGACAGGATGGTACAAATGAACTGTCTAGTATATTTAATTAGCTTATGCATTATATCATCTTTAAAAAGCAAACGCAAGTTTCATTTATATAGTAAGTCTTTTATTTTTAAATATCAAAGTTCCAAATCCAAATAAAAGTAAAATAATAACTATATAAATAATATTTACAAATAAATAATTTTCTCCATAAACCAGCTCAACAGGATTATACCAACCAAAAATCGAAATATTCTTCAAGATAGATATGTCTTTTGAAGCACCACCTAACATATTAAAGAGTAAAAACATAATTGGTATTCCTGCACCAAATCCTAGTGAATATTTTGAATCACTAAAATAACATGATGAAAAATACATAATTGCCATTACTGTCATATTAACAAGTAAAGTCGTAAAGTTCAGGGCAAAAAAAGCTTTTATATCTAGCATATCTGGAAAAGCTATACTAGAAACAACTATCCCTATTATCATCACTGCAAACTGCAAAACTGCTAGAGAAAAAAATGCATATATTCCTTTAGTTAATATTATTTTCACTCTTGAATTTGGAGTTGATAATAAACATGTAATCGAACCACTGTCTACTGTTTTAGTTACTAATCTATTTCCAAGTATAATGCTATAAACAATTGGAAAAGCAGTCATTAACATTCCATATAACCAACTTGCAAGATACCCTGTTAAATCTGTAAAAACACTTGCAAATCCCATTGCCCTAATTAAGTCTTCAGGAAGCATATTCATGACAGACATTAAGCCTTCCATATCATCTGGATTAAACATATATATCATAATAGTTGTGTACATAGTCAATACAGCAAAAAATATCAATAAAAGACCCCAGTTCTTTTTAATAGTAAGAATAAATAATGGTAAACTCATACTAATTATCCTCCTTTGAATAAAAGTGCATAAAAATATCTTCTAGACTTTGAGATTTAACATCAAGATTTTTTATATTTAACTTTGCAGCAACTTTTATAAAGTCATCAATGCTTTCTCCAGAAGTCACAATTTCAACTGATTCATTTATTCCAAATGAGGCTTTAAATCCTGATTTTTCGAATAATTCTATAGCTTTTTGCTTTTCGTCTGTTTTAATTAAATATGTCTTTTTTTGAGATTTCTTAAGCGTATCTATATCTGATGATGCCACAAGCTTTCCTTCTTTGATTATTAAAACATTATCACAGGTTCTTTCAACTTCTTCAAATATATGACTAGACATTAAAATAGTCTTCCCACGCTTTTTCTCGCTTTTTAATAAATCAACAAATCTACTCTGCATAAGTGGATCTAAACCACTAGTAGGTTCATCCATAATTAAGACTTGAGGGTCATGCATAAAGGCTGAAACAATACTAAGTTTTTGTTTCATACCTTTAGAATATTTTTTTATATAACCTTTTGGCGAAAAATCCAACATATCTAATAAATCTTTTTGTCGACCATCATCATTTGTTTTACGCATCTTTGAAATAAATTTTAAATATTCATCACCTCGCATATTTTCAACAAATGATATTTCACCTGGTATGTAACCAAGTTCTTTTTGTATTTTGGTTGAGTCTTTCCATGAATCTAAATTATTTATGGTGCATGTACCATTATCTGGTTTCATAAAACCTAGTAGACCTCTAATAGTTGTTGTTTTTCCAGCTCCATTTGGTCCTAAATAACCTGAAATAACTCCTTCTTTCACTTGAAAGCTAACATCAAAAACACCTTTGCCACTTGGATATTTTAATGTAAGATTTTCTACTTTTATCATATAGCCCTCCCATTAAAAATTTTTATATTCTAAATCATTAAAAATACTATTTACTATCACATCATAATCTGAGCACTTTTGAGATTTTCTGATTTTTTTTAAATGCTTTTCTGAACCTCCAAAACTTCTGCTAAAATATGTCCAAAGCTCTTTCATTTTAAATAGAGTATTTGTATCACCGCTCATAACCTCTTTATATCCAAAATATATTTCATCATGAAAGTTTCTAAATTTATCTTTTGTAAGAGGTTTTTTCCCATTTATTTCACCTATTAAACCAGGGTTAGCTAACAATCCTCTTCCTAACATTATTTTATTTGTTGATGGAAAATTTTCAGCAATTACTTTGTAGTCTTCAACTGTATTTATATCCCCGTTATAACATAAAGAATGCTTACTTTTTTTTACAATTTTTTCGTAAATCTCTAAATGAGGCTTACCAGAGTAAAATTCCTGCCTTAATCTTGGATGTACGATTAGTTCTTCTAAGGGGTATTTATTATATAACTCAATAATTTCTTCCCATTCTTCAATATTTTCAACGCCAATTCTTGTTTTAATTGAAATACAAATTTCACTTTCTTTAAATATTTCATCTAAAAACTTTTCAAGCATTGATAAATCACTTAAAAATCCTGCACCTCTTTTTTTATTCACTACTGTTCCAGATGGGCATCCAAGATTTAAGTTGATCGATTTATAGCCGTATTTATTTTTCATAATATCTACAACTGATAAGAAGTCTTCTGTACTATTTGTTAACATTTGAGGTACTACATCTATTTCTTGATTGTGCTCTGGTATAACATCATTTTTTTCTCTACTTGATAATTTTTTCCCTTTTATAAATGGAGTGATATATCTATCAATATCATTAAAATACTTTTTATATATATTTCTAAAAATATATCCTGTAACTGACTCCATAGGAGCTAAATAAAATTTCATATTTTCCCTTTTTAGTATTATTATTTAAAATATTAATGGTAATAATAAAGCTAGTATAATACCAATAAAAAATGATGCGGTATTTGCGACTAGTGCGTATACAACTGGTTTCCATACTGGTATTTTGAATTCTGGTTTTTTAGCAACATAAACAGTATATATAACAAGCTCTATTATGCAAACGATTATCTCTAAAATTATATATGCCAAGACAAAGGCAATCATTCCAAATGTATAGTTAATTAAGAACAATGAAATATTTAATAAAATCTGTGTTATGACATTTGTTATTATAATCAAGAGTAATATGTTTTTTCCTCTTAATCCAAATAATAAAGCTATCAATATTTCGATTATTATTGTTAGCATTATTCTAACAATTAAAGATATAATCTCCATGAATAAATTTTCACTTTTATTTATATTTTCTTTTTCTATTATAATATTTCCACCATTATAATCAACTGTAAAATAACTATCAAAAGCATATTGATCTAATATTTCATTGTCTGTTAAAAACTCATCTGTTTCTGGCATATAAATAAGAATTTTAAATTTTTCTGGTGGAAAATATGTCCAAGAAAATCTATGATCATTGGTACAGTTTTCAAAATACTGTAAGAAATAGTATCCATCTACATCTTCATAATCTCTAAACCTCACAAAAATATCATAGTCTTCATCGCCTTCTTTATATTCTTCATCATCCTCATACAGTCCAGCCACAGAATATAGTGCTACTGATTCGTCTTCAGAAAGTAGGGTTACATAGTAAGTTTGTCCTTCAAAGCCTTTGAAATCAACTATTACAGAAGGTTTTGGACCTATATCTGCATTTGTTTTAACTGGTAACGCTATTAGTAATATGAATAGCATAAAAAATAGTAAAAACTTTTTATTTTTCATTTTGGACTCCTTTCAAATAAACCACTTATATAATTAAGTATACAATAATATAGAAAATTATAGTATAGTTATTTTATTAGGTAAAAAATAGACTATCTGATTTTTCAGATAGTCTTATAAGTTTCTATATATGTATTATCTCTCCCTGAATGTTTCATTTGGTACATATACTTATCAGCTCTTTCAAATAACTTCTCGATTGATTCACCACTCCATTTAGCCAATCCACAACTAAAAGAAAGTTTACAATCATATAAGTCCAGTCTTTTCACTTCCTGAGATAGTCTTTTCATAATATTTTCAACCTGATTTATATTTGCATCTTTAAAAATTAAAATAAATTCGTCTCCACCATAACGACCTGCAAAATCTTCAGTACGAATATTTTCTTTGATTATATCTGCTACTTGCCTTAGAACTTTATTTCCAAATGTATGTCCATACCTATCATTTAAATTTTTAAAATTATCTAAGTCTAATACGCCTAAATATATATCTGTTTGTTCCTTTTTAGAATCTTTTATTATTTCCTGTAAAATATTACCTATACCCCTTTGATTATATAAATCTGTTAATGAATCACTCTCAGCGATTTGTTTTAACTCAATATTTTTTAAATCTAAATGCTTTTTGTTTAAATAAACGGAAGCACTATATGAGTACAGCATATGAGATAATAAAAAAGCTATAATATTTATAACTGCGCCATTTATTAAATGAGACATTCTAAACTGCACATAAGGCTGAAAGTTCAAAATACCTATAGAAAATACAATATAGGCAAACAGCTGTTGAAACAACATGAAATATGGTCTTACTCTTACTGCAGCTATAATTATAAAAACCATCATTATATATATTGAAATATCTGAACTAACTTTTTGTGCAACAAATGTATTAATATTTGCAATTATAAACATTACAAATATACAAATATTTATAATTATTTGAGAATATTTTAAATACCTCTCATCTTTTTTCCTTATTTTATTTATTGGATAAATCAAAATCAGACCACAAATAACTATAATAAGCTTTAGAATTTTAAGTTCATTACTATAAAACTCATTTGAGCTAAATAAATATACTAAGGTCTGAATTCCTGACATTAACATAAGTACAATAAATATAACTATGAATCTAGAACTGTTTTCTACATCTGTTTTTTCAAGAAAATCTTTCTGGTATTCTGCCAAACGATATTTTTTCATCATTTTAAACACACCCCACAGATAAATATACATTTTAATAAGTCTACAAAACAACTTTTCAATATCTATTTTCTTGCATTTTAGCAAACTTTTCAAGTACTAATTTACCAGTATATAAGTTGAAAAAAACTACATTTTTATAGGTATATAAACACTTTCTAACTGCTGCAACTTGCGCACATACTCTGGACCCTTCTTTCATAAGACTCAATAACAAAATCATATTCTTCAATACTGTATTCAAAAAAATCATTAAACATTATTTTATTATTTTTAAATGATATTTTAAGTCCACTAAAACTAATCTCTACATTATCTTCATCCCACTCTTGAACAGGCTCAAATATTTCAAAAACCTCACCATCATGACTAATCAAGCTTATTTTCATAGAGCAAGTCGTTATTTCTTTAATATTTCCATTCGCATAAAATTCTAAAGAATTTTTATCACCATTCATGCCATTTGCATTCACATCATATGCTTCTATTTCACCTATTGGAGTTTTTATCTTTATTGGCATTCTAGGTTCAAAAGATTTCAAGCTTCCATCTTCATATAAAGAAATTCCAATTCTACCTTCCACTGCTCCTATTGGAGTTTCTATATGTAATTTTTCACCTGGCCAAGTTGTTATATCTTTTAATGTTCCATCTTCATAAAAGCTATATGCTATAATTTTTCCTTTAATTTCACCAATTAATAGATTCAACGTGTCTTCTGTAGCCAGCTTATATTCGTCTTGTTCACTCCAGTATGCTGAAATTCTCCCATTTAAAGGAAATACTCTTTTAATTTTACCACTTTTATAAAAAGTTAATAACTCTGCACTCATTTCACCTACTGGCGTTTTAATGATGGTTTTATCATGAAGAGCTATTCTTCTCATTGTACCATCTTGGTAAAAAGATATAGAATATACATATTTTCGTCTGTCATCACCATATTCATACTGAGGTATCAATACACCAATATCTGTATTTAATTTTGATTCCTCTAATAGCATACATTCTTTTAACGTATCATCAGGATACAAAGAATATTCACTTATATGTTTAAGTTCACCGTATTTAGTATTATATTTTTTCATTGTTTTAGCCTTTCATTAAATATTTTTTAATAAAAAATCACAATTAACAAGCTTCTCCTTTGAAGGGATGGGCTATTAATTATGATTTGTTATTATAATACTCTTCTATTTTCATCAATGCAATATTAAATAAAATTTTTGTAAATACTATATAAATTTATTAATCTTTTTAAGATTCTTTGCAAAATTTCGTGTATCGATTTAATCTATTATATCATTCTGAAACCTTGATAAGTGCTCGTATGGAAGAATCTGTCTTCCACGATAAAGTCCACAACCATCGTTTATAAGGGAATTGTTAGATGCGGCAAACATATTTACATCTAATTTTGACAATTCAAGTTGCTGGAGTAAAACACCTCTTTCGTAAGCCTCGTCAAAATACTTAAATTCATTTTGAGGTATCTCATATCTCCTAGTTCTTTCGCTGTCTTGTCTTTTTTCATAACCTAAATGATTTGCGGGACCTATTTCTGCAAAATCGTCCATTTCTTTTGTTCTAAGCTGAACCTCTATATAACATCTTGCTATATTATCATAAAAGGTTATATGCAATGATTGATACCCATAAGGTTTAGAATTAACTATATAATCCTTATAATAGGGACTTACACTTTCATCTAATAAAACAGATTTTTTCTCTCCTTTATAAGTAGAAAGCTCTGCTGTAAATCCTCTTTCCTCTAAAAAACCTAATAGATTATTTGCAATATCATATAAATATTTCATTTCTTCATCAGCAAGTACTTCCCCTGCTTTCAAGTGACATTTTGGAAGAGATACAACTATTCTATATGCTATTAGATCGCGAAAGCAATTTAGTGAATTTTTCAGTTCGGGTATAGATGGATATTTACCATTTTCTTTATAATAATCATAGATATATTCGACTATATATCCATTAAATTTTTGTTCTGCCCTAATTAATGATTTTATTCTTCCCTTAAATGTAAAAGCAAGGAATGGATATTCATTTGCCATAAATTTATAGAATTCTCTAATTCTTTGAGACTGTGAAGTAAGGAAGTCGTTATGTTGTAGAAGTTCTGCTATTTGTAGTAAAAAATTGCAATGAACCAAGTCTATTTGATTCTTCGTTTCTTTAGCTGACATTTTTAAATCATCTGTATAACGTTGCAAAATTTTTAAAACTGTATCTCCTGAATATAAGTAATCGTTTAGTTTTATCATGATGAATTCTCCTGAATTTTTATCTTATGTATTATTATTTAAAATGCTATCTTCTATATCTTCTTTAGGTAATGGTTTACTCATATAATATCCCTGATAACTATCACACTCTACACTATTTAAGTATTCGTACTGCTGAGCTGTTTCAACACCCTCTGCAACAGTTTCCATATCAAGCTTATTTACAAGGTTTACAATCGAGCCAACAATTTCTCTATTTTTACTTTCCTGCATTATTTCATCTACAAAACTCTTATCTATTTTAAGAGTGTCTACTGGAAGATTTTTTAAATATGACAATGAAGAATAACCTGTTCCAAAATCATCCAAAGAAATTCTTATTCCCATATTTTTAATTTCCATTAGTTTTTCTAATGTTAAATCAAATGATTCAATAAGTATACTTTCTGTTATTTCTATTTCAAGTTTTTTAGGATTTATACTGGTTTCTTTTACGATATTCCTAAGATTATTCATAAAGTTGTAGTGTTTTAGTTGAACTGGTGAAATATTCACAGACATTATTCCATCAAAACCTTTTTCATTTGTCCATTTTAATAATGTATTGCATGCTTCTTCTAATACCCAGTTCCCTATTTTAATAATCATACCTGTATCTTCAGCCACATTGATGAATCCTCCTGGACCAACAATACCCTGTTCCGGTTTATTCCAACGAATTAAGGCTTCAAAACCTCTAAGAGAATTATCTTTTACATTGTACTGAGGTTGATAATGTAGTTCAAATTCTTCATTATTAATTGCTTGTCTTAAATTTTTTTCTAATTCTATTCTCTTTACTACATCATCTTTAATAAGTGGATTATAAAAATCAACTCTATTTTTTCCGTCTTGTTTAGCCTTATACATGGCAATATCTGCATTTGTAAGAAGTTCCTCTGCACTATTCCCATCAAATGGGAATACCGCAATACCTATACTTACATTTAAAAAAATATTTGATTGATTTATATTAAATGGCTCTGCAAATACCTCCATAAATCTATCAGAAATCCAATATGCATCCATTTTTGATTTTATATCTTTTAAAATTACTACAAATTCATCTCCACCAAAGCGGGAAACCATTTCAGTGTCTTCACTTTTTTCCATTAAACGTTTTGCTGATTGTATTAATACTTGATCTCCAAACTTATGTCCCATACTATCGTTTATTCTTTTAAAGTCATCAATATCAATAAACAAAACAGCCATATTTGTTTCTTTTGTTTCTGCATTTAGAATAGATGTTTCGAGTTCTTCAAGTAAATTTATCCTATTAGGAATAGATGTAAGAGAATCATAATATGCTAGGTAATTTAACTGTTCCTGATTTTTTTTCAATTCGTCAATATCTGTATGTACACCTGCCACAATACTTCTCTCACCAATTTCATCAAAAAAAGCTTTGCCTTTTGATCTTACCCAATGATAATTTTCATCATCTACTAAAACTCTATTTATAATGCTAAATTCATCTACTTTTCCTTCAACAAATTCCATAAATTGTCTTCTTGATTCATCTCTATCTTCTGGATGAATTCTATTTTCCCAGTCTTCGGTGCTTAAAATCTCTTGCCCAAACCATGTAAAAGTTTTAAAATCATCTATAAAACTTACTTTTTTATCAATTATTTCGTAAAACCATATCCCCTCATTACTAGCCTTAAGTGTTATTTCAAGAAGTTTATTCTTTCTATCTAAACCTTGTTTGCTTTCAACAAGTTCTCTGTTTTGTTCTATCAATTCAATCTCTGATTCATATAACGCATCAGAAGTTTCTTTTAGCATAGCTTTTGATTCTTCAAGTTCTTGGTTAAACTCTTCTAATCTAGCATTTTTATCTAGTAAATCATTAATAATTGGCTGTGTAATTAATTTTGTTCCAAAAAATATAATAAACGTTACAATGGATGATAATATAATAAAAACCAGAACCATTATAGTATTCATATTTCTAATTGGAGCTCGTAATTCATCTAAACTACCAGAGACTACTAAAAGCCAATCCGTTCCAGCAACTTTGCTAAAAACAGCCAACATTTCTTCATCACCTGTTGAATACTTAACTGAATAACCCGTAGTAGATTCTAGACTTTGAGCTTCAGGTATTTCTTCCTTTAAACCAACAATACCCATATTCTGTCCAATCATTTCTTCATATGGATTGTATATATAATTATTATTTCCATCTATCATAAAAGCATAGCTAGACTCTATACCAGGTAATTTCATATCTTTTAAATATGTCGATAAACTATCAGCATAAACAATAGTTCCAATAAAACCAATTAGCTCATCATCTCTATTCTCAGCAAAAACTGGCACTGTTATTGCAAACATAGGCGCACCAGTTCTTCTAGAATATAAGGTATCACTTATAATAGATTCCTTTAATTCAAAAGTTTTTTTATAATACTCTCTATCAGATAGGTCTGTTCCTATCATATCAATATTATTGCTTTGAGCAACTACAATAGTCCCTTCAGAATTTCCAAGGAAAACTCCCTCTAAATTATTTTTATCAAAAATATATTGATCAAATTTCTTAATTACTCTATCAAATTTTTCTTGGGATTCCTGATCATTTAAAAAATCAATTACATCTTCATCTATAGAAAGATAATGAGGCATCTGCATTTGCTTTATTGCCAACTCGTTAACAACGCTACAATGAGTCAAAACCATTTCAACTGCGGATGTCTCAACAGAGTTTTCTACAATCTCATAAGACCTGGAGCTATTAATTACACCAAGAAGTATAAGAGAGATATTTACTAGAATAATCATAAACAATGTGAGTTTTAATCTTAAGTGCATAGAAAGTACCTGCCTTTCAAAAGCATATTAAAATTAATTATCATTTGTTTCATTTTACACTATTTTTTATTTATGTTGCAAGGTTAAATCAACATTTATCATAAAGAAATAGACTTCAATACTCTAGTTCTATTCCACATTTATTACTTTTTCCTTTATAAATTATTTCACTAGTGTTTTTCTTTAATATTATACTTAGTTTGCCAGAAAGTCCTTCCTTAATAGTTTTACTCATAGAGCCTAACTTAGGTGCTAATAATTCTTTCGTCTTACCCTTTGAACCTTTTAGCTCTAGAATATAATTATTTCTTTTTATAATTAACTCAAACTCTTTTTCAGATATTTCCTTTAATTTAAGTTTAGCTCCATTATATGTAGCAAATCTATATTCAACATCGTCAATAATTAAATTGCATATTAATCCTGTAAATGAAAATAGCCCAAAAGGAATTTTAGCAACTGAACAAAATAAGCTGACAGAAGAATTATCAAAGTGATTTGAATGTACCCAAATATACTTTTCGGGAAAAGATCTGCCCCAATCCTTTTCTATATACCCCTTACCTCCTGTAAAGTCAATTACTTCCCCGTTTATAATGATTTTTCCAGAAACTTCATGATTCATGCTTAATATTCCATGATTACACTCCATAAATGGTATATAACTAAAAAATCCCATAATATTAGGACTTAAAACATTTGTTTTAATTGGTGTAATATCCTGAAACTTGATAGAACCTTTTATAGACAAATTATTATCACTAATATTTAGCTTTATTCCTTCAAAACTAAATATATTTTTATTAATATTTAAACCAAAATAATAATTCCTTGATTTAAAATCATTTATTGGAAAATCTACATTATAGCTTTCTAAAATATTATCTTCGTAGTAATGAAGACATTGAATAAAGCAATGTGACACATCCTTTTCAAAGCTAACTCCTGGAATAAAAATCAAAGCGTGTTTACAATCTTGTGTAACTTGCTTAAAATACCAGCCTTCAAAATAGTTTCTTTTATTATGATTCTTATGGTAAAATTCAGGATACTTATGATGATTCATGAAAGGCTCCTTTCTTTATAGAACGTGCTTTTCAAATCTATAGATATTTATATTATACATTTTATAATTGTATCAGTAAATAAAAAGGAAATGTTAAATATTTTCAAGTATTTAACATTTCCTTTAAAAATTTTGTTATATATTTACAACTCATACGGAGTCACCTGATAAACATAATAATTCAACCAGTTAGTATACAATGCATTCGCATGACTTCTCCATGTGAGTTTTGGATGATTCTCTGGATTATCTTCTGGAAAATAATTATGAGGCAAGTCAATATTTAGACCTTTTGCCACATCTCTCTTGTACTCTTCTTTTAGAGTTGTTCTATCATATTCAGGATGCCCCATCACAAATACCTGCTTACCTTCGTCAGCTATAATAATAGAAGAACCTGCAATATCAGAAGCTGCTAGTACTTTAAGATTTTTATTTTTCTTTATTTGATCTTCATTTAATCCTGTATATCTTGAATGAGGAAATAAAAATATATCATCAAACCCTCTAACCAATGGGGTTTTTCTTTTATATACCTGATGTGTATAAACTCCAAAGAGTTTTTTATCTAATGGCATTTTGTCTATTCCATAGTGGTAATAAAGGCCCGCCTGTGCAGCCCAGCATATATGATAGGTGCTAGTTACATTAGTTTTTGACCAGTTCATTATTTCTTTAAGTTCTTCCCAATAATTAACCTCTTCAAAATCTATCTGTTCTATTGGTGCTCCTGTTATAATTAGACCATCAAATTTCTTATGTTTTACTTGTGAAAA
>CAXXOZ010000021.1:0-77841 GCA_963676435.2 uncultured Parasporobacterium sp.
TTTGTAAGTTTCATGGTTTCTACAAAACTTTTTAGTTTCCTGATTGGCATGTTTGACATTTCATCTATTCCTACATCTGCCACAGTTACTGCAAGAGATTCTTTTTTAAGTCTTTTTCCACCACATTCATTACATGTGATAATTCTCATGAATGTCTCGTATTCCTGCTTTATTGTGTCAGATCCAGTTTCACGATACCTTCTTTCAGAATTTCTTATAAGCCCTTCAAAGTCTATATTATAAACTCCTCGTCCTCTTTCACCCACATAATGAACTTCTACCTTTTTACCATCTGTGCCATATATTATAACATTTTTTGCTTTTTCAGATAAGTCTTTAAATGGTGTGTCCAAGCTAAAATCATATTCTTTTGCCAATGCTTTTAATAAACAATTAGACCAGCTGCCTTCATTACTTGAAGACTGCCATCCCATCATAATAATAGCTCCTTCATTCAGACTCAGACTTTTATCTGGAATCATTAAATCTAAATCAAATTCCATTTTATAACCTATACCTGAACACACAGGGCATGCCCCGAAAGGGTTATTAAATGAAAAGTTTCTTGGCTCGATTTCATCAATGCTTATATTACAATCAGGACATGAAAAACTCTGACTAAAATTAATGGATTCTCCATCTATTACATCCACCGTCATAAGACCGTCTGCTAATGCTAAAACATTTTCTATAGAATCAATAAGTCTTTTTCTTATTCCATCTCTTACAGAAAGTCTGTCTACTACTATGTCTATACTATGCTTAAAATTTTTATCAAGTTTTATTTCTTCTGTAAGTTCATATAAGTTTCCATCTACTCTTACTCTTACATATCCAGCTCTTTTAGCTTGGTCCAGTACTTTAACATGCTCACCTTTTCTGCCCCTTACTACAGGAGCCATAAGCTGAAATTTGGTCCCGTCTGGTAGCTCTAAAATGTGATCAGCCATTTGATCAACTGTTTGTTTTTTTATTTCTTTTCCACACTCAGGACAATGAGGTATACCTATCCTAGCGTATAAAAGTCTTAAATAATCATATATTTCTGTTACAGTTCCTACTGTTGAACGAGGATTTCTATTTGTTGATTTTTGATCTATTGATATCGCTGGAGACAGCCCCTCAATATTTTCCACATTTGGCTTTTCCATCTGACCTAAAAACTGTCTGGCATAAGAAGATAAAGATTCCATATATCTTCTTTGTCCTTCTGCGTATATTGTATCAAAAGCAAGGGAGGATTTTCCTGATCCACTTAGTCCTGTTAAGACCACAAACTCATTTCTAGGAATATTTACATCTAGATTTTTTAAGTTGTTTTCTGCTGCTCCTTTTACTTTTATGTATTGTTTTTCCATATATTACTGCCTTTCTATAAGTCCCTAAGAGCTTCCTTTAAGGAAACCATCTGGTCTCTTAAACCTGCTGCTGCTTCGAAGTTTAGTTCTGCTGCTTCTTTGCGCATTTTCTTTTCAACTTCTTTAATTATTTTTTCAAGTTCTTTTCTATCCATTGATTCTGGATCTTTTTCAAGAGCCTGAATACTTTTTGTTGCTGCTTTTGTAATGCTTATAAGTTCTCTAACTGATTTTTTTATAGTAGTTGGTGTTATGCCATGCTCTTCATTATATTTTTCCTGAATGCTTCTTCTTCTATTTGTCTCATCAATTGCCACTCTCATAGAATCAGTTATTTTATCAGCATACATTATAACTCTTCCTTCTGAATTTCTGGCTGCACGACCAATTGTCTGAATAAGAGAAGTCTGAGATCTTAAAAATCCTTCCTTATCTGCATCCAGTATAGCTACCAAAGATATTTCCGGTATATCAAGTCCCTCTCTTAGAAGGTTGATTCCAACTAATACATCGAATACATCAAGCCTCATATCTCTTATTATTTCAGTTCTTTCAAGAGTATCTATATCTGAATGTAAATATTTTACTCTTATTCCAGACTCTTTCATATAGTCAGTTAAGTCTTCTGCCATTTTTTTAGTAAGAGTAGTTACTAAGACTTTATTTCCATTATCCACTTCTTTGTTTATCTGAGATATCAAATCATCTACCTGACCTTTAACAGGCTTTACTTCTACCGGCGGATCAAGTAATCCTGTTGGTCTGATTATCTGTTCAACTCTTAGAAGCTCGTGCTCGTCTTCATATACATTTGGTGTGGCTGATACAAATAGCATTTGATCTATTTTTGTTTCAAATTCATTAAAGCTTAGGGGTCTATTATCCAGTGCTGAAGGCAACCTAAAACCAAACTCCACTAATGTAGTTTTTCTAGAGCGGTCTCCAGCATACATTCCTCTTATCTGGGGAACTGTAATATGGGACTCATCCACCATTATTAAAAAATCATCTGGAAAGTAATCTAACAATGTATGAGGTGGTGCTCCAGGCTCAAGGCCTGTTAAATGTCTGGAATAGTTTTCTATTCCTGAACAAAATCCTGTTTCTCTCATCATCTCTATGTCAAAATTTGTTCGTTCGGATATTCTTTGTGCTTCTAAAAGTTTATCTTCACTTTCAAAATACTGTATTCTTTCTTTTAATTCTTCTTTTATTGCTCCTGCTGCCTCTTCAATTTTTTCTCTTGGAACCACATAGTGGGAAGCTGGAAATATAACGACATGCTCAAGAGTACATTTTATCTCTCCCGTAACCATATCCGTGCCAACCAGTCTATCTATTTCATCTCCAAAAAATTCAACTCTAATTGCATATTCACCAACTGTAGCAGGTACTATTTCGACTATATCTCCACGAACTCTAAAAGTTCCTCTCTTAAAGTCCATATCATTTCTATCGTATTGTATATCTATAAGTTTTCTTAAAAGTTCATCTCTGTCTATTTCCATACCAGGTCTTAAAGAAACTACCATTTCCTGATAATCAATTGGACTACCAAGACCATATATACATGAAACACTGGAAATAATAACTACATCTTTTCTTTCTGTTAGAGAAGCCGTAGCAGAGTGCCTAAGTCTGTCTATTTCCTCATTAATAGATGAATCTTTTTCTATATAAGTATCTGTAGAAGGTACATATGCTTCTGGTTGATAATAGTCATAATAAGAAACAAAATATTCAACTGCATTATCTGGAAAAAATTCTTTAAACTCACTATATAGCTGGGCTGCCAAAGTTTTATTATGAGCTATTACCAGAGTGGGTTTATTTATCTTTTCTATAACATTTGCCATAGTAAATGTTTTTCCAGAACCAGTCACGCCAAGAAGAGTCTGAAATTGATTCCCAGACTCAAATCCTTCAACTAATTTATTTATAGCCTCAGGCTGATCACCTGTAGGTTTATATTCTGATACTAATTTAAATCTATCCATAAAACCTCTCAAACATATGTTCTGTTTTTGATTATATAGCATATTAAAGCCAAAATCAAGTGTGAGACTCATTATACAAAAATTAAAAAATAATTACAACAAACTTTTTGTAAATAAAAAGGAACGACAAAATTTGCCGCACCCTTTCATTTATATTAAATAGTTTGATTGGTTTTAAATTATACCTGGAGCTATTAAGAAAATAACTGCTGCTACAATAGCACCAACAGCTGTGAAAAGTACTGTTTGGAATAATATAGGTTTGTAAGCTTCCTTGTGAGTTGTGCCTGTTAAATGGAAACAAAGTATTGGCATTCCATTGAAAGGAAGTGTTTCAAATGTTGTAGCCGCTAAAGCTGCAACCCTGAATATAGCAGGTATATTTGCATCTATTCCTTTAGCCTGTAAAATTCCTAATATCAAAGGAATAGCTATCATAAGGGATGCTACAGGGTTTGATGTAACCGCTGTTAAAATAAACAAAGTGATAAGTGTCAATAATATTGGATTAATATTCAATCCTGCAAGAGCACTTACAAGTAATCCAAATCCTGCTGTCATAGTTATAATTGCAGCAAATCCTGCTGGAGCTGATAATTGTAATAATGCTAGTGGTGATCTGTCGGCTCCTCTATTTAAAGTTCTTTTTACTAATCCTAAAACATTGATTTTTTCCTGCGGTTGTTTTTCAATGTATCTAGCCATTAATACAAGGGCTACTATTATTGCTGCTGAAAGAGCAATCGCAATATCAAGTCCTATTATTGTATATAAAACAAAAACAATAACAAGTGGTAAGATAGCTAAAATTATATGTGGTGCTTTTCTTTCATCATCGCTATTAATTTTTTCTAAGCCATTCCAATCAAAAGTTTCACCTTTTGCTTTTACTTTTTTTGCAAAATATGTTGAATAAAAATATCCGCCTACAGCAATAATTGCAACTGCTATTAAACCAGGAATAAGTCCATAAGTAACTTTTGTATCAGTTACTCCGCCGATAGCAAACGCTCCCTGGGAAATAATGTTATAAATCTGTGGTGCTCCAGGTGCTGCTACAAAGGCAACATTTAAAACTAAAAATGACGGTACAACTTTTCTTGGCAAATTAAGTCTTTCTGCAAGTATCATAATTACAGGATATACAACGAATATCTGTGTGTATGCGTCAATCCCTCCATATGTCATAAGTAAAAATATCACTATTAAAGATAATACTGCTCTAGAAATCTGTTTTTTACTATCATCTACTTTAAAAATATAGTATTTAGTAAATATATTTGCTATAGAAGTAGATGCTCCTGTGTCCTGCATAACTTTTCCGAAAATAGTACCAAGAAAAATTACACTAAATATAGCTGTGAAAGTTCCCCAGAGCCCTGTAACATAAGTCGATGTAAATGCTTCTAATGGTGATATTTTGTTTGTCACTGCCACCACCAAAACACAAATAGGCGCTATATAAAGAACATTGTATCCTCTATAAACTAAAAATAGAAACAAAAATAGCGCTACAACAATACCAACAATACCTAAAATCATAAAATCCTCCTTTATTATGTAAAATAGTTTAAAAAATATTACTTCCAATTCCTTTGTATTAAACTGCATTTTACATATAAATTATATCATCCGATAAATTTTAATGGAAATATCAATAAAGGATTGCTGACCACCAAATTTGATATTCAAATTCTAATGTTAATCATTTATAATGTATATAAGTACTTTTTTAAATGGAGGTTTCTATGAATAGTAAGCAAATAGAATGTTTTTTTAATGTTGCAAAAAGTTTGAATTTTACTGAAGTAGCAGAAAAAATGTTTACTTCACAATCAAATGTTAGTAGATATATTTCCCAATTAGAAGAGGAACTAGATATGAAATTATTTATTAGAGGAAATAATTATGTAAGGTTAACACCATCAGGTGCTGTTATGCTTGATGCTTTTGAACAAGTTAAAGAATTTCTAGACGAACAGATTAAGTTTGCAGGCTATACTGAAAAAGGAGAAAGTGGATATTTAAAAATTGGATTCCTTTCCTTTATGGAACTTGATAAATTTTTTATGGAAACTGTAAATAAATTTAAAAAGAACTATCCCGCAGTGATTATAGATTATATAATCGTAAAAAATAACAAGCTTTATGATCTCACAAATAAAAATGTTGATTTGATTATTGCTCCAGAGGTTCAATCTCCTCCAACAAAGAATTTTTTATCAAAAAGAATTTCTTATTCACAAATGTTTTTACTTTATAGTAAAAACCATAAACTATATGGCAAAAAAGATTTATGTATCTCTGATTTTAAAAATGACATAGTCTGGACCACAAAATCTGTTGATACTCCTGCACGAAATAAAATAGTTAAAAGTATAATGTCATATTATAATATTAAGTCTTTTAATCATGAAAAAAGTGAAAATATTGAAGATGCACTTCTTCAGATAATGATGGGTAATGGTATCGCGTTGCTTGACTATATTTCTTTTCCAAACTTTTCAGATTCATTTGAAGTTTTACCAATTGATAAAGAGGCCTATCAAATAGGAATCGATGTAATATGGAAGAAAAACAACTTAAATCCTGCAATTCCATTATTTACGAATATGATTCAAGACATATAAAAAGTGGGCACGATGTGTCCACTTTTTACTACATGTATTTATTTCAAAATCTCTATTGCTTTATCAAGCTGAGTATCTTCCTCTGGTGTTATTAGATAATCCTCATATGCTTCTTCTGGAATTATTACTTCCACATCTGGAATAATACCTATCTCATTTATCACGTTACCGTCTGGTGTATAAAAATAAGCAGTTGTTATTTTAATGGCTGAACCATCGCTGAATGTTTGGATTGACTGCATTACACCTTTTCCAAATGTAGTTTGCCCTACTATAGTAGCAGCTCCAAAATCCTGCATAGCTCCTGCGAAAATTTCTGAAGCTGAAGCACTATTTTCATTTGTTAAAACCACCATCGGTAATTCTATTTTACTTTCTTCGTATGAATAGTATTCATCTCTATTTCCGTTTTTATCTTCTGTATATATGATTAATCCTTCTGGTAATATCTGATCAAGTATATCAGTTACCGATCCAAGAGTCCCTCCAGGATTATCTCTTACATCGATAATTAGAGATGTCATACCTTCAAGAGTTAAGTTATCAACTGCTTCTCTAAACTGTCCTGATGTCGCTGTGTCAAAACTTTCTATAGAAATATATCCAATATTATCTTCTAACATTTCACTTCTTATAGAAGGAATTTCTATCTCTCTTCTTTCAATGTCAAAACTTATCTCATCATCTTCACGGAGCACTGTGACATTGACCATAGTACCTGCTTCACCTTTAATCATAGCAATTATATTACTAAGCTCTACACCTATAACATTTTCGCCTTCAACTTTATAAATAATGTCACCAGGCATAATTCCCACATCTTGACTAGGAGAATTTTCAAATACTTCTAAAATCACTGTTTCACCGTCATCATTTTGAAGTACACTTACTCCTATTCCCTGATAGTAGCCTGTAACACTTTCCATTATACTTTTATATTCTTCTGCAGTATAGTATGTGGAATACTGGTCTCCTAAACCGTCCACCAGTCCCTTATACATTGCATCTGCCAGCTCTTCAAGATCTGAATCCTCTAAATAATATTCGTTTATAACTTTTTCAATAGATGCAGCCTTATCAATAATTGCTGAAACATCAGATTTGTTTTCGTCAATAACAAATATTTTTATGGAAAATGACACAACTGTTATAATTACTGCTATTAAAAGTCCTGCGAAAAGTCCTTTTAAAAAACTTGATTTGTTATTCATTTTAGTTCCTTTCTGTCTCTATCTTAAGGCAAATAATTTTCTGGGTCCTTAAAACTTCCATTAATAGATATACCAAAATGCAGATGGGGTCCTGAAGATATACCTGTCGAACCTACATTGGCGATTTTCTGACCCTGTACAACCACATCACCTGCGTTTACAACTATACTAGAACAATGGAAGTAGTAGCTATATACACCTCCACCATGATTTATAATTACATATAGGCCTGCTGCATTTCCAAGAGTTTTTACTGCTTTATAGACTGTTCCTGAAGCAGTAGCTCTAATAGTTGATCCCCAACCTGCGGCTATATCTATTCCCTGATGATAAGTAGATGCTCCTGGTATTCCTGTATTTCTAGGACCAAAATGAGAACTTATATACCTGCTGTCTGTTGGCCATGCATACTCTCCAGTATACTCAATACCGCTTTTTTCAAGACTTGCTATTTCTGCAAGAATGGCTTCTTGTGCATCTATTTCTTTTTGTTCTAAATCTATCTGAGTTTCATATTCAGCCATCTGGCTTTCTTTTGCACTTAAAAGTGTCAGTGCTTCTTGCTTTTGCCTTTCGGCATCAGCTTTTAAAACTTCTAAGTTCTCCATCTCTTCCTGTAGTACTTTTTTCTCTTCTTCTAGTTTAACTTTTGTTTCTTCTAGCTTAACTACCATATTTCTGTCATATGTAGTAAGCTGTGCAAAAAAATCTGCTTTATTTATAAAATCCGAAAAACTCTCTGATCCTAAAATCATTTCTACATATTGAGTATCAGCGTTTTCATACATATATTTGATTCTTTTTTCCATATCGGCATACTGCTGCTCTATATCTGCTTCAGTTTGGGCGATTGTTTCATTTGACAAATCAATTTCCTGTTGTTTTTCAACACACTGTGCTTCTATGGATTGAATATTAATGTTCATTTGATTTATATTTGTATCAATTTCCTGTATATAAGCATCTACATCAGATTTTAAAGCTTCTAATTCTTCGATTGCTTTTTCTGCCTCGTATATTTGATTATTTGCCTCTTCCTTTTGATCATCATAATCTCCAGCGTAAACTGGCTGAATAATAAATGAAAAAACAAGCATAATCATAATTGGAAATTTAATATTCTTTTTCAGGAATTTTTTCATATAATCACCTATCCTTATACATGTAAATGCTTCCTTAGTGTAATTCTACTTCCAATAAAACCTATTCCTGCACCAATAATCAAAGCCATAGGTATCATAACTGAAAATACATCGTTTACAGGAAGGAATGAAAACGAACTTGAAATAGTCTGAAACTGAGAAATCACATATCCTACTACACTGCTATAAATAAAATACAATCCTATCAAAGGTATTGCGGCACCTAGAATTCCTATTATTATACCTTCTACCATAAAAGGAGATCTAACAAAAAAGTCAGTGGCGCCGATTAACTTCATTATTTTAATTTCTTCTTTTCTAACTGTAATTCCTATTGTGATAGTATTGCTAATAAGGAAAATAGAAACCAGCAATAGTACTATAATAACTGCTGCTGATATATAACCAACAAGCTTACTAAAATCTGAAAGTGTATTTGCTGTTACTTCTGAGTGATTTACCTGTCTAACCCCATCAATACTTTCAATATAGGTAACTAAGGCCGACTGCATACTTATATCGTTTAGATAAACTTGGTAGTTTGCTGAGTCAGCTAAGGGATTATCGTCTTTAAATCCTGCTGCCAGGTCAGGATTGTCTCCAAAATAATCTTTTTGAAACTCCTCCCATGCCTGATCTGCAGATGTAAATATCATTTCTGATACTTCTGCTCTTTTCCCAATATCGTCCCCAATAGATACTATTTCATCCTCTTCTAAGCCTTCTGCAAAGAAAACTGTAACACATACAGTATCTTCTGCCTCTTCTACAAGGTGCTGAAAATTAACTATTATCGAATAAAAAAGTCCTAACAAGAATATACAAGCAGCTATTGTCGCTATTGATGCCAGTGAAAATAGCTTATTTCTTCTTATACTTTTTAAACCCTGTTTTAAACTATACCCCAGTGTACTTATCTTCATATAAATAACCACCCTTTTTTTCGTCGCTTATTATCAAACCTTTTCTCATTGTTATTACACGCTTTCGCATAGCATTAACAATTTCCCTGTTATGGGTTACGACTAACACTGTAGTTCCTTTATCATTTATTTCCTCTAATAATTTCATTATTTCCCATGAATTTTTCGGATCAAGATTTCCAGTAGGTTCGTCTGCCAATAAAAGAACAGGATCATTTATTAATGCCCTTGCTAAAGCCACCCTTTGTTGTTCTCCTCCTGAAAGTTCATTTGGAAATGATCTGTATTTTTCTGATAATCCCACTAGTGAAAGCATAGTAGGAACTTTTCTTCTTATTATTCTATGAGGTGTTTCTATAACTTTTTGTGCGAAAGCAATGTTGTCATATACATTTCTGTCTTTTAAAAGTCTAAAGTCCTGAAAAACAACTCCCATTTCTCTTCTGAATTTCGGAACTTTACTGTGTTTTATTCTATTAATACATTTGTCGTTTATATATATTTTACCAGAAGTAGGCTCAACTTCTTTTAGTAACATCCTAATTAATGTAGACTTACCTGAACCACTATCTCCAACAATAAATACAAATTCCCCTTTTTCTATTTTAAGGTTGATTCCATTAATTGCATGTGTTCCTTCCGAGTATGATTTTACGACGTCTTCCAAAACAATCATAGTATCCTCCTGACCCCATAATTACTAAAAGTCAACATGTTCTGTATATTTCATGTACTTTACAACCATTAAAGCAATTTTAAAAGTAATTGCGTCTTCAAAAACTCTTAAGTCAAGACCTGTATTCTTTTGAATCTTATCAAGCCTGTAAACTAGTGTGTTTCTGTGAATATATAACTGTCTGGATGTTTCTGAAACATTCAGGCTGTTTTCAAAGAATTTATTGATTGTAGTTAATGTTTCTTCATCAAAATCATCTGGTGATTTTCCGTCAAATATTTCTTTTATAAACATTTTACACAGTGGCATAGGTAACTGATATATAAGTCTTCCTATACCTAAATTGTTGTATGCTATTATATTTTTGTCAGTAAAGAAAATTTTCCCTACATCCAATGCCATTTTTGCTTCTTTGTATGATTTTGACACTTCTTTTATGTCATTTACTATGGTTCCATAAGCAATATTAACCTGTCTGTTGTTATCATTTGTTAGAGAATCATAAATCATCTTTGCTGTTTTATTCATTTCAGAATATGTTTCACCCTGTTTTACTTCCTTAACAACAATTGTATTTTTTTCATCTACTGCAGTGATAAAATCATTTGCTTTTGCTGAAAACATTCCCCTTACATTTTCAAGAACATTGTTACCTTTTTCATTTTCTGTTTCTATAATGAAAACAATTCTTTTTGCTTCAACATCAATATGAAGTTTTTTCGTTCTATTGTAAATATCAACTAGTAAAAGATTATCAAGTAAAAGGTTTTTTATAAAGTTATCCTTATCAAATCTCTCTTTGTACGCAACCAGTAACCCCTGAATTTGAAATGCTGCCATTTTTCCTACCATGAAAACATCATCGCTGGTTCCTCTCGCTAGAAGAATCAACTCTACCTGAACATCATCTTTTATTTTAAAAATCTGATAATCCTGCATCGCCTGACTATCAGCTGGAGAATTTACAAACGTAACAATTGTCCCCTTATATTCCTCCTCCACTGGAAAAGTTGTCGCATAAACTTTTCCTTCTAGATCCAATATACACAAATCGATTCTACTTATGGCTTTTAACCCATCAATTGTGTTCTGAAGTATCTGGTTTGATATCATTGGATTTACACCCTTTCTAATTTTTCTTTATCCTTCATGAACTATATTAATATATTTTGCACAAAAAAAAAAGGGTAAATTAACATTTTTTAATGGATTTTTATACTTTTATTTTAGCTTTTGAGTTATTTGTATATTTTAAGGTGTATTTTTTGTGAATTTTTGCCTTAAGGTTAATATTCACTAAAGTTATGTCGATATATACTAGACATAGCAGACTTAAGGAGGTTTTAGATTATGGACGTTGGCTCATTATCCACTGCTATGAGCGCGACTGAGGTTATGAACGAAGTTGCTTTTGCAATTATGGACAAATCATTAGATACTGTTGAAACCCTTGGCGACGGCATGATCAAAATGATGGAAGCTTCAGTAAATCCAAACCTCGGTCAAAATATCGATTATTCTGTATAGTTGATATCGCTCAAAAAAAATCAGGTATTTTAGCTTTCTAAAATACCTGATTTTATAGTTAAGTTTTATTTATAAGCTACTGCTTCAATTTCTATTAAAACATCTTTTGGAAGTCTTGCAACTTCAACACATGATCTGGCTGGAAAGTCCCCTGTAAAATATGTCGCATATATTTCATTTATTTTACCAAAATCATCCATATTTTTAATGAATACAGTTGTTTTAATTACTTTAAATTCATCTGTACCTGATTCTTTCAATAATGCAAGTAAATTTCCAATTGCCTGACTAGCTTGTGCTTCAATTCCTTCTGGAATTTCTCCTGTTTCAGGATTCACTGGAATCACTCCAGATGTAAATACCATCCCATTAAATTCTATGGCCTGTGAATATGGTCCTATTGCCGCAGGTGCCTTGTCTGTACTGATTATTTTTTTCATTATTTTACCTCCTTTATGGAAATTTGATTTTCTTTTATCTCTATTTTACCTTCTTTTAAAAGACGTCCAAGAGCTCTTTTAAAAGCATTTTTACTTAATTTAAAATCCTTTTTTATTATATCCGGCGAAGCTTTTTCTCCATATGAAACAAATCCACCTTTATTTTCTAAGATTTCTAGAACCTTTAACGAATCTTCATCCATCTGTATATATGCTTTTTTTCTAATACTTAAATTTAATTTACCATCTTCTCTTAAATCTGTAACTCTGGCTGTAATCATTTCTCCAATCTCTGGAACTTCAAATAGTTCTCTTTTCGGAACCAATCCAAAATACATATTATCTACAGCCACAAAAGCACCTAAATCTGGTTTTATTTCATAAACAATTCCTGTTACTATGTCTTCTCTTTTATATTCTTCAGTTGGTTTCATATATTCATAAAGTTTCATTGTAGCACAAAGTCTATCACTTTTATCTATATATAAAGCAACCAGATGCTTTTCTCCTTGTTGGACTTTTTTTGTCTGCTGGGAAAAAGGTAATAATAAATCTTTTTCAAGCCCCCAGTCAAGAAATGCTCCTATTTTAGTCATCTCTTTTACTTCTAAAACTTTTATTTCTCCTAATTTAATTTTAGGTTCATTTGTAGTCGAAATTAATCTGTCTGAAGAATCTTTATATATAAATACCTCTATCTCATCACCTGGTTTTGTGCCTTCTGGAACCTGTTTTCTAGGGAGCAGTACTTTTTCTTCAGAATCTTCTCCTAAATAAACTCCAAAATCTGTAGTATTTATAACTTGTAATTTTTGTAATTTTCCAATCTCTATCATATCTTTCTCCTCTTTCGTCTTTACGAAAGCTCTAACGTTGCGAAAGGTCTATTATCCTCTCCATCTAAAGAAATATAAAACTTATCTTCCACCATAAGACATTTCACAATAACATTATCACCACATATCGCTGATTTTACATATTGCACCCTTAATTGCCTTAACTCAAAATCTTCTGGCATATATTCCATAGCCATCTCTATATATTTTACATTATTTACATGCATATGTGTATCTAATTGACTCTTTTTTATTACTAAAGTATCAACTTTTTCCATATCTTTTGGCATTTTAATCTTTCTGTCGGCATATTTCATATCTAGTTTTTCTTCTTTTGCATAACCTGCTTTAGCTCTTTCGGTAGCTTTTACAGGTCTCCCTGTTTTTGAATCCACCATAACCCAGACTGTATTTGCATATGCAAGTTTTTCTCCATCTTCATCTTCCATTAGATAGTTTCTATATCCAAACACATCTTTATAGTCGTAAGCCCATGTCGACATCTTTATATTTTCATACACTTTAGGACGCCTTTCAAATACAACCTGCCAAGAATTTAAAAGCCAAACTTGACCATCTTCTTTTAATTCGTCAAATGAAGCTCCTCGTGCATAATATTCATATGAACTTAAGTTTTGCATATGATTAACTATCCCCACAACTGAAATCTTTCCGTCACAGGCTGTTTCAGAATAACTAACCCTTTCATTTAATGTAAACATATGTTACCTCTTTATTTTTTATAAATAAAAAGAAGGCTCTTAACCTTCTACTTGAGTTTTATGTAAACTGGCCCGCAAGGATTCGAACCTTGAGATGCTGGAGTCAGAGTCCAGTGCCTTACCATTTGGCGACGGGCCATCGTCTAAAGACAAAGTGTATTATAAACCATACTGACAATAATTTCAAGTAAAAAATAACGCCAGGAAAAAGTTTTTCCTGACGCTTATAAGTATTTTATTTATTAGCTGGTCTTCTAACCATAAATCCATCTTCTTGATTAACATCACTAACAAAAAAGTTATACTGAGAAAGCAATTTGTCCTTTTGCATAGTAGATATTGCTTTTTCCATGTCTAAACTTTCAATGTCACTTGTTGTACCTATCAGCTCTTTATCAGTAGCTAAATCTTTTTTAGATGCATAATCAATTACTTCATTTGTATCAAGGCGCTCTCTTATTGGTGAAATAGAATTTTCTTTTTCTGCTGAAGCACCAACATTTGAGCTCTGATTTTCAGAAGAAACTTTATTAGCCTCTTCCTGAACAGAAGGTATATTAAGTTTATCTTTGTATACGCTATAATCTCTGTTAAATAGCTCTTGCGCAGATACTCTCATATTGGATTCCTTTCCAAATGTTACTCCATTTTAAATAATACACTATGAAAATTTAAAATTCAACTAAAAGTTAATAATTATTACTGTTTTACTAGTACATATTTACTATCGGCATATTTTTATAATTCAATAACCCTATCGCACATTTTTTTTATAACATTTATATCATGAGAGATAAATAGTATAGATAAATCTAAGTCTTTTTGCAATTTTAAAAGTAAATCTAGTATTTGAGCTTGAATCGTAACATCAAGTGCTGAAACAGGCTCGTCAGCAATAATAAACTTTGAATCCAACATCAGCGAATGCGCAATACTAACTCTTTGCCTCTGACCTCCACTCAACTGCCTTGGATATCTTTTTAAATGTTCCTTTTCAAGACCTACTTTTTTAGCAAGTTCGTATACTTTTTTCTTTCTTTCTGTCTTTGATAATTCTCCTATTATTTTAAGGGGTTCTTCTAGAATCCATCCGATTTTTTTAACGGGATTTAAGGAGCTGTAGGCGTTTTGAAATATCATCTGTGGTCTCTTTGTATAATGAATTATCTCCCCGGTATATCCTTTGTGAAATCCAAGTATAGTCATCGAAAGTGATGTTTTACCAAGACCACTCCTGCCCACAAGGCCTACAATCTCTCCTTTCCCGATTTCCAAATTTAAATCTTCAAGAACATATCTTCTTGATTTTTGGCTGTCTTTATAAAAAACACTTAGGTTTTTTACTTCCAAAACTTTTTCTATAGGTTTTTCTTTAACTTCTTTGGTTTCTTTAACTATAGAATCAATTAATTTTTTTGTATATTCATCTTTTGGACTATTAAAAATCTCTTTGGTATTGCCTTTTTCAACAGATTTACCATTATTCATAACAATGACATTTTCACATATGTCTTTAATTACATTTAAGTCATGAGAAATAAATAATATACTTGTTCCTCTTATTCTGTTTATCTTTTTTAATAATTTGATTATTTCTACTTGAACCTCTAAATCTAGAGCAGTTGTTGGTTCGTCTGCTATTATTAATTCTGGTTTACAGATTATCGCCATTCCTATCATTACTCTTTGAAGCATACCTCCCGATAACTGATGAGGATATTTTTTATATATTTCATTTGGGTTCTCAAGTTCTACTAATCTAAGAACCTCCAAAATTTCTTTTCTTCTTTCATTTTTTTCCAAATCCGAATGTAACCTTAGCATCTCATCTATCTGTCTACCTACTTTATAAACTGGATTTAAAGAATTCATAGGTTCTTGAAAAATAATAGATACTTTTTTTCCTTTTAGTCTTCTTGACTCCTCATTTGTCATATCTAGAATTTCTCTGTTATCAAGTTTTATACTGCCTGTCACCTTTGTTCCTAGGGGACTTAAACCTGCGATAGTAAGTGCTGTTACTGACTTTCCTGATCCTGATTCGCCTACTATACCTAGAATTTCACCTTTTTTAATATTAAAAGAAAGGTTATCCACGACTTTTCCGTTTTCAAATTCAATATTTAAAGAGTTTACGCTAAGCATTCTTTTCACCTACCCCTTCACTAATCAGGGAAAAGCCCAATACTATTAAAACAATAATCAAACCTGGGAATACTGCAAACCCCGGATTTGTAAACAAATAACTTTGAGCTTCTGATAACATTCTTCCTAAACTTGGTTCTGGCGGCTGTACACCAAGACCTATATAACTCATACTTGCCTCTGCTAAAACTGCGTTATTAAAACCAACAGCAACTGCTGCCAACAAACTTCCCATTGCATTTGGTAAAATATGAATAAAAATAATTCTAAAACTCCCTGCTCCTGAAAGCTTAGCGATTTTAACAAAATTCCCATCCTTAAGTTTAACCATTTCACTCCTGACAATTCTAGCAAAGCTAGGAATAAACAAAAGTCCAAGTGCAAAAACAAGTATATATTTTCCGCTGCCAAAAACTGCCACGAAAATAAGTGCTAGAAGAATACTTGGAAATGCAGTCAACATATCTGCAAGCCTCATTATTATTTCATCAAATAACCCACCCTTATATCCGGCTATAAGACCAAAAACAGCTCCAAAAAACACACCAATAAAAACTGTAAAAAAGGCAATTAAAAAAGTATTGCCTGCTCCTACCATAATTCTACTAAAAATATCCCTTCCAAAATTATCACACCCAAATATATGATTAAAAGAAGGAGAGGCATTTTTAAAGTCTACATTCATTTCCATTGGATCATATGGAGTCCAAAAAACACTTACAAGTGCAAGTAATAAAACAATACCTGTGAGAACAAATCCAACTGTTAAGTTTTTATTTTTATTCTTAAACATAATCACACCTTAACCCTTGGATCTAAAATTTTATATAAACCATCTATTATAAAGTTAACAATAATTATAAATGCCGCAATTATTAAAACTGTCGCCATTACTACTGGATAATCCCTGTTTGTTATTCCATTCACCAGCATTGTTCCCATTCCTGGAATATTAAAAACACGCTCAATAATTATACTGTTTGCTACAATATCAGCAATAACAATTCCTAAAAATGTAATTGTCGGAATCATTGAGTTTTTCAGTATATGTTTATATAGAACCGAATTTTCAGTATTACCTTTTGAATAAGCGGTCCTAACATAATCTTTATTCACTTCTCCCAAAATGGAACTTTTAAGAAATTTAGCCGTCATTGAGATTTTTGGAAGAGCAATAGCCAAAGCTGGAAAAATCATAAAAAATAACAATGCAAAAAAATCCTCCGAAGGATCAGGAATCCTTCCTGGAGTAAATATCTTTAGTACAATCCCGAATAAATAAGTTATTAGCATACCAAGAAAGAAAGGTGGTATTGCCATAACTGACTGAGTCGTAACTGTAATAAAACCATCTACTTTACTGTTTCTTTTTTTTGCAGCAAATATTCCAAGGGGTACTGATCCTATGAGAATAAATACAAATGTTAGTATAGTTAAAACCACTGTATATGGTACTTTGGTTTTTAATAATGAGCCTACTGTTGTTCCCGCATACTGAAAAGAGTCTCCAAAGTTACCCCTTATTATGCCACCAATCCAATTGAAGTATCTTTGGTACACAGGCAAATTTAAACCAAGCTCTTGTCTTATCTGTTCAATTCTTTCTGTTGAGGCATTAAATCCAGCCTTAACCACAGCAATATCTCCTGGAACTAATAAAAAGGCCACGAAGACTACTATTGAAATAATCAACAACACAATAATCAAAGTTATTAATTTTTTTATGAAATATTTCAACATACTTCGCGACCTCCATAATTTAATTTTTAAATATTAATCTACAAAATAGATTACTGACAAGTCCTGTGCTGCTATTGGATAAAATTCATATCCGGCTAACCTATTATTAACTGCAACTAGGTTCGCAGGATTTTGAATATATATTGAAGCTGCGTCCTCTGCTAAGATCATTTGCATCTGACCATAAAGCTCTATTTTTTCTTCTTCGTCAGTTGTTGCATATGCTTCTTCGTAAAGTCTGTCAAACTCTTCATTGCTATAGTTTGTAAAGTTATTTGTTCCTGTGCTTATATTTTTTTCAAACCATCCACTTGGAGCAAAGATTCTAGAGTCTGTTGCACATACACTGGCTTCATAATTTCTGTTTCCATAAACTTCAGTAAGCCATGTGGTTCCAAAATCAACCATTTCTATATTTGCTGTTATTCCGATTTCCTTTAGCTGTTCAACAATAATTTCAGCTACCAGTCTATGTGGTTCAAAATTACTTGGAACCACTATTGTAAATTCAAATCCATCTTCATATCCAGCCTGTGTTAATAATTCTTTAGCTTTTTCAATATTTTTTGTATATACTGTCTCTGTTTCTGAATTGTAATACTTAGAGTATGTATCAACCATATGAGTTCCAAGTACTGCAGCTTTTCCATCATATATCTGTTTGTTGATATAATCTCTATCAATAGCATAAGCCATTGCCTGTCTAACTAAAGTGTTTGAAAATGGTTCAAATTCATTATTTAAAAATAGTGATTGAACATAATTCACTCCACCTTCAGCTATATTAAAATTTTCTGATAATGCATCAGCCTGATCAAGTGATAAATACTGATATATATCAAGTGTTCCTGCCTGTAATTCTAGCATTGCTACTTCTGGATCCATAACAACCTTAAATTCCACATTATCAACTTTTGGAAATCCTTCTTTCCAATATCCTTCATATTTCTCTACAACAAGACTTTCACCTGGTGTGTAAGACACATATTTAAATGGTCCTGTACCAATTGGGTTTGTGTCTTGGTTTTCTTCGTTGCTTTGTGGCATAATTCCACATGTAAGAGCTCCTAAAAATTCTGAATTTCCTTCGCTCAATCTAATTTCCACTGTGTTTTCGTCAACAATTGCTACTTCTTCTATAATAGAAAAAGCCGAAACTGCATTAGGGTCACTTAATACAATTCCAGCATAACGTTCAATCGAATATTTTATATCTTCGACTGTTACAAGGCTTCCATCATGGAATGTTATTCCATCTCTAAGAATAAAAGTATATACCTTTGCATCCTCTGAAATATCATAATCTCTTGCTACAGCAGGCTCTAAATCACCTGAAGGCGTACATTTAACTAAACCTTCATAAATGTTGAATAAAACTTCCCTAGTTCCCGCTTTCTCTGCGTTATGCAAGTCAAGACTATCAAGATCATCTCCTATACCAACAACTACAGTGGAGGACTCTGTTTCCTTACCGCCTCCACATCCAAAGAGTACAGTAGTCAACGCTAGTGTCATTACTACTAAAAGAATTATTTTAATTCCCTTTTTCATAACTATTCCTCATTTCTATAATTTGATATATTAAGTTTTCGGCTATATTCTAAACTATTATATAAATAATTTCAAGCTTTTATTATATATAAGGCAAATAAAGATTTACATAACAAAATAGCCTATGATATAATTAACACATTATAAAATAAGGATGTGAATCTTTTTGAAACCAAAAATTGACAAAAAACTTGCAAAAATATGTATGTATATAATAATAACAGTTATCATAATTTATCTCGCAATTATGGTTATAAACTCTGTACCAGAAATATATCATGGAGTAATAGATGCTATAAAGTTCATCTTTAAACTTCTAAGACCATTAATTCTAGGTGGAGTATTTGCATATATTCTATACCCTGCCACTAAAAAAATAGAAACATTTCTATTAACACGAAAAAAAATTAAAATAAAATGGCCTAAACTATGTCGAGTTATAGGTATTGTTATTTCCTATATAATAATACTGGGTATTTTAACAGGATTAATAGTAGGTATCTATTTCATGATTGGTGGACAGCTATCACAAAACACCAATATAGAAAAAATCATTGCATATATAACAGATTATTTCAGCAACAATACTTTTGATGAAGCTGGCATTAAAAATCAGATAAACTCACTAAACATACCTTTTCTAGAATATTTTGATGATGCAGTAGTAGATGCTATAGCATGGTTACAAGCCTTCATTTCAAATACTATTACATCTATAGCTACAAACATAGCAGATATAGGCTCACAAATTTTCTCAATCTTTATAGCTTTTATTTTAAGTATTTATTTGTTATATGATTCAAATTACTTTTTAACAATATGGAAAAAATTCTTTTTCTTAATATTTAGAAATTCAAAACTAGGAAAAAAAATCAGTATTGGTCTTTCAACAATAAACAAAACCTTTTCAGAATATATTAGAGGTCAATTGATTGAAGCAATATTGGTTGCTATTTTAACTACTATCGCTCTGATGATAGTTGGAATAGACTTTGCACTTATAATAGGTATTATCTCAGGAATTTTCAATTTAATACCTTATATCGGGCCAATAATCGGAACTGCCCTTGCTGCAATAGTCGCTATACTGGATGGAAGTTTATGGAAAATGTTATGGGCTATTGTGGCTATGATAATAGTTCAACAACTAGATTCAAATATATTTGCTCCAAAAATAGTTGGTGATAATGTAGGTCTGCATCCTGTATTTATTATGATTGGTATTATCGCTGGAGGAAGTTTATATGGATTTGCAGGAATGTTATTAGCTGTTCCTGTACTGGCTTCAGCAAAGAAAATTCTTGCAATGTGGTACAAAAATAATATACAAGCAGCATATAATCAGAGTCAAAACAACAGTTGTCAGGATAAGGATATAAAAGAAGATGGAAAAGAAAAATAACATATACTCTTCACTATCTCCAAAAAAAATTGTAATACTTTTAATAGTCTTAATATTAATAATAATTATAGCCATTAGCTGCTTTGGGAAAAATGATAAAACTGAGACAAATACAATAAGCCCTGAAGTTTTTAAAGAGGCTACTGTAGTAAAGATTGTTGATGGTGATACCATATGGATAGATGGAGAAGATGGAAATGACAAGGTAAGGCTTATAGGAATAGATGCCCCTGAAATTGATTATTATTCAAGTGAAAAAACAGACGGTGACCTTTCATCTGAATTTCTCGAATCCATTCTTACTGAAGGTCAAACCGTTTACCTTCAAGCTGATGTATCCGACGATGATAGCTATAACCGTCTGCTAAGATATATTTGGACTGAAATCCCAACCGACAAAGACAATGAGGACGAAATCAGTACAAAGATGCTTAATGCTATTATTCTTATAAATGGCTATGCAAAAGCTATAGCCTTTGAGCCTGATACTAGATATTCAGATCTTTTCGATAAATTACAAACACAGGCCGAACAAGAAAAATCCGGACTATGGAGGGATTAAAGAATTAACTCATAATGAGAATATGTAACATTGTCTGCATTTGCTTTTCCAATATAATCAAATCCTAATTTTTCTGCGAAACTTGTTCCTGCTTTATTTTCTTCAAGACAGAAACAATTCAATTTCGTAAGATCAAGCTTTTTCTTTGCAAAATCAATTATGGCTATGCATGCTTCTGTTGCATAGCCTTTATTTTGGAATTTTTCACCGATTAAGTAACCAATTTCAACTTCGTTTTCATTCCCAATAGTTCTGTTGCTAAGCCCAGCTCTTCCAATTAATTTTCCTGATTTCTTATGTATTACAACCCATAAACCATATCCATAAAATTTGTACTGATTTTTTATATAATTTTGAGTAAACTCTTTTTCTTTTTCAAAATCCAAAAGATTATCTGTATATCTGCTAATAGACTCATCTTTATATATTTCAAACATCTCTTCAAGATCGTCCATCTTTATTTCTCTAATTATTAAATTCCTTGTCTCCATTACTGTCCAAGCTTCTTCTCTACTGTGACAATAAACCATTTCTAAAAAATTGGTATCTATTTCTTCAAAACCTTCTACTAGATAATCAGCACTGCTTAAATCCTGATCTCCCGAATCTGGATTAATAAACCCTACACAAACCATACCTGCAGCCTTAGCTGCCCTAACACCATTTTTAGAGTCTTCAATAACTAAACATTCTTCAGGTTTTACGCCTAGCTTTTTTGCGGCTTCTAAAAATATATCAGGTGCTGGTTTGGGATTTTCAAAAAACTGTCCACTTAAAATTTCTTTAAAATATTTTCTAACTCCAATTGCACTAGTAGCTCTTTCAATGTAATCATAGGGAGATGAAGATGCTACTGCAAGAGGATAACCATTTTCATAAATATTTTTGACTAGGTTTTTTACTCCTGGTATTTCTATAAATCCAGTTTCTGACAGAATTTTTTCCTTTTCAACATCTGCCATTTCTATAAGTTCAGCTCTTGATTTTGTTAGTTTATATTCTTTTATTAGTTCGTCCCAAATATGATATAAGGTGGTCCCTATAAATTGTTTATAAAAATCATATGAAAGTTCTACATTGAATTTTTTAAGAACATTTACATCAGTTTCAAAATGGATGGGTTCGCTGTTAATCAGCACCCCATCCATATCAAAAATAATTGCTTTTAACATTTTTCTGGCTCCGGATAATCAACACCAAAAGTATCAACTGTAACTTTTTTAATTTTCACTTCTTCTACAGGTCTATCAGAATAATCAGTCTTAGAACAAGCAATTTTATCAACTGCCTCTATACCTTCTATAACTTTTCCAAATGCTGCATATTGGCCGTCAAGGTGTGGTGATTTTTCGTGCATAATAAAAAACTGAGATCCACCAGAATCAGGATGGGCAGCTCTCGCCATTGATAAAACACCTTTATCATGAACTATATCATTATCTACACCATTAATTTTAAATTCTCCTTTAATAGCATAACCTGGTCCACCCATACCGCTACCTTCTGGGCATCCTCCCTGTATCATAAAGCTTTGAATTACTCTATGAAATATAAGGCCATCATAATAGCCTTTATTAATTAGGCTAACGAAATTATTTACTGTATTAGGAGCAGCTTCTGGGTAAAGTTCTGCTTTTATTACATCTCCGTTTTCTAACTCAAATGTTACTAATGGTTTATCTGACATATCTTTGTCTCCTTTAAATTTAATTTATATATATATATTAATAAATAACTTAAATATAGTCAAGAAATAGAAATAATAGAATATTTAGATTAATTTGTTGCTTTTCTCTGAATATTCTGATTTGTTAACATATTGTTCAAATAATTTTAAACTAACTTTTACAATATACTCACTTTTTCTTAATTCTTACTATATATAATCAAGATAGTTAAAAAATTATATTGTGGATTAATACCATGATAAAACTTTTTTTCATAATACGAGTAATACCCCTCCCCCGGGTATACTCACCTCCCTTTTTATTATACAATACACTAAACAAAAACCGGAAGAAAGACGCATCCCCCTTATGCGTCTTTTTTCTGTTCAAATATAATTTTTATTTTTGTTCCAAAGCCTTCCTTACTGTCTAGTTCTATTCTTCCATCGTGAGCTGCAACTGCATGTTTTACAATGGAAAGTCCTAATCCTGTGCCTCCTGTAGCCTTTGAGTGGCTTTTATCAACTCTGAAAAATCTTTCAAATATCCTATCCTGATATTTCTTTTTGATTCCTATCCCTGTGTCTTCAACAGTCATTATTACCCTACTGTTTTCTTTTTTTACATTTATATCGACTTTGCCGTTGTCTATATTATACCTAATAGCGTTGTCTAATAGATTATAGACTACTTCATATATCATTGAAGTCTTGCCTGTTATAAATGCATTTTCTCCAGTTATATTCAACTTTATGTTTCTATTTAAAGCGCTGTCATTAAGTATTTCAACACACTCTTTAGCCATTTCAAATAGGTTTATTCTATCCGCTTCTATTATTATACTTTTTTCGTCTAATTCTGATATTTTAATAATATCATTAATAAGGTTTAAAAGTCTGTCTGATTCTTTTCTTATTTTTTCAGCAAATATCGGTATGTCCTCTTCTTTGGCCATATCCTGTTCAATCAACTGGGCGTAACCAGAAATTGAAGTCAATGGGGTTTTTAACTCGTGAGAAACATTAGCACTAAACTCCTGCCTCATTTTATAATTGTCTTTAGCCATATTTTCTATAGGTTTAGCCAAATTTTTATTTGAAAAATATATTATAATAAATGCTATTATCAATAAAACTATTACAAGCAATAAAATAACTTCGAGGAAATACGTAAAAAAGGCCATAATGCTTTGTGCATCTCTTGAAACGCGTAATATATTTCCGTTTTCTAATAGAACTGCATAATAATAAGTTGTTTTATTAATTGTATCAGAATGTCTAATCGCAGTTCCTATGCCGTCTTTAGTTGCCTCAATGACTTCTGGCCTGTCAGCATGATTGTCCATTTTTTCAATTTGAGCAGCACTGTCATAAACAACATTACCATCAAAGTCTATGTAGGTAACTCTTATTTCTTCATTTTCCCACTCTTCATAATTATCCTGTGAAATTATTACATTAGAAAATATCTCTAGATCTGATATAACTTGCTTTTTATAAGTTGTATAAAAAACAAATAGAAGTATCGCCATAGTTATGATTATTGATACTGCACTTACTAGATAAAATCTTGTATTAATCTTATTTTTCATTAATTAGTCCCCAATTTTATAACCAACATTTCTAATAGTTTTTATAGCATCACCCTGTGATCCAAGCTTTTGCCTCAATGTTTTTATATGCATGTCTACTGTCCTGCTTTCTCCTGCAAAATCAAATCCCCAGACATTTTCCATTATCTTATCTCTTGACAAAACAATATCTTTATTTCTTAATAAATATCTTAATAGTTCATATTCTTTATAAGTCAAAACACATTCCTTACTAGCCACCTCAACCTTATGTTTGCTGTCATACATGGCAATCTTGTCATAAACCAAAACCTTTGATTCGTTATCTGGTTTTGAAGTTCTTCTTAATAAAGCCTTAACCCTTGATATTAATTCTAGATTCCCAAAAGGTTTTGTCACATAATCATCAGCCCCAGAATCAAGTCCCTTTACCATATCAATTTCAGATGCCTTAGCTGTAATCATAATAACTGGAACATTTTTAGTGGAATCTTGTTTTCTAAGAATCTTTAACACTCCTATTCCATCCTGACCAGGTAGCATAATATCAAGAAGAATCAAATCAGGAACTTGTTTTTCACATTCTTTTAAGAAGGTTTCTCCTTCCGGAAAAACCTTCGTTTCATAACCACTATTATTTAAAATATAGCTTTCAATTTCACTTATATTCTCATCATCTTCAACAATATATATCAACATAATGACTCCTTAAACTCTTCCTTCAAGGGAAAATATAACCCACTCAGCAATATTTGTAGCATGATCTCCAATTCTTTCTAAATATTTGGCTATCATCAAAATGTCTGCCGCCTGTTCACTGTGTGCAATATTTTCTCTAATTATCTCAATAACATCTGCTCTAACGATTAAAAATAGATCATCAACCACATCATCATATTCAATTACCGATTCAGCCAGCTTTAAATCCGCATTTACATAGGCCTCTATAGCATCTTTAACCATTTTTGTAGTAGCTTTCGCCATTTTAGGAATATCAACTAATTCTTTAACATATTCTTCGTCGCTTAAAGATATTACTATTTCAGATATATCTGCTGCCTGGTCTCCAATTCTTTCCATATCTGTAATCATTTTTAATGCTGCTGAAATCTGTCTTAAGTCTTTTGCAACAGGATGTTGCTGTAGTAAAACTTTAAAGCAAAGTGCTTCTATTTCTTTTTCCTTATCATCTACTTCTTTATCAAATTCAATTGATTTTTTTGCTGCTTCTTTGTCCTTTTTCATAAGAGCTTCAACAGCCATATCAATCGATTCCCTAACTAAAAGCCCCATTCTCGTTAGTTCTTCGTTAATTTCTTCTAATTCAAGATCAAGTCTATTCTTCATATCAACCAAACCTCCCTGTAATATAGTCTTCTGTTCTCTTGTCTTTTGGCATAGAAAACAGTTGTTCCGTATCATTGTATTCAATTATCTCACCCATTAAAAAGAAGGCTGTTTTGTCTGAAATTCTAGTGGCCTGCTGCATATTATGAGTTACCATAACTATAGTATAATCGTTTTTGAGTTCCAGTGCAAGAGACTCGATTTTTGATGTAGAAATCGGATCCAGCGCTGATGTTGGTTCATCCATTAGAATAACTTCCGGCTTCACAGCAAGAGCTCTGGCGATACAAAGTCTTTGCTGCTGTCCACCTGAAATTCCAAGTGCACTTTTTTTAAGTCTGTCTTTCATTTCATCCCAGATAGCAGCATCTCTTAAAGCTTTTTCAACGATATCATCTAATTGACTTTTCTTACGAATACCGTGAGTTCTAGGACCATAAGCAACATTATCATATATACTCATAGGAAATGGATTTGGTTTTTGAAAAACCATCCCTACTCTTTTTCTAAGAAGGTTTACATCCATATCTCCGTAAATATCTTCTCCATCCAAAAGCATTTCGCCTTCTATTTTACATCCTTCTACCAGATCATTCATTCTGTTTAATGTTTTTAATAATGTAGACTTACCACATCCTGACGGTCCGATAAATGCTGTGATTTCATTTTCCTTAACATCTAAATTTACATTTTTAAGAGCCTGAAAGTCTCCATAAAAAAGATTTAAATTATTTATATTCATTTTGTCCATTACTGTGTTCCTCCTCTAGACAACCTTTTTGCTATTCTTCCTGAAAATAGATTTATTAATACTGCAATTACCAGTAATACAACTGCTGTAGCGTATGCTTCATTTACATTTAATCCTTCGCTTGCCAGTAAGTATAAATGAACTGCTAATGTTCTACCTGAATCCATTGGATTAAATGCATACTGAGCTACCGTTCCAGCTGTATATAGCAGTGCTGCTGACTCCCCTATTATTCTCCCAATAGAAAGTATAATACCTGATAAAATACCTGGCATTGCTGCTGGTAAAATTATCACGAAAACTGTTCTTAGCCTTCCTGCTCCCAGTCCGAAACTTCCTTCTCTATAACTATCTGTTACAGACTGTAAAGCTTCTTCTGTAGTTCTTAAAACTAACGGCAAGACCATAATAGCTAATGTAAATGCTCCTGAAAGCATTGAATATCTCCATCCTAAGGCATTTGAAAAAAACAGCATTCCGAAAAGACCATAAACTATTGAAGGAATTCCAGATAATGTGTCAGCTGTAAGTCTGATATATTTAACCATTCTGTTTCCTCTTTTAGCATATTCAACTAAATATATAGCAGAAAAAACTCCAAAAGGAATGGCTATTATTAAAGCAAGAAAAATCATTAATATAGTATTTATAAGGGCCGGAATAAGAGAAACATTATCCGTTGTATATTCTAAAGAAAACAAACTTAATTTAAGGTTTGGCACACCATTTATAAGTATATATCCGATTATAAATATCAGAATAATAAATGTAATAACTGCTGCTAAAATAACAAGTGCTCTTAAAAGAAAAGAAAAAGGACGTTTTTTAATATCTAATTTATTCATTATTGCCTATTCCCCTTTCCTCTTATTATTGCAAGAGTAGCATTGATTATTAAAATAAATACAAACAATACAACTCCTGTTGCTATAAGTGCCTGTCTATGAAGTCCCGCTGCATACCCCATTTCCATAACAATGTGGGTAGTAAGGGTTCTTACACCATCAAGTATCTCATCAGGTATTCTTGGCTGATTTCCAACTACCATTAAAACCGCCATGGTTTCTCCAATTGCTCGACCAATCCCAAGCACTATACCTGCAATTATACCTGATTTAGCTGCAGGTATAAGTATTCTAAATACACTTCTTTCATGAGTGGCTCCTAAAGCAAGAGATCCTTCATAAAATGAATTGTCTACTGCTCTAATTGATGCTTCACTAACACTTATTATTGTAGGTAATATCATCATCCCAAGTAATATTGAAGCTGTCAAAATACTAAGGCCTGTACCTCCGAATGTGGATCTAATAAAAGGTACTAAAACTACCAGTCCAAAAAAACCATATACTACTGAAGGTATTCCTGCTAATAAGTTTACTGCTCCACTTAAAGGTTTATATATTTTCTTTGGACAAAATCTAGCCATAAACACAGCTGTTAATAAACCTATAGGAACACCAAATATTAAAGCTCCTATAGTTACGAATATACTACCAATAATCATTGGCAATATACCATATGTAGCTGGCGTGTTATTAGGTTTCCATGATTCTCCTGTAAGGAAATCAAACAAACCAATTTCTTTCATTGCTGGTATTCCGTTTACAAATAAGAAAACGCAGATTAGCAGCACTGCGGCAATAGAGGCCAGTGCTGCTACAAAGAATACCACTTTCATGATTGATTCTTTGTTTATTCTTCCCATGTAGTTAATTCTCCTATGAAGATATTTTTAATCTGTTCAACTGATATGTCAGTTGTTGGGTTTTCATTGTTAACAACTACTGCAATACCGTCTTTTGCTATTACAACATTTGTTAATACTGCTGATTCAGCTTCTTTTAAATCACGTGATGCCATACCTAAATCACAAGTTCCATCGATTGCATTTTGCATACCTGTTGTTGAATCACTAACCTGTACTTCGATATCTGCATCTGGATTTAACGCCATGTAAGCTTCTGCTAAAACTTCCATTACAGGCCCTACTGATGATGATCCTGAAACAACAATTTTTCCTGAAAGACCACTTGCTGTATAGTTATCTGCACCTTCTACAGAAATGTAACCTTCTTCTTCAACGATAGCCTGTCCTTCAGCACTTAAGATATAAGTCAAGAAATCATCTGCTATTTCGCTTAATGTTCCGCTATAACCAATGTTGAATGGTCTTGCTATTTCATATGTTCCATTTTTTACATTTTCCGCTGTTGCTTCTACTCCACCAACTGTTAGAGCTTTAATTGTTGAGTCTAAAGAACCAAGTGAGATATAACCTATTGCATACATATCTGATGCTACGTTTTGCATTACTACACCTGTTTTGTTTGCAATGATTGCTTCATCTGTTGTGTAGTCAACTTTGTTTCCATCAGCATCTTTTTCCTGAATTCCCACAAGTTCAATAAATGCTCCCCTTGTTCCTGATCCATCTTCCCTTGATATAACTGTAATATCAGTTCCATAAGTAAATCCATCTGAGCTTCCGCATCCTGCTAGTAATCCGATTGCACTAACAGCTGCTAAAAGTGTTACTAAAATCTTCTTCATTTCAAAATCTCCTTTAATTAAGATATTTTCTTTTTTATTTTCTTTAACAATAACAATAATATCCTTTAAAAGTAAAATCCACATCCCGAGTTTTGTAAAGTCTATGTAAAGTATTACATTTTTTCCAAAAACCGTTTTGTGGATTGTTATATAGTATTCTCCCCCATTATTCAGTTATTTTTTCTTTTATATCCCACGAGCATATATTCGAATGCTTCTTTTCTTCATACATTGATCTGTCCGCTATAGATATATAATCTTCTATTTTACTGTCTTTATCTGGTATATTATTAAAGTACCCTATACTAGCGGAAATCTTATACTTTTTATTTTTTTTATGGGTATTTTCATGCATTTCCCTTTTAATGTCATTAACTATTTTTTTTATTTTACCAGAATCACAACCACATAAAGCCGCTACAAATTCATCTCCTCCATACCTCATAATCACTGCATTATCATCCAAATTCTTTCTTAGTATTTCCGATGTTGTTTTTAGAAAGTTATCACCTTCGTCGTGACCGTACATGTCATTAACCGATTTAAGATCATCAAGATCAAGGAATAAAATACAAAAATTTTTCTCCATTGATTTACACTCATTTAGAATTTTTTCTGAATATTTATTAAATCCCATTCTATTGTAAAGACCTGTAAGCTGATCAATTAAATAAGTTTCATTTAATTTTTCAACCATCGCATCCATCACTCTTTGTCTACAAACACTTTCAAGAGCAATCCCAAGATTCATTATCCAACCTGGAAATATTGCACTTTCGATGGCAAATAAATAATCACACATTACAATATATCCAAACATCTTACCTTGATAATTAATAGGAAAATATATATTTGCCTTTCCTTTATTTTGATAAGCTTTTTCTTTTTCTTCCTGATCTTCTATATCTTTTCCATCATGATATGCAATTAAAACTGTTGATTTTTTTATTTCTCGCTCTTTTATACTTTTATTTTTCAAACATTTAATTTTATTTATGTCAGTGTTTATCTCATTGTTATCCCAATCATCATAAAGGCATAAATAAAGTTCATTACACTCAAGCTCTTTTATATACTTTTTAAATATATTTGAAAAATCTTCCAGATTAGATATTGATGTAAAGTCCGAAGACATTCTATTAGTATCAGTATTTATTCTTATGTTTTGAGCTTTTTCAATAAAGTGAGTCTTCTTAAATTCTTCATAAGAAACTCCCTTGTTTTCCCTGCATCCACAACTTTGAGTAAATATAGGTATTGAATCCACAACTATATCCTTATTTTTAAAATCATTCTTATCATTATACATTATATGAAAACAAGCAAGCTCACCTATTTCTTCATACGGATACTCTACTGTTGTAATTTTAGGCGAGTAATTTTTTGCATCATACATTCCATTAAAACCAGAAATAGCTATATCTTCTGGAATTCTTATATTATGTTTTGACAAAAACTCACAAAGAGTTATAGCTAAAAGATCATCTCCACAAATAATAGCTTCTGGAAATTCTTCAAAAGTCGACATAAACTTTTCCATCGCTTTTTGAGAATCATTCCAACCTGACTCGCCTAAATATATCCTATCATTATTTACAAATATATCATTTTCAGTCAAAGCTTCTATATATCCTGAGTGCCTTTCTCTCGCTTCCTTGCTGTGCATATTTGAGCCAATATAGTTTATCTTTGTAAATCCATGTTGTTTAATAAAATGATTGACCATTCTTTTCATTGCTCTATGATTATCTATTCCAACACTACTTACTCCTTCAAATCTAGTAGCTATAAGAACTACTGGAAGCTTCTTTTCTTTAAATCCCTCTACTATATTATTTGAAAAGGAAGCAGGAAATAATGTGTTCGCAAAAAGAACCACTCCCTCATACTCCTCATATAGTGGTAATCTGTAGATACTATTTTCTGCTTTATTATGTAATGTGGTATTCTCTGGTGACGAGCTGCACGTGAAGATATCTAAGACAATGTTGTTTTTTACAGCATAACGTATCATACTTTCGACCACTCTTTTTTGAGGGTCAATCCTAATATTTGAAACTACTACTGCTATTTTTTTCATTTCTTCCCCAAATTTTAAAACCCAGTTAAACTTACATCTTCTCCATAAATAATTACAGGCTAATTATATTACAATAAGCTTTTAAATTCAAGAAAAAAATCACAAAAGCCCTTTTAAAAGAGCCTTTGTGATTCTATTTTTAAAATTATCAGATTTTTATATTATACTTCGAAAATTAAGTCGCCGTATGATGGGAATGGCCATAATTCTTTATCAACAAGCATTTCCGCTTTGTCTGCTGGCTCTCTTAATTCCGTCATAGCTGGCATAACTTCATCTCTATAGTATTCTGCCTGCTCTTTAGCGCTTTCAATTTCAGCACCTTTATCTGTAACTTCGATAAGTTTTTTAAGTGCATCTTTTGTAGCTCTTAAACATGCTGAAACTTCTGCAAGAAGTTCTTCCTGAACACTTACTTCTGTACCACCTGCAGCTTTAACACTGTTGATAGCTCCAGATAAGCTTAATGTATCTTTAATTATAGCTGGAATGATTTGTTTACTTGCAACATCAATCATAGTTCTAGCTTCGATATTGATAGCTTTAGCATAATTTTCGTATTTAACTTCTGAACGTGATTCAAGTTCTTTTTCTGTATAAACACCGAATTTTTCAAATAGTTCGATTGCTTTTGGTGTTGTTAATGTACCAATTGCCTCAACCATAGACTTGATGTTTGGAAGTCCTCTCTTAGCTGCTTCTTCAACCCATTCATCTGAGTATCCGTTTCCATTGAATACAACTTTGTAGTGCTCTGTAGCGTATTCTTTGATTAAGTCATGAACTTCTTTATCAAAATCAGCTGCTTTTTCAAGTTTATCTGCGATTTCACAGAAAGCTTCTGCAACGATTGTATTTAAAACTACGTTTGGTTTTGAAATAGAATCTGATGAAGCAACCATTCTGAATTCGAATTTGTTTCCTGTAAATGCAAATGGTGATGTTCTATTTCTATCTGTAGCATCTTTATTTAATTCTGGAATTGTGCTAACACCAACGCTAAGTTTTCCTTTTTGAATTGAACTGTTTGCTTTCCCTGTGCTGATAAGCTGTGTAATAACATCGTCAAGCTGTTCTCCAAGGAAAACTGAAATGATAGCTGGAGGAGCTTCGTTTGCTCCAAGTCTATGATCATTTCCTGGATTTGCTGCTGATTCTCTTAAAAGATCCGCATGTTTATCAATAGCTCTTAAAATCGCTACAAGAACAAGTAAGAACTGAATATTTTCATGAGGTGTTTTTCCTGGCTCTAATAAGTTCATTCCATCATCAGTTGTAAGTGACCAGTTGTTATGTTTTCCTGATCCATTAACTCCTGCAAATGGTTTTTCATGAAGAAGACACATAAGATTATGTCTTCCTGCTACTTTTTTAAGTGTTTCCATAACGATTTGGTTGTGGTCTACAGCAATATTAGCCATTTCATAGATTGGAGCTATTTCATGCTGAGCTGGAGCAACTTCGTTATGCTGTGTTTTTGCAGGAACACCAAGTTTCCATAATTCTTCGTTAAGCTCTTTCATAAATAAAGCAACTTTTTCTCTGATGCTTCCGAAGTAATGATCTTCAAGTTCCTGACCTTTTGGAGGCATTGCTCCGAAAAGAGTACGTCCTGAGAAAATAAGATCTTTTCTCTTTAAGTATTTATCTCTGTCTACAAGGAAATATTCCTGCTCTGGTCCTACTGAAGCAGTAACCTTTTTAGCTGTAGTATTTCCAAATAATTTAACGATTCTTAAAGCTTGTTCGTTAATTGCCTGCATAGATCTAAGAAGAGGAGTCTTTTTGTCAAGAGCTTCTCCTGTATATGAACAGAATGCAGTAGGAATACAAAGAGTTGCTCCTGCTGTATCTTCACGGATAAATGCTGGGCTTGTAGCATCCCATGCTGTATAACCTCTAGCTTCAAATGTTGCTCTTAATCCACCTGATGGGAAAGAAGATGCATCTGGTTCCCCTTTAATTAATTCTTTTCCTGAGAATTCCATTAATAACTTTCCATCTGCTTTTGGGCTGATGAAAGAGTCATGTTTTTCTGCTGTTATTCCTGTCATTGGCTGGAACCAATGTGTATAGTGTGTTGCGCCTTTTTCTATAGCCCAATCTTTCATTGCTGTAGCTATAACATCTGCAACTAAAGGCTGTAAATCTGAACCTTCTTCAATTGTCTGCTTGTATTCTTTGTATACATCTTTTGGCAGACGCTCCCTCATAACTTCATCACTAAAAACATTGCAGCCGAAAATTTCTGTCAAATTGCTTTTTTCACTCATAATATTCAATCCTTTCTTTTATGTATATGGAAATTATTATATATTGCGGTTTATTTAAAAATGGCGCACCTTAATAAAGGAACGCCATTGTTCTAGTAATAATAAACTCCACTTTCATACTAAAATAACCCATTTCAATTAAAATTGCAAGTATTTTTTTTATAATAAGACTCATGCTTCTCCTCTGCTTTAGCAAGAAAAATAATGATTCTTTTCTCTTGACTTAATTAAATAAAATAGATTGCCTAGCATTTTATATAATTTATAAAATCACATAAAATTATTATAGTACTTTATAAACTTTTTTCAAGCAGTTTTTTCAAATTGAGAATTATATAGACTCGCATAGAAGTCTCCTTTTTGTAAAAGCTCTTCGTGAGTGCCCTGCTCAACTATATCTCCATTATCCATAACTATAATTAAATCTGCATTTTTTATTGTTGATAATCTATGAGCTATTATAAAACTTGTTCTTCCAGCCATTAAAGTATCCATTGCTTTTTGTATTTTCTCTTCCGTCCTTGTATCAACAGAACTAGTGGCTTCATCAAGAATTAGAATCCTTTGATTTGCCAATATAGCTCTTGCAATAGTAATCAACTGTTTTTGACCCTGGGAAACATTATCTGCTTCTTCATTCAATTCCATATCGTACCCACCAGGCAATGTTTTTATAAAATGATCTGCATTTGCAGCTTTTGCAGCTTCATATACCTGCTCATCTGTAGCGTCCAAGTTTCCATAACGAATATTTTCCATTATACTGCCCTTAAATAACCATGTATCCTGCAATACCATTCCAAAGGCTTTTCTAAGTTCACTTCTATCGAAGTCCTTTATGTTATGCCCGTCTATCTTTATTGAACCAGAATTAACATCATAAAACCTCATTAACAATTTAACCATTGTGGTTTTACCTGCCCCTGTAGGACCTACTATTGCTATTTTTTGACCATCTTTTACACTGGCACTAAAATCATTTATAATTATTTTATCTTCATCATAACCAAAAGACACATTTTCAAATGATACATTTCCTGAAAGGTCACTGGCACTTACTGGAGCATGATTTTCGGCTATCTGATTCTCCTCTTCGCCTTCTAAGAACTCAAAAATTCTTTCTGCCGATGCCGCTAGGGACTGAAGCATATTCATAACCTGAGCCATCTGTCCAATTGGCATTGTAAACATTCTTACATACTGAATAAATGCCTGAATTTCCCCAACTGTTACAGCACCATTTATAGCGAGCACTCCACCTAACACAACCACACCAACATATCCTAAATTGCTTACAAAGTTCATAATAGGCATCATCATTCCAGAAATAAACTGTGATTTCCACGCAGATTTATATAATATTTCATTTGTTTCTTCAAATGTTTTTACAGACTCTTCTTCCCTATTAAATACTTTTACTACATTTTGTCCACCAAATGTTTCTTCCACCTGACCATTAACATGACCTAAGTACTCTTGTTGTTGAGCAAAATATTTTTGAGATTTCTTTATTGTGAAAGACATCATTACAGCTGATATCGGCAATATCAAAAGAGTAATTATTGTCATTAAAGGACTTATTGTCAACATCATTATTAATATACCAATAATAGTAGTAACTGATGTTATTAGAGTAGTTACACTCTGATTAAGGCTCTGCCCCATAACATCTACATCGTTTGTTATCCTTGATAATACTTCACCATGTGTGCGTTTATCAAAGTATTTCATTGGCATTTTATTAATTTTTTCGGACATTTCTTTTCTTAATCTATAACAAACTCTCTGTGAAATTCCAGTCATAATAAATCCTTGTATAAAGGAAAATAATGCGCTCGTAACATATAATGCTAATGCGAATAAAAGTATTCTTCCTATAGCATCAAAATCTATACCAGTACCTCCAGTTAGTTTACTTGTTATTCCTGTGAAAATTTCTGTTGTAGCTTTACCAAGAATTCTTGGTCCAACTATGTTAAAGATCGTTCCACCTATGGCAAAAATAACCACAAATAAAACTCCAATTTTATAATTTCCTATATATTTAAAGAGTTTTTTAATAGCACCTTTAAAATCTTTCGGTTTTTCTACAGACATTCCATGTCCTGCTCCCGGCCCTCCTCCAGGACCACCAAAGCCTCCTGGCCTTCTCATAGATTGTTTTTGATTTGTATTTTCATTACTCATGAGAAACCTCCTTTTCATCACCTAAAGAAGAAGCAATTTCTTCTGGCGATAACTGTGACTGTGCAATCTGTTTATAAACCTCACATGTTTTTAATAAATCTGAATGTTTTCCTTTTCCAACCATTTTCCCTTGGTCAAGAACAATAATCTGTTCGGCACTAATAATTGTACTAATACGTTGTGCTACAATTAAAACAGTACTTTCTCCAACTACTTCTTTTAATTCTTTTCTCAAAGCAACATCTGTTTTATAATCCAAGGCAGAAAAACTATCATCAAATATAAATACTTCTGGATTTCTAGCTATAGCTCTAGCTATGGAAAGTCTTTGCTTTTGTCCTCCAGAAACATTAGTTCCACCCTGAGAAATTTCACTTTCATACTTATCTTCTTTTTCCTCTATGAAGTCTTCAGACATTGATATCTTCGCCGCCTTAATAACTTCATCTACAGATGCATCTTTGTTTCCAAATTTTATGTTAGACTCAATAGTTCCTGAAAATAAAATTCCTTTTTGTGGTACATATCCTAATTTTGACCTTAGATATTTTTGTGACATTTCTCTAATATCTAAACCATCTATTTCTATTGAACCATCTGTCACATCATAAAACCTTGGAATCAGGTTAATTAAAGTCGATTTACCACTTCCCGTGCTTCCTATAAAAGCTGTAGTTTCTCCTGGTTTTGCTTTAAAAGAAATATCAGATATAACATTTTCCTCGGCACTTGGATATCTAAATGAAACATTCTTAAACTCAATAAGTCCACTGTTTTCTTCGGTTTCCTTGTTTCCATTATCAGGAATAGACAGCTTTGTTTTAAGTACTTCATCTATTCTTTTAGCTGAAACAGATGCTCTTGGTATAATAATTGAAATCATGGTCAGCATTAAAAATGCCATAATTATTTGCATTGTATATGTCATAAATGCCATCATCTCTCCAACTTTGAGCGTCCCTGCATCTATTCCTCTCGATCCAAACCAAACGATCAAAACACTTACTCCATTCATAATAAGCATCATTACCGGCATCATAAATGTCATTATTCTGTTTGTAAAAAGCTGAGTTTTCATCAATTTATGATTCGCATTATCAAATCTTTTTTCTTCATGTTTTTCTGTACTGAATGCTCTGATTACAGTTAGCCCTGTGAGTATCTCTCTTGCAACAAGATTTACCCTGTCTACTAATTTCTGCATTAATTTAAACTTAGGCATAGCAATCGAAAACAAAACCACAACCAAACACAAAACAGCAATCACTGCCACAAGTATTATCCAAGCCATTGATAATGTAGTATTAACAACTTTGAAAATACCACCAATTCCTAATATAGGAGCAAATAATACTATTCTGAGCATCATAAACATTGCCATTTGAAGCTGCTGAATATCATTTGTATTTCTTGTTATCAATGATGCTGTAGAGAATTTGTCCATCTCTGTGTTAGAAAAAGAAATAACTTTATTAAACACTCCTTTTCTAATAGTCATACAACTTCCTGCTGCAATTCTTGCTGCAAAAAAGCCTGCTGCAATTGATACTACCATTGCTATCAAACAAAGAATAAACATTTTAAATGCCATTGACAACAAATAATCCGTTTGATAGTCTCCCATATCTATACCAACTGATTCATATTCAGCGCCAATATAAACTGCTGTTAGAGAACCTATCATCGTATCTGATAATTCCCCAAAACTATCAAAAATATTATTTAACAATTCCAACCTAGTCTCACTGTCAGTTGTAGGTAAAAATATTTGAGTCATGGCCTGTTCTAATAATTCAACATCCATATCTTCAAATTCTCCATCCACATCTGACGAGTCCTCGGAGTTAAAACTACTCATAATTCCAAGTAGGGCAATTGGTTTTCTTACTAAAGATTCAAGATTTATAATATCTTCTTCATCTGTTAAAGTCATCTCATAAACAGGCTCTCCATCAACGGTATCGTCTGTTTTTTCATATGAATTCACTATAAATTCCAAATCAGAATCACTATAAAATCCTTCTATTGTAAGCAAGTCATTTTCCGAAATATAATTAGGTGCCTGCTCATCAATACCATTTTGGGATATACCTACATCAACAATATCTGATGTATATTGTGGTAATGTCAAATCACAGTACGCCTGAATTACAAATAATATAATAATAAGCAAAATCGTTGCCCAGGATTTTTTCATGTATTTTGCAATTCTAAACATCTATTTTCCCTTTCTCTTTCTTTTCAGTTTCCATAATTTTATATAGTTTTTTCATCAACTCAATTAGCTTTTTCATATCCTCTTCACCCATTTTTTCGTAAATGAATTTTGAATGTTTTTCCATGTTGTTGTTTGCATGTTCAACATTTTCAAGCCCCTCAGGTGTTATAGCTATGTGAGTTATTCTCCGGTCATTTTTATCCTCTACTCTTTCAACAAAGCCTTTCTCCTCAATATTACTTATCAACTTTGAAACTGCTGCCTTCGTAATTTTTAAATCCTCCGAAAGGTTAGAAACAGTGATATCTTTACTCATTTCTGTTATATGATTTAAAACTATCATTTCAGCAAAAGAAAGTTTATTTACAAGTATTTTATCAAGAGATTTTAGTTTTCTAAACTTATCCATCAAGTCTACGAATTCTTTTTCAATACTATACATAAAACACCTCCCTTAAATTAGTTAACCAGATTAACAATTATTATATTACTATGATTTTTTTAAGTCAACAAACAAATATTGTTTTTTTTGTGAACACTTAAATTTTTTTAAAAAAAAAGGTAGCCTAAGCCACCTTTGATTTTTCTTTTTTAAACACCCATAGTCTTTGTATTTGAAAACTTACTACAAATAGACCAATATCTACAATGATTTTTATTGTAACTGTTAATGCTCCTACTACATTTAATATGTGTGAAAATAAGAAAACTAAAAAATACGAAACTGCCATTTGGGTTATACAAAGTACATAATATCTAAACAGGGTTTTTCCAACAGGTGTATCCGATTTAAATACTGCTCTTTTATTAAAGGCATAATTTAAAAATGAAGAACTTACCCTTGCTACTACTGTAGCAATAAAAATTCCTATTGCAGGTTTTATTGCATAAACACTTAATAGCGCCATTATAACTGCGTATAGTATTTGATCAAGTCCTGAAGACACTATGGAACTTGCAATAAATTTCAAAATAGAACTACATATCCTAATAGCATCTAATACTGGTTTATAATGTTCTGCTATTTTGGTCTCTAAATATACTTTATCTACTTTTACTTCCTTAATATCTATTTCTTCCTCTTTCGCTTCTAAAAGCATATTCGTATCGTAGTCATACATTTCTCCTTTTACCTTAGAAAATTTTTCTAGGTATTTATAAGGAACTGCTCTAAGACCTGTAAGAGGATCTGAAAGACCACATCCTATAGCAAACTTACAAACCATACTCATTAGAAAGTTTCCAAATCTTGCTTTTTTAGGAAATTCTTTATTTTTAAAGTTTCTACTTCCCATTATAATAGAATTGTTATTTTCTATAACAGACTTTGAGCATTCAACTACATCTTCTATATCAAATTCATTATAACCATTAACGGTAACTACACCTGAACCTTTAATATCATTATCAAGTATATGTTTAAAAGCTATTTTCAAAGCTCTTCCTCTACCTTTATTTGGTTCATTATATAGAACAGTAGTATGGTCATATACTTTTACTTGTTCAAAATATTTGCTACTTGAATTGTCACTATCTACATTAACTACAATAATATTTTTAAATCCAAATTTATCTAAGTCACTAACTACATTGACAAAGTTTTCATCAGGATTATGTACTGTAACTATTGGTATCACATCCATAATTAGTATCTTTTCCTTCTCTTTATATTTATAATATTAAAAATTATCACGATAAGAATAAGTATCACAATTATTACTATGATAAAATTCGTATTATAAATCCCCTTTTCTTCAACATTCTGAACCGTTGTTGTCTCTTCATTAGAAGGTGCAACTGTTTCTGGCTCCATGTCCTTATATAAAGTTATATTTTCTAAAATATCATTTTTTTGAATATCCTCTCCTACAAGGCTTCTATACAAACCAAACCAGGCACAACTATATTCATATTCATCATCAACTCTTGCAACATCTATATAAAGCTGAGTCTTGTGACAATTAAATCCTTCCTGTGCCATTTCAAGAGCTGTTTTTCCTCCAAAAGCATCTAAAGGAATTCTTAGGTCTAAAACTATTTCGTTTTCATTATATAAATGAAGATAAGTCTTTGGAACATCCCACAATCCATATTGGTTATAGCTTTCTGGATAACTTTCCTGATCATTTGAAATATCAATAGCCTGTACTAACATATCCGCAAACAACATATGTGCTCCGTGACCATATTCACCTTTAAGCAAATCATGCCCTACCGCAACCTGTGGTTTGAACCTTCGCAACTGCTCTACTACAAATCCTAGCAACTCTTCTTGGTCATATTGAGTACGAGCAAGTTCTAAAGCAGGACTTTTGTCTTCTCCTCTTTCTCTGGAATAGTAATCTTCAAACTCTCCTACAATAGGATAATTTGTAACCCCTATAGTCCACAGCCCATTTAAAGCTTCATGATTTCTTCTTACATCTGCATAAGGTCCTGTCCAGTATTGTACCATATAAACCACTTGTACATCTGCCTTAACCTGCCCTGCATAATAGGCTATTAGTCCACCAAAAAATAACTGCTCATCATCTGCGTGAGTTGAAAAAACTAAAATATCTGCTTCCTCTAGTGGTTCATTCCAATTCTGAACATAATCCGGAAGATTACCTTGTGTAAAAGTATCTATATCACAAAGTACCGAGTCATCACCTATAATATTTATAGTAAATTTACTTGTACTAACTGGCAGAGTAACATATTCATGAAGAAAATTCTCCATACCAAAGCTATATGACTGCCCATCAATAACCATTTCCCACTGACCTGGTATCTGATCCCATACAATATAAGCACTATTCATCAATTCTTCTGAAGTGATTTCTATACTTGTTCCAGAAGAAACTTTGACTTTTGTAGTGTAATCATTATCTTTTAGTGAAGTCTCACTTCCACCTGTAGAAATATCTATCTGTATATCAAGCTTTTCAACAGTATTTGCTTCATCAGCCGAATATATTCCACTATATGCTAAAATACTTGCTACACATATTGCAAAAAATGTTATTATTTTTCTTATCATAATTCTCCCTTTTTCAGACAAACCTTATATACTTTATACTATCACCAACAAAAAATCAAGTTTTTTTAGGCAGAGGTATCAGTTTTGATGTTTCAATTTGATAATTTTTATAGTCACTTTTATTTGACAACTGCCTTTTTTCCATTAAAGGAATGCTTATAGTAGTGAAAAGAACATTGTTTAATAGCGCTCCTATACCTGTCCACCATAAATAAGGATCCATAGAAATCAAAATCAAAAATACTCCCCACCACATAAGTATTTCACCCAAATAGTTAGGATGTCTAGAATACTTCCACAATCCAACATTACATACTTTTCCAGGGTTTGATTTTGAAAATCTATACCTTTGATAATCAGCTATCAACTGGATAGTTGGTGCTATTAAACAAACACACATAGCCAAGACAGTTAATATATTAGGCTTCAATATAATATCAAAACTGTCTGGTATAACAATTAATATGCCTGGTATAATTGCTAAAAATACGATTATCGTAGGCATTAACTGTATACCAGAAAAATTTATAATCTGCCAAAATCTAGGATAATCATTTTTAAGCTTGTCATATCTCCAATCCTGATTTCCTAAGTTTTCAAACATAATAGCCCAGTTTACAGTTAATCTACCACCCCAATAAAGCACAGGAAGAAAAAGCATTAACACTTCTAACCTATATGCTTTTTCAAAAAATATTAAAAAAGCAAACAACACAATTGGTAAAACACTCCAATAAGGATCATACACTGAAGAGTTTTTTAAAATAACACTAAACACCCATACAACTATAGTTGCTGCCACATCTCCTGCAAAGAGACGTAGCAGCATACTATTATCTTTTAATATTAAAAATACATAAATTCCTGCAAAACAGGCAACTAAATAAATTAGTACAATAATACAAATACTTTTTATTTTAGAATTCATTTTACCATGAACCTCCACCGCCGCCGCCGAAACCGCCGCCTGAAAATCCACCGCCTGAGAATCCGCCACCACCGCCACTTGACTTACTTTGTGGTCTTGATGTCATTGCACTGTTAGCTGAACGCATGGTAGAACTCATAAAGTGTGCAAACATCACTGTAGTGAACACATCATTTGTTCTATACCATGTCGGAGGTTCAATAGTTATATTTTCAAACTTTTTAATCCATTTATCTGATAATCCTAATACATATGTATATGGGAGAATATCATAAAAGTATTTTGGGTCATCCATAACCATGGCCTCAAGTTTTGGTTTTTCAGCCATTTTAAGAAAATTCTTAAATCCTCCTATTTTCCCTAACATATCATTTCCAAAATCTGTTCTCTTTGGCATAATATAGTAGAAGAAGGACATAATAACTGTACAGATAATTCCTATTAAGTATCCTGTCAGATATAGACTATCAACCATTACCGGTTCATACACAAATACAAAAAACGGAATTACAACAAATAATATTCCTGCAATTATACCACCTATTTTAGAACCTAATTTCTTCTTGTTATCAAAAAGACCTACGAATAACCAAAACATACCACCTAATGGAAATAATGTACCCATAAGGGTAAATGAAAATTCATTTCCATAGTAATCATTAACTGGCTTTACTGTAATTAAAAGCATAGTGGCAATCATCATTAATACAACTAAAAATCTTTTTATCGGAAATTTGCTTTCAAATATTGCTTTTCGACTTTCCTTGTTATCCAAAGTACTAATTACACTTTGAACAGTCAGATAAAATTTATTTTTCAAGTCTTTAGGTCTAACTTCATTTTTGCTTCTAAAAAGACCTGACATAAATAGACTTTCTTCTTCATTGTCACCATCATAGTCTTTTATTTTTCTGATTACATATTTTCTTTTTTCATCTTCTATTTCAATATAGCCTTTATTAGCTAAATATATTAGAAGAGAAACAACATCTTCATTGCTTGCTTTTCCATTATATAAAAATCCCACTCTTGCACTGTTGTAACCTTCTGGTGGGTAAAACTCTACTGTTTCAATTACTTTTTTATCTCTTCCAAAAATAACCCAGATTAAGAATGATAGTATAACAAAAATAATTGGAAGAATTATGCTAAGTATTGTTACAATGCTTACCAGGCTGTTTGCTCCTACAAAATAACCATCAGGAAGTTCCATTCTTACCGTGAGACCCCAACCTGGATAAAGAGTTCCAGCATAAGAACCTGTAATCACATTTCCATCAACCTGATATGTAAGGTTTTCATCATAACCAATAGCTCCATATTCACCTACAGAAAAACCTAGAGTAGAATCATCAAATTCCTTAGGCATAATAATTTTAAAAGTTACATTGTCTATGGTTGTATCCCATTCATCCCCAATAATATTAAAATATAATTCGTCTTTATCATTTAATGCATCTTTTCCGATGTCATATAAATAACTAATGGAATATGAATTTTCTCCTACTATGGTATAGTAAGGGTCACCTATTTTTATTACTTTATCTCCTGACTCATTATAAGTTTCAAAATTTGCATTTACTGAGATATTAGAGATTTCCGCTTTTCTTGTAGCCCCTTTACCATCTTCTCTAACAATTTCATTTGTCAAAGGTATGTTTCTGTATATTCCATGTTTATATATATTAAAGTAAACACCTATATTTTCGGTAATCTGAAAGGTATTATTTTCATTTACAACTATATTCACGTCATAACTTTCAATAACATACTCATCACTATTGTCTTCAGCAAAAACAGTGGTGGGTATTAATAAAACCAATGAAAGTACTAAAAATACAAATATTTTTTTCATTAGAATTCCACCTTAACATTTTCTCTTTCTGCTTCACTTGAAACTTCAAACATTTTTTCTTCGGTAAATCTAAACATTCCCGCGATAATATTGCTAGGAAACATTTGAACTTTATTATTTAAGTTTTTAACTACTGCATTATAGTACTTTCTTGAATTAGCTATATCTTCTTCAATTTTCTTAAGCTGTCCACTTAAATCCATAAAGTTTTGGTTTGCTTTTAAATCAGGATAGTTTTCCTGCAACATTAAGAGTCTTGAAAGAGCACCTGTCAAATCCTGATTCGCTGCTATTTTATCTGCTGGAGACATTTGATCATATGCAGAGTTTCTAAGCGCTGTAACTCTTTCTAATGTTTCTTTCTCATGTGTTGCGTAACCTTTTACTGTTTCAACTAAGTTCGGTATTAAATCCCATCTCTTTTTTAGATAAACATCCATTGTAGAAAAAGCTTCTCTTACTGTATTTCTTAATTTTACAAAACTGTTGTATGATCCAATAAACCACATTATTAATATCAATACAACAACTCCAATAACTATTAATGCTATTAACATATTTTAATCTCCCATCTTTATTTTTTATTTAATATTATACTAGTTAAAAGAGTTATAGTCAAAATAAAAAAGCCTTTACGGCTTTAGTACTATAGTATTTCATAAAGCTTTTCTTCTATATTAGAAAGCTGTTTGGAATATTTTAATAATTCTTCATATACATTGGTTTTTTTATCGCTGTTTTCTTTATATGCTATCCTATGTTCCATACTGGCCCAAAAATCCATAGCTATAGTTCTTATTTGTATTTCTACAGGAAAGTATTCTTTATCTTCATATAAAAAAACAGGGACCTCTACAATTATGTGCAAACTTCTATATCCGTTTGATTTAGGATTAATCACATAATCTCTTTCTTTAATAATAATCACATCAGAAAATCTGTCAAACAGCTCTTTTATTAGATAAACATCTTCTTTGAAATAACAAATAATCCTTATTCCAGCAATATCTGTCAAATTTTCTCTAGCTGATTCTAAACCACTTGAAAAATTTCTTCTTAACAATTTTTCTTCTATACTTTCATAGCTTTTTAATCTGCTTTGTATATTATGTATTGACTTGTCAAGTTCTAAAGATTCAATTTTCACCATTAATGATTTCAAAACATACTCATACGGCTTTAAAAATTCATTATATTCTTCCACATTTATACCTCCAAAAGTTTTATGCTTTTATTTAAACACTTGAAAGTGATAATCATATGATTGAAATGTGAAAAAAACCGCCTCACTTTAATTGTGAGACGGCTAAATGACTTAAGCTTTATCATTACTTCCTAATACATTTTTAATTTTGTGTTCAACTATATCTCTTATGTTATCTCTAGCTGGAGTAAGATATTTTCTTGGGTCAAAGTCTTCTGGATGTTTAGTCATATGTTCTCTTATTCCTGCTGTTAAAGCAAGTCTTAAATCAGAGTCAATATTTATTTTACAAACAGCCATTGAAGCTGACTTTCTTAACATATCTTCTGGAATTCCAATAGCATCTTTTAGTGCTCCGCCATTTTCATTTATTGTTTTAACATATTCAGGAACAACACTTGATGCTCCATGTAAAACTATTGGGAAGTTAGGAAGTCTTTTCTCTATCTCCTCAAGAATGTCAAATCTTAATTCTGGATCCTGTCCTGGTTTGAATTTGAATGCACCATGACTTGTTCCAATTGCAATCGCAAGTGAATCAACACCTGTTCTTTTTACAAATTCTTCTACTTCTTCTGGTCTTGTATATGAAGCATCTTCTGCACTAACATTAACATCATCCTCAATACCCGCAAGCTTACCAAGTTCACCTTCAACCACAACTCCTCTAGCATGAGCATAGTCTACAACTTTTTTTGTTAAAGCAATGTTATCTTCAAAACTATGTTTTGAGCCATCAATCATAACAGATGTAAATCCTCCATCTATACATGATTTACATACTTCAAAATCTTCTCCATGATCTAAATGAAGAGCTATTGGTAAATCACACTCTAAAAGAGCTGCCTCTACTAATTTAACTAAGTAATTGTGTTTGGCATATTTTCTTGCACCTGCTGACACCTGAAGTATCAAAGGAGAATTTAATTTTGCTGCCGCCTCTGTAATACCTTGGATTATTTCCATATTGTTTACATTAAAAGCACCAATTGCATAACCACCTTCATACGCTTTTTTAAACATTTCTGTTGTTGAAACTAACGCCATATTTATTTACCATCCTTTCTAAAAGTATCTTCTATAAAAATATAACATTGAGTATTAAAAAAGTAAACAAAAACAAACCTAGTATAATATTTAGTACAAATTAAAAATTTATTAAACCTAAATGTTCTAATAAAATCTTAGCACCTATTAATATAAGTATAAAACCACCTGCAAACTCTGCTTTATTTTTATATTTTGTGCCAAACTTGTTTCCTATAATAACTGCTACAAAAGATAATATAAATGTAATTATTCCTATTATTATAATAGAAATCCAAATATTTGTCTTTAAAAATGCAAATGTTATCCCCACTGCCAAAGCATCTATACTAGTAGCAATAGACAAAATAAATAGTTCTTTTAAGTCAAAAGTAACTGTGCAGGTATCCTGTTCTTCATTTTTTATTGCTTCATATAGCATCTTTCCTCCTATAAAAGCAAGTAAAGCAAAAGCAATCCAGTGATCAATGCTTACTATATAACTTTCAAACTGTTTTCCAAGCATCCATCCTATTAAAGGCATAACAGCCTGAAATCCCCCAAAGAATATTGCAATCACAACTGACTGTCCATATTCTATCTTTTTCATCTTTAGTCCTTTACAAATTGATACAGCAAAAGCATCCATTGCTAGACCTATTCCTATTAAACCGATTTGAATTATACTCATAATTGTATTTCCTTTAGTACATTTTAAATTTTATTTTTTATCTCTCAAAAGATTATATACTATTTTTCTTGTTAATATTTGCTAAATTTCACCTTTTATTATATAATGTTTTTAATCAAAATAGTTAAACTTGTTTTTTTTGCTTGACAAATCATATTTCCTAGCATATGATTGCAACAAGAACGGCAACGGCGTCTGGGAAAAAGATTTCCCCGGCGCCTTTTTCTGTTCACAAATTTATAATAATAATTTCAGGAGGTGTTATGTATGAGCGCAGTTGACACACTATGGGTACTATTAGGTGCCGCACTAGTATTCTTTATGCAGGCAGGATTTGCAATGGTTGAAACGGGATTTACCAGAGCAAAAAATGCAGGTAACATAATTATGAAAAATCTTATGGACTTCTCAGCAGGAACAATAGTTTATTGGTTAATAGGATTTGGTATCATGTACGGAGAGAACAAAGCAATCAATGCTTTATTTGGAACTTTAACTCCAGCAGTTAGTCAGTCTACAGACTGGACATCATTAATCTTCCAGACAGTATTCTGTGCTACAGCAGCAACAATCGTATCAGGAGCAATGGCAGAAAGAACAAAGTTCAAATCATATTTGATTTACTCAATCGTTCTTAGTGCAATCGTTTATCCTATCTCAGGACATTGGATCTGGGGTGGTGGCTGGTTAGCTAGCCTTGGAACAGAAGGTGGACTACTTTCAGGATTGGGAGCTTATGGATTCCATGACTTTGCAGGATCTACAGTAGTACATATGGTTGGTGGTGTTGCCGCATTAGTAGGTGCTAAAATATTAGGAGCACGTATTGGAAAATATGGCAAAGACGGAAAAGCAAGAGCTATTCCAGGACATTCATTAACATTAGGAGCTTTAGGTGTATTCATTCTTTGGTTTGGATGGTTCGGATTTAACGGAGCTTCATCATTAGCAATGGAAGGTCTTACAACAAATGTTCCTAGAATCTTTGTAACAACAAACGTAGCTGCAGCAGTAGCAGCAGTAGCAGTAATGGCTATCACTTGGATTAAATACAAAAAACCTGATGTTTCTATGACACTTAATGGTGCATTAGCAGGTCTTGTAGCAATCACAGCTGGTTGTTCTACAGTAACAGTAACAGGTGCAGCAATTATCGGTTTAATAGCAGGTATCTTCGTAGTATTTGGTATCGAATTTATAGATAAAGTTCTTAAAATTGACGATCCAGTTGGAGCAGTTGGTGTACACGGTATCTCAGGTGCACTTGGAACAATTTTAGTAGGTGTATTTGCTTACTACGATCCATATACAGATGCAGACGTTTTAGTATCAGGTGGCGGTCTTGGTCTTGTATACGGCGGTGGCGGAGCTCAGTTATTAGTTCAGATCATTGGTGTAGTAGCTGTAGCAGTATATGTAGCAATCGTTATGGGTATCGTTTTCAAAGTTATCAAAGCAACAGTTGGCTTAAGAGTTTCTATGGAAGATGAAATCGAAGGATTAGATACAACAGAACATGGTTTAGCAGCAGCTTACTCTGATTTCGTTACAGCTCCAAGCATTCTTCCATCATCAAAAGCTCCAGAAGTTAAAATGGTTGATGGTAAAGTAGCAGTTGAAGAAGCAGTACCTGTACAGGTATTACCAGCTGAAGGAAATGTAGCATCAGATGTTAAAATATCAAAACTTTCAATTATCTGTAAACAGAACAGACTTGAACTATTGAAAGAAGCTTTAAATGAAGTAGGAGTAACAGGACTTACTGTAACTCAAGTGTTAGGATGCGGAGTACAAAAAGGTTATGCAGAATACTATCGTGGAAATCCAGTAGAATTAACACTTCTTCCTAAAATACAAGTGGATGTAGTTGTAAGCAAAGTACCAGTAAAAGATGTGGTAGAAGCAGCTACAAAAGCACTATACACAGGCAGCATTGGTGATGGTAAAATCTTCATTTACGATGTTGAAAATGTAATCAAGGTTAGAACTGGTGAACAGGGATATGAAGCCCTTCAGGGTGATGATTCCTTAACTGTTTAACATAGTTTTCCCAAACTAAGAAAAGACCTCTATATAGGGGTCTTTTTTCTATGTTATAATAAATATAAATTTATTGTTGACTCTACCCTTAGAGGATACCTTATCATAAACATAAGGAGAAATGTTATGTATCGAATCGGAGATTTTTCAAAACTAACTAAAACTTCTATTAAAGCTCTACGCTATTACGAAGATGTAGGTTTGTTAAAACCAGAGTTTAAAGATCCTGTAAACATGTACAGATTCTACTCTAGCAAACAGTTAATTAAATTACATCAAATTCACGCCTATAGACAGGCAGGATTATCTATTGAAGAAATAAAGAAGATATTTAACGGTCATAATTCACTAGATATTCTAGAGCAAAGAAAGACAATGTTATGTAATGAAATGTCTCATATAAATAGCCAGATCTCTCAAATAGAATTCATACTTTCAGGTAAAGAGGAGGAGTCAATAATGAAATACAGTGTAATAGTAAAACAAACCCCAGAATGTATCGTTTATTACAAAGAAATGAATATAACAAGTTATGATGATTATTTTACCGAAATTCCCAAAATAGGAGAAGAGGTAACAAAAGCAAATCCAGACTTAAAATGTCTAATTCCAGAATACTGTTTTATAAGATATCTCGATGGAGAATATAAAGAAAAAGATTTTCGCATCGAGTATTGTGAAGCTGTAGAAAAAATGGGCAACGAAACAGAAACAATAAAATTCAAAAAAATCGATTCTGTAACTGCTGCTTGTGTACTTCATAAGGGACCATACTCTGATTTAAGAAAAGCTTATGCTTTTATAATGGATTGGGTAGAAAAAAATGATTATAAGATATCAGAAAGTCCTAGAGAAAGTTATATTGACGGTATTTGGAATAAAGAAGATCCTAAAGAATGGTTAACAGAGATTCAAATACCAATTGTTAAAAAGTAATTCTAAAGAAACCCAGAGTCTTGTTTAAATTGACTCTGGGGTTTTTTCATTAATCTTCAAATGGAAACTTATACTGATTTAAACCATATTCATCCCTGACAGCTATAAGCTCTTTTTGTACAGCTTCATTTATAGGTACTCCACTGTCTTTTCTTGTAAGCCACACATCATGCTCTTTTTCTCCAGCAGTGTATATTCTGTCCTGTCCTGGTGCTTTTTGAGAAGCTCTTAGCTCTCTTAATATGTCCCCTGCTGTCTTCTTAAACTCTTCATGTCCCATGAATGCTTCTGTATCAATAGCCATAAAGAAGTGTCCAAGGTGATAAGGAACTTTTTCTCCATTTTTTCCAACACCTGATAACGCACTTAAAAAATTCCCCTGCTGTAAAGCCGCTGAAAGAACCTCTACAACCACAGCATAGCTATAACCTTTATATCCACCTAGCTCTTCACCTATACCACCAAGAGGTGATAAAGCAGCTTTCCCAGTAGTAAGGTCAATAAGTATTTGATCTGAATCTGTAAGAGCACTACCATCTCTTCCAATAACCTGTCCTGCTGGTGTATCTTTTCCTATTCTAGCATAGTATTCTATTTTTCCTCTTTGTGTAATCGATGTTGCACAGTCAATAATAAACGGGAAGTCTTCATCCGTAGGAAAACCTATGGTCAAAGGATTTGTTCCAAGCATATTTTCAACACCAAATGTAGGTGCAATTGAAGGTCTTGCGTTCGTACCTGTTATACCTATACATCCTTCTTTGATAGCCATAGATGGATAATATCCTGCTATTCCATAGTGACAGGAATTTCTAACTGCAACCATTCCCATTCCATACTCTTTTGCCTTTTCTATAGCCATCTGCATCGATTTATATCCGATTACCTGACCCATTCCATCGTGTCCATCTACTACTGCTGTAGTTTTAGTTTCTCTTACAACTTCAAATTCTGTTACAGGTTTCTGAATACCTGCTTTAATTCTATCAATATAAATTGGTTTAAATCTGTTTACACCATGAGATTCTATCCCTCTTTTATCTGATTCCATTAATATATCTGCACAGATCTGTGCATCCCCATCTGGTACCCCTACTGTTTTAAATACGTCAGTCATAAAATTAAATATAGTATCCCAATCTACGATGTTATTTTTTACTGCCATTATTTTTCCTCCTGTTATATAAAATATAAACTCATGTACATTATCCATAAAAACAAGGGTTTTGGCAAGTGGTATGATTAAAAAAAAGAGGCTAATCTGATATTATCCGACGCCTCTTTTTATAACAGAAAATCTTTTATTTCTGTAACAATCTTAAATCGTACTTAATAAAGGATAAGTCTTCGGTTGAATCTCCTTCGAAATTAGTTCCGATATTATTTGCTACAGAAATATATAAAACATTTTCTGATAACACAATAATATCTCTAAAGTCTGTTCCGTTCCCATTTATATATTTACACTCATCAGACTTTATCACTTCTACTGTTGTACCATCATCTAATTTTGTTTTAAATAATCCTTTCCTGTTTACTGTATAATAATAATCATCGTATATATATCCGGGGCCACTAAAAGTGAACCCTTCTACTATTTCCGAATTAAGTTCATATAGCTTTTCACCATTATAAATATCAAATGCAGTCAACGCTCTATTATAGGGATCAAAAAGAAAAATCATGTTATTATATACATCTTTTGTTAATAAATTAGCTTTATGTATCGAACAATCTGATACAATTTCTATAGAAAATGGATTTACTTGAATCAACCTAGTATAATCATTTTTACCATCTTGGGTAACACTATAAGCTATTAATATATTTCCATTTTCTAAAATAAATGGATCGATTTTTTCAAAATCCAAGATATCATAATCATCTTTTATCTCTACAAAGTCAAATAAATCAAAATAGAAAACCACCTTTTCTTTTTTAATGCCTAAAAATCCAATTGTTTTTCTTTCTACATCTTCAAAAAAATATACCAACATTTTTAATTCATTATCACCAGCAAAACCTTTTTGTTTTTGCAGGCTAACATATTCCGTATATGAGTTATCAGGTATGTCAAATTTTTGTGATTTATTTTGATCAATATTAAATATTTCAAGCCCAGAAATATCTTTTATAAAAAAAGTACATACTTCATTATCTTCATTTAAAAACATTTCTCCATACTTTTGATCAACTGGATTATATTTTAAATCATATATCACTTTTTCAAAATCTGTTTCAGATTGACTACATGATACTAGAATACTTATTAAAAATAGAAAAAATATAATCACTAATATTCTTTTCATTTTTCACTCTTACCTCTTTAATTTTTCTGCTAATTTGTATTTAATGCTTGAGTAAAATTATAGTTAAATAAATGAAGCGTGAATTTCCCATTTGCATTTGCATTATATGCATTCTTTAAATCATATACTGGTGTCAATGAGTAAGCACTTATATATATGAGGTTTTCGAGCATGCGGATGTTTTTTTACATAAGGGTTGCATTTATTCCTTTTAATAAATTTCGTATTTTATTATTCTAACTGTTTCTTCTGTGCCTTCATCATTAAATTCATTTACTTTCAAAACATATATTTCTTTTTGATTTACGACAAAAATATCCGGCATGTAGTTTCTCGGATTATATGCAATATGTTTAGCCTCTGAAGCACTTATAATACACTCCCAATTCAATTCTTCATATTTAGTTCTATATATTCCCGTATCATTAACTGTATACCAATATCTATCATATAATCCAAATTTACTAGTTCCAAAATCCTCATCTTTTTCACATCCTGGTGACTTATTTTCAATATCTATTTCTCCAGTACTATTATTATAAAAAAATATATTTCCTTCATAATCATTCGTAAAAACTGTATGTTTTTCAGTTATAAATAGAACATTCAAATAGTCTCCTTCTTCAGTATACAATTCATGTTCAACACTATTAACTAATTCTTTTGTAAATGGATCTATTTCAAGGACTTTTATTGTTCTATCGAAATGAATTGTAAGCATGACATTACCGTTTATAAGGGGATATATTTCTCCCCCTTTAGCTGGCCACCAAGCACCTACGTCCCAATCTACATATTCACCTGAAAACTTCTCTGTTGTTATTCCTTCTATATCTGAAAGATATACTTTATAAATCTGCTCTCCATTTTTATTTTTTTCAATGTACCAGTCTTCAATGTTAGCATCTTCTTCATTGTAACTATTATCAAAATAGAAAACAATTTTTCCTTCTTCTAAAAGATATACATCTTGTGAAAAACTATCCACAAAAACAATTTCATCTTCATCATTTTCAGTAAGACTCATAAAAATTGCCGATTCATCAAGTTCAGGATTGTGTTGTTCTTTGAATACAACCTCTTCATTGATTTTTTCATTATTTGTTAATGTTTTATTATTTCGCTCACACGCTGTAAAAAATAATATTTGTACAATAAACATCATAAAAAAATATACTTTTACCTTTTTCATTATTATTTTCCTAAATTTTTTTAATAATTTAAAGCCTGGTTATAAAAATCATAGAAATATTTCATTTTCCTTCAGATTCCAACTCGCGATGGACACCCTTGCATTTGGCTATGTGTTTCCTACTACAAAGGCAAACTCGAGACTATCACTAGTAAGTGTTCGCCCATGCTGGGTGAACACAAAAAACCTCCGAAATCTTTTCATTCTCTTATAGACTAAACACGGATCCATAAACTTTATAAAAACTAGAAATACTTATAATTAGGAGGTCCTATGGTGCTCTGATATTGTTTCGTATAAGATTTTCATAAAAATTTTTGATTTTTATATTCTTAGCTCAGAAATTATTTAGAACTCATATCTAACATAACATTTAATTGAAGCATAACCAGCACTATCTGGAATTGAAACTTCAACATAAGCAACATTTTCACTATTAGAAACTATCCTATAACCCAATTCTTTAGAAGAAATAAACTCATTTAATTTTTCTTCACTAACAACATCACTCAAAATATTCTTAAACGCTGAAGTATTACTTAGAAAGTTAGTATCCATCTGATTTAAAACACATTCAAAACTATCATCACTATATTGAGCTTTATAAATGCCACTTTTGTTCACCATTAAAATTTCCTGATCAGTACAATAAATATCTAAACTTTCGTCCCACGAATTAACACTGGTTAAATTTAATCCTGTCTCAATCTCCTTTATAATATTTCCATTAGATATATCTACAGATATTACTTTATCCCCTTTCTGAGAAATACCAATCAATGTATTACCTGTAACTTTTTTAGGAAAAAATGAATATGAAAATGAATTCAAAACTTCCTCATTCAACGCATCAACTATTACTACCCAGTTAGAATAAACTCCTCCTACTAAAACACAAATTTTTCCATCTTCCATTGGAATTATTTTTATTGATGTAAAATCTAAGTTCAATTGATCTTTTAGTAACGATGAAATGCAAATATTAAATAAAGCATTTCCATTTTGATCACTACAAATAACATAAAAGCCTTCCGAATAACTTTCACCTATTTGATAACACAAATACATATTTCCCATCGAATCCATATTTAATATTGATTCTCTCCATAAAACTTTTTTAAAATTCAAATCTTTTATTAATGTATTTATTTTTTCCGAAACTTCTGGATTGAATATTTCATTTTTAGAAATATTATAAAGTTTTGTTGTATAATTATTTTCAAAATAGACGCATAGTTCATTTTCTGAATTAAAAAACATATCTGAAAACTGTGTTTCTCCACTCGCTATATAGTTAGCTGATATGAATACGCCTTTTTCAGTTTCAGTACTTATAGTTTTAGTTACTTGAATTGAATCTAAATCATTTTCTTCTACACAACCAATTAAAAAAGACAAAATTATAACTAAAAACAATAGTTTTACAAAAATATCAGTTCTTTCATTTTTCATCATATTTTTTCCTTATCGTATATTAATATGACCAATAATATGACCAGTTCTTTAGAGTATACTGCGTGCTTGAATATGCTTTATTGTATCCATTTAATATATCATATCTCGGCATATATAAATTACTATTACTGTACCTTTGTATAGAATATTGGGCTGCATAACCTGCGGCTTTAAAACGTAATGGTAGTACCGAAGTAGTATCTGCACCTAATTTTTGTGTTGAAGATACCGTACCATGTGTCAATACCTTTCCATCTATATTGTCAACTGCACTATGTGCAAAAATATCTGAACCGTTATGAATTGCCATCCCAAGCAATATATATTTACCTTTACTTATTCCATATGCCTGATAAATTATATCTGATACCGCTTTTAAATAGGAGTTTGATGTACTAGCCGTATAACCATATATGCTGCAACGCATAAGGTAATCGTATGATGATAAATAATTATTACTTGAACCATAATAACCATGTAAAGAAGGATGTGCTACCATTCCTGTAAATTCAGTTCGAATGTCCGATAAAGTAGCACCAAATTTAACTAAACTTATTTGATAACTAGTTAAATAAAAATTATTATTCAAAACAATGCTTTCATGATTTGTCTTAGACCACAATCCCTCAACATAATCAACGTCACCAAAGCTTTCTATCGTATTATCATTTTCATAATAATTCATTTCAGATTCCTGAATGTTTGGTATATATTTACTTGCAAAATCATCGTATATCTCTAAGGCATATGAAAGATCCACCAACCCATTTCCATATACACTTTCATCACCAAGATAATTTGCACTTTCATTGATAAGCTGTCTTATAAAATCGGCTGACTTTGTTTTGTCTTTCTGCCAAAGAACACTTGCTATTCCAACAACATGAGGTACAGCCATACTTGTTCCTGATACTATTATCTCTCCACCAAATCCGCCTGTTGTTTTAATAAGTTCTCCTGGAGCAACAACTTCTATCTCTTCTCCTGTAGAACAAAAATCACTAATAGTTCCTGTACTGTCTACAGAACCCACTGCCATTACTTCATCATATGCTGCTGGGTATTCAATGTCTCCACCTGAGTTTCCTGAAGCTGCAATAATTAATATACCTGCATCGTAAGCATCTCTTATTGCCATATACAATGCTTCCGAATTCTGCGAGGTACCAAAACTAAGATTTATTATATCAACATTTTGTTCTATTGCCCAGTAAATTCCTTCAATAACTCTGCTTATTGGTGCTGAGTTTGTATAATCAAGAACCTTTGCTGAATACAATTCAACCTGATCATTTATCCCTATAACATCAGAGTATTCATAATCACTGTTTGCAGAAATGATACTAGCTATACTGGTACCATGTCCTGTTGTATCTTCAAAAAGAGGTAATACTTCCTCTTCTCCATGAATCAGATTAATTCTTCCTGCTACATCTATATTTTCTGTCATATCAAGACCTGAGTCTATTATGGCTACCTTAATCTTATTTTCAGATGTTATTATTGAATCTTTTTGTTCATCATCACCTTTAACGGCTTTTATGTTCCATTCTTTATCTATGTCATTTTTTGATTTTTCTTTTTTTGTTGCTTTTGTCTTTTCTTTGTTTTCTTTTTTACTTGCAGTTACTATTCCATCCTCTTCAACTAGAAGCACTCCTTCTTCCTTTTGAATCTGACTTACCTCTTCTTCGCTCATTTCTGTTATTAAAATATTTTCTTCCTGTAATTCATTGTTGTTTAAATAATCATCTGATATGAATTCTTCATATTCATCTGATAATTCTTGAAAGTCATTTTCATCCTCTGTTATAACTATATACTTTTTCTTTTGTGAATCTTTTTCCTCATTATTACCACTAATTTGAAATAATGAAATACTTGAACTGAGCATTGTCATTATCATTAAAAGTGACAGTGCTTTAAAGATATTTTTTCTCATAACATTCTCCCTTTTTTATAATTTTCCCTAAATTTTGTTATCTATCAATAACTTGTTTTCCTCCTCTATTTATATTGTAGCTACCCCCCCTAAAAATCAACAAGAATGTCGTGAACGACAGGATTTTGTCGTGAACGACATAAATCTGCACTTTTAGCTTTTTAAATAACAAAAAAACCTCCAAAATCTTTTCAGATTTCGAAGGTTTATTCTCTTAAAGGCGACACCCTGATTCCCCAACTGTATCAAATATGGAAGCATTTATAACTAGGGTATCCAACAGCTGCTCTAATGGTTGAAGATATTACATCATGACCATCAGGAGTAATAAAAACTATTTTTTCTTATTTTCATTATACACTTTCTATGGTTCTATAATCAATCCATCTTCTGCTGCGATTACTTCACCTTCATATCCAAGAGCTTCAAGGGCTTCTTTTGTTTCTTCAATACCTGAGGAACCTCCAAGATGTGTATATACTGTTTTAACTGCATTTGTCTGGGCTACCATAGCATTAACATCTTCTGCTGCATCATGTGAAATTAAAAGTTTTACTTTTAACATAGCCTGTACATCCTCATTTGGATTATAATCAAATGTTGATGTTAGGGCTCCATCTATAACAAATATATCTGCTCCCTGAGCAAATTCTGCAAGCCCTGGCGTATCATTAAAATCTCCTGTCACTACAACTGTCTGACCATCTGCTTCAAATTTGTATGCATAGTTTGTCATTCCATGTGGCAAAAAAAATGTCGAAATCGTAACACCATCAAGTTCAAATGTTGTATTTTCTGTAATATCCATAATTGTTGAATCGTAAATAGCTTCATTATTTGTAAGTCCAAGACCTTCAATTCTCTGATCTATGTCATCTTTGTAGTAAGTAATTGTTGTGTTATAAAGTGCACTTACATCCGGTCCTACCAAGTTAAAATATTTACGTCCTCCCGGCATAACACTTCCGCCCATGAAAACATCCCAAAATTCAGCGTTATGATCAAAATGCTGATGTGTCATAAGCACGTTATTAATCATTTTGGGATTTAATCCATTTTCCACTAGTGTATTTACTGTTCCATTACCACAGTCAACAAGGAAATATTTATCCTTGTACTGTACAAGGGTACTAGGTTGTCCTCTTTCTATTTCATATTGAGGCGTGCCCGATCCAACTATCATTACCCTGAATCCTTCTGCGGCTTCTGTCATTGGATATGTTAATTCAGTTTCATCAACAACAGCTGTTGTTTCTTCTGAAGTCGCTTTTTCACCACATCCTACAAAAATTGTACCAACAAGTAAAATTGCAAAAATAATACTTAATAAACTCTTTTTCATTTCCTCTCCTCCAATAAATCTTTCATTTGCTTACAATAATATTTTGTGATATAAGTAAATATATCTATAAAAACATAATAGTTCTTTAGTAAACGATAAACAATGTACGGTTGTTTAGATAATTAATTAAATTTTCTGTGCAACTGCCCAAAGGAGAGTATATGTTATTAAGCAATATCTCATCACATCTAAATAACGATAATATAAAAATTTCAAATAAAAACAATATTGACATAGATATTAAAAATGTTAGGCATTTTGAAAAAAATATTAACTATGATGATAAAACTCTTTATATAGCTAATGATTCTCAGGTTAATTATCTTTCCCTTTCCGAATTGCCTCTAAATACTCTGATTGCAAATGAATCTATAGATATATCGTCGCTACTAAATAAGGTTCTGGATTATTTATCTCAGGAGGAAAAACTAGCTAAAGATTCTCTGATTTTAATCAATGCTCTTTCATCTGGAAAAGGAGTCCAGCATATAATTGATGTTAGCTCTGAGCTTTTAAATAATCCCCTATTTATCAGAGATACAAATTTTAATATAATTGGTTATACGAAAAATGTGATTGTAGATGATGAAATCTGGAATGATTTAACAAAAAAAGGATATCAAGACTATGAGGGTTTTCAGTACCTGATGAAAAATGGTTTTATTGAGAGAATCAATAAATCAGAATACCCTATATACTATAAAGTCACAACTAAAAAGGATATAGATTTTGAAAATGTTCAAACAATACCTATATCAATATTTCCTGAATACAAATATAGTTTACATAATAAATATGATGAAGATGTAAAAATATCAAGAGTCTGGTGCAAAATAACCGATAAACAAAAAATTTTAGCTCATCTAGTTGTACTTGAGGCATTTAATAACTTTACCGAGTATGATATATTACTTATGCAAAAAATCAGTGAAATTATTGCTTTGGAACTTCAAAAAAATCTAACTATCGAAAGTGAAATGAACTTAAAACACGATGTTATACTCGTTGACTTAATACACGGAAAAATAAAGGATCAAGATGAATTAAATGAAAAATTAAAGATTTTAGACTTAAAGTTTAAAAAGTATTTTAAAATGATAATTTTAAAAACTGGACAAAATAAAAATGATGGAATGCCTTTTAATTATGTGAAAGGTTTCTTTGAACATGTATTAGGAAATGTAGTATCCACTTTGTATAATGGAAGTTATATAGCCATTTATGATAGTAAAACAGAAAAAACTTTAAAGGAATCACAATTAAATCTTTTAAAAACCTTTGCTAAGGATACTGGTATGCTTTGTGGTATCAGCAGAAATTTTGAAAATCTTTTAATGACTTCAAAGCATTACAGACAATGTATTGAAGCCATTTCAAATGGGATTCGCTTAAGTCCTGAAAATGTTCTATTTTTATACGAAGACTATATCCTTCAGGATATGTTTAACATTTGTTCTAGTAACGATTCATTAAAAGACTTTTGTAACCCTGCTTTATTGGAATTGATAGATTTTGATAAAGAGAACAATACTGATTTTGTAAAAACCTTGCATTCTTATGTTTTAAATTTTAAAAACCCATCGGATTTAGCAAACGAGTTAAACATACATAGAAATACTCTTTATTATAGATTAAGCAAAATTGAAGAAATAACAAAGATAGATTTAGAACCGATTGAAAATCTATTCAGCCTATACCTATCTTTTAAAATTCTAGAATACTTAGGATTATTGTAATATATTTCTCTTTAATAAATATCCTCTATTATTTCATCTTCTGCTTTTTGTATATAAAATATTTGTGTAAATCTTTCGTCTTCATTTAAGTAGTCAACAACATCTGTAGGAGAAACTGCTGTTCTCGCCAACATTTCAGTTATGTTGTCCACATGAATACCAATATCCAACAATGCTACATATAGAAATTCAGAACAATATAAAGAACTATCATCTTCTGTGTCCATATCGTAGTCATATCCCTTTCCCATTTGCTCCACTGCATATTCAATAAATTCTTTTTTTAATGAAATATCTGTATTAAACGAAAATCCAATACTTGATTTCATGTATGAATAGTCTGAGATATTTGAAAGTACATCTAAAGTTCTGAATGCAACACCATCTTTACTAGCATCTAAAATCACTATTTCTTCACCTGTCTGATATAAAGGTAGTATTAGTTCATATATAGCCTCTTCCTCAGTATATACCTCTTCTAATTCGTCCTTTGTGCCAATGTATATTACTGAATGTTTCCACTGACCTGGTGTAAATTCTGAGCTTAAATAGTTTTCGCTTTCAGTAAAAAACACATCACCTGTACTAAGCTTTCTTACATATTTAGCAAGCTCATCATATTCTAATAAATGTTTTGCTTCTTCATCCCCATATTCATATGGTATAAAATCTGTTACATGTGCTTCTCCAATAAATTTTAGTAATTCAGTCTGCCCCTTAAGCCTTATTTGATCGATTGCTTTTATATTTCCAGGAAATATATAAGAAATACTAAATAAGACTATTAAAACAACTACAACTAATAAGATTATCTTGAAAATGCGCTTTACTATCTTTTTCATGATTTTTTCTCAGGGTTACTATAAGTATGTAATCCCTTTAACTCCCCTGTTTATTTTATTTAGTACATTTTTTTTATTTTTACTCCATTCTGGAGCTATTAATAGATTTTTCGGCCCATCACCAGTAAGCCTGTGAATAACCATGTCTTTTGGCAAAAGACTAATACATTTATTTAAAAGCTCTACATATTCATCCAGCCCTAGCACTCTTATTTTACCTTCTTCATACTCTTTTTCCAAGTCTGTACCTTTTAATATATGTAAAAGGTGTAGTTTTATTCCTTGTGCACCTGATTTTGCAACATATTCTACAGATCTTAGCATGTCTTCTTCACTCTCACCAGGAAGCCCCAAAATCAAGTGGATAACTGTTTCTATATTTCTTTCTTTAAGCTTATTATGAGTGTCATCAAAACAACTCATATCGTAGCCTCGTCTTATATATTCTATGGTTTTACTATTTACAGACTGCAATCCCAATTCAATCCAGACAGTTTTAATTTTGTTTAGTTTTTCAATTAAGTCTAACACTTCATCATCAATACAGTCAGGTCTAGTTGCTATTGACAATCCCACTATATCTTCTTTATTTATTGCTTCTGTAAAAATTTTTTCTAAATAATCTATCGGTCCATAAGTATTTGTAAAGCTTTGAAAATATGCAATATATTTACCATCTTTAATTTTTAAAGAAACTCTTTCCTTCGCCTCTTTAATCTGCTCATCTATAGATTTCATTTTATAGGGAGCAAAGTCTCCAGCTCCTCCTGCTGAACAAAAAATGCATCCTCTATCACCAATCTTACCATCACGGTTAGGACATGTAACATTTGCATTTAAAGCCAGCTTATAAACCTTGCAACCATATTTATTTTTCAAATATCCATTTAACATAACTGGCATTTATTAATCCTCTTCATACTGTGAAATTGCTTTAATTAAATGATTTTTATAGTCCTTTACTACATTTTCAGGCGATATAATTTTTGCCTCTGAGCCAAGTCCAGATAACCAACCAAAAAACTGACTGCTTATTACCACTTTAACATGTATGCAAAATGTTTCTTGGGTTTCCTTTTTTATGGTTATTTCTTTGCCAAAAGTATCTAAAACCACCCCTATGAGTTTGTTTTTAAAAGAGAGTGCTACTAACTCTTCTTTTCCTCCAAACATACCAAATGTCTTTTTAACAAACTCTGCCATATTAAAACCTTCAAAAGCTGACTTTCCGTCTCTTCTAATATTTTCTATACTTATATCTATCATTTTATCTACTCTATAATGTTTAATCATTTCTGCATCGGAATCAAACCCCAACATATAATAATTTTCGTCTTCCTGACAAAGAGCCCAAGGACTTATAATATAATTTTCTCCGTTGTTTCTAAGCTTCATCTCTTTGTTTAAATCCCATTCAAAATACTTATATTGAATTTTTGAGTTACTTCCTATTGAACTATGTATTTTATCAACATTATAGTAAATTCCTTCATTGACTGCTTTAATTCTATTGGAAACATAGACCTGTCTGTCTAATTTTCTTGCTTCATATCTACTTGTAAGCATTTCAAGTTTTTTAATCAATTCTTTTGATTTTTTTTGAGTTATAAACTTTGATGCTTGAACTGAATCAACTAAAAGTTTTAATTCTGGGAGTTCAAATTCCCTACTCAAAAGCTGATATCCAGCAGGCTTTTCTTTTCTATAAATAATATCATAACCAAATATCCTAAGGGCTTCCATATCATCATAAATACTTTTTCTTTCTGCTTTTACATTATATCCATCAAGCTCTTTAATAAGTTCTTCCATGGAAATAACATTTTTTTCATCTGTAACTTCAGATAATATTTTTACTATATATAAAAGTTTTAATTTTTGTCCTGATGACTTAGCCAAACACTTCACCTCCCACCTTTCTAATTATATGATATTCCTTGCCAAAAATAAAGAAAAATGCTACAATCTCTTAGTACGAAATACTAATATTTTGGAGGAATTATAATGAAAAAAGTTCTATTAATAATATCGTCACTTGTAATGATTTTTTCTTTAGCTGGCATGTTCTTCAACATCTTCAACCACTGAGACTGAAACAAGAGATGCTAATGACAAATCATGGCCGACTAAAAGTGATGCATCATTTATGCAAGATGTTCCAGCATATTCAGAGCAAGCAGATCAGGTAGTAGTAGAAAAGACTTTAATATCTCAAAATGATGATAAAGAAAACACATATTCAGAGATAATATATATAAAGTATGAAAATGAAACATATGAAAACGCAGCTTGGTATGTATATGGATTAATTGAAAATGGTTTTCAAACAGATGAAAAGTACATTTTCTGACATCAGTGGTGGAAAATTCTACTGGGGAAGTATATCAGGATTAGATACTGATGCTATTGATGATTATGATTTACCTTTTATCGAGGTTACATATGATGAAAGTGCTGAATATATATTTTATAATAAAAATTTGCATCTTTTAATAATAACAAAACAACGGGCCAGTCAATTGACTGGCCTATTTTATTTATTACTTCATTTCTTCTAATATTAATTTTGTTATTTCACTACATGACTCGGCTTTTTCACCTGCTTTAGCTAAATCATTCGTTCTGTAGCCTTTTTCTAAAACTTTATTAATCGCTGCCTCAATAAAGTCCGCTTCTTCTTCAAGTCCAAAGGAAATTCTTATCATCATTGCTGCTGATAAAATCGTAGCAATTGGATTAGCTTTATCCTGTCCTGCAATGTCTGGTGCTGAACCATGAATAGGCTCATAAAGACCTCTCTTTGTCTCTCCAAGTGATGCAGATGCAAGTAAACCTATTGAACCTGTTATCTGAGATGCTTCATCTGAAAGAATATCTCCAAACATATTGCTGGTTACTACTACATCAAACTGTGAAGGATTCTTCACTAACTGCATAGCCGCATTATCAACTAACATATCTGAATATTCTACTTCTGGATATTCTTTTGATAATCTGTGCATAACTTCTCTCCACAATCTGGAGCTATCAAGTACATTTGCTTTATCTATACTAATTAAGTTTTTTCTACGGCTCATTGCAAGTTCAAAACCAATTCTTCCGATTCTTTCTACTTCCATTTCGCTGTAGCACTCAGTATCATAAGCTTCTCTACCATACTGACCTTCACGGTAGCCTCTTTCGCCAAAATATATTCCTCCTGTAAGCTCTCTTACAAAAATCATATCAAAGCCTTTATCTGCTACTTCTGCTCTAAGTGGACAAGAATCTTTTAATTCATCTAAGAGTCTTGCTGGTCTAAGATTTGCGAAAAGTTCCATTTCTTTTCTTATTCCAAGAAGTGCTTTTTCTGGTCTTATTTCTCCTGGTAAAGTATCCCATTTCGGTCCACCAACAGATCCCATCAAAACAGAGTCACTTTCAAGACAAACTTTTACTGTTTCTTCTGGTAATGGTTTGCCATGTAGCATCAATCGCGCAGCCTCCCATTAAAACTTTGGTGAAGTTAAATTCATGATTAAACTTTTTTGCAACCACTTCTAAAACTTCAAGAGCAGAACCAACTATCTCAGGTCCAATTCCATCTCCTTCAATTACTGCCACATTATATTTCATTTTTACTTACCTCCGTTAATTGAATTTAATAATCCACCGGAAGCAATAATTTTTTGTAAGAAATCCGGAAAATGGTGGGAAAGTATCAACTGTGTTTGTTGTAAGGTTTTTAATTTCTCCCTTATCAACATCGATTTCCACTTCATCACCTTCATTTATTACTGCATCAGATTCAATAATTGGAAGTCCTATATTAATTGCATTTCTATAAAATATTCTGGCAAAGCTCTTTGCCACAACTACTGAAATGCCTGATTCTTTTATGGCTAAAGGAGCATGTTCACGAGAAGATCCACATCCAAAGTTGTTTCCTGCTACCATAATATCTCCTGGCTTAACTTTTTCAACAAAAGTCTTATCTATATCTTCCATGCAGTGTTTTGCTAACTCTTTACCATCAGATGTATTTAAGTATCTTGCTGGTATAATTACATCAGTATCAATATTATCACCGTATTTTATAACATTACCTTTAAGTATCATATCTTTTCTCCTATCTACTATTTTAGTTAGCTGGGGCAAGTTTCCCTGCTACTGCTGATGCTGCTGCAACAGCTGGACTTGCAAGATAAATTTCACTATCGACATGTCCCATTCTTCCTACGAAGTTACGATTTGTTGTTGCTACGCAACGCTCACCTTCTGCAAGTATTCCCATGTGCCCTCCAAGACAAGGACCACATGTAGGAGTTGATACTATACATCCAGATTCTATAAATATTTTAACTAAACCTTTTTCAATTGCATCTAAGTATATTTGCTGTGTTGCTGGTATTATAATAGCTCTAACATGTTTTGCGATTTTTTTGCCATCTAAGATTTCCGCTGCTGCAATCAAATCTTCTATTCTACCATTAGTACATGAACCAATAACAACCTGGTCTATTTTAATGTCTGGTATATCATCAAATGTCCTTGCATTTTCTGGAAGATGAGGAAATGCAACTGTTTGTTGAACTTTTGATAAATCAATTTCAATAACTTGTTCATACTCAGCATCAGAATCAGCCTCAAAAACTCTTGGCTCTCTGTCAGTACGCTCTTTAACATATTTCATTGTTTGTTCATCTACTGGGAAAATACCGTTTTTTAGCACCACATTCTATCGCCATGTTTGCTATACAAAGGACGGTCTTCCATAGTAAGACTTGAAACTCCATCCCCTGTGAATTCCATAGATTTATATAACGCTCCATCTACACCAATCATTCCTATAATGTGTAGAATCACATCTTTTCCTGAAACATATTTACTTAATTTTCCTGTTAAATTAAACTTGATAGCTGAAGGAACTTTTAGCCATACTTTTCCTGTTGCCATACCAGCTGCCATATCAGTTGACCCAACTCCTGTAGAAAAAGCTCCTAGCGCTCCATATGTACAAGTATGTGAATCAGCACCGATTACTACATCTCCAGGTATAACCATTCCTTTTTCAGGTAGAAGAGCATGTTCAATACCCATTTCTCCTACATCAAAAAAGTTTACTACTTCTTTTTCATTTGCAAACTCTCTTACCTGCTTACATTGCTGAGCTGCTTTAATATCTTTGTTTGGTGTAAAGTGGTCCATTACAAAAACCACCTTATTTTTATCATAAATTTCCTGGCATCCTGCTTTTTTAAATTCATTGATTGCAACAGGTGTTGTTATGTCATTGCCAAGTACCAAATCTAAATCAGCCATTATAATCTGACCAGGTACAATATTCTCTTCACCGCAATGGGCTGCAAGTATTTTCTGTGTCATTGTCATTCCCATTTTACTTTTCCTCCTCTATCATTCCTATTAGTTTATTTACTGCATTCAAATATGCCATAATACTGGCTTCAATTACATTTGTTGAAAGACCTTTACCTGTAATGATTTTATCTTCTGATTTAATCTTTACAATAACTTCTCCTAAAGCATCTTTTCCTTCAGATGTTGAATGAATAGCATAGTCATCAAGTGTGTGAGGTGGAGCTTCAATAATTTTGTCAATTGCGTTATATGCTGCATCTATTGGTCCATCTCCTAATGCCACTTCTTCAATTACTGTTCCATTGAATTCCAAAAAGATTGCACATGAATCTTTTATCTTGCTACTGGTAGAAATATCAAATCCACCTAATTTATAAAATGAATATTCTTGTGAAAGTTCGTTTGTTATTATTGCTTCTATATCATTATCTGTAACAGTTTTCTTCTTGTCACAAATATTTTTAAACTCTTCAAAATATTTTTCTAATTCTTCATCTGTAACAGTGTAACCTAAAGAAGTTATTCTATCTTTTAGAGCATGTTTTCCACTATGTTTTCCAAGAACAAGTTTACTTTTACTAATTCCAACTGATTCTGGAGACATAATTTCATATGTAGCTGTATTTGCTAAAATTCCATGTTGATGTATTCCTGACTCATGGGCAAAAGCATTTGTACCAACAATTGGTTTATTTAAAGGAACAGGCATTCCAATAATACTATATACAAGCTTGCTTGATCTTGCTATCTGTGTAGCATCTATACCTGTTTGTAAATTATAATAGTCTTTTCTGGTATTAAGAGCCATTACAATTTCTTCTAAAGCAGCATTCCCCGCTCTTTCTCCTAAACCATTAATTGTACATTCAATTTGTCTTGCACCTGCTTCTACTCCTGCTAAAGAGTTTGCTACACCCATTCCTAAATCATTATGACAGTGTACTGAAAGAATTGCTTTATCAACATTTGGGACGTTATTTTTTAAATATGAAATTAATTTTGCCATTTCTGCTGGTGTTGTATATCCCACTGTATCAGGAAGGTTGACAATAGTTGCACCTGAAGCAATTACTGCTTCTACTACTCTTGCAAGAAATTCAAAGTCAGTTCTTGTGGCATCCTCAGCAGAAAACTCTACCTGAGAACATTTTTTCTTGGCATAAGCTACCATTCTGGCTGCTTTTTCTAAAACATCCTCCGGTTTCATCTTTAATTTGTATTCCATATGAAGCGGAGAAGTAGAAATAAATGTATGAATAAGAGGTGAATTAGCATGTTTCACAGCTTCATAAGCTACATCTATATCTTTTTTCGTTTGCACGTGATAATGATGCTATAGTACTATCTTTAACTGTTTCTGCTACTTTACTTACAGATTCAAAATCTCCAGGAGATGATATTGCAAATCCTGCTTCGATTATATCAACTTTAAGTCTTTCTAGTTGTCTTGCCACCTCCAATTTTTCTTTCAAGTCCATACTGCAACCAGGTGACTGTTCTCCATCACGTAATGTAGTATCAAAAATTCTAATTTTCTGATCCATAATATTTATTCCTCCTTTCCTTTAAAAGTTTTTTAGATTTATATGATTTTATATAAGTAATTTAAATAATTTTCCTAAGACTGAACTATTATCATGTAAAAAAGCTCTACAGTATTCCACTGCAGAGCTCCAGATTTATCAGGAGTATATGTCTATGCGCACATATATTTACAGTGAAATTATTTTTGCACCACTAATAGCTCGGAGATTTAGTCCGAGTAGGAGTAGTCCTAAAAATGAAATTCCAAATGTAAATGTACTTATCATAGTTTTCTCTCTCGTTTCCTTATAATTTATCAATTTTGTGGAGTATATCATTATATATAGTAAAAGTCAATAGCTTAAGGCTATTTAGATAATCGCTGCTTTCCTTTTATTTACCTTTTTAACAATTATGTATACAAGAGCAATTATAAATATAACAATACTTATAGAAGTAGTTGTTACAATTGACTTGTATTCATTATTAAAACCACTTGCTGACATATGTTTTATCAATATTCCAATATATGCCCAAACCAACACAAGACCATATGCAATGTCCTTTAGTCTTAACATTGTAACTGTACCAATCACCATTCCAACCAGTATAACAACTACAGACCAGATTTCTTCTGATATTCCAAAACCATTCCAATTTATACTAACTAAAAGTGTGGTGGCATTAGCAATTGTAGCTACTGTAATCCAGCCAAAGTAAACACTGAATGGTATAGTTACAACCACATTTACCTCATCTTTTAAAGTTAGATTAATCATTATCAAACTAATTAAAAGAACCAGCATAAGTATCATAGATAAGATTATAATATCGTAATGCCATGAAAATATCCAAGCAGTATTTGCTAATGAGGAAATAGAAAAAACAATCCCTACCTTTTTAAGATTTTTTTCATTTTTGTAGAAGAAAATTTGATATAGGGTGTATATAGCAAGTAATAAATAAATCAGTCCCCATATTGAAAAGGTTATCGCTGCAGGAGCGAATAAATTCTGATATGAATCTGAAACTTCTCCTGTATTCTGACCATTTATAGGAATAATGTTTGCAAGTGAGTTTGTTATAACCATAGCCAGAAAAGTAAGTATAACTATAATTTTTGTTACTGTTAAACCTATGTTCTTTTGCATATTGTTCTCCTGTTATGAAGTGACCTCTTGTCAAGTGTTAATCTCAAGAAATCCTTCTTTTCTTTTTATTTTTTATTGTTCCAATGCCTGGAGCATATGGATAGAGCCTCAGACTTAACAGCTCTCGGCCTTGGCCACTCTGTTATACGTGGATCAGGTTTCCCTGCCAACAGGTCAATGGTCCGCCGTGAACTCTACTGTCTTTTAACGTGAATCAAAGTATTTTATTACTCTGTCAACAAAGGAGAATCGTAGATAGTTCGAACCTTAATTGTTCTCTAAGACCCCATCCATATGTTCCAGTCATTTTTATTTCTTGTCAGATTTATGTCGGACAAAGTCCGCCTTACATCTAGCTTGATTACCATTTGTTTTATTCTACTGATACTGTCAGGGGTTTACCGCCATAGGCGGCGCTTTGCACCCTTTACTGTATCTGCAGAATAAAATATCAACTATGCAACATTACCTGTCATCATTCCCCACATAAAACATGCTAATTCTCTTGCTATTGCTGTTGTGGCTACATTTCGATTTACACCTTTACTGAGTGTCATTTTGTAAAATCTTCTCCGTAATCTTTCATTCGCTTTATCTGCATATGCAATGACTTGTGGGGTGTTTCCTTGTTGCCTTTGTTTCAATGCTATAGATTTATGCCCTATGTTTCCCCTCGTGTATGCCTGTGCTGCTTCTACTAGCAGCCTTCTAAGATGACTATTTCCAGCTTTTGTTATGCCATACTTTTTCTGACCATCGCCACTGGAATCTTCACTTGGAACTAATCCAAGAAATGCAGCAAACTTTTCTGGCTTAGAAAATCGTTCGAAATCACCGACCTCAACAATCATTGAAAGTGAAGTATGCGCTTTTACACCTATTAGGCAACCAAGCTTTTTTACTTTTTCCTGATATTTTTCTCCTGTTGCCAGTTCCTCAATTCGCTGGTCTAAACGTTCTATCTTTTCTGAAAAATAATCATAGGTTATAAGATATTCATCCAGTGTTTCTTGGAAAACTCCACCTAATTCCAACGATTTTAGCCATTTCATATGAGCAATTGTCCAATAAGATTTACCTCCGTCAAACTTCTTTCCAAAACGAAGTACAAATGCTAAAATTTGTTGCTTTGTTTTCTTTAAATTAATCTTTTGATCATCTCTCATGCGGATATATTCTTTTATTGAATTATCTTCATCTGTTGGTACATGAACTTCGCTATATGTGTGAAATGCAAGACATCTCGCTATATTTCCAGCATCTCTTTTATCAGTCTTAACTCTGTTCTTATTAGTTATTGCCATTGTTGTTGGTGCTAAGATAATACATTTAACACCGTGGTCTGTAAGCTGATGATATAGTGAATATCCAAGACAACCTGCTTCATACCCACAAACAAACTCCACCTCATCTTCAAATCTCTTTCTGAGTTGTTCTAAATACTTAAGTATCATCTTATAATCAGATTGCATCTTTTGCTGATACTGAACTTTATCTGAATCAAAGTCATAACAACAAACTGTGTAACTTTCCTTATGGACATCCATCCCAACGTAAACTATACTATTCATATGTGGCCTCCTATTGTATGCGGTAATCCCTGTTACCATTAATTTTTCTCAATTAATATTTTACAGGTAAATCCACGAACCTACAATTGTGAGGTCACTTCATATTGTCTTATAAAAACATCAACTTGTTTCTACATATATAATACAACAATTAGACAATTGTTTTCAATATCTTTATTATAAATCTATTTCATTGTTAGAAATTCTACTGGCTAGATTTTTAATGTTTCTTTCTATTTCATTTATGATTATTTTGAATTCTTCATCGCTCTTGCCTGTTGGATCATCAAGTCCCCAGTCTTCTGTATGCTTAGCTGGTAAATATGGACAAACAACATTACAACCCATTTTTATAACAATATCTACTTCTGGAATATCCTTTAATAACTTAGAGCTTTGCTCTTTTTCCATATCTACTTTATAAATTTCTTTAATTAATCTTACTGCATCTTGATTAATCATGGGCTTAGTTTCGGTTCCTGCCGAATAACTTTCAAAAATATCTGCTGCTAAAAGTTTTCCCAGGGCTTCTGCCATTTGACTTCTACAAGAATTATGAACGCATATGAATGCTACTTTTACTTTATTTTCCATTTAAATGTCTCCTTTATGATTTAAACCATTTTTTTGATGAATTTGCTATTTTTACAAGTGTTAACATTACTGGTACCTCTACTAAAACTCCTACCACTGTTGCTAATGTAGCTCCTGACTCAAGACCAAATAATGAAATGGCTACTGCTACTGCAAGTTCAAAAAAGTTTGATGCTCCTATCATACCCGCAGGTGCTGCTACATCATGAGGTAACTTTAATAATTTTGCTCCTATATATGCAATGAAAAATATTACAAAAGTTTGTATTATTAATGGTATTGCTATCAAAACTATATTTACTGGATTTGATATAATTCTCTGTCCTTGAAAAGAAAATATAATTATCAATGTAAGAAGAAGGCCAATTATCGTAACATTACCAAATTTTGGTATATATGTTTTTTCAAAATATTCTTTACTTTTATGCTTTGTTATCAACACTCTTGATAGCCACCCAAAGAAGAGAGGAATCACTACAAAAAGTATAACTGATAAAAATAAAGTATCCCAAGGAACTTTTACATCTCCAATTCCTAATAAAAAGGCCACAATCGGAACAAAGGCTACTAATATTATCAAGTCATTTGTAGCAACCTGAATCAAAGTATATGCAGGATTACCTCTTGTTAAATGACTCCATACAAAGACCATAGCTGTACACGGTGCTGCTCCTAAAAGTACAGCTCCAGCTAAATACTCACTTGCTAATTCAGGTGAAACTAAATTTTTGTATATCACAAAAAAGAATAGCATTGCAAACCCAAACATAGTAAAAGGTTTTATTAACCAGTTAGTTATCCAGGTTAAAATCAGACCTTTAGGATTCTCTCCCACCTTTTTAACACTTACAAAGTCAACTTTAAGCATCATTGGGTAGATCATTAACCATATAAGAATCGCTACAGGTATTGAAACACTTGCATACTCAAATCTACTTAATACTTCTGGAACCTGAGGTAGAAATACTCCTATCAAAATCCCAATCCCCATACATAATATAACCCATATAGATAAATATTTTTCAAAAAAACTTATTCCACTTAATTTCTTATTTTCCATATTAACTCCTTATCTTTTCATAAACTGATTCGGAATCACATCTTATATCCTGACAGTTCAATCCACTATTCATATAATTTTCACAAATCTTTAAATCCTTCATAAAAACATTATATTTTAAAAATTCTTCTTCAAGATATGCCACAAGTTTTTTGCTATTTTCAAGAAATTCTTCATTTATTTTATAGTGTATCCATTGGGCATCTTTGGTTGATGAAATTATTTTTGAGCTTTTCAACTTACTTAAATGTCTAGAAACATTTGACTGACTTAAACCTAGTAAAACTTCTAATTCACAAACACAAAGCTCATATTTCATTAGTAAATTTATCATTCTTAATCTATTTTCATCTGAAAGTGTTTTAAAATACTCAACCATAACTACTCCTTATATGATTATATTCGATTTTACTCATAAAGTAATCCAAAAAATAACTTTTGTCAATTCAAAAGTTACTTTTTAAATAATTTTTCTATATATTTTTCTTCTAAAGGCATTGAAAGTAAAAATCCCTGAAGATAGTCGCAACCATAATTATCAAGCTCACTTAACTGAAGACTTTCTTCCACGCCCTCTGCAACCACCTTAAGACCTAGATTATGAACTAGAGAAATAATATCTTTTACTATAGCTCTTCCTTTTTCTGATCTATTCATATCATCAATAAAGGATTTATCAATTTTCAAAATATCTATTGGCATTCTTTTTAGATGATTTAATGAAGAATATCCTGTTCCAAAATCATCTAGTGCAACTACAACTCCTGTCTTTTTAAGTTCTTCTAATTTATTCAGTATATCTTCCCAGTTCTCTGTTGCTTCTGACTCTGTGATTTCAAGCTCAATATTTTCAGGATTAACATTAGATTCATCAATTATTCTTTTTACATCTAAAGCAAAGTTATCATCTTTTAACTGCACCATAGAAATGTTAATTGACATAGTAAGGTGATTTCCGTATTCATTTCTAAGTTTGGCTAATTTTGTACATGCCTCTCTTAAAACCCATTCCCCAATAGGAATAATAACCCTTGTTTCCTCTGCTTTTGGTATGAATTTTGCCGGACTGACAAATCCTAATTCTGGAGAGTTCCATCTAAGCAAAGCTTCAAACCCTCTAACTTTTGTTCCATTACTATTATACTGAGGCTGATAAACCAGATGAAATTCCTTTCTATCTAATGCTGTCGCCAAAAGTCCTTCTAGTTTCGCATCTTCCATAAACTCTAACATCATTTTCTTATTAAAAAATCTGATCTTATTTTTACCTGCTTCTTTAGCATTATACATAGACATATCAGCATATTTAATGAGTTTTGATGTGGTTTCTCCATTTTCTGGATATATAGATACACCAAAACTTGCCGAAAGAACTATTTCAACATTTCTAACTAAAAATGGCTTTTGAAATAACATTCTTATTTCATCAATCTCTTTTTCAACCTCTTTTTTATCAACATCTCTTCTAATAAGGAGGGCAAACTCATCTCCTCCAAGTCTTCCTAGCATATCTTTTTTATTAATTTTCTTTTTGATGTTTTTAGAGACATATTTTAAAAATTCATCTCCAACATGATGGCCTAGTGAATCATTTACCTTTTTAAATGCATCTACATCTATATATACAACATAAAATTTTGACTTCTCATTTTTAGAAATACTAATTTGTTTTTTTATTGTATCCATTATAAGAGTACGGTTTGGTAAGCCAGTCAGTTTATCATAATATGCCATTGTATTCAGTTTCTCTTCTCTGATTTCCAATTCATGATTATAGGACTTTAACTGCTCGTTTTTTTCTCTAAGCTCTTCTTCAGACGCAGCTATTTCTTCATACAAAGCAGTAATTTCCTCTTTTTGCTCTATTTCAGAATTTGCTTTTTCTACTATTCTAAAATACCTCTCAGTATTTACCTTTCCAACAAAATGTAGAATTATTAACATAACAATAAAGGAAATCAATAAAGAAACATAAAACAACCAGCTAGGAGTAATGCTAAATTTTTCAGGATTCATCCATGCAAAAATAGTCGTAAATACAAAGTTTATTGATAATAAATAAACCATATGTTTTTTTATTCTAGCATATGCAAAAACAAGTTGTAATAACATGATAATCCAAACTACATAGGAAAATGTTTCATACAATGTAAAGAAAATATATTGTGTAATTAAAACAAAGACAACTGATAATAATACGCTGGCTAAATATGAATTAATTTTTAATTTACTAACGATATAAATTAAAAATGAAGACAACATAAATGCAAAAAAATGATATGTATATAAAGATACATTTGCAGGATCAAAAATAAGGAAAAGAACATATCCTAAAATCCCTGCAACAAAAAGTATGGGTGCCATTATCATCGAAATAAGTTGATTTTCATACTTTGTTAGTTCATACTCATTTGTTTCCTTATTCATTAAATTAATAACTGTTTTAAACTTTTTGTTCATTATGCCTCCTTAAATGTTTTCCATTTTCCATTCACAGATAATGTTTTTTATCATCCAGATCACATCTTCTCTATCTGCATGAATAATTGTATAAGGAATATCTACAAACTCCGAAAACTCTTTTAGTAACACCTCTGAGTCAATATGATATCCAAAGTCAAATAATACCAATTCATCATACGCATCTTTATAATGTTTTTTTGCTTCATGATGATTAAAACCGTGTACTTCCATTTGTACTTTCCAGTTTTTTAACCATAAATAGTTTATGGCAAATCCTCTTTTTTTGAGTATATATAAGGCAAACTCTTTATTAATATATATACAATTAACCCCTAACTTATTCTAATCCTACAAATATTTCATCACCTTCTACTTTAACAGCATACTTTTTTAAGTTTTTGACTTTTACATTCATAAATAATAATTTTCCACCCTTTACTACTTCACCAGTTTTTAAATCAAAAATCGAGCCATGCCTAGGACAAATAATCATACTTCCTTCGTGTTTACCATCATACAATGATCCACCCATATGTGGACATTTGTTATCAACTGCAAAGTATTCATTTCCAATATTAGCAATTAATATCTCGATTCCTTCGATTGATACCTTCTTTTTTGTTCCTTCTGTCAGTTCGTTTTTATGAGCCACTTTAACATACTTCATCTTATAGTTCCTCCTTTTCAACGATTACAGTTTCCAAAATTATTTGATGTAATTCATTACTCCATTTGACCAGTTTATAGCCTGAACATAAAACATAAAAATATTTTCAGATTTAATTTTTATTGCTGAGGCTAATTCAAAAAGTTTCTCCCAGTTTCCTAGTTCATAATTTATAACTATTTCATATATATTTTTAAATGGACCCGTTTTGTTTATTAAAGCTTCTTTAACGTCATCACTAACGGATACCCCTTCTAAAGCTTCATTCATAGTTAAACCAGTAATAGCATCCAAAACACTAAATAGCATCATTAAAGAAACATCATATTTATAATTTTTAAATTTACTATCCATAGCAATTAATTCCCCAAATTTAGACCTTAAAAGAGAAAGCCTTATTAACTCTGGTGGTTTATCAGATGCAATATCCTGCATCATTAGTACATGTATCCACCTTTCCATTTCTCGTAATCCTATATTTGCAATTGCCCTTTTTATCGTAGTTTTTTCATTTTCACCTTTTCTATGATGAATAAGTTTTAGAACCTTATATGCCATATTCACATCTGTTTGTATGATTTCTGCTAATTTACCAAATGAAGGCTCTTCTTTATTTATTTCTACAAATAATCTTTGATAAACCTGATTTGCTGTTATTCTGTTTTTTACTCCTCCAACTATTTGAGGTTTACTAAAAAAATATCCCTGAAATAAGTGAAAGCCCATTTTTTTTGCTACTTCAAACTCTTCCTCAGTTTCGATTTTTTCAGCTAATAATATTTTTTTTCTTTTTAAAGCTTTTTTTACTTGATATTCAATTGTACTTAAGGGTGTAACAATTAGATCATATTTAATAATATCTACATGATCAACTAATGGATATTCATCTATATCCTCTTCAAAATCATCTAGTGCAGTTTTATATCCTATTTTTTTTAATTCTTTAACTCTTTTTATAAGCTTATCATCAGCTTTTGTATTTTCTAAAATTTCCAATACCATTTTTTCTGGGTTAATTAATTCAATTGCTTCTGACATTAAAAAATTATAATCAAAATTAACAAATGCCTTGGAATTTCCCACTATCTTTTCTATTCCCAATTCAAAAAGGCCACCTAAAACAGTTGCTGTTGAATTCTCAGCACTAGAATCACTATAAATAAGAGAATTTTCTCCCGCTCTGAATAACAGTTCATATCCATACACTTTCTTTACACGATCAAATATTGGCTGCCTGGCAATAAACATAAGTCAAGTCCTCCTCGATAATTTGTCTATAAATTTTGTATAATACGATAATGTTTTAGTTGGACATTCATCAATACAATGTCCACACCCTACACAGCTTAAATCCACTACTGGAACTTTATTTTTAGCCATATCTTTTATATCAATATTCATCATACAGACTTCATCGCATTTTCCACATTGTATACACTGGGAATTATCCGTTTTTATTTTTTGACCTGCTATCTTTGATATCGAAGATAAAAAAGTACCTAAAGGACAGTAATAACAATAACCTCTTCCTAAAAACGCTATCCAAAAAAACATCATCATTAATAAATCAAATATAAGATACTTGTATATTTCTATCTGGGAAATATAACTAAAATCTCCAGGAACTTTTATACCAAAAAGAAATAATATCCACCAAATTGTAAAGAATACAGCTATAACAAAAAATATCCATCTTAATGTCATAAACATTTTCTTCTTATTATCTCTTAGTTTTTTTCTTTTTCCAATAAGAGGTGTTGCCTTATTAAATATTTCTGCAGCAAATCCATTAAATAGACAAATGGTTGAACACTGCCATCTTCTGCCAAACAATAGTGTTCCAATCAAAACAATCACTGTAATTATTATATAAACTACTAACACAGCTAGAATTCCACCTACACCCCATAAAGAAATATGAGACTGGTAAAATCCTGTTCCCTCATGTAATAATTGTATCGGTGTTGTAGTAAAAGGCAATGGCATACCGAAAAAGTAAACTTCCTGATTGCTAAGTGCCACAGGTAAAATAATATGAATAACAAGCGCGGCAATAATAAAAACCTATCAAGTTTCTCTTTCTCATTTTTGTTTGTTTAGATTTCTTGATTATTCTATATGCTAAAAAACTTCCCAGTATTATAAAAATTGTTTTTATCTGATTTTCATATAGATGCCAGAACCAGTTTATAAATTCTTTTTGTTCTTCTGATGCGTTAGGGGCATATCCATAGTTTAGTCCCGCTATTATAAGACATAATGCTATATATATCCATAATATAATTTTTAAAATATTTTGCTCTTTCATAAAAGACAAACCTTTTTCTTTCAACCTTTTTCAAAAAACATTTTCAACTACTCATTTACATATTTTAATATGTCTTCTAAAATTGCTTGATATCCATCTGCATAAATATGAATTCCATCTATACAAAATTCTTCTTTTAAAGCTCCATTTTCATCATAGAGGTTTTTATTTATATCTATATATATTAAATCTTTCTTTTTTGTCATTTCTTGAAGTTTTATATTTGTATCATTTACTCTTTCATTTGTTCTGTGATTTAATAATTCTATCATCCATGGATTGTTTATAGCGTCTTTATTAACTGGATAATAGGCTAAAACATAAATTTTTGTATTCGGCAGTTTATTCTTTATTTCATCAATTATATTCTCATAGTTTTTTATCAAAATTTTCACATCAAAGTCTGGATCATTCATGTCATTAGTTCCAATATTTATAAAAACTTTTGAAGGCTCTAAGTCAAAAATGCAAACATCTAAAACTTTTGTTAGTTCAGGTGTAGTGAAACCACCTATCCCTCTATTATAAATCAATTTTTTTGTATCTTCATTTAGTGTTAATTCGTTTATTGGAAATTGCTCCATTAAGGAAGACCCCACAAAGACAACTTGCCCTTTTTTTATAAATTTATTTAATCTTTTATAATTTTCTATCTTTTTCTTTTTCTCATCATTAAAATAATTTTCTAAAATATCCATTTATCCACCTTAACTGCTTCTTTTTTTCTTTCCTTTTTCTTTATATAAAATAACATCTGCATCTATTAAAATCTTTGAAACATCATCATAATTTTCAAAAGATAAATAGCTCGTTGTTAAACCTACTAATTTATCATTATCAGATAAAATTTCATTGAACTTTTTCTTTACATTTTTCAATTTTTCTTTTAGTGATATCTCTTCACCATAAAATATTATAGCAAACTCATCTCCACCCCATCTACTCACTACATTTTTTTCCATACCAAAATTTTCCATCAGAATTGCTGACAACTTTCTTAAAAGCTCATCTCCATAAAAATGACCGTATTTGTCATTAATTATTTTAAAATTGTCAAGATCTATAAAAACTAAATAAAGATTTTCTTTATTTCCCTTAATAGCTCTTTCCATCGCTT
>CAXXOZ010000022.1:0-248068 GCA_963676435.2 uncultured Parasporobacterium sp.
GTTTCTCCTAGTGAATATGTCAAGAATAATAATGAAAACTATAATGATTTTAAATATTACAAAACCGTAAAATCTACTACTGTTTCTGAACCTAAATATCCAGATCAAGGCTATATAAAATATTATACAGACATGTCAATAGGTAGCGATACTTATGGTTTATCTTCAGGAACATATTATTTTGGCGTAACTTATGTATACTCTAATGATAAGATTTATACTTACTGGTCTGATCCAGTAACTATTCCATAAGTAATTCTCTCTCCATGCCCCTGCCCCTCCCCTTCCAACGGGGCGGGGGCATTTTTCATTTATAGAAAAGGATCAATTGATTACATCGTTAATCAATGATATTGTTCTTTCCCTTATATCAATTGAGTGAGCTATGTCTTGCCATTGCTTTATTGCCTCTTTAACTTCTTCAATAATCTTATTGCACTTAGAAGTTTTTATATCCATATTTTGTCCACAAACAATTAAATCATTAATTGAAATATCGGAACTTTTTCCGTTAATTGTCATTTGATGCGCCTTAAGCCACTTATTACTATAGTCATGTGCAAATGTAACATCATAAGCAGGTGCAAGAGACCAAATCCCTTTTCTATCCATAAGAAATGAAATATTCTTCACATGGTCATCTTGATTCATACCAATAACATTAAATGTCATTCTCCTAAAAAGCTGCTCGATATCATTACTTGGCAAACCTATTTCCCTACCAGTTAAAGCTGCCATTTCATAGCTACAAAGTCTTGGTTCATTATAATCAATATGAGTAAGTGCTCCCAATGACTGCATATGCAGTTTTCTTCCATTCGCTCTATCAAATCGTTTTGTCATGAAATGTTTACGGCCATCTTCTTCCAAAACACGGCATTCATTCATGATGACACCTGCTTTTATTGCCATCTTATAGTATGCATATTCAATCATCGTATATTCAGGAGCATCTTCTAAATCATGGTCCCCATTATTTTTAACACCATCAAACTTTATCAGCCAAAAATCATAACCATTTCCTGCATCAATTTGACCTGATCGTATGTCTCCTGTTTGCTTGTTGTATGCAATTATTGCTTTTGCCCTAGCTCCTCCAGCAGATGTTCCAAGCTTTAATAATTGTTTATAATTTATATTATCTTCTGCCGACAAATGAATATTTTTTCTTTCCTGTAAAACATCAGACGCTAGCCCAACCAATCTAGAAATTTTAATCATATCATTATCTTCACCGTTTGGATTTATGGCAGGTACATATTCCAAAGCACCCATTCCACGTTTCCCAGTGTAACATAGTCTTTCTACTACATTAAAAGAATCTGGTGTTCTCCCCTGAGCAGCAAGCCAGTGATCAATCACTGCATTACCAAATTTATCTGGTAATGAATCTGCCAACAACCCTGGCACACCACTAAAAGATGTCATTGCCAGCTCTGGAAATTCATATACCCTGTTAGATAAAGGCATCATAATTGGCGACACCTTAACACCCATTCGCACAAAGTCCTTGTCATATTCAAATGAAACATATTTTCTACCCTCTTCTAAATGAAAATATCCTACAGTCGTTCCCCAAAGGGTAACAGTAGCTGTATCATTCATTAATCTTCATCTCCCCACTTAATCTCTTTATCGATATTTTTATTTTCTTTTTTACTTACTCTTTTTTTACGCGATGTAGCTAACTTATCCTTCAAATAATAAGATGGCCTCTTGGCTGGATCTGGTACTAGCATATTAAGATTCGCATCCAAATCTAGAGCAATAAGAACTTTAATAAGATTGCTAAAGTTAACATCTTCTCCATTTTCCAAACGCGAAATACTCCTAAGTGAAACTCCTGATTTTTCTGATAGTTCTTTCTGCGATAAAGGAAAATCAATTCTATAAGCTCTTATCCTTTCACCAATTTCAATTAATGCAGTATTTGAATACAAATATTTATTCATAATGTCACCTCTTAAATCAAATAATTAATATTATTTACTATTATAACTTAAAATATTTTAATATGCAATATTTGGCTTTTTATATATATTTTATCTTTTAATATGCTTTTTATGTCTATTTAAAATATTTGCAAATAATTAATAGCAACAGAAATTTCCAAAACCCAATAATAAATTAAAAAAAGAATAAAAGGTAGTTCAATTAATCGACTACCTCCTACTCAATTTTCACAACACAGCGAAACTATTTATAGTATTTCGTTATTCTACTAACTTTATTCCGCAAGTTCATGTTCTATAACATTTTTAACATTAAAATTGATTCCTGCTTTATATTTCAAGTCACCTCCATACGCAAACCGCGGATCGGTATCATCTTCATACTTAATAATATAAAGCGAAAACATCCCCACATTTTCTACATCTTTTGTATCAGTCAAAACATCCTTTATTGCAATCCTATATACTTGCTCTGAAGTTGTTATATCATATGTAGAATATAATATTTTTAATTCTTCACTTCCGTTTATTGTTTCTTCTGTATTAACCGAACCCCAGTCATCATATGAAACAAAATTACCATGATACATTTCAATTAATTCATTCAAATCATCATCAAAATCATCTGAGTTATTAATTGCGTTTTGAGAAAACATCGATTTTAATGTATCTTTGTCTTTCGTTTCCAAAGCATCAACTAACTTTTCCATTCTAGAATTTGCCTGACCTAGATCGCTACTAATTCTTGAATTTTTCATTTGATTACCTCCTTTAAAAATCGAACATGAGCATAAAAGTACGGGAATAGTTATAATAGTTAAAATAAGAATTATACATATTTTTTTCATTTTGCTTTACTCCTTAAAATTCATATGTTGCTGATAAGTTATCTAAGTTTGGCTTCCAACCCGCTTTTGGCTTTTTAAAGAAAGCATAATACATGTCTTTATCATTAAAATAAACCGTATACGTAACACTCAACTCATTTGATTTAACTCCTTGAATATATGGATTAAATCCTGTAATCCACCAAAATTTCCCCGGTCCATAGGTAATTATGTTCTTTCCTTTATATTTCTTGTATTTCTTGTTTGAACCAGTATACTTAACCTTCATAGCCATTTTCATAGAAAGCTTTCTATCAACAAGCCATTGATCTTTACTCGGAGATGAAATATATACATTTCCAAATAAGTGAATTTTATTTGTATAAATACCCATTTCAGCTCCAGCACCTAGGTTTAAGTAATTACCTTTCCATGCCCATAAAACGTATTTCCTTTTACTATCATTGAATTCAAATTTTCTCCTGTCCATATATGTTGCAGATCTAAAGATCTCATCATAAAAATCATTATAGCCACCAAATCTTTGAAGGCAATCTTGCCTGGCATGGTATACTCCTTTAGAGTCCCTAGTAAAGCCTGCCAAATAGAATATACTCAAAACTGTAATTCCTGGATTTTGAGTTATATAAACATTTATCGGGTTGCCAATTAAAAGTTTCGCAAGTTTCCTGCTGTCTTTTACAGACCAACTACCATTCGAATCACTATACACTAATGGGTTATTATAGCAGTAGCAATATAAATTTGATCCAATTACATTTAAAACTAGCGCCCCCATTATTCCCAGCTCATCTACACTTACAAATCTCCCAACCTCAGCATCATAATATCTACTCTGTAAATAGTATAACCCAGTCTCTGTATCCTCATAATACCCTCTATATCTCATAGGGTTTAGAACACCAAGTGTAGTTGCTAAACTACCGCTGATACTCTCTACTTTGCCCCATGCATCATAGGAATAATATACAACTGAATTTCCTTCCATGTCAATGATTTCTATTACATCACCCTGAGCATTTTTTACATAAAGATATTCTGTTCCATTTACATTTATTCCAGTTATACTTCCGTTCTTATCATATCTAAAATATAAAAGATTTGTTCCATCATTCTGACTTGTTATCTGACCATTTATAGTTGTATATGTTGTTGTAATTCCATTAATAGTCTTTGATGTTCTGATTCCTGCTTCATCATATTTAAAGGAAATATCAGTAGTTCCATCACTCATCTCAGAAAGTCTTCTGCCATCAACCCAAGACATAGTCCATCCTAAGTAACTCAGTGGGTTTCCTAATGCATCATATTCTATAATCATTCCATTACATGATGTTAGCTGGTCTTTAAAAGCGCTGTTCTCGTATAAATAAATGGTTGTATCAACAGGAGTAAGGCCATCAAGACTTTCTGTTGTGTATTCATAAACAGATTTTAAAAGAATGTTCCCTGCTCCATCATATGAATAAGTTACAGTCATGTTATTTTCGGCATCATCCACTCTGATAAGTTCATGTTTTATGTCATAGTAATAATGATAAGTCGTAACACCGTTTATGGTTACATATTCTATGTTTCCGTATTAATCATAATCGTAGGTTATTTCATTTGTTCCTTCAGATGTTATGTTTTCAATCTTTATTATTTTTCCATCTGTACTGTATGTATATCTGGTTGTTAAAATTGTTCCATTTATGTCTGAGATACTTTCCTCGGTAATATTATCATCTGAATCAGATACAAAAGATTTAACATAAACCTCTATGTCGTTATACGTAAAACTATCAGCAGTATCATCACTGTTTATTGTTCTACCAAAACTTGTACCATCAACTGTATCTGTAAATACTTTTGAATCCTCAGATATTGTATATGTATATATAACTTCCTGAGTATTATCATTAGTTATAGTTACTGTTGTAGAGCCATCTTCATTGCTTACATATGAGGAAAAAAGTGTAAGAGGTAGTTCAATTAATCGACTACCTCCTACTCGATTTTCACAACACAGCGAAACTATTTATAGCTTTTTTATTCTGTCAACTTTACTCTGGAAGTTCATATTCTATAACATTTTTAACATCAAAATTGATTCCTGCTTTATATTTCAAGTCGCCTACATAAGCAAACCGTGAATCGGTATCATCTTCATACTTAATAATATAAAGCGAAAACATCCCCACATTATCTACTTCTTTTGTATCAGTCAAAATATCCTTAATTGTAATTCTATATACTTGCTCTGAAGTTGTTATATCATATGTAGAATATAATATTTTTAGTTCCTCACTCCCATTTATTGTTTCTTCTGTATCAACTGAACCCCAGTCATCATATGAAACAAAATCACCATGATACATGTCAATTAATTTATTCAAATCATCATCAAAATTATCTGAATTATTAATTGCGTTTTTAGAAAACATCAATTTCAATGTATCTTTGTCTTTATTTTCCAAAGCATCAACTAACTTTTCCATCCTAGAATTTGCCTGATCTAGATCGCTACTAATTCTTGAGTTTTGCATTTGATTACCTCCTTTAAAAATCGAACATGAGCATAAAAGTACGGAAATAGTTATAATAGTTAAAATAAGAATTATACATATTTTTTTCATTTTGCTTTACTCCTTAAAATTCATATGTTGCTGATAAGTTATCTAAGTTTGGCTTCCAACCCGCTTTTGGCTTTTTAAAGAAAGCATAATACATGTCTTTATCATTAAAATAAACCGTATACGTAACACTCAACTCATTTGATTTAACTCCTTGAATATATGGATTAAATCCTGTAATCCACCAAAATTTCCCCGGTCCATAGCTAATTATGTTCTTACCTTTATATTTTATTTTTTTCTTTCTTTACTCACAAATTTTTCACCTACAAATTCATAATCAAAATTTTGCCAATCAAGAAAATCAATACATATCAATTCATCAAGAGTCTTCCACGATAGACGACCAGTAACAGAACGAAAACTCTGAAAATCAAATTGAATCTTTTCATTTCCAACGAAAAAATATTCATTTTTTTTAAAATCATTAATTTTATATCTTTCAACAACTGTATAAATATCAGGTGCAGTCGCATCAATTTTTGAATCTTTTGTATAATAATTTGGATTACTTAAATGTAAAATTCTCACATTCTCAACCTCTTCAATAATAGGAATGGTTTCAAAAACTATATCAAAAACCTTAATAACACTAGAAAAATATCCATTATAATAGGGTTCATCTGCAACTTTTTGAATCACAACATATTTACCATATAATCCTAGTTTTTTTGACTCTTCTGATTTTAACATATATGCATAAACATCACCTATGCTCCATGGGTTTCTTATAAATTCTTTTGGTTTTCGTATAATTTTTTCTTCTGGCATGGGGCTATTTAGCTTTATTTCAAGCTTATCTAATGTTTTTAACCAGCTATTTTCTCTAGATTTATTATTTTCCCAAACTTCAATTCCTCCATGCTTTTTAATCCAAAAAATAGCTTTTTCTTTCACTTCTGGTGAAAGTCTTCCTAATTTCCACTGTGTATCGGAAAGTGCATACCAAAAAAGACATTCTTCCTCATCTCCTAAATACTCTTTAAATTTTTCTACTATTTTTATATATGCCTCATCTTTACTGTTTTGATCTTCTAATAATTTTATATAAGCATCTCTTACATCTTGTGATAAATCATTAGAATACAGACTTGTTCCCCATGTTCCCATTTTATATATCCTTTCGCTTTTATTCCGGATCAAAAGATGCCTTAATTAGATTTTTCATTTGTGCCAACTCATGCTTAAAATAACTCCACTTTTTGAGAGATATCGAATTAATCATATTATTAAGTGTATCTATTCCATATGCAGTAATAATTGTTTGTTCAAGAGCTCTTGCTTCACTTAATGTCAGGCCAGTTGCTATAGGAATCATTGTATATTCTGTCTTCGGATAATTTGCGTTTTTCTTTAACTGATGAGAATACTGTCTTTTTAAATAATCACATGTTCTACTAACATAAACAACATCTGTTGTTACTTTATACACAATAACATATAATTATCTTTTTCTTAATTTAATAGCTGAACATAATATAAATTTCCTTTTTTAGTATATTATTACTTTATATATCAATATTTCAAGGTATAACTTAACGACGGTCTTTCCTCACGATATAATTCATTATAATCTATGAATTTTAGACCTAACTTCCTTAGCATTTTTTTTTCCCATTCATCATCTGTATAGATAAAACAAGTTTTTTCATGAGCTATACTCTTTAAAAAACATTTACCTTTGGAAAAAAAACATAAATCCTCAGGTTTTTCAGGATATACCCAATCATATAGTCCACTAATCGCAGTTAATATAAAATCAAGACTTTCATCAATTTTCACAATCTTAATTTCTGCATCATATCCTTGAATGGTATCAAAGTATTTAAAATCAATATACTCTTTTAAGTAAAACGGTTCAAATTGCTCTAAAGTGTTAGATATATTTTCTTTATATTCAAAAAACTCTTTATTATTTATTTCTTGAAAATCTCCTTTTAATTTATATTGGGGGAAATATTTTTTCGCCTCGTCACTTAAAGTTAAATGGTTAAAATTTGGCAATTTAAAGGTTAAAACATCGCATCTGATTAATAAATAATTAATTAACTTTACATACAACCATCCATCAATTTTTCCTTTTGCAATTAACATATCTTATTCTCTAGCATCGTCATATATTATTATAATAAAGATGATACTTTTCCTTTATCGTCATATATTATTATAATAAAGATGATACTTTTCCTTTCATTTTTATTACATTTAGGTTCCATTTTATTAAGAATTCTTAGAGTTTAAAATAAATAAAACACATGCCCTCCCTTTCTATTATATGTATGGTAATGCCAATAGTACCCCAAAACATAGTCCTTACCTTTATCTATTTCAGGAAATAGTTTTTTATTATTGTTTCCTCCCGCTGCTCGCGCAACAGCAATTGCTTGATATGAAAATACTGTAAAAACATTTCTACCAGCCTTAACTTCTTTAACTGCTTGGCTATAATTTATAGCTCTCCCAATATCTACATATCCTTTTTTAATTGTTGCTGTCCAATATTTATTTTTTGAATTTTTTGTTATTGTGAGTCTTATTTTTGCAGCAGCTTTCAAAGCTGCTTTTGTATTCATCTGAACAGCTTTGCTCAATATCCAACTAAAACTATCCCCAACCTGGTTACATAGGCTTCTCCATGACTCTTGAAATTGAGGAGTTACTAAATATGTCCACGCTACTAAGGCAAGTGCAATAAGCCCCCAGAACAACAAATCATCAACAATGGCTATGTATCCTGTAGGATCTTGATAATTAATTGGATTATTATTACAATATGAAAAAGGATTTTCTAGGTTTTCTGAATGTTCATCCACCTGACTATTTGATAATATACTTGGCTCATCTACACTTACAAATCTTCCAACCTCAGCATCATAATATCTACTCTGAAGATAGTATAACCCAGTCTCTGTATCCTCGTAATATCCTCTATACCTCATAGGGTTTAGAACACCAAGTGTAGTTGCTAAACTACCACTTATACTCTCTACTTTGCCCCATGCATCATAGGAATAATATACAACTGAATTTCCTTCCATGTCAATGATTTCTATTACATCACCCTGAGCATTTTTTACATAAAGATATTCTGTTCCATTTACATTTATCCCTGTAATATTTCCGTTCTTATCATATCTAAAATATAAAAGATTTGTTCCATCATTCTGGCTTGTTATCTGACCGTTTATGGTTGTATATGTTGTTGTAACTCCATTAACAGTCTTTGAAGTTCTGATTCCTGCTTCATCATATTTAAAGGAAATATAAGTAGTTCCATCACTCATCTCAGATAGTCTTCTGCCATCAACCCAAGACATAGTCCATCCCAAGTAACTCAGTGGGTTTCCTAATGCATCATATTCTATAATCATTCCATTATATGATGTTAGCTGGTCTTTAAAATCGCTGTTCTCGTATAAATAAATGGTTGTATCAACAGGTGTAAGGCCATCAAGACTTTCTGTTGTGTATTCATAAACAGATTTTAAAAGAATGTTCCCTGATCCATCATATGAATAAGTTACAGTCATGTTATTTTCGGCATCATCTACTCTGATGAGCTCATCTTTTATGTCATAGTAATAATGGTAAGTCGTAACACCGTTTATGGTTACATATTCTATGTTTCCGTAGTAATCGTAATCGTAGGTTATTTCATTTGTACCTTTAGATGTTATGTTTTCAATCTTTATTATTTTACCATCTGTACTGTATGTATATCTGGTTGTTAAAATTGTTCCATTTATGTCTGATATACTTTCCTCGGTAATGTTATCATCTGAATCAGATATAAAAGATTTAACATAAACCTCTAGGTCGTTATATGTAAAACTGTCCGATGTGTCATCAATGTTTGTCGTTCTGCCAAAACTTGTACCATCAACAGTATCTGTAAATACCTTTGAATCCTCAGATATTGTATATGTATATATAACTTCCTGAGTATTATCATTAGTTATAGTTACTGTTGTAGAACCGTCTTCGTTACTTACATAAGTTGTAGTAACATTTTCAGCCTTGTCATGTTTTGATAAAAGATTACTTTCTTCATCGTATAAATAAGTATACCTTAATACATCATTTATGGACATACTGATAAGATTGCCTTCTGTATCATAAACGTATGATATAACTGTTTCGTTTGCATATGTAACGCTACTAAGAAGGTTATTTTCATCTTCTGTGTATACATATGAAGCAAGTGTATTACCAGAAACTTTAACCTCTGTAACATTTCCTTCATCACTTATAATTTCATATTCACCAACTATTGTTTTTAATAATTTACCTGTTAGGGAGTCATAGATATATCTAATCCCTGCTTCAGTGTCTGAATATATATCCTGAATCGCTATGCCATTTATATCTGTAATAAGTCCATCTTCTAAAGAATCATATTCTCCAGGAGATACTTTTTGAATCAGATTCCCAGAAGAATCATAAATCCATCTGGTTATCCTAACTCCCGAATCCAGGTCATTAACTGTCTGTTTTAACTTATTACCCAGTGAATCATATAGGTATGTATATGACAAGCCACCGATAAGGCTTTCTTATAACTCAAAACCTATTATATTATGAGTATAGTCAGTCTCTGTAACATCGCCTTTAAGATTTTCAATGCTTATATGACTTACATATCCATTTGAATCATATGTATATGTAGTGACCGTTCCGTCATTGTCTGTTTGAGTTTTAAGTAATCCATTTCCATAGTATGTATAATTAACTATTTCATCGATCTCACCTTTTACATTATTTTCACTAACAACATTTCCATTAATGTCATATACAGTTGTTATGTAGGAAAATTCGCTTGTATAGCTAGCTCCATCTTCTGCATATTCTCTAGTTTCTTTTGTATAAACTCTCTGATTTATATCGCTAGAATCAGAAAAATAAGTCAAATCATATGTCTCTAATCCTGTAACATTTCCTTCTATATCTTTTGTTTCAACACTTGTAATATTTCCGTACTGATCGTATTCATATGTAGTAATGTTACCGCTTGAATCTATTTCCTCTAAAATGTCACCATTAAAAGCTGCATACTTTGTCGTAGTTCCACTTTCATCTGTTACTATATTTCCATAGTTATCATAGATGATAAGAGATTCCCCATCACTTATTACCTGATTGCCATAAGAATCAAGATAATAGCTATATGTAGTTGTCTCATCGTTATTTATCACATCAACTATTCTACAGCTTGAATCATATGTCACGGAATCTATAATATTTCCATATGAATCTTTAACTGATTCTAAAAGGCCTTCGCTGTTATACACATACTGATTTATAAGAACCCCTGACGTAGAATAAATACTATCAAGCTTATTTCCATTATATGTATATGTAACACTTCTACCAGCTGGATCAGTAATTGATGTTATATTTCCATTGGTATAACCAATGTTATAAGTTCTTTCTACGCTGTCTGTGATCTGGGTTGGATATCCATTTGTATCCACTGTTATAGTTACAGTATTTTCGTTTAAATCTGAAATTTCAGTCAGGTATCCACCATCATTAAATTTATATATGTTATATCCTGTATCTAAAGTATATTCTAATCCGTCATAAGTTAAGGTATCTCTTGTATCAATACCTGTATAGATTCCATCTGCGACATTAAAAAATTCTTTATCTCCTCCCGGCAATGTGACCATGGTAACATTTTCAGGACTGGTTAACGTTTCTATTTTTCCAAAGAAACTAAAGCTCCAACCTGTTCCGAAAGGTCCACTAGAAGTGTTTGTTGAATCATAGTTCCTATCAAAACTTATAGTATTTCCTATATCATCAACAGATAAATCTGTCTGACTATATTTATATCCACCTGATACATAGGTTAGACCTAAATCGTCAACCTGAATTATATAAACACTGGCATTTCCATCCATGTCTTCAACATAAACTGAGTATAAACCACTTCTTGTAGCTCTAAATTTACTACCATCAAATGAGTTTCCATTCTCATTAAAATAGTCTAAATCCCATTCGCCATATGCCCATTTAAAAGCATCAGGATTCACTCCACTATTATCATCAGAATATGTTAAAAATACATCAGTTGCCAAAATTTGGCTGTCTGAGTCAATAGAATCTATCACCGGAGCTGTTATATCGTAGGTAAATATCTCTTCAGAAAAATTTGTTTCAACACCATCTAAATCAACTGCTGTTATTTTATATGCTGAAGCCAAGTTATCATATAAAACATCCTCATATTCTTCTGTATCGCTATTTCCTATATATGTTCCATTTCTATATATTTTATAGTAATCCACTACCCCTGATTGGGCATCCCAAACTAGGGTAACGCTACTATGACTTTGGTTTGTAATAATAGGATTTTGTGGTATTAATACTGCCTCTGGAGTAACATATTGAACCTCCGTAATACTACTACTACCACTTGCATTTACTGAGCTTACACCTAATGTATAAGTAGTATCTGGTGTCAACCCCGAAAATCTATAGTTTGTATCCGTAATACCACTTGTAACCAAAGTACCATTCTTATAAATCTTATAAGACGTTGCTCCTGTTACAGGTGACCAATTAAGTGTACCTGATGTCTGAGTAGACTCATCAACATACAGCCCTGTTGAAGTTTCAGGAGGAGTAAGCTTTGTTACCGCACTGCTTGTCCCAACTACATAATTGGATGTTTTTCTAGCTTTTATCTTAATTTTATATGATGTGTTTGGAGTAAGGCCAGTAATGGTTTTTGTATTTGTTGTTCCACTACTTCCAAATGCTGTCCATGTACTACCATTGTCTTTTGAATAATACCAACTATCACATGTTGTATTTGCAGTTCCTTTTACTGTTATACTATTTGATGTAACCCCTGTTACTGTAGTTGTAATAGTAGGTGCCGTTCTGTCTAGAGTATCTAAAACTGCTGTACTTGAAGTCGACATGGTTGAATAAAAAGTTCCCGATAAAGTTGCATTAATTCCAAAACTGACACTAATTGGAACAGATAAGCTTCCATTGCTTGTATGTGTAACAGTTGTTGAAAAACTTCCTAAATATGTTGTAACCCCACCACTGTTTTGAATTCCTGCTGTGTATGATGAACTTTTCGATGCAGAACCAATTTTTATTGTTAGGGGCTTTGCTGCAGATACATATAAGCTATAACCTGCCTTTTGTACTAAATATGCTTTTGCTGTTACTATAGAAGTATTTGTTTTAGGATTCTGGCTTGACTCTGACCATACAACCTTCAAACTATAACCTGTATTTATGGTTCCGCCTGTCCATGATCCACTTGCTGCACTGACATCTTGATAACTTAGCATTACTTACTCAGTGGCTATAAACACAAACAAAACAAAGGATATGACTCTTTTGAGTATTTTTTTGATTTTCATTTATTTACCAAATAATATCTTGATCCTTTCTCTCTTTATTAAAATCTTAAATACATCTTTTATTTATCTCTTCGTTTATGACTTTATGAATCATCTTCAAAAAAATGTAATATTCCCTTCATTTTCATAATCCTCCTGAATCAGATTTGGTACTATTTGCAAATAAAATTTTGCATAAAAAAATTGCAATGTAAAAACATTGCAACCGAACCATCATAATAATTTGATTTTTTATACTGCAAAAATTCACGTCAACAAATCATTTTAGACTTCAAGCTTTGCGTCACTAAGTTTCCCGAGTTTTGCCATAATTATTAACTATTGTAGATTATATTTGATAATTCACAATAATACAATACTTTTTACTATTTTCGTGTTTATTTACATATTTATATATTCGTTTTTAACTATTTTGATTTATTATTGATTATTTATTTGTATATTTATATGTTTTCTGAAATCTATTGTGTCTATTTTGTATAGTTTTTGTTGATTTAATTGTGTATTAAGTATACTTCATCCTTTGATTTTATATACACAATTTTGTATTTCGGCTATATTTTCTTGAATCAATAAAAGCCAGACAAGGATGTCTGGCTTAGCTCCACTGGGCACGGATGCCCTTTTGGAGCGACCCGTAACCCTATAAAAATTTCATCCATATAGATTTAAACTCAAAGAAGTGATAGTTGAGAAAATCCCTTCTCTACATGTCTTCATATATTTGGTTTTTCGATTTCGCGCGCATGCTTTTTGCGCGTCTGAGAAAATCCCTTCTCTACACGCTCTATATGTCTTAATATATTTGATTTTTCGATATCTAGAACTGACTATGAGTTTTGCTATATGGATTATTTTACATAGGGAAAGCCAGACAAGGATGTCTGGCTTAGCTCCAATTGGGCACGGATGCCCTTTTGGAGCGACCCGTAACCTATAAAAATTTCGTCCATATAGCTTAAAACTCAAGGAAGTGATAGTTGAGAAAAATTAAATATCTTAAGAAAGTTCAAAAGCCCCAGTATACAACTGATAATACTTACCCCTCTCTTTTATAAGTGAATCATGACTTCCTTTTTCTATTATTTCACCATTTTCTAACACCATAATCACATCTGAATTTTTTACTGTTGAAAGTCTATGAGCAATTACAAAAACTGTTCTACCTTTCATCAGCTTATCCATACCTTCCTGAACTATACTTTCTGTTCGGGTATCTATACTTGATGTTGCTTCATCCAAAACAAGTACTGGCGGATCTGCAACTGCTGCTCTGGCAATTGAAAGTAACTGTCTCTGACCTTGGGACAAGTTTGAACCATCACCTGTTAAAACTGTATTATATCCATGAGGAAGGTGTTTTATAAATACTTCAGCATTTGATAACTTAGCCGCTTCCATTACCTCTTCATCTGTCGCATCTAATTTACCATATCTAATGTTTTCCATTATAGTTCCTGTAAAAAGGTTTGTATCCTGTAAAACCATTCCTAATGATTTTCTTAACTCATCTTTTTTAATATTATTGATATCTATTCCATCATATTTGATAGTTCCATCTTTTACATCATAAAATCTGTTTATAAGATTTGTTATGGTTGTCTTTCCTGCTCCAGTAGCACCAACAAAGGCAATCTTTTGGCCAGGGTTCGCAAAAATATCTATATTCTTTAAAACCGTTTTTTCTTCATTGTATCCAAAAGTCAAATCATCAATTAATACATCACCTTTTAACTCTACATAATCATGACCACCTGATTCATTCGGAACTTTCCAAGCCCATAATCCAGTTCTTTCATTGTGTTCGATTAATTCACCATCGTCATTTTTCTTGACATTTGATAATGTAATGTATCCACTATCTTTTTCCTCTTCCTGCTCGATTAATTCGAAAATTCTAGCTGCACCTGCAAGAGCCATAATAATTGCATTTGCCTGTTGAGATATAAATGAAACCGGCATTGAAAAACTCTTTGTAAGCTGTAAAAATGCTGCTAAACCACCTAGTGTGAATCCCCACACGCTATTTATAGCTAAAATAGATCCAACTCCTGCAACTAGCGCAAACATAACGTTCGCAAGATTGATCATAATAGGCATCATAATGTTCGCTATACTATGTGCCTTATTTGCACTTACATATAACTTGTCATTCATTTCATTGAAATGATCAAATGACTCTTCTTCATGGCAAAAAACCTTTACTACCTTTTGCCCATCCATTATTTCTTCTATATAACCATTTACAGCGCCCAAATCTTTTTGCTGTTTCAAGAAGTATTTACCACTTTTACCTCCCAATACTCTGGCAAGCCAGAATATGATAACTACCATTACAACTACAACACCTGTTAATGGTAGATTTATTACCAACATAGAAGATATTGTTCCAACTATAATGATAACTGAAGTTAAAAGCTGTGGTAAACTCTGACTTATCATCTGCCTTAGAGTATCAGTATCATTTGTATATGTACTCATGATATCCCCATGAGATGTTGTATCAAAAAACTTAATTGGAAGTTTTTCCATATGCTCAAACATATCGTCTCTTATCTGTTTTGATACACCCTGAGTTATATTAATCATCAGTCTTGTAAACAAATAATTTGTAAGTACACCTGCTAAAAATACACATCCTAGCATAAATAATGCCTGTGCTAGTGAGGATGAGTTAAAATTACTTATCCCTATATAAGGGGTAATATATCTATCAACAAGTGTTTTAATAAACACACTACTAACCACATTCACGCCAGAACTAAAAAGTATAGATAAAACAATGATATAAAATTGTAGTTTATACCCTCTATATATATAACCAATTATTTTTGCAAAATTCTTAAGCGGATTTTTCATCGTCATCATCCCCTTTCGTTTGAGATTCATAAACTTCTCTATATATTTCATTACTTTCAATCAATGAATCATGATTTCCTGTAGCTTCAATTTTTCCGTCATTCATAACTATTATTAAATCAGAATCTTTAATCGATGAAATTCTTTGAGCAATTATTATTTTTGTTGTTTCTGGTATTACTTTTGTAAATGCTTCTCTAATATTTGCGTCCGTTTGAGTATCTACTGCACTTGTTGAATCATCCAATATTAATACTTTTGGTTGTTTTATTAATGCTCTCGCAATACATAGTCTTTGCTTTTGACCACCAGAGAAGTTCGTTCCTCCCCTTTCAACCATACTCTCATATTTATCTGGAAGTTTGTCTATAAATTCTTTTGCCATAGCATATTCGCAAGCTTTTTCAATATCTTCATCTGTGGCATCTTTTTTACCCCATTGAAGATTTTCTTTTACTGTTCCAGAAAATAGTATGTTTTTCTGGAGCACCATGGCAACCTCGTCTCTTAAAGTTTTAATATCATATTCTCTTACATCTTTTCCACCTATTTTAACACTACCTGATGAAACATCATAAAGCCTTGGGATAAGCTGAACTAAAGTGGTTTTTGCACTACCTGTTCCACCTATAATCCCAACAGTCATACCCGATTCAATTTCTAAATTTACAGATGTTAAAGCAAGGTTTTCACTATCTTTTTTATAGCGAAAGTCAACATTCTCGAAAACTATTGATCCATCTTTCACTTCATATAGAGGATTTTCTGGATTAGTTAAATCACTTTCTTCGTCTAAAACCTCTGCAATTCTATCTCCTGATGCTTTTGATAACATAACCATAATAAACACCATAGAAAGCATCATTAATCCCATTAATATAGAAGCCTGATAATTAAACAAACTCATTATTTGACCTGTTGTCATAGTTTCTGAAATTATCATTGACGCTCCAAACCATGAGATCAAAATGATACAAACATACATTACAAGCTGCATTAAAGGACTGTTAAATGCAACAACTTTTTCAGCTTTTTTAAACATTTTCATTAAGTTTCCAGAAGCACCTTTGAATTTTTTTATTTCATATTCTTCTCTTACATATGCTTTTACAGTTCTTATACCTGAAAGGTTTTCCTGAACGCTTGAGTTTAAATCATCGTATTTTCTAAAAACTTTACTAAACCTTGGAAATGCTTTTGCAATTATCAAAGTTAATCCTGACCCCAACACTACAACTGCTCCAACAAATATTAAAGATAACTTTGAGTTTATATAAAAACTTACTACCATTGCAAAAATAAGAAGCATTGGCGCCTTTACTGCCACTCTTAATATCATCATATAAGCATTTTGAACATTTGTAATATCTGTTGTAAGTCTTGTCACAAGACCTGCAGTTGAATATTTATCTATGTTTGAAAAAGAGAACTTTTGTATACTTGAAAAAACTCCTTTTCTTAAATTTCTAGCAAAACCTGTGGCTGCTATTGCAGAACATTTTGCCGCCGCCATTCCACTAGCTAATGATAATAATGTTACTACAACCATAATCAATCCGATAATTAATATGTGATTCATATCTGATTTATCAATTCCCTGATCAATTATACTTGCCATTAATAAAGGAATAGCTATTTCAAACACTGTCTCAAATACTATAAATATAGGCGATAAGATTGAGACCATTTTAAATTCACCTATATATTTCATTAATTTTCTTATCATGTCATTCTCCTTTGTTTATTTCTTCAATGTTTTTTAAAACCTGCCCCAAATATTTATTTAACAATTTTTTTTCATCATTATTTAAGTCTTTCGACATTATTTCTTCGGTTTCAATCACCCTTAATTTAATTTCTTCTATTGTTTCATGGGCTTTTTTCGTAAGCTTTATTATTTTATTTCTTTTATTTTCATCATCAATTTCCCTTATAACAAATCCTTTTTCCTCCATCCGATTTAAAGTACCTGTTACAGTAGGATTTTTAAGTTTCAAGGCTTTTTCTATATCTTTTTGAAATATTTTTTTATCCGAATTATCATCTAAATATCTTATAATATCTGACTGAGATCTTGTAAGATTTAATTGTTTCATATCATTATTAAACTTTTTACCAAGAGCATTGTCTATTTGCTGAAAATACATAAAATATATTTTTTCTTTCATAACTCCTTACCTTTCTTAAAACTTATTCATATCATGCTATATAATAGCACGCTATATTTTAAAAAGTCAAGTATTTTTTTCTTCTTGACAGCAAGTTTTTTTCACTGTATACTAACTGTATTACTTCACATAGTACAGTTGATGTATAGGATAAGGAGGTACCTATGTTTCAAATAGATTCAATGTCTAGAATACCTGTATACGAACAGATAATTGATCAACTCGAAAGGTTTGTATTAAAAGAAATTTTAATTAAAAATGATCAGTTACCTTCAGTGCGAAGCCTTTCTATGGAACTTTCAATAAACCCAAATACCATTCAAAAAGCATATTCAGAGCTTGATAGAAAAGGTGTTATATATTGTGTTCCTGGAAAAGGTTGTTTTGTTTCTGAAGGTGCTCATGAAATACTTAGTAGCAATAATCGCAAGCGGTTATCAGAACTTGAAAAATTCGTTTTAGAATTGGCATATTCGGGTATTGATAAAAAAGAAATATTCGAATGTGTAGAAAATGCTTATAAAAAGAAAGGGGAAAAGAAATGATTACTGTAGAAAATATAACTAAAACTTTTGATAATTTTAAAGCACTGAACAATATAAGCTGCAAAATACCCTCTGGTTGTATTTATGGTATGGTAGGTTCAAATGGTGCTGGAAAATCAACATTAATGAGACTTATGACTGGTATCTATCGACCAGAATCAGGCTCAATAAAAATAAACGAAGAGGATGTCTATGAAAACTCAGAGATAAAAAATAATATCGCTTTTGTTCCTGACGAATTATTTTTTCTACCTGCTTCAAACATGAAAAGGATGGCTGCATTATACTCTGCTTTTTATAAAAATTTCGATTTTACTCGTTTCAATGAGCTCACAGAAAATTTCAAATTAAATCCAAAGGCAAATTTTAATACTTTTTCTAAAGGTATGAAAAGACAAGCCGCTACAATTCTTACCTTGTCATCAAAACCTAAGTATTTATTTTTCGATGAAACTTTTGACGGCCTTGATCCTGTAATGAGAAATATAGTTAAAAGTTTGGTTTGTAAGGATGTAATAGAGCGGGATGCCACCGCTATTGTAACTTCTCACTCTTTAAGAGAACTTGAGGATACCTGCGACCAGCTAGCACTTCTTCACAAAGGAGGTCTGGTTTTCGAAAGTGATATTCAAGACTTAAAGACAACACTTTTTAAAATTCAAATAGCCTTTTCTGATGAATATTCAAAAGAAAAATTTGAAGGAATTAATATAATTCATTTTTCTAAAAAAGGAAGTGTATCAAATATGATAGTTCGTGGAAATAAAGAAGAGACTATAAAAAAGCTAACAAATATGTCACCTGTTATATTTGACATTTTAAATCTTTCACTTGAGGAAGTCTTTACATACGAAATGGAAGCTTTAGGGTATTCATTTGAAGAACTTTTGGAGGTTGAGTAACATGAAAAATAAACTTTTTTGTTTTAAAGTATATATTGAGGGAATAAAACAATTAAAACTAATAGGAATAATGGCAGTTATTATATTTTCTATAGAGGCAATTATTATTGGTATAGGCGAAGCTATTTCACAAGGCTTTTTCTATGGATATTACGGAATGGAAAGCACTTATACTTTACGTATGATGGAACTTATAGATGTTCATCCAATACTACTTCTTTCTTTTTGCGTTCTGGCTCCACTACTGACTTTATATCTATTTAGTTTTTTAAATAAACGAAATTCAAGTGACTTTTACCATTCCGCTCCGGTTTCTAGAAACTGCCTATTTGTAAACTACGTGGGAGCAATACTTACATGGATTGCAGTAGTGCTTATATTTTCATCTTTAATAGCATATATTACTTCGCTGTTTTTTGGAAATTCTTATTATATTGATATTCCTAGCATTTTTTCATTTTTATTTAATATTTTTGCTGCTAATGTTTTAGTCTCTGCTGCAATTGCATTAGCTATGAGTATAACAGGAACTATTTTTTCAAATATAATTGTTTCCCTTTTAATAATATTTTTCCCTAGATTAATATCCACTTTTTTTGTAGGCATGATTTCAAATAGTCTTCCAATACTAATCTACAACAATTTTATGCCTGTACTAGATGTTAAATACAATGTGGTTTGTGGTTTTATATTTAATATTTTTATTGGGGATTATGATATGCTAGAATCTTTTAGAAATGTTTATGCAGGAATATATACCCTTATTATAGGATTGATCTTTGCCTTTATTGCATTAATATTGTTTAAGAAAAGAAAAAGTGAAACTGCTTCAAAGTCAGCTCCAAGTAGATTGTTACAAACTATTTACCATGTAGTTATTGCTACTATTGTTTCTTTGGTGCCTATATTCCTAATCTTTGATACAATAGCTACTGGAAGTGCAATTCAAGGCGATATTATTTTAATTATTATTGCAATGTATATTTTAGCTATTATTCTTACTATGATTTTCGAACTTATTACTAGTAAAAAATTCAAAAATTTACTTAAAGTTTTTCCTAGTTTATTAATAATCGCTATCGTAAATATACTTTTTATACTTTGCCTTCTTGGTACAAATAAAATAATTTTAGACACATCACCAGAAGCAGATGAGATTGATTATGTTACTTTTATTGAAGTTCCTAATTATAATGATTATACATATTATGATTATACTGAAAATCGCTACTTCGCCAAAGAAATTTCCAAACTGGAAATAACAAATCCTGAAATTATTGATTTCATAGCTAAATCTCTTGATGAAAACATAGATGATTTTAAAAATGACGTTGAGTATAATTATTCAACTCCGAAAACAGTGTATACAAACATTAATCATGGAATATTAAATTCTAAAAGAAAAATTTCTTTGAGCAACTCTCAAATGAATGAATTACTCAATATTTTGACTGAAGAAAAAGATTTTAAAAACATATTTTCCTCACTACCTGAATATGATGATTTAGATCACTTTTTCTTAAATAATGTGAATACTGATAGCGAAAATGAAGATATAAAAAATATATATGATACCTTTAAAGAGGAAATCAAATCTTTAAGTCCTTATGAATGGCTATACTTAGACTACGATTATATCGCATCAAATTCTATTTATTTTGAATATGATGGCAAATACGAAAATATCGCAATCGGTTCAAAAACACCAAAAACATTTAAAGCAATATACGACTACTACAAAAACAGAAATTCTGAAAACCTAGATATTGCTGAAAATATCATTTCAAATTTTAGTGAATATGATTGGATTGAAGGGGTAAAAATTTCCACAATAAATAACGAAATACAAAGTACCTATTCTTTAAGTATGAGTGGAAGTGAATTAAATAATTTAGGTTCGGATTTTATAAACAATGTTCAAAAATTTGGTGAAATACTAAATAATTCAAAAAAAAATGAATTTGATATTGATTCTCTAGCTGTAAAAGTCGATTTTATGCATTTCAATGATCAAGAAACTACTACTGAACAATATTCAATGCTATTCTTTATTGACGATCAAGAAGATGCTGATTTCATAATTGATACATTAAATGGATATGTACAAAATACTGATTACTTTTACAAGTACTAAAATTGGAGGGCTACTGCCCTCCATCTTTATTTTAACATATCTATTAATTTATACAGCAAACCATAAAGCTGTTTTGCATCATCTTCTGAAATTGGCAGACATTCTAACAAATTTTTTGGAACACTTTTCGCCTCTTCTTTTAAAAGCTTTCCCTTTTCAGTAATTATAATGTTAAGATTTCTTTCATCCTCATCGGAGCGCTGTCTTTTTATAAACCCTTTTTGTTCTAATTTCTTTAACACAGGAGTAAGCGTTCCTGAATCCAAAAACAGATATTCTCCCATACTCTTTACATTGATTTCTTTATGCTCCCACATCACCATCATAGCTATATACTGAGTATAAGTAAGATCCAGCTTATCCAGTAAGGGCTTATATCTCTTCACCACTTCTTTTGAACAAACATAAAGAGGAAAACAAATTTGATTTTCAAGCTTTAATAAATCATATTTTTCATCTTCCATATAAACCTCCATTTATTATAATAATCTTATTATATCACTTTCTATCTTTTCTGGCTTAGTTGTTGGTGAATATCTTTTAACGACTTCACCATTTTTATTTACTAAGAATTTAGTGAAGTTCCATTTGATGTTTTTTCCAAAAAGAGAACTTTTTTGGCTTTTTAAATAACTAAAAAGTGGCTCTTCCTTTTCTCCGTTCACATCTATTTTAGAAAACAAAGGGAATGATGTATTATACTTTAATGTACAAAATTCAAGTATTTCTTTATTGCTTCCAGGTGCCTGATTTGCAAACTGATTACTTGGGAAATCTAATATTTCAAAGCCGTCTTTGTTATATTTTTCGTATAATTTTTGCAACCCTTCATACTGAGGAGTAAAACCACATCCTGTTGCAGTATTTACTATAAGCATTACCTTGTCTTTATATTTTTCAATTGATACCAAGTCTCCATTATTATTCTTCACTTCAAAATCATATATTTTCATATTTTACCTCTTTTCTTTTTTGATTGTACGCAATTTAATTGTTGTCAATATAATATACTAAATCTTTTATAATGTCAATAGCAAAATAAAATCCCGTAAAATTTATTAATTCTATTTTACGGGATTAACTCTATTTCTTGTTTTCTTCTACTTCTATTTTTCTAATCTCTTTTGTTCTGATTTCTTTGCAAATATCATTTATAAAGTCATCAAGGTTTTGCTGTCCTTCATCTCCTTTATATCTGCTCCTTACTGATACCTTGTTAGCTTCTTCTTCATTTTGTCCAACCACCAACATGTAAGGCACTCTCTTTAATCTAGCTTCTCTGATTTTGTATCCAATCTTTTCTGCTCTTTCATCCACAGTAGCCGAGATACAGTTGTCTTTTAAATGCTCTAAAACTTTATTGGCATAATCGTGATACTTTTCAGATATCGGCAATACTCTTACCTGTTCTGGGCATAACCATGTTGGGAAAAGTCCTGCAAATTTTTCGATTATCCATGCAAGAGTTCTTTCATAACATCCTATTGATGTTCTATGAATAATAAACGGTCTTTTCTTTTCACCATCTGCATCGATATATGTCATATCAAATCTTTCAGCAAGAGCAAAGTCTAGCTGTATAGTAATCATTGTATCTTCTTTGCCATAAACATTCTTAGCCTGTATATCTAATTTTGGACCATAAAAAGCTGCTTCACCATCTTCTTCTGTAAATTCAAGGCCTATATGATTTAAAATTTCCCTTACCTTATCCTGAGTTTTTTCCCATTGAGCTTCATCACCAAGGTATTTTTGTTTGTTATTCGGATCCCATTTTGAAAATCTATAAGTCACATCCTCTTCAAGACCAAGTGTAGTCAAGCAATATCTAGCAAGCTCAAGAGCTTTTCTAAATTCTTCTTCTATTTGATCTGGTGTTACTACAATATGCCCCTCTGAAATAGTAAACTGTCTTACTCTTGTAAGACCATGCATTTCACCTGACTCTTCATTTCTAAACAATGTAGAAGTTTCTCCGTAACGTATAGGAAGTTCTCTATAGCTTTTCGGTGTCTGTTTATATATATAATACTGAAAAGGGCAAGTCATAGGTCTTAACGCAAAGACTTCTTCGTCCTCATTTTCCTCATCACCAAGCACAAACATTCCCTCTTTGTAATGTCCCCAGTGATCGGATATAACATACAAGTCTTTTTTTGCCATTAATGGAGTTTTAGTTCTAATATAACCCCATTTTTCTTCTTCGTCTTCTATCCATCTTTGAAGAGTTTGGATGATTTTTGCACCATTCGGCATAAGTAAAGGTAGCCCTTGTCCAATCACATCAACAGATGTAAATATTTCCATCTCTCTTCCAAGTTTATTATGATCGCGTTTTTTTATCTCTTCTAATTTCACTAAATATTCTTCAAGGTCAGCTTTTTTTGTAAATGCTGTACCATAAACTCTAGTAAGCATTTTGTTGTCTGAGCTACCTCTCCAATAAGCTCCAGATGATGAAATAAGCTTAAATGCTTTTATAGCTCCAGCTTTCATAAGGTGGGGTCCAGCACAAAGATCCACAAACTCTCCCTGACTATAGAATGAAATTATTGCATCTTCCGGTAAATCTTTTATAAGCTCAACTTTGTAAGGCTCATTTTTTTCTTCCATAAAATTTATAGCAACTTCTCTTGGCAGTTCAAATTTTTCAAAAACTGCATTTTCTTTTATTATTTTTTTCATCTCAGCTTCAATTTTATCAAGATCTTCTCTAGTAAAGGAATCACATTCAAAATCATAATAATATCCTGTATCTATTGCTGGTCCTATAGCTAACTTTGCTTCAGGATAAAGTCTTTTAACAGCCTCTGCAAGTATATGAGAAGCAGTATGCCAAAAAGCTTTTTTACCTTTTTCATCATTAAAAGTTAGAATATTTAAATTGCAGTCTGTTCTTACAATTTCTCTTAAATCAACCACCTCTCCATCTATTTCTCCTGCGCAGGCCATCCTTGCAAGACCCTCACTAATGTTAGCAGCTATATCATAAACAGATAAAGCAGATGAGTATTCTTTTATTGTTCCATCTTTCAAAGTGATTTTCATTGTTTTTCCTCCTATAATAAATCTTAAATTAGAGTTCATTTACGAACTCTCACGCGAGTCGCGTTTGCAATGCAATAAGTTCCTCATCCGCGACTCTGCGCTTCCTAGTCGGTTTTTTACTTTATAGGAAGTTTCGGAGAAAATTCCTATAAAGTAAAAAATCCCTTTACATACTTTTTGTACGTAAAGGGACGATATATTCGCGGTTCCACCCATTTTCCTCATTAAATAAGGCACTCTTTTGATTATAACGGAATCACCGGACTTGATTAGAGTCACTCAGAGGTAGTCTTCTGAAACAGTCCGGTAAGATGCTCGCACCAATACATCTCTCTCTGAAACCTTCTTTGTATCATACTCGTCTCTTCAACGTGTTAATATTTCTCATTAATTATAGCACTTCATTATTTTTTGTCAATGTTGTTATAAACATAATTTTTAACTATTCCATAATTTTCATTAAGACAGAATAGCCCAATGGTATCGCCAAACCCACCATAAATCATAATACATTTTTGATTATCAAGATATTTTACTTTTCTAACTCTTTTCCACGGAACAAATAATTCTGTTCTTGCAGCGGACAGCATTCCTGCTCCCATAGCTGTAGGATTCCCAGCCGCAGCTCCTAGTATTACTGCTGCAGTAGCTATAGCTTCAGCTTTTTTCTTTTGAGACTTTTGATTTGCACAATAAATCCCTTTCTTATTCAGTCGAAAAGTAACATCATAAGTTCCCCTATATACAATAGCTACCACTAAAAAAGTAATTCCAATTAGCAAACCTACCAGTATTAACCCATAGTAAGCCTTAAATACTGCAAGAAATATTATTAGAAGACCAAAAGGTATTCCAAAAGCAATGCCTAGGTGCTTCATTATTTGCTGACTTTTCAAAATCGGTACTCTTTTTTCCCACTTTAACTCTTCCACTTTTTTTCTCCCTTATGTAATGCAATAATAAATAATATATCATAAAAACATTAAAAAAAACAGGTCATATTTCAGACCTGTTTTAAGTTTATAATTTAGCTGGCATGTTCTGGTACTACTGTTTTACTCTTAGTAGCAATGTTTACTACAATCATAATCAAACAAAATACAATCATACCGATTGTTCCATAAAGGAAAGGCATTCTACCAACACCATTTGTTCCAAAAATATTAAATACTATAGGCTGAATAAATCCTCCAATACCCATTGCAAAATATGCTAATGAAACTGCTTTTGGTGATGCTGTATAGGATGTCATACATGTTACTTTCGTCATTGTTGCAGGCACAATCATTCCCATTCCAAGTCCTGTGAAAACAACACCTACAACATATAAAGGTAGTCCTGTTGCAATATAACAAACATATAATCCTATTGCACCAAGCGCAAATGATAATGGTAAAAGCGCAAATTTAAATATTCTAAACATTGGTCCATGTAAAACAGAAACTACAAAAGATCCCACTGTTATCATTGAAAATACTGCTCCTATCTGAGCTGGAACTGCCATTCCTTCGCCTAGCAATACTATTGCTCCGTTTGTTGGCATAATATACCAGAATAAGAAGAAGAATCCAAATATTATACCTACCAGGTATATTCCCCAGTTAAGTTTTTTATCAACATGTTTCTCTTTAACTTCCATAGCAACTTTTTCCTGTCGCTTTGGTTCTGGTAAAAATATTGCCCATATAATAACAAATATTATTGATATTCCATATGTTAAGAATGTGTATGTCCAGTTAATTCCTGCAAGATATCCACCTATCATTTGGAATATTACTCCACTAATACCTACAGTTGCAGAAACAAAACCTGTCATTGTACGTCTTTCTTTTCCTTCAAAGAAGTCAACAACTAAATCTACTGAAAGTGGGAATGAGATACCTGATGCGATACCTACTAATGCTCTTAAGAACAATATAATCCAAATATTTCCATGTAAGAAAAACGGACCCACACCACCGATTAAAAACAAGGTAGCTGAGATTGCAAGTAGTGTTCTCTTTTTTACACCCAGTAATATTAATTTTGCATATAGGATTGGAACTATTGCTATGAACAGTGACGGAACTGATGCAATCATTTGAATTAATGATTGAGGAACCGTAGGCATAGCCATTGAAATTGATGCTAACGCTGGAGTCGCTGCTCCTTGCCCCGCATCTGATAAAGCTGTACAAATAATTGCAAGTTTTATAAGATTTCGATTAATTTTCATACTTCACCTCGTTAAAATTTTCCTTAATTTTTCGTAAAACAAATAAAGCCTTTTTTTAATAAAAACCTGAGTTTGTCTTCTATTAATTTAAATTTGTAACGAATCTAACTTCATATTAGCACAAAAAAACGCTCTTGACGAGCGTTAAATTTTTAATTATCTTTTTTCAATATTCTGTTTAAAGAAATATCCGGAATATATTTATAAGAAATGTCTTCTAGATGATTAGCATATCTACCCATAAGCTTTTCTGGGTTTTCAATCAAATCTATTTTTTGGCTTTTTCTTAATTTTTTTATTGCTGCTTCTAGTTTACAAGCACTAGAAACCGTCTCACTTTCCCAGACAGCTTCTATGCTTAAAATCTCTCTTGATCTAGTATACTTAGCACATTTTGAAGTTTTATAAAAATGATCCTTCATTCTGGTTTCCAATGAAACACATGCTCCCGTATATAAACTATTATCACTACATTTTAAAATATATGTATATGCCATTTATTCACCTAATCAGCTTTTATTCTGACAATATGAAAGATACCATTTCCCATTCTCTTTTATAAATACCCATGTAGCATCTGCATACTGATTATCATCCTTATATGCATCTGAAATAAATGAAACATCCAGTTTGTAATATATATCACATGTAAAACAGTCTTCAGAATATCTCACAAAATTTGAAATTTCTTTGCTTGAAAAATAATATCCTGTTACTTTTGAGTTTAAGTAAAAAGCTGTAACTGTAAGAGAAATATCTTCGGCTAGCTGTGAATTTGGTAAAAGGTAATTAGTAAGTCCTGTTCCTTTATTAATAAAATAAACTCCATATGCTTCAATTACATCTTCAACATGTCCCTCTACAGATGCTATAAAGTCATCATCTGCACCATAGCCAACAGAATATGTTCCCTGACCTGAAAATACTTCCAGACTATTTCCTTGAGCATCTTTCGCTGTTACTTCTGGCTCTTCTAACAGTCCCTTTATATTGTAGATTGCTGTTGACGGTATTTCATCTAAGAATTCTTCAACATCCTCTAAAATCTCTGGCGTTCCTGATTCCTGGGTTATATACTGTTCTCCCACTTCTATTCCATTCACCATAATCACGGTGCCTTCTGGAGCAGATATATCTACATCTAATGTATCAGGAATGTATTCAGTAAAATAAACATATTCGACTTTCCATTTATCAAATCCAATTTTTGATTCTTCCTTACCCATAGTGATTCTTGCAACTGTCATACCATCTGCAAGAACATCATAAACAGGTTCACTTTCCCTATAATCAACATCTTCTCTATAGGTAATTTCTTTGTCTTTAATAAGTTCTTTGTACTCATCCATAACTAAATCAATCGAATCAAAACTAGTATCTTCAGAAATATAATCGCTTAAAAAGTCTTCGATATTTTCAGTTGTAAAATTTGATTGCAATTCTTTCATTGTGTTTGCAGGCATACTTTTTTCATATGAAGAAATGAAACTATAAAACCATATGAAACCAATAATTAATAATATTAATGCAACAACAAGATATATTATCATCCCTCTTTTAAATCTGGATAAACTTTTAAATTTTTTCATATTTTGTCCCCTCCCTATTTAACCAAAAATGCTGTTGGGCATCTTCTTGGTCCGGTTGGAGAATAAGGATTGTTTTGAATAATTCCTTCATAAACCATTTGTGTAGAAGTTCCCCCATCCATAGCAGCTGCATTAACAGCACCATATTCAAGCATTATATAAGCTAATTCTTTAAATGTTGCTCCTAGGGAGTTTGCCTGACGTCCATCAACTACAAGTAACAATACTGCTCCATCAGCTCTTTGACCTATAGCAGTTCTTGGGTTTTTCCCTCCACCATAAACACTTGTGTCAGGAACAGTTAGAGCTTCACCATCCAAAACTAAAAACGGGCCTGTTTCATATTTAACATGAACACAATCTCTCATCCCCATTTCAAGGGCTTCAGCTACTGACATCTTACCAATAACGAAAACATTGTCGTTAGTAAATCCAGAAAGATTGTAAACTGTATTAAGGTTACCATATACATGTTCACCGTTTGATATAACTCCACCTACTGGCATCGCTGTATATGAATAGCTTCCCATGTCAACAAACTCTCCACCATTGACACCACCAACTGCATCATATTTATCTGCTAGCTCTGAAACAACCATCCCATTTCCTTCATAAAAAGTTGGAACCGTTCCTACAAAAACCCTTGAAGGATCTTTAACTATCATCAGTTTCCCTTTATAAGTTCCACCTGAAATATCAATTATTTCAATATCCTGGGAATCTTCATCTTCATCGACTGTAATTAAAGTTGTATCAGACACAGTTCCTTCTTCAACTTCTGACATTGTGTTTGAATTTAATATAGCTTCTACTTCCTCATCTGAGAGGAATATATCTGCTAAAAAGCCTATTGCACTTGTCTCATTAACAGAACTTACAAATAGAACTTTTGCTGTATCAGAGGGACCTTTAACTAGAATAAATATCATAGCTAAAAGTGCAATAACTATAATTGCTATTGTAGTTCCAACAACAATTAGGAATTTACCCAACCCCCTAAGTATAGATTTCATCTTTTTCATTTTTGCCTCCGTATAATTTTATACAATTACTGATTCTTTTCCATTTCTTTGTACTTTTTATATTTCTTAATAGAAATTTCCTTACCCTTTTGGAAAAGTTCTTTTGCATTATCCGGAAATGTTCTATATAAAGATTCGTATCTGACCTCACCTCTTAAAAAGTCTTCAAACTCTATGATTGGTTCTTTTGAGTCAAGAGTAAAAGGCTTATCCTTGTCAGGATTATATCTATACAAGTGCCAATATCCTGATTTAACAGCATCTTTCATTTCTTCCTGAGTTTTACCCATTCCTTTTTTAATTCCATGAGCAATACATGGAGTGTAGGCAACAATTACTGAAGGACCTTTATACTCCTGTGCTTCCTTTAACACCTTTATTAAGTGATTTGGGTCTGCCCCCATAGCCACCTGAGCCACATAAACATTTTCATATGTCATCATAAGTTCACCCAGATTTTTCTTTGAGCTTTTCTTACCTGCTGCTGCAAAGCCAGCCACAGCTCCAATCGGAGTTGATTTAGAAGATTGTCCACCTGTATTTGAATAAACTTCTGTATCAATAATAAATACATTTAAATCTTCTCCTGTAGCAACCACATGATCTAATCCACCATAACCAATGTCATATGCCCAGCCATCTCCACCAAACATCCAAAATGTTTTCTTTGAAAGATGCTCTTTATTTTTAAGTATTTCATTTTTTATTTCTTGCGCCTTACCTGATAGCACTTCTTTGTTTAATTCTTCTACCAAAGTCTTTCCTGTAGCGTCTGAAAGCTCAAAATCATCATAAGCATCTATCCAAGATTTTAATGTAGATTTAAGATTGTCATTAATATCTTCATCTAGAAGACTTTCAACTCGTTTTTTCTCTGACTCTCTTTGATGCCTTACAGATAACATCATTCCTAAACTAAACTCTGCATTATTTTCAAATAGAGAATTTGACCATGCCGGTCCTCTTCCTTCTTTGTTTTTTGTATAAGGAATTCCTGGCATCGCTGCTCCCCATGCCTGGGAACAGCCTGTAGCATTTGCCCAGTAAGCTCTATCCCCAAATAGCTGCGTAATTATTTTTGCATATGGTGTCTCTCCACATCCTGCACATGCAGCTGAAAATTCAATTAGTGGTTGTTTAAACTGGCTTCCTTTAATCGAATATTTATTATAAACATCATTTTTTTCTGTGATTTTCAATCCATATTCCCAGTTGCTTTCAGACACTGATTCATCTATATGAACCATCTTAAGAGCATCAGATGGGCAGGCATTTATACAGCCTTTACATCCAGTACAATCTCTTGCACTTATTTGAAGTGAATATTTATACTCATCAACATCTTTACCTTTTGCATTTGCAAGAATAAAGCCTTCTGGAGCTGCATTAACTTCCTCTTCTGAAAGAAGATATGGTCTTATTACTCCATGAGGACAAACATATGAACACATATTACATTGAACACATTTTCCGGCATCCCACAACGGAACATATTGGGAATTTGCTCTTTTTTCATATGCTGTTAAACCTAACTCTATGCTTCCGTCTTCATAGTTTTTAAATGCACTAACTGGAAGGTCATCACCTTTTCCAGCATTTAATGGTTCCAAGATATTTTTTATTACTGCTGGTATATTTTCATCTTCTGCTTTTTCTAAATCAACAGCATCTTTCCATGAGTCAGGAATTTCTATTTTCACAAGCGCTTCTATACCTGCATCAATAGACATTAAGTTTTTGTTTACTACATCCTCACCTTTTGAAAAATATGTTTTTCTTGCGGCTTCTTTCATAAGTAAAACAGATTCCTCAATAGGAATTACTGGTACAAGTTTAAAAAATGCTGCTTGTAAAACTAGGTTAAATCTTCCTGGCATACCATTTTTTACTGCTATACCGTCTGCATCAATTATATATAAATTAATATTTTTTTCGACAATTTTTCTTTTAACATCTGCTGTCAATACTTTATCTAACTGTTCTGGTTTCCAATCACAGTTTATAAGTAAAGTTCCATTATCCTTAATTTCACTTAAAATATCATACTTTTCCATGTAAGTCTGTTTGTGAACTGCCACAAAATCAGCCATTTTTACATAATAAGTTGATAAAATTGGTTTTGATGAAAATCTTAAATGAGACTTTGTTAAACCAAAAGATTTTTTTGCATCATACTCAAAATAAGCCTGTGCATAATTATCAGTATTATCACTAATGATTTTTACAGTATCTTTATTTGCTCCAACTGTCCCATCAGAACCAAGACCCCAGAATTTACAGCATATTGTATCATCACCTGTTGGGTATAACGGTTCTCCTACATGTAAAGAAAGATTTGTAACATCATCATTTATACCAACAGTAAAGTTTGTTTTTGAGTTTTTCAATTTCAAGTTTTCATATACAGCTCTAATCTGTGCAGGATCTGTATCTTTTGATGAAAGACCATATCTTCCACCAATAATTTCAACCTGTCTTCCTGTATTAGTAAAAGCAGTACAAACATCCTGAAATAAAGGTTCTCCCGCACTACCCATTTCTTTACATCTATCTAATACCGCTATCTTCTTAACAGATTTTGGTATAGCTTCTAAAAATTTCTCTGTTGCAAAAGGTCTATATAAAAACACCTGTAAAAACCCAAGTTTTTCACCATTTGCATTTAAGTAGTCTATGGTTTCACATATAGTTGGGCTTACTGATCCCATTGCAACCACAATATTTTCAGCTTCAGGATCACCATGGTATTTAAATAATTTATAATCCCTTCCTGTAATACTGCTGATTTTTTCCATATAATCTTCAACAATCCCAGGTATAGCATCATAAAAACCATTATTTGCCTCTCTTACCTGAAAATAAATATCCGGATTTTGAACTGTACTTCTTAGCATTGGTCTTTCTGGGTTCAATGCATTAGAACGGAAGTCCTCTAAAGCTTCATAATCTAAAAGCTTACCGAACTCTTCATATTCTATCGCTTCAATTTTTTGTATTTCATGGGAAGTTCTAAATCCATCAAAGAAATGCATAAAAGGTACTCTTCCTTTTATAGCAGCAAGATGAGCGATTCCCGCTAAATCCATTACTTCTTGAACACTACCAGATGCCAGCATTCCAAAACCTGTATTTCTGCAGCTCATCACATCAGAATGATCTCCGAAAATTGAAAAAGCATGTGTTCCAAGTGTTCGTGCTGCCACATGCAACACACCTGGATGCCTTTGTCCTGATATTCTATGCATCGTAGGAATCATTAACATTAATCCCTGTGACGATGTATAGCTTGTAGATAACGCTCCTGTTTCAAGAGCTCCATGTACAGCTGCTGCCGCTCCGGCCTCAGACTGCATTTCAACTAGTTCAACAACATTTCCAAATAAGTTTTTTCTTCCCCCGCTAGCCCATACGTCAGTCTTTTCTGCCATTGGTGACGATGGTGTTATTGGGTATATAGCAGCTATCTCAGTAAACGCATAAGCAACATAAGCCGCTGCATCGTTTCCGTCCATTGTATATACTGTTCTTTTTTTCATTAATAAACTCTCCTCAATTGTCATTCACCATCAAGAATTATATCATTATAAACTTATACGGTCAATCTTTCTAAGGCAATTGATAGCGTTAATTTACTTTCGGGAATTAAAGGTTAGAGTTCACCTGTGATAATATTTTTTTAGATTTGCTTTCTTGATTATAATATATTTTTTAATTTTCTACCATATTTTTTTGCTTTGATATTTTATGTATGGATAATACAGAACTCAAGGATTTCCTTTGGCTTCGTCCTTGACTTCTGTATTATTTCCATACTATATTTTATTTTCAAGCAAAAAAATGTTTTTTCTATGCTAAAAATGCCTGGTCTACCAATTGTCTTAACCAACGATGATCAAGTCTCTCTATTCCAGGAAGTTTTTTATTCATCTGTTCACTGTATTTCCAACCCGAATGTTTTTTCTTTAATTCTTTTATTAGTTTCTCTTTTTCTTTACGCCTTTCTTCCGATTTTTCTTTTTTCTTTTGGTAACGCAAAATATCTATAACTTTACCACCGTTAAAATAATATGCTCTAAATCCTGACATCTGATGACATCCCCATTCGCTCCATCCCATTGGACGACTACTCATTCTTGCACTTAGAACATGACTAACCTGTCCTTCAGCACAACATTTCCATATATTTCCAGATTCTTCAACTCTTATTTTTATTCCTTCCCATTGATTAATAAAATATCTATATGCCTTTTTCACTTCATTATATTTATTTTCATCTACTGTAACATCAAGGATTTTTGAGTATATCTTATTTAGTCTTTTTTTATCTGCCGTATTTATACATTCCCATATATCACTTTTTACTTCTTCTGAACTATCTAAAAGATGCGTTACAGAGCTATTTATATATTTCATCATGTGAAACTTATCTAGTACAAAACGACTTTTTGCTAGTATTTCTGTTCCTGCTTTTATCCATGATGCTCCATCTCCAGATATATATATTCTTTCAAGAACTTCTGTATCATAGTTGTTTTCTATATAATCTCTAACTTGCTCCCATAGTCTAAAATTTTCTTTTTCACCTTTATATACTCCACTAAAAGTCCTTTTACCTGTAAGTTTATATCTTGGATTTTTGGAAGCTTCACCTGATTCATTTATCACGTCCTCATAAACAACAATAACCTTTGATATAATTGTATTTGTTTTATTTCTTTTCTTTTCAACATCACCTTTCTTTTTAAAAAACTGTGCTGAAACATGATCTTCATCTGCAACTATATGAAGATTTTTTAGCTTCTTTTTATCTTTTATTTTAGATTCAGAAATTGAAAGCGCTGTTTCATGTATTAATTCTTTTACCGTCTGTTTGCTTGCTGACTCTGTATTACTTGCAGCCTTTCCGCCTTTTGCATAACTTGACTGTACAGCTTCTTCAATTGCTTTTGCTGCTGCTCCAAGAGTTAGTCTTTGGTGACTTTCAATCCCAAGCATCATATCAAGTAGATAAATATATTTTCCAGTTTTTTTGTCTTCGTAACCTGTTCTTTTAAACCTTAACATTCCAGAAATATCAAGCATTTCTTTTGGTTCATTGCGACGTTCAATACGCCAATGTTTTTTTCTTGAGATACTCTCGCGAATAGCATCATCAAGTTTTTCATACATTTCGCTTATCCATCTACAGGCTAGGTTATTAAGCCTTTTATTAACTTCTGCCGAAAGATCGCTAGCATCTTTTTCTCCTGTAAGAATATTTCCTAAAATTTTTTCAATGTCATTAATGTCATTTTTAATAAAATGTAGTATACTTTGGTACATAGAAAAAGCACCTTCCTTTGCTTAGATTTGTTTTTCGCAAAAATAATCTTACCACAAAGAGGTGCTTTCTTCTTTAATATTTTACCGAATGTAAAGTTACGCTATTAAGGCAATTGACATTGTAAAATGGATGAATTATAATCAATATCTGGCGGAGTAAGATTAGGAGAAATATATGAAAAACGACTTAACTACGGGCAAAATAGCACCAACACTACTTAAATTTGCTCTACCCTTTTTATTGGCTAATGCCTTACAGGCTATATACGGAGCAACCGACCTATTCATTATTGGTCATTTTACAGATCCACAAATAACGTCTGCTTCAGTATCAGCAGTTGCTACTGGCAGTCAGTTCATGCATACAATAACAATGATGATTCTAGGTCTTTGTATTGGAACTACTGTTATTATTGCAAAATATACAGGAGCAAAAGATTACGACAAATTATCAAAAAGTATAGGAACTTCTACAATATTTTTTATAATTCTAGCTGTTGTATTAACTCCACTTATATTAACAATAAACAATCAGGTTGTTTCTTTTTTACAAACACCCGTTGAAGCAATTAACTACACAAAAGAATATCTCTTTTACTGTTCACTTGGTATACCTTTTATTATAGGTTACAATTTAGTTAGTAGTATTTTCAGGGGACTTGGTGATTCAAAAACTCCATTAATATTTATAGGTATTGCTTGTGTTTTTAATATCGCAATAGATTATGTTTTAGTTGCTCATTTTAATTTCGGCGCAAAAGGAGCTGCTATTGCAACAAGTTTCGCTCAATTAATTTCATTAGTTTTTTCAATTTTCTATATGAAAATAAAAGGCTTTTATTTTGAACTTAACAAATCACATTTCAAAATAAATATAGATATATTAAAAAACTTTTTCAAAGTAGGAGTGCCACTTGCACTTCAAGATACACTTATCAACTTATCCTTTTTAATTATAATTGCTGTCGTAAACACAATGGGAGTAACCTCTTCAGCAGCTGTAGGAGTTGTATCAAAACTTTTAGCTTTTTTATTCCTCCCTCAATCTGCATTTGCTGCAGCAATATCAACGATCAGTTCTCAAAACATTGGCGCTGGAAAGCCAAAGCGCTCTTTTCAATCTTTATATATAGGGATATTTTTCTCTATGATTTATGCTATTGTTACTTTTATAATATCTCAGGTCAAACCCGAAATATTTATATCTATATTTACGGTTAATCCAGAGGTGCTTGAAGCTGGTTGCATGTATTTGAGAAGCTTTTCTTTTGACTTTTTATTAGTAAGTTGTGTGTTCTGTTTTAATACTTTCTTTGCGAGTTTTAATAAAGCTTTATTTTCAATGATTCACTCACTTATCGCAACTTTCCTTATCAGAATCCCGATATCATTTGCGGTCAGTAGAATGGCTAACGGAACACTTAAAGAAATGGGATTTGCGGCACCTTTATCTTCACTTTTTTCAATCATTGCCTGCTTGATATTCTTTTATTTCTTAAGAAAAAAAGTTATTTATCGTAAACAAAACCTTTAATCGTTGTTACTAGAGTTTCAATCACTATACCAAAAATAATGATTGCTAAAACAAACAGATTTATATTTTCAAGAATCGTTCTCACTACTTCGGGTGCATCCTGAAGTAGTTTTATTATTTTATCAATAAATTCTATATTTAAAACATTTTCTCTGGTAAATAAAAAAACAACAAATATCAACGCCAAGGTATTACACACAAGTGTTACAAAAGAAAGCTTCTTAGTATATCTTCTTTCATATAACTTAAAGCTCTCATTTATAATCCCTAGTAAAGTAATAATAACAATTACATACCACATCCCTCTTATATATTCCGCATTGAACAAATATCCAAACTGAACACCATCCATTGATAGATATATAAAGCCTGGGACAGATAATATATATATTGCAAATATCATACTTATTATCATTGCAAAAATCGGTTCTGAAATCTTTATACTCTCATTCCTCTTTGGTACAGGAGGAAGATTTTCGATTGTGTTATTAGTAGGATTAATATTAACACCTTTTTTCTCAAGTATTGCAAATAATAATGTGATAAAACCAAATGCTGATAAAAGAGCCGATAAAAGATTACCAATATAACCTAAAGTCATATCTAGTATGCTTATATTTCCACTTAATGCATTTACTAAATTAGCAATAAAGAGACCTCCAGTAACCGAAATCAAAACTATTGTAAGCACAAACTTATACATCTGAAAGTATGCTCCACCTATTAAAAACCTACTTGAATCTGGATTGTATTTTTCAATAAGTTCAGAAGGTGTTCCTAGTTCATAAAGAACTACCATTATATCTTTTTCAGTCGGCTCAATATCTTTGCATCTTTCTTCTAGCATATCGTCTATAAGAGTTTCTAATTCTAGTTTTACATCATCTTTTATTTTCTTTGGCATCTTCTTTGTTACGGCATAAATATATCTTTCTATTAAATCATTTTTCATCATTATCCCTCCATAACTTTTCTATACTTGAAACATTATCAAGCCAATTATCATTTAATTTATCCCTTACTTCTTTTCCCTTAGGTGTTGTTTTATAGTATTTTCTTGGTTTAGAACCTGAAGTTTCCCAGCTGCTTTCTAATAGCCCCTGACTTTCAAGTCTCCTTAGCAAAGGATACAGCGTATTTGCCTGAACATCTATTCCGCTGCTATTTAAATCACTCACAAGACTGTATCCATACATTGGCTTATTTAGTTTTATAAGAACACTTAAAACTATAGTTCCTCGTCTTAACTCCTGAATGAGCCCAGATAAAATATTTTCAGTTTCCATAGTTGCACCACCTAGCACTTTATTGTTTGTTTAATTATAGTGTGTTATACACAGTATGTCAATAGAAAAAAACTCCCTTTGAAATTAGAGGAAGTTTATATAATATTATTTTTTTATTATTCTTTTATTTTTTATTCCCACAAATATTCTCTAATCGGATAATATGATTCGCTATATTTATCATCTACGATTTCAACAATCATTACATTTTCATTTTTTATTATATCTAAAATTTTAGAGTTATTCATATTTAACTTTACACCAAAAATAAGTAACCCTTCATTTTCGATACTATATAAAAGTTCTTCAAATTCCTCTTTTAATTCATATTTTAAATTTATTTTTTTCTCAATACCACTTTTCTTTATAGTTGATTCATCATACATTGACATTTCATTTTCTAAAAAACTTATTCTTTCAATTGTGGATTTAATATTTACTAAAGTACTAGAATGAATATTTTCTTCAAATTCCTGATATGTTTTTTCATAGCTTTCACCTTCATTTGAAACATATTGACTGCAATTAGTAGAATAACTACCTTTAAAAGCATAGTACATCATGTATACTTCCTTTTCACCCGAAAGAATACTATCAAGTTCAGTTTTATTCAAAGGTTCTTTAAAGCTTATAAGAACTTTCGTATCATCATCTATGTTTTTCTTTAATTTCTTATAGTCCTTTTCTGCATTTTCAATCCTTTTATCTTCTGAAATTATGCTTCCCCATAACTTCCCGTTTTTATACCTAGAGTAGTTGAAATTCCTAAAGTTCGCTTTGTATTCACCATTAGCTATTCTTTTTAAATTTGATTGTGCTGTTTCATCATCCAAAACACCACCCAAAACCACATCCTTAATAGCATACTCCTGAATCTTAAATCCAACATCTTCTGAAAGTGTTAGAAGATATCTAAAATTCCCAGGCGTCAATGAATTATATTTAGCAATTAAATAATCAGGTCTTGCAAACGCCAGTATCATATATACACATGATGTAATTATAACTACATATCTAAACAGCATAAACTTCTCTTTAAATATGTTTATTATAAGTCCTGCCAGTAAAAAAACTTCAAGTACCAAAAACCATATAACTAGTATTCTAAGTTTTGATAACTCATAGACCTTTATATACATAATCATTCTAAAACCACTTGACGCAATTAAAATATAAGTACAAACCGATATGATAGATAATAAAATTTTCAAAACTTTGCTGTTTTTAAATATCATGTTGCAAATCAAAACTATTACAATATTTATAAAGCTTACAAATAATAGCTGAAAAAATCCTTCTCTGGCATACTGGGCATAAGTATAATTATCTGGCAAGCTTAAGTTCCCTAAAAATAAATACATCACTTGGATTACCGAAAAAGCTATATAAACCACCCCAATAATAGATAAAAAAGTTATTGCAACTAAAGGTTCTTTATTTTTTATGTTATATGCTTTATCATCAATATCTTTTTTAGCAAGTTTTGTAATAAAACCATATGTGGAAAGAAAAACAATAACTGTTAAAAATACAATTTTTATAACATCCCATATAAAATCACTCTCAAAAAAGAATATTTTAAACAAGTTGCCAAATACAAGATCAGCTGTAGATAATAAATACAATATAAAAATCAATAACGGTATTGAAATACACAAACCAATAAAAACAGGATATATTTTTTTGCCTAACTCTTCTTTTTGATTTTTCTTAAATTCTTTAAAGTCTGTAAAAGGCCTATAAATATTTATTATTGTCCCAAAAAATATTTTTATTCCACTTAAAAAGTATTTCCAAATATCCCACTCTTTTTCTTCATAAAAATTTGTGCTGATTGAAATAATCACTAGTAAAAATAGACATAAGTAATTAAAAAAATGTATAAAAGGATCTGCTGTTAGAAACATTGATATACTAATTAAAATCATTAGGCAAAAATATACTTTACTAATAAATTTAATTTTTATTTCTAATATTCTCATTAGATATGAGTAAAATAATATTGTTCCAATAACAAAAAATGGAAAAGTAACTCCTGAAAGGTTTTCATAAAGACAAAATGTTAAAAATGCGGCATAGATAGATATTGAAATAATTAACTTTATGAAATTGGCTTTTAACTTTTTAGTAAGTTCTGAATCTCTTTTAACTACTTTCCCACATTTGGGGCAAAAGACAGCATCTTCATTAATTAAATACTCGCAATTTTTGCAATTACTCATTTTCATCCCTCCACTCAAGTATATCTCCCGGCTGACACTCAAGCACTTCACAAATCTTATCAAGTGTAGAAACTTTAATAGCTTTTGCTTTTCCATTTTTCAGTACAGAAATATTTGCCATCGTAATCCCTACTTCTTCAGAAAGTTTTGTTACACTCATTTTTCTTTTTGCTAACATTACATCTATATTAATAATTATCGCCATATCAACACCTCAAATCGTAAGTTCATTCTCATTTTTTATTTCACTCGCATTTAGTACAAGATGAGATAAAGAAGCAGAAAGAACGCCTATAGCTATACCAATAAAAACCAAAATCAGTACTGTTATTATCACTACCAAACTGCTTGACCATATAATCGAAAACACCATCGAAACCACAAAAAAGAAAACAGAATCACATATAGCCAGTAAGCTAATAGTTTTAAGTGATTTTGCATTTTTCTTTGAAAAAGAATTATCATCACCTATTTCAATACATATTTTATAAAAAATCCCTAAAGCTACGAAACAAGGTATTGCCACAATCCAAATCAAAACTATCCAAGGCCAGTATAAATTCTCTAAGCTGGCATTTTTCGATACCATATCCATTCCTAATACTGGTAGTATTAAGAAAAATACTACCAACCCAATAACTCCAGTAATTAGAGTTATTACTTTTAACCATTTTGCTAAGTATTTTTGCTCCATAAAAATCCCTCCTTTTTTTATACTATATCCTTAAATAATAGAAAAGTCAATATAAATTTATCGTTTTACGATAAATTTATATTGACTTTTTGTCTTGCTATGAAAAAGGTACATCTAATGATGCACCTAAGCTTTATTCATGTTCTTTATAAGCAAATACTACATTTTCCATATTTGAAATGTTTTTTAGTATTTCTTCACTTATCTCTTTTTTATTCAATGATATAGTTAGTTCAAGTCCCACACAGTCTTTTGTAGCACTTCTAGGAGGCCTTACATCCATATTAGAAATCGAAAAACCACTATATAGATTTTCAAATATAGTATTTAGATTATTCACACCTTTTATTTCTGCGTATATGTGAATCGAACCGTATATTTTTCTAAATCTTGAAGGTATAACAAAAATTCCTAAAACAATTAGAAAACATATAACTGCACCTTCATAAAATCCAACACCTATGGAAAGTCCGATAGCCGCAGTACTCCATAAACCAGCCGCAGTAGTTAGACCCGTGATTTCCTGAGTGTACTGCCTTACCAGTATCATGCCTGCTCCTAGGAATCCTATTCCAGAGATTACCTGTGCTGTAATCCTAGTGGGATCAGAATCAAATCCCATAATTTGTGTTACGAACATACCTACAAGTGCTGCAAGTGTAGCTCCTAGACAAACCAAAATATGAGTTCTAATTCCTGCTGCTTTACCAGAACGGTCTCTCTCTAGTCCAATAACTCCACTAAAAATTGCAGCCATTATAATTCGAATAAATATAGTTGCTAGATTATACTCTCTTAAATAATCTATAAACTCCATATTTTTCTCCTTTTGTTGAAGTCACTACTTAAAATTACAACCCGTTAATTCCTCACTAAGCTCAAACAATTGCTTTGAAAGATCTGGGTCCCTGGACAAAATTGAAGTAGGCTCACTTTTACATTTATAATAATATTTTCCTGTTTTACCTTTAACCTCATTGCTAGTTGCAAGATATACACTTGTTTTTGCACCTTCTTCAGGCTTTAAGAAAAATTTTCCAAGGTTTTCAACTATAACTTTTCCAAATCCATTTTCTCTATTTATACCTATATTAGTAGCAACTGCACCTGGAAAACAGCTGTTTACAGATATTTTTCTATCAAATAATCTTTTTGCTAGCTCTCTGGTAAACAAAATATTTGCTAGTTTACTTTGAGAATAAGCTTTTATAACATTATACTTCTCCTCAAGATTGATGTCATCGAAGTGAATCTTTCCCACTTTATGAGCTCCTGAAGATACATTTATTATTCTAGCACCACTTTCCATTAAATCTATTAATAACAGAGTTAGTAAAAAGTGCCCTAAATGATTAACTCCAAACTGTCTTTCAAAACCATCTTTTGTAACTTCTCTTTTCAAAGAAATAAAACCAGCATTATTTATAAGAATGTCAAGTTTTTTATATTTGTCATGAAAATCCCTAGAAAATCTTCTAATAGATTCTAAATCCGCAAGATCACAATACATTAAATCCAAACTTCTGCCTGGAACTTTCATAAGTTCTTTATATGCATCATTCCCTCTGTTCATATCTCTGCAGAGCATGACTACATTCATACCCATATCACTTAAGATAGCTGTAGTAGCCTTTCCGATACCTGAATTAGCACCCGTTACAATAACAGTTTTCATATTACCTCCTAGTGTTTGAAGTGTCTCATACCAGTAAATACCATTGCGATTCCATATTCATCACACTTTTTAATAGAATCTTCATCATTTACTGAACCACCTGGCTGAATTATTGCTTTTATTCCTGCTTTATAAGCTTCTTCCACACAATCATCAAATGGGAAAAATGCATCCGATGCTAAAACTGCACCTTTTGTTGCACCCTCACCAATTAACTCTTCTGAATGTTCAACGGCCTGTTTTGTTGCCCATACTCTGTTTACTTGACCTGGTCCAATTCCAACCGTTTGCTTATTCTTAACAATTGCAATACCATTTGACTTAACAAACTTAACTATTTTCATACCAAACAACATATCTTTTAGCTGTTCTTCAGTAGGAACAGTTTTTGTTACAACTTTTACTTCTTCCATAGCTGGAACTAATTTTGAATCAATAGTTTGAACGATAAGTCCACCATTTACCTTTTTAAGATCATAAGCTTCTTCTGGTTGTGGAATTTCAATATTTTCAAGTTCTAAAACTCTAATATTTTTCTTTGTTGAAAATATTTCTAAAGCCTCTTTATCGTAACCAGGAGCTACTATGACCTCTAGGAAAACATCTTTCATTTTCATAGCCAATTCTTTTGTAACGGTTCTATTTATAACAACAATACCACCAAATATTGAAACTTTATCTGCTTCATAAGCCTTATCCCAAGCTTTTTCAATGTCTTCATCTGAACCTACTCCACAAGGATTACCATGTTTGCAAGCAACTACTGTTGGCTCAGTAAATTCTTTTGAAAGCTCTAAAGCCCCATTAGTATCGTTTATATTATTAAATGAAAGGTCTTTACCATTTAACTGTTTTGCCTGTGCCAAAGTTCCCTTATCTTTTCCTAATTCTTTATAAAAAGCAGCTCTTTGATGAGGATTTTCTCCATATCTCATATCCTGAACTTTTTCATAAGTCATGGTTAAAGTATTTGGGAAATCTTTATCTCCTCTTTCTTTTTTAAGATACTCTGCAATCATTGCATCATAATCAGCAGTATGCATGAAAACTTTGTGCATCAGATAAAACTTTGTTTCTACAGAAACACTTCCATTCTCTTTTAATTCCTTTAGAACAACTTCATAATCCTCTGGATCAACTACAACTACTACATCCTGATAATTTTTAGCTGCTGCTCTAAGCATAGTAGGTCCACCAATATCAATATTCTCTACTGCGTCTTCTCTAGTAACATCCTCCTTCATAATTGTATTCTTGAAGGGATAAAGATTAACTATTACCAAATCTATTGGTTTTATGTCTAAATCATCTAATTTTATCATATGCTCAGGATTTGATCTCATAGCTAATATTCCCGCATGTACATTTGGATGAAGAGTTTTTACTCTTCCATCTAAACATTCTGGGAAACCTGTAATTTCTGTAATTTCTTTTACAGGAATATCAGAAGCCTTCAATTTAGCGTAGGTCCCTCCTGTTGAAATAATTTCGACTCCTAAGTTTTCTAGTTCTTTAGCAAGTTCAATAATTCCATTCTTGTCAGACACACTTATTAATGCTCTCATTTAACACACCTCTTTATATATATTATTTTAAATATTTCTTCTCAAATTTACTTAGTGGCATAGGTTTTCCAAAATAAAACCCCTGAACCATCTCAACATTCATCGCTTTTAAAAGATTTAACTGTTTTTTAGTTTCAACACCTTCTACACACAAGTTTATTCCCAGTTCTTTTGAAAGTTCTGATATTAACCTAACAAAACTTTTTGAGTATGTATCAGTATTAATATCTCTTATAAATGCTCTATCTACCTTTATTGTATCAAAATTCATTTCTTTTATATAGCTTAAAGATGAATATCCAATACCAAAATCATCAAGCGCTACTTTTATTCCAAGCGTTCTGATATTATTTATAATTCTTTTCATTCTAGACATATCATTAATAGCAAAATTTTCTGTGATTTCTAAAACTAGTTTTGACGGATTTATCCCTGATTTTTTAACAATGTTATCTATCACTTCTACAATATCATTTTGCAAAAGCTGTATCACTGAAAGATTGACATTTATTTTCATATCGTAACCCATGTCTGACCAGCGCCTATTTATTTCACAAGCTTTTTCAAGTACATATTCTCCAATTTGTACTATAAGCCCTAAATGCTCTGCTAAAGGAATAAATTCTCCTGGCATAATAAAACCTAAATTACTATTATTCCACCTTAATAATGCTTCTCCACCTACACATTTACCTGTTTCAATATCAATCATTGGTTGAAGATATATTTCAAATTCATCACAACCTAATGCTACAGCAAGTCGCATATTTTTTTCAATATCTAATCTTTCGTATGTTACTTTCTCTTCACCAAAGTTATAAAACTTATACCCATTCTTTCCTGAATTTTTAGCATCATACATAGCTATGTCAGCCTTTTTAACAAGATCATTTACATTGCTTCCATCTCTAGGAAATCTTACAACTCCCATACTCATTGTACAAAAATACTCAGTATCATTTAAGTACCAAGGTTTTGAGAAAAGCTCCTGAATACTGTTTAGTATATTATCCATCTTGTCATAATGTTCAGGTCTAACAAGAATCAAGAATTCATCTCCACCTAAACGATAACAGTTACCATAAACTCCATCAATATTTTGAAGACCATTAGATACCATTCTTAAAAGAATATCTCCATACTGATGTCCCAAACCATCATTTATATGTTTAAAATTATCCAGATCTATAAACATAACCGCGCCGTTTGTATCGTTTTCTTCTGCTTCTTGTATACAAAGGGCAAGATCCTCTTCACTTCTTCTTCTATTGTATAAACCTGTAAGAAAGTCATTGTTTGCCTGAAATTCAATCTTTTTTTGATATTTTTTCTTTTCAGTAATATCAGTTATTACACACAAAGAAACTCTTTTACCATCAATCCATGTTATGTCATTATTTGAAACCTCAAACCAAGATTCACTTTCTTCTTTATATATTTCAAAAAAACTACTTGATTTTGAAAGTATTTTACAGTCTTTACATTCATCTACGAAATCACCCATATGATAATCCCAACAGTGCTTACCATTCATATCTTTTCCAGCAAGTTCTTTAAATAAATCATTACAAAATAGTATTTTTTTACTTACTTTATCTACAACATATAATGCACTTCCCATATTATTTAATATTTCTTTTAGGGCACTATATGAACTTGCTAAAGAATTTTGAGAAATTCTTCTATAAATAATGCTCTGTAACATTCTAGAAATATCAGTTAAAAAGCCAACAGTTTCTTCGTCCCATTTTCTATCCATAGAATCATCAAAAAAACTTGCAAACATTTCCACCTGATTATTTACCATAATTGGTATTGTCAGGTATGCCTGAGCATCTGAATATTTCATAAGTTTTTTAAATTCCCCTTTATTATCACCAGGTGAAATAATAATTATATCAGTGCTAGTTTTATGAACATCATCTACTATACTCTGTTCATAATCGGTATATCTTTTGGCATCTTCCCTAGACCATTCACCTAATACTTCAAAGAGACCATCAGTGTTTTGTCTTGTTAAAACAGCATTTTTTATACCTAAATACTCTCCTGTTGTCTGTAAAACTTCCTTTAAAATCTTTTCAAATTCCAAATCCGATTCTAAGAGGTTTATTATCTTTGTAAGGGTTGAATTTCTTTCAATTCCATTTTCTATTGCAACTACTGCTTCATCTTTTTTCTTGTTTTCGATAAAAAAGTTAACACTATTAGAAGTATCAATAATTATTGTTTCTCCATAGTCTTTGTCTTTATCTTTTATAATTCTTGTGAATTCACTAACCAAAATAACAGAGCCTTCTTTATTTCCAGCTCTGTATGTTGATTCGTACTCATCTTGTACATTGTTATTAAAGTTTTCTAATGCTTTTTTTAGTCTGATTTGTTCTGATTCAGTTCTGATTTTAATAAGTTCTTGTATATCACTTTTTAAGATTTTTTCATTCAATCCTAAAATCGAAATACTTTTAGAAACATATGTCAAAGAAGATTCGTAGGGAATTCCTTCCCAACGAATCATAATAATATTTTTATTAATACCAGTGTCTTTATTGTTGATTACTACATTCCTGTCATCTTTTTTAATCATCAAATAATATTCCTTCATACGTAAAATAAAACACTAATCGATTGTATTTTAACATAAATTCATAAAAAGGACAAACAGTAAATCGTTTTAAGCATCAACACTATAGTTAGGTGCTTCTTTTGTAATTTGAATGTCATGAGGATGACTTTCCTTTAAAGAAGCAGCTGTTATTTTAATGAATTTTGCTTCATTTATCAGGGCCTCAATATTACTAGCACCACAATAGCCCATTCCTGAACTTAATCCACCTATTAATTGGAATACCGTGTCTTCAACTGTTCCTTTATAGGCAACTCTACCCTCAACACCTTCTGGAACCAACTTTTTAGCCTCTGTCTGGAAATAGCGATCTTTGCTTCCATTTTCCATTGCAGCAATAGAACCCATACCTCTATATACTTTGTATTTTCTACCTTGAAATAATTCAAAAGTTCCAGGACTTTCATCACAACCAGCAAAGATACTTCCTAGCATACACACACTTGCTCCTGCTGCAATTGCTTTAGTTAAGTCTCCTGAGAATTTTATTCCACCATCAGCAATAATTGGAATCCCATGATCTCTAGCTACTTCGTAGCAGTCCATTATTGCAGAAATCTGTGGTACTCCAATACCTGCAACAACTCTTGTTGTACAGATAGAACCTGGTCCTATTCCTACTTTAACAGCATCTACTCCTGCGTCAATCAAGGCTTTTGTTCCTTCTCCCGTAGCAACATTTCCTGCCACTAATGCAATATTTGGAAAATGTGCTTTTACATTTTTAACTGCTTCAATAATATTCATTGAGTGTCCATGAGCGGAATCCAAAACTATAACATCTACTTTTGATTTTTCCAAAGCTGCTACTCTATCTAGAATATTGGATGTTATTCCAACAGCAGCACCGCAAAGCAATCTTCCCTGCTCATCTTTAGCTGATAAAGGATATTTTATCTGCTTTTCTATATCTTTTATAGTAATTAACCCTTTAAGGTTGAAGTCTTCATCAACAATAGGTAGCTTTTCTTTTCTAGCTTTAGCTAAAATTGCTTTAGCCTCATCTAATGTTATTCCTTCTCTCGCTGTGATTAATCCTTCACTTGTCATAGATTCTTTGATCTTTTTTGAAAAATCTTCTTCAAACTTCAAGTCACGGTTTGTTATAATACCAACAAGCTTTTTACCTTCTGTAACTGGAACTCCTGAAATCCTGAATTTTCCCATTAGTTCATTTGCATCTTCTAATGTATGTTCAGGAGACAAAAAGAATGGGTCCGTAATAACTCCGTTTTCTGATCTTTTTACTTTATCGACTTCCTCTGCCTGGTCTTCTATAGACATATTTTTATGTATAATACCGATACCACCCTGTCTAGCCATAGCAATAGCCATTCTGTGTTCAGTAACGGTATCCATTCCTGCACTCATCATAGGTATATTCAATTTAACATTTTTTGTTAAATATGTTGATAAATCTATCATATTCGGTGTTACCTCAGAATATGCCGGCACCAATAATACGTCATCAAATGTAATTCCTTCGCCGATAATTTTACCCATCTTATTTCCTCACTTTCGTTTTATATATTAAGAGAAAGTTTATCAAATTTTTATAACAGTGTCAAACTGTTTTAATTCTTGAGTTTCCGTGTTTTTATCCACAGAGCTCCGATTCCATCATATTCGTTATAAACAACTTTATGAAAATGTCCAAAACATAAGGAATCTCATTCCTTTTTGATGTAAAATTAAGCTACCAAACAAAAAAGTTACTAAACAAAAAGAAAGGGATCCCTTATGGCTAATTTTACATCAAATACTTATACTTTGAAACGAAAAATTTTAACTTTTACAAACAAAATTTCAAAACAGCTTCCTAAACCTGATAAAAAGTTTACTGCCGATATCACTTATGGCATGTTGGCTTCAGGCAGTTGTCTTTTAACAGATGTTTCTGACCAACTTCATGAATCAACAAAAAAGATTAACACGGTGGATCGTCTATCTCATCATCTTGAAAATGGAACGCCTCTTAAATCGGCTGCTTCTTACTTGCGGACAATTAAAAAATGGGTGCCTGATGAACCTGTTATCTACATTGATGATAGTGATGTTATTAAACCTAGTGGTCACAAATTCGAAGCTCTTGGTATTGTTAGAGATGGTTCTGCAAGTACATCAACTAAAAACATTTATAAAAAAGGCTATCATGTAACCGAGGCCTGTGTCCTTACTACCAGCAATCATCCAGTTAGCATATTTTCTCGTATTCATTCTTCTTCCGAAAAAAATTACAAATCAGCAAACACTATAACTTTTCATGCAATGGAACAAGGTGCTTCCATTTTTGGCAAAGCCACATTTGCTATGGATCGTGGCTATGACGACAACAAGATGTTTCTTAAATTAGATGAACTAAAACAAGATTATGTTATTCGTCTCAAGTCTAACAGAAAACTTCTTTATCACAATAAATGGACAACAGCAACAGAACTTAGAAATCGTCGTAAAGGCAAGGTGAAAACTAATGTTTTCTATAAAGGCAAAGACCATGAAGCTTATCTTTCGCATATTAAAGTACAAATCACTGCTTCCAGAAAAGATATATATCTTATTCTGGTGTATGGTATTACTGAACATCCAATGATGCTTGCTACTAACAAAGAAATAAAGTCTAAAGATGATGTGATAAAAGTAGCAAGAACTTATTTTTCACGCTGGAAAATCGAAGAATATTTCCGCTGTAAAAAGCAAATGTTCCAGTTTGAAAACTTTCGTGTGCGTAAGCTGAAAGCCATTAACGCACTTAACTTTTATATCTCCTTATGTATGGCATTTCTTGCAATGATTTCTATGGAATCAGAAACAAATGCTCTTAAGGTACAGATTATAAAAACAGCAGATCCAATCAAGCAAAAAGTGTTTTTCTGCTATTATCGATTAGCAAAAGGAATCACTGGCATACTTTCATATGCAAAAATAGGTGTCCGGCTTTGGTTTCGAACGAAACGTCCGAAGTACTATCAACTTAGCCTAAAGTTAGTTGCATAAACATACTTGTGCCCTTTGGGTATAAAGAATATTTCTTTAAAAAGTCCGGTTAATAATGGGGCTTATTCAATTACTTCTACTCGGTTGTGCTGTCATTCGATATCTTCAAAAATCAGCTGGATTGACACTTTGAGAAGATATATTCATTCTAGAATTACATTTCACGGAAACTCAAGGTTTTAATTAATAAACAATATAATGAGTGTTGTCATAAATACTACATATTATGCTTTCATTTCTTTTTGAATTTTATCAATTATCACCTTAGCAATTTCTTCTTTTGACATCAAAGGAATATCTTCTTCATTATCTTTTGTTATAAGTGTTACTATGTTTGTATCTACTCCAAATCCGGCACCTGCTTGTTTTAAGTTATTAGCAACTATCATGTCAACTTTTTTATTAACAAGTTTTTTCCTTGAATTTTCTATCATATTCTCTGTTTCCATTGAAAAGCCACAAATGAATTGATTTGATTTTTTATTTTCACCCAAATAACTTAATATATCAGTAGTTTTTGACAAGCTAATACTTGTTTGATCATTACTTTTTTTAATTTTTTCTTCACAATATTCTACTGGAGTATAATCCGACACTGCTCCAGCTTTTATAATAATATCCATATCCCCAGATACTTCTTTTATCTTTTCAAACATTTCGTTTGCACTAACTGCTTCAATAACTTTTACAAACATAGGCTCTTTTATGCAGGTACTTGCCTTTACAAGAAATACATTAGCTCCCCTCATAACTGCACATCTTGCTAGAGCAAATCCCATTTTGCCTGTAGAGTCATTAGATATGTATCTTACAGGATCCATATATTCTTTTGTAGCTCCTGCTGATATAAGAATATTAACTCCTAACATATCCTTTTCATATTGTATCTCTTTTAATATATATTCTAACAATACCTCTTCATCAGGCATCTTTCCAACACCAAAATCTCCACAGGCAAGTCTACCCTTATCAGGTGAAATAATTTCATATTCGTAGCCTTGTAGTTTTTTCAAATTATCCTGTAGTATAGGGTTCAAAAACATTTTCGTGTTCATTGCTGGTGCTATTACCTTTTTACAGTTACAAGCCATAAATGTTGTAGTCAACATATCATCTGCAATCCCATTTGCAAGTTTTCCAATAACATTAGCACTTGCCGGTGCAACCAAAAATAAATCTGCTTTATCTGCCAAAGAAACATGTCCTACATTGTAATCAAAGTTTCTATCAAATGTGTCTACTATACATTTATTATTTGTCAAGGTTTCAAAAGTGATTGGATTTATAAAATTTGTTGCATTCTTCGTCATAATTACATGCACATCACAGTTTTGCTTTACTAACATACTTACTAGATTTGCAATTTTGTATGCAGCAATACTGCCTGTGACACCAATAATAACCGTTTTATTGCTTAACATATATTTTCCTCTCCCAAAACACCATGTTTTTCATATGATGCAACTTTTGAAATTTGATTTTCATCATTTACAAATACAACTTTGGGTTTATGATTTTTTATCTCTTTTTCTTCCAAAGAACAATAAGCCATAATGATTACATGATCCCCAGGCAAAACCATTCTTGCTGCTGCACCATTAAGACAAATCATACCTGAATTTGGTTCACCTGAAATCGTATAGGTTTCAAATCTGTTACCATTTTCAATATTTACAACCTGAACATATTCATATTCATATATTCCTGCTGCTTTCATTAACACTGGATCAACAGTTATACTTCCAACATAATTTAATTCAGCCTGAGTAACTTTAGCTCTATGAATTTTCCCTTTTAACATTTTAATATGCATATCAATCACATCCCACTACTTATAATAAAGTTATCTATTAGTCTTGTTTTTCCAAAATAGACTGCAACCGCAGTTAAAATCGGTCCATCTATAAAATCCATTTTTTTTATCTGAGGAAAACTTACTATATCAACATAGTCAATTTTCGCCAAAGGTTCTTCTTCTATTAGATTTATTATAAGATTTTTTACAATCTTAGTATCTTTTTCTCCTGATAAAACTAAATCTTTTCCAATCTTTAAAGCTCTGTTTAAAACAAGTGCAGCTTTTCGTTCTTCATTACTTAAATATGTATTTCTTGAACTCATAGCCAGTCCATCTTCTTCACGGATAATTTCACAGCCTATAACTTCAATACCAAAATTTAAATCCTTTACCATCTGGGTAATTACTGCAAGCTGTTGAGCATCCTTTTTTCCAAAATATGCTCTATCAGGAGTAGTTATTAAAAACAACTTTGAAACCACAGTACAGACCCCTTTAAAATGTCCCTCTCTGCTTTTTCCACAAAGTTCCATTGCTGGTTCTCTTAAGTCAACAAAAGTTGTGAAGTCATCATTGTACATTTCTTCTCTTTCAGGATTAAATATAATATCTGCACCTTTTTCTTCACATATTATCGAATCTCTTTTTAAATCCCTTGGATAAACATCAAAGTCTTCACCTTTTCCAAACTGTATTGGATTAACAAATATGCTTACTATGACTTTATCATTTTCAAGTTTTGCTTTTTCAATAAGACTTGCATGACCTTGATGTAAAAAACCCATGGTTGGAACAAACCCTATTGAAAGTCCTTGCTTTCTCCACTCTTTTGTTGTTTCTCTGATTTCTTTTATTGTCTTAATGATTTTCATTATTTTGTTTCCTCTGATTTTTTAAGCTTTTCAATGATTGTTTCGTCCATTGTAAAGATATGTTTTTCTTCAGGGAACTTTTGTTCCTTTACTTCGTTTACATAGCTTTCAAAAGCTCCTCTTACTTCTTTTCCTAACTCTCTATATACTTTTGCAAATTTCGGTGTGAAGTCTGAGAAAAGTCCCAACGCATCCTGATAAACTAATACCTGTCCATCACATCCTCTTCCTGCACCAATTCCAATTGTAGGAATACTTATGTTTTCTGATATATATGTTGATAAAGCTTCTGGTACACATTCTAAAACTATCGCAAATGCACCTGCTGCTTCAACCGCTTTTGCTTCATCCAGTAATTTTTTTGAAGCTGCCTCTTCTTTACCCTGGACTTTATATCCACCAAATGCATTAACAGATTGAGGTGTTAAACCTAAATGAGCACAAACAGGAATCGACGCATCAACAATTGCTTTTATCTGTTCACAAACTTCAAGTCCTCCTTCAAGTTTAACTGCCTGAGCACATCCTTCTTTTATAAGTCTTCCTGCGTTTACAACTGCATCGTAAACACTTGTCTGATAAGACATAAAAGGCATATCCGCCACAACTAAAGCATTTTTTGCCCCTCTTGTAACTGCTCTAGTATGATGTATCATATCTTCCATTGTCACACTAAGGGTGTCTGGATATCCAAGACATACCATTCCAAGTGAATCTCCAACTAATATAGAATTAACTCCAGACTCATCTATTAATTTAGCCATTGAGTAATCATAAGCTGTTAGCATTGTTAATTTTTCTTTTTTTTGTTTTGCTTCTCTAAATGTAACTACTGTGTTTTTCATTGTTTAATAATCCTTTCCATTTCAGCATATTCTTTTTGTGAATTTTTTCTTTTTGCAATTTCTAAAACATTTTCTCCTAGCAATTTGTATACTTTTTTAGAATATCCATCTAAACATTCAAGATGCTTTTCTATAGTGTTTATATCTCCTCTTTCAATTGGACCAGTTAAAGATTTTTCAACTGACGACCTTAGAGCACCAAGTAAATTGTTTTCAACCAATGGAGCAAAAACCTTGTAACCATCTTCTCTTTCGTAACCTATTTCTTCTAATAGGGATACACCTGTATCAAGTAATGAAAGCATATGGTTACTAACTAAACTTGCCGCCGCGTGATATTTTACTTTGTTTTCTTTTTCAAGAACACAAACAGGATTACCAGTGTTTTTAAAAAGTTTTCCAACTTTTTCTAAAAATATCCGACTTCCCTCAAGAGAAAAAACAACCGTATTCAAATTTTTGTAGGAATTAAATTTGTCGCTGAATGCGTACATTGGATGAGCTGATCCCGGAAAAGCACCGAAATCTGAAGCTCCATAAAAAACATCAGATGATAATGAGCCACTAAAATGACATATAATTTTCCCTTTAATTTTCTTTTTATCAATGCAATCCCATACATCCCTAATAGCATCATCAGGGGTTGTAACAAAAAGGGTATCGCTTGCCTCAATCAAATCATTTAAACAAGAGAATTCTTTTGAATTTGTAAACTTTGCTGCTTCAGTTATTTTTTCAGAACTTCTACTAAAATAACCTAGAATTTCACAGTCAGACTGTTTGTCCTTTAAGTATTTACCTATTGAACACCCTACTCTTCCTGCTCCTATAATACCTATTTTCATGCTATCACCTCCGCTTAAAAAAGTGACAACATTATTCATCTGATGCAGTTTCTGTACGAATACCGCTCGAGGGCATCTTATCATAAAAGAAAGTTAAGTGCAATAAAAATTCAAAACTTTGATTATTTCTTTTTAAACTCATCTATAAAAAGGGTCAGCATGACAAGGATGTCATGCTGAGCTTTTAGTGACACGGATGTCACTTAAAAGCGACCCGTATCTTTTATTCAACTTTTAATGAGTTTATTAAGAAATAACAACTGTTTTCATTTGAGTTTCGATTTTGAAAAGGTAGTTAGGTTTCACTATGTTCATACTTCGTTTACTCTCGTATTCACTAAGTTGCAACTAACAACTTTCGCACTAAACTCGAAAACACCTCGTTAAATGCTCAATGTTACATCATCCCCATCCCTGGAGCTCCACCTGGCATTGGTGGTTCTGGTTCTTTTATTGATGCAACAACAGATTCTGTAGTTAAGAATGTAGATGCAACGCTAGTAGCGTTTTGAAGAGCACTTCTTGTAACTTTGGCTGGATCAAGAATTCCCGCATCAACCATGTCTACATATTCTTCTCTAAGAGCATCAAATCCAAAACCTGTCTGTGCTTCTTTAACTTTGTTTACTATTACAGAACCTTCCAAACCTGCATTTCTTGAAATACAGAATAAAGGTGCTTCTAAGGCTTTTAATATTATGTTCGCACCAGTTCTTTCATCACCTTCAAGTTCAGAAGTTCCTTTCACTACTTCTTTAGAAGCGTGAATATATGCTGAACCACCACCTGAGATAATTCCTTCTTCAACTGCTGCTCTTGTAGCTGCCAAAGCATCTTCCATACGAAGTTTCTTTTCTTTCATTTCTGTTTCAGTAGCAGCACCTACTCTGATAACAGCTACACCACCTGAAAGTTTTGCAAGTCTTTCCTGCATTTTTTCTCTATCAAAATCAGATGTAGTATCTTCGATTTGTTTTTTAATTAATGAAATTCTTGAATCTATTTCATCCTTATTTCCAACACCATCAACAATGATAGTATTTTCTTTTTGAACTTTAACAGATTTAGCACGTCCTAATTGCTCAATAGTTGTATCTTTAAGTTCTAAACCTAGCTCTTCAGATATAACTGTTCCACCTGTAAGCACTGCGATATCTTTAAGAATATCTTTTCTTCTGTCTCCATATCCTGGAGCTTTAACTCCAACAACGCTAAATGTTCCTCTTAATTTATTAACTATTAATGTTGTTAAAGCTTCACCTTCGATATCTTCAGCGATGATTAATAGTTTTGATCCTGACTGAACGATTTGCTCAAGTAAAGGAAGAATATCCTGAATATTTGTTATTTTTTTATCTGTAATAAGTATATACGGCTCATCAAGGTTTGCTTCCATTTTTTCCATATCTGTTGACATGTAAGCTGAAATATAACCTCTATCAAACTGCATACCTTCAACAAGGTCTAACTCTGTAAGCATTGTTTTTGACTCTTCGATAGTGATAACTCCATCATTTGTAACTTTTTCCATAGCATCAGCAATCATTGATCCAACTTCTTCATCACCAGCTGATATTGAAGCTACTTTAGCAATCTGATCTTTACCGTTGATTTCACTACTCATTTTTCCTATAGCATCAACTGCTATATCACAAGCTTTTTTCATTCCTTTTCTTAATATGATTGGGTTTGCTCCAGCTGCAAGATTTTTCATTCCTTCATTAATCATTGCCTGTGCTAATACTGTAGCAGTAGTAGTTCCATCACCAGCCACATCATTTGTTTTTGTAGCTACTTCTTTAACTAACTGTGCTCCCATATTTTCGAATGAATCTTCTAATTCGATTTCTTTTGCGATAGTAACACCATCATTTGTTATTAATGGTGATCCATATGCTTTATCTAATACAACATTTCTTCCTTTTGGTCCTAATGTAACTTTTACTGTGTTCGCTAATTGATCTACCCCTGACTCAAGGGCCGCTCTGGCATATGCGCCATGTTTTAGTTCTTTTGCCATTTTTTAATACCTCCTGTTTATTCTATTACTGCAAGAATATCACTTTGTTTTACAATGATATACTCTTCGTTGTCAATTTCTACTTCTGTTCCAGAGTATTTTGAAAAGATTACTTTATCGCCAGCCTTAACCTGCATAGTCACTTCTTTTCCGTCAATAACTCCTCCAGGCCCTACTGCTATAACTTCAGCCTGTTGTGGTTTTTCTTTAGCCTGTCCAGGCAATACAATTCCTGATTTAGTTGTTTCTTCAGCTATTAGCTGCTTAATTACGACTCTGTCTCCTAATGGTACTAATCTCATTAATATTCCTCCTTTGCGTTTTATTAGCACTCCTTATAATTGAGTGCTAATCCTATGTTGTATATATTAGTCAATTTAACTCAAATATGCAAGGTTTTATAAGGTGCATTTTAAGGTTATTTCGACACAACACTCTTTTTTTCTTGTTTTTTCTTTTATTTACTCGTTTTTTTACCAATTTGCTTTTCTCTAGCATAAAAAAATAAGTACTGTTGAGCATATCCACCATACTCTCCAAATCTTTCTTTGGCAAATCTTTGGATTTCTTCTACTGATGTTTCTTTACAAAAATACAACTCTTCCATGATTCTCTTAATCCATACATCTACAGGAAAAGCGTCTCTAAAGCCAAGGCCAAAAAGCATAACACAGTTCGTTATCTTTTCTCCCACCCCTTTTACTTTAAGCAGAGAAGCTCTAACTTCATCTTCTTTCATTTCAACTAACTCTTCATATACTAAACTTCCATCATTTAGGGCATCCACTGCTGACTTTAAATAAGGCGCCCTAAAACCTGTCTTACACTCTAAAAAATGTTCCTTGGTTAACTTACCTAATTCTTCAATTGTAGGAAAGCTAAAGTATTCTTTTCCATTGATCATTCCCAGACTAGTTCCGTATTTTTCTGAAATCATCCTTATTATTTGTTTTATATGTGTAATATTTTTATTTTGTGAAATAATATAGGAAATCAAAGTTTCATAAAATTCCTGATTCAGAATTCTTACACCCGGCTTTAGGTTAATTGCTTCTTCAAGTTCTTTATTATGTAATAACAGATGCCTTTTTATTTCACTATAATTTCTTTTTAAGTCAAAGTAATCTTCCCAAATTTCTGCATCTTCTTGTTTTCCATTTAACAACACCAGATCATCTTGTTTTTGTCTGACATGTATAAGTCTTCCTCTAGATATAACTACGTATTCTTTTTCATCTATTTTTTCAAAATTAAAACACTGCCCGCACTCAAGTGTTTCCTCTATATCAAAGTCTTTCAAGTTTTTAAATATTATACTCAAATTAACCCCAGCTCCTTTAAACCTAAAGTAATTCCTTCTTCAAAAATATCTTTTGTATGTCTTTTAATATGTTTTTTTAATTTTGGGTCTGCATTACCTACCGCAATACCATGCTTTACATATTTTAACATTTCAAAGTCATTAAAACTATCACCAAAAGCATATGTGTTTTCTTTTTGTATACCAAGTTTTTCAATAAGTATTTCTATGCCTGTAGCTTTTGATATCCCTTTTGGAATTAGTTCGAGTAAGCTATTATTATGGTTTATAACTGTGAATTTATGATTTAATTTTTCACGAATTCCTTTTTCGTTACTTTTCCCTGTAAATCTTCCACTAACCTTATTTGCTACCACTTTTCCTTTTTCAATATGCAAAACACCCTCTGGTATTTTTTCTCTGTAAAGGTTTATAAACTTATCCTGTTCTATATCTTTTGTATCCATGTCGAAATATATATTTTTTGTACCTTCTGGCACCGGAATAAAACCAAATTCCCTCATCGCTTCTACTACTTCATCAACATCCCTAGGATTCAAATTTATATCAATATACACCTCATCCATATACTCAACATATGTTCCTCCACCTGCTATTAAGGCATCAAATCCCATGCTATAAATTTCATCAAAAACCATAACTTTTGTACGACCTGTGCATATAGAACAAAGAATACCATTTTCTCTTAATTTACTAATAGCTGTTGGAATATCCTTCGGAATTCCTCTTCTATAATCGTATATTGTTCCATCAATATCAAAAAACACAATTTTTTTATTTAACATAGTATATCTTCCTCGTTTTAGCTTGACTATTTTTTATTATATATGATATAAATTTATTATAAGGTATTATATTTTTCTTTGAAAGGAGCAAACTTATGAAGAAATTTCTAAAATTTATCGGTGCCCTTACCGTAATCGGTGGTTTAGCTTTTGGAGCTTATAAGCTTTACGAAAAATACAAAGAACTTACTGATGACTTTGACGACTTCGATGACTTCGATGATGATTTTGATGACGATCTTGTAGAAGATTTAAAATAGTTTATAAAGCGGGGAACAACCCCGCTTTTTTACATTATAAGAAACTTCTACTAAGTCTCCTGCTGTTTTGATTCTTCTTTTAACAATTCATAAACATCTCTAGCTTTATTTTTTAGCGCCGTTCCTGCCTTACGAGAAACCATAACCTCTGAAAGCATTTTCGAAGCTACAGTAAAGTCTTTAGTTCTACGTGCTAAATCTGCACATAAATACGTAAATTTAACATCTTCCATACCACATATCGGAAATTTTTCTTTTGACATAGCATTCATAAAGCCTTCATAAGCTTTGCTTGTATAATCTTCTTCTTCTTTTAGCAGTCTGCTTTTTTGCTCTTCATAATCAAAATCAAGTATATCTAAATGTTCTCTCTTACCTCTGGTTAACCAAGATAGTTTTAAACAAATAAAAGCTTTTTCACTGTTTTGTGCTTTTTTTACTACAGCATTTACTAGAGCAAGTCTATACCTAATAATAGCTTCATCATATGTATAGAACTCTGCATCATCATCCACCCCTTCAAAAGTAGGTGTGATTTTATCTAAAATTTCTTTGGTCTGTTTGTATGATATTTTATCAAAATATCTAGTTAAAGCAGCATACCCACATTTACTACATACAATAGCATCATACTTATTAATATCTGCCGATTTATATACCGCTCTTAAGTCTGTATCTATATAAAGAAGTTTGTTTTTTCCTGTTTTAATAGTTTTGCTTTTAAAAACTGCATCGCAAACAGGACACTTATATGTTTTATCAAATAAAAGATCTTTTTCCTCTATAACTTTTTCACTTTGAATTTCAGTTTGCTTTAACTCATTTTCAATCTTCTTTTCTAGTTTTTCCAAGCTTTCTAAGAAATTCTCTTCCATTTTACCCCACCACCTATTTTAACTTAAAAGAACTTTTTAATGAAACGATTCTATTAAATATTAAATCTTCTTGTGTTGAATCTTTTAAATCCACTGTATAATATCCATTTCTAACAAACTGAAAACTATCACCTGGCTTTACATCATTAAATGCTGGTTCCAATTTACAATTTTTCATTGTTATCAAAGAATTTGGATTTAAGTTTTTCTCTTCATCTATTATATTATCATATAATCTTACAGTTGCATTAACAGATTGCTTTGCAGGCACCCAATGTATGGTACCTTTCACTTTTCTTTCTGTAAATCCACTTCCACTTCTTGTTGCTGGATCATAAGTACAATGAATTTCTACTACTTTTCCCGTTTCATCTTTTATATAGCTTTCACATTTAACAAAATATGAATGCATCAACCTTACTTCATTACCAGGAAATAATCTAAAATATTTCTTTGGTGGTTCTTCCATAAAATCTTCTCTTTCAATATAAAGTTCTTTACAAAACGGTACTTTTCTGCTTCCAAGTTCAGGGTTTTCCTGATTATTAGGCACATCAAAATATTCAACCTGATCTTCAGGGTAGTTATCTATAACAAGTTTTATCGGATCTAAAACAGACATATATCTTGGTTTTTTAAGCTTTAAATCTTCTCTGATGCAATATTCTAACATTGCATAATCAACCGAACTCTGGCTTTTTGAAACACCTACAAGTTCAACAAACATTTTTATTGATTCTGGTGTAAAACCTCTTCTTTTGAGTGCACTTATTGAAACCAATCTTGGATCATCCCATCCATCTACAACACCGTCATCTACTAGTTGCTTTATATATCTCTTACCTGTTATTACATTAGTAAGGTATAATTTAGCAAACTCAATCTGTTTTGGTGGATTTTCATATCCCACTTCTTTTACTACCCAATCATATAAAGGTCTATGATCTTCAAATTCCAAAGTACATATTGAATGAGTAATACCTTCAAGGGCATCTTCAATAGGATGAGCAAAGTCATACATAGGATAAATACACCATTCATCTCCAGTATTATGGTGTGTCATGCGAGCTACTCTATAGATAACTGGATCTCTCATATTCATATTTGGTGACTGCATGTCTATTTTTGCCCTTAAAACTTTTTCACCATCTTTATAAACACCATTTTTCATATTTTCAAAAAGCTCAAAGTTTTCTTCCACACTTCTATTTCTAAAAGGGCTATCTTTTCCTGCTTCCTTCAATGTCCCTCTGTATTCTCTTATTTCATCAGCTGTCAAGTCACATACATAAGCTTTTCCATCTTTAATAAGTTTCACTGCTGCCTCGTACATTTGCTCGAAATAATCTGAAGCAAAAAACAACCTATCTTCCCAATCAGCGCCAAGCCATAAAATATCATTTTTTATTGACTCAACATACTCTTGCTTTTCCTTGGTAGGATTGGTATCATCAAACCTCATATTGAATTTCCCATTATATTTTTTTGCCAATCCATAATTCAAAAGTATTGACTTGGCATGTCCAATATGTAGGTAACCATTTGGCTCAGGAGGGAATCTTGTATGTACAGTTTCATAAACTCCTTCTTCCAAATCCTTTTCTATAATTTGTTCTATAAAATTCTTAGACACTACTTCATTGTCCACGTAAAAAGCCTCCTAATATCTGCATTTTCTATTAACTATAATAACATAATTAGTCTTATTGTAAAGACCAATGAAGCTTTAGTCAATCACAATATTAAACAATTGTAAAATAAAAGACTTAAATCAATTAAAACTTAAGCCTTTAAATTTAGTAAAAGAGTTTTTCACAAATCATTTTACCTGTTTTAGTTTTAAAAATTTTCTTTTCTATCTTTTCTATAAACGAAACATCTGAATTATCTTCATAAAAATTAACTATAAAATCTGCCTCTATTAATATTTGATAATCCATTCCTTCTACATTTTTATATGTATGATGGTTGCCTACAAGGTATTTAACTCGCTCTATAACATCACTATCTATACCCGCTGAAATTAATAATCTTTCAGCTTCTGGCGGGCCTTCTATCTCTTGTTGTTTTCCGTTGCATTCTGAATACTTGAGCTCAGAATTTTTTATCCCAATATCATGAACAAGTGAAGCTATCTTTAAACAATAAAATTCTTTTTCACTAATTTTTTCTTCTTCACCAATAATGCTTGCATAACTATATACTTTTATAAGATGATTAATTCTTTTAGGATCACCTTTAAAGTATTCTAGCATTAATTTTTTAATTTTCTGTATTTCATTCATTTCAACTATCCACCATATAAACTAATTTTTCATGTAGTTTATATCTACACACATTAAACATTTTTTATTATTTGCCATAGTAAAGAGCTTTGCATAAGTTTCACATAAACTTCCAGTTGCCGCAGAAATGTACTGATATGATTTATAAATTTCTCCGTTAAACCTCATACCTTCCATATAATATTTTTTCGAACTATGGTTGTCTCCTATTTTTGCTGGTTCAAATTCTAAATCTTCTGAAACAATATTTGAATTCATTACTGTATCTGAAACCTGTATTCCTTCTTCATCAAGTAAATAAACACATTCAACAATACTTTCTTTTGATATATAATTTTCAAGCTCAAGATTTATCGACTTTAATTCTCTAATTCCTTTTGTTATACCCTCAATAAATTTATTTGCACGTTCAACAACTATTTCTTTATCTAAAAGCTTATTGTTTGGACTTCCTTTTAATATAAAGAAGTTTAACAAATCTTTAAGTTCAGTGATTTCACCATTTAAATTATCGTTATTCTGAGCCGTTTCTTTTGCAAACACTGCATTTTCTTCAACTTTCTCAGATAATCCCTCTACAATTTCAACCATTCTTCTAAGAGCATCTGTCTGGGAAGTTATATCACTTAATATAACCTCACTTCTCTGGGTTATATTATCAACTGAAGATATAATACTTTCAAAAGTTTTTGCTGTTTTGTCTGCAATTTTTTTACTTTCATCTACTTTGTCTTTTGTTTCTTTAATAAGGTTTGTTGTTTGTTCTACTGCCTGAGCTGTCTGTGCTGCAAGCTTGTTTATTTCTGTTGCAACTACTGCAAAACCTTTTCCTGCTTCGCCTGCTCTTGCTGCCTCTATAGAAGCATTAAGAGCTAACAAACCTGTTTGCGAAGAAATCTCTTGTATCATTTCAACGACCATATTTATATCGTCAGAGGCTTTTGCTACATCTTCCATTGAATCTAGCATATTACTTAAATACTCACTACCATCCCTAGAATTTTCATTAGTTTCTTCTAGATATGTGCTGATTTCATTTATATTATTTACACTTATTTCAAAGACACCTAGTATGTTTTGAATTTCTGCTGATAACTCACTGATATTTGCTGCTTCTTGTTCAGCATTATTTGCAACTTTTTTAGTTTTTTCAGAAGTACTTTCGCAAATAACTGTAACATTTCTCATTGAGTTATTGATTTTATAAAACACTCTGTTTAGAGAAACAATTATTTTGTTTAATGCATTTTTAATAGGAATAAAGTCACCACTAAAATTATCATTTTTTGGCAAACTTACTGTTAAATCTCCAATAGAAACATGAGACAATATTTCTGATATATAGCTAATATATTGATTTAATATTTTTGCACTTTCGTTTAAGTCATTCATTATAGGATATAACTGAAAACTCTCGTCAGTTTCAATATCAATACTTAAATCTCCTTTTGCAAATCTTCCTGTATATGAACCTAAATTATCACTTTCACTTTTTAATTCTCTATATTTCTTTTTATATAGCATCTTCATCACCTCTGTATTTTATTGTTTTTTCAATATTTTTCCCAATATAATGTAAAAAGACGAGAACATCTCCAACGTCCTCGTCTATCTTCGTTATATTATCATATCATTTTTTAAAAATCAAGTACAAATACATTTTCATTGACAACTTTTTGTTTTTAAAGTATATTATTACATGCACAAATCATGTTTTGCTGCCATGGCTCAGTCGGTAGAGCGTCACCTTGGTAAGGTGGAGGTCACGGGTTCGATTCCCGTTGGCAGCTTAAAAAAGTCATTTATATGGCTTTTTATTTTACCCTATTTTAACAGTTCCTTAAACAGCTCATCACATGCCGGAAATATCTTTTTAAACTTTTGATATTTCTTCTCATATTTTTCAACAAGATTTTTTTCAGGAATCACTGTTTCTATAACATTAACTATTGAACTCGCTGCCTCTTCAACTGTTTCATACTCTCCACAGGCTACTGCTGCCAATAATGCAGCCCCTAGAGCAGGTCCTTCCTCAACTTCAACCACTTCAAGTTTTAAATTTAAAACATTTGCGATTATCTTTTTCCAAAGAGTACTCTTAGCTCCACCACCACATATTTTACTTTTATCAAAATTTATCCCTCTTTCTTTTGCAACTTCAACTGAATCTCTAAGAGCAAAAGCCACACCCTCCAAAACAGACTGTGTCATCATTGTTCTAGTTGTATCCATTGAGATTCCTATAAATCCTCCTCGTGCATGTGGTGCATTATGGGGAGATCTTTCCCCCATTAAATAAGGAATAAAAAAAACATTATTTTCTCCCAATAACTTATCCTGGTTTTTCTCAATCTCTTTTTGTTCTTCATTATAGTCATTGCTTTTTAAAATATCTTCAACCCACCACTTATTACATGATGCTGCTGAAAGCATACACCCCATTAGGTGATATTTACCATCTGAATGTGCAAAAGAATGTAGAGAATTTTTCTCGTCTACACCAAATTCATTAGTTGCAATAAAAACTGTTCCACTTGTTCCTACTGAAATATTACAGCTGTTTTCGCCAACTGTTCCTGTTCCTACTGCAGCAGCAGCGTTATCTCCAGCTCCTGCTGCCACTACGACATCTTCTTTAAGCCCAAGTTTTTTAGCTATTTCTGATTTTACATTACCTGTTTTTTGATAACTTTCAAAAATTTTTGGCAACATATTTTCATTTATTCCGCATATTTCTAACATTTCTTTTGACCAGACTCTTCTTTTAACATCTAAAAGTAACATTCCAGATGCATCTGAAACATCTGTTGAAAACACTCCTGTTAATTTATATGCGATATAATCTTTAGGCAACATGATTTTAGAAATCTTTTTAAAATTTTCAGGTTCATTGTTTTTCATCCAGAGAATTTTAGGAGCTGTAAATCCCGCAAAAGAAATATTACCTGTATATTTAGAAATCACATCTTGGCCTATTTCAATATTTAAATAATCACATTCTTTTGTTGACCTACCATCATTCCAAAGTATTGCCGGTCTAATTACATCATCGTTTTTATCTAAAGTAACCAAACCATGCATCTGACCCCCAAAACTAATGCCTGTTATTTTTTCTGCATCCTGGTTTACTATCAATTCTTCTAGACCTTTTAGGGTCATATTCCACCAATCATCTGGACTTTGCTCTGACCATACTGACTTTGGAAAGCTTATCGGATATTCTTTTGATACACTGTTTAATATTTCACCCTTCTCATTTACTAAAAGTAATTTAACTGATGATGTTCCTAAGTCTATTCCTATATAATTCAATATCTCACTCTCCTTTAGCTTCTAAATTTTCATAACTAAACCATTCAAATGATGCTTCCTTATCAGTTTCGTTTCCATTTGAAGAAGCAAACATCCCAACATAAGCTCCCACAAAACCTTGACAGATTTCACTACCTAAAAATCCTCCATCAACATTAGCACAAATCAACTGCATATTTTCTGGTTCACCAACGAAAAATGAATATTTCGAACCATCCGCCTTTATCTTAAGATAACTACTTTCTGTGTCCATATTAATAAAACCAATAATTTCTTCACTATATTTTCTTACTTCTCCCGTTATAAGGCTACCTTCAACTTCTGGTTTCACTCTTACAACCTGTACTCTTCCTTTGATATACTCAAGTCGTAGTTGAGCAGAATTGTTCTGTAAAACTATCATACCTGCACTTTCGCTATTTTCAGGGCTAAAGTTCATTAAAGTCATAGCTTCAAAACATACACCAGTAAGTCTCCTACCTATAAAACTTAGAGATTTGGAAGTGTCAATAAATTCTGATATATTCAAAAAACTCACCTGCTTATCGTGAACTTCCCAAGGTATTGTTGAAAGTTGATTTAATTTCATATATAGCTTGCTGTCTTGAATTCTGACTATATTACTATTACTCGGTGTTCCTAAATAATTCCATTCAAGTTTTAAATTTTCATCATCAAAATCATCATAAAATGTTTTTTCTATCTCTTTTTCTGCTGTTGGAAAGTCATAACATAATTCAACTTTCCCAGAGCCAGGGCTCACTATCGGCCAATCATCTTCCCATATCACTGGAGCTATAAAAGTTTCTCTTCCCAATATTTTATGTTTTCCATCTATTAATCTAGATGCTAACATTACCATAAACCAGTTACCATCTTCATCATCGACTAAATCGCCATGTCCTACATTACTAATCGGATAATCTCTACCTAAATGTCTATGTGTCAAAATCGGATTACCTTGATAGCCTACAAATGGTCCATGTATGTCTTTTGATCTGGAAATAGTAACTGAATGAAAAAATTCTGTTCCTCCTTCTGCTATTAAAAGATAATACCATCCGTTTTTCTTATAAATATGAGGGCCTTCTGGAGCATATGCATCTTTCAAGGCTCCTGACCACAAATCCCAAGGTTCTCCAACAAGTTTCATATTTTCTAAGTCTATTTCACAACACCAAATAGGTCTCTCCTCATCTCCTCCAAATCCTCTTGGACAAGTAGATAGATAATAGGCTTTTCCATCGTCATCAAAAAATAATGTTGGATCTATACCTCCAACACCTTCTATGTAATAAGGTTCTGACCAAGGTCCCTCTGGGTCTTTTGCCGTACATATAAAACTTTTTACACCCAAAGACATATTTGTAGTCAACATGTAATATGTACCATTATTATATCTTATTGTAGGGGCAAAAATTCCAGCCGACATAAACAAATGATTAACAGGTAACTGAGAAGGTCTGTTTAACACATGACCAATCTGTTTCCAGTTAACTAAATCTCTACTATGAAAAATAGGTACTCCTGGAAAAAAAGAAAAACTTGAGTTAACCATATAAAAATCTTTTCCCACTCTGCAAATTGATGGATCTGGATAAAATCCAGGTAATATCGGGTTTTTAATCATAAATATTGTCTCCTTTAAAATTACTTTTTAAATATTTTAATATGTCTTCTTCAGAAAAAATTCTTTCGTTTGTTTCATATCCCACATTCTTTTCATTTGGAACTGATTTGTTTTTAGAGCGAAATTCTTTAGGAGAAAAACCATATTTATCAATAAATGCTTCATTTATATATCTGTAATCAGAAAAACCACTTGCAACACAGATTTCGATAAGTTTCATATTCGTATTTGATATTAACTCTACAGCCTTATTAAGCCTAAGATTTTTCACAAACTCCTGAAAGGTTTGATTTAAATTTTCAGTAATAAAATGAGATAAAAATGAAACTGACACTCCTTCTATCTGGGCAATTTCCTTTAAACCAATTTTTTCAGTAAAATGCTCTTCTATATAACTGATTATTCTATTTAGTCTTTCTGCTTTTACTCTGCTATTAATTTTTTCTTCTTCTGAAATAACTCGATAAGGAATTCTTTGCAAAAACAATTTAAAAATCGAGATGATTTTTTGTGCAACCTCTAATTCATATAAAGGGTTTCTTTTTATATATAACCTAGTTAAAAAAATAATATCCATTTTTAATTTTTTCATTTCTGATGAATCCAGATACCTATTAACATTAAGATCATCAAATTTTATATTTTCCATCTCTGGAAATATATGTTTAAAATATTTTGGCGATACCTGTAGACAAATCATTAGAGAAGACTCACTTTTTCTTTCTATTTCATGTACCTCGCCAGAATTCAAAAGAACAATTTCTCCCGAATTAAAACTCTCTGTTTTATTTGGTGTCGTATAGGTACTAACTCCCTTTGTAAAAAACATTATCTCAAAATCCGAATGTAAATGAGGCGTCCTATAACCTATTCCAGCCATAAAAAGATTAACATATTTTATATATGGATGTTTTATTATTTCATATTCCTGCTTCATATAAAGCCTCCTAAAACAAAACATTTATAAGATTATTATAAATTATTTTTGTTATTAAATAAAGTATTCTTTGAATCCACAGCAAGATTGTCATATTTTTTTTGCATGATTAACATAGCTTTTAGGAATTTATTGATATATAATTTAATCATTAAAACCTTATCAGGAGGAAAGAATGAAAGAAATATTTAAATCAATACCAAAAATAAAATACGAAGGACCAGAAAGTACAAATCCATTTGCATTTAAGTTTTATGATGAAAATAAAATAATACTGGGAAAGACAATGAAAGAGCATCTTCCTTTTTCAATGGCATGGTGGCATAATCTTTCAGCTGAAGGTGCAGATATGTTTGGCAGTTCTACTGCTGACAAATGCTTTGGTGCAAAAAAAGGAAGCATGGAACATGCAAAGGCAAAAGTAGATGCAGGTTTTGAATTCATGGATAAACTTTCTATTGATTATTTTTGTTTTCATGATGTAGATATCGTAGATGAAGCTGATGATATAAAAGAAACAAATAAAAGACTGGATGAAATAACTGACTATATTAAAGAAAAACAATCTAAAACAGGTAAAAAACTTCTTTGGGGAACAGCAAATATGTTTAGCAATCCTCGTTTCATGAATGGTGCTGGTAGTACAAACTCTGCTGATGTTTTTTGTTTTGCCGCTGCGCAAGTTAAAAAGGCTCTAGATTTAACTGTAAAACTAGGTGGTCAGGGATATGTTTTCTGGGGTGGACGAGAAGGTTATGAAACCTTAATCAATACTGATATGAAGTTTGAGCAAGAAAACATAGCAAAACTAATGCATATGGCTGTAGAGTATGGAAGAAGTATAGGCTTTAAGGGCGATTTTTATATAGAACCTAAACCAAAAGAACCTATGAAACACCAATATGATTTTGATGCTGCAACAGCAATAGGTTTTCTAAAAGAATATGGCCTGGATAAAGATTTTAAAATGAATATAGAAGCTAACCATGCAACACTTGCTGGACATACATTTCAGCACGAATTAAGAGTTTCTGCAATAAATGGTATGCTAGGATCAATTGATGCAAACCAAGGTGATAACCTTTTAGGTTGGGATACAGACCAATTCCCTTCTAATGTTTATGATGCAACATTAGCTATGTATGAAATAATCAAGTCAGGCGGTTTCACTAATGGTGGTGTGAATTTCGATGCTAAAAACCGAAGAGCAAGCTATACACTTGAAGACATGTTTCACGGTTTCATAGTCGGCATGGATACATTTGCTTTAGGTTTAATGAAAGCTGCAAAAATGATTGAAAACCAAACAATAGATAATTTTATAAACGAAAGATACTCAAGTTTCACAAAAGGAATAGGTTTAAAAATCAGAAATGACGAAACCAACTTAGAAGAGCTTGCTAAATATGCAGAAAATTTAGGGGCACCAGAACTTCCAGGATCAGGAAAGCAGGAATATTTAGAAGGTGTTATAAACAATATATTATTTAGATAAAAAATTAAGGTAACCAAGCAAGGTTACCTTAAATTTTTATAAATTATCAAATTTTTCTTTCACCATTGCTTTATATTTTTTTTCATCCACATTGAAAACAATAGTTGTAAGTCCAATTTCAAATTCATTATCTTGTATTTTTTTTATTTCTATCTCTCCACCAGTTCCAGAAAAAGTCATTATTAATTCAGGATTTTTAACATATGACTTAATATGGCCAATAATTCCTTGATTTACTTCCACCCATTTTGTTACATCTTCAAGTAACATAGCAACTCTTTGATCAATAGTTTCATATCCTGCAACATATTTTTTTTCTGAAAAAACAATAGCCCCTTCGATACTATTATCCGAATCATGTTCATGTTTATGATTATGTTGATGATCATGGTTATGCGCATGACATGAACATCCATCATGACAATTATGTTCATTACTCATATAAAACCCTCCATATATCTGATGGTAAATCATCCTTTGCACTCACAAGTTCTATTATAGCATTAGAGTTTCTTGATTTAACTTCTTCATAAACTTCTTTAGATAAACTTTCATCAACCAAATCAATTTTGTTTATCAATACAAGTGCTGCTTCTTTTAACTGCCCAAAAAATAGGTCACCCATGTTAACACTTAAACCTCTAAATCTAAAGGCATCAAATATTGACACAATCTTCACTTGTGAATCAAATGTTGCTAATATATTCTCTTTTATCTTATAAGGGTAAGCAATTCCCGTAGATTCAATTATAATCCACTCAGGATTTATCTCTTTATTAATATCAGTTAAAGCATTGTTTAATTCTCCTGAAATACTGCAACAAATACATCCTGAAAACAAGCTTTGCATTTTATATGTATTTTTCTGTATAAGTTTATCATCAATCCCTACACTTCCAATTTCATTTTCAACAATTGCAACCTGTCCATCTTTTGCTAAATACCTAGCCAACTGTAAAAGTACAGTTGTTTTACCTGCTCCTAAAAAGCCACCTAATATTATAACTTTCATTCAATTACCTAACTGCGTTCATCATTGCAACTACATTTTCAAACTTAGCATTAAGAGGAACTTCACAACCACTTCCTAGCATAACTCCGCCCTTCATACCTATTGTAGATATGATTTTTTCACAGTATTCGCTTACCTGATCAGGAGTACCCATTGCAAGCATAGTTGCTGGCACATCTCCTCTAAATGACTGCCATCCTTCTAGGATTTCATGTGTTTTAAACATATCTGTATCACCATCAAGTTCAAGATGTACTGATCCTTTTGGAACTTCTTTAAAGAATTTAACCATTGGTAACCAGTTTGCATCGCAATGTATAATAGTGGTTATACCAGCCTTATGATAGTTTTCAATCGATTCTTTCATATACGGCCATACCATTTCTTCAAACATTGTTGGTGAAACAAATGTTGAACTTGATCTCATGGCAAACATACCTACTCTGTTACCTTTTGCTCTCTTTACATTTGTTATAGTAAGCTTATCGATCTCAGGTGTAGCTACTCTCAATGCATCATGAATAAGACCTGGTTCATCCATTACATCAAACGTAAAGTCTTGCATTGATCTAATCATTGACATTACATCAAATGCAGGCGCCATAGCTGAATGATAAATCGGAGCCATTCCTTTCGCATTAAAAAACTTTAAGTTTTTATTTATATTTCCACCCATCTTTATAAAACGTCTAATTAATTGAAACTGATTTTTAAATGGAGGTTTTTGTATATTCATTAAATATTTGTTATACCATTTGTTCCATCCTATTTTAACAATTTCTTTATAATCTTCTTCACCCATGTTTGATGTTTCAACGAATTGATACAATTCTTCATCACCAAGTTCCACTCCAGGTAACCTAGATGGTAACCCCATTACAAAAACTACATCTCCTGCTGCTGTAGGCATATAAACGTCTGGCATACCTATCATCTCAAATGTTTTATCCATAGCTTCCTGCCATTTTTTTGGATTAGCAACAATTTCTTTTTGGCTTATACCTGCACATGCACCACACCAAGTAAGGATCATTGGATAAACAGGAATTTCAGTTCTGTCATTTGGTTTTTTACATTGTAATAGGTTATCAAACTTTTCTACTGATGTCATAAAAATACCTCCTAAAATATTTTACTCGTACTAAACATATGATTCTAACCTTATTATAACTTGAGAATTTTTATATTCAACTTACTAATAGTCAAAATTTCAAGGTCTTTTCAATTGATTATTTGTACTTTTAGTACTATAATTATTTTGAGGTGATATTATGAAATTAACAATGCATATATTAGAAGACGCTTTAAAAGAATATAAGATTTCAACTTTGATTACTAAAGGTTCAAGAAGCTTTGACGGTGTAAGGCTAGGAAAGCCTAGTGAAAAAACCTCTCATGCTTTCTTATACAAAAAAGGGACAAATGTTATTTGTTTTTTTGGAAATGACACCATTGTTATTCATAACAGTACCCTCGAAAATGTTTCTAATACCTTAAACGACTATATAGATGTTTGTAATTCCCTTCAACAAAATTTAAATGATATAGTATTTAAAAACGGTTCTTTGCAGGATATAGTAGATTTAGCAGAAGGAGTTTTTAAAAATCCAATTTTGATAATTGATGAATTAAACCTTGTCAAAGCAATATCTTCACACAAACTAGGAACTGTAAATGAAGAGTGGGACTATATTTTAGAGCATAATAGCATGCCATTTGATCGAGTTTCGGCCATTAGAAGAAATGAGAATTTCAAAAAAACTAGTTTCAAAAATATGGAAGATTTAAAACCTTTTTTCTTTAATCCTCCAGGAATGTATCATAGAGGAATAAACTATCGTATTCCCGATAGCTTAAACAAAAGGTTTTTAGGTACTTTAATAATAATCGAGAATGAAACACCTATAACTGTAGGAATGTTACACTTGTCAAAACTAATCACTGATACTGTAAATGAATGGTTTAATTTAAACCAAAACACACATCAAATGCAAACTCCCTATAAATTTTTTCTAGACATTTTAGAGGGAAAAATAGAAACACCTACTGAAGATGAACTAAAAAAAGCATTAACAGGGACAAGTATAAACAACTTTGTTTTAGTTGTTAGTGAATCCGAAACCGACAAGTCACTTCAACATATAATTCCTTTTGCAGAATCCAATATCGATGACTGTCGATGCTTTGAGTATAATAACGAAATAATTATTTTTTGTCCTATAAAAGACAACTTTGATTATATAAAAAACTTTTTACATAATATTGCATTAAACAATAATATTAGATTTGGTATTAGTTACTTATTCCACAACTTAAACGCACTTCAAAACTCATATAAGCAAGCTTTAATTGCACTTGAAAGAAATAATAACACAATATCAGTTCTTGATTCAAAAAGTTCTATGGAATATATCGGAAAAGAAATGAAGAGATCTTTAGCTGGCATAGATATTTGTCATCCAGCTTTACAGACATTAGAGTTGTATGATAAAAAACATGGAACAGAATACTATAAAACTCTTTATATTTTTTTAAAAAAAGAACGAAGTCTTATAGAAACATCAAGAGAATTGAGTATACACAGAAATTCTTTGATTTACAGAGTTGAAAAAATAAAGATATTAATCGGAGATATTCTTGATGATTTTGAGATAAGAGAATACATTATGTTTTCTTTTAGAATAACAAATCAAAAATAAGCCCTTACTTTATTTTTGATTCTTTGTATAGCATTATCAATAGATTTAGGCTTTTTATCCATCATTTCGGCTATCTCAGTATAATTGTTTCCTTCTATATAAAGCCTAAATACTCCCCTCTCATAATTACTTAAATTTTCATTGCAAATTCTTTCAATATTTTCGATGTTTTCTCTGCTTATTAAAATTTTTTCAGGATCATCTGAATAATCAAGGTATTCTTCTCCTTGATTATTATCATATATTGAAATTGATGAATTTAGAGGTGAATGTTTTTTTCTATTGGATGCAGTTATCGCGGTATATATTTGTCTATTTATACATATGTTTGCAAAATGCAAAAAGGAAGACTCTTTTCCTGGATCAAAGTCTCTAATTGCTTTGTAAAGACCTATCATTCCTTCCTGAATCAAATCATCCGTATCTCCTCCTACCATAAACATAACTCTAGCTTTTTTCTTAACCATATATTTATATTTATCCATGAGAAAATCCGTGATTTCTGAGTTTCCTTTTCTTAGTAAATCTATTAACTTTTCATCTGCTATATGTGAATATTTTTCACCTGAAATCATATATGACTCCTAATTCATTCGTTGTCTTAGTATTTCAAAAGCTAATATCCCTGTAGCAACTGAAGCATTTAAAGAGTCTATTTCGCCTTTCATTGGAATTGAAGCTACAAAATCGCATCTTTCTTTAACTAGACGACTAACACCTTCTCCTTCATTTCCAACAACAAGACCAATAGGACCTTTTAAATCCATGTTATACATAAGATCACCACTCATATCAGCACACACAAACCAAATTCCTCTTTTTTTCAACTCATCAATAGTAGCAGAAATATTTGTCACTTTAACAACAGGTGTATAATTAAGTGCACCTGCAGAAGTTTTTGCAACCGTTGCTGTCAAACCTACTGCTCTTCTTTTTGGTATAATAATTCCATGAGCTCCTGATATATTTGCTGTTCTTATTATCGCACCTAAATTGTGTGGATCTTCCACATTATCTAGGAGAATTATAAAAGGATCTTCATCTTTTTCTTTAGCTTTATTAAATATATCTTCGATCTGAGAATACTCATAAGCCGCAGCCTGGGCTATTATACCCTGATGTTTTCCTGTGTTTGATATTTGATCCAATCTTGCTTTAGACACAAAGTTAATTATTGTATCACTTTTTTTCGCGTATCTAATGATGCTGTTTAAAGGACCGTCATGACAACCTTCTAGTATAAAAAGTTTGTCTATAGTTCTTCCTGATTTAAATGCTTCTGATACAGCATTTCTTCCTTCAATCGTCTGCTCTTCATATTCCATTTTTTACCTCTTATCTTCATCTAGCTTATCAAAGCCCATTTTTATTATTTCTATTGCTCTTTTAAGTTCCCCTGTTAAATATAAATAACCAATCAACGCCTCAAAACCTGTTGCAGCTCTATACTCTGCCATGGTTGCATTCTTTGCCACTGATGCAGACTTAGCATTTCTGCCCCTTTTATAAATCCGCTGCTCTTTTTCGCTTAAATTCTCAATTATTGAATTTATAATAGATGACTGGGTTACTGCCTTAACATATTGACTTGATTTTTTATGCATTTTATCAAGAGTTCCATTAAATTTTGTCAATATATATGTCCTTATAACCATTTCATACACGCCATCTCCAATATAAGCCATAGCTAGAGGTGATATGGTTTTTATATCAATTTTTTCTACATCAAACACTTTTAGTGTATGTTTAAAGATATCTACATCTTTTTCCATTTAACACCCTCTCGTGTGTCTTCTAAAACAATTCCTTTTTCAAGAAGTGTGTCTCTTATTTCGTCAGCTCTAGAAAAGTTTTTCGACTTTCTTGCTTCCTGTCTTTCTTCTATTAGTTTTTCAATGTCTTCATCTATTATTTCTGTTTCCCTGTAAGCTTTTATTCCTAGTATATCTAAAAATGTCACCAACTTTTTACTAAATTCATCCACATACAAAGATGAACTACTATCATTAACGGTAGTATTTGATAATTTTACCATTTCAAATACTGCTGATATGGCATCTGCTGTATTAAAATCATCTTCCATAGATTTTTCGAATTTTTCTTCTAGAGACTTTAGAGCTTCTAGATTTTTCTTTTCTTCCTGAGATAATTCTTTTTCAATATTCTTTGCTTTATATTCTTTCAAGCTTTCCATCGCTGTCACAATACGATCAAGACCATTTTTTGAAGATTCCATAAGGTCTGCGCTAAAATTTAAAGGACTTCTATAGTGAGCACTTAGCATAAAGAATCTTAGCACCTGTAAATCGTATTTCTCTGAAATATCTCTAACAGTAAAAAAATTACCTAACGACTTAGACATTTTTTTATTGTCAATATTTAAAAATGCATTGTGCATCCAATATTTAGCAAATTTTTCACCATTACATGCTTCACTTTGAGCAATTTCATTTTCATGATGAGGAAAAACTAAATCTTCACCCCCTGCATGAATATCTATCTCTTCTCCCAAATATTTTTTTGCCATTACAGAACATTCTATATGCCATCCTGGTCTTCCATCACTCCATTTTGAACTCCATGATGGTTCACCATCTTTTTTAGGTTTCCAAAGAACAAAATCCATAGGGTCTTCCTTTGATTCTTCACCTACTACTTTAATTTCTCTATGTCCTGCCTGTAAATCTTCAAGATTCTTTTTTGATAGTTTGCCATACTCTTCAAATTTCTTTGTTCTAAAATAAACAGTTCCATTTGCATCATAAGCAAAACCCTTATCAATTAAGTCTTGAATCATATCTAACATTCCATCAATTTCTTCTGTTGCCAAAGGGTGCTTAGTAGCAGGTTTAACATTCATACCTTCCATATCTTTTAAACATTCTTTTATATATCTTTCTGATATTTCACTTGATGAAACGCCTTCTTCTATGGCTTTGTTAATTATCTTGTCATCAACATCGGTGAAGTTACTTACATAATTCACTTCCAAACCTTTATACTCCATATATCTTCTAACGGTATCAAAAACTATCATCGGCCTAGCATTTCCAATATGTATCAAGTTATAAACGGTCGGACCGCATACATACATTTTTACTTTACCAGGTTCTAGAGGAATAAACTCTTCTTTTGTTTTTGTTAATGTATTATAAATTTTCACTTTATTTCTCCTCTTTTTTATTAATCGCTTTCTTTAAGTCTTTTATTTGATTTTTCATAGATTCAATTTCCGCTTTAACTGGATCTGGGAAATGTACCTGATCTAGAGTCATCCTAGGTATAAGGACATTTTTCTGCTTAATAACTCTTCCTGGAACACCTACAACTGTTGAGTTTGGAGGAACTTCATCCAAAACAACTGATCCCGCACCAATCTTTGAGTTCTCTCCTATTGTAAAAGAACCTAAAACCTTTGCTCCAGCACTTATCATAACATTATCTTCTATTGTAGGATGTCGTTTCCCTTTTTCTTTTCCTGTTCCTCCCAAGGTTACACCTTGATAAAGAGTTACATTATCGCCGATAATTGTTGTTTCTCCAATAACTACACCATGTCCATGATCTATAAAAAGTCCTTTGCCAATTTTTGCTCCAGGATGTATTTCAATTCCTGTTTTTCTTGCTGCTTTTTGCGATATCATTCTGGCACGAAAATAGTGTCCTTTTAGGTATAGTTTATGTGCTTTTCTATATTTCAATATGGCTCTGAAGCTTGGATATAAAATCACTTCCAAATTCGATTTTATGGCCGGATCCCTTTCCTTTATCACTTCAGCCTCTTCTCTTAGTCTTTTTATAAATCCCATTTTTTACACTCTTTCTATTCTTAAATAATTACTACAATATTTCATTTAATAAGATTTCATTTATAGGATTGATTTTGGGCAAATCCGGATATTTCTTGCATCCAAATATCCATTCTATAAAATCACTAACCTCTATATAATAATCTGGTTTTTCATTAGATATTTTTATCAAACTACTTTTTTCATCTAAATCCCATTCATACACAATATTGTTTTGTGAAATAATATTGTCATTTAACTTAAATGTAAAGTTAATTTTTTCATCAGAAGTTATATACTTAACTATTATTTCAGGTCTTAATAATCTAGCCATCATAGGAGGTTTTACAATATATACTTCTTTTTTGTATTTTTCAGATATATAGTTTATAAAAATATTTTTATATTTATCGTCACAAAAAAGCTCCGAAATAAGAAGCTCTTCTTCATTAGATACATAGCAATATCCAAAAATTTTATTTTCAAAAAGTAAAAGTTCTATATTCCCCTGCTCTGCATGTAGTCTTTTCATAAGCAGATAATAGTATTCAGCATCTCTCTTTTTATAAAATTTAAAATCTTTACAGACCTTTTCATTAAAAAAAACAATAAGCTCTTCAATATTTTCTAATTTTCCTATTTTAAAGGAAATTTTTGTAACATCATACTCTATTCTATCTATTTTAGCAAGTTCTTTTGTCTTTTTTTGTATTGTTGCAAAACCAAATTTTTTATATGTATCAACATTTTCTGGAACTAGATAAGTAATTGGATTTTTTTGTTCATATAAATCACTCATAACCTGAGTCATCAGATTTCCCATTATGCCTTTTTTTCTGTGCTCTTTTTTTGTAGCTACTGCATATAAATAATTTATTTTTACCAAATCATTTTTTATCAAAAAACTATTAGGGATAATATGCATCATAGAAACTAATTCTTCTTCTTTAAAACATCCAATTATTTCATTTTTCTTTAAATACTCTTGATAATAGAAATCTGTAAATATTTCTGTGTCAGAAAAAACTTCTTCATACAATTTTCTAGATATTATTTTTTCATTAAATTTTAAATATTTGTTCATCTTATCTATTTTTCCGTAATCGAATATTTTTTTGCTAAGTATATAGGCTGATAAGACATTTTTGCCTTTCTTAGCCCTTCAATTCCCATATCGTCTTCCCTGTTTACTTTTTTTGCTTCGCTAAATCCATGTATTAAAAATTGTTGATTAATAAATGCATATAGGCCTTTAAAGTTTGGATTTGCTTTTTCCACATGAATATATGCCATTTCTTCTACTGAAGAATAACTTCCCATAGAAAATGCCTCAAGCTTGCCATCAATATATACTCCAGATATTTTAAATTTTATTAACTCACAATTTTTCAAAACAGATTGAATACCTAAAACTTCATAGTCAACCCTATTATATTCATCTTCAATACTTCTTGCCTTTTTCCATTCATCTAAAAACTCAAGTATTTCATTCATGCTTTCACATGATAACAATTTAAATTCATATCGACCTTCATATTCTCTTTTAAATGAGTTCACATGATTTTTTTTCTTATGAAATTTTTTACCACTCAAATTTCTTAATTCTTCTGCATCGTATATATAGTCAAAATATCTTCTATCTTCTTCTATATTAAATTTATCTTTTGGCAAGTCAAGAATATTTACTGCCTCTTCATCTGCTAAATACAGTTTAAGTTTAAGGCCGAGGATATTATTGAAATAATCTTTTATATCATAAAAACATTCCTTTAAATCTTCTTCTCTACATAAAGGAACATTAGTAAATGTCTCATCTTTATTTGTAAATAACCACATTAAACCTTTATCATTAAAATAATACTTAGTATCGTAATAATCTTTCCATAAATAACTATCCAAAATTACATTTTCACATGTTTCTGGATGTCTAAATGAAAAATACCATTTAAGCATATTGTAATCAACAGACTTAAGTTCATGTAATCTTGTTTTATCATGTTGAATATTATTTAAAACTACCACTGCCTGAGCAGCCATCCCTTTACCAAGTCCTGTAAAGCCTAAACCTTCTTCTGTAGTAGCTTTTATATTTAATTGTTTTTCTGGTATGCTTAAGGCATCTGAAATGTTTTTTTTCATTTGTTTCATATAATCTGCAAGCTTTGGACTTTGAGCAACAATTATTGCGTCAATATTTCCAATTTTATATGATTTTTCTTCTATTAAATTTTGCACATACTGTAATAATTTGATACTTGAAATCCCTTTATATCTATCATCACTATCTGGAAAATGCTGTCCGATATCTCCCAAAGCTGCTGCACCAAGAAGAGCATCCATGATTGCATGAATCAAAACATCAGCATCTGAATGTCCTAAAAGACCTTTTTTATAAGGAATGTTGACTCCTCCTAAAACAAGTTCTCTACCTTTTACAAGCTTGTGCACATCATATCCAATTCCGACTCTCATAGTAACCTCTCTTTTCTTAAATATGTTTTATTATAACATATTATGTCAATTATACTATAAAAATTCTTCTAGTTTCGAGGCAGGCAAAGGTCTACAAAAATAATAACCTTGTGCCATATCACATTGGTTTTTTTCCAAAAAGTCCTTTTGTTCTGGAATTTCAACCCCTTCTGCAAGTACTTTCAAACCCATATTATGAGCAAGATTTATTATTGCAAAATAAATTTGATCCTCTTCATTTTTCATTTTAATTTTTTTTATAAATTCTCTATCCATTTTCAGCATATCCAAAGGAAGATTATTTAAATATGTAAGAGAAGAATATCCAGTTCCAAAATCATCTAATGCTATAGAAACTCCAATATCCCTTAACTTAAACAAGTTTTCCTTCGCTTTTTCAAGATCCATCATTATCGAAGTTTCTGTAACCTCAATCTCCAATTCATTCGCCTTTAAATCCATTGATTTTAAAAGATCAATTATCTCCGCTATAGCATAATTATCTGTTACAATATAACCTGATAAATTGACGGCAATTTTTTCTATACCCAATCCTTTTTTTGCCCATTCTCTTCTTTGCAATACAGATGTTTTTACAACCCATTTTGTTATTTCAAAAATATGCCCTGTTTGTTCTGAGAATGGAATAAAATCAATTGGAGGAATAAAATCGCCATCTTTTTGCTGCCACCTTATTAAAGCTTCTACAGATTTCATATTATTTGTCCCAAGTTCAACTTCAGGTTGATAATATAGTACAAATTCTTCATTTTTTATTGCTCTTTTTAAATCACTACTCATTTTCACAAACTTAAGAGCTTTTTCATACATTTTTTCTTCATAAATGGAATAGCCATCTTTCCCGTTTTCTTTTTTATGAAACATCGCAGTTTCTGCACTTTGCATAATTTTATCAAAAGTTTTTCCATGTTCTGGGTAATAAGAAACCCCCATACTAACTGTAACAAAAATCGTTTGTCTTTTATAATAAATAGGACTTCTAATTTTCTTTAGTAAAAATTCGATTTTATTGATAATCACATATCTGCTTACATCACCTGAAAATATTATAGCAAACTGTTCTCCACCTGTTTTTGCTATTGTATCAGGAGTTTTTATGGTTTCTTCTAGAACGTCTTTTATGTGTTTTATACAAAAGTCTCCAACTTCATATCCCATAGTGCTATTAATATGTCTAAAGTTATCAATATCAATATTAACTACTACCGCTTCTTTATTTTTCTTTACAAGATTATTAAATTCCGATTCAAACAACGTTCTGTTAGGTAGACCAGTCAGTTTATCATAATATGCAAGAAACTTCAATTTTTCCTGCATCTCTCTTAAGTCTGTTATATCAGTGTGAGAACCACTTACCCTTAAAGGTTTTCCATCTTTATCCCAGACTCCTTTACCCTTACTTTGAATCCACCTGTATTCACCGGACTTAGCTCTGATTCTATAAGTATTTTCATAGGTTCCTTCCTTTACCCTGTATAAATAATCTATTATTTTTTTATATGCATCACTTTTGTCCTCTGGGTGAAATAAACTTTGCCAGGCTTCAATTGAATTTCCTATTTCTTCATCTAAATATTCAAAACCTTTTTTATTTTTCAATGAAAAGAAAAATGTGTTTTCTTCTATATCCCAATCCCAAACTCCATCATTAACCCCTTCAACTGCAAGCTCATATTTTTGCTCACTTTTTTTCAATGCTTCATTTAAATTAATTAATTCAGAATAGCTTTCTAACAGGCCTTCTTCAGCATTTTTAAATAGTTTTAGCTTATCTTTAATAATAATAAAAAATACTAGTGTTGTAGCTGCAACATAAAACCAACCTTTATACAGTTGAATTTTTGCAATTATATCATGATTTTCCCAAACCAAGTTAACAATCTTATCAGATAATAATATCCATAATATACCTATAACAAGATAGAGAATCATTATTTTTAATGATTCTTTCCAGGGATTGTTCTTTTTATTTTGACTCAAAAAGCCTTCATACTTTTTAGAAAACTCTCTTTTTTCAAAATTTTCTTTCATAAAATTTCTCCAACACAATTATTTATATCATTATAACATATACTTTTATTAAATATAAAGGCGAAATGGAAAATTCCACTTCGCTCTTATATTTTATTAATATTTAAACTTTTGGATTAATCCCATAAGTTCCGATGCAATAAGTGCAAGACTATCACTTGAACTAGCTATTTCTTCAATTGCTGCTGTCTGCTCTTCTATTGATGCTGATGCCTCTTGTGTTCCTGCTGCGTTTTCTTCAGAAATTGCGGATAAATTTTCCATTAAACTTAAAACATTTTCTTTATTAGCTTCCATTTTCTTAGAAGACTCATTAAGTTTTTCTATAATTTCTTTTACAATATCAATTGAGACTGCTATTTGTCCAAACTTGTCTTCTGTGCGTTTGACACTAGAGTTTTGTCCTTCAACTATCTCTATAACATTTTTAACCTTTTTCACAGCAAATTCTGAATTCACTTTCAATTCATCAATTACAATTTTAATTTCGCTTGTAAAGCTATTAGTTTGTTCTGCAAGCTTTCTGATCTCTTCCGCAACTACCGAGAAACCTCTTCCCGCTTCTCCAGCTCTTGCTGCTTCTATTGCCGCATTTAATGCTAAAAGATTAGTTTGCTCGGCTATATTTTCAATCATATCACTGGCCGTTTCAATTTTAACCGCACTTTCATTATTTGTAACAATAATATCTCTAATATTATTTGCTGCTTCACTATTTTCATTAGTTTTTTGTATTAATTCATTTAATATATTAAAGCCTTCATCTTTTTTATTTTCAATTTCATCTGCTGCTTTATTTAACTCCAATAAACCTTTTGAGTCTTTTTCAATAAGATCTCCTAATTCCTGAACATTATGAGCTGATAAATTTGTATCTTCTGCCTGTTCATTAGCACTTTGGGCAATTGATTCAATAGTGTCAGAGACTTCTTCAGATGCTGTCGCTACTTGTTGTGATGTGGCAGTTAATTCCTGAGATGAGGAAGCAACTTGACCTGTTGCCTCTGAAGTTTTTTGAACAAAGTCTCGGACATTTTCTTCCATTACTTCCAATTCTCTACTCATTAAACCAATTTCATCTTTCCTTTTTACAAGCTTTTTAAGGTTTCCTGCTTCATCGATACTAAAGTCAAGAGCTGAATATTTTTTAATGATTCTTGTAATTCCTCTAATAGGTTTTGTTATACTTCTTATTAACAAGGCAAAAATAACTGCCATTGCAACGAGTAATAATCCAGATGTAATAAAAAATAATTTAGTTCCGCCATCGCTATATGTATCATAATCATTACCAGCCGCTATAGACTCCTGATTAAAGGATTCTATTAATTGAGTCATCGTATTATAGTACTCTTCTTTTAAATCTTCTAATTTTTGGTTGATTTCTATAATATCTTCCTGACTTAAAGAATTCTCTTCTAGTCCTGAAAAAAGTTCACTATATGTTACCACAAGGAATTCATCCTTTATTTCGATTGCTGTTTTTATCAATTCCTGTTCAGTTGTTGAGTCTGCTTTTTCAACAACCATTTGATAGTCACCAGAAATAGAATTAACTTTTTCTTCAAACTCCTCTACCCCTTCATTACTATATCCATTTATTATTACTTTAGAAGTTCCAGTAGATAAATAATCTAAACTACTTCTTAAGTTAGATGCCATTTGAGCATCAACAGATTTATTTGTACTCTCTTTTTGTAACAATCCAAGTGCATATGACTGATAGTACGAAAATACACTTGACCCCCCTAAAACAATAACTGCTAAAAATAAAATTAACAATAATTTTGTTTTTATTGTTAATCTGAAAAAGGATTTGATTTTTTTCATAATGTCCTCCGAAAACCGTTTTGGGTCTCTCTTATTTTTTTGATAATGAACATATTATCACTTATTTTTTTTACTTTCAATAATATTTCAAATTTTTCAGATAATTTTCACATTCAGGCATTTACAAAACTTAAAAACCCAAACAAAATGAATTTGTTTGGGTTTAAGTAGCGGGAACAAGATTTGAACTTGCGACCTATCGGGTATGAACCGATTGCTCTAGCCAGCTGAGCTATCCCGCCATATTTAGTTTTTTTACTATGCGATCTTTTCCTGTTATCGCGTGTATTCAGAAACTAAAAGTTTCCTCATCGCGGCGTTACCGCCTTTGAAATAAGCGCCGATTCGTTAGAATCGTGTGCATCAGTGCGAATGCACTGTGTCACATTTTTGCTATTCTAATTTTCCCGTTATCGCATGTATTCGGAAACTAAAGTTTCCTCATCGCGGCGTTACCGCCTATAGAAATTAAAATATGAAAACCTTATAAACTGGTTTTAAGCCTATTCATATTTTAATTTCTGCACGCTCTGGAACGTTATCGCGAAAAATGGGACCTATAGGACTCGAACCTATGACCCTCTGCTTGTAAGGCAGATGCTCTCCCAGCTGAGCTAAGATCCCTTTCTTAAAACGAACTGCTAAGATAGTATAATATTACTTTAGAGAAATGTCAATATATTTTAAAATTTTTTTAGGAAAAATGTTCTATGTGTTTTTTAATATTCTATGATATACTATAAAGAAATATCTGGGGAGGTATATATGTATCATTTTATTATAAATCCAAATTCTTGCTCTAGTAAAAGTCTTAAAAAATGGAAAGAAATAAAATCAAAATTAACTAGAGAAAAAGTAAACTTTGAATCACATATAACCTCTAAATCGAGAAATGCCTGCCAAATAGCAAGAGAAATAACAGCTATTGAAACAAGTAAAAAAAACATTCTAGTTATCCTTGGAGGCGATGGTACTTTAAATGAAGTAATAAATGGTATAACTTCATTTGAAAACCTTATATTAGGATATATACCAACAGGATCAAGTAACGATTTTGCCAGATCTTTAAGATTAAAGACAAATATAATGGATGCACTGGAATGTGTTTTACATCCTAAAAAATATGCACATTTAGATTATGGTGTTTTAAGTACAAAAGACGATTCTAAAAATTTCCTTGTAAGCAGTGGTATTGGATATGATGCAGCTGTGTGTGAAGAGGCTAACAAATCCTCTGCAAAAAATTTTTTAAACGTATTTGGACTTGGCAAACTTACTTATGGAGTCCTAGGAATAAAAAATGTTTTTTCGTACCAACCCAAAAACGCAACAATTACTATTGATAACTCATCAACTTTCAAGGTAAATAATATGCTTTTTACCTCTATCCATAATAATAGGTATGAAGGAGGCGGTTTTTTATTTTGTCCAGATGCTGATAGTTCTGATGGAATTTTGGATTTATGTGTTACTGAAAATATTTCAAAACTAAAATTCCTTGTTTCTCTTCCGTTTGCTGTTTTTGGAAAACATACAATTTTTAAAGGGGTGGAAACATATAGATGTAATTCTGTTGAAATTCAAACTGATAATCCATTGCCTGTACACACTGACGGCGAAACTATAGATCGACAAACAAAAATATCGGTTAAATGCGGAAACGAAAAAATTTGCATTATAATCGAATAATGTTACTTAGAAAGGTAGATTTGAATGAAAAAGTTTTTTTCAAAATATAAACATGCTTGGCCACTTCTGTATATCTTTATATATTTCCCATGGTTTTTATGGCTTGAACAAAGAGATGTTACTTACACAATGATTCATACAAGGATTGATGACCTAATTCCTTTTTTAGAAATATTTGTAATACCATATTTTTTATGGTTTTTATATGTACCTGTTGTTTTATTCCTCTTTTTTTTCAAATCAAAAAAAGAGTTTTATAGGTTAGCAAAGTTTTTATTTATTGGAATGTCTATTTGTCTTTTAATATGCACCTTATGGCCAAATGGTCAGCCACTGAGAGTTGATTTGACTGGTCATGACAACATTTTTGCTAGTTTGGTATCTGGTCTTTATAAAACTGATACATGCACTAATGTTTTTCCAAGTATTCATGCTTTCAACTCAATCGCATGTTCAATTGCTATTTTTAAAAGCGAAATGTTAAAAAATAAAAAATGGATAAAACTCAGCTCCCTGATTTTAACCATTTTAATATGTCTTTCAACAATGTTTTTAAAACAGCATTCAATTATCGATGTACTTGGTTCTATTGCTTTGTCAATGATAATGTATGCTTTCGTATATGTATTTAGTGATTTTCGAGAATCAAAACGTGTTAAAAATTTTAATTAAACCCTAACCACTTTTTAAAAAATTTATAACCAAGTAAGTAAAACTCTCTTCCTATTTTACCTGGAAAATTTGTTACAATTCCAAGAGTTGTTTTTCTTAATTTTTTATATAAATCAGGATTTGTGTTCTTTAAATGGAGCCACAAATCTTTTTTTATTTCTAATGCCTCTTTTGTTCTAGTAAGTAATAAAAATGTTGAAGCTACACACATAATAACATCTATGTAATGTCTCATGCATCTATCCATATTTTTGTTTGATATTTCTGCGTCAGTATATATTCTTATCAGCTCTTTATTAACTCTTATTTGCTGATCCATTCTTTTGATCATAACTTTTTCATTTACAGATTGGGTTTCGCGACCGATAAAATATCTATAAAAATCAACATCTAAATAGTAAATTGTATTTACATATGGTATTGGTGCGAGCACAAATATACTATCCACATAAAAAGTGTGTTTAGGTAAAACAACACCTGATTTTTTAATAACTTCAGTTTTATATATCGCAGAATGCATTAAAATATATTGTGTATAACTAAAGCAAAATTTTTGCTCCCAGCCAACCAACTTATTTTTAGGTATAGCCCTTCTTAAATGCATTACCTTTTTATGTTTAGCTCCCTGCTTTTCATAAACATAGTTAGAAACAAGTAAATCTGGATTCTCCCCTGTTTTTATTTTTTCTTTTAAAAGGTTTAAAATTTTCATATAAGCGTCATAGTCAACCCAATCATCACTATCAACAACCTTAAAGTATATCCCCTTAGCATTTTTAATACCAGTATTTAGACCTTCACCATGTCCTCCATTTTCCTGGTGAATTACCCTTACAATACTAGGATATTTTTTTTCATATTCATCTGCTATTTGACCAGTTAAATCTGTGGAGCCATCATTTACAATTATAATTTCTACATCTTCACCTCCCGGCAAAAGACTATCTATGCACTTTTTCATATAACTTTGAGAATTATAACAAGGAACTGTAAAACTAATTATTTTCATTATTTTCTCCTGCCTATTATTAATATCAAAACAACCAAACCTGATAATTCTATTAACATTAAAAATATATAAACAAAAATATTTCTACTTAAAAACCCACTTATGCCTGAATAGCTTAGTATTATTGCGAAAAAATTTGTTATCATATGAAGTATCATGGGTGCCATTATATTTTTGTATCTTTCGTAAATATAAACCAACAAAATCCCTAGTAAAAATGTATAAATCCCCTGAAGCAGGTCAAAATGATATAATGCAAACATTAAGGAAGAAATCATTGCTCCTGCATAAAGACTTCCTGTATATTCTTTAATCCTATTATAAACCATACCCCTAAAAATCATTTCCTCCATAATTGGAATTACCACAACTAATGCTAAAAATTGCACTGCTATACTTCCTGAAAAAAATACTTCTTCGATTTTTTTGTAACTATTTGAAATATCCCCAAGGGAAAATAGACTTACCATTCTGCTTAAACCAGTATTTGCTAAAAGAGCTAATGGTATAAGAATTAAATATTTTTTTGATAGTTTTTGTTTTATGTCGGTTATGAATTCATTTTTTGATAATCTATAAACTATTAGTATAGTAATAAGTGCTGAAAAAAGTCCTACCAGATTTGAATACTTTTCTATAGAAGTAGTTAAGTCATTAACCACCACCTGACCATCTATAATAACCTCACTTGGTCTGTAATTTAAGGTGGCTATCACCATAAAGAATGCCTGAACAACAATATTTACAATTATATAAATTAAAACTGGATATATAACTCTCCATATTTTAACTCTCACATCTTCATTATTCATTAATTACTCCATTATAATTTATTCTTGTACTATAATACTTTATATAATATAATCAAAAACAGGTATATCGTTAAAGAAAGGGATGTAATATGAGTCAAGAAAAAGTTAATCAATACAAACAAGAAAAAGCAAACCGTAAAAAGACAATGAAAAAACAAAAAGTTAATAAAGTCTTAATAAGAATATTACTAACTTTAGTAGCTTTTGTTATCATAGCCTACCTTGGCTGGTCTATATATGGACTTTTTTAGTTTTACATTCGATCTGGTGCTTCAAAGCCCAACAAATAAATACTCTCTTCAAAAACCTTCTTGGCAAGTCTGAGAAGGTTTATGTAACTCAATTTTCTTTCTATATCTTCACATGAAAGTATCTTTGTATCATGATAAAAACTATTAAATGCATTAGCTAAATCATAAATATAGTTACATATTTTATGAGGTGCTAATTCTTCAAAAGCTCCTTCAATAACTCCACCAAATTTTGTTAATTCAAGCATCAGTTCTTTTTCTGTTTTTCCAACACTTGGAAGTATATCTTCGTTTTTAGTTGTATTTTCTTCCTCGTACTTATTTAGAATAGATTTTATTCTTACAATTGTATATAAGATATAAGGACCAGTATTTCCTTCAAAAGAAGAAAATCTTTCTATATCAAAAACATAGTTTTTCGTCGCTTGATTTGATAAATCTCCATATTTCAAAGCGGAAAGACCTACAATTCTTGCTGTATTTCTTGCTTCTTCTTCTGATACTTCTCTATTACTTACAATTTTATCATAAACTGCATCACTAACGATTTTTATTAAATCTTCAAGACGCATAACCCCTCCATCTCTAGTTTTAAAGGGTTTGCCATCTTTTCCATTCATAGTTCCAAAACCAAGAAACTTAAATCTAGTATCTTCATTGACTATTTTAGTTTTTCTTGCACATCTAAAAACCTGTTCAAAATATAAATCCTGTCGTTTATCCACCACATAAATCATATAGTCAGGCGAAAACAACTTCATTCTCTCTACTATTGTTGCAAGGTCTGTTGTATTATATAGTGTAGCACCGTCTGACTTTAATATCATACAAGGTGGAATTTCTTTAGTATCTGTTTCTTCTACAACATCAACAACTAGTGCTCCATCACTAATTCTTGTATACCCTTCTTTTTTCATATAATCAACCATTTCAGGAATATAACTTTGAGCATCTGACTCTTTTTTCCAAAGTTCAAAGGAAACATCCAGGTTATCATAATTTTTCTTTAAATCTGTCATCGAAACATTCAATATATGATTCCAAAGAGCCATATACCCTCTGTTACCACTTTGTAACTCAAATGTAGCTTGACGAGCTGCTTCTTTAAAATCTTCATCAACCTTTGATTTTGCATTAGCTTCAGGATATATTTCTTCAAGCTCTGATATTGTAAATGGAGGGTTTTCTGGATATTCTCCCTGATAATTGCTATCAAAATATACTAAGTCAGGTTGCTTTTCTTTTAAACCTATAATAACAAGCCCCATCTGTAGACCCCAGTCACCTAAATGAACATCTCCAAGTGTCTTGTGCCCTACATATGTACATATCCTTTTTATGCTTTCTCCAATTATTGCAGAGCGCAAGTGACCTACATGAAGAGGTTTTGCTATATTTGCTCCACCATAATCTACAATTATATTTTGTGCTTTTTCTTCTGTACTGCACCCTAACTTTTCATCTTTTGTCATTTTATTTAAATAGTTCGCAAGAAAAACTTCACTTAACTTAATATTTATAAATCCAGGTTTAACCGCTTCTATTTGCTTAAAAGTATCGCTTTCTGATAAATTTTCGACTATTTTTTCTGCTATAACGATTGGTGCACATTTATATTCTTTTGCTGCTGCCATAGCACCATTACACTGATACTCACACAGATCTGGTCTGTTGGATATAGAAACTTTACTATATTTTTCATCATAACCTGATGCCTTAAAAGCATTTGCAAATTCATCTGTTAATATTTCTAAAATCTTTTTCATAATAAACTCCAATCTGTATTCATCCACAGAAGATTATAATACTAAATACATAAAAACTCAACTCAAAATATATATTAACCTTTAAATAGTTTTATTCTTAATGCATTTAGAACAACACATACAGAACTAAGTGACATAGCGGCAGCTGCAAACATTGGATTTAATTTCCATCCTAGTATGGAATAAAAAACACCTGCTGCAAGAGGAATTCCAAGTACATTATAAAAGAATGCCCAAAAGAAATTTTGCTTGATATTTCTTATAACTCTTTTACTTAATTTAATTGTATTTACAACATCTGTTAATTCATTTTTTATCAAAACAACATCTGCAGATTCAATAGCTATATCAGTACCTGCACCTATTGCTATCCCTATGTCTGCTCTAACTAACGCTGGAGCGTCATTTATTCCGTCCCCAACCATAGCCACTTTTCTTCCTACATCTATTAATTTTGCTACTTCTCTTTCTTTATCTTCTGGAAGAACTTCTGCCACAACATCATCTATATCAAGTTCATCTTTAACTGAATTTGCAGTGTCGATATGATCTCCTGTAAGCATTATAACCTTTATTCCCAGATTTTTTAGTTTACTTATTGCCCTTTTGCTAGTTGGCTTTATTGTATCACTTAAAAGAACGCCACAGATAATTTCCTTTTCATCTGAAAAGTATATAATTGTTTTGCCTTTTGATGAAATTTCTTCGCCTTTTACTCCAACCTCGTTTAAGTATCTATAATTTCCTATGTAATAACGCTTTGAATCAACCAAAGCATTAATTCCTTTTCCTGGAACTGCTTTAAATTCTTCTATATTTGGGAATGCATAACCTTTATCAATCGCATAATTCACTATTGCTTCTGCCAATGGATGTTCAGACATTTTCTCAATTGAAGCAAGCTTACTCATAGCATCTTCTTTGTCATTATTTCCATATAGTACAATTTCCTTTACTTCAGGTTTACCAATAGTTATAGTCCCTGTTTTATCTAAAACAACAGTATCTATTGTATGGGCAATTTCCAATGATTCAGCCGATTTTATAAGCATACCAAGGCCAGCTGCTTTACCTGTTCCTACCATAATTGCCACAGGTGTTGCCAATCCCAATGCACATGGACACGATATTACCAACACTGCAATACCAATTGAAAGTGAAAACTCAAATCCAGCTCCGAGTATCATCCATACTATAAAGGATACCAAAGCAATACTCATTACAAGTGGTACAAACACACCACTTATCCTATCTGCCAGTTTTGCAATAGGTGCCTTTGAATTTCCTGCTTCTTCAACAAGTCTTATTATTCCCGCAAGAGTTGTATCGTCTCCAACTTTTTCAGCTTTCATTCTAAAAGAACCTGTTTTATTTATTGTAGCTCCAATAACCCTATCCTCAACATTTTTTTCAACTGGTATACTTTCTCCTGTTATCATTGATTGGTCTATTGCTGCATGTCCTGAAACAATTATCCCGTCTACTGGAATATTCTCTCCTGGCTTAACTATTACTATATCTCCTATGACTACTTCTTCAATAGGTATTTCTACTTCATCTTCACCTTTTAAAATTCTTGCTGTTTTTGGGGCAAGATTCATAAGTTTTGTTATCGCATCTCTTGTTCTTCCCTTAGACTTGGCTTCTAAATACTTACCAACAGTTATAAGTGTTAAAATCATTCCTGCTGATTCGAAATACAGTTCCATCATGTCTCTTAAAACTACTAGGGCAAATATCCCATATACTGTTGAAGCTGTTGAACCTATAGCTATAAGAGTATCCATATTAGGAGCACCCTTAAAGAGCATTTTATATCCTACGATAAAATATTTTCTATTTACATATAATATTGGCAACAATAAAGGAAACTGTACAAACGGAGATATCTCCATAAGTAAGTTTCCATGTATAAACATTGTTCCCATTGAAAAGAACATCAAAGGTATAAGAAATACGATTGATATAACCAATCTTTTTTCCATACCTTTAATTTCAGAATTTAATTTTTTTTTTCGTCTATGCTTGCCTTATATCCAGCTTCTTTTACCGCTTCTATTATGGCTGCCTGAGTGTTATCAGACTCATCATATTCCACTATCATATTGTTGGAAATAAGGTTCACATCTACTTTTTTAACACCTTCTACTTTACTAACTGCTTTTTCAACATGTGACTGACATACCGCACACATCATTCCTTCTACATCAAATTTTTGTTTCATAATTATAACTCTACTCCATTCTTTTTGAGCATTTCTCTTGCCGTTACCAAAGAATCAACTCCTTCTTTATTTTTTATAGGAGCAAATTCCTTACTTCTATCTACTTCATAAACCAGACAGTTTTCCATCATTTCAATCATGTCCAGTACCAAAGTTTCAAATTTATATCCATTTGGATTTTCTGGTTTTATTACTTTACCATCATCATCTATAAATGGTATTTTCTTTTCAACAATATGAATCGGCATTTTGTTATTTAGTGTTTTTTCTAATTCATTTACATTGAAAAGATAATTTAAAATAACTCCAAAATTATATGCCCTTTCCCCAGATTCATCTTTTTGTACAGCCATTTCCTCAGTAAGCTCATAATATTCTACAATAGATGGTTTGCCATCTTTCTTACACATAACTCCAACTTTTTCATATGGGTCAACTTTTCTAATAACTTTTGATCCTACAGAGTATCCAGAATCAATTGTTGCTCCTACAAAATATGGATCGGCTATTTTTTGTAAAACATTATCAACTGAAAAAACATTCAACCATTCGATTCCCTTTGTGATTAATTGATCAGTAATTCCATACTTCTTCATGGAAGAATACCAACCACCATTTCCATTTGGAGACATTGAAATCTTTCCTTTTTTCTCCATATAGATTTTGCCACTATAATCTGTTGCTGGTGCCATTTCCTGAATGAAAAACGTAATATATTCTTTATTGTATCCGAAATAATTATTTTTAGCAAAAAAATCTTTTGTATCCTTATCATTTATATCGCTTGTCATAATAAATAATGGAACCCATTCATTTGCATCATTTACTACTTTCATAATATTATTAATTAATATTTCAAATAAGTATAATTCTTTATTGGTTCCAACATTGAGCATTCCTTTAGGTTTATCTATTCCTAATCTCGTACCCTGTCCTCCTGCCAATAAAACTGCTCCAACTTTGCCTTTTTTTATAGCTTCTATACCTATTTTATGATATTTTTCTATATTTTCATTGATTTCTGGAATTTTCAAAGCATCAATTGGCTCAATTATTCCTTTTACTTTTTCTTCTTTTTCTTCATCAATAATTTTTAAAACCTCTAAGTCAATTGAAGAAATTTGTTCTATCAGATTTTTTTTATCCTCATCTGATAAATCGTTATAATATTTTAGTAGATGTTCCTGGTTATATTGCTTTAATCTTTCTTTTAAATTATCTAGCATTAACTAAACCTCCCTATATAATATCTATTAGGCGTTTGCAAAACGCCACAAGCCTTGATTTTACTGGCTTTTTTACTGTTAAAAATAGAATAACCCCTCACGGATATGTTATAATTGAATTGTTGAGTAACAACCATAACACATACCAGAAAGGAGTTATCTATGGCTATTATACCATGTAATCAGCTTTCATTGGCAGATGTTTTTTCTGATTGCCAAGACATTTATGAATCTGACAAACCCGAGTTCTTATCTCTACTTCAATCTAACATTGATCTTGATGAAATTATTCCCGATTCCTTCAGGAATCACTTCTATGCATCAACGGGAAGATCCCGCAAATACCATTTACATGCCTTTTTATGGGCACTTATCATTCAACGAATCTTTTCAATCCCTACTGATTCCTTGCTTCTTGTTTTTTTGAATTATTCAAGGCATCTTCGTGAATTCTGCGGTTTTGACAAAGTTCCAGACGCTTCTAAAATAACTCGTTTTAAACAAGACTTTATTGATGATCTACAAGTTGTCTTTGAAAAGCTTGTTGATTTCACTGAACCTATATGTCAAAACATAGATTCTGCAAAAGCTTCGATGACCATTTTTGATACATCCGGCATTGAAGCTTGGGTTACTGAAAACAACCCTAAATATTCAAATAAAATCATTAAGCAATTAAAATCTTATGCTAAAGCTAAAAAAATTTCTGATTCCTATGATCCTTACAAAGTTGCTTATGGCTCTATGCCATCTCATGCTGCTTCAAATCCTGAAATCAAACAGCTTTATATAAATGGTCACTTTTGTTACGTCTATAAAATAGGAGTTGTAACAAACGGATTAGGCATTATTCGCCACATTGACTTTTATAATAAAGAATTCTTTAATAAACACCCAGAAATCATTGTCGAAAAAAAGTCAAAAGCTCCTGATGAAGATAAATCTGTCCACGATGCAAAACTGCTAATTCCATCACTTCAAGATTTCTTTTCGGCTCATCCATCAATCACTCCTAAAAGCTTTTTGGGTGATTCAGCATTCGATTCAATGTTGCTATACCGTCAGTTATTATCTGATGATACTTTTGGGGCTGGTAAACACTTTGATAAAGCTTTTATACCTTTAAATGCTCGTTCAAGCATCAATTCAATTGATTCCTATACCATTGATTCTAATGGTATTCCTTGTTGTCCAAATAACTCTAGTCTTCTTATGAAATATGGTGGTAAGTCTCGTCGTAAAAATGGACTTATTCGTTACAAGTTTGAATGTCCTAAAACTAAGTTCGTCAAGGATGAAACTGGTAAATATCATCGAAAATGTTTTTGTGAAGATCCCTGCACAAATTCAAAATGCGGTAGGATGATTCATATATACCCTGAGCAGAATCTTCGTGCATATCCTGGCACGATTCGTGGAACTGAAGAATGGGATTCAACATATAAAGTAAGAGCAATAGTTGAACGTTCCATTAATCACTGCAAAGACTGCTTTGGATTAGCGGGACGAAAAACGCAGAACGAAAAAACTCTTCACGCCGACTTAATACTTTCAGGAATTACACAGCTTATCACTGTACTTCTCGCTGATAAGATTCATAAGCACAAATATATAAGAAGCCTAAAACCACTCATCGCATAGGACTTACCAACTTCATAAAATCTTGCAGATTTATTTAGTGCGCCTATTTTTTGTAAAAAACATCTTCATACTCGAATTTCTGCATTGCAGCAATTCTACTTTCCTTTAAATCAAGATTGCGAACTCGTTTCGCAATTACCTATAATATCTATTATTTCTTTATAAGATGTTGCCCTGTCTCCTCCTTGAAGTTTTGAATAATACATAGCTATATCCGCTTTTGAAAACAGACTGTTATAATCAAAGCCATCTTCAATAAAATATGATATGCCAATACTACTTGATGAAATAACCTCTACCTTTTCGTTTGAATATGTATTTTTTATTTCTTTACATAAAGCTTGTGCTAATTTCTCGGTTTTCTTCCTATTGGCATTTCTTTTAAAAATAACAAATTCATCTCCACCAGCACGCCCTAATAATTCACCTGACGAGAAAATTTTCTTCATGGCATTTACTACATCTAAAATAACTTTATCTCCTGTAATATGACCAAGTTTGTCATTAATATCTTTAAATTTATCTAAGTCTATAAGCAATAAGGCATGTTCTTCTTTAATATCTGAGCTTGATAATATATCATCAACGGTAAGCCTAATTGCTTCTTTATTTAAAATTCCAGTCATAGGATCAGTTTTTGCTTTTTCAACAAGTTTTTCCTGTTCGTTTTTTTCCTGCTGTATGTTTTTATATCTACCTACAATCCTGTCAATATCCCCAAATTCATTTTCAATACTTGCATAATGAGCCCTATACCATTCATACTCGTTTGAACTTCTATTTAATCTAAAATCTATAAATCCTTTATCTGGTTTTTTAAGTATATTCTTAAGGTTTTTTATAAAAAACTGTACATCATCTGGATGTAAGTAATCAAAAATAACTTCATCTGCCAAGTAATTATCATCTACAAGTTCATCTGTTTCAATGTTTTTCTTTGGCAAATTCAATATGTTTGTTTTTGCATGATATTCAAATTGAAATTCATCTGTGACATCTTCGATAAGTTTATATCTTTCAGTTTGTAATTTTAATTCATATTCTATGTTTTTTCTAGCAGTTATATCCATAACAATTGCATAGTACATAGGTTTTTCATCAATATGTTTGTAATATCTTGCATTTATAGATACCCAGATTATTTCTCCATTATTTTTTTTAGCCCTAACTTCATACTCTAATGGCTTTTTAAAGTCCAATTCTTTTTTCAGACTTTTTTCAATTAAAGTAACATCTTCTTTTATAAGTATCTCAGACAAATCATTATCTGGTAAGCTTTCATATTCCATTCTAGAGTAACCAAATAGTCTATAATACTCCTCATTAGCATAGATTACTTGCAATTTCCCATTAGAAACAGCAAACATTGAAACACCACCTGGAATGTTTGAAATAAGTGTTTCCATTCTAAGATTTATTTCAGAAATCATATCTTGAACAAGCCTAAGTTCAGTAATATCATTAATACCTGCATAGCAAATTTTCTTGCCTTCCATTTCAACAATTCTACCTTTACAGGTAACCCACAACTGACTGCCTATTGAGTTTTTTGTACTAAATGTTATTTCAATAGACTCTGAATATTTTATTTGCTCTTCAATTGACTTTAATATATTTTTTCTCTCTCCTATATTATTCACTATATATTTGAAAATTATTTTTATATGTTTTTTCAAATTCTTCTTTTGTATAACCAAATAATTCTAAAGTGGCATTATTAACAAATATAATTTCTCCTGTTTCTGGATAAAAGTTTATAAGCGCTCCACCAAAATTACCCATAATTGTATCAACCATAAAGAGTGCCTCTTTATATTTTTCAGAAGTACTTTTATAGCTGGTTTTTGATTCTGTAATATCTGTAATTATTATATCAATTGCTCTTTTATTATCAAATGTATATATATTGAAGATTATATTAGCAACAACATTAATATTTGCACCTAAAACAGGGTTGTATAATTCGTGTTCAACACATACAACCTTACCTTTGTTATTATTAAAATTTTCTATGAGTTTGGGAATTGTTTTTTTATAGTCTTTTTCAACTAAAATAGAACTTAAATGTAGATGATTATTTTTAATGTCATCAATATCATAACCTGATATTAACGAAAAATCATTATCACAATCTATTATTTCTAATGTTTCCACATCTAGCTTACATAACCCACTCTTTACAAACGCAGCCTCAGCAACAGTGCTCATTATCAATATCTCCTCTTCTTAAATATGATATATTTATCAACACTTAAAGTCAATCGTTTTTTACTTATTTCTCTTGACTTTAGAGGATTTCATTAGTATAATCATTTTTGTAACTAACTTAATATTATCGACTACAGTTTATCTGTACTAAATGTATTTCATTTAGGGGAATATGGTGAAATTCCATAACAGCTCACTCTACTGTAATTAGCTACGAAACCTTTTTAAAACCACTGGCATATTATTTGTTGGGAAGGTAAGGGATTAGGATTGATGCTATAAGTCAGGATATCGTCGGTAAGTTTTATCATTCGGTGAGGAACAAAAATTTAATTTTTTTGATACAATTTTTGTATCAGTTCCAAAAACCATAGAATCTCTCATGATAAAACTAATTCATGTAGAGGTTTTTTTATTAGGATTAATAAATAGAATATATTAGGTTCCCATCCTCCTGGGCAATTACCTACCCCTCCAATACCGGTAATTGTAATTATATTATATTTATTAGTGTTCCTATAATATTTATCTACTTTTCATCAAGTTAATTTTAGTACTATAATACACCTTCATATTCTGCTTTAAATAAGCCGAAATGAAGGTGTATTATATTTATACTCAATTTCAATCAACACTTGACTTTTCTTAAGTATTTTTAGTATAATCTCTACGTAACTAACTAAATACTATCGACTACAGTTTATCTGTACTAAATGTATTTCATTTAGGGGAATATGGTGAAATTCCATAACAGCTCACTCTACTGTAATTAGCTACGAAACCTTTTTAAAACCACTGGCAAATTCTTTGCTGGGAAGGTAAGGGATTAGGATTGATGCTATAAGTCAGGATATCGTCGGTAAGTTTTATCATTCGGTGAGGAACAAAAATTTAATTTTTTTGATACAATTTTTGTATCAGTTCCAAAAGCCATAGAGAATCTCTCATGATAAAACAAGTCATGTAGAGATATTTTTTTATAGGAGGATAACATGAAAAAGAGACTCACAGTATTTTTTTTAACATTAGTACTTATTATAAGTACATTTTCAACTGGCATTTTTGCTGCACCAGCAGCTGATGTACAAACTGAAGCAACCGAAACAGCTACATATTTAGCAGAGGCTATTTCAGGAACTCTAGACATTGATTCATATAGAGATGTTTTTCTAATAGGGGCTTCTGGAATTGATTCATCTGAAATCGCAAATGAATATTTGGATATTGTACTAGCTACAACTGCTGATTCAATTTCAATCACTCAATATGGTGGAATTATTATGGCACTTAGAGGTTGTAGAATCGACCCAACAGATGTAGGTGGAAGAAATTTAGTAGCAGAATTTTCTGATGCTCTTAACGACCCTGCTAATGCAACATTTTTCTCAACATATTCTTTAGGTTTTGATTCACCTTACAAACTTGTATATATTATAAGTAGTTTAAATGAATATCAGTCAGATATTACAGATAGTGCTACCCATTTAGCAAGTGCAAGAGCTGCAGTTCTTGATTTTTATGACAATGACAACTCTTATTTTGACTACTGGGGTGGAAATGCAGATAATGATTCTAAATTAACTGTTGGATTAAAAAGCTTTTATGATAATTCTGAAGCTGATATTATAACAATATCTGACACTGCAATAGCTTCAATCAAGACTGCACTTGACGGAACAAATCATTCATTTGGATATGATGCTCCATCTGTTTATCCTGACCCATATGGTTATGGTTCAAGTTCAAATCCAAGTTCAACAGGTCTTACTCTTTTAGCTTTATCAACTTTTGATGATGCAGTTGCTGATGATGTATTTACAGCTTTATTAGACTATAAGGTATCAGGTACCCCTGGTGCTTACCATTCAGCATGGTCTGCTGACCCTGATCCAGACTTTTCTACACCTGATGCACTTGAAGGATTACTTGCATATAAGTTATACTTAAATGGCGGAAATTCAATATATGATTTATCTCAGTATACAATTTATGTACCAGAAGTAGAAATCGCATCTGTAAAAGATAAAAACAATAATTCTGTTACAATTACTCTTTCAGAATCAGCAAAATTACTTACAGACGAAGAAGCTGCTGATTTAGTTGACGATGTAGAAGCAACTGTATTAGCTGTTCAGGAAGTTACAGTACCTTCAGATACAGAATATCCTGTTACTATTACATTTAATGTTGATGGTGTAACAGCAGATATGACTGTATATGTTTTACATTGGAATGGTTCATCATGGGATAAACTAGAAGCTACAGCAGGAAATGGTACTATCACATGTACTTTTACAGAATTATCTCCTGTAGCATTCGTAGAAGGAACTGAAACAAGCACTATGACTTCACCAAAAACAGGTCAAACAAGTCCTATTATATATATAAGTATATTAATGCTTTGCGCAGCAACAATTACATTTTTTTCTTTAAGAATTAAGAAAAAAGCAAATCAGTAAGATTTTAGGAATAGCTATGAAAAGAATTTTTTTATCAATAATAAGTATAATTTTAATATTTGCTTTCACTTCATGCTCAGTGGAAACTGCCGATGAGTACGAATCACGAATTGAAAGCGAAGCTGAAAGTATTAAAGACATTCAGGAAATGCTTACCGAAGAAGCTACCACTGAAGAAATAGAGACCACAGAGGAAGATGTCACAACAACTACTAATACTACTACCAAGGAAACATCTACTAAAGAGGCAACAACTAAAGCTTCTACTACCGAAGAAACAACCGTCCAATATATAACCGTATATTTGACAGTTGAGTGTAGTGTGGTAATTGGGAACGATGATTTAGAAACCAATGCTGTTATTCCTGAAAATGGTGTCTGGCTAAATAGAAAGTCGGTTGTTGTTCCAAAAGGAAGTAGTGTTTATGATGTTTTAGTCTATGCTAGAGCAAATTCTTATTTAAGTTTTACTGAAAGAGTAAGTTCAGGAATAGATGGACCATATATTACTTCTATAAATAATCTATATGAACATGAATGTGGATTGCGAAAAAGTGGCTGGACATATTTTGTAAACGATCATACTTATATTGGTCATGGTTGTTCTTTAGAAATAGTTTATAATAACGACCATGTAATGTGGGAATATTTTGTTTATCCCTAGATTTGTTTAAGGAGAAAAAATGCTTAGAAATTCCTATAACAACTACTTTAAGGATTTTCATCCAGTAGTATTATTTATATACTTTATTTCAACTTTAATATTTTTGATCACAATAACAAACCCTGTCTATATGATAGCGGGGTTTGTTCTGTGGTTTTTATATGTTTTTTTATTACTCAGAATAAAAGATTTTTTAAAATCATTAATATATGCTATTCCAATGATTATCTTTATATCCATACTTAATCCACTTTTTAATCATTATGGAAATACTCCACTATTATATATAAATGGAACCCCATATACTCTTGAAGCATTATTATATGGATGTTTTACTGGAATTATGATATTAACTCTAATATATCTTTTTAGAGCATTTGATAAATGTATAGATTCACATAAATTCATTTTTCTTTTTGGAAAAATCTTACCAACTTTAGCATTAATGGTAACAATGATTATGAGATTTATCCCTTATTTCAATCGAAAATTAAAAATTATCATGCAGACACAATCAACAATGGGCGTTTCAATAAATAAGGGCAATTTAAAAAGCAGACTTAGAAGCGGAAGCAATATTTTATCAGTTTTAGTTTCCTATTCACTGGAAGGAACTATAGATACAGCGGATTCAATGAAGGCAAGAGGATATGGTCTAAAAGGAAAATCTCACTATAACTCTTATGTAATTACTTTTAGGGATATCATATTATTAGTATTCATTATATTTTTTGATATTTTATTTACTATTTTAATTTTACTTGGAACATTTAAATTTGAATTTTATCCAGAAATCACACCTTTAAGCTTTGACTTTAGGCAAATTATTTCTGTTATACTATATATTATATTTATGGGCATACCTATTATCATTAACATTTTGGAGGAGGTACAATGGAAATTATCAAGATTGAAAATTTAAGCTTTTCATATAATAAGAATGAAAAAACTATATTAAAAGATATAAATCTTTCCATTAATGAAGGAGATTTTATACTTCTTTGTGGGCCTTCTGGTTCAGGAAAAACCACTTTATTAAAACATTTAAAACATTTGATTGCACCAATAGGTGAAAAAAACGGAAATATATTTTTCAAAGAAGAAAATATTTCTTCTTTAAGCGAACGAAGATTGGTTTCTGAAATAGGATATGTGTTTCAAAATCCGGAAAGTCAGATTGTATGTGATAAAACTTTTGCCGAAATGGCTTTTGGACTTGAAAATCTTGGCTTCTCATCAAACGAAATAAGACGAAGAGTTGCTGAAATGGCTTCTTTTTTTGGTATAGAACATTACTTTGAAAGTGACACTCAGACTCTTTCTGGTGGTCAAAAGCAAATATTAAATCTTGCTTCAATAATGGTTATGCAACCAAGTCTAATTTTATTAGATGAACCTACTTCAATGTTAGACCCTGTAGCAACTAATGAATTTTTATCTATAGTTGAAAAGATAAACAAAGAGCTTGGTTTAACTGTGGTTATTTGTGAACATCAGCTTGAAAGTGTATATTCAATGGTTGATAAAGTATGCTGTATGGAAAATGGTAGCATAATAGATTTTGATACACCAAAAAATGTTGCAAATAATCTGATTTCTAATAAAAATCATATGGTGTATGCTCTACCGACTGCCGCCAGAATTTTTAATACTTTAAATACCAAACCCAGTGAAACAAGTGAAGTATTACCTCTAACAGTAAAAGAAGGAAGAAACTTTTTAATAAACTATTTAAATTTTAATAAAAAAGCTGTAAAATCTGATGTTTTTGAACTTCAAGAAGAAGAAATCATAGATACTCCAGACAACACAGCAATGGTTCTTAGAAATGCTTATTTTAGATATGAAAAGGATTTACCTGATGTATTAAAAAATATAAATTTAGCTATATGCTATGGTGAAATACATAGTCTTCTCGGTGGTAATGGAGTGGGTAAAACTACTTTATTGTCTCTTCTTTGTGGAATAAATAAACCATATAGAGGAAAATTAAAAAATTTCACAAAAAAAGATACTGTAAAATATCTTCCACAAAATCCTCAGCTGGTATTTGTGAAAGATACTGTTTATGAAGACTTATTATTCATTACAAACTTACATAAGCTACCTGAAACTGTCATAGAAGAAACAATAAATAAATATGATTTTTTTGAAGGTATAAAAGATTTATATACGCTTTGTCCTTTAGATTTAAGTGGTGGTGAGCAACAAAAAACGGCACTTTTAAAGCTGTTATTGCTAAAACCTAAAATGCTGATTTTAGATGAACCTACAAAAGGTCTTGACGCCTTTGCCAAAAGCAATTTATCAAAAATTCTTATAGAGTTAAAAAATGAAGGTACTGGAATCTTAATGGTAACTCATGACTTGGAGTTTGCAGCTGAATTTTCTGACAGGTGTATTATGATGTTTGGTGGTGAAATCGTTTCCTCTGATGAGCCAAAATCATTCTTCGCTGGCAACCATTTTTATACAACTGGAAGCTCAAAAATAACTAAAAATATTTTAAATAATACAATTACGGTAAAGGAGGTAGAGGAAAATGTCAAATTACTTACTGATTAGCTTTATCTTTGCAATAGTTGTTTGTGGTATATTCTTCTTTTCTTTTGAAAGGCGTTCTCCTTCTGCCAGAGATATTTTACCTATAATAATAATCTGTGTAATAGCTTCATTAGGGCGGTTAATTTTTTCTTTTATACCACAGGTACAACCTGTCACTGTTATAGTTATTATTACAGGCATATGTTATGGAAAGCAACCTGGATTTATAACAGGAGCTTTATGTGCTCTAATATCAAACATATTTATGGGACAAGGACCATGGACTCCTTGGCAAATGCTAGCCTGGGGTATTATAGGTCTATTGGCTGGATTTTTACCAGAAATCAAAAATAGATTTCACTTTTTTTTAGTGATACTCTACTCTGTTTTTTCTGCTTTCTTATTTAGTATAATTATGGATGTATGGACTATATCTTCATACGGAGAGTTTTTGAATTTTAATATTGCTATGACAATATTTGGAACTGGAATCATTTTTAATATTAGCCATGCAATAGGAAATATAATCTTTATTTTGATACTTTATTTCCCAATATCAAAAAAACTTATCCGCTTAAAAACAAAATATGGTATACTCACAAAAAAGGAGGCAAAATAATGGAAAAAAGACTTATACATATATACACAGGTAAAGGCAAAGGCAAAACTTCTGCCGCTATTGGATTAGCAGTTAGAGCATCTGGCTCTGGTTTTAAAGTTTTAATAACCAGATTTTTAAAAAATGAAAATTCTGGAGAACTTGTTTCCTTAGCAAAAATTGACAATATCGATGTGCTTCCTATAAATAGAGACTTTGGTTGGTCATTTAGTATGACGGAAGATGAAAAAAAAGAAGCAAAAGTTTTTTTCTCTGAACTTTTAACAAAAGCCTTTAAAAAGGCAATTAGTGGAAACTACGACATGTTGGTCCTTGATGAAATAATAGCAACAAATAATTTGAATTTTGTAGATGAAAATATTTTGGTTGATTATTTGCAAGGTAAACCAGATAACCTAGAAGTAGTTATGACGGGCAGGGATCCTTCTGAAAAGCTTAAAGAAGTGGCTGATTATATTTCTGTAATAAGCAAAGAAAAACACCCTTTTGACAAAGGAATAAGAGCTAGAAAAGGAATTGAGTTTTAGTTGTCTTATATATAAATATATAGTATACTAACCGTATTATTTGGAAAGGAGCATATTTATTATGTGTGAAGATAAAGACTGCAACTGTGGTTGTGATAATACAAATTGTGATAGCGGTAAATGTGATTGTACAAACAACAATGAAGAGTTTGGAAAAGATACGGTTACTTTATTGCTTGATGATGGAAGAGAAATGGAATGTGCGATTTTTAAAATTTTTCCTGCAGGTAAATATGAATACATCGCTCTTTTACCTACTGACTGTGAAGAAGAGGAAAGTGGTGAGGTATTCTTATACAGATTTGAGTTAAATGAAAAAAATGAGCCACATTTAAGCAACATACAAGATGACGATGAATACGAAATTGTTGCAGAAGCATTTGATGAAATTTTAGATAGTCTTGAATTTGACGAATTATGTGATAACGATGAAGAGGAGTAGTGGAAATCCACTATTCCTTTTTTTATATTTCGTTTAAAAAAGCTGACTGCTTAATAGTTTTTCCATATCTTTCTTTTACAGATGATAGGTGGATTTTTTCTTTTGCTCTAGTTACCGCTACATAAAATAGTCTTCTTTCTTCTTCGATTTCATTTTCAAAGTTGGCTTTACTATGAGGAATTATCCCTTCATTTATATCTGGAATAAAAACAACTCTGTATTCAAGTCCTTTTGAGGAATGCATGGTAGATATTTCCACACTATCTTGTGTTTTTTCTTGAGATTTTTTTTGGCTAACATTTTTTTTATATTCTTCTATGTGATTAAACCAATCTTTAATTGTTTTATGTTCTTTTGATCTTTCTTGTATTTCATCCAATATAGATGTTAAATCTTTGAAATTTACATTTTTTTCCTTTGCATAATCTAATAAAAAATCCTCATATCCAATACCTTTTCTTATATAATTAATAGCTGCAAATGGGTTCATATTTTTCAAAAATTTTATATCGTACTCCATTCTATCAATAATATCCTGCATATATTCTTTTTCTTCATATGCACATCTTAACATTTCAAAATCTACTTCTTTATCATACAAAACATCCCTACTAATATATCTTTTAGGTCTATTCATGATTTTTAAAAAATCTGATCTTAATATGCTATTACTTGAAATACTAATATAAGAAAAAATATCCTTAGCAATCCAGTGTTCATAAATAACAGGTATATTATCTTTCATTCTAAAACTTATATTATTTTTCACTAAAGTCTCAATTAAATTTTCGGCAAGTGTATTAGTTCTAACAAGTATCGCCATATCAGAATATTTGAAACCCTTTGACTTGTAATTTTTTATATGATTAACAATTCCTTCGTTCTCTTCAAATACATTTCTATATATTTCTTTTATAGGCTTTTCACCTTTAATTTTTTCGGAAATAATATTCTTTTTAAAACGATTTTTGTTTTTATTTATTATTTTTTTTGAGAAACTGACTATTTCTCCTGTAGATCTATAGTTTTGATTTAATATATATCTTTTTGTTCCAATAAAATCTTTTTCAAAACTAAGCATTATTTCTGGATTAGCTCCTCTAAATCGGTATATTGACTGATCATCATCTCCAACTATAAAAATATTTTTTGACTTTTGTGAAAGCATTTTTATTACTTCATACTGAAGTTTATTTATATCTTGAAATTCATCTACTAAAATGTATTTATACTTTTCCTGCCACAATTTTAAAATATCTGGTCTCTCTTTTAAAAGTCTGTAGCAGATAAGTATCATATCATCAAAATCTACTTTATTATTTTTTCTGAGTTTGTTTTGATATGAAGTATAAATTCTTCTAAATAATGAGTTCACACAAGACTTTGCAACATAATCTTTAATCTCATGCATTTCTGACTTAAAAACACTTATCTCATTTAATATATCTGAAATAAATTCATTTGCATCATCTACATCATATTTTATATTTTCAATCACTTCTTTAATATAAAGATACTTTTCTTCTTCTCTTAAAATATTGCTACCATCATAATTATATGCATATTTTATTATTTTATAAAATATAGAATGAAATGTACCAAAATTAACGGGAAATATTTTCCCGTCATTTAATTTATCAAACCTGTCTTTCATCTGAATGGCTGCCGCTTTTGTAAAAGTTATTACCAATATGTTTATAGGTTTAATATTTTCCTTTGAAATTAGATTTTTGGTTCTTTTAGTGATAACGAGTGTTTTACCAGATCCTGGTCCTGCTAAAACCATTGCAGGACCATTCACATGATTTATCGCCTCGTTTTGAGAATTATTCAACGACATTTACTAGCTTGTTAATACCTTCTTTTATTCTATATAGACTTTCTTGTTTACCAATTATATCCATGATTTCAAAAGCTCCTCCTGGTGTCTGAGCTTTTCCTGATACCGCTGTTCTAATAGGCCATAAAACCAAACCGTTTTTAACTTCTTTTTTGGCAATAAAATCCATAACCAAATCATGAAGTGAATCAAAGCTATAGTCTTCATGAGCTTCCAAAACAGGTAATATATCCCTAAGTATTTCTAAAGAATTTTCAGGATTTGTTTTCATCTTTTTATGTGTATATATCCCAATATCATAATCAGGTAATTCTTCAAAGAAATCGATTTTTTCCTTTATATCTGTAAAAACTTCTATTCTTGATTTAATTAATTCCATTATTTTTAAAAGGTCATAATCTTTTTTAATTACTTCCTTAACATATGGCAATGCAAGTTCATAAAATCTTTCATTATCCATTGCTTTTATGTATTCACCATTCATCCACTTCAATTTCACCATATCAAAAACTGCCGGAGATTTACTGATGTTTCTGTATTCAAAGTTTTCTATTAATTCCTTTAAACTGAATATTTCAGTATTATCTGTAGGACTCCATCCAAGTAAGGCTACGAAGTTTACGATGGTTTCTGTTAAAAAGCCTTGTTCAATCAAATCTTCATATGATGAATGCCCACTTCGTTTACTTAACTTTTTATGTTCTTCATTTGTAATCAAAGGAAGATGTACATATACTGGTGCCTCCCAACCAAAAGCCTCATAAAGTCTTGTGTATTTTGGAGAAGAAGACAAGTATTCATTTCCTCTTACTACATGAGTTATTTCCATTAAATGATCATCTACAACATTTGCAAAATTGTATGTAGGATAACCATCTGATTTAATAAGTATCATATCGTCAAGTTCTGAGTTGTCTACAGAAATTTCACCATAAATTTCATCTATAAAAGTTGTTTTTCCTGATGTTGGATTGTTTTGCCTAATAACATAAGGTATATCTTTACTTAACTCTTTTTCCACATCTTCTTTTGATAAAGATTGACATTTTTTATCGTAAGCAAAAATTTCTTTACCAGCAATATTTTGTTTTAAACTTTCCAGTCTTTCCTTGTCACAAAAACAATAATATGCTTCGCCTTTTTCGACTAATTTTTTTGCATACTCTAGATAAATACCCTGTTTTTGTCTTTCACTTTGAACGTATGGACCAAAACCTCCATCTTTTTCTGGTCCTTCATCATGTAATAGACCAGTTTGTTTCAATGTATTATAAATAATTTCCAAAGCCCCTTCTACAAAGCGCTCCTGATCAGTATCTTCTATTCTAAGTATAAAGTCTCCACCTTCATGTTTTGCAATAAGAAATTCATATAAAGCAGTTCTTAAATTACCTACATGCATTTTTCCTGTTGGGCTGGGTGCAAATCTTGTTCTGATTTTTTTGTTCATTTTTTTCATGCCTTTCTTTTCATATATGTCTAACATTATAGCCCAAAAATGATGTATTTTCAATATTCTAATTTCTGAGAAATATCTATTTAACGAAAAAAGACCCTAAACAAGGGTCAAAATTATATTTTAAAACAAACTGTCATATATACTTCCTGTTGAATTTATCGTTGTATAAGCGCCTGTGCTTTGATATGTATCTGCTTTATTTAACTGTGTTGACACTTGCGTGTATACATTTGTAACTCTATTAAGTATATGCGAAATATATGAGTTTTCTCCAGCAAATAAAGTTTTTTTATCAGAAGCTAATGCTTTTTCAAACATTTCCTCATCAATTGAAAGTGTATTATCTGCATTAATTTGTATGCCACTTCTTTCAAGCATCTCTGAATTTGAAGCAGTAATGTTTGTCATCGATGCAACATTTCTAAGCACTGATGGTAGTTCTGTATCATCTGCAGATGTAATAACACTATTGTAACTTTCAACGAAATTATTTAATGATTTCATATACTTTTCATCTTCTGTATTTAAGCTTGATAGTTCTTGAGAATATTTATACAAATCTTTTGTTTCGTTCATTAACAATTGAAGTTTTTTATTTGTAGCAGAATTAATAGGACTTTCCTGCAAGTTATCTGCTTCATTTTTATCCAAATCATAATATGATTTTAAAAGTTTTGAATAGCTTCCATTTTTTATACTGGCATAATTGCCCAAAAAACTTAAGTTTGTTTGATTTGAACCATCCAAACTTGAAAATAAACTATTTATTGAATCAGCACTCATTCCAAAATATATTGCCATATCAATCACTCCTCATAGTTTATATCGTCACAAACTTCTAATTACTTTACGTAATTCTAAAACACAAGACGGTGGTACTGACAATTCATCCACTCCTATATCTATAAATTTTTCTGTATAATATTTGTCTCCTGCCAATTCACCACATATAGCAACTTTTATTCCTGCCTTATGTGCATTTTTTACAATCATTTCTATGGTTTTTAAAATTGCTGGATGATGTGGATTGAAATATTTATCTAGCTTTTGATTTTGCCTGTCAATTGCTAAGATGTACTGAGAAAGATCATTCGTTCCAATGCTAAAAAAATCTGCTTGCTTCGCAAATTCTTCACTCATAAGTGCTGCTGCAGGGGTTTCTATCATTACACCCTGTTTTATATCTTTATAAATTATATTCTCACTTTTTAGTTCAAACTTCACATCATCAACTATGTCTTTAATACTTTTTATCTCTTCTATAGAATTTATCATAGGGTACATAACCGATAAATTTCCATAGATCGATGCCATTAATATTGCTTTTATCTGTGTTTTAAATATAGAAATATTATCAAGTGAAAACCTTATCGCTCTATAACCCATAGCAGGATTTGGTTCTTCTTCAAAATCATAATATTCGATATTTTTATCAGTTCCTAAATCTGCAGTTCTGATAACGACATTTCTTTTTCCCATTCTAAGAGCAACTTCTTTATATGCCTCAAATTGTTCCTGCAAAGTTGGAAAATTATTTTTTTGCAAATATAAAAATTCACTTCTAAATAATCCAATTCCCGATGCATCATTATATAGTACCGAATCTATGTCTTCTATCTCTCCGATATTTGCATAAACTTCAATTTTTTTACCTTTTGTTGTTATATTCTCTTTTCCCCTATAATGTAACAACATTTCTTTCTTTAATAAATATTCTTCTTTCTTTTTAAGCATTTTTTCATAGACTTCATTTGTAGGACTTACATATAAATCTCCTTGGCAAGCATCTACAATTATTTCCTGACCATCTACTGAGTTTGAATAATTAACTCCCGCTAAAGCTGGAATCCCCATTGTTTTTGCTAGGATTGAAGAATGTGAGTTTTCTGAACCCTTTCTAGTGATAAAAGCAAGAATGTTTGATTTTTCAAACCTCATAGTTTCACTTGGTGTAAGTTCTTCTGCAAAAACTATTGCATTTTCTGGAAAATAAATTTTATCAAATTCACTTCCCTTTAAGTTTGTTAAAAGCCTGAATGCTACATCTTTTATATCTAAAGTTTTTTCTCTGATAAAATCTTCCTGCATATCAAAAAAAGCTCTTACATATTTGTCTGTTACCATTTTAACTGCATATTCAGAGGATACTTTTTGATTTTTTATCATTTCAACAATTTTTTCATTGTATGAAACATCTTCTACTATCATTTTATGAGCATCAAAAATAGCCGCACTTTCCTTACCTGTTTCTTGTACAGCCTTTTTATACAAATAGTCTAAATCTGAGATAGCTTTTTCTTTAGCTTTTTTAAGCCTTTTCAATTCCTGCCTTACATTGGTAATGTTGATATTTTCTATTTGTATGTGTTCTTTTTTATATATGTATGCTTTTCCAATAGCAATACCTTCTGAAACACTTTTTCCTTTGTATATATTCATATACAATCTCCTATCTTTGGTTAATTATATCACGATTAATAGGGGTTTAAAATACTTTTATACCTGCCTTGATGATTTAATATGATTATAGTATAATTTACAGAGCAAATATAAAGGAGGTCTTCATGATTAAAGGTGTTGGAACCGACATTCTTTCAATAGAAAGAATAAGAAATTTAGCAGAAAATAATGCTAACGATTCATTCATTAAAAAAACTTACACAAGCAAAGAAATAGAGCTTGCTAGAGAAAGGTATGACCCCATACTGTTTTACTGCACTCGTTTTGCTGGAAAAGAAGCAGTTTTCAAGGCTCTTCATATAGACGAAGAATCAATTAGATTAAATGAAATCGAAATTTTAGAACACCCTTCTGGTAGACCATATGTTAATCTGCTAGGTAAGATAAAGTCCATAGCTAACGAAAAAAAAATAACAACTATTGAAATATCTCTAACTTATGAAACAGACTATGCTGTGGCTTTTGCAGTTGCATATTAGTATATTAATTCTCTGTTTTTCTTTTACAAATTTTTCTAATCCATATAAAATTTATAAATATTATTATTAAACTAATCACTGGCATAATATAAAAAATTATGTCAGGAATCATTTTTATGCTTCCAAAAATAACCCCAACTAAGTTAAATGAAAAATGTACAATTATATTTGCTGTTAACGACTTGAATTTTTCATATATCCAGACCAAAATTATTCCTAATATAAATGTATATATTCCCCATATGATATTGCCATGCATAAAGGCAAATAATAATGCGGAAATAATTGCAGCTACAACCTTAGGCATACCTTTTTTTAGTTTTCCATATACAAGAGCCCTAAAAACTATTTCCTCCACAATTGGCGCAATAACTAATGTGGAAATAATACTAATTAAAAAACTACCCTGCTCAACAATACTATAGCTTTCAACATATGATTCTATATATATTTCTGGAATAGGTATATATGACATTAATCCAGTAAAAAAAACATTTAGAAATATTCCTGATAAAATCAAAGGTATTATTCCAATAAATCTAATCTTTCTTAAATCTAATTGCTTTAATACATTCTCTTTTCTAATTAAATAAATCAAAAGTATCACAATTAAAAACACAACCCCAGAAATCAAAACTATTAACATTGCATTTTTCAATATTTCTTCAGCTAACCTATCATTTAAAACATTAATATCAATAGACAAATCACTTTGATAAAACTCGGCACTTAACTTTGCCATTAATATAATAGAAATTATCAGCGTCACCGCAATCTGTGCAGCAAAATATATAAAAAAGTACATTATAGCTGTTGCTATAGATTTAAAAATATTTTTCATTTGAATTCTCCTCATAATTTAGTAGTATACTTAAATTATCATTTAAAAGATTAAAATACAAGTAAAAAGCACCCACATCCATAAAAGGAGTAAAGTGCTTTTTAATCTATTGCAATTTTTTATTTAGAAATCAAATCCATTCCAGTTTGGTTTGCCTGAATATTTTTTAAGTTCTTCTTTACCATTAAGTATTCTTTCTGCTCCTGCTGCCATTGCTTCCATTTCAAATTCTCCTGGATAAGCGCTAACAGGTGCAATCCATGATGAAGCTTCAGTTATCTGAGAAACTAAGTCTTTATTATAAACCATTCCTCCGCCTAATAATATCCCATCTACTTCTCCGTGTAATACATTAGCCATTGATCCAATGTATTTAATGATTTGGTAAATCATAGTATTCCAAACCATCGCACATTCTTTATCTCCTTCAGCTGCTCTGTTGCTAACTTCAAGTGCATCAGAAGTTCCAAGAAGGCTTACAAATCCTCCACTTTTTGTTGCTAATGATTTTACTTCTGACAATTCTTTTCCTGAAAAACAATATTTAATTAATGATCCTGCTGGAATTTCTCCACAACGAGTTGGAGCCATTGGTCCTTCTCCTCCAACAATATCATTTCCATCAACCATTTTACCTTTTCTATGTGCTGATACTGATATACCACCACCAATATGACATACTACAAAGTTACAGTCTTCGTACTTTTTGCCCATTTTTTCAGCATGTCTTATTGCTGTTTCTTTTAAGTTTAATGCATGTAAGTGACAAACTCTATGAATGCCTTTTATACCTGTAAGTCTTGCAAGGTCTTGAAATTCATCAACATCTGGTGGGTTAACAACAAATGCTCTTCCACCATATTCTTCACAAAAGTTATTTGCTAGTACTGGTCCTAACTGTGCTGGATGAACAATGCCGTTTGCTCCTGTTTTTGCATGGTCAAGAAGTATTTCATCTATTTCATATGTTCCACCTTCTAATGGAAGTAATCCTCCTCCTCTACCAACAAATGCATCTACTCCTTCAAGAGTAATGTTTTCTTGTGCTAGAAGATTTAATATTGTTTCTTTTCTGTATGGATACTGATCTGTAATGTCTTTAAATTCAGCTAGTTTGTCAGCGTCATGTGAAACATTTTTTGAAAATATTACTTTTTCTCCTTCGAATAGTGCAACTTTAGTTGAAGTTGATCCTGGATTAATTGCAAACACTTTTAATTCTTTACTCATATACTTTCCCTTTCATACATTTTCTTTTTATTTTAAGCACCATAAAATTGCTTTTTCAACATATTCATTCCAGAATTTCCAGTCATGATCTCCTGGTCCTTCTTCATAAGTCAGATTTATACCAAGTTTAGATGCCTCATTTCTAAATTTTTGATTTCCTTCATACATATAATCTTTGTAACCAATTCCCTGATATAAATCAGGTATTTTAGCTCCCTCTTCTAGGGCTTTATTCAAAATAACATAAATGTCATCTTCGGTATCGTTAATCTTTCTAACATTTTCAAAAACATTATCTAAATTTATACCTACAGTTTTCAACAGTCTTGCTGTATTTTGCAAATCCATAGCTCCTGAAAGGCTAAAAGCTTTTGAAAACAAATCTGGTCTTTTAAATGCAATCTTGAATGCACCATAACCACCCATTGAAACTCCACCTACAAAATTATCTTCTTTTTTATCAGAGAGCGGAAAAAGATTTTTTGCAAATCCTAATATTTCCTCTGTTATATACTCAAAAAAATCTTCCCCAAGAAACTTTTTTTTATAAAAACTATTTCCTACACTTGGTAATATAAGAGCAATATTGTTTTCATCAACATACCTAGAAATATTAGTATTTTCAATCCAACTTTCTCCATTGTCCCAAGCACCGTGAAGTAAAAGAAGAGTTTTTAATTTATCATATTTATAATACTCCTTAAAAGAATCAATCGGCTGTAAATATTCAATTTTATTTGGTAATACAACTATGAGTTTCACCCTAGTGTTTAAAACTCTTGACTCAAAACTACTTTCGATTTTAATCACAATATAACCTCCAAAATACCACTATTTCAAATTATAACATAGACTAATTTGTTTTTAAATGTGAATCTGAACATATTTGATTTATAAAATTAGTTTATCTTTGGGAATTTTTACAATTTTAAAGATTGAGATTTAAATAATATAATGCTATACTTTACTTTAGTTTTATGTTTTTTGTATTGGGATGAAGGATGGGTTAAAATGAAAAGATTTTTTTTAATTTTTTTAATTATTGTAATTATTTCTGTGATTTTTGCAGGCTGTAATAATAAATCTAATATTTCTACAAATGATAAAATCAAAGTTATTTCAACTATATTTCCATACTATGATTTCACAAGACAAATAAGCTCAGACAAAGTAGAATTAACCCTGCTTTTGCCTCCAGGAAACGAAAGCCATTCTTATGAGCCAAGTGCAAAAGATATAGTGGCTATAGAAAATTGCGACCTATTTATTTATACTGGCGGGGAATCTGATGCTTGGGTAGAAAACCTTCTTGATTCATTTGATGTAGAAATAAACACTTTAAAAGTTATGGACTATATAGAACCTATTAGTGAAGATTTGTTTGAAGAAAATGATGAGCATATTTGGACCTCTCCTCAAAATGCTATTTTAATAACTGAACTTATTAATAACGAATTAAAAAAAATTGATAATGATAATTCTTCCATATATGATGCTATGACAAATAATTACACCATAGAATTGGATTCTTTAGATAAAGAATTTATAGACTTTTTTAATAGTAATAATAATAATACTCTTGTCTTTGGAGACAGATTTCCTTTTAGATATTTTGCCGAATCTTATTCACTAGATTATAAAGCTGTTTTTCCTGGCTGTAGTAGCGAAACAGAGGTTAGCGCCGCTGGGATGGCAGACATAATAAATTATGTTAAGGACGAAAACATTAAAACAGTTTTTTATTTAGAATTTTCAAACCACAAAATAGCTGATGCTATTGCCGAAGCGACAAACACTAATACTGCAATGCTTCATTCTTGTCATAATGTTTCAAAGGAAGATCTTGATAATGGAGCTACTTATATTTCTATTATGAAACATAACCTAGATACCTTAAAGGAGGCTTTAAAATAAAATGACCTTAATTTCTTGTAATGATGTAACTTTGGCTTATGAAAATAATATAGTTTTAAAAAATTTATCTTTTGAAGTTCAAGAGGGTGACTATCTTTGTGTGGTCGGAGAAAATGGTTCAGGAAAAAGCACTTTAATAAAAGCTTTGCTTTCTTTAAAAACATGTAAAAATGGATGTATAGATTTTGATAAAAACCTTAAAAAAAATGAAATTGGATATTTACCTCAACAATCTGAAGCGCAAAAAGATTTTCCAGCAAGTGTTTGGGAAGTTGTATTATCTGGTTGCTTGAATCAAAAAGGATTAAGACCATTTTATAATAGCATTGAAAAGGATACTGCTTTATTAAATATTAATAAATTAGGAATGAACTCATACTTAAACTTTTCTTATTCAGAACTTTCAAATGGACAACAGCAAAGAGTTCTACTTGCTCGTGCATTATGTTCAACAAAAAAGCTTTTACTTTTAGATGAACCAGCTGCTGGTCTTGATCCAGTCATAGTTAATGATTTCTATACTCTTATAAATAATCTAAACCAAGAAGGAATTACCGTAGTTATGGTTTCTCATGACATAACAAGCGCTGTAAAATATGCTTCTCATATTCTACATCTAAATAATGATAATATATTCTTTGGTTCAACTGGAAATTATTTGAGTAGTGAGTTGGGAATTTCTTTCTTAGGAGGTAAATCATATGTTTAATACAATTATAGAAATATTTAGTTATCCATTTATGTTGAGAGCTATGATAGTTGGAATATTGATTTCTTCCTGTGCTGCAATGTTAGGAGTCAGTTTGGTTCTAAAAAGATACTCAATGATTGGCGACGGTCTTTCTCACGTTGGATTTGGAGCTCTTGCAATTTCAATTGCATTAAACGCTGCACCTTTGGCATTATCAATTCCTATAGTTGTTATCGCTTCATTCTTACTTCTTAGATTAAGCGAAAATAGCAAGATAAAAGGCGATGCTGCCATCGCCCTGATTTCAACAAGTTCAATGGCAATTGGTGTAACTGTCGTTTCCCTAACAACTGGAATGAACATTGATGTTTATAACTATATGTTTGGAAGTATACTTGCAATGAGTAATAGCGATGTAGTACTTAGTATATTCTTGTCAATAGTAGTATTGATTTTATTTGTTTTCTTTTATTCAAAAATTTTTGCAGTTACTTTTGATGAAAACTTTGCCAAGGCTACAGGTACAAAGTCCAATTTATACAACATGTTAATAGCATTTCTCACTTCTATTACTATCGTTTTGGGTATGAGATTAATGGGAGCTTTACTAATTTCAAGCCTAATCATTTTTCCATCATTAACTTCTATGAGAGTTTTTAAAAGCTTTAAAAAAGTTACTATATCCGCACTTATAATATCTATTGTCTGCTTCATAATTGGTATTACAGTTTCTTATTTTATATCAACACCTGCTGGAGCAAGTATAGTAATTGTTAACATTGTTGCTTTTTTTGCTTTTTGGCTAGCCTCTTTTATATTACCATCAAAAAAATAAATAATACTCCTTAAAATAACGACCCTATTTGGAAGATTGCCACAGATAATGACCATGCTACTGCAAGTTGGAAAGCAATGGCGAAAAACATAAATCTCCATGAATGGGTCTCTTTTTTAATTGTTGCAAGTGTTGCAATACAAGGTGTATATAATAAACAAAAGACCATAAGAGCATATGCATTAAGTGTTCCAAACCCTGCGTTTCCTAGTAGATCACCTAAAGTATTCATGCCAACCTGAGAATTTATATTACTAATGCCAAATAACACTGCAAAGCTTGATACTACAACTTCTTTTGCTGATAGCCCTGATATAAGTGCAACTGCTATTTGCCACATACCTAATCCTGCTGGAGCAAGTATAGGTACTATAAATTTACCTACTGCTGCTCCAAAACTATTGCTTACATCATCTGTCATTCCGTTTACACCAAAATTCAAAATAAACCAAAGAATTATTGAAGCTATGAATATTGTGGTACCAGCTTTAATTATATATTCTTTAACCTTTTGCCATACATATATCCACATAGAGGGTAAACTAGGTACTTTATATTCTGGCAGTTCTATAAGTAAAGTATTGCTCTCTTTTCTTTTTGTTATTTTACTCATTATAAACGCCACTAAAATAGCAACAACCAAACCAATAACATAAAGTGAATATGCTGCTACTATAGCATAATCTGTAAAAAATATTTGTGCAAATAAAACGTATATCGGTAACCTTGCTGAACATGACATAAAAGGAACAATAAGCATAACTTTCCTTCTATCTTTTTCATTTTCTAGTGTTCTTGTTGCCATAACAGCAGGCACGGTACAGCCAAATCCTAAAATCATTGGAAGAAATGCTTTTCCTGAAAGTCCTGCTTTTCCCATGATACTGTCCATTACATAGGCAACTCTAGCCATATAACCACTGTCTTCAAGAATTGCAAGGGCTACAAATAATATAAAAATATTTGGTAAAAAGGTTAAAATCCCCCCAACACCAGCAATAATTCCATCTACAACTAATGATATTATCCAATCAGAGGCTGAAAGGGATGTTAAAAAATTAAAAACACCATCAGATAATGCTGTTAAGCCAACTTCAAAAATTAATTTAAACAAATCTCCTACAGTAAAGGTAAGCAAAAAAACCAAAGCCATTATTCCTAGAAATATTGGAACTCCAAAAATTCTATGAGTTAATACTTTATCCACTCTATCTGTTTTTTCAATCTTTTCATTTTTATTTAATATTGTTTCATTTATAATTTCTTCAATGTATTCGTACTTTTCATATATTATTTCTTTTTGAAGATTATCACCTACTACTAACATTTCTGGTGTAGCCTGATTCACTTCCTCTTCATCATGCTCAAGTAGTTTTATAGCATGCCATCTTAAATGATCTTCATCTACCCTTTGTTTTTTAATTAATTCTTCAAGTTCACTTATCTTTTCTTCTATTTCACTAGAGTAATCAAATATTTTTCCATCAAAGTCTTCTTCAAAATGATGACAAACTGCATGTTTCAAAACATCTAAGCCTGTTTTTTTTCTTGCTGAAACAGCTACCACTGGAATATTCCCTAACATTTCTGGTAATCGATGTGTATCTATTTCTAACCCTCTAGACTCCACAATATCAATCATATTTAGTGCTAGTACTACTGGTTTTCCTATTTCAATAAGTTGTAATGTAAGGTACAGATTTCTCTCTAAATTCGATGCATCAACCACATTAACAATAACATCCACTTCGTTTTCATGGATGCACTTTCTTGTAACTTTTTCTTCAATTGTATATGAAGAAAGACTATAAATTCCTGGCAAGTCTATTAGGTTTAATGTTGCGTTTCTATATTTTATAGTTCCTTCTTTTTTCTCTACTGTTACTCCAGGCCAGTTAGCAACTTTTAAATTCGAGCCGGTAATTGCATTAAACAAAGTTGTTTTGCCGCAATTAGGATTTCCTACAAATCCTACATTAATTACTTTACTCATAAATGTCTATTCCTCCAGCTATTTCTTTTCCCATTGCAAGTCTGGTTCCTCGTACCATCAAAACTAAGACTCCACTTTTTTTTCTATTTAAAATTTTTATCGGAGTCTTCTCTATCAAACCCATACATTCCAATCTTCTTGTTAATTTATCTTCCATTTTTAAAGATTTAACTTTATATACTCTACCTATTTGTCCTTCAGATAATGTCATGTCTTTCTCCTAAATTTAATGGCAACCTGTGCTGCATCCGCTACAACTCATTTCACAGCCTGATTTTTTATTCTTTTTTCTTTTAATTCTTATTTTGATTTTATATGCTATCACTGAAACAATCCCAATAGCTATAATTCCTATAATAATATAATTAATCATATGAACCTCCAAAAGCACCTGCTTTTTGATAATGATTATCATTTAGTTGCTATTATAGTACTATAAAACCATACTTTTGTCAATCTTCTTGATAATGATTATCATTTAGACAGTTCTAGTAATTCTCTTTCTCCCAGACGATATGAACTCCATCCATCTATAACTTTTGCACCCATTGATTTATAAAAATTAATGCTAGGTGTATTCCAGTCCAAACAGCTCCAATCCACTCTACCACAACCTCTTTTTAAAGCTATTCCTGCAATTTCTTTAAATAGCTTTTTACCATACCCTTTACCCCTATATTCAGGATATATAAATAAATCTTCTATATATAAACCTGCTTTTCCTAAGAAGGTCGAAAAATTGTAAAATAGTAAAGCAAACCCTATCTTTTTATTTTCTAGCTCTATAAAAATCACCTCTCCTGTCTTATAAACATTTATATTATACTTTATAAAAATTCAAATGTCATTGAATAATTAACAGCTTTTATGATAAAATACACTACATGATGAAAATTACAAACCTTGGCCATAGTGGCTTTTTAGTTGAACTAAATAATACATACCTGATTTTTGATTATTTTATTGGAAATATTCCTAAGTTAAACACAGATAAAAGAATCTATGTTTTTTCAAGCCATGTCCATGAAGATCATTTTAATATTAATATTTTTAATATGTTAAAACAATATAAAGGTGTAAACTTTATTCTTTCTAATGACATTCATAGAAAATACAACAATAAGTACTTTTTATCACATTCTGTTTCAGAAAGTCAATACAATAACATTTCATTTCTAACTGCTGGAGCAAGTACCACTTTAGATACCCTAAAAATAGATACTCTTAAATCTACTGATGAAGGTGTTGCTTTTATTGTAGAAGTAGAAGGAAAAACTATTTATCATGCTGGAGATTTAAATTTGTGGATTTGGCAGGAAGAAGGCGAACGATATAACAAGATAATGACTGCTATGTTTGAAAAAGAAATGAAAAAAATCAAAGGACAGCACTTTGATCTAGCTTTTTTAGTTCTGGATTCAAGACAGGGAAATGATTTTTATCTAGGTTTTGACTATTTTATGAAAAACACTGATACTGACCTGGCATATGCTATGCATTTTTGTGGTGATTCATCTGTTGTAGAACGACTTAAAAATATGCCTATTTCCGATTCATATAAAGATAAAATATATAGCAGCTAATTACTAGGAGGTATAAATTTTGAAAACTTATTTGAAACTTTTTTTTGCTTTCTTTAAAATTGGAGCTTTTACATTTGGCGGCGGTTATGCTATGATTCCAATTATTGAAAAAGAAATGGTAGAAAAAAGAAAATGGATTTCAAAAGATGATATATTAGATATCTTTGCTATATCTGGCAGTACACCTGGTGCTATTGGTCTTAATTGTTCTACTTTTGTAGGCTACAGGGTAAAGGGCATAATTGGAGCTTTCTGCTCTACATTAGGTCTTATACTTCCTTCATTCATAATCATTATGATAATTTCAACTTTCATTGCTAAGTTCAACCATATCTCCTATGTTCAATATGCATTTTGGGGAATTAGAATTGGCGTTCTTTCTTTAATATTGAAAGCAGTAATCTCTATGATTAGTGCTTGTCCAAAAAATACTTTCACTTATATTTTAATGGCTCTTTCTTTCTTAACAGCCGTATTTTTTGCAAGTCTAAATGTAATATATATTATTGTTGCCTCAGGAATTATTGGAGTTTTAGGTTCTTTTATTTCTTATAGAAACGGAGGCAAAATAAAATGATATTATTACAGTTGTTTTTTACCTTTTTTAAAATAGGGCTTTTTAATTTTGGTGGCGGTTATGCTATGATTCCATTAATCCAATATGAAATTTTTCACCATAATTGGATTGAGTCAGAAACTCTAATAAACTTTATAGCAATTAGCGAAAGTACTCCTGGTACGTTTGCAATAAACATATCTACTTACATAGGTAATATAACACACGGAATTATTGGAGCAGGTGTCTCTACATTATCGTTTGCTTTGCCATCTTTCATTATAATCATTTTTGTAGCTCACTTTTATGAGAAATTTAAAAGAAGCCGAATAGTAAGCGGTGCTATGTCTGGATTAAGACCTGCCGCTATCGGTTTAATAGGGGCAGCCTTCATCTCAATACTAAGAACTGTTGCTTCTTCCTTAACTATGGATATAACAACTGTAATTGCACTCGTATTATTCATGCTTCTTGTTTTTTTACAAATTAATAAAATTCATCCAATATTTATAATACTTATTTCAGCTTGTGTTGGGATATTAACAGGTATATTATTTAATATTCCATCATAATTTCCTCTACAGCTTCTCTCTCATCAAAATGATATTTAACACCTTTTATTTCCTGATAATTTTCATGTCCTTTTCCTAAAAGCACAATCATATCATCTTCTTTTGCATTATCTATAGCATATTTTATAGCTTGTTTTCGATCTTCAATTTCAATATACTGACCATTATTTAGAGCAAGTCCTTCTTTGATATCATTATTTATGCTTGAAATTTCTTCATCTCTTGGATTATCACAGGTAAGTATACTTAAATCTGCAAATTCACTTACAACTTTTCCCATATCATACCTTCTCATTTTTGGACGATTCCCTCCTCCTCCAAAAACACAGATTATTCTTTTAGGATTGTATTCTTTTAAGGTAGTCAATATACTTCTTGTACTTACTTCGTTGTGTGCATAATCAATAAGTAAAGTAAACTTATCTGATACATTCAATAGTTCTACTCTTCCTTTTACTTGCACAACTGCAAGAGCGTTTATTATAGTATTTTCATTAATATCAAGACAATTACAAAGAGACAATGTTGCTAGTGAGTTATACACACTAAAATTACCTGGAATAAATACTTTTAATTCATCTTGCAACTCTCCAGAAGTGTTAAACTTAATTCCGATTTTACCCTTTTCTTTTATAAATTCAATGTTTTCTCCCATTAAGTCTGCCTTGTTGTTACAGGCATATGTCTTAACTTCACAAACGCAGTCTTTGATCATATTTTTCCAATTTTCATCATCAGCATTAAGAATACCCTGATTACATTGTTTAAACAACATACTCTTGCATTCTAAATATTCTTCCATAGTTTCATGTTCTGCGGGTCCAATATGGTCTCTAGAAAAATTTGTAAATATTCCATAGTCAAATTGAATACCTAGTGTTCTATCAAGTTTAAACCCTTGCGAAGATGTTTCCATTACTACATATTCACAACCTGCATCCACCATTTTTCTAAACATCTTATGAAGATCATAAGACATAGGAGTTGTATTTTTCAATGGAATATATTCATCATTAATAAATGCTCCAATTGTTCCAATTAGCCCTACTTTTTTTTCCGCTTTCTTTAAAACTTCTTTTATCATAAAACTTGTAGTAGTTTTACCTTTTGTACCTGTTATAGCTATAGTTGTTAACTCTTTGGCTGGATTGTTAAAGTAACAAGCCGATAAATAAGCCAGGGCTTTTCTCGTGGATGGTACTTTGATGACAGTAACGTAATTATTTACCTCAACATCTTTTTCCACAATCAAAGCTATGGCTCCTTTTTTTATAGCATCTTCAATATAATCGTGTCCGTCTGTTCGTGCTCCCTGAATACAAACGAACAATGAATTTTCAATAATATTTTTAGAATCATATACAATATCTGAAATTGTAATATCTAGATTCCCTTTTACACATTCAAAACTTATGTCATTTAACAAACTTCTTAAATTCATTAATTCTACTCCTGTCTAAAAAATATGGGAAACATCAATCTCTGCTTCGAAAACCGTATGAGAAGGGCCTGTCATATATAACTCATCGCTTCCTTCTTCCCATTTAATTCCTAGTGGTCCTCCAATCTGCCATACAGTGACATCTCTATCACATCTGTCCAGTTTAACTCCTGTTACAACTGCAGTAGCACACCCTGTTCCACAACCGATTGTCTCTCCTGTTCCTCTTTCCCATTCTCTGATTTTTATGTTCTTCCTGTCAACAATCTGTGCAAATGTTACGTTTGTTCTATCAGGAAAAAGTTCTGTCATATTTTCTAGTTCTTTACCATATTTACTTACATCAAAATCCATAATATCATCAATATATGTAACAATATGAGGGTTTCCCCATGACACAGTTGTTACAAGAAAAGTTTTATCTAATACCTTAACTGATTTTTCGATAAAGTCTGGATCAAATTTAGGTTTACCTATATTTGCACAAATATTTGAAACCTTATGCCCATCAGTAAACAGTTTAAGCTGCTTTATTCCCCCTAGGGTTTCGATACTCATTCGTATCTTGTCTGTTAGCTGATGTTCATATACATATTTACCTACACTTCTTATTGCATTACCACACATTTCCCCTTCTGTGCCATCTGGATTAAATATTCTCATTTTAAAATCTGCTTTATCTGATGGGCAAATTAAAACCATTCCATCAGAGCCAACACCAAAATGTCTATCGCTTATGAATTTTGCTAATTTTGAATGATTATTGATTTTTTGATTAATAGCATCAATATAAACATAATCATTACCAAAAGCTTGCATCTTCGTAAACTTCATACAATCCTCTCCTATCTCATAGCATTTTCAAGGTCATTTATAATATCATCTCCATGTTCTATACCTACTGAAAGCCTTAAAAATCTTTCATCGATACCCAGTTTTCTCCTTACATCATCTGGAATAGATTCATGAGTTTGAGTCATCGGGAATGTAACAAGTGTTTCAGTTCCACCAAGACTCTCTGCAAACATAATCATATCTACACCAGCTAAAATTCCTTTTGCTGTTTCTTCTGTATCAACTGAAAATGAAATCATTCCTCCAAAGCCCTTGCTTTGTTTTTTTGTTATTTCATATTCAGGATGATCTTCAAAACCAACATAATAAACTTTCTTTATTTTCGAATGATTTCTTAACCAATTAGCAACCTTATAAGCATTTTCGTTATGTTTTTCCATTCTTAAAGAAAGTGTTTTTAAGCCTCTTATGATCAACCAAGAATCAAAAGATGCAAGACCATTACCATGAGATTTTAATTGTAGCCTGAAATGTTTTGCCATCTCTTCATCTTTAACAATCACTATCCCTGCAATGGTATCATTATGACCACCAAGATATTTAGTTCCACTGTGAACTACAATATCTGCTCCCAAATCTAGTGGTTTTTGAAAATGTGGAGTTAAAAAAGTATTATCAACAACTGTTATTGCACCAATATTTTTTGCAATTTTTGAAAGTTCCTCAATATCGGCAACTTTCATCATTGGGTTTGTTGGTGTTTCAATAAAAAACATTTTCGTATTATCTTTTATTGTCCTTTTGACTAAATCAATATCGGACATTTCTACATAAGAAAATTCCACTCCGTATTTACCGAAAATTTCATCTCCTATTCTAAATGTGCCTCCATATATATCATCTGACAATATCACATGATCCCCAGGATTTAACCAGCTAAACAAGGCCATATTTGCTGCCTGTCCACTTGAAAAAGCAAAACCTTCAGTCCCATTTTCTAAAATCGCCATAGTTCTTTCAAGTTCTTGTCTGGTTGGATTTTGCAATCTTGAATAATCAAAGCCTGTTGATTCACCCAATGCTTTATGTCTAAATGTAGCTGTCTGATATATTGGAAAACTAACTGCACCAGTTATTGGTTCATGACCTAATGCTCCATGTACAACTTTTGATTCAAATTGTAAATTTTCTTTTCTATCAAAATCATTATAATTGGTGAAATTCTTCATACTTTTTCGTTATCCTCTCTTTTCCCTAAATCATTATATTACAAGACATTAAATATGACAAGGTCATATCTGCTATCTTTTGCTTCATTGCTTCTTTTCAACTTTACTTTATCACACACTATTATACATTTATATAAAAATTGTGCTTTATTTATTTCATATAATGCTCTATAATTGATACGGAGGTACTATAATGAAAAGCTATGAAAAATATGGATATTTAAAAAATGATTTTGAAATTTTTTACTTAAATAATTCCCTAACAATAGAACCGCAGCATCATTATCATGACTTTTTTAAAGTATTTATTTTTCTTGAAGGAAATATAAGTTACTTTGTCGAAGGTAAAACCTATCACCTAAACCCTATGGATATAATTTTGATTTCCCCAGGTGAAATTCACACACCAATATTAAATGATAATAAGGGCTATGAAAGATTAATTTTTTATATTTCTCATTCTTTTTTTGAAAACTATAAAAAAGAGGGTTACAATCTTTCAGAATGCTTTTTTAAAACTAATGATTACTCCACAAATCTAATAATACCCGATGCTTCAACTAATAACCGCCTTCTACAAAATATAAACGATTTAAAGAATACATTTATCACTCAGGAATATGCTTCAACTTTATATAGAGAAATAATGTTTATGGAATTCATTATAAACTTAAATCGATCTGTATTAAAAAATGATATAACTTATCAAAATGCTACAACTTCAAACAAAAAAGTTTTATCTATAATAGAATATATAAACCAAAACTTAACAAATGATATCACTATTGATAAAATTTCAAATGATTTCTTTTTGAATCGCTCTTATCTAATGCATTTATTTAAAAAAGAAACTGGTCATACACTTGGAAACTATATCGCTGAAAAAAGGCTTTTTGCTGCTAAAAAAATGATTTCTGAAGGAACACCCCTAACTGAAGCTTGTTTTAAAAGCGGGTTTAAAAATTATGTCTCATTTTATAGAGCCTATAAATCAAAATATAAACTGTCTCCAAAAGATTCAAAGAAATCAGACACTTTTTAAACCGGTATAATTTTTCAAACTTTCTTTGTATTGAAAGTATTTAAATTTTGAATTTTTTTCACTAGCAATCAAAGTATATTTTTTAATAACTTCATCCTGCCTTTTATCTAGAGCATATCTAAACATTTTTTCCTGCTCTTTTAATAATATTTCTTCTATTGGTTTATTTGTTAATATTTCATTAAATAAAATTTCTCTAAAAACTTCTATATTATATGGATCTAAAGACATTTTAATTCTTCCTAATTCGTCAATATTTGAAGGAATAAGCATCCATAATCTCATCCACTCGTCATTGTTTATAGTATCAAAATCATAACCAAATTTTGATTTCATTAAATCATATGCTTTAATTATATTTTCTCTTATAGCAATCATTTTTATCAGTCCATCTCTTGCTGCTTTTCCGTCTTTTCCCCATGTTCTAAATTCCATTTTTGCTGTGTTATATCCTATTAAAAGTTCTGATAAGGCAGCTACAATAAATATTTTAAAGTTTTCTTTTTCTATAAAGATATTTTTCTCCTTATCAAAAATATCTATTGCATATGTCACTTCTTCATCAGAGTCAGCTTTTTGCCAAATCTTTAACTGCCCTTCAATTGGCTTTAAAATATTCTTTGATAGAGGATCCATTGCATTATAAATAGTTTCATAAATATCTATCATATCTTCAGAAACAATTTTCCATAATAATCTTTCTTCTTCCAAAATAATTTGAGCTTCCAACATATCATTTGTTCTGTTTGATACATCAAACAGGTTTTCATATGCTTTTTCAGCTTTTTGCCTATATCCAGCTTTTTTAACTTCTTCAAATGATGTTCTATATTGTTCTAAGTACTCTTTGACTTCTGGTTTTTTGTTTGTTGTTTTTGGTGATTCCTTTGGGGGACTGGCAACCTTTGATATTAAGTCAGAATATTCACTTTGAAATTCGCTGCTCATAAAATCCATAGAAAACTTCATTGGATCATCATATTTTTCGCCAAAATTAATTAGTCTATTCTTAAAGTCATTAACCGTAGCTAGTAATTCATCATCAGCAATGCTATATGAACTAAAAACCTGCAAATATCCATCAATTGTTGTTTTAACTATATCATTCACTACATGTCCTCCCTTTCTTCATTTATAAACTCGTATTTGCCGTTTTCATCTTCTGGTGAAACAACTAAAAATGATGCTCTATATGTATTTTTCAATTCCGACAAACCAATTTCTTTCATAAATGTTTCTTTATCCTTTAGAGATTCCCAAGCTTTTTCAAACTTATTATTCACTACACTATTAAAATCACTGTTATCAAATTTTGTATTTATTAACACTTCAACATCTTTTACATATTCATTGTATTCAGAATCTTTTAAGTCTATACATTTTCTAAACTCATCAATTTGAGTTAATTCCTTAAAGCTAACTTCCATATTTTCAAGTTCTATACATAGTTCTTTTATTTTTTCTAAATTCTTTTCTTCTGGGTGAGAGCCTTTATATAAAATATATGAGTAAAATATATCCATAAAAATTCTTATTTTTTTTGAATGTTTATTAAAAAATAATAGTACTTTATTTTCATATCCTGTTTCAAAAGCTTTTTTATAATCGTTTTCAACTTCTTTATATCTTTGAGAATAAATATCTTCAAGTTCTTTATAATCGTTTTCTTTTGCAGCTTTTAGAGAAGCATTTAATTTGTCTAATACTAATGCTTTTGCAACTTCTTCATAAATCGTTGGATCATCTTTAAATATTTTCATTATTTCTTCTTCTGTTTTGCAATTAGAAATAATATTAATTATGTTTGTATAAGCCTTTTCCTGATTTTCAGAATATCCATTTTTACTGCATCTTTCTTTCATTAATTCATACATATATATAGTTCTTTTTATTTTATCCATTTTTTTATCCCTTCATATATGTAAAAGACGCAATATTTCAGTAATTGAAATATTGCGTCTTTTTAGACTATTTTTTCAAAATATGATGCATCATGTTTGCATATTGGGCATATAAAATCAGCTGGTAAAGGTTCGCCTTCGTATACATAACCGCATACTTTACAAACATACCCTTTTGATTTTTGAGCCTGTGGTTTTGGCTTAATGTTTTTCTGATAGTATGTATATGTAACCGAATCTACATCTGATAATACTTTTCCATCAACTACGTCAGCCAAAAATAGTAAATGGGTCCCCAAATCTGTTATTGTATGAACTTTTGCTGAAATAAAAGCACTGGTATTTTTTGGCAAATAAGCAATACCATTTTCTGATCTTTCGAATTCAATACCTTCAAATTTATCATGGAGTTTACCACTTCTGAAACCAAAATTCTTAAACACATCAAATGAAACTGTTTCATCAAGCATAGATACATTAAATTCTCCTGTTGAAGATATCATTCCTGTTGTATAGTTATTCTTATTTAATGCAACAGTAATTCTATTTGGATCAGATGTAACCTGAACTACAGTATTACTTATACAACCGTTATCCTTTTGCCCTTCTTTAGCAGAAAGAACGTATAAACCATAGCTAATTTTAAACATAGCACTATTATCCATAAATTACCTCCATAAATATAATAATATGTTTATTATAGCATTGTTTATACGTTCTAACAATTCATATACTAATTATTTAATTATTATCTATTCAGGTTTTGTTCCTGAAATAAAATCTTTGTATTTAGCAACACGAGCTTTATACTCTTCTGATTTTTTAGTATCCATAAGTTTGCCTTCGTTTGTTCTAATATCGTCAGCATGTATGAATTTTCCTGATAGAGTATCATGAGCATGATGAAGTTGTTCATCTGGAAAATCAAATACAGGTTTTCCATTTACTATTTTGATTTCTCCAACCATACCACAGAGATTACATATAGCTTTTGTTGCATCATCATTTAAATGGAAGTTTCTATTATGGCAGTGTGTACAGATACCTGGATCACTCTTGTATTCTGCTTTTTCAAAGTCTTTAGCTGCTTCAACAATATTTTTTCCTACCTGATGAGCAATTGCAACTTTTTCATCTTCCATAATAATACCTTTTGACCATGAGAATACTTCGTTGTTGATAACTTTCCACATTGGTGTTAAGGCTTGCATTCCTGCGTCCTGCTGAACATTTGTAGCCCAATCAGAACCACCGATGCCCATGTAAGATATAACTTTATCTTTTAATATTCTTGGGTCAATTTCTTTTCCACCCATTTCAGCTGAGATTTTTACTGCAATAGTGTTGTTTCCTCTATCCATTCTTGGTCCGAAACGGTCAGTAATTGTTCTAAAAATCCCTGGTGCGCCTTTTTCAAATATCGGCATAGCAACAACGATTCCATCTGCATCAAGCATCTTGTCAAGTAACCAGTCAAAATCATCTTTTAATGCACAAAAGTTACCTTTACCTGTAAATAATCCTTTAACACATGCTATACAACCTGTACAATGTTTGATATCTAGATCGAATACATTAATAAATTCAATTTCTGCACCCATTTCTTTTGCTCCCATAAGAGCTTCTTTACACATAGCATCATTGTTACCGTTTTTTGTACCCGCTGATATACCTAAAATCTTCATAAAATACCTCCTAAATTATTTAACGAAATCAAATCCATTCCATACAGGTTCTCCTGTATATACTTTTGTTTCTTCTTCATTGTTAAAAACTCGCATAACCCCAGAAGCTAATGCTTCCATTTCAAAATCCCCACCATAAATTTTGATAGGTGCAATCCAACTACAGTTTTCCTGTATTTGATTTGTAAAGTAAACATCATTACTTACACCGCCAGTAAGAATGATACCATCTACTTCACCTTTTAATACAACTGAATATGAACCAATAAATTTTGAAAGTTGATATGCCATAGCATTATAAATAAGTCTTGCGTATTCATCACCTTCAATAATTCTTTTTCCTATTTCAAGTGTTGAATCAGTTCCAAGGTGTCCTAAAAGACCTCCTGTTTTACTGATTTTTGCAATCATTTCTTTTTCGTTGAATTCTCCACTAAAACACATTTTTATAATTGGCACTGCTGGTACAGAACCAGAACGGTTAGGAGCCATTGGTCCATCACCATTAAGAACATCATTTCCGTCAACCATTTGTCCTTTTTTATGTGCTGTTACAGATAATCCTCCACCTACATGACAAACCACAAAATTACAATCTTCATATTTTTTACCAAGCTCTTTTGCAAATCTCATTGCAACTTCTTTTTGATTTAAAACATGTACTCTACTTTCACGATATAAGCCTTTTATCCCTGTAACTCTGGCAAGATCTTGAAATTCATCAACATCTGGAGGGTTAACTAGGTAAGCTGGCGCTCCATATTCTTCTGAAAAAGCATTAATAAGCTGTGATCCCAAAATAGCAGGGTGTTTAACTGTTCTTCCTTCTCTTGAATGTTCAAGGATTTTTTCATTTACAGGATAAATTCCTCCTGAAAGAGTTTCTAATCCTCCACTATATGCTGAAAAAGCATCCATTTCAGAAAGAGAAATTCCTTCTTTTTCCAGTTCACTTAATATTGTCTCTTTACGATATTCTAGCTGATTGCTTATTTCTCCAAAGCTTGCAAGCTTTTCAGGATCGTGAGCAACATTAGCTTTAAAAACTCTATTTTCATTTTCAAATACAGCAAGCTTTGTAGAAGTTGATCCTGGGCTTAGAGTAAATATTTTATATACTTTAGACATTTACGCCTCCTTTTATTGCCTTTTTCTATCTGTGTGTATAACCACTTTTTGTCTGATATTTAGCTGGAATCACTGGTACCTGAATGTATGACTCATATTGTCCACCTGTGTGAATAATATGGTTTCCTACATTTTCTGTATCCCATGATAATGGTTCAAACCATCCTTCTCTAATATATCTTCCTGCAACTTGAATTCTTAATTTCTGTCCTTTATGCCATATACGAGCTGAAGGTACAATTGCTATTTCAACTTTTGCAACTTCTCCTTTAGCTAATTTTTGTACATTTTTACATTTTAATACTGGGTTGAATTTTGTAGATAATTTTTCATCAAGCTCACGCATAGAAACTCTACATTTACCCCAAGCACCTGGATGTGGCTCGTCTAATGTATGCCATGGTAACCAATTTCCATCTTCATCTGCTTTCTGGATGTTTACAAACATATCCATGTCATCATGTCCATCAGCTTCAACATACATAACAAGTTTCATATATCCTGTTAATTCTGTATCTTCATTAAATGCCATATCAAACTCTGCCTGACCTGTTTCTGAATCATAAGAAACTTTTGATTCAACTGCTACTGGTTCATCTTGCATTGTCATATTTGCAGCATCTAAATAATATTTTTTATATTCTGTTCTAGGAATTGGGAATGCTTTCTCAGCTCTTCTTACCTGGTAATCACAGTCATATGCATCCATAATGTCTACTCTTACTTTTGGTGTCATTTCCCAACCGTTATGAATGTCTTTTAAGTAACGGTCATAGAACATTTTAAGGTCTTCAAGATTTTGTGGTTCGTATGTATCTGGCCATTCAAAGTCACGGTGCATACGCATCCATTTTCTTGTTGATTTACATTTTCTGAAAGCTTTTACAGATCCATTTAAGTGGAAATGTGAAAATCCTGCTGTTTGATATACAGGAATTTTAACTTTTTTGAAATCAGGAATTTTATCTTCCCAGTATCCGTTCATTAATGGATATTTTCTTGCCATAGCTACCTGATCATCTACTCCACCTTCACCTGTAACCTGTGCAGCGATAAATTCATTAAAGCTTAATGCTGGAATTCCACCTTCAAATAATGATTCTCTATAAAGGTCAGTTGTGCTTTCCCATGGTGCGATACATGCAAGTGATGGTGGCTGTTGAGCAGCTATTCCCCACTGATGCATAGCAACACCTGAGTTACCTGACATACCAATTTTTCCATTACACCACTCCTGTGTTGCTAACCATTCAACGAAGTCATATCCATCTTCACCATCTTGGTGAGTAAACATATGAACATCACCTTCTGAATGTCCTGCACCACGAACGTCAACGTTTGCTACTGCGTATCCCTGATAACACCAGTACATTGGGTCTGGTGATTCAAATTTTGCAAGTTTTGAAACAGTATTTGGTGGTACACCCATAATCTGCCATTCGCTCATTCCATCTCCTGGACGCTTTCCAAACCAGCTCCATGATACAATAGCTGGTATCTTTTCTGTGGAGTTTGCTGGGCGGAAGATATCTGTATAGATAGTAACACCATCTCTCATTTTAACTGCAACATCCTGCTCACAAATAATGCCTGGCGCTGCTTCATAAGTTCTCTGATTGAAATCTGGGCAGAATCCCTGTCCCATTCTAGCCATCGGATCATCGCTTTCTGCTAAGTCAACTGGCTCTTGATTTGAAACCGGTTTTCTAGCTCTACGGTAAATAGCTTCGATTTCTTCACCTTTAAAGACTTCTTTTTTAGTAAAATATAAATCCTTATCTAATTCCATATATTTCCTCCTGTATGGTTGTTGATTTGCAACACAATGGTTTGACAAATAAACACACTTATAGTATTTTATACATAAATAATATATAAAAAAACTTGTTAAAACAATGTATTTCTAACAAAATCCATAATGTTTTTATTTGACTAATTTGTGTTGCAACTCAAAGGAGAAAATATGAAAATTGATAAACTTATTGCTAGAATCCAACTCCTGCCTATAGAATGGGTTAATTCATCAAATTCCGATGAAGAAATCTATAATTTATTCATTTCTAAAAAGGATCAGTCTTATGACAGTAACTGTCTATATATCTGCACAAATTCCACACTTCCAAAAACATTTTTAAAAGAAAACCTTAATTTTATTTATGTTTCTGACAGTTCTGTTTTACCTGACTTTAGCCATTTACCAAATTCAAATATCATTCATATAAAAACTAAACTTTCTACTGAAAAAATCAGGTTAACAATTTCTGATATACTTGCAAAAGATAATATAATGACAAGTCATATGTATAGACTTATACAAGTTTTACATTCCAATAAAGGAATCCATGCTTTAATCGACGAAGCTTATTCTGTTTTACAAAACCCAATTCTATTAGTAGATGCTGGTTATAAAATTTTAGCATCCCGCCAGGCAAATGTGGAAAAAAGGCCAGACTTAGAAGAACAAACTAATCAGGGATATATGAACGAACAAAATATCATAGCCATGAAAAAAGCCAGACTATATGAAAAAGCCAGGGAAAGCAAATACCCATATTATAGCAAACAATCTTCTGAACATGATGCTTGGATAACTGCTCTAGTGTTTGTTCACGGCATCGAGTCTGCCCATATTGCTGTAATGGAAACAAATCGTAAATTCACAGAAGAAGATTTTGAATTAATTGACTTTCTATGCCGTCTAGTTTCTTTAGAATTACAAAAAACTGACTTTTACAAAACAAATGCCTCTCTTAAACACAGCTTCTTTTTATCAGAACTACTCGATAATCATATGAGAGATATAAATACTATAAATCAAAGAATCAAAAGTCTAAACTGGAAAGTCACTGATTTCATGTATATAATGACAATCACTGAACAGCAGGCAGATTTTTTTGATAGAAAAGCTCAACTAATTTCAAAACAACTTAACCAGTTGCTTCCACATAGTCGCTGGGTTATTTATGAGGGTAAAATAGTTTTTCTCCTGTGCTTATCTGATCAGTCAAAGACACTCTTTGAAGAAAATAGTTCATTACAAGAGTTCTTAAAAATTAATGATTTAAACGCATCAATAAGTAGGTGTTTTAGCAGTTTTCTAGATATAAGAAAGTATTATGAAGAGTCCCTTACTGCATATGATTTTGGTTTAAAACTATCACCAAATAATCAGATCTTTATGTATGAAGATTTTATATGCCAGCATATAGGGAAAATACTTTCAAAAACATACGATTTAGAAGACTTTTATCATTCTGGAATCATGCAAATAAAAAAATACGACAAAGAACATAAAACCAACTTACTAGAAACATTAAAAGAATACTTAAAATATCCAGACAACCCATCTGCGGCATCAAAAAATCTGTTTATACATAAAAATACTTTATTTTATAGAATGAGTAAAATAAAAGAGCTGTTTCCAATAGATTTAAGCGATGGAGAAGATAGACTTAAGATGCATTTAACTTTGAAATTTATGGAATTGGAATAGAAATAGTAATAAAATGTCCGGCTAAAACTAGCCGGACTTGATTTTTATTTAAAATGTTTTTCTGCAAACGCTGCTCCATATGTCCTTAATTCATCATTGATGATTTCTTCAACATTTTTATGAATTGGGAATACATTTGCTACACAAGGGATAAAGTTACCTAATGGAACATATTCATCAATAGCTCTTCTAACCTCTGCTCTGATTGCATCTTCATTTGCATCTGGAAGGTCAATTAACTGCATATCCATTCCACCCATTGCACAGAGTTTTCCTTTTGTATTTTCAAGCATTTTTTTGATATTATTTTGAGGAATTGCTCCCTGCCACATATCTATTCCGATATCTACCATATCATTTTCAAGGCCTTCGTTAAAGCAATCTGAGTGATGCTGTATTAAAACACCTTTGCTCTTTATAAAACCATAAAATCTTTCGTAGTGAGGTTTTATTGATTTTCTCCATACTTCTGGTGAAAGGAATAGTGCATATTTACTGCCCCAGTCATCATGGTGATGAATAATATCTGGTTTAGTATGCTCAATTGTTGCTCCAACACATTTGATTTTCCAATCAGTATAAGCTGAAAGCATATCAAACATAGCTTCTGGTTCTTCAAGATAATTACATAAAGCTTCGTCAAAAGGCATAACAAGATGTGAAAATTCAAACATTCCTGAGAAGTTAGCGCTCATAACTAGTTTATTTTCACGGTCTAAATGAGCTGCCTGAGCATCAAAAGGTGCCCAATTGAAATTATCAATATCTGGAAAATTAAGATATTTGTCCCACTGTGTTATATCTTTTACTACACAGTTTTCATAAGTTACGTGTGGTGTTCCACCTGGTTGATCTAATGGCCAATCCCATGTAACACCCCATGCATCTTTATGATCTTTTACTCCTGGTGTTGGCGGGTTCCAACATAAATTTCCTCCATCAAAAAGTGCTGGTCTGAAAAATGGATTTTCATTAAAGCAATCCCATGGATCTCCAACCCATGTAGGGTTATCGTTACGCATAAGTCTTAAAAATTTTTCTTTCATTGTTGTACTCATAATTAAACAACCTCCTTAAAATACTGTCTAAATTATACATCTTTAAAACCCCCATTAAAATGTACTTGTAATCCAATTTTCACAAGAAACACCCTTTACCTTTTGTATGATTCGTACTATAATTAGATTGTCTATTTAAAAGGAGATTCTTTATGAAATTAAGCATGTGGATATTAAGCGATTGGTTAAAAAAATATAATCCTGATAATAAAATAAATGAAGGCGAACAGATTTTAAGAGGCGTTCGACTTTTTTCAAGTGATGTTAAGTTTGAGAATCAAAATGTCTATCTAGGTGTAGCAAAAGACTTTATTCCTTCTGATAGTGAAAATATTATATGCATAAACGGTCATGATATGATTTTATTAAAAACCACAGATATGGAAGCTGTTTTAAATGATGTCTTTGACGCATTTGATTTTTTTTATAGTTGGGCCGACGGCCTTATTTCTGATATATATGAAGGCTGCTCTCTTCAACACCTTGTAGATAAAAGCCACGATGTATTTCTAGACCCAATAACTCTACATGATGCCGGGAATGTTTTAACTGCCCACTCCAAAGAATTTGGTTTAGGAACTATTGATAAAGAATGGGATACAATAATTACAACAAAAAGTATGTCCCTAGATTCCCTTCATATGATGAGAGAACATTTGCATGAAATCCGTTTCACAAAAGGAGTAATGACTGCAACATTAGAAGATAAGTCTCCTGAATTTATGCTACGAAATTTATTTTTAAATCAAAAAAACATGGGAAGACTTGTTGTAGTGGAAGTAAACAATCCAATAACAAAAGGTCGCCTACAACTTGTAGAGAGTTTTGGAAATATTATAGAAGCTTGGTTAAAACTAAATAGCTCAAGAAAAGAAATGCTTGAAGAAAACCAAATGTTTATAGATCTATTAAACGGAAATGAAATAATCAAAGAACAACTTTTTAAGAAAATAGATGTTTTAGGTTGGAAACCTAGTCATAAAAAAATCATCTTAGCAATAAATAATCTAGGTTATTATTCAGAAATTCACAGGCCTATGTTAAATACACTTGAGAAAAATTTAAGTTCCTGTTTTTTAATGGAATATAAAGATGATATAATAATATTAGCAAATACAGATTTACTAAAAGAAAAAAGACTCATAGAAATAATCTCTCCAATACTTAAAAAAACAAGTTCTTTTTGTGGAATATCTTATGAATTTTTTGAACTACTAAATATAAAGGATGCCTATGAACAAGCTGCATTAACCTTGACACATTGCCCTAAAGAAATAGGAGAAATATATTATTGTAAAGATTATGCTTTGAAGTTTTTCTACAATTCGATAAAATCCAATGTAAATCACAATATCATACATCCTGAATTATTGAAGCTTTTAGACTACGACAGCATAAACAATAGTGATTTATTTAAAACCTTATATGAGTTTTTAAAACATGAAAGAAATTTGGTCAAGACTGCCAATATACTAAACGTGCACAGAAACACCTTGGTTTATAGAATCAATAAAATAAACCAAGTCACATCTATAGATTTGGACAATCCCGACACCAGAGCATATTTAACGTTATCTTTCATATTAATAAGAGAACCCTAAATCAGTAAACTCTAAAAATGCTTGAGTTATCACTTTCTGACCTTCAGTGTTTGGATGTATTCCATCTTCACAAAGTAAGTCTTCAACTTTTCTTCTTCTTAAAAATGCTCCTCTAATATCAATTAGCGGACAGCCTGTTTCTCTTGCAATTTTTTCAACTTCTCTTGAGTATGTTTCTTGTTGCCTATAAATTGTATTGATACTTCCCAACCATTTCATTACATTTTCTTTATTTAAACCATTACAAAACCAGTCAAAAAATCTTTGTGGATCTATTGGTGGTAAATTTGTCAAAATCGGTACTATACCTTTAACTTTAAGTTTACTTATTATTTCTTTATATGTTTTGGAAAAAATTTCTAGTGGTGTGTTTGGAAAATGTTCTTTATCTGGATCTCCTGCTACTTCTCTCCAGTTGAAGTCACAGTCATTCCCACCGTATTCCATTATAGCCACATCACATTTAATACCTTTTTCTAAATTTCTATCTACTATTTTTCTAGCTTTTTCTATAGTACATCCAAATTTGGAAAAATTTTTGATTTCTACTGTGTATTTTTTGCTGATTTGGTCGATATCAATATTATTATCTATCACATACTTCTTATTTTCTGAATTAAGTTGTATTCCTTTTAAAATCGAATCACCAAAAACTTCTATTTCTCTAATTTTCTTATCCATGACATTCCTCCATACGCATATGGTTTTAATAACTACTTATCATTGTATCAAAAAACATCTACTAAATCAACCCTTATTATTTACAGTGTACAAAATTCTACATTTATTATATATATAAATTATGTTAAAATATTTTTATTAAAAATCAATGGGAGGCAAAAATGAAAAAACTAACTTTATTAACCATCTTTACCTTTGCCATTTTATTTTCTATAACTGCATGTGGTAAAGAAAAAACAAACAGTAATGAGGACACAAATGTTTTCACACAAAATAACTGGATAGAATTTTGTGAAACATATCAGAATACTTTATATGATATTTCTGATACGATCAGCAACTCAATAAATGAAGGGAATGCTTTAAATTTAAACACTATTGCATATAATAAAGGTATTTATAATCTATCAGCTGGTGATTCTGCCTTAATGTATACCTCTTTATTCTTTGACTCTGATACAACATATCTTGAAAGTCTCTACGAAATGTTTGAGTATGAAATATTAAACTATGAACAAAACCAGGATCAGGCTTCTATAACAGTTAAAAGCTCTTCTGGGGATGAATATATTTATGAACTAATGTATGATGAGGCATCCATTTCAGCCGTTGTATATACATATTATAATGGTACACTTACAGAAATTGTTTCTATTTGCGAAACTGATGAGTATTATGCCAAGACCTTCTGGTCTGAATATGGTGAAGTTGTTGAAGCTGTTTATTATAAAAGCGGAGACTTATATATGGGTTGGGATGAATATGCCACACAAGAAGGAGATATTCTTTACAAAAATCCAGAATATCCAAAAAGTGAATCATTTATATATAGCTTACCAAACACTTTAACCTATATAGACGGAGTTGTAGACAGCAGTACCGATTTTAGTTATTAACATAAAAAAGAGTAGTAAACTTAGATTTTTTAGGAAATTTTTCCTACAATACACAAATTCGAACACATTATATTTTCAATTCTTTTATTATGTGGTAAAATACTTGAGTATTTAATAAAATTATTTATATTACACCTTTAGGAGGATTGAGATGAAAAAGATAAGTCTTATACTAATTTTTATTTTACTAACCGCATCTCTCGCAGCTTGCGGAAATAGCGGTCCAGCAACTACAGATGGTGAAAATTACGACAATAGTAATGATAGTGAAAATAATGTTTCAACTGGTAGTTGGTCAGAATTTTACGAATCATATGTGGCTGCTATGGAAAATGCATATACTGACATAGAAGATAATATTTCAGAAGAAAACTTCATGCTTGCATTAAACTTATTTAACTTTATGGCCGGAGATTTAACACTAGCATTTACAGCTACTTTCTTCGATACTGATCCTGCTGCCGTAGCTATGGCTTTTTCAATTTTCGGCTATGCTGATATTGATTATTCAGAGTCTGGTGACAGCGCAACAGTTTCTGGAACTAATTCAAGCGGAGAACCATTTTCATACGAACTTCAGTATGATGATTCTTCTGCATCAGCTATATTAACATGCACAACAAACGGAGAAGTAACAGAAGTTATGTCTATCTGTGTTGCAGAAGATTTTTATGCAAAAACAGACTGGACAGTAGATTATGGAAATGTAGAAGTAGTGTACTATACAAACGGAGATATGTACATGGGATGGGATGGAGAACCAAGTTCACCTGGCGAAACTCTTTATAAAAATACATCATATGCTACATCAAGCTCTTTTGCCCAGAATTTAACAAATTCTATGAGCAGTGTAGACGGAGTCGTTACTGGAAATTAATAAAATTTCAATTTAGGGTTTTATATTAAATCTAAAATATGATAAAATAAACAAATATAAAATAATGCACTGTTCATATTGAACTATTGTATTATAAATTTTAAGAAAGAAGGTTTTAATATGAAAACATATGTATGTTCAGTTTGTGGTTTTGTTTATGATGAAGCCGAAGGATATCCAGATGACGGAATAGCTGCTGGAACAGCTTGGGCTGATGTACCAGCTGATTGGGTTTGCCCAGTATGTAGTGCAGGTAAAGAGGAATTCGAAGCAGAATAAAGAAATTTAAAATATCCGGGAAATTCCCGGATATTTTTATACTAATCTTCCTCGTCTTCTTCATCCTCTTCATCTTCTTCGTCTTCTTCGTCCTCTTCGTCTTCTTCGTCCTCTTCGTCTTCTTCATCTTCTTCGACTTCATATTCACGATTTTGAGTTGTTTGTTTCTCATTTTTAGCTTCATCAAATAATTTTTTCACTGATTTATCTGTCCACTGCTCCACATTATTTCTATTTTGATTTTGTTCATCGTCTATTATATCATTTATTAAATCAAGCTTTCCAGGAGATATATCATATTCTTCCGAATCTTCAAAAACTTCTTCATCTACTGCAACACCCTCAATTCTCGCCAAAAAACCTTCAACCTCAAGTCTCTCTTTTATAAGAAGCTTTAACCTTTCAACAATAGTATCTGCATCTTCAATATCTTCAGAATAGGCTGCCACATATATTACAGCCTCTGCCTCTTCTTCAAGATACCCCGTTTCAATGAGCTTGTCTATTACAATATCAAGAACTTCCTCAACATCTTTGTGCTTTAAAGAACTCTCTATTTCTTCAAAAATATCCTCTCCTTCATCATTATACCCCTCAACACTAATCACTCTTCCAAATCTGTTTATAGCAAATCCTATTGAAGGATTTACATCGACACTAATAAAGATATAGGCTTTAAAATACAACCATAAAAAAACAACTAAAACAATTGCCAAAACAAAAACAAAAGATACAGATAAAAAAACACCTTTTGGAAGCTTTTTTGATTTTTCTATAACCATAACATTACCTCTTCATTCCATGATAGCTAACGTTTACAGTATAATTATAACATATTAAAATTTTTTGACAAATTTATCAATGCTCAAAAGTCATAGCATTTTCATATATTTTGTCCTTTTCATTTTTATTTAATGTCTTCTCAATTAAAATCCCTATAGCTATAATGCCAATCAGGTCTATCCCTAATCTTATCAATGTAAACTTAACACCCATAGACGAAACTTCAAACAGCAAAAGTGGTATTTTAGTTGTTGACCAAGCTCCTAACATTATAAAAACATTTGAAAGTTTACAGCCTTTTTTCATTAATATTCCCGCTACTGGAAAAGCAGCATATAGAGGTCCTGCAGCAGCTGATCCTATAAATAGAGCTATCAAAACTCCTACTGCACCAGATCCTTTTCCCATATATTTAATCAATACTTCTCTATCAATCCAAACATCAAAGAGACCTATCAATATAAATATCGGTGGGATAACCGAAAACATTTCAAGTATATTATTTCTGGTAACTAATATTGAATTAAATCCAATATCAGGATATAAAATTACGACTAGAGTATTAATTACTAGAAAAATCAAAAAAAACTTATACCTTTTTATAATCTTAAACATAAATAATCCCCCCTTCACATAGCCAGTCCAATAATTATCGCAACAATAATAGAAAATATATATCCTATACTATTTCTGATTATTGTAACTTTTCTACCGAAATACTTTATTTCTAGAGGTATTGTAATTATCCCTACTATCATTAAAGTTGAAACAAAAGCTGCTATCTGCATATAACCAGCTCCACTTTCCAACAAAGCTGCCGCTAATGGAAAAGCGACAAAAGCAGGTATCAAAGTTATAGATCCAATAAAAGAGGCAGCAATAACTCCTGCTGCCCCTGATCCTGAACCTATAAGTTTTGATATCTGCTCGGCATTTAATATGGATAACATTAATCCAATAATTATTAATATCACTAAAAACTGGGGAAGTATTCTTTCAAAAGCCTTCCACGCTTTTTTAAGTGCTTTCTTTGTTTTATCTTTACTCTTTATAAGAGAAAAGAATAAACCTATTAAAGCCAAAACATATAAAACTATAGTCATTTATTAATCTCCTACTATTAGTGATCACATCCATCCTGGTGCTCATGACAAACAGATCCTGTTGATTTTAATTTGCCTTTTAAAAATGCTTCTGCTGCTTCTTTTGCATCTCCTTTGGCGCCTGTAACCACTTCAATTCCTTTTTCATCAAATATTTCAATGGCTCCTTGGCCCATGCCTCCTGAAATGATTACATTTACTCCTAAATCATTCAAGTACTTAGGTAAAAATCCTGGTCTATGTCCTGGATTAGGCATAGATACTGTTTTTACAATTTCGTTATTTTCTGCTTCAAAAAGATGAAATGTCTCACAATGTCCAAAATGCTCTGTTACTTTTTTTCCTTCACTTGCTACTGCTACTATCATATTTTTTTCCTCCGCTTATAAACTCTCTACTTTTTCTGCTAATTTAATAAAGTTACTTTCATCATTCATTTCAACCAATCCTCTGTCACAGTTAGTTGCAAATACAGGGTCAATTGGTAACTTGCCTAGAACTTCTAAACTATATTTTTGTGCAATTTCTTCTATATGACTGTCCCCAAAAATATTATATTTCTTTCCATTATCAGGACATTCAAAATACGACATATTTTCAACTAATCCTAATATAGGGACATTCATTAATTCTGCCATTTTAACAGCTTTTGCAACTATCATCGATACAAGTTCCTGTGGTGATGTGACCACAATTATTCCATCTAAAGGTAAAGATTGAAATACTGTAAGAGGAACATCTCCTGTGCCTGGTGGCATATCCACAAACATATAATCCAAATCTTCCCAAATAACATCTGTCCAGAACTGTTTTACAGTATTGGCAATTATGGGACCTCTCCAGATAACTGGATCAGTATCATTTTCTAAAATCAAATTCAATGACATAACCTTTATTCCAAACTTGCTTTCAGATGGTATCATACCAAAATCATTACTTTTTATTTTTTCATTAATGCCAAAGGCTTTTGGTATAGAAGGACCTGTAATATCAGCATCCAACACACCAACTTTTTTATCCATTCTATTCATTGTAACTGCCATCATAGATGTTACAAATGATTTTCCTACTCCACCTTTTCCACTAACTACACCTATAACCTTTTTTATTTTACTTAATTCATGAGGTTGCTCTTTTCTAATTGCGCAGTCTTCTGAGCAACTTTCACATTCGTTATTACAATTTTCGCTCATTTCTAAAACTCCTTACCTGTTAATATTTTATATGTTTTCATAAATATCTTTTTTACTTCTCGTCCTGATTTACAGGGTATATCTGCAATAGAAACACCTTCATTAGTGGCTTTATGTACAGCTTTATCATAGGATATTTTTCCTACATATGGTACTTTATTAATCTTGCAGTATTTAATTATTTCCTTTGATATTTCTTTATTTGTATCAAACTTATTAATACAAACAGCCTTTCCCACTTGAAAGATATCTATTGTTTTTAAAATTCTTTTCATATCACTCATGCCTGAAATCGACGGTTCCGCGACTACAAGAACCATATCTACTCCACTTATAGATGCCGTTACAGGACATCCTATACCTGGCGAACCATCAATAATTGCTATATCACATATTGGTGCATTTTCCTTAAGCTCTTTTTTAACATCTGAGACAAGAAGTCCTGAATTTCCACTACCCATTTTAAGCTTTGCTGTAGAAAAAACCCTTTCATCTTTATATAAAAACAACTCTCCAGATATATAATCTACCATTGATATAGCATCAGATGGGCATAAGTACTCACAAACTGAACAGCCTTCACATAAATATTTGTCTACTACATATTTTTCCTTAAAGCTAATTGCATCAAACCTACAATTTTCCATGCATTTTCCACATGAAGTACATTTTATATAATCAATTTTTGATTTTTTCATACCATAAAAATCTTTTGTTTTAGGTTTATTTTTGTAATCCATTAGTAAATGCAAGTTCGGTGCGTCTACATCACAATCTGCATATGCTTTTGCTTCACTCATACTGATGAATGCTCCAGTAACTGTTGTTTTGCCTGTTCCGCCTTTTCCGCTAAGAATTAATAGTTGCTTCATTTTTTTATTTCCTCTTCTATTTGAGAATATATATCATTAAATAAGTTTTTATACTTCTCGTCTTTATGATGTAAAATTATATCCCCTCTAGAATTAATTTTACTTATTTCTTTACTATAAGGTATCTTTCCTAAAACATTTATATTGTTTTTTTTGCAAAAATCTTGTGCTAAGTTTTCATCTTCAATGTATTTATTAATTATTACGCCATAAGGTTTATTAAATAACTTAACAAGCTCATAAACCATATTTAAATTATGAACACCAAAAGATGTTGGCTCTGTCACTAATACACAGTAATCCGCATCTTTAATACTTTCCATAACAGAACAGGCGCTTCCAGGCGGACAATCAATAACAATGTCAGTATCCATAGATTCTTCCATTTTAAGTAATTCATCAATTATTTTAACTCCTGTCACTTCTCCTATATTTAATATTCCAGTTTTGATTGACATTCCATTTGATTTGCCAGATTGTATTTCACCAATCTTTTTATCCTCTTCTTCTATCGCATCAACAGGACATACTATTTTGCAACCTCCACAAGAATGACAAACCTCTTCTAAAATAAGTATTTTTTCTTTTGCCATCGCTAATGCATTAAACTTGCAAAAATCTACACACTTCCTACAGCTAATACATATATCTGAATTAATCTTAGGTATTTTTACACAAACATCTTTTGTTTTGATATTTGTTGGTTTAAAAAATAAATATCCATTAGGTTCTTCTACATCACAATCTATATAAACTGCATTTTTTCTAGAACTAGCTAAGTTAACTGAAACCATTGTCTTTCCAGTTCCACCTTTTCCACTTAAAACTGCAATTTTAAAATTGTTTTTATCTTTATTACCCATGATTATGAAACCCTTCATGTATTTCGGTTAGCAACTCATATTTTCCTTCTAAAAAATCTTCAATTGCCTTATCAACATCATTTTCCCTTATTTTATATATTTTTACATTTCCAGATGTGAGAACATCTGCTGCATTTTGACCACATCTAAAAGCCAAAAGCGATTCCACATTATTATCAATTAAAAGCTGTGCTGCTTTTGGTCCAGCACCTCCCTGACTTCTAGCTGCTTCATTGTCTAATATTTTTCTTTCTTTACTAGATGAATCATATATCAAAAAATATGGTGTTCTCCCAAATGATTCACATACTACTATTTTTTCTTGTAATTTTTCTACTGGTACACAAATAATCATAGCGTTCTCCTTCCTTTTGTTGGTATTTACTTGTCGCAGCCTCTTATACCACAATGTCCTCCATGGCACGAATTTCCAGTTCCTTCGCAAAGTTTATATTCTCCTCCGCCTATCCACAAAGGCTTTCCATTTACAATAGAGTCTGCAATTTTTTTCCTAGCTTCGTTATATATGCCTTGAACTGTAGTTCTGGCAACATTCATTTGTTTTGAACATTCTTCTTGATTCAAACCCTCTAAGTCAATAAGACGAATAGTTTCATATTCATCGATTGTCATATTTATATGTGTTTTATGGTCAACTTTAGCATCCATGGGACCAAACTTACTATTCGAAGGCATTGAACAAACTTTTCTCCATTTGACAGGTCTTGGCATAATAAACTCCTTTTCAGTTATTGACATATGTCACTTACTTAATTATACTTATTTATCGACATATGTCAATAACTTTTTTTGTGACCAGATTACATATTAATTAAAAAATCAATGTTATTATTAAAAAAAAGGAAAGAGGAGACTATATGAGTGAAAAAAAAGTAGTTGTATTAGAAGATAGATGCCCACAGGATCATCAATGTCCATCTGTTAAAATATGTCCTGTCGGAGCCCTTACTCAAGACGGATTCAATGCACCAGTTGTAAATTATACTTTCTGTCTTAACTGTAAACAGTGTGTTGATTTTTGTCCTATGGAGGCCTTACAGATGCAATAAAATCTATTTATCGAAAAAAGCCAAGTGCATGATGTGCATTTGGCTTTTTAGTATCTCTTTTATTCTTTAATCTTCGTCATCTTCTTCGTCTTCATCTTCGTCGTCTTCATCTTCGTCTTCGTCGTCTTCATCGTCTTCATCTTCGTCGTTATTTTTATTTCCATTATTCTTTTTTTCTGTCTTAGACTCATTTTTCCCTATATCGTCGTCTTCATCTTTGTCGTCTTCATCTCCGTCATCTTTATCTTCGTCGTCTTTATCTTCGTCGTCTTCATCTCCGTCATCTTTATCTTCGTCGTCTCTATCTTTATTATCTTTCTTATTCTCTTTTATTGCCTTCATAATATCTTTTACTGAAGAATTCTTCCACTCTTCTATATCTATTTCTTCAGGATTCTCTGAACTTTCACTTAATTTTTCGATTAAATTTAATTTCCCTGGTGTTATACCTAGAGCTTCAGCCTCTTCAACTCTTGCAAGTCCAACAGCAAGCCCTTCTACCTCAACTTCGTAACCCTCTTCTCTAACCTGTTCTTGAGCCATTACTTGAAGTTTTAATAAAAGTTCCTGAGCTTCACCTTCATTTTTATTAGCTGTTGTAATAATCATGCCTGCTTCATCCCCAACAAGGTAACCTTGTTTTTCAACCTCTTCTATTGCCAGTTCCAAAGCTTCTTCTATAGGAAGATTTGATAAGCTTGAAAAGTCCAATCCTTCAATTATATCTTCTCCATCCTCATTAACTGCTTCTGCACTAATAACATATCCTAACCTGTTTACCATAAATTTAATTGATGGGTTTACATCCATACTTACATATGAATAAGGAGCAACATATGCCCACACACCAAGTCCGCAAAGCACTATAAATGCTGCTGCTGATGAAGCTAAAGTTATCATTCTTCTTAGTTTCGTATTTCCCTCAGTCTTTTTCTCTTTCATCTCAATCACCTCTCCGATAGTATAGTTTTCGCTCTTTACTTTTTCGATTCTTCCATCTTCAAGGAGAAGTGCTGTATATTTATTTTTTATCTCTACTACTACTGCTTTCATAACTAATTCTCCTTTCGAATGTATCTAAAGTATTCTGCCAGTTCCTGATACTCTCCAGAAAGTATCATCACTGCTGCTATTATATACTTTCGATGACGATCCAAAATTTTTCGGGGTATTTTTGTATTTTTTTCAATAATTTTCATATTTAGTCTTTTTGTTTCATTAAGTTCATTTAAAACTATAGGATTTTCCAATATAAAATTAACTGCTTTTGCGCAATTGTTTTTAGTTTTTTTAGATTTTGGTGAATTTGAAGCTAAATCCAAAAATGAAAACCCAAACTCATTAAACACTTCACTTATTGCTTGTATTTCATGTTTTATGTTTTCGTTTACTCCATAAGAGGTTTTTTTAGTGATTTGAACTTTTAAAGAGATATCTTTGGCGTTTTCTTCTGATTCTCCATCAAACAGATTTGGAGAAGCAAGAATTTCATTTTTACCATTTGTATTGCTTTTTATATAATCTATTAACCTTCTTTTTATTACTAATTTTGCAAAGCTTAAAAAACTGCCCTTTGAAAATGAATAGCTTTCCACCGCTTCTGCAAATGCAATCAACGCTATCGACCACTCATCATCACTTTTTGTGATAAATTTGTTTAAAGTTTTTGATGCAGTTTTAATAATAAAACTTTCATTATTTTTGATAAAATCTTCCATTTTGGCTCTATCTTTACTTGCTTCTATAGCCATCTGGTCAACTTCCCTCATCATTATCCCTACCTTTATTTTAAACCTTTTAAAAACTCCAGTGACTCTATTGTATGCTCAGCACTATTCATTTCTAATGTGTATTCCATTTCAGGAAATCTACTCATTAAATCTTTCATGATTTTTTTCATATCCATACTCCCTTCAGTTAAAGGAAGATGATTATCTATATCTGCAAAATTATTATGTATATGAATATGACCAATTTTATCACCTAAGTTATAAATCCATTCTTCTATAGGCTTTTTAGAAAAACAGTTAGCATGACCTAAATCAAGACATATATTAAATATTGGATTATTTATTTTTTTAACTAAATTTTTCATGTTTTCATATGTTTCTTCAAACACATTTTCTATATGTATCTGAACTGTTTCATCTTTATCTAATAAAAAATCCTCCCAAAAACCAATAGAATTTTCTTCCCATGTACTTCCAAAATAAATAGTAGGAACCAGCGCTGTATGGTATATGATATGCTTTGCACCAAGTTTTTTTGCTGAATCATATGCTTGGTTATACCTCTTTTTAGTAGCTTCTTTCACCAAGCTATCAAAACTATGAGGACACATATCTAGAAAAGGTCCATGAATCGATAAAGGTTTTTCTTTAATATAATTCCCCATTTTATTCTGGTATTCTTTTATTTGATTTTCTTTTTGGTCTAAAAACATCCCAGCTGCAAAATTAATTGTTTCAATACCCATATCAAAATCTTTTTTATATTCATCAATTATTTTCTTTAATTCTTTGTCATCAAAAAGATGTGAAATATATATTGTCATAACTCCTCCAATTTAATATAGCATTTTTATATTTTATATTACGCTTACCCTTTTGTAAACCTAATAGAAAGAAGTTCCATCAAATTAGGTGGAACTTCTTTCTACTAAATATCATTTACAATTTTATTAAATGCTTCTACAACTTCTGGATCAAACTGCTTTCCAGAATTGTTATTAATTTCTTCAACTGCCATTTCCTTATTCATGGCTTTTCTATATACCCTGTCTTCTGTCATTGCATCAAAGGCGTCAGCAACAGAGATTATTCTTGAAACCAAAGGAATATCTTCTCCCATAAGACCTTTTGGATAACCTTTGCCATCCCATCTCTCATGATGAGTTAAAATAAATTCTGCTATAGGTTCAAGTTCTGGAGAAGCTATTGCTATTTTATAGCCTATTTCTGGATGCTTTTTCATTATCTTCCATTCTTCATCCGTTAATTTACCTGGTTTATTTAAAATATTATCAGAAATTCCCATTTTCCCAATATCATGAAGCAATGCTACCAGCTCTATAAAATCGTTATCTTGTTTTGGTAGGTTTAGTACTCTCCCAATCATGTGTGCAACTTTTGCTAACCTGTCTGCATGTTCTTCTGTTTCCTGACTTCTAGCAAAAAGAGAGGCAGTAATGGTAGATAGTATATCCCTGTGAGAACTTTTTCTATCCAAAAGTTTTCTCTTGTACATGTAATCCTGTGCAACACCAATCACTTCCATAATATCAACTTGTTTTTTATTTTTTGTATCACATCCAAATGATATATTTATATTTATGTTACTATCTTTTATTTTACTTGAAAACAAGTCACACTTAGACTTCATTAGATCTACTACTTCTAGAGCATCTCTAAACTCTGTTTTAGGTAAAATAATCGAAAAATCATCTCCTCCTGTTCTTGCTAATAAATATGTCTTTCTACAGCAAGAGTTTATTATTCTTGTAGTTTCTTTTATTAGGAAGTCACCTGTTTCGTTTCCAAAAGCATTATTAATCAGTCGCATACCATTAATATTTCCAACAATTATAGATATAGGTAGATTTTCTTCAATATCGATTTCTTTAATCTTATTAAAAAAATACATTCTGTTATAGATACCCGTTAATGAGTCATGTTCACTCATATACATTATCTCAAGTTCTCTTTGCTTACTTTCAGTAATATCTATAATTAGACCCTCTATCATTGAATTATCGCCACTATTATCAATAATAGCCTGTCCCTGCTCTAAAACCCACTTTTCCTGATTGTCTTTTGTTTTTATTCTATATTCTGCTTTTAAATTTTTTCCTGATTTTATAGTTTCGTAATATTTATCATTCACTAGTTTCTTTTCTTCAGGATAAATCAAATCAAAATAACATTTTTCATTACGATCTATTAATTTTTCTGGTTCATACCCTGTTAATTCAAAACAACCTTCTGACACATATTCCATCTTTAAAGCATCTTCGACTTTGCATTTATATGCCATACCTGGAAGGTGGGAAAGCATTATTGCTTTGCTTCTTTCACTATCTCTTAATGCTTTTTCTGCTTCTATAGTATCATTTATATCTCTTACAATACAGATATGATTTTGGTCTTCTTCTTTTTCTTCACCTAAAACCAAATGATCAATAATCATATTTGCCCATATAACCGAGCCATCTTTTTTTATAAATCTTTTCGTCAAAGAATAGTTTGGAATTTCTTTGTTTTGAAACTTTTTAAATAGCTTTAAATCTTCTTCTAAATCATCTGGATGAGTAAAGTCCATCCATTGACTAGATAAAATCTCTTCTTCTGTTCTTCCTAATATTCTCATAAACTCATCATTAATTTTACCAATATAATTGAAGTTTTTGGCTATTGCAATACCTACAGGAGCTTGTTCAAATATTGTTTTAAACATTTCTTCCTGCTTACGAAGCTTTTTTTCAAGAAGTGTTTTTTCAGTGATATCCATAACACTAATTATGTATCTATTCTTATCTTTTAATTCTACATATTTTGCATCAGCCTGAAACCATCTTTTTTCATCATTAAAAACTTCACTATAAAAAGTAGATTCTTTATTTCTGCTTTTGAATGTCGCTGATAATATTTTTTCGATTTTTTTAGCATGTATATCAGGCATTAGTTCAATAATATTTTTACCTATTGTCTCTTCTATCGGAAAAAACAAACTAGCCTCATCAGGCGCCATAATATTTTCAACAATATAGTTTTCATCAAGCTCTATAATAATATCATTAAGCATAGTATAGAGAGAAAACCTATCTTGAGAATCATTTGTTTTCTGGGTTATATCAAAGAAAATTGTACAAAAATATCCATCTTCTGGTGAAAATGCAAACACATGAAACCATTTATCCAAAGCTTCTGCATAGTCATCAAAATCCATTGTTTTTTTATAATTAACAACTTCTCCGTATCTTTTAACCCACCCTGCTTTTTCTTCCAAAATATTTGGCATAATCTCAGAAATCTTTTTTCCAATTATTTCACTACTTTTAAGTGATAAATATTTTTCAAATGTCTCATTCACCTCAATGTATTCATAATCAACTGGTTTCCCTTGTTCATCATAAATCATTTTGTGATAAGCATATGCCATCGGCATTGAATTAAATATCTTATCAAATTTCATATTGGGCATACCCTTCTCTTGTTATTATACTTTAAATTTAGAAATAAGTTCTTGTAATTCCTGTGATATCTGAGATAAGCTCTCAGCTGAATTTGCAATTTCTTGAACAGTTGCATTTTGCTCTTCCATCGAAGATGCTGCTTCTTCAGTTCCTGCTGCATTTTCTTCTGAAATTGCAGATAAGTTTTGAACTAAATCAATAATATTGTTTTTATTGGTCGTCATTATATTGGTAGACTCGTTGAGCCTTTCAATGATTTCTTTGGAAACATCTATTGCTCCAGCTATTGCAGAAAAACGATTCTCTGTTTCTTTTACTTTTTCGTTTTGAAGTTCTACATTTTTTCTAACTTCAACCATTTTATTTACAGCATCTAATGATTTTTCTTTTAATTCATGTATTACCACTTCAATTTCTGAAGTAAAGTTATTTGACTGTTCAGCTAGATTTCTAATCTCATCAGCAACAACTGCAAAACCTTTACCTGCATCTCCTGCTCTTGCAGCTTCTATTGCTGCATTTAAAGCTAAAAGATTTGTTTGTTCTGCAATATTTTGTATCATAGTACTAGCATTTTCGATTTTTTCTGCACTTTCATTATTACTCATTATAGCATTATACACTGATTCTGAAGTAATGTTATTTTCCTCAGTTTGTTTAACCAACAACTCTATTATATCAATACCTTTTCTTTTTTCAATATCAATTTCTTTTATTGATTCGTCAAGATTTTCTACTAATTTTGAATCTTCTTCCAACAAGCTTCCTAATTCTTCAACATTATTTACTGTCTTTTCAGTGTCTCTGGCTTGATCATTAGCTCCTTCTGCAATTTCCTGAATAGTTCTTGAAACCTCATCACTTGCTATGGCAGTTTGATCAGCAGTGGCTGTTAGCTGTTCAGAAGATGCTGCAACATGCTCTCCTGATTCCTGAGTTTTAATAACAAAATCCCTAATGTTTTCTGACATTTTATTCATGGACTTAACCATTTTCCCTATTTCGTCTTTTCTTTTTTCAAACTTTGCTACTTCAGAATTTTCTTCACTTGTAAAGTCAAGGTTTGATTTCTTTTCAATATCTTTTGTAACTTTTAGAATTGGTTTTGCGATATTATTACTCATAAATAAAGTTACCAATGCCCCTATTATCATAGACACTACCACTATAATAATTAATACATTTCTTACAGCATTTACATTTTCTAATATTTCAGATTCTTGTTGTGCTGCGACTACATACCAAAGCGTACCTGCTACAGGTGTATAGCCAACAAGTCTTGTCGTTCCTTCAAAAAAATACTCTCCATATCCTACATTTCCAACAACAACTTCATTAGCGATTATATTTCCTAATTCAGCATACTCTGGATTATTTTTTCCTTCTTCTATCAAGTTAAATTGTGATTTAACAAGTTCTCTATTCGGATGTGCAACAACAACACCCTCCGAATTCACTAAATAGCCGTACCCTGTTTCTCCTAATCCGATTGTATCTGCTACAAAACTATAATATTCTCCTCCTAATCTACCGTATACTACTTTTGTAACTTCACCATCGGTATAAATAGGTGCCATAACTGATAATACCAGTTCCCCTGTTGCTGGGCTGATTATTATATCTGTAGTACATGGTTGTCCTGATTTAGCAAGTTGATATCTTGGATCCTGACTGATATCAAATGTAACCCCACTTCCATCCATTACTGTACCCATTCCATTTTCATCTATTATTCCATATGCAAGATAGTATGTTCTGTCAGCTTCATCGCTAAAAAACTCTATTTTTTCTTGTGTTGAATAATTATCACTATAAACAATTGGATTCTCAGCAAGTGCGCTCAAGTATGTAAGCTCTTTTTGAACACTTTCAGCTATATATTTCGCCTCTGTCTGAGCTTCATTTTGAAGGCTTTCCTTACTCAGTATTCTTAAATCGTTACTCACAATAACAATTGTAACTAAACCCAGGGTTACTGTTAGAACCAAGATTATAGCTGTAAATATCACCATCATTTTTGTTTTAATCGACTTCATACTATACCTCCTCCATAAATTTACTTGTTTTTAATAAAGAAAAAAACAGGAGCAACATGCCCCCGTTATTTTAAAAACTCTATTTTCATTATCATCACACCATTAACTTGGCTTAATTCTTCTGTTAAATAAGTTATCCCTTAAATAAATTTTAACATAGTCAATTTTGTTTGTCTATATCATATCCTACTTTTATAGTCAGAAAAGCCAAATTCTTTAACTAGCTTTAAGCCTTCATTTATTTTATTTAAATAAATTTTTGGCAGATTTATACCATTGAACATATTTGTCTTAACCATAGAATAAATCGCCATATCAAGAAAGACAAGTCTATCCCCTTCTTTTAGCTCTTCATCAAAAGAATAATCCCCTATAATATCACCAGCCAGACAGGTATTTGTCCCTAGTCTGTATGTATATTTTTTTTCATTAGGGTTAGCCCCTCCAATGACTTCTGGTCTATATGGCATTTCTAAAACATCTGGCATATGACAGGCTGCTGAAGTATCAAGTATGGCTATTTCCATGCCATTATTTATAATATCAACTACAGTTGCCACTAAAAATCCTGTATTTAAAGCTACGGCTTCTCCTGGTTCTAGATATACTTCTAGGTTAAATTCTTTCTTAAAGTCCTTAATTGTTGATATTAAAAGTTCTATATCATAATCTTTTCTTGTTATGTGATGTCCACCACCGAAATTTATCCATTTCAAGTCATTAAAAAATCCTGAAAATTTATCTTTGACTACATTTAATGTATCCAAAAGTTCTTTAGAATTTTGTTCACAAAGAGTATGAAAGTGTAATCCCTCAACATTTTCAGGCAATCTTTTGGGGAAATTATTTAAAGTTATTCCAAGTCTTGAAAACGGTGAACATGGATCATATATTGGGTGATCTTGTGTTGAAAACTCTGGATTTACTCTTAAGCCTGCACTCTTTTCTTTTTCAACAACCAATTCAATAAATTTCTCATATTGATTTATAGAATTAAATATAATGTGGTCACAAATTTCAACTATTTCATTAAAATCTTGTTTTTTATAAGCAGGTGAAAAAATATGAGTTTCACCTCCCATTTCTTCATATCCCAATTTTGCCTCAAATAGTCCACTAGCTGTAGTACCATCAAGATATTTCTTAATCAAAGGATAAACTGAATACATTGAAAAAGCTTTTTGTGCTAATAGTATTTTTGTGCAACTTTCCTCTTTAACCTTTTTTAATACTTCTAAATTGTTTTCAATTAGTTTTTCATCTACAACAAAACAAGGTGTGTCTACACTATTAATATCAAAATTTAAATTATATTCCATAATTAATCTACCAATATAGGTGCAAAATCTTCTTTCCAAGGAAGTCCCCATTTATTTAGCGCTTCCATAAATGGATCTGGATCAAATTCCTCGATATTGTAAACTCCTGCCTTTTTCCATGTTCCATTCATAATCATCATGGCTCCTATCATTGCAGGTACTCCTGTTGTATATGATACGGCCTGCGAGCCAACTTCTTTATAACATTCCTGATGATCACATATATTATATAAATAATAAGTTTTTTCTTTACCGTCTTTTTTGCCCCTAAAAATACAACCAATATTTGTTTTACCAACTGTTCTTGGCCCTAATGACGCAGGGTCTGGTAACACAGCTTTTAAGAACTGTAATGGTATTATCTGCTTTCCTTCATATTCAATAGGCTCGATAGAAGTCATTCCTACATTTTCAAGACATCTCAAATGAGTAAGGTAACTTTCTCCAAAGGTCATAAAAAATCTTATTCTCTTTATCCCTTTTATATTTAGAGCAAGGGATTCTAGCTCTTCGTGGTGAAGTAAATACATATCTTTTTTTCCAACACCTTCAAAGTCATATTCTCTTTTTATTTCCATTGGACTTGTTTCTATCCATTCACTATTCTCCCAATAACTTCCATTAGCAGAGACTTCTCTAATGTTAATCTCTGGATTAAAGTTCGTCGCAAATGGATATCCATGGTCTCCACCATTACAATCTAGTATATCTATATAATTTATTTCATCAAACTCATGTTTCATTGCATAGGCAGAAAAAACACCTGTAACTCCAGGATCAAATCCGCTTCCTAGTAAAGCTGTAATACCAGCTTTTTCAAACTTTTCTCTATATTCCCATTGCCATTTATATTCAAATTTTGCTGTGTCTTCTGGCTCGTAGTTTGCTGTGTCTACATAATGAGTTTTTGTTATAAGACAGGCATCCATAATTGTTAAATCCTGATAAGGTAGTGCTAAATTTAATACTAAATCTGGTTTTTCTTTTTCTATTAATTCAACTAATTCATCAACATTATCTGCATCAACTTTAGCTGTTGATATTTTTGTCTTACCACCATCTAGCTTCTTTTTTAATTCATCACATTTTTCAACAGTCCTGCTGGCAATACATATCTCTTCAAAAACCTCGCTGTTTTGGCAACATTTATGTATAGCAACACCTGCTACTCCACCACAGCCTATAATCAATGCTTTTCCCATTTGAATTTCCTCCTATTCAACTTCTTTTAATAATTCTTCTACATATGTCGGTAATGCAAAAGAACCTCTATGCAGATTTGGATTGTAGTATCTGGTCACTACCCCTGAATTTCTAAATTTACTTTCATTAAAATCAAGAATCGGATGGTATTTCTTTGATGCAAAACCAAACAACCAATGTCCTGATGGATATGTCGGAATATGTGCCTGATATACCTTGCTTATTGGAAAGCTTTCGTATATCCTTTTATGGGCTCTTTCCATTGCTGCTGCATCCTCATCATAAAAAGGACTTTCATGTTGATTTACCATTATTCCATCATCTTTTAATGCTTTATAGCAGTTTCCATAAAATTCTTTTGTAAATAAACCTTCTCCTGGTCCAAACGGATCGGTAGAATCCACAATAATCAAATCATATTTATTTTCACAAGAACGAATGAATTTTAAACCATCAGCATAATGTATATTAACTATATCATCATTTAACTTATTACTTGTTTTTGGTAAATATTCTAAGCACACCTCAACTACTAATTTATCTATTTCTACAAGATCAATATTTTCTATACTATCATACTTAGTTAATTCTCTAACCACACCCCCATCGCCTGCTCCAATAATTAAGATGTTTTTAGGGTTAGGATGAACAGACATCGGCACATGAGCTATCATTTCATGATATATAAATTCATCTTTTTCTGTTAGCATCATAAAGCCATCTAGGGTTAAAAATCTTCCAAACTCTTTGGAATCAAATACATCTATTCTTTGAAACTCACTTCTTCCACTATAAAGCTGTTTATCTACTTTTATAGAAAAATTAACACTTGAAGTGTGACTCTCTGAAAACCATAACTCCATAATTATTCTCCTCTCAAAACATTCAGGTATTCAACCTGTGAATCCTGAGTTCCTGTAAGCTGACAACCTTTTTCTTTAGCATATTTGATATAATCAATTATATTTTCAGTAATTAACTCTCCAGGAGCAAGAATAGGAATTCCAGGTGGGTAGCTCATAACAAACTCACTACAGATTCTTCCATTGGAATTTTCTAATAAAACCGATTCTTTTTCTGAATAAAATGCTTCCTGAGGAGTCTTTATAACCTCTGGTGAAATATATTCCTGTACCAGCATTCCTGTTTTGCTCTTTTTAAATCTTCTTTTAATTTCATAAAGAGCACTTACAAGCCTTTCTATGTCTCTTTCTCTGTCACCTACTGAAATATATGCTAAAATATTACCTATATCTCCAAATTCTATTTGAATGTCATATTCGTCTCTTAAAATATCATAAACTTCTATTCCTGCTAACCCTATATCTAAAGTATGCACTGAAAGCTTTGTTCTGTCAAAGTCATACACACTGCTTCCATTTATTAATTCTGATGAAAAGGCATAATAATCACCAATAGCATTAATTTCCGATCTGGCATATTCTGCCATATTTAATACTTTTTCAAAAATCTGCTTACCATTTAAAGCAAGATTTCGTCTTGATATATCTAGGCTAGATAGTAATAAATAAGATCCACTGGTTGTCTGAGTTAAATTTATTATTTGTCTTACATATCCTTCTTCAATTTTTTCTCCAATTAATAATATTGAGCTTTGTGTCAGACTTCCTCCTGACTTATGCATACTAACACTAGCCATATCTGCTCCCGCACTTATTGCAGAAACTGGAAGGTTTTCTCCAAAATAAAAATGGGTCCCATGTGCTTCATCTGCAAGCACCATCATGTTATTGTCATGAGCCATTTTCACAATTTTCTTTATATCTGAACAAACTCCATAATATGTAGGATTATTTACTAAAATTGCAACTGCATCTTTATTTTCATTAATTGCTTTCTCCACCTGATCTATTGACATTCCTAAAGAGATACCTAGCTTTTTATCAATTTCAGGATTTACATAAATCGGTTTTGCTCCTACTATAACCAGAGCATTTATTACACTTCTATGAACATTTCTAGGAAGTATAATTTTATCCCCCCTTTTACATGCTGATAAAATCATACTTTGTACCGAAGATGTGGTGCCATTAACCATAAAAAAAGCATGTGTGGCTCCAAATGCTTTTGCTGTTAACTCTTCTGCTTCTTTTATAACACTTACCGGATGACAAAGATTGTCTAGGGGTTTCATAGAATTAACATCTACAGTAACGCACTTTTCTCCTAAAAACTCAGTAAGATCCTGATTGCCTTTACCTCTTTTATGACCTGGAACATCAAATGGAACCACCCTCATCTTTTTATATCTTTGTAGTGCTTCATATATTGGTGCGTTTTGTTGAGTTAATTCAGACATTAAAAATTCTCCTTGTATACATTTGTACCACTAAATATCTCTATCATTTCTCTTCTTAAACTATTTGATATATCAAGTCTCACCTTTGGTGGAACTTCGTAAACATCTGTATTAAATAGATAATTTTGAAGATCTATATCTTTTATAAGCATTTTCGTATGAAATGAATTTGCCTGATATACATTTACATCCACTGCATCATACCTTGCTAATATAGATGTATCTATATAATCCTGTATTGATGTTATTTTATGATCTATAAAATGTTTTTCTCCAGATACATCTCTTGTAAAGCCTCTAACCCTATAGTCCATAGTAATGATATCTGAATCAAAACTTCCTATTAAATAATCTAAAGTTTTTAATGGAGTAATTTCTCCACACGTAGCAACATCAATATCGACTCTAAAAGTAGCAATACTTGAATCTGGATGATATTCTGGATATGTGTGAACTGTAACATGACTTTTATCTAAATGGGCTACAACAGTTTCTCCTCCTGCTGGAATCATAGAACTTTCTGCTATAAGTATTGTAACACTAGCCCCCTGTGGGTCATAATCTTGCTTTGAAATATTAATAACTTTCGCGCCAATCATTTCTGTGACTTTTGTAAGTATGGCAGTCAGACGGTCTGAGTTATATTGTTCATCTATGTAATCAATATAATTTTTTTGTTCTCTGGCTGTTTTCGCATAACATACATCATAAATATTAAAACTAAGCGATTTTGTTAGGTTGTTAAAACCATATAATATCATTTTTTCTGCCATTTTGTCCGCCTCCGGAATCATTAATTTAAAATCTTGTGTTTTTAAATGTAAAAAACACAAGTATATAGTGAATGTCACAATAACTTGCGTAATAGTACAAAACGAGAATAGAAATATCCCTTATATAATACTGATTCATCTAGAGTCTATATAGCAAATAATTACTTTTACCACTCTTATTGACCTTTTCACAAGTTTTTTATGTGCTTTCACATATGGTTGTAAAGTAACCAACTTATAAAAATTGAGCTTCTAACTCAATCAATAGGGGCAGTATATACTGCCAATCGGCATTTGACCGGGCTGTCCGTATGGCCATAATTCTTTAATATAAAGAAGGTCAAACTATTTGCTTGGAAAGATTCTAGATATGCAATATATTTTCCAATTAAACGGTGTTATTTTAACATTTACGACCATAAATGTCAATAACTGGGCTAATATATTGTTTGTAAATTTTTAAAAATTTTGATAAAATTGTTTTTACGAGGTTAAATATATGAAAAAATATTATTTTATTTTTGCAGGAGGCTTTCTTGGAGCTATTCTAAGATATTCTTTTAAAAACTTTGATTATGGAACTTTGGCAGCAAATATATTAGGCTGCTTTGTTTTAGGTCTATTTTTAACTTTGGTAACAGAATATTTTGATTTAAGTAAAAATTTAATATTAGGTACTGCAACAGGCTTTCTGGGAGCCTTAACTACTTTTTCTACTTTGTGTAAAGAAGTAGTTAACTATATTTTTGATAAAAATTTTTTTGAAGCCTTTATTTATCTAATAATAACATTAATTTTAGGCTTTCTTGCTGTGTTTGTTGGAAGTATTACCGCAAAAAAGTTTATTTTTTATAAACAAAAAAACAGGAAGGATAAAAATTCATGACTCTCTTACTCGTTGGTATAGGAGGAGCACTTGGCAGTTTTACCCGATATAAAATAGGAATTATTATTTCAAAAAAAGTATCCCTGAAATTTCCTTTTCATACATATATAATTAATATTTCAGGAGCCCTGCTTCTTGGTTTTTTAAATGGTTTTGATGTAGAAAAAAATATATATTTACTTATTGGCGATGGCTTTTTTGGAGCTTACACAACTTTTTCAACTTTTATGTATGAAGGCTTCAATTTATTTAAAAACAAAAAAAAGCTAAATGCTTCATTTTATATTTTAAGTTCAATTATTATTGGAATAATTGGTTACGCAGTGGGTTACTTTATATCTAAGAATTTAAGATAATTGATGATTTTATTTAATACTGTAACTATGATATAATAGTTCTATAAGTTAAGTAAGGAGGTTCTTATGAATATTTTTGAATTTGCAATCAAAATGGAAATTGATGGTGAAAAATTTTACAAAGACCAGGCCGAAAAGTATGCTGATAGTAACTTAGAAACTATTTGTCTTCTTCTTGCAAAAGATGAAGCTAGACATGCCGTCGCTCTTACTAATCAATATGAACATGGAAATTTCAGAGTTAACGGTTTAAAGGACCTAGATTATGAAAAAAATGTTTACCACGATGCAAAAGATTTAACAAGCAATATACATGTGAATCCCACACAATTAGACTTTTATCTTGAAGCTTTGAAAAAAGAAAAAGAAAGCATCGAACTGTATGAAGATTACTTAAAGAAAACACAAGATGATGCTGAAATAGAACTGTTCAAATATTTGATAAAACAAGAACAGCACCATTTCAACTTACTTGATGATCTCTCTAATATGCTTACCCATGCTGAAGAATGGGTTGAAGATGCTGAATTCGGCATTAGAAGAGAAGAGTATTAATTACAATCTATGATTTTTCGAAATTATATCATGGCATGAAGCTTTATTTTTCTTTATCCATGCTTTTGCGTATGGACAAGTTGCTGAAGTTTTCATGCCATTTTCTCTTAAATAGTTTGCTACATTATCCATAGCTTCCTCAGCAATACCCTGACCTCTGTATTCATGATTTACATAGACATGATCAATATTCCAATCTCCATTTTCTTTTTCATAATAACAAGCTTCTGCTATTATATTTCCTTCTTCATCTCTAGCACATATTTTTCCTTTTTCATGTTGAAAATCCATTTTTTTCTCCTTTTTGAACAAATTTAATCAAACATTGTAGTAGACAAATATCTTTCACCTGTGTCTGGTAAAATTACTACGATTTTTTTATTGCTGTTTTCTGGTCTGTTTGCAATCTGTGTAGCCGCAAATAGTGCTGCTCCAGAAGAGATTCCAACTAAAATACCTTCCGTCCTAGCTATAGCCTTCCCTGTAGCAAACGCATCTTCATTATCTACGGTTATCACTTCATCATAAATATCTACATTCAAGGTTTCAGGTACAAAACCCGCCCCAATACCTTGTATTTTATGTGGACCTGGCGTCCCTTTTGATAAAACTGCTGAGGCTGAAGGTTCGACAGCTATAACTTTAAGATTAGGATTTTTTAATTTTAAAAATTCTCCTGCTCCTGATACTGTTCCACCAGTTCCTACACCTGCTACAAATATATCCACTTCTCCATCAGTATCATCCCATATTTCAGGTCCTGTTGTTAGTCTATGAATTTCTGGGTTAGCCATGTTTGTAAATTGACTTGGTATGAAACTGTTTGGAGTCTCTTTTGATAACTCTTCTGCCTTTTGGATTGCTCCTTTCATACCTTTTAAGCCATCTGTTAATACAATCTGAGCTCCATATGCTTTTAAAAGACTTCTTCTTTCAATGCTCATAGTTTCTGGCATTGTAAGGATGACTTTATATCCTTTTGAGGCTGCTACTGAAGCTATTCCTATACCTGTATTACCACTAGTAGGCTCAATAATTACAGAATCTTTTTTTAACAATCCTTTTTCTTCAGCTTTATTTATCATTGCCATCGCAACTCTGTCTTTAACACTTCCTGCAGGGTTAAAGTACTCTAGCTTTGCAAATATTTTCCCTTGTACTTTTTTTTCTTTTTGATAATTCTGCATTTCATAAAGTGGAGTTTTTCCAATTAATTCTTCCAAATTTCTTTTAATATTTGCCATATCTTATCTCCTTTATTTTTCAAATGCTTGTTCTAAATCGTACAAAATATCATCTATATTTTCTATCCCTACGGAAAGTCTTATTGTATTTTCTTTTATACCTGAATTAATAAGTTCTTCTGTGCTCATTTGTGAATGTGTTGTAGTTGCAGGATGTATTACTAGAGATTTAGCATCCGCGACATTGGCAAGGAGTGAAAATATTTCAAGGCTATCTATAAATTTCTTTGCTTCTTCCTTACCACCTTTTATTTCAAAAGTAAATATAGATCCTGCTCCATTAGGGAAGTACTTTTTATATAATTCATTATACTTATTTTCTTCAATGCAAGGATGATTTACTTTTTCAACCTTAGGATGTTTTGATAGATAGTCTACAACCTTAATAGCATTTTCAACATGTCTTTCCATTCTTAAAGATAAAGTTTCAAGCCCTTGTAAAAATAAAAATGAATTAAATGGACTTAAGCATGCTCCCATATCTCTTAATAAAGTCACTCTTGCTTTTATTATGTATGCTGCTGCTCCTATAGCCTCTGTAAACTGTACTCCATGATAGCTAGGACTCGGTTCAGTAAGATAAGGGAATTTTCCTGATTTCTTCCAATCAAATTTCCCGCTATCTACTATAATTCCTCCAACTGAAGTCCCATGACCTCCAATAAATTTTGTTGCTGAATGTACAACAATATCCGCCCCATGCTCAATCGGTCTAAACAAATATGGTGAGGCAAATGTATTATCAACAATTAGAGGAATTCCGTTTTCATGGGCAATTTTAGACACATTTTCAATATCTATAATACTTGAATTTGGATTCCCTAAAGTTTCAATAAAAATTGCCTTTGTGTTTTCTTGAATTGCATTTTTAAAGTTTTCTATATTATCTGCATCTACAAATGTTGTTTCTATTCCCTGCTCTTTAAAAGTATGAGCAAAAAGATTATATGTTCCTCCATATAATGATGATGCAGCAACAATATGATCTCCTGAATGGGCAATATTCTGAATTGAATATGTTATAGCAGCGGCTCCTGAAGCTGTTGCTAATGCTCCTATTCCTCCCTCTAAAGCGGCTATTCTTTTTTCGAAAACATCTGTGGTAGGATTCATTATCCTAGTATAAATATTTCCTCCCTCTGCTAAACCAAAACGTGCTTCTGCCTGGTCAAAATCCTTAAAAACATAAGAGGAAGTCTGATATATAGGTACACATCTTGAGTCAGTAGCACTATCAGGGTTCTCCTGTCCAAAATGCAGTTGTAAAGTTTCAAATTTTAATTTTCTCTGATTCATATTATTTCTCCTTTCATACATTTCATATTAGTTTACTATGAATTAAGCGTATTATAATCCTTCCCCCTGTCTTTGTCAACATTTTTTTATATCACATAATCATTACCTAATTTTGCTCTCTGCCTTTCAACAAGATCTGCTAAAGTAATATTGTCAACAACATTATTAATAGCTTCGTCTAGTTCTTTCCATACTTCAATGGTCACGCAACTCGTTTCTCTTTTACATTCACTGCTTTCCTCTTCTAGGCAGCTAACTGGTGAAAGGCTTCCCTCAGTGAGTCTTAAAATCATGCCAACTGTATATTCTTCAGGCTCCATTGAAAGCTTATATCCTCCCTGAGCTCCTCTTGTACTTTTTACATATTTTGCTCTGTTTAAAAAAGTGATTATTTGTTCCAAGTATTTTTCAGAAATTTCTTGCCTTGTGGCAATGCTTTTTATAGTAATATATTCACCTGTATTATTAATTGCTAAGTCTAACATTAACCTAAGCGCATATCGTCCTTTTGTAGATATTTTCATTATAAGTCACCTCTTTTTATTATTGTTTTTATTTTAACCTAAATTTAACAAATATTCCATTTTTTTCTAGAATTTTATGCTAAAATATAATTAAATACTTAAATTTATAAGAGGTTTTATGAAAAAGAAAAAGTTTAGAGTTTCACCCCTACAAATATTTCGTTTTATTACTCAGCTAATATTTTTTATATTTTTACCTGGGTTTTATTCTAATGTATTTATAGGAATAAAGATTCTATATAAAGAAATAATTTCTGGAAACTTTAGTTTTTATAATGATTTTCCAGTACTTATTTCAGCACTTTCGGTAATTCCCCTTACCATTATTTTAGGAAGATTTTTTTGTGGATGGATATGTGCATTTGGTTCTATGGGAGACTGGCTTTTTGCTATTTCATGTAAAACTTTTAAAATAAAAAAAAGAATTAACCCTAGTGTCGATTATTACTTAAAATATATTAAATATATGATACTAATTCTATTCTTTGTATTTGTATGGAACCTTGATCTTTCTTTTTTAGATACTGCAAATCCATGGAGTGTTTTTGGCATTCTGGCAAATGTAACTACTCTTCCGGATTTTTCAACTGTGATTGGCGAATTTTTGATTGGCGCTATTCTATTATTAGCAATAATAGTAGCTTCAATGTTTATTGAAAGATTCTTTTGTAGATATCTTTGCCCTTTGGGGGCACTATTTACTTTATTATCAAGATTTAGTATTACTAAAATTAAAAAAACAAAACAAGGCTGCGGTTCTTGTAAGCTATGCACTTATAAATGTTCAATGGGCATAAACTTAGATAAATATGATATCGTTAAGAGTGGTGAGTGTATTCATTGTTACAAATGCGTAACTTCTTGCCCAAAAAACCACGCTTTCCCTTCAGTTTTGAAAAAAAATGTCGGGAATAGTTTTCCCTCAACTGTTGCTATTTTATCAATAACCATAATATTTTTAATTTTCTCGTACCTAAATAACACTTTCATAAATGCTTCAACTTATTCTTCTAATTTCTTAAGCACTCAAAATGGAGAGGGGCAATATATAGACGGTATTTATGAAGGTACTGGAAGTGGGTTCAGAGGTTCAATAACTGTAGATGTAACTGTTGAAGGTGGCTTTATAACAGCCGTACACATACTTTCACACGATGACGATGCACAATATTTTACTGCTGCTACTAACTCAGTTATAGATGAAATATTAGTAAAACAATCTACAAATGTAGATGCTGTTTCAGGAGCAACTTTCAGTAGTTTAGGTATAATGGAAGCCGTTTTTGATGCACTTAAAAATGCAAAAGCAGAAACTCTTGATAACGAAACCTCTGATACTGATACATCATTAGATAATAATACTACTTCTAACACTACTACTACTACTACAAATACAACCACCACTAACCAAACTACAACTACTACCAGCCAAACTACAACCACAACTTCATCAACACTTTATACTGCTGGAACCTACCAGGGAAGTGGACAGGGTTTTAAAAGCACAATAACAGTATCAGTTACAACTTCAGATAGTAAAATCACTAATATAGCTTTGGTGTATCATAATGATACTCCTAGTTATTGGAACAAAGCTTGGCCAATAATTGCAGATAGAATTGTATCTGCTCAATCAACGGCAGTTGATGGAATTTCTGGAGCAACCTGGAGTAGCGCTGGGATTAAAGCGGCTGTTTCCGATGCGCTAAATAAGGCTAGAAATTAAAAAAACACTTGACTATACCACTGAAAGGTGGTATTTTAAAATTAATCCAAGTAATTTACTAGGAATTAAAGAGGTGATTTAATGAAACTTTCCACAAAAGGAAGGTATGGTTTAAGGGCCATGGTTGATATAGCTGTTCATTCTTCAGATGAACCTGTTTCAATAATAAGTATCGCCAGACGACAAAATATAAGCGAAAATTATCTGGAACAGATTATTTCAAAAATGAAAAAAGCAGGTCTCCTTATCAGTCACAGAGGTGCTGGTGGTGGCTATAAAATTGCAAAACCATTAAATGAAATATCTGTGGGTGATATTATCAGAGCTTTAGAGGGAAACTTAAATCTGGTTGACTGCCCTGGTTTAAAAGACGAATCAAAAGGATGCAAAACATCTGAACTTTGCGTAACAAAATATGTTTGGGAAAAGGTAAATGATTCTGTAAAGGATACATTTGATAATATATCTTTAGAAGAGCTTGCATCTGAAAGCAAAGAAAAAATCGAACTGCATAATGACGAATTTGAACAGGAGGAATAATTATGGAAAAAATTATATATATGGATAACGCTGCTACGACTTCGGTACACCCTCAGGTTTTAGAATCAATGCTACCCTTCTTTAGTGAAAATTATGGTAATCCATCAAGTATATATTCAATTTCAGAAATCACAAAATCTGCTATTGAAAATTCAAGAGAAATTATAAGCACTTATATAGGTTCTGAAAAAAAAGAAATATATTTTACTGGCGGGGGGTCTGAATCAGATAACTGGGCAATAAAATCAGTAGCAGATCAATATAAAGAAAAAGGAAATCATATAATAACATCAAAAATCGAACATCATGCAGTTTTGCATACCTGCGAGTTCTTAGAGAAAAATGGTTTTGAAGTTACATATTTAGATGTAGATGAGTTTGGATTAATTGACTTAAATGATCTAAAATCCGCAATTAAACCTTCAACAATACTCATAAGCATAATGTTTGCCAACAACGAAATAGGTACAATATTACCTATTGAAGAAATTGGGAAAATAGCCAAAGAAAATAATGTTCTATTTCATACAGATGCAGTTCAGGCATTTGGTCAACTTCATATAAATGTAAATCAACTAAACATTGATTTATTAAGTGCTAGTGCACACAAACTTAAAGGGCCAAAAGGTGTAGGACTATTATATGTAAGAAAGGGAGTTAAAATACCACCATTGATTCATGGTGGTGCTCAGGAAAGAAATAAAAGAGCGGGTACAGAAAATGTCCCTGGAATAGTTGGATTTGGTAAAGCTGTTGAAATGGCTGAAAAAACTATAGATAAGCGAATGAACTATGAAAAAGAATTAAGAGATTACCTCATTGAAAGAGTTATAAACGAAGTTCCTTTTACCAGACTAAATGGTCATAGTGAATACAGACTTCCAAACAATGCAAACTTTAGTTTTAGATATGTAGAGGGTGAAGCTATTTTAATGATGTTAGATTCAAATGGAATTTGTGCCTCAAGTGGTTCAGCTTGTACATCAGGTTCACTAGATCCCTCACATGTACTTCTTGCTATCGGACTACCACACGAAATAGCACATGGCTCTTTAAGATTAACAATATCTGACGAAACCACAAAAGAAGATATTGATTTCGTAGTAGAAACAGTAAAAAATACAATGGAACGTTTAAGAAGTATGTCCCCTCTTTATGAAGACTTCTTAAAAGAACAGGGAGGTAAATAATATGTATAGTGAAAAAGTAATTGAACATTTCAATAATCCTAGAAATGTAGGAGAAATAGAAAATCCAAGTGGTGTCGGTACGGTAGGCAATGCAAAAATGTGGAGATATCATGAGAATGTATCTTGATATTGACGAAAATGGAATTATAAATGATGTAAAATTCAAGACATTTGGATGTGGTGCTGCTGTCGCAACAAGTAGTATGGCTACAGAGCTTGTAAAAGGAAAAACTATTGAAGAAGCCTTAAAAGTAACCAATAAAGCTGTAGCTGAAGCCCTAGATGGTCTTCCACTAGCAAAAGTTCATTGCTCCTTGTTAGCAGAAGAAGCAATTCAATCAGCTCTATGGGATTACGCAGAAAAAAACAATATAAAAATCGAAGGTCTTAAAAAACCAAAAACTGATATACACGATGAAGATGAGTAAAATATCTAAAATAAAAAATCGGGTCTGCCTAGGTAGCAGACCCGTAAAACTTTAACCTAACTCTATCATTTTATCAATGCACTTTCTAGCATCTTTAATCATTTCTTCATCCATTATAATTTCATCCCCAGACTTTCCTGTAACACAATTATATACATCTACTAATGTTGTGGTTTTCATATTAGGACAAATCATTTTTTTAGATAACAAGTAAAAATCTTTATCTGGACAATCATATTGGAGATGTTCAGCAATGCTATTTTCTGTTCCTATAATATATTCTTTAAAATCATTTTCTTTTGCGTAATTCATAATCGCTGATGTAGAACCCACAAAATCTGCTGCATCTACCACTTCTGGTACGCATTCGGGGTGTACTAGTAGTTTTGCATTTGGATGAAGTCCTTTGGCTTTTTCAACATCTTTTAAAGTTATTTTAGCATGAATAGGACATCCTCCCTGCAATAACTTAACGTTCTTGTCTGGAAGCTGTTTTGCCACATAATCTCCTAGGTTACAATCAGGAATGAAAAGAATATTTTTATTTTCAATTTTATTTACAATCTTTACTGCTGATGATGATGTAACACAAACATCACATATAGTTTTCAAATCTGCTGTTGTATTTATATACGCTACAACTGTATAATCTGGATATTTTTCTTTTACAGCCGAAATCATCTCTTTATCCATCTGCTCTGCCATTGGGCATCCTGCAATACTGTTTGAAAGATATACTGTTTTTTCTGGAGAAAGAAGTTTAACTGTTTCCGCCATAAATCTAACACCGCACATTAAAACTGTTTTTTGTGGAGCTTTACTCGCCATAACACTTAGCTGATAAGAATCCCCTGAAAAATCTGCCACCTCTAAAATTTCTCTAGCCTGATAGCTGTGAGCCAATATACATATATCTTTTTCTTTTTTTATCTTAATTATTTCTTCTTGTAATTCTGCTATTCTCATTTTTTACCTCATTATATTGTATATAAATTTTATTCCTTTCCTATTTTAACATGAGAATCAGCTATGTCAATGGCGTTTTAAATAAAAGCTTATATTTTCTTTATCAACTTAATATCTTCTTTGACAGATAGCAGTCAATTAGTTATAATAGCTATAAATAGTTGTACAATTTAATCATTAACATAATAGGAGGACTTTAATGAGCGGGTCTACTGAAAGAAATGTTATTATATATGATGAAGTTAGTATCGCTAGATTAAAAACAGCGGATTTTTTTAAAGAACTTTTTATAAAAATACATCATGCTGGCTCAAAAAGAGAAATTATTCACACCTTATCAAGCTCAGAAAAAAAAATGGATTTAATTATTTTTAATGACAGTTTTGAAAATGATAGGGGCTTTGAACTTCTCTCAGAAATCAAGGAACATTCATCTGAAATTCCAATTCTAATTCTAACTACAAATGATAAAAAAGAAATTTTTTTCAAGATTATTTCTGAAGGGATTTGCGACTATTTACTCAAACCTTTTAGCGAAAAAATATTTTTAGCTAAAACTTTAGAAATTTTAAATTTCAATAAAACAAATATTTCACCTTCAAAAAAGAAAATCCATATTGATAATGAAATAGCTTTTGATATAGTTGATTATTTGCGATCCGAGCTAAAAAAAGCCGAAAAAGGAAACTTTGAGGTTTCCGTTCTAATGCTAAAATTTTTTATTCCTGCAAAAGAAAACTCTATAAAAAACCAAGATAAATATATATATGTTTCAGATCTTTTTTTGGAAAAGCTTACTGAATTACTTTGGGATACAGACATAGTCGAAAGAACCGAATTAAACAATTTTGTAGGAATTTTCCCTTTTTGCGGCATAAATAACATAAGTAAAGTCTATGAAAAGATAATAGATTGTTTTGATGAAATGAAAAAATCGGATAAAAATTTATTTCATTTCCATCTAGTTTTAACCTCTCTTACCTACCCTTCTAAAAAAGGAAGTGCGGAGGATTTGTTAGATTCTCTTGAAAATTCAATAAAACAAGAAATGGAAAATATAAATGGTCTATTAATAAAATTTATTTAGTTTTCAGCTCATATACAATTCTTAATCATGTTCTTATCACATTTCTTTGATAAAATCAGTCAATAAATCAAGGAGCTTTAATTTAATATGAAAAATTTTCTAATGAAGCCTTTTAGGCTTGCTTTTTTATCAATTACTCTGATATCAGTTTTTTCTGTATATGTGGTGTTGGATACTTTTATTTTCCCAAAAAGTATTCAGATTGTTACATCATTAAACAATACAGATTCCGAAGCTATTAATGAAATTATAGACGAAGCCACCGTAAGTGAGTATACATACACAGACGAAAACATATCAATTAATATAAGCGAAGTAAATGAGTATGATTCTGTGATATATATTGCAGAAATTCAAATTTCAGATGCCGCATACCTAAAAACTGCTTTTGCAAATAACACATACGGTTTAAATATAAAAGATACCACCTCCGAAACAGCCGAAGATAATAATGCTATTTTAGCCATTAATGGCGATTACTATGGATTTAGAGAATATGGTTATGTATTGAGAAATGGAATTGTTTATCGCAGCGAATCAGGTGATTCAGATGCTCTTGTAATAGATGCTGATGGAAACTTTTCAATAATAAATGAATCGAACACTTCAATATCATCACTGGATACAGAAAATATATGGCAAATTTTATCATTCGGGCCTGGCCTTATTGAAAATGGAGAAATCATTGTAAGTCAAACAAGTAGCAAAAAACTAAATAGCGAGAACCCAAGGACGGCTATCGGACAGATTTCTGAACTACATTATGTTATGGTTGTGGTAGACGGAAGAACTGATGAAAGTGATGGCCTTACATTAACAGAACTTGCTAATTTTATGAATGATTTAGGTTGTGTGACAGCGTACAATTTAGATGGTGGCGGCTCATCTACTTTATACTTTAACGGAAAGGTTATAAACAACCCAACTGATGGTCGTTCAAACGGAGAAAGGCAGGTAAGTGATATTGTATACATCGGATATTAAAAAAAGCAATTTAACAAAAACAATAATAACATATATATTAATAACCACTATAGTTTATAGTATTAGTAAAATATATTCTGTTTTTAGCCACAATGTAAATTCAGTATTTATGAGCCTAATGTTTTTATACCCACTTATTGGAGGAGTACTTATTTTTAGTATCATAAAACTATTTTTCAAAAATATATGTCATTATAAATATTACAGATTATCCTATAATATCTATAACTCTGGAGTCGGAACTTTGGTTGTGGGTTCACTTTTAAGTGGAATATTTGAAATTGCAGGAACAAGTTCTAATTTCACGAAATACTATTATATAGTTGGTTTAATCCAAATTATTTATGCAATTTTTTTATTGTTAATCCCTAATTTAAGAAGACATGCTAATTTAAGTAGCTAAATATACTTTTTAAAATAAATTTCTTCAACTTCTTCACTTTTGAGCGGTTTACTAAACAAGAAACCTTGGATATAATCACATCCAGCTTCTTTTAACCGCTCAAATTTTATTTTTTCTTCTATTCCCTCAGCTGTAATACTAAGATTAAAGCTATGAGCCAAAGAAATAATACTATTCATAACTGATATGTTTTCCATATACAAGAATTTATCACATAAAGATTTATCCAGTTTTATCTTATCTACTGGTATATATGTAAGGTAGTTAATTGAAGAATATCCGGTTCCAAAATCATCTAGAGCTATGCTCACACCCAACTCTTTCAACTTTTCCAAAAATGTCATGGAAACTTCATTTTTTTCTAAAAGTATGCTTTCTGTTATTTCTATTTCAATTTCTTCTGGCCTGACTCCATATTGATCCATAGTTCTCTTCAAATATGAAATGAATTCTTTATCTCTTAACTGCTTTGTTGAAAAATTTATCGAAACTTTTTTACCTGAAAACCCTTCCATTTTCCATTTTGCAATTTGTGACACAACTTCATTCACAACAAATCTGCCTATACCGATAATCAAATCAGTCTCTTCCGCTACTTTTATAAAAGTAACTGGAGAGATATTATGATTTTTAAGTCTTAATAGAGCCTCAAAAGAAATAATATTTCCTTCTTTTGTTGAAACTTGTGGCTGATATAACATTTGATATCCATTGTCTTTTAGAGCATTTCTTAAGATATTTTCAATTTCTGTTTTTGCTATCAAATCACTTTTCATTTTATCATCGTAAAATGTGTAGCTATTTTTCCCCGCACCTTTTACACTATACATTGCTGTATCTGCATTCATAATAAGTTCTTCTGAACTGCTGCCATCTAATGGAAATCTTGAAATCCCGATACTAAAGGATATGTAGTTATCCAGGTTATCTATTCTAATAATTCTTTCACAATTATATTTAATATTTTTTATAATTTTCTCAATTTTATCAACTTCTTTTGTGCCAGTAATTAAAACTATAAACTCATCTCCTCCAAATCTAGAAACAAAAATATCTTCGCTTTCAATTTTACTAAGGGATTTACTAAATTCTTTTAATAGTCTATCTCCATAAACATGTCCCAAAGTATCATTTACTTCTTTAAAGTTATCTAGATCTAAAAGTATAACTGTACAGTCTTGTTTATTCGTAATAGCTTCATTCAATTTTGTAATATAATAAAACCTATTAGGTAAATTAGTTAAAAAATCATGTTTAGCCATTTCAGAAATCTTTTCTTCCTGCATTTTCAAAACAGTAATGTCTAGCATTATTCCATAAACAATTGTAATTTTATTTTCACTGCTTCTAACACCTCTACCCCTAATCAAAACCCATTTCCTATCACCTTTTACGTTTACAGGAATTTGAAGATTCATTTCATCAATTTCTTCTTTTTCTAACTGATGATAAAGCTTTCTTAAAGCATTACCATATTTTTGTCCAAAAGTTCTTAACACAAATTCTGTTGCATTTTCTTTTTGCTTTATTTCAGTGCCTATTATCTCCCCAAAGTTTTGGGATATTGAAATCAAATTCTTTTCAACTTCAAGTTCCCATACTCCACTTTCGGTTACTTTTACTGCAATCTCAAACTTTTGGTTTAATAATTCTATTTCTTTTAAATATTCCTGTGTGGTTTCATACTGGTTTCTTAATTCTTCTTCAATTGCTGTTATTTCTAGAATAGCCTCTGAAAGTTCATCATTTGCATTTTTCAACTTCTTTTGAACTGCTCTTTTTCTTAAGTTATCAATTATAAAGAACAAAATTATCAATAAAAGAAAAACAAATATCATAACAAGATACATAACATAAGTTCTATATGTTTCAAAAATACTAGGTTCTTTATTAATAAACTCAGTTTCTTCAGAGAAAACAGAAATATCAATATCAAATTTATTTACTATATCGTAATCAACTAATGTATGAATAGGGCTTTCATATATCATTTCTATATCTTTTATTTCTTTACCATTAAAAACATCTAGCATCATGTTTGCAGCTAGTTCTCCAGATCCTACAAAAGAAACACTGACTCCTCCTAAGAGGCCATTTCCCACTCCTCCTCTTGTAGCTCTGTATACAGGAACGTCAACATTCCCTGTAATAAGTTCTACCATTTCATGAACATCTTTTGTTTGATTTGTTTTATCTTGAAACATATTTAAAAAAAGTAAAATAGTATCGTCATTAATACTGTTAAGTATATACTCTATTTCGTCAAAACTATATTTTGATGCATCTATATCTTCAAATGCTAAACTAGGAAAATCCTCCTGTATATCATAAAACTGCTTTTTGTCACCAATACCTGTTAATGTTCCGTCTACCAAAGCAACTACTCTATTGGCTTCTGGATTAATTTTTAAAGCTAGTTCGATATTTTCTTCTAATGGTGTTTTTTGCATTACCCCAGTAATTTCTTCATTTTTTGATGCAGCCATCGCATTTTCTAAATCATTAATCCCTAAAAAAACAATGGGTATATCATTAAACAATTCTTCCTGATAATCAACCACAAATTTTAAAGCTGGATCATCCCCGACTATAATTCCATCATATTTTTCGCTATTATCTAACTTATATTTTAAAGATTCATAAAAAATTTCTATATTCTCTTGTGAATCAAAGCGCTTTGTGTCCATATATTCTGTATCAAGTGAAATTTCTTCTTTTTCAAAAATATTTAGAATCCCTTCGATTTCCTCAGGAACAATTTCATACAAATCATCATAAGAACTTATAAAAAGGACGCGCCTCTCATGCTCTGCACTAATAACTTGCAGAGCAAAAGAGACGCTAACTATTATACAAATCACAAATATAATAATTTTAAAAAATTTCTTTTCATTCATAAAGTTCCTCAATGTTCCTATTTTACTTTATTGTAGTCTAGCATACCACCTTGTAAAACCTTCACATTATTAAATCCTGATTTTTTTAAAATTTGTGCTCCTGTTGTAGCTCTTGCACCTGATCTACACACTACAACTATATAATCATTCTTATATTGTTCAAGCTCACTTAATTTTCCTGAAAGGCTGCCAATTGGAATATTTAACACCCCATCTATCTGCCCTAAATCACTTATAAGTTCTTCAGGTTCTCTTACATCAATTAGTGTTGCTTTTATATCTGAATTTCTTTCTTTTAGAAAATCTATAGCGTTTATGTATTCAACTTCTATTTCATTTACTGATTCGTCAAGCGTACCTTTTATCTCACAAGCTGGTGCATCTACAGGAATCCAGGCACTATTAGGATCTTTAGCACAGGTATAGTTAGCTTTTAGCACATCTTTCATCCAATCCGCTGGTCCAAGTTTTAAATCTTCTAAGTATGTTACAAACTCATCTTTTGTTCTTGGTTTAAAGTGAGGGTTTATTTCTCTTTGTCTTCCTAGACTTGAAGGCTTTCTATCTCTATATTCGTGAGCAGGATAAACAATTAACTGATCTGAAAAATCAGATATTTTACTTAAACTCTCCCAGTGTGCTGCTGGACTTCCACCTGGTAAATCGTCTCTACCTGCTCCAGCATCATCAAGAAATATAAAGTCTCCTGTAAACATTTTGTCACCAATAACAAGACTAATTGAATCCTTTGTATGCCCTGGTGTATGAGTAATGTCAATATCCATACCATTTATTTTTAATTTATCGCCATCTTTTACTCTAACTGATACACACTTGGCTGGTGCTTTTTCATGCATTACATACTCACAACCTGTTGCATCCTTTAAAGCTGAGCCTGCCGAAATATGATCTGCATGTGTATGAGTATCTATAACATGAGTAAGTAAATATCCTTTTTCTTTTATTAAATTCAAGTATTCCTTGAATTGATCAATAATTGGGTCTACTAATATAATTTTCTTCGTTTCTTCGTCTCCAAGTAAATAAGTTTTACAAAATTTCGGATTTAATTGTTCAAAAATCATAATATAACCTCCTGAATACTTTTATTGTTTACAACTATTATAATAGATAAATATGAAGAATTACAATAATAAAGGCCTCTTTTTTTTTAAAAAGAAGCCTTTTTAATATTAAATTCCTGCACCCACAACATTTTTTGTTTTATTTCCTGGAATTAGTGAAATTCCAAATTTGAAATCTTCATCTTTTTTATAGAAAAAAGTTCTATTCATATCAAGCAATTTTATTTTTAATGCGTGTAAAACAACTTCTTCAATAGTTTCAACAGGTACTATTTCTAACTGTTCTTTTATCTCTTCTGGTACTTCATTTAAATCTTCTTGGTTTTCGTAAGGAATTAAAACCTTTTTAATTCCTGCTCTTTGAGCAGCCATAAGTTTCTCTGGTAAACCACCTATTGGCATAACCTGTCCTCTAAGGGAAAGCTCACCTGTCATAGCAATTTCATTATCAACTGGAACACCTGTCACTAGTGATGTTAATGCTGTAAAAAGTGTAATCCCTGCTGAAGGTCCATCTTTTGGTACTGCTCCTGAAGGAACATGAATATGGATATCCTTATCTTTAAATTCTAGCTTTTCGTCATAAAACATTGATTTAACTAAACTTACTGATATATTTGCCGATTCTTTCATGACATCACCTAACTGCCCTGTAACATGTATCTGCCCAGTCCCATTCATTGCTGTTGTTTCAATAAATAGTATTTCTCCGCCTACAGGAGTCCACGCAAGACCTGTAACTACTCCAGGTGTATTAGATTTCAAAGCTTTTTCATGCCTTGAAACTCGTTTCCCCAAAAGTTCTGATAAATCATTTTCTAAAACGGAGGTTTGATTCTTTTTATCTTCTACTTTTTTAACTGCAACATATCTAGAAATCTTATCAAGTTGTTTCTTTAATCCTCTTACTCCTGCCTCCATAGTATAATCTTCTATTACTTTTTTAATAACATCATCTGACATAACTAGATCATTTTTCTTTAAACCAGCACTTTTCACTGCTTTTGGTAGTAAATGTTCCTTTGCTATATGATACTTTTCAAGAGGTGTATAGCCTGATAGCTGTATTACTTCCATCCTATCTAACAATGGTCTTGGAATTGTATCAAGAGAATTTGCTGTACAGATAAACATTACTTTTGATAAATCATAAGGAACATTTAAATAATGGTCTGTAAATGTTGAGTTTTGTTCTGGATCAAGCACTTCTAAAAGAGCACTTGCAGGATCACCCTGATAGCTTTGTCCTAATTTATCAATTTCATCAAGAACCATTACTGGGTTCATTACACCTGCTCTTTTTATGCCTTCCATAATTCTTCCTGGCATAGCACCTACATAAGTACGTCTATGACCACGAATTTCTGATTCATCCCTAACACCACCTAAACTAACTCTTACATACTCTCTGTTAAGTGCTTTTGCAATGCTCTTGCCCATACTTGTTTTACCTGTTCCTGGAGCACCTACAAATAATAAAATAGAACCAGACTGTTTTTTGTTAAGAGACATTACTGCCATCTGTTGTAATATTCTATCTTTCACTTTTAACATTCCATAATGCTCTTCACTTAATATTTCTCTTGCTTTTGTAATATTAAGTTTTTTAGGTTTCCCTACCTGCCATTTAAGGTTTGTAATAAAGTCAAGATAATTAAACAATGAACCATATTCATGTCCATTTTGTCCTTCTTGCTTGAATCTGTTAAGAACTCTAAGAACTTCTTTCTTTACTTCTTCTGGCATATTAGCATCTTCAATTTTATCTTCAAATAACTTGTCCTCTGAAACTGCATCAGGGTTTAGTTCATCTAACTCTTTTTGTAAAATATTCATTTGCTTTTTAATAGCCATTTCTTTATAAGAATTTTTTTGCTCTTGATTTTCTTTATTATTTAGATCTGATTGTAGGGCAACCATACCTTTAAGTTCCATAATCGCCTTATCTATAATTTCTATTCTTTTTATAATTGAGTCTGTTTCAAGAAGGCTATACTTTTCTTCCAAGTCCATTAATAAGTAAGGTCCTATCGCGCTTACTGCTTCATTAATACTTGTCCATTTTTTAATATATGCAGCCATCCAATTTCCCCATAAAAAATTACTTAACAACTCTTTTATGTCATCTTTTATCTTTTGAAGTTCGATATTTTCTTTTTCTGGGGTTACATCTGGTTTTTCTTCAATAACTTCATATGAACCTGTTATATTTCCTTCAATAATTTTCAAATCATAAACTTTAACTTTTTCTTTAGTAAAAACCACTAGAGTATCCTCTTTTAAGGTTTGAATTTCCGCTACTACTCCTATTTCATAGAAATCTCCAAGAGAGAAATCTCCAGATTCTTTTTCAATTTTAACAGGCAAAAGAATAACTTTCTCTTCAGCTCTAATTTCTTCAATATCTTTTCCTTCAATTAAGTTTATTGGGAAATTATATTTTACATTTGGTAATACGATCGTGTTGAATACTGGTATTATATACATAATAATCCCTCCTTTTTAACTATCAGCACTCCGCATTGTTGAGTGCTAGTCTTTGCTTAAAAAAAATATCATGGATATTTTTTTTAGATTCACAAGGTTATTTGTCTTCTAGTTCAAAATCTATATTTTTTGAAATTTTCGCAAAAGCTTTTTGAATTGTTTCCTTTTCTTCTTTTGAAAAGTCTGTATAAATAATTTCAATTATCTGATTCCAAACCATGTTCAACTCTTTAACTACAGGTCTCGCTTTATTAGTTATTGTCAAACGTAAACATCTTCTGTCTTCCTTGTCTTCTGATGTAATAATATACTCTTTTCTAACAAGGTTATCTAAAGCTTTTGAAACATGAGCCTTTGAAAGACACTTATAACTAACTATGTCTTTAGCCGTGTCAAAATCTTCATACTTGTCTAAAAAAAGCAAAACGTCCAGCTCAATCTTTCTAAGCTCATACTTTTCCATTATACATTCACATTTTTTTTCATAAACTTTTCGGAATTTTTGCACGTTTACAAATCCTTCAATTTCGCATTCAAACAAAACTTTTTCTCCTTTAGTTTCTTGATGAACTGTTCGTTATAGAACTATTTTATCACAATTTAAAAAATTGTCAATAGGGACTGATTTATGCTACTTATGTCTCTTATAACTTTTTCATCAATTTCTTTAATAATACAATTAGGTCTTTGAATATAGTAGCCCTGTCCATACTCAACTCCTAATTCTATTAATTTTTCTAGTTCCTCGTATGTTTCAATACCCTCAGCTATTATAGGTATCCTAGATTCTTTCGAAAACTCCGACATACCTTTAATAATTGCATATTTTATTCGATTTTTTTCAATATTTCTAATAAGGTACATATCAAGCTTAATATAGTCTGGGCAAACTTCACTTATAAGATTTAAACCTGAATATCCTGCCCCTGTATCGTCAATAGCAATTTTATATCCCTGACTTTTATAATTTACAATTGTATTTTGAAAACCTTCCATATCTTCAATTACATTTCTTTCAGTTATCTCAAAAACTATATCTTTTTCTTCCATATTATAACTTTCGATAATTTTTTTTGTAAAAACCTTTTTTTAAACTTCTCATCGTATATAATATTGGGATTAACATTTAAAAATAATTTTTTGTTATAAAAATCTATCTTTTTTTCATAAACGCTTTTTAATGCTTTTTTTCTACATATCTGCTCCAATTGCCATAGAAACCCATTTTTTTCCGCAAAAGAAAAAACTTCCCCAATATTATCAAATTCACATTTCTTAGATGTTCTTGATAACGCTTCATAACCTAGCACTTCACCATTTTTCAGGGATATGATAGGTTGAAACACAGTATATAAAACTTCGTTACTTATTATGTCGCATTCTCGGTAGTTCATCTTATCACCTTATACAATAAATCCTTCCAAAGTTTTAATAAGTTTTTCAGTACTCGTATTCGCCGCCCCGACCGCACTAATTATTTTTTCATAGTCGCTAACCATAACTTCTGTATTCCCAGCTATTTGAGTCGTCTCTTCCGTTGACTTGAAACTTACTGAATTAATTTCATCTACAGAAACAGCAAATGTAGCCATTGAGCTTTTAACCTTTTTGGATGTTTCATAAAAAGATTGTGTCATGTTTGAAAAAGTTTCTGCATCCATAGAATACTTTTCACCTGTTTCAACAATCATCTCATAGTCTGATATTACTCTTTCATCAATAAAATCAATTATTTCTTTTGATGTATCCACTAGGTTATTTACTGCTTCTATTACTTTATCACTTACATTTTTAATCTTTGAAACCGTTTCCTTTGTAGAATCAGCAAGTTTATCTATTTCTCCAGCCACGACCGAGAAGCCTCTACCTGCTTCACCAGCTCTTGCAGCTTCTATTGAAGCATTCAAAGATAAAAGTGATATTTGTGAAGACATTTTTAAAATTATTTCAGAAAGACTATCTATCTCTTCAACATCTTTGGTCTGCTCAATTGCCTGTTTGAGTTTTTTATGAGTAAGAATATTGATTTTTGTAGCATCATTTCTAGAATTCAAAACATTATCTTTTAAAACCCTAGTTCTTTCTTCAATGATTTTTGCATTTTCTGAACCATCTTCTGCTTTCGAAGAAATATCATTTATATCTTCTTCCATTTCTTCAGTTATAGAAGACATTTCTTGAGTAGAAGCAAGATTTTCACTCATCGACTCTGAAAGGCTTGCTGTACTTTGATTTATTTCTTCTACCATTGTAGATAATTCAGATACAATTTCTGTAGCTTCACCAACTTTATTTTTAACAGTACTCGATTCATTTTTTATAGAAAAAATAATAGTTCTAAAAGATTCCTGCATCAAATCAAAGTTTTTTGCCAATTCTCCAATCTCATCCTTACTTGAGTAATTAATTTTTTCTGTAAGATCTCCACTATTACCTGCAATAATCTTTAATTTATCTAATACTTTATATATTGGATTTATTATTTTATTTTTTATATAGATAAAAGAAGTTATTAAAATAAGAATAAATGCCAAAATAACAACGCCTATACTAATCTCTGTCAAAAAAACAATTTGATTCATTTCTTCCATGATTCTAACTATGTTTTCATTAGCCGAGCTTTTTAGTTCTTCAATTTTTGACTTAATCGTTTCAGATGTTTCATTAAATACAACCATCTCTGAATTACCAGCCTCCAAGCCTGAATCAATGTAAGCATCTACCATTTTTCTTCCTGCCCAATAGTTTTCATCAAACGAACTTTCTATTTGCGTAATTTCACTTGTAAGTTCAGGAGACAAATAGATTAACTCATATGCCGTGTCATAGAACTTATCTGAGTATGAAGCCGCTTGATTTTTTATTGATTTATCTCTTGTTACCGATGCCTCAACAAGACTTTGTTGAAGTTTAATTGTTATTAAATTAAGCTCATCTACTAAATTTATTGTCGCAAAATATTTATTATTCATTTCTTCCATATCTGTTTGTACTTTAAACATAAATCTTGCCTGAATACCAATAAATCCTGCAAATACTATAGTTAATATCGTTAAAGGTAATATAGTTTTAAATTTTAAACTATTTAATATCTTTTTCATTTAGTCCTCCAAAATAGAATTTATATTAGAAGTCTAATAAATTGTTCGTTTTTGTACTATCCTGGGTTTGTAAAATTTTGTAAATTTCTAGTAATAAATGTAAAAACTAAAAAAGACCATAAAATGATCTTTTTTAGAATGTGCAAATTTCTATATGAATTTAGTTAAAGTTATAGCCTGTTAATATACTTTCTCTTCCTAGTCTTCTATCATTAAAATATTCATATAATGATATCCCTAGAAAACTTCCAGTAACATTATATACATTATCATATCCCAAATTTTGAAGTGCTAGCACTGCATTATAACTTCTCTGCCCTGACCTGCAGTGAATATACACTGGTTTATCCTTTGGAATCTCTGAATATCTTTCCCTTAATTCACTAAGAGGAATATTCACTGCTCCTTTTATATGAGCATGTTCAAACTCATAGATTTCTCTTACATCAACTATATATTCGCCTTTTTCTACAAGTTCTCTTACCTCATCAACATTAACCTGTTTATAATCTCTACTCAAAAGGTTTGAACCTACATATCCTGTGTAATTCACTATATCTTTTCCTGTTGAAAAAGGAGGTGCATAACAAAGTTCTAAATCTTTTAAATCTTCAATTGTTCCACCGAACTTTATAGCTGTAGCAATTACATCTATTCTTTTTGTAACATCACCTTTTCCAATCGCCTGTGCTCCTAATATCTTGCCTGTAGGTATTTCATATAAAACCTTAACATGCATCGGTCTCGCATCTGGCATAATACCAACTTTGTCATTTAATATTACCCTAACTATGCCATAATCAATTTTCATATCAAGAACTTTTATTAATTCTTCATTAAGTCCAGTTGATGCTCCATTATAGTCAAACACTTTTATAGCTGATGACCCTATATAACCTTTATTTAAAACTGGTCTGTTGTTTATATGGTCTGCTACTGATCTGGCCTGCTTTAGCGCTGGACCAGCCAAAGACAATTTATTATACATATGAGTTAGAGAATTATAAACTTCTATAACATCACCTATAGCATAAATATCTTTATCATTTGTCTGGAAATTTTTATCCACTTTTACAGCACCTGTTTCTCCAATCTCCAGCCCCGCTTCTTTAGCTAGTTTTGTTTCTGGAACAACACCAATAGCCATAACAACTGTTCCAGCATTAACTTTTTTTCCTGAAGAAAGTACAACTGTATCTTTTTCAAATTTAACAACTGTATCTTCCACAATCAAATCTATTCCTTTATCAATAATCTCTTTGTGAAAGATTTGTACCATATCATAATCATATGGTCGCAATATTTGCTTTGTTCCTTCTACTATTGTAACATTAAAGCCTGCATCTCTTAAATTTTCGGCAACCTCAATTCCTATGAAGCCGCCTCCTATAACAGTAACATCTTTAGTGTTAGAATTCTGAACGTATTTATTTAATTTATCTATATCAACAACATTTCTAACGGTAAAAACATTAACATCTTCAACCCCATCTATTCTAGGTACTATCGGAGAAGCTCCTGGGGACAAGATTAATTTATCATAACTTTCTTTATAGATTTCATTGGTTTCAAGGTTTTTGACTTCAACGGTTTTACTTTTTCTGTCTATTCCTAAAACTTCATTATAAACTCTAGTTTCAATATTATATTGTTTTAAAAATATTTCTGGGTTCATTAATACAAGTTCTTCAGAAGTACCTATGACACCACTTAAATGATAAGGTAAAGCGCAGTTAGAAAATGATACATGCGGTCCCTTTTCAAAAACAATTATTTTATCTTCTTCACTATTTCTTCTTAGTCTTGCTGCGGTCGAGGCACCACCAGCTACCCCACCTACAATTAATATTTTTTTTGGCATCTAATCCTCCTAGTTAATTTGATATTCTTTTTTTGCTCCTGCATATGAACCCATGCCACCTGCAACATTCACAACATTGTATCCCATTTTTGAAAGCATCATCTGTGCCTGTCCACTTCTTGCCCCCGATTGACATATTAAATAATATGTTTTTTCTTTGTCTAGAAATTGTTCAGGTCTTCCTAATAATGTTCCCATCGGGATGTTTTTCGCTGTTTCTAAAATGCCTCTCTGACATTCATATGGTTCTCTAATATCTATTATCTCAACTGTTCCTATTAGATTATCAATGTCATTAACATTGATTACCTTTCCTGTTTTAGCTTCAAAAAAATTTAACATTTGAATTCCTCCTAATTGATTGATTGTTATAATTATAACATTCTTTTCTTTTATCTTTTGTGACCATGTCACATAGGAGAAATTTATTTATTTCTATATGTTATATCTTGCTTTTCCATCCAATTCTTCATTAATTCTAAGTAGCTGATTATATTTACAGACTCTTTCACTTCTATTTGGAGCACCTGATTTTATATAACCTGCATTTGTTGCAACTGCTAAATCAGCTATAAATGTATCTTCTGTTTCACCTGATCTGTGAGATATTATTGTCATAAAGCCTGACTCTTTAGCAATATTAATCGTCTCTATAGTTTCTGAAACACTGCCTATTTGATTTGGTTTTATCAAAATTGCATTTCCACAACCTAAATCTATACCTTTTTGTAGGCGCTCTTTATTTGTAACAAACAAGTCATCCCCAACTAACATAACTTTTTCACCTAAAGAATCCGTAATCTTTTTCCAGCCTCCCCAGTCTTCTTCATCCAGCGGATCTTCAATAGAAAAAATCGGAAACTTGTCACATATTTTACCCCAATATTCAACCAAATCATCTGAAGAATAATTTTTTCTAGTTTTAGGTAGTAAATATTCATCTGGTTTATTTGTTGTCCATTCACTAGCGGCTGCATCTATCGATATCATAAAGTCTTCACCTGGTTTAAATCCCGCACTTTTTACAGCTTCTAGTATTAACTCTATTGCTTCTTCATCACCTGATATGTTTGGAGCAACTCCTCCTTCATCACCAACTGCTGTAACCATTCCTCGTGTTTTTAAAATACTTTTCAACTCATGAAAAACTTGTGTACACCACCTTAATCCTTCTGGATAAGTTTTAGACCCTACTGGAACAATCATAAATTCTTGAGTGTCTACCTTATTATCCGCATGTGCCCCACCGTTTAATATATTCATCATTGGTACTGGCAATAAGTCACCATCACCTAAAAATTTATAAAGAGATATATCATCGGATTTTGCTGCTGCTCGACACGTAGCTATAGACACAGATAAAATACTATTTGCACCAATTGCTTTTTTATTTTTTGTATTATCCAGCTTTATCATCAAATCATCAATTTCCTTAATGTCAAATGGATTTCTATCCGACAAAGCTTTACAAATGTTGTCATTAACATTATTAACTGCTTTTAAAACACCTTTTCCACCATATCTTTTTAAATCAAGATCTCTCAATTCATACGCCTCAAACTTACCTGTTGAAGCACCACTTGGAGCTACACCTCTTCCCATTATTCCATTATTCAAAGTAACTTCTGATTCAATTGTAGGGTTTCCCCTTGAATCAATAATTTCTCTTGCTCTAACTTTACTAATTTTTAAGGTATTCATATTATTGCTCCTTTCAAACAAAAGTATTTTAGTTAATTAAAAATGTTTCTTTATAAAATCAAGAGTGTTAACTTTTTCTCTCTCAAGACTTCCATTTTCACTTGCTCCAGCCATAGTTTCACTCATGAAAATACCACCTTCTTCTAAAAAGCTACATTCAAAATATCCATGTTCCATATCTTTTGCAACATATAAATACGATTCCACATTCATTTCTTGTAAACGCTTGTAATATCTTTCTCCACCATCACGAAGACTGTCAATATCTGCAACTGCGATAATAGCCCTTGGTAGTTTTTTAAATATTTCATCAGGTGCAAAAACTGGTGAAACAAGTATGTTTTCATAATCTTCTTTTTCTGAATACAATTCTGCAAATATCTGGGATGCAGGATCATCATCTTTATCTGTTGCATCCACATAAGGATATATTAATATCTGTGACTTAAAATAATTTTTATCATTTTGAATTCCATAAATACAAGCCGCAGCTGCTAGATTAGCACCAGCACTGTTTCCATATATATAAACTTCATCTCTATCAAAATCAAACTCTTCTACTTTGTTTATTAAATATTCAGCACTATCAAAAACATCAAGTACAGGACTTGGGAATCTATATTCGGGAGTTTTTCGATAACCTATGGAAGCAATATTAGCTCCTAACATTTCACTCATCTGAGTATACATTTTATCATTTAATGCACACCCACCAAATAAAAATCCTCCTCCATGCATGCCTAAAATCAAAGGTGAATTTTTTTTATTAGTTGAGTAATATACAATTTCAATCCCTCTTCCTTCTAATGGCAAAATCATTCTTTCACCGCTTACTTTTACAGTTTTACTAAATTCATTCTGAATCTGGGCATCCCTTATCATTCTTCTTTTTATTTTTTCATATGCTGTTTTTTCCATTAGCCTGTCTCCTTATATTGTCTTTATGTATTACTACTATAATATTATATTTTATAAAGTTTTGCAAAACAAAATGAGACTTCAAACTTCGAAGTCTCATTTTCATTTTAATTATTTTAAGAATAATTCTACATCATCTTCTACTGTTCCTATTCCTGCAATCCCAAATGTTTCTACTAAAACATTCGCAACATTAGGTGAAAGGAACGCTGGTAATGTTGGTCCAAGATGAATATTTTTAACACCAAGGTATAAAAGAGAAAGTAGTACTATAACTGCTTTTTGCTCATACCATGCAATATTAAATGCAATTGGTAATTCATTTATATCTTCTAGTGCAAAAACTTCTTTTAGTTTTAGTGCGATAACGGCTAAAGAATAACTGTCATTACATTGTCCTGCATCTAGCACTCTAGGAATACCACCAATATCACCAAGATTCAATTTATTGTATCTGTATTTAGCACAACCTGCTGTTAAAATCACTGTATCACTAGGAAGTGCTTTTGCGAATTCGGTATAATAGTCCCTTGATTTTTGTCTGCCATCACATCCAGCCATTACAAAGAATTTTTTAATTGCTCCACTTTTAACTGCATCAACCACTTTATCTGCTAAAGCTATTACCTGATTGTGAGCAAATCCTCCTACAATCTCTCCTTCTTCTATCTGAGTAGGTGGTGCACATGTTTTAGCCAACTCAATTATTTGTGAAAAATCTTTATTTCCATTTTCGTCTTTTTCTATATGAATACATCCTTCGTATCCTGAAGAACCTGTAGTGAAAACTTTTGATTTATAAGAATCTTTTGGTGGTACAATACAGTTTGTAGTCATTAATATAGGACCATTGAAACTCTCAAATTCTTCTTTCTGCTTCCACCATGCATTTCCATAATTCCCTACGAAATTATTGTACTCTTTAAACTTTGGATAATAATGAGCTGGTAACATTTCAGAATGTGTATAAACATCCACCCCTGTACCTTTAGTCTGCTCTAAAAGCTGTTCTAAATCTTTTAGATCATGACCTGAAATAAGAATACCTGGGTTTTTCCCAACACCAATATTTACACTAGTTATTTCAGGATTTCCATAAGTAGAAGTATTCGCCTGATCAAGTAAAGCCATTCCATCTACACCATATTTTCCTGTTTCAAGTGTTAATGCCACAAGATCATCTGCACTTAGAGTATCATCTAAAGTAGCACTTAATGCTCTTTGTAAAAAAGCATTTACTTCTTCACTGTCGTATCCAAGCTCATTTGCATGTTTAAGGTATGCACTTAATCCCTTTAATCCGTAAATAACTAGTTCTCTTAAACTTCTAACATCTTCATTTTCAGTTGAAAGAACACCTACAAACGGAGCTTTTTCGTCTAATTCTTCTTTAGTTCTTGCACTATATAGCGCTGCCTGGCTTAACTCATTTTTATTATTTAATTTACCTAATAATTCCTCTTTAATTTCTATTGTTTTTAAAATTCTGTTATAAAATACTTCTTTGTCAAAATTTGCATTTGTTATTGTAGTAAATAAATTCAAAACAATATAGTTATTTGTTGCTGCATCAATTTTTTCTCCTTGATTTCTTAATGCAGTAGTTACCTGACAAAGTCCTTTCGTAGCATAAATCAACATATCCTGGGTATTCGCTAAATCTGCTGGTTTACCACATACACCTGCTACTGTGCATCCTTTACATCCTGCCGCTTCCTGACATTGATAACAAAACATTTTATTTCCCATATTCATACTCCTTTTCTCTTTTCCTTTAGTATTGTTTTACTTAGGAAAGTATATTATAATTAAAAAAATATTTCTGTAGCTGTAGCTACAATTCAGGAAATATTTTTGGAGGTATGTATTGAATGAATATAAGAAGATTTTATCAAATTGTGCTTTAATTTACAATATTAAAGAAGAAGACTATAATGCTCTTTTAACATGTATTAAATCATATATAAAAAATTTTAAACCTAACGAAAATATTTTAATTGAAGGCGATACTGTTAATTATGTTGGAGTTTTACTTGAAGGATCTTTAGAAATACTAAAAGAAAATTATATTGGAAACAGATATATACTGGACTTTATTTCTCCGTCAGATATTTTTGGGGAAGGTATTGTGTGCACTTCTTCAAGAATTTCACCTGTTACAGTAAGGGCAAAAGAAAGTTCAAAAGTACTTTTTATTCCTTATGAAAAAATTATAAAAACATGTGAAAATTCCTGTGTTTTTCATGTTCAGTTAATAAGGAATATGATGCTTCTTTTAGGTGAAAAAAATCTTATGATGAATAACAAAATTGAAATACTGATTTTAAAAGGTATGAGAGAAAAAATAGCTACTTTTCTTTTAAAAGAATCAAAAAAGGCTGGTAGCAAAACCTTCAATATTATCCCCAACAGAAATCAGTTAGCTGAATACTTAAATGTTTCAAGAACTTCTATGTGTCGTGAACTAAGTAAAATGAAAGACGAGGGAATAATCGACTTTTATCAGAACTCTTTTAAAATAATATCAATGGAAAAATTAACATCCGACAGTTGTTAACAACTGCCGGATGCTTTATTTATAAAATAAATTTATGTTTTCCTGAACTAATAACCTTTAACTCGTCATTCAATTGAATTTCCCCAACACAACCAACTGGAATTTCAATTTCTACAACTTTTTCTTTTCTTGTATATTTCCAATTACAAGACACGCGTCCAAACTTTGTTAATGTAGAACTATTCGAGTATTCAAGACCACATTCAAAATCAGGTTCAAATAAAATTCTTCTATAACCTGCTTCTTTTATTTTTATTCCCCCAATATTTCTATAAATCCAATCTCCAACACATCCAAATGCATAATGATTATAAGAAGAATCTGTAGGTATGCCTTCCGGGGTAACAGCAACCCAATTTTCCCAGATTGAAGTAGCTCCCTTATCAATCATATATAACCAAGAAGGTGCTTTTGTTTGAAATAAAAGCTTATACGCAACATCTTTATAACCACAGTCCGTTAAAACATCCAATATAAAAGGTATAGAAGCAAAACCAGTATCTAGTCTATATCCATTTCCCGAAATAAGATCAACTAATTTTTTCGAAACCTTTTCTTTTAAAGCACCTTTAACAGCACCTGTAGCTAATACTACAACATATAATCCTTGAAGATTACTATCATTTATTGTACCATTTTCAGAAACATACTCATCAACTATCGCTTTATTTATATTTTCTAGTAGCTCCTTATATTTTTCAGCTTTTTCATTTTCATTAAGTATTTCACAAATTTTTATAAAGCACTCAACCGTTATTGAGTAATAACAGCTTGCAACCACTTTTGCAGTTTCTTTTACCCCTCTCATTACACCATCAGGCAATTCTCTAATACTAGGTATTAACCAGTCTCCAAAATGAAACCCCTTATTGCTTAAATATTTATTTCTTTCTTTTCTTGCATCGTCATACTCTTCAAAACCATCTGGCTTTATTTGACATGATTTTTCTATGTATTTAAGCCATTTTTCCATAGTTGCGATATTATCGATTAAGACATTTTTATCGCCATAAGATTGATATAAATGATATGGAACAAATACACATGCATCTGACCATGCTGCAGAGGAATTGCTGCCTCCCATACCTCTTTGATTTCTTTCCTGATATGGAAAGTTTGGAATCACCATAGGTACTTCGCCGTCTTCTTCTTGCTCTACTCTTAAGTTCATTAACCAGCATTCCAAAAAGTTTTTCAAATCATAATTAAAGCATCCTGTTTTAGAAAATACTTGTATATCGCCAGTCCAACCTAGTTTTTCCCTTTGAGGACAATCCGTAGGAATAGAAAACATATTACTTATAGTGCTCCATTCAATATTATGTTGAAGCTGGTTTAACCTTGTATCAGAACATTCAAAATGTCCTGTCTTTTCCAATTTTGTACCTAATACAATTGCTTTTACATCAATTATTTTATCTTCACCAATTCCAGATACTTTTAAAAATCTAAATCCATGATATGTGAATTTTGGTTCAAATACCTGTTTGCCCGCTTTACATATCAAGACATCTTTTTGATTTTTATATCTTCCGATAATGTTATTTTTAAAATTTCCATTTTCGTCTAAAACTTCACTATGTTCAAATGTAACTTCTTCACCTTTGTTTCCAAATATTTCAATTCTACATATCCCTGCCAATACCTGACCAAAATCAATTACCAGTTCATTTTTTGGTGTAAGGAATATTTTTTTAGGCGAGATTTGATTAATCTTTTGAATATTATTTATACACTGACCTATTAAATTATCTTTTTTATAATCAGTAGTTTTACAATTACCCCACTCGAAATCATCGAATCCTGGTGTGCTCCAGTTCTCTATTTCATCTCTTAAGTCCCATTTCTCCCCAATGTACAAATCAGAATATTTTATATATGAAGAATTGGATTTAAAGTCTTCATTACTACATATGATTTCCTTTTCACCGTCTTCATATTCGATTTCTAACTGACAAATGAATCCTAGTTTATTTCCATACTGACAGCTATCTCCTGAAATCCCAAGTCTTCCAATCCACCAACCGTCGCCAAGTGTTGTCGCTAAAACATTTTCACCTGAATATATAAATTCAGTTAAATCATAGGTTTGATAATATAAGATATCTTGATATGCTGAAACTTCTGGAGCCAACCTATGACTTGAAACTTTTTTTCCATTTATCAATAAATCATAAACACCATGTGCCGATGCGTATAATCTAGCTTTCTTTATATTTTTATTACAAACAAAGCTTTTTCTTAGACTCTTACACTCCTTTAAATCTTTATCTCCTGTAAAAAAGTCTTCTTTGGGTACAAATAATTCAAAAAACTTGAGCTCTTTAGTTTCATTTGCAGGCTCTTGATTAGGTTCTATCCATTCTGCCTGCCATTCTTCCTTTAAAAAACCTGTTTCAAAATAAAATTCATCACTGAACTCACCTTCAATATCTTTAGAGTTCCATAGTTTTATTTTCACCGAGTAAATTGTTTTAGGCTCAAGTTTTTCACCAGAATATGAAATAAAAGGGGTTCCATCAGAAGTAATTTTATCTGTTTCCCATGCTATTTTATTACCATTTTTAACTACTATTTTGTATGCTGAAACCATTTCATTTTCTAACAAATCCGAAATCATATAATGAAAAACTGGTTTTTCACTATCTATACCAATTGGATTAAATAAGCCATTAATATCTATTGAAGAAACTTTTAAAATTCTTTCCATTTAACTACCACCTTTTAAAAACTGCCCCAAACATACTTGATTTACAAGTTTGTCGAGGCAGTATTCTTTAATTATAAAATTTGCAAACTATCATTTTCATCTGATAATTCATAAAAAACTGGATGTTCAGCTAACTTGTCATTTGGGTAATGTAAAGTGAAATACAATTTGCCTTCTATTGTTCTGAAGAACATACCATGTCCTCCATCCTCTTTAAACAAAGGTTCTTCTTCATGTATCCAATTACCATCTAACTGATCATTATCTGAATGTGCCACTCCTACTGTATATCCCTTTTCTCCCCAACTAGACCAAATCATTAACAACTTATCATTCTTTGTTCTATATAAATATGGTCCATCTGAAAAGTACATATCTTCTTCAACCCCAAACTCTTCCTTAGCATATGGAAATGGAATTGACCAAGGAGCATCCGAAGCATAAAACATAAGTTTAGGCTTGCCTACAGCACTTTTTAAATCTTTTGTTAGTTCTAAAGCGTACATGCCTGCTTTGTACTCTTGTAAAAAAGCTCTGCTATATATAAGGTACGGCGTTTCATTTTGATCAATATAAAGGGTTCCATCCAAACACTCCCAATCATCTGGTGTTACTGGACCATCGCTATAAATCCTAAATGGACCTGTTGGCTGGTCTGATACTAAAATTTGTATGCCCATGCATTTATTCTTGGCACCAAATGTAGTAATGAAATAAAACTTACCTTTATAATAATTTACTTCTGGAGCCCAATAGTTTCTGTCTGCCCAAAAACTTCCATCATTATGAAAGATTTCTATTGGCTCACTCCATTCTTTTAAATCCTTACTATAATAACAATCAAATCCGTCTGCTTTTCCCCAAGTTGTAGCACTTCTGGTACCATATAAGTAATATGTATCATCATGCAACAGTACAAAAGGATCTCTAATGTTTATTTCTTCTGTTTTCATATTATTGCGCCTTTTTACAATCTGCTTCTCTATTCTTTTTAGCTAAAAGAGCTTTTTCTTTAAACATTTTAATCTCAACAAGTTTATATCTGTTTGATGTATAGATTAAGAATAGCATAACTATTACACCGTTTAATACGTTCTGTAACTGTGTACCAAAACCAAGGAAGTTAAATCCTGATATAATAGTAGCCTGTATAAAAGCACCTATAATAACACCGATATTTTCATCTGTATACTTTGATAATGCTCCACCTATGAAAATTGGTAAGAATGCTCCCATAAGGAATGAAGAACTCGCCAACCCTGTTTTTGGAGCCATTTGTCCATACTGAGAAACATATAAAATAGCTGCAATTCCTAATAAAACTCCTGAAATAACATAACAGATAACAGCATTTTTCTTTTCATTAATACCTACATTTACTGCAATAGCCTGATCACTTCTCAGCGCATTTTTATTATAACCAAATTTTGTAAAACTCAATAAAAATACAAGAACTGCAAGAACTGCTATTACTAAAATTATATTATTAGGTAATTTTCCAATTTCTAATAAAGCACCTCTACCTTGAAGTTTAACACCTCTACTGTTATTAAACCAGTAACCAATTCCTTCATAAATCATTGTTATACCTAAAGCTAATATCATTGGTGGCACTCTTAACCATATATATAGTAATCCAGAAACGAGACCACAAATTGCTCCTACTAATGCTGAAACGAGCAACATCATAACAGGTGCTAAGGTTTCTCCAAATAATCCTACGAAATCATAATCAATAGCCACATTTCCTGCGATTATTGCTGTAAGTATAATTACTGAACCAATACTAAAATCAAGTCTTCCAGAAGTAAGATTGTAGCCTAATGCCAGTGCTATCATACCTGTAAATATTGTGTTTGAAATTATATTTATAAAGTCAGTACCAACACCAAAACCATCTGCTCCAATAGAATTACATACCAACTTAAAGAAAACATAAACTAACACTGGTGATGCAAGTACAATAACTGTATTTTTTAACGTTTTTAATAATTTTTTTGACATTCCTATAACCCTCTTCCTGAAAATTGTCCTATTTCAAATTATTGCCTTCTTGCTTCTATTGCTTCTGGAGATACTTCTCCATAAATTGTAGCAAAAGTTTCATATGAAGCATCAGGATTCTGTGATTTAATACATTGTTTAATCTCATCTATACTAACTGCAAAATCTCCACCCATTTCTAGGGCAAGAAGCATTTCATAGTCCTCTGCATTAGTGATTATCCATCTATTAACTACCAATCTTGGCGCTAAACCATTATCTCTATTAACTTCTGGATTTCCTTCTAAAGCGTTTATTATCATAGGTACTGCTGCTACAAATGATTCTACCTGTTCTGCAACATTACAAACTGCTGTTCCATTTGCAAAAAGATCTGAGTACATTCCATTAACAGAGTCAATACCTGCAACTTTCATTGTATCTGACAATCCTGCATTAGCTATAGGTGTCAACCAATACCCTAAACCAAAACTACTTGCTAAACCATCAACACCTGGTGTTGAAAGAGCTGCTGTTGATTTTGATGAAAATGCGTCTGTTCCTGGGAATCCTGAAACATCAACGATTTCAACATCATAATCTGCTTCTGCGATAGCTGCCTGGAATCCTGCATCTCTATCGATAAACATCTGAATACCAAAGTCTCTACCACCTGCTGACCAGATAACTTTTTCACATCCTGCTTCAACAAGCGCTTGTCCCATAGCATAACCTGAATCATAGTCTGCTGATTCATTATAAACACCACCAAGATACATTGGATTGTCTTTAAATGTTTCATAAACAGAATCTTCTTCAGCTACACCAAAATAGTACATTCCTTTATCAATTGCTAACTGTATTGATTGTTCTCTTGCTATATTATAATAACCTATAACTCCAGCACATCCTGCTGCTGCACAAGACTCAATGAATGATAACTCTTGTTCTGCGTTATTAATACTTTCTGAATAAACAATTTCAACATTTAACCCTTCAGAAACATAGTCTAAATACTCCTGCATTGCAATAAACTGGTCACCAGCTGTATCAAAAGTAAGAACACCTATTTTAACTGTTTCTTCTGGATATGTTGGTGCACCGCCACCTCCACATGATGCTAAACTAAAAACCATAGCAAGTGAAAGACATATAACTAACACTTTTTTCAAACGATTCATATAAATTTTCCTCCTTAAAATTATATAACATATATAACTACTGTAAGTTTTTAACTGTACAGAATATTACCTAGGTAATAATTTATTTCTGAAACCTAAACTAGTAACAAGAATAAGTACTATGAAAATTATTCCACGTGTAATCTGAATTGCTTCAGTTGAAAGACCAACCATTGTAAGTCCACTGTTTAATACAGTGATGGTTGCTGCTCCCATTATACCTGCACTTATTTTTGAATGAGGACCACCCATAATTGGCATTCCTCCTAAAACTAAAGCTACTAAAACATCTAAACCTAAAGTTCCTCCAGTTGAATACCCAACTGTTCTAGTTCTAATAAGCACGATAAATGCTGCAATACCAATTCCCAAACCTGCTATTAAAAAAGAAATAATCTTTGTTTTTTTAACGTCTATACCTGTCTGTTTTGCTGCAAAAATATTACCACCAAGCATTTTAATTTTTTTACCTAATGCAGTGTAATTAAATAGTATTAAACAGAGTACAAAAAAACCTACCAACGATACCACATTAACTGTAGTCATTTGAGAAAATGACAAAGTCGGTATTGTTTTTACTGCATTTGATAAATACAGAGTTGTTTCTGTCCCCATCATTACTAATATAGCTGCTGTTATAACAAACCCTAAAACGATTGTTATAATAAAAAATGGTGCTTGAACATAAGCTGAAAACACTCCTTTGAATAACCCTAAAAGCAAAGCCGAACCTATACACACAATAAATGCTAGCCAAATATTACCTGTAGGTATAGCAACCATAGCACCTAAAACTGCACTTAAACCTAGAGAACCTGATAAAGACATATCAAGCTGTCCACAACCAAAGTTAAAAACCCCACCAATTGAAACCAGAGCAGTTACAATAACTTGGTTTGTTAAGCTTTGAAGGTTTGATGTAGAAAAAATCTCGCCTCCTGTGACAATCATAAAAAATAATGCAATTAGTATAAATCCAACAAAGGGTGCATAATTTGCTATTATTTGTGCTTTATTTGCTTTAGGAGTTTTCTTTCCTGAATTTTCAATTTCGTTTACTACCTTTTGATTTTCCATTAATGCCTCTTCCTCCTAAATCATAACCTCTATTACTTCATGTTCTGTTAACTTCGGATCTCTTTTAAATTCCCCAGACTTTATACCATCTTTTAGAATAATTAACCTGTCACTCATTCCGATTAATTCCGTAAGCTCTTCAGAAATCATAACGATTGTTTTTCCTGCCTTTTTCATCTCGTACATTAATTTGTACATAGCTGCTTTAACACCAATATCTACTCCTCTAGTAGGACAATCTAAAATCAATATATCACAATCTCTTCCTACCCATTTACCAAAAACAACTTTCTGTTTGTTTCCACCTGATAAAAATTGTACTGGCTGATCCATGCTTGCACATTTAATACTTAGATCTTCAATCTGTTTTGATACGTATTTTTTTTCTTTACTTGGCATAATGAATGCCTTGAATGTTTTTACTTTATCTAAACCAGCTGCTACTATATTGTCTTTTATTGATGCTGGTAAAACTAGCGCCTCTTTATCTCTATCTTTTGAAACATATCCAAGTCCAAGTTTTAAGGATTTTTTAGCTGTCTCAATTTTTTGACCACTTTCAATATGTGTTACACTTCCGGAAAGTAATTTTTCTTCTCCATATATTACCTTTCCTAATTCATGCATTCCACAGTGAGATAGTCCTCCAATACCAAGTATCTCTCCTTTATGAACTTTCATACTGAAATTTCTTAGTACTCCATGCCCAGATGTGACACAATCAACATCCAAAACGATTTCTTCGCTTATTTCTTGATCATAATCGGACCTGTAGTAATTTTCACTCATTTCACGACCTACCATATATCTCTTTATAGTAGCTTCGTCCATTTGATCCTTGTCCAATTTTTTCCTTAATACACCATCTCTTAAAACAGTTAGTGTATCACAAGTTTCAATCAGCTCTTCTAAGTCATGAGAAATGAATATTACCGCTTTATTATCATCTTTCATTTTATTCATGATTTTGTAAATAATATCACGACCATGTTGAGATAAGGCCGTAGTCGTCTCATCTACAACTAAAAGGTCAGGATTCATATGAAGTACTCTGGCAATCTCTATTAACTTTCTGTCCTGCATATTTAATGCATCTATTGGTGTAGATGGGTCTACATCTGAAAATCCGATGTTTTCTAAAGCTTCTTTTGCAGCTTTATTCATCTTTGCTTTATTTATTACACCAAATTTTTTGAACTTTTCTTCTTCTCCAAGAAAAATATTCTGCGCAATAGTAATACCAGAAACTGAACCCTGTTCTTGTACAATCATTCCTATTCCCAACTTAGCACCTTCAATCATTGTTGAAGGACTATGTGGCTCTCCTTTAAAAAACATCTCACCACTAGTTGGTGGCTGCATTCCTGCAGCAATAGAAGTGATTGTAGATTTCCCTGACCCATTTTCCCCAATAAGTCCTGTTATCTGACCACGATACACTTTTAAGTTTACATCATTAAGAGCAACTGTAGAACCAAAATTCTTATTAAGGTTTTTTGTTTCAAGTATTAACTCTCTCTCGTTTTCATTTAAATTATTCATTTTTACCACCATCACAAAAATATTTTATTTTAACCATATTATATTTCATGATAGCACCTTTCATGCTATAAATAAATGTTGTTTTTTATCATAAAACCGACTTTTTTTGTCCTAAAACTTGACTTGCGAATTCTGTTAAAGTACAATAAAACATATTAACAATTAAGGATGTGATTTAATGAAGACAGAAAGTCCTTCTAAAGAATTTGAATTTTATACGACCATTGGTGAAGTCGAGAAGATTTTGCTGGATTATTATGAAAAAAATAATAAAAGAACAAACTTTATAGATGCCTTATTATATATGTATAATAATAATCTGCTAGAAACAAGCAGACCTGTTAACAATTTAGTAAATGAAGGCTCGATACTTAGCCAATCAAGTTTCGAAAACGAAATAAAAAAGATGCCTATTACTGTTAAAAACATAATTAGCAATCCTTGTTCAAAGATTATAAAAGAAGAAAATGTAATACCTGCTTCAAAGGATATTTTCGCTTTCAAGCATATGCCATATGTTAGAGATCAGCTACATGTACATAATCATTTCGAAATAAATTATGTATATTCTGGGTCAGCTACACAATTATTTGAAAACGAAAATAGAAAACTCACTGAAGGAGACTTATGTATCATTGCTCCAAACTCAAAACATGATGTTTTAGCTGATTCTTCAAGTTTAATAATAAGTATAATGATGAGAAAAAGCTCTTTCGACAAAGTTTTTTGGAGCCTGTTATCACAAAAAGATTTACTTGCTATCTTTTTTAGAAACACTCTATATTTAACCTCTCCTTCAAATTATCTTATTTTTAGAACAGATAACTTTGATGATACAAAAAGAATCATTCAAAATATAGTTTTTGAAAGTAATAACGACAATAAATATGCAAACAGCTGCTGTATCAGTTGGATAAATTTACTTTTCGCTCATATTTTAAGAAAACATAGCGACACTATTCAGTTTTATGATTATAAAAATCAAAAAGGACATTCTTTTGATTTTTCACTTATACTGCAATATATTCAATATAATTATCAAACTGTTACTCTATCGTCACTCGCATCATTTTTTCATTATAGCGAAGCCTATTTAAGTAAACTAATAAAAAGAAATTTAAAGCAAAATTTTACAACTATTATAAAGAATTTAAAAATGAGTCATGCTATGGACTATTTAAACTCTACACAACTTAGAATAAGTGAGATTTCTGATCTGGTTGGATATGATTCTGTGGACCATTTTTCCAGAACTTTTAAAGACACCTATGGTAAAAGTCCTCTTGAATATAGAAAAAACACCATTCTTGCAGACATTAGTTGATTTCCGATTTTTTTTGTACTGATAAATTTTCCACACTTAAAATGCTTATTTAAAGTTAATATTTTGCATACATAACGGCAATTCCAGGCCGTTTTTTTCTAATTTTTTTTCATCACTTAACAACTCTTTTACTGGACCATCATACTCTATTTCTCCACCAGAGAACATAATAACTCTATCACAAGTCTCTAAAACCAAATCTAAATCGTTCGAAGCGATTAGCTTTAGACAGTCTAAATCTTTAATAATATTAATTAACTTTCTCCTGTTTTTAGGATCAAGAGCGATACTTGGTTCATCCATTATTATTATGTCTGGTAACATGGCAAGAACTGTTGCTATTGAAGCCATTTTCTTTTCTCCACCTGACATTTTCCAAATTTGCTTTTTTCTTAAATGTTCAATATCTATCATTCTTATGGCATCATCAACTCTTTTTTTCACTTCTTCATCTGACATACCGTAATTTCTAGGAGCAAAAGAAATGTCTTCTTCCACACTATTCATAAATAATTGATTTTCTGAGTCTTGAAATACATAACCAATTTTTTCTCTAATAATAGGAAGTGTTTTTTTATTAACTGGATATTCATCTATGTTAACAGTTCCTATATATCCTAGCTCAAGTCCAACCAAGATTCTTAAAAAAGTAGATTTTCCTACTCCGTTTGATCCAATAATCCCTATAGTTTCTTTTCCTTTTGCCAAAAAAGATATATTTTTTAACACATTAATATCTTTTTCATATGAAAATGACATGTCTTTTATCTCTATAAAATATTTATCCATCTAAACCTCCAAAATAATTATGTAAAAAACTTTCCAATAATTTCAAAAACATTGGTAAATCTAGTAATATAAAAAATTCCTAACCATATTATAAGAAATAAAAAATCTGAAATTTTAAATTTACTTTTTAATGAGTTATAAAACTCTCCATTATATCCTCTTAAAAGCATACTTTCATATACGTCATTTGCCCTGTCTATACTTCTTAATAAAAGCTGTCCTAATAAACTTCCCCACACCTTATAATGAACACCCTTTTGTTTTGGAGCCCTCAAAGAATATGCTTGATATATATTATTAGCCTCTGTTAATAAAACCGTTATGTACCTATATGTCAATAACAGCTGAGTGACAATTATTTTTGGGATATGTATAATCCTAAGTGCATAACAGATTTTCTCAATTCCAGTGGTAGCAAATAGTAAGTATGAGGCAAGTACAGAAAACATTCCTTTGATTATTAATGTCAGTCCAGAAATCATTCCAGAAGTCACTTCAAGTTCACCAATATTAAAAACTATTGCTTTATCAAAAAAAGGATTAAAAATCCCTAGAAATATACATATTGGTAAAATTATTTTTAGTTTTTTAATGCTACTAAAAAAAGAAATATCTCCTAATATGTATATACTTATTAAAAATATAATCATAAAAACAAGGCTCGATAAATCATATTTATTAAAAGACACTACTATAAAAACATATGAAATTGTTACCACTAACTTAATTAGTGGATGAATCCTATGAATAGGACTGTTTAAAAGGGCCAATTCATCCATAGAATGTATGTCATGAATTGCCCCTGATAATTTACTCATTTATTATCCTGCCTAACTTTCTAAACATTTCTTCTTTTTCTAAACATCTTAATAAAATAACTTCCTCCAATACAGATAATTAAAACCACTCCTGCACCAAGTATCCCTGAAAAAGAAGTTCCTAGAACCTCCGAATTACCACTTGAAAAAGAATAATCAGGTAATAACGCCGTTTTTTCTTGTATTTCTTCTGCTGACTCATATGTCACTCCAGAAGCTTCTAATTCCTCGCTGCCTGTAACTTGTCCGATAGACCATTCAAGACCGTCTGGATTTGAAGATGCAAAAAGTGAAAAAACTCCCGCTATTAAAACTGCAATTATCGCCAAACTTGCAAGTATTTTTTTATAAGACATTTTGCTTTCTTTATTTTTTATGTTTAATAATTCTGGTCTCTTCTCATATACAAAAATTAAAACCGCTGAAGTTATCAACCCTTCAACAACACCTATTGCTAAATGAATAGGCTGCATAGCTGCTAAAAACATAGAAAATGGAAGTTCTGTAATTCCAGACAAGAGTGTTTCTATAACCACACTAAATGCTGCAAGTTGCATAGATATAACACACCCCAGTACCGAAGCGAGTATTATTTTACCTCTTGAGAATCCTTTTCTAAGTATAGGTTTAAATATCAGGAAATATCCTACAAAACAAAAGTAAAATCCTAGATTCCATATATTAGCACCTAAGGCTAATAATCCTCCATCTGCAAACAATAAGCATTGTACCAATAAAACACCTGCCATTGTTATAAATCCAGCATAAGGTCCTAATAAGGCTGCAAGTAGTAATCCTCCCGCTATATGACCACTTGACCCAGTACCTGGAATAGTAAAATTAATCATTTGTGCTGCAAATACGAAAGCTCCCATCACTCCCATAACAGGAATCTTCTTTGCATCATTTTCTAGTGTAACTTTTTTAATTGAATAACCCGTTGCTAATGTAGACGCGGCATACATTGTAGCCGCAACTGCTGGCGCAACCAAAGCATCTGCCATATGCATATTATTTACCTCCCGAGTAAAATATATTGTATTTATTAGAATACAATATCACTTGAGTTTTCAAACAACAAGCCTCCCCGGGGGTTATTTTCTATAAGTTTATTATTTAACAAACTGGTCGATTGCTTTTTTCAAATTTTCAATGGTTTCCTTGTCGCCAACCTCTATAGCTTCAGCTATACAATGTTCAATATGATCCTTTAATATAACTTTTCCTGCATTGTTTAAGGCTGACCTAACCGCAACAAGTTGTATAAGCACGTCACTACAGTCTCTACCATCTTCTACCATTTTTTTTACTGACTCAAGATGTCCTATGGCTTTTGATAGTCGGTTTATAACTGCTTTTGTGTTTTCATGAACGTGAGGATGACAATGAAGATGTTTATTTCCATCTTTATCAATATGAGTATGTTCCATATTTAACTCCTTTTGTGATGTCATTTTATAAATAGTATTATAAAATACATAAAAGAAAAAATCATCCATTATTTATTTTTTAACATTCTTTTTTAAATCTATTTAATGTTTTCTGATAGACTTTCCACTTCTTCACTAATATCATTTAAGTCATAAGCGGTTTGATTAACCTGTTCTAGGTTACTTTTGCTCATTTCGTATGCTTCTGTACTTGAAGCAGATACTTCTTCACTAGTAGCTGACAAAACTTCTATGCCCTCTACTATAGTTTGATTTGACATTTTTATTTTTTCATTCATTTCACTAACATTTTGAATATTTGAATTCATAGACAAGAACTCATCTTTTATAGTTGCAAAATACGTAACTATGTTAGAAATTGTTTTACTTTGCTCCTGAGAGTTTTCAACATTTAGTTCAACTTTTTTTCCTACTTCTTCTGAATTACTTATAAGCTCGGTTAATATCTCTGTTATATTTTCAGTTGATACTCTTGCCTGCTCTGCAAGGTTCCTAATCTCATCTGCTACAACTGCAAATCCTCTACCTGCCTCTCCTGCTCTTGCTGCCTCAATAGAAGCATTCAGAGCTAAAAGATTCGTTTGATCTGAAATCGATAAAATTATATCTGTAATCTTTTTAACTTCCTCACATTTAACCTGTAATAAATCCGAAGATGTTTTCATACTTCCACCTGATGTTATCGACTCTTCAGCTCCTATTTTCAAACTGTCAACAGATTGCTGTGAATCTTCAAACACCTTATATATGTTTTCTGAAATATTTACAATTTCTTCAGTTGCTTCATAAACATCCTTTATTAAATTTTGAATTTCCTGAGTCATATTAAGCTGTTCTGTCACTGTCTCTACAGTAGAGTTATTACCCTCATTAATGCTCTGCATAGCCATACAAACATTATTTGTTGTTTGTGAAACCTGCTTTAACGACTCCTGTAATTCATATATCTTTTCAGTTACATTAACAGCACTTGTAGATATAGATTCAGCTGCCTTTGTATTTTTTTCTGATGCTACCTTGATTTCCTTTGTAGCTTCACCTAGAAATTTATTTATAACGCTTATTGATAAAACCGAAATAACAACCATAATAAGTATTGTTATCATTGAGACCATTATTGATGGTAAGACAAACATAATGTTCCCTGTTTCATTAAATATTAAAATATTTTTTACTAAAGTGGAAATAACTATGACAACATTAAGTATTATTAATAATTTCCTTTTTAAGTATAATAATACACATAATATCAACGGAAATGCATAAGCGTATGGCGAAATATCAAACGCTGTTAACAACATTGACATAAACATCCCTGAGAATCCAACCACAATATAATACTGCAGCTTTTCTTTCAATGAATTTGTTACTGTAAAAATTATTACTAGTGCTAGATTTAATAAAGTAACCGATATTGGTAATATACTTCTCCACATAGGCATTCCTGACATTGTCAACTGAGCATAAAGCCCTAAAAAAGTAAAGACACTTAAAACAATAACTACTGCTAAAACAATCTTATTAATTCTTTGTAACTGTTCCCTATTCATAATTTTCCCTCCAAGTTTTATTAACTTCTAAATTATATAATCTTTCTTTTTAAATTACTACCTAAATCAGTTAATTTTATTTACTTTTTATTTTTACCTGAATAACTCATCATACCTCCAGCTACATTCACCACATCATAACCTTCTTTTGCCAAAGCTTTCGCCGCCCTTTTGCTTCTTGCTCCAGATTGACAAATCAAATAGTATTTATTTTCTTTCTTTAAGAAATTATTCGGCCTTGATATAAGGGTTCCTAACGGGATATTCTTTGCCGTCTTTAAACTTCTTGCTTTAAATTCATATTTTTCTCTAACATCTATTAGATTGATATTTCCTATTAATGAATCAATCTCCCTTACATTAATGCTTCCAATATTTGATTTTTTAAATAATCCAAACATATCATTCTCCATTCTATATTTTTGGTTTATTCTACCTTTTATATTTTAATAAAACTGTGACCTTGTCACTAACAAAGAGTTTTACATTATTATGTAAAAACTCTGAAGTTCATCTCCTCCAGAGTTTTTATATTTAAGGAATTATATTTCCTGTTGAGCAATATAAATCATACCACTCTTTTCTTGTCAGTTCTATTTTTATACCCTCTATACTCTCTAATAAATGACCGATTTTTGTTGTCCCTAACACAACCTGTATATTAGCCGGATGTCTTAAAATCCATGCTGTAGCTATTCCAGCTTTTGAAATACCATATTTTTCACTTAGTATATTTAGCATTTCATTAAGTTCACCATAATTTTCTAAATCATTTATAAAAGTTCCTTCAAATTTACCTCTTTGAAGAGGAGACCATGCCTGTATTGTAACCTCATTTAATCTACAATAATCAAGTATACCGCTATCACGATTTATACTTTGATCTGCATATGTGTTTGTAGCTAAAGCATTATCCACAATGCAAGTATGTCCTAATCCAAACTGGAGCTGGTTGACCACTAACTTTCTTTTTGTATATTTTTTTAGTAGTTCTATTTGATTTGGCGTTTGATTTGAAACACCAAAATATCGTACCTTACCGCTCTTTTCAAGGGTATCGAATGCACTTGCAATTTCCTCTTCTTCAACTAATGTATCCGGTCTATGTAAAAGTAGTATATCAAGGTACTCTGTATTTAGTCTTTTCAGACTGTTATCAACCGAGGCTAATATATGATCTTTTGAAAAGTCATAGAACCTTCTTTGTATTCCACACTTACTTTGTAAATAAATGTTCTCTCTAACTGAATGTCTACCCTTAATTACTTCTCCAAAAACTTTTTCACTTTCTCCACCAAAGTAAATATCAGCATGGTCAAAAAAGTTAACTCCATTATCTAGATAAGTATCAATAAGTTTATGAGCATCCTTTTCCCCTGCTTTTGGAAGCCACATACAGCCACCAATTATCGCAGACGCATTAATATCTGTTTCACTAATTAAATTATATTTCATTCTTTTCATTCCTTAAATAACTAGATTTTTTATACTCTCTTCATCGTATAATTTCACTTTTGTATTCACAGTTTCCGACTTGATTTTTTCACCTGTAGCTAAATAATTATATAAATAAATTAACGGATCTCTTCCCATTGTAAATGCATCCTGATCAAGAGAATAATTAATCAAACCTTTGTTCATATACTCAATAGTAGCTTCTTCTAAATCATATACCATAAATTTAACTTTCCCCTTTAAACCAGCATCTTCGATTGCTTTAGCTATTGGAATTTGGTTATATGTATCACAGAATATAGTATTTATTTCTTTGTTTCTTCCTAGCACTTCTAAAATAGCTTTATAACACTCATCTTCATCAAATACCATTTCAAATCGTTCAACAATTCTCATATTGCCTGTTTTTGATACTTCATCAACAAAGCCTTTTGTTCTTTCAACAATAGCAGCCATCTCTGTAGTTTCAACTAAAAACACATTGCAATCACCTTTTATAGCCTGACTTAAAACCTTTGCCGCTAATTGTCCTGATTTATATCCATCAGAAACAACACTTAAAAGCCTTTTACTTGGCATTGGGTAATCACTATTATATGTAGCAACTGATACTCCTTTCGCAAACAATTCTTCAACTTTTGGAATTGAATCTGGTTTTATAACTATAGTAGAAATTGCATCTGCACCTTCATCTGCACACTCTTGCATAAGTTCGCTCATTTCATTTAATATTCTTGGAAATACTACTTTTTTAATTATTACCTCGACATTTTTTCTTTTTAGTTCTCTCTGAGCATACTTCATTCCTTCATAAATTTGAGTCCAGATTCCTGTTTGATCAGCAGCAATTGCAATAATTTTAAACGGCTTGTTTGATTTATTGTCACATGGTTCAACTTCATTTCTAAATTTCCCAGTCGATTTTTCAATCCTACCAACAAGGTCACTTAAAGAAGAAACATTAGATCCAATATTTTGAAATTCTGCTGCTTCTTCTTGAGAAACTGCAGCAACTTCTACTGTATCATTAGAAACAGAAACAGTAGCATCCATAACTTTATCACTTAGACTTGTAGTTTCTTTTGTTGACTCTGATATAACTTCAACTTCCGAGCTAACTTCTTTAAGCTGTTCAAGAATATTATCATTCATACTACTTATGTTTGTAAATGCTTTTGCTGTTTCAGAAAGTATCTCTTGTCCCTTTTTAAAGTTTTCCATGCTACTCTCTATACTTTCACTTACTCCTTCAGAGTTATTCAATAGCTCTTTTATTATATCTGTTATTTTAACTATTTCTGACATTGTTGTTTCAGATAATGTTGTGATTTCTGACGCTACAACAGAAAATCCCCTGCCTGATTCTCCTGCCCTTGCCGCCTCAATAGAAGCATTTAATGATAGCAAGCTCAAATTATCACTTATTTTAATTATGAATTCAGTCGCATTAACTATTTCTTTTATACTTAGTCTTAATTTTTGAATAAAATCGTTTGTATCATTCATTTGTAATGATATTTTATCCATAATCTGGATATAATTTTCATTTTTTTCTTTACCTTCATGAGAAAAACCAGATGTGATTTCTGCATTGTTTTCTACAAAGTTTACACTCTCTAAAATATTATTCAAACTAGAATCAATTGCTTTTACTTTTTCAATCATTTCTTTAACTGACTCTAGCTGTATTTGTGATTTTGCAGCAATACTCTGAATTCTTTCTGCAGTTTGCTCGTTAGCATCAACAGTGTAATCAATGCTCAAGGCAACATTGTCTATCGATTCAGAAAATGTCACTACATTTCTTTTATTGTTTTGAGCTAAGGTTTGTATATTAAACTTTATTACATTCAAAGCCTTAGATAATTCTTGAAATTCAGTGTTACTAAAAACTATTATATCATCAATATTAATATTTCCTTCTGACATCTCACTTGTGTATAGCGATATAGTATCTACTTCATTTAACACTTTAAACAGTTTAACAAGAGTATACACAATAATAAGGACCATCAATACTATAGATGCAATCATAACTATGTCCATAATCATATTACTGCCAAAATTTAACCACCCCTGTAAAAAGCCTATAAAATAAAAAATTTGTACCAAAATAAGTACAATGAACATGATCCCAATCTTTAACTTAAAACTACTTTTTCTTCTCATATAAAAGACCCCCTAAAAAATAATCAACAATATTCTTTACAATTATATCACTTATTGTTACAAAATAAAATAAGTAAATTTCAAAGTTTTAATTTACAATTTCACCTCAACTTTTTTTGTTATAAACATCTCATTTTCTTTAACTTCACATTCAAAGGCAAGAATATCTATTCCCTCTTCTTTTCCCTTTTTTAAAGCTTCTCCAAATTCTGGATGTGTTTTATAATTCGGTTCAAAATACTTAACTCCTTCCATTTGAACAACAAAAATTATGCATGCTTTGTATCCCGCTCTTAAACTATCACCCAGCTCTTTAACATGTTTAATCCCTCTTAATGTAGGAGCATCTGGAAATCTAACGACTCCTTCTTCTTCCAAAGTAACCCCCTTTACTTCTATGAATATTTTTTCATCACCAGTTTCTATATAAAAGTCAAATCGTGAATCTTTATACTTTTTTTCTCTTTTTATAACTTTAATATCTTTAAAAAGATTATCTGTATTCAAAAACTCATCTACTACATCATTAGGAGCCTGTGAATCCATATTAATTAAGCGTTCACCTTTGTAAACGCTTATTAAATCATATTTTGTTTTTCTATTTGGATTCTTAGCTTTTTGTAAAATCACTTTGGCTTTAGGTACCAATAGTTCTTTGCATCGTCCTGTGTTTTTAACGTGTGATATAACTATTTCATCACCCACCCGTACATGAGCAATAAATCTGTTAGGTCTTTCTATGAACTCACCTACTAAAACATTTTCATAATACATATATTTCTATTTCTCCTATCCAAACTTATTAAAATGTCTTAAACATATCTGAAAGTTCATCAAACATATCTTCATCAGATTTTGTAATCCTCATATTAGATGTAAGAGTTTCACCTTCAGATGTAGTCACTTTTATTTCTATAATTGTTCCTTCTTTACCCGCCTTATTACTAACTGCTTTCAAAAACATAACAAATTTCGGGTGATTTGAAGAAAATGTATCCCATGATTTTTTTATTTTTAATAATTTTGCTGGATTTATCATAATAAAGTCTCCTTTAATTCTTTTATACCGAATAATTTTAGCATTCTAATTTTTTTTGTCAAGAAAAAGAACCTGCATTTTACACAGGTCCTACATAATCATTTTATTTTAATATGCCTTTTAAATCGTTCAATTTTCCTACTACTACATTAGAGTAACTTTCAATTTCTTTCAGCATTCGTTCAGCTCCTTCAACATTGCCATTTTCATACTCAGTAATAGATTTTTTAGCAATTTCATGAATTTTTGAATGCGGTTCATCTATATCATTAACAATTGATCTAATACTTGAATCATTTTTATCTAATGTCTCTAGCCAATGCCCCAACCTACACTGATGATGATTACCTACTGCATCGATGCTAAGCTTCACATAGCCTAAAATCATGTTATAAACACGCCATTTCCACATTAAATGATCAGTTATACTAAGTTCAATCATTACTTCATTACTAATATTTTTTGAAGCATTAACACTTCTAAGTCTTACTTCATCTATTTTTAGTGAAATATCAAAAAAGGCTTTACCCGTTCTATTAGATTCTTCTAATAATGTAACAGCTTTATCATTTATAAGCATTAAGCTTGAAGACATTTCTTCTGTAGCTGCTGACTGTTCTTCAACATTAGCTGAAATCTCAGTAAAACTATCACCAACAGTTCCCATATCATCATTTATTCCTTTTATTCCATTTGTTGCTTCATCTATTGAACCTCTTGAATCTGCAAAAGTAGTTATTACTTTATCTATTTCTGAAGATGCTCTCTTAATCTTTTCATTTAAGCTGTCTACTATTTCTTGAATTAATTCTACTTGTTGGCTAGTACTTTGAGCTAGATTCTTAACTTCATCCGCTACTACTGCAAAACCTCTTCCATGAACTCCTGCTCTGGCAGCCTCTATAGATGCATTTAATGATAACAAATTTGTTTGAGCAGCAACAGATTTTATTACATTCACCATTTCATTTATTCTTTTCATTTCTGAAGTAACATCTTGCATAATATCCTTAACTACATTTGTTTCATTTATATTTTCTTCAATTTCATTAAATGTAGTATATATCTTTTCTAAACTTGTAGCAGTCTTTTCCATAACATCATTCATGGTTTTACTTGAGTCCTGAACGAAATTCGAAATATCTTCTGTAGCTGAACTCATTTCTTCACTACTTGCTGCAACTGATTCAACCATCTCCTTTTGCTGACCAGCGTCAAGAATCATTTCTTTTACATAGTCCAAATTTGTCATAAACTGTAATAACTCATTGACGGATATTAATGTTGTCATAGTACAAGACTCATTTTTTGAACCTTTTTCTGTATTAACTACCTTCGTTTCTTTAGTGTGCGTCGAATTACCTGAATTGTGATTAAAATTCTCTTTCTTTTTACCGAACATTTAATTCCTCCTAGTAATATTTACAACCTAAATTTTTAGTTTCTTTCAGCATATAACTTTCAATAACTGTTAATAAGTACTAACCATTAAAATATACCATTTTTCAGACAAATATACAATGTTTTAGCATAAAAAATATTAATTTCTATATCAGAAGTTACATTTTCTGATTTTATATAGGTCAATATTATCCTATTAATTGTATTACCCTTTTTCTTTTGATATAATTCTTATGATTATACGGAGGTTTTTATGACAAATAAAGATTTTAAACATGAGCATATTTTTACAAAAGAAAGTTTAGATGCAGCATACTTTTTAAGATATGATCCAAGCAGTTACGTTACAAAGCACTGGCACGAATCAATCGAAATTATATATATTTTAGAAGGTAGTGCAGTAATTTTTATTGGTGATGAGACTCTTTCACTTAATAAGAATGATTGCATTGTTATAAACACAAATATAATTCATTCATCTAGAAATATAAATGGTAATAAAAGCATCTTATTGCAGATTCCAACATCCACTTTAAATAGATATCTCAAAGATACAAAAAATTTATTTTTTGATGTACCTATAAAAACAAAGGATCCATTAATTTATAAGCAAATAAGTGAATTTAAAAGTATCATTTTAAAACTAAAAGAATTAATGACTAGTAAGCCAGAAGGATATTCTTTAATGTTTACATCTATTCTATTCGAACTACTCTTTTATTTATATCAAAATTTTAGAATTGAAACTTTAAAGATTCCAGGACATATAAATATAAATAAAGAAAGTACAAGACTTCTAAAAGTTTTAGAATACACGAATAAAAATTATAAAAACCAAATAAAACTATCTGAAATATCTAACGTTATATATTTACAACCTGAATATTTTTGTAGATATTTTAAAAAACATACTGGTGTTACTTATATAGGATATTTAAACGAACTTCGACTATCCTATATTTATAAAGACTTAGTTAATAGCAATATTCCACTTAAACAAATTTTACAAAACCATGGTTTTAAAAATTATAAATTATTTAGAAAACTATTTTATGAAAGATTTAATTGTACTCCCGGGGAAATGAGAGCGCAAACTTTAATAAAACAAAATGGAGGAGACAAATGAAAATACAAAACGGAAACTGGTTATTAAAAGAAGGATACGAACTATTTTCACCTACAAGGATTTCAGAAATAGAAAAAACTGAGAATTCAATCACCCTTTATTCACCAACCAAACAATTCAACTGTTCTATGCTAACTATAAAAATAACAACTCCTGCGCCTGAAGTCATTAGGGTACAAGCATTTCATTACATGGGAATAAAAAATGAAAACCCTACAGAATTTGAATTGAACTTAAATACGAATTCAAAAATCAATTGTAAAGAAGAAGAAAAGTATATTTCTATAATAAGTGGTAGTCTTATATTAAAAATCGATAAAGAAAACTGGGCTATGTGGTACGAAAGAAATGAAGAAATTTTAACAAAAAGTTCAGGTAAAGATTTAGCCTATTTAAAAACCGACTGGAAAAATGAATACTATTCATACGATGAAAAAAATGCTTATATGAGACAGCAACTTGGAATTTCTGTTGGAGAATTAATATATGGGTTGGGCGAACGCTTTACTCCTTTTGTAAAAAATGGTCAATCCGTAGACATCTGGAATGAAGATGGCGGAACCGGCACTGAACTTTCATATAAAAATATCCCTTTTTATCTTTCAAACAAAGGTTATGGTGTATTTGTAAATCATCCAGAAAATGTATCTTTTGAAATAGGTTCTGAGGCAGTTGCGAAAACCTCATTCTGTGTTAAAGAAGAAAATCTTGACTACTTCTTAATCAACGGACCTGATATGAAATCCGTTCTCAAAAGATATACTGATTTAACAGGGAAACCTTCTCTTCCACCATCATGGACCTTCGGGCTATGGCTATCAACTTCTTTTGTAACAAATTACGATGAAGAAACCGTCATGGGTTTCATTGAGGAAATGAACAAAAGAGACATTCCTTTAAAAGTTTTTCACTTTGACTGTCTTTGGATGAAAAACTTCCACTGGACGGATTTCGTATGGGATCCAGATACCTTCCCTGACCCTAAAGGCATGATTAAAAGAATTCATGAGCGTGAAATAAAAGTCTGCGTGTGGATAAATTCATATATTGCTCAGAGATCTTCTTTATTTGAAGAGGGTTGTAAAAAAGGATATTTTCTTAAAAGAACCAATGGAGATGTGTGGCAATGGGATATGTGGCAGCCAGGGCTTGCAATAATTGATTTTACAAATCCCAAAGCTTGTTTATGGTACAAAGAGAAACTAAAAGCTCTTTTGGAAATGGGAGTAGATTGCTTTAAAACTGATTTTGGAGAAAGAATTCCAATAGATGCAATTTATTATAATAATGCAAACCCTGAAAAAATGCATAATTATTACTCTTACCTATATAATAAAATTGTATATGAAACAATAGAAGAAGTTAAAGGTAAGGATGAAGCTGTGTTATTTGCTCGTTCTGCAACTGTAGGTGGGCAAAAATTCCCTGTTCATTGGGGTGGAGACTGTGCTGCAACTTACGAATCCATGGCTGAAAGCCTCAGGGGTGGGCTTTCTCTTACAAGTAGTGGTTTTGGATTTTGGAGCCATGATATAGGTGGCTTTGAAGACACTTCTACCCCAGATGTTTACAAAAGATGGTCTGCTTTTGGACTTTTATCAACTCACAGCAGACTTCACGGAAGCATTTCATATAGAGTACCTTGGAACTATGGAGATGAAGCTGTTGAAGTACTGAGACATTTTACAAAATTAAAAATGAGCCTTATGCCATATATATACAGCAGCGCTGTCAACACATCAAAAGCAGGTATCCCCTTAATGAGAAGTATGGTTTTAGAGTTTATGGAGGACCTTAACTGTCAGTATCTAGACAAACAGTATATGTTTGGAGAAAATATACTAGTAGCGCCAATTTTTAATGATAATGGAATAGCCAATTTTTACCTCCCAGACGGTGTTTGGACTAATTATTTGAGCGGGGAAAAGTACACAGGCGGAAAGTGGTATAAAAAGAAATGTAACTATTTTGAAATGCCTATAATGGTTAGAGAAAATTCTATAATACCTGTGGGTAGTCATTCTGATATTCCTGATTATGAATACTCTGATGGTGTAGAATATAGAATATATAATTTAATAGATAGTGCTAGTTTTATAATTTACAAGGATAGTGACGAGGATTCTTTAATTGAAGCTAAAAGGGGAAATGATTTTATAACAATTGATGTTAAAAATGAAAAACCGTTTTCTATCCGATTGATAAATCAAAAAATCGTTTCTGTTAAGGAAGGAGGTTTTGAAGTTAAAGGTAATGATACCGTTATACATGCTCAAAACTCCCATCAATTAATCATAAATATTTAAAAAGAAAGGGAGCTCAAAAAATAAGAGTTCCCTTTCATTTATGCAAATCACAATAGACTATCTATAAACATATCCACTTTTAGTTTCATATTTTGGAGGAATTACAGGAACCTGTAAATATGAATCATATTTTCCTCCTGCATGTACAATATGCTTCCCTTTATTATCTGTCTCCCATGTAAGCGGCTCAAACCAACCTTCACGAATATATCTACCAGATAACTGAACTCTTAGCTTCTGTCCTTTATGCCATATTTTACTTGATGGCACGATTCTAATGTCTACAGGAACAATTTCACCTGGTGATAATTTCTCTTCTTTTGTATGAGCCTGTACTGGTTCATACTTTGTTGAAAGTTTTTTATCAAGTGCTCTTTGAGAAACTCTCAATTTCCCCCATGTTCCCGGATGTGGCTCATTTAAAATATATGTTGGGAGCCATTCTCCGTTTTCATCTGCTTTTTGTATATTTACAAATAAATCCATCTCATCATGACAGTCTGATTCTACCCATAGACGAAGCATCATATAACCTGTTAATTCTGTTTCTTCTTCAAATTGGAAGTCAAAGTTCAATAATCCGCCTTCCGAATCATAACTGCAGCTTGATTCTTCTGTAAGTTCTTCTTCACTTAGTGCTACGTTTTTAGCATCAATGTAGAATTTTTTGTATTCTGTTCTCGCTAATGGGAATTCTTTTTCTGGTCTGTTTGTCTGGTAATCACAGTCAAACGCATCCATTACTTCAATTCTGTAACGTGGTGTCATTTCCCATCCATTATGAATGTCTTTTAAGTATCTATCAAAGAATAACTTAAGATCAAGTATATTCTTTGGATCGTATAAATCTGGCCACTCCTGCTCTCTATGAGCTCTCATCCATTTTCTTCTTGATTTGATTTTTCTAAATGCATTGAAAGATCCTCTCAAGTGGAAATGCTGCCATGCGGCACAAGCATATACTGGTATATTTATTGCTTTAAAGTCAGGTATTTTGTCTTCCCAGTATTTATTCATTAACGGATATCTTCTAGCCATTTCGACCTGGTCATCAACACCGTTTGGCCCTGTTAATGATGCCACAATAAATTCATTAAAACTTAAAGCTGGAATTCCACCTTCATATATTGATTCACGGTAGATATCTGTTGTAGCTTCCCAAGGTGCTATACATGCTAAGTGTGGTGGCTGCTGTGCCGCTATTCTATACTGTGTCATTGCCACACATGAGTTTCCACTCATTCCGACTTTACCATTGCACCAAGGCAAAGCTGCAAGCCATTCTATAAAGTCATACCCATCTCTTCCATCCTGTGTTCCAAAAAGGTTAATATCGCCTTCTGAATGACCTGTTCCTCTTGGGTCAACATTCGCTACCGCGTATCCCTGATGACACCAGTATCCTGGATCTGGTGACTCGAATTTTGCCATAGTTGATATTGTGCCTGGTGGTACTCCCATAACCTGCCACTCGCTCATTCCATCTCCTGGACGTTTACCATAGTAACTCCAAGAAACCAAACAAGGTATGTTTTCGGCACCCTTTGGTCTAAAAATATCTGTATAGATTGTTGTTCCATCTCTCAAAACGACTGGCACATCCTGCTCGCAAATTAAACCATCTTCTGTCTCATAAGTACGAGGGTTGAATTTCGCGCAGAAGCCATGTGCAGTTGAAGCAAGTCCTTCTAGTTTTGATAGATCTAGATCCTCATCTGGATCTACTGGTACTCTAGCCTGTCTGTATACTGTTTCGATTTCTTCACCATTAAATGTTTCTTTTTTAGTGAAATATTCAGGTGTACTCATTATATCTTCCATCATTTTCTCCTTCAATTCATTTTTCCTTAAAAGTAACTTGAATATAACACCTATTATTACTTTAGTCATCATATCCAAAACCCAATATTTTCTATTCATAATTATGCAATTAGCACAATACTTTTTCAGGTAATAAACGCCGATTTTATAGCAAATATGGCATTTTAAAGGAAAATCTAAGAATTTTCATATTTCAAAACATTTGACTAAATATATATTTTGCACTAATATAAAATTGTGGTTAGAAAGGTGGTTTATTATGGATTTTAAAATTGATTTGTTTCTTGATCTCCTATCTGATAAGGTAGAGGCTAAAAAAATTTCTTTTGCTGAAAAAACATATGATCGTATAAGTTTACTTTCCGAAGAAGAGTTTATACCAAAAACAATCTATATTGGTTTAGCAAATCAGTTAAGTAACACTTCAACTTTGGACGATAATGCTTTTATTATTATCGGAGAAAAGGAAACTGCCCCATCTAATTGTTTGTTTTTAAATAAAAAAAATGATTTACTGGAAATTTTCAGCTTAATATCAAATAAAATATACGATCTGCAAAATTTAGAACTTGAACTAACAAATGCAATTTACAACGGCTCCTATGATGATATGTTGATAATCGGATATACATATATAAAAAATCCTATGGTTTTAATAGATATCAGTTGTAGACGTCTTGGAATATATCCGAAAATAGATTTGCCTGGAGATGAAGAGTGGAACTATGTATTAAATCATGGTTTTTTCTCTTTGGAGTCAACAAAAAAGATGAAAACCTTAGGAAATTTTAACCTAATGGATTCTTTTAAATCTCCCGAATTCTTTTCCTCTAAATTTTTCCCCAATAGGTCTATTATTGCGAACATTAAAATTAAAAATTTACTGGTAGGCAGACTTATAGTTCCCGAACACGACAAAGATTTCTCTAAACTGGATTTATACAAAGTACAACTTTTAGTTAACGCTTTGGCTAAAAAGTTTTCAAATGACAAGGACTATACTTCAGTAATACAGGATAATCCTATCTATGTAATGTTTTACCAACTCTTATCAGGTCTACCACTAGATAAATCTCTAATAAACGATAGATTAAAAGATACCCCTAGTTGGAGCAATTGTTATTATAGAATTTTAGCAATTCCTTTAGGTGAACATTCCGATCAAATATTTTACTATTTTAAAAATTCACTTCAACAAATAGGTTATACAATACTTTTTGAAAACAGTTCAGTAACATTCATTCATTATGCAAATCAAGAATATTTTGAGAGAGTAAAAAAGACAATTAATAATTTTATCTCTGAAGCAGATTTATCAGGATGTATTAGCAATGAGTTTGAGGATTTAGCAGATTCTTTTATGTATTTTAAACAGGCAAAAATACTGTATCCTTTTATTAAAGAAAAAGGCATACTATATTTTTATAGTGACTTTACTCTAGATTATATGATTACATTTTTTGAAAAGGAAAACAAAGTTCTGCTTTGTCATCCTATTATATATAAATTAATTAAACATGATTCTGAAAATGAAACAGATTTCTACAATACCCTTAAAGTTTACCTTGAAAACGAACGAAGTATAATAAAGTCAGCAAATATATTATATATACATAGAAACACTCTTTTGTATCGCATGGAAAAAATAAATTCTTTAATTAATTTAGATTTGGATGATTATAAAACTAGACTTCATTTGCTTTTATCCTTCAAAATTTTAAACTAAAAAATACCTCTACAGAACAAAATCCATAGAGGTATTATTTTTTATAGTATTACCATTAATCCTTTTTAACTTTTCTTTTTTTCAAAATCACAATAACTGCACCGGCTACAATAACAACAACCACAACAGGTATTACAATATATAAAACAGGACTGCTGTCGCTAACACCTTCTATACTGATTGTTCCATCAGCATTTCTGCTAAACTGACTTAAGAAATCCCAAGCTGCTCTATTATCTGTCATATATACTTCATGTAGCTTTTTCGAAAATCCACCAAATACTGTATATATGTTTCCGTCTTCACTTATAAATTTACACATTGTTAGAACGCTACCTTCAAAAACCGGGCTTTCAATTGTTTCGATTTCATCTGGTTCGATTCCCCACCATTCATTTGCATTCACATCAAAACTATAAGAATCTGCTATCTCATTCATTTTTAATACAAAAGCCATCCTTGTATCTATATCGTTAGGTTCTCCTTGCTGACTAGGAAATTCCCCTGCTCCTGTTGCTTCACCTGCTACATAAAAAACAGGTAAAATTACATCTGGAATATCTTCAGCGGCTTCAAATGAACCTGACATTGGCGCAATTCCTGCAAATCTTTCTGGGTACTGTTCTGCCAGATTCCAGCATTTAACAGAACCCATCGAAAATCCTGATGCATAAATTCTGGTTGAATCTAAATAAGGATACTTCTCTAACAAGTAATCTAAAAGCTCTACTATATCACTTGCTGTATTATTTACATGATTATTAACTGATACAACCATAAAACCATTCTCTCCACCCATCAAAGGCCACTCTGATGCCCAACCTTGATATTGTGCATGATTACCACCACCATGAAATACAAACACTAAAGGAACAGTTCCATTTTCATTATCAACTATACTATCTGGTATATACTGATAGTATTCTACATCTCCATTTGATAAAGATGTTACTTCAATTGTTTCAGATATACCTAATTTTTCATAGTCAGGAATTTCAATAACAAATCCATCCTGTCTTCTATATCTTCCGCTTAAATCGTTGTAAAGTGAAATTGTAAGTTCTTTATCAAAACCTGATGTAATATCACTATTTTCTATATAATACTTATCATCACTATATGTTTTTAAAACACTTTCTACTTCGCTATTTCCGTTTATAACTGCAATAGGAAATTCAAGTTCTGTTTCATTTTCTGGCAATTCAGCAGTAGGATTAAATAAAGTAACTGAAGCTTCTGTCATAGTTACTGGGCTCTGTGCTACTAAATAATTTTCCGCCACAAAGTCTGCACCTTTACCTTCACCATATATATAGACTCTTTGACCAAATCCTGCATACTTGCCCATTTCTGTTTCGTTTCCATTTGCATCCTTTGTTATATTACTCCAGAAACCATCTACAAACTCCTTATTTGTATCGTCTGTGTACATTACAACTGCATTTTTATATAAATTAATCGCATTACCTTCATCAACATCGCTCCAGTTTACAAAGGCTATTGCAGCCCCTTCATCTTTCGCTATTTTAGCAAGTCCTAAATCCTCTGCTTCAGCTTTCGCAGTTTCAACAGTATAATTTTCATTTCCATAAACTAAAATTATTGGAGCTGCTGTTGCTCTTTCACCTAATAGCTCACTGTCATCAGGCACAAACATAAAATATTGAAACTCGGCATCTCCAAAAGTCACTGTTCTCTCTGTTACCGTTCCAGTTGCTTCACCTTCTTTTACACTTGCTGCCATTAAAAGACTACAAGATGAAACTATTAAAACTGAAGCTAATAAGAAACTAATCGTTCTTTTAATAATTCTTTTCATAACACCTCTCCTTTTACATTATTACTTAACATTAACAAATTCACTACTTACTGTACACGTAATTTTTAGGCAAATATAAGTTATATTTAGTGATTACTGTGTTTATTAAATAGAAAATTTCAAATTATTATGATATGATTTATAAAAGTCTACAAGGAGTACTATATGGAATCAAATAACTTAAACCAAAATGAATATGAATTCTTAACTTTTGAAGAAGTTCAAGCTACAATAACTAACTTTTATTCAAACCACGGTTATAAGATCTCATTCAAAGAAGCAGTTGATATTTTAAAAACAAAAAGAGTAATTCATAATTCAGCTCCAAAAATGCCTGATTTTACAGAATGGAATACAAATGATAATTCTTCTTTGAGAAAATTAATCAACCAGTTTCCAATAGATATAAAACCTTTATATAACAAAGTATTTAAAGACCGTAAATTTTCTGATCTGGAAAATATACATGAAAAAGGTGATATATTTTTTCTGCAAATTTTTAACGACTGTCCTGTAGAGATGAAAAGTCATAACTTTTATGAAATTTATTATTCTCTTTCTGGTAGTTGCGATATTTATATAAAAGAAGAAAAATTTACTATCAATGAAAACGAATTCTTTTTTATAGCACCATATTTATCTCATTGTCCAGAAAATAGTGATGACAATATTTTATTAAGTTTTTTGATACGTCCTTCAAAATTTGAAAAATTGTTTTTTAATTTACTTATCCAAAATAATCTACTTTCAGAATTTTTCAAAGAAACCCTTCACGGAATTAATAGCAGGATTAATCATTTACATTTTTCTATAAATAACCAAAATGAAATCAAGCCACTATTAAAGCTACTTTTAATAGAATTTCATAAGGCAAATTCCTACTCTAATGAAATATGTATAAATTTAATGAGTGTAGTTTTTTCTGTTATTTTAAGAGATTATGAAAATCAAAAGAATTTTATAAGTGAAAATAAAAATTCTAATCTGATTATTAAATATATTGAGCAAAACTACTCTACTGTAAGTTTAAGCAAACTTTCAGAAGTTTTTGGTTACGAAAAAACTTACTTAGGTAAAATTATTAAAAAAAATTCAGGCTTTAATTTCTCAGAACTTATAAATAATATTCGCTTAAAACATGCATGTTTATTATTAAAAAATAAAAATTTTAACATATCAGATATAAGTGAGATAGTAGGTTTTAATAGTCCTGATTATTTTTCAAAAGCCTTTAAAAAAACATATGGCTGTTCGCCAAGAAATTATACCGAAACAGTTTGAATAAATTAAAAACCACCTAAATCTCTCATATCTATAAAACTTGCGTCAACACTATTCGAAGAATTGGTTATCTGCGCTTCTATACTTTCACAACGAAGCAAGCAAAATTCTTTTAGGGTTTTTGTACTATCTAAAAATCTTTCATAAGTTGTAAATGATGTAGGATCTTTTTCAACATAAGGTGATATCATTTCTACAACCCTATCTACTTCTGAGTCAAAATATCCACTATCAAAATATGAAGAAATAAATTCTTCGTATCTATTATGATAAATTTCTAAATACTCTTCGTTTTCTATAAGGCTTGCTAAAAGAGGCCTGTTTTCAAGTGAATCACCTACAACCGGAGAATCTATAGGAAAATTAACATAAGAATTCGGACTAATATTTCCATCATAACCAAATGCCCCATAACTGAGATTATAGTCCCATCCGATTATTGATAGTAAACCTTCTTCTTCGTAAATATAATAATTATGTATCATAATACCTGTGTAACTATCAAAATTTAATACAAAATTATGTACTACAAAATAATTTATCACAGCTTCTATATCTAAAGCCTCATCTAGATTTTCTTTTGCACTGATTTTTTTTAGAGCAGCTATAATTTCATCTTTATCTTTATCAGTTATCTCTGTTTTTGCGGTATCAAAAATATAGTTATAGCTCGAATAGTCATCATCAGTGTATCCAAGATTCAATCCTATATAACTTTGACCTAAAAATCTAGGCACATTTCCTAATAGTTCTAAATTATCACCTGATATTGCTCCACCACTGGAAAATAAATTACCTTGCTGATTTTCCTCCTCTGTTGAAACACTTTCTGGTTTGTATAACTCTCCATCAGAAGCACTTCCATAAACCCTGTCAATGAAAGAGTCCTCAACTGCTTCAACTGCTAAGTATAAACCAAAATCCTCTCCATTAACTGTTATATAGGTATAACTTGCTAATGGAGATGGTGCCTCCATGAAATTCAGCATTTGATAGCTTAAGTAATCTTTCATATAGGTTTTATCCTGATAAATATTATTTAATGTTAATTTATCCAATCCATAGTATTTTAATGACTCATCAAAATGATCAAATTCAATTTTAAAGCTAAATCTATAAGAATTAGAAGACTGAACAAATCTTAAGGAGCTATTTCCTTTTGTCCTAATTGCAACATTATTATATGCTTCATCATCAATAATCAAATTACATTTTATATACTCTTTATCTAAAGCATTTTCTAAAAATTTTTCCCATTCACTATCCTCAACTATTATATCTATCGAATGCACATAACTTGTATCAAAAAGTTTTGACTGATATAATGTAGTATCATTAACTTGAATTCCAAATTTTGTACCGTTAATAAATATTACAGTTATTAGTACAGCAAATAAAATGATTATGGTGCAAATGACATTTATATATTTATGCTTAATCATTTTTTTCCTTTCATTTAACCTATGTAATCTCCGTTATAGCTTACAAGAATTACATTTTCAACATTTTCAATTTGATATAAATCGTTTACAAAACCAGTGTCTTTATCCTTTAATCTAACTTCATAATTTAGCTCTATATTATCCTTTGATACTGATTTGCTTTTAATAACACTTTTCTTAACATTTTTAGATATAAAGTTTTGTAACTCTTCTTCTGAAACCGAACTATTACAGTTTATAACTATAATATATGGACTATCATGAAGATTTTTATTTGAAAAAATCAACATAATGATTGCAATAAAAACACTACCAAAAACTGCTAAAACAATCAAACCAGCAGCTAAAACAATACCAACAGCAATTGCCCAAAATAAGTATGCAATATCTAATGGTTCTTTAATCGCAGTTCTAAATCTAACAATAGAAAGTGCTCCTACCATTCCCAAAGATAACACTATATTGCTTGTAACTGCAAGTATAACAAATGTAGTAATCATAGGCAGTGTTATTAATAACAAGCCAAAGCTTGATGAGAACATAACACCACAAAATGTTTTCTTATAAACCACAAAAATCATTAATCCTATTGCAAAAGATAAAAAAATCGCTAAAGCAATATCCAGTAACGAAACATTTGAAACATTTTCTAAAAAATTTGATTTAAATATATCTGTAAAAGTCATTTCTTTTTTCTCCCTTTGTGTTTTTATTATCCATAAATTCGGCTTGCTCCATATTTTGAAATAGCCTCACTTCTTCGTCCACCTGTATTTATTATTTTTTTAATTATTTCTGGTATGAAATTATCATATTTAACTTCAAGTATTATATTATTTAAGCCAGCATTGACTAATGGAATTTCAGAATCTAGCAAATCTGTTTTCAAATATCCCGTTTTTATATTTCGATCCAGAGTCACTCTCACATTGCCTGGTAAAAAAATAAATGCTTCTCTCGTATATTCAACTACTGTCTTTGGCTTTAAAATTTGCGATTTTATTTTAGAATATAACTCAAGAATTAATTGATTTTCACTTTTTGACATCCAACCAGGGTCTCCATCAATTATTTGTCTGGTTTGTTCATAAGTAAGATTTGTAAACTTTTTATTGGAAAAATTATTTCTTTTAGTCTTTTTTTCTAACCTTATACATGAATAATCATTATTGTATATTCGAATTCGATATTTTTCACGATTATTAACCCCGTCAACCTTTTCTCTAAATGCTTTATCATAAATATTGTCAAAATACAAGCTTCTGATAACATACTCTCCATTTTTATCAGCATTTTTATCAATTTTTAATATGGATTTCAACCTTGATTTTAAGATAAGATAATCAGAATAATTTATATTGTATTTTAGCTCGTGTCGGTATTGCATTTTATCACCTCCCCCTCATATATAATAAATTTTACCAAATTTATATTATTTTTATACATAGTTTTCTTTTATAAATCCGTCATTTTGTATGGTGTTAAACTTATATAAACATAAAGAAAACTCTGCAAGCGTTTAAGCACTTACAGAGTCTACTGTTTAATAATTGATTTTTTTCTTTTTTTAATAATTATTATTGAAATAGCCGCAAGCACAACTACAATAGGTATAGCAAAAATCAATATCGTTGAGACTTTACTATCTCCCTCAATACTGATACTTCCATCTGAATTTCTACTGAACTGACTCAAGAAATTCCAGGCAGCTTTATTATCAAATCCAAACACATCATGGCCCTTATTTGAACAATTTCCAAATACAGTATATATGTTTCCATCTTCACTTTCAAATTTGTTCATTGTTAAAATACTTTCGGCAAAAATAGTATCATTTATTTGCTCAACTTCATCTGGGGCAATTCCCCACCATTCATTTGCATTAATGTCAAAATTATATGAATCTGTAATTTTATTCATTTTAAGTACAAAATTCATTCTTGTATCCACATCATTAACCTCTCCACCTTTATTAGACTGGCTCGGAAATTCCACCAATGGTGTATCTTCTCCAGCAACATAAAAAACTGGTATTATAAAATCCGGAATATCCTCTGTTGCTTCAAAAGAACCTGACATTGGTGCAATCCCTGCAAGTCTATCTGGATATTGTTCTGCTATGTCCCAAGTTTTTGCCGATCCCATGGAATATCCGGCAGAATATACTTTCGATGAATCCAAGGCTGGATATTTATCAAGTAAGTAGTCGAGAAGTTCGATAATATCAGAAGCTGTTTTATTCACATGATCATTTACAGATATAACCATAAATCCGTCTTCTTTTCCTACCAATGGCCATCCACTAGCCCATGCCTGATACTCTGCATGATTACCACCACCATGAAAAATCATTACTAACGGCACTGTTTCTTCTGTTTCCATATCAATGTCATCCGGTATAAACTGGTAATATTCAATCTCTCCATTTGAAAGTTCAGTGATTTCAATAGTTTCAATTATGCCAACTTCTTCATAATCTGGTATTTCTACTATATATCCGAGTTGCCTTCTGTATTTACCACTTAAATCATTATAGACTGAAATAAGAGTTTCTTTATCAAATCCAGAAGTTATACTGCTTGTTTCAACTAAATATTTGCTTTCATCATCACTGTATGATTTTAAAATTTCTTCAGTTCCATCTACTGCGTTAACAACTGCAACAGGAATCTCTAAATCTGATCCTTTTTCGTCTATTGATATACTAGGATTAAATAACGTAACTGTTGCCTCCAACATAGCTGAAGGAATATTTGCTGTTAAAATATTTTTGATAACATAATCAGCACCGTCTCCGTCACCATAAATATATATTCTCTGACCTGTTCCACTATATCTTCCCTGCTCAACTTCATTGCCATTTGAATCCGGCATAATATTACTCCAAAATCCATCTACATATGTATTACTAGTATCATCTGAATACATTACTGCTACATTTTTATACAAATTTACTGCATTTTCATCACTTACGTTACTCCAGTTTACAAATGCTATAACGCACCCTTCATCCTTTGCTATTTTTGCCAGTCCTGAATTTTCGGCTGTCTTTTTAGCTGTTTCTTCTGTGTAATCTTCATTTCCAAATACAATAATCACTGGATTTGTAGTTGCTCTTCTTCCCAACAATTCACTGTCATCCGGAGTAAACATTAAGCATGTTGCCTCTGTCTGATTAAAGCTTAAAACTCTTTCAGTTATGGTTCCTGTTGCTTCGCCTTCTTTTATGCTAGCCTTCAAAATAAAACTTGAAGAAAGAATTAATGATAACGTTAATGAAAGCACAATTCCTCTTTTAATAATTTTTTTCATAACACCTCTCCTTTTGCATAAGAAAAAATCTATAAACATTTCTGAATTAAATAATGAAACATTTATAACAATGCCAAAAGGTTATAGTTTAAGAGAACTATATGATGCTTTTTTTTATGAAAATAATATAAAAATAAAAAATTATATTGAAGTATACGAACTTGAAAGCATTGGACTTGCCATTGAAAGAGGTGAAGGAATTTCATTTATTCCTGAAAGTATCTATAATAAAAATAGCATAAAGCCACATTTTCCATTGATAAACACAAAAGATGTTATTATAGATAATCTTGATTTTTTTAAACCTCTATTTTTAACCTGTAAATCAACTAACTCAGTAAAGAAGAATTATGAAAAATATTTCAAGTTTTTCGAGGAGGTAGGGAAAATAATTAATAAATTGCACAGATACCCGGAATATAATGAACATCCGAATTAAAGAATATGGCAAAATAAACACCCCTACAGATTTTTCCATAGGGGTGTGAAAAACTAAAATTTTCTATTAAATTATTTATTGAGTGCTGCCTGTGCTGTGTTAATACAAAGGGTAACTATCTTTGCAGTCTTAAAAAGAATATTTTCCTAACATTTAATCTTCAATTTAATCCCTCTATAAAAACTTCATGAGATATCATCTTCCTGCTCGTAATAATATGAATAATCAATCCCTTTCATAAAGACTTCACGATCATCAATTTTGTCTGTTAATGCAGATTGCAATAAGTTTTTGATATTTTCTGTATATGTAACACTTTCTTTCATAGCTAAGAGATAGTCTTCTTTATTAATTTTGCTCCAATCAACGCATAACTTTAAATTCTTTTTAAGAATCAAATCAAGCCATATACGAGTACTTCTCCCGTTCCCCTCCATGAATGGATGGGCAATGTTCATTTCAACATATTTATTTGCAATTTCTTCAAAGTTATTCTCTGGCATTATTTCAATATTTTTTAATGTATCAGGCAAAAATTGAACTAGCGCGAATTGAAATCCGCCTTTTGCTATATTTAATGTTCGTATCTGTCCCGCAAAATCATATAGACCTCCAAATAAATAACCATGAATCTGCTGTAATCCTTTAGTTGTGCCAACCTCAAAAGTATTAAGCATTGAACTATCAAATAAAGCATAGGCCTTGCTTTTACTTTTTCCGTCTATAGTTTCATCGCTATACATAAACCATTCTATAAAACGATTCGCCTTCGTGCTTGGGAAAATTTTCGCTAGTTCTTTTACTCCATCATAATCAAACATATCTGTTAGATACTTCTTGCCATCTGCGGCTACAATTTTCAGTTGGTTAGTGGCACTAACCAACTCACTATTTTCTTTTTTTAATTTTGTTTTAAGATATTTCCAATAGTTTCGGTTTTTTTGATAGTCGTTTTCGTCTCTTAAAACCCCTACAATATCAAGTACGGAAAACCACCATTTGGAATTGTCATCATCCCAAACAGCACGAACTTCTCTATCATCAAAAAATCGAATCGAGATTTTATTCAAACACCTTCACCCTCTAACCTTTTGTATATATTATATTTCATATGTGATTTTTTGTATATTAAAAGTTAAAATTTGTCGTAAACAATATGAAAACACAAAACACCCCCACAGACTTTCATCCATAGGGGTGTAAATTTATTATTGTTAAAATTAATTATTTAATGCTGCCTGTGCTGCTGCCAATCTGGCAATAGGCACTCTAAATGGTGAACAACTTACATAATCAAGTCCTACATTATGACAGAACTCAACACTTGATGGATCTCCACCATGTTCTCCACAAATACCAAGTTTGATATCTGGGCGAGTCTGACGTCCTTTTTTACAAGACATTTCTACTAACTGTCCTACACCGCTCTGGTCAAGTCTTGCGAATGGGTCTGATTCGTAAATTTTTGTTTTGTAGTAAGCATCTAAGAACTTACCTGCATCATCACGTGAGAAACCAAATGTCATCTGAGTTAAGTCATTTGTTCCAAATGAGAAGAATTCTGCTTCTTCAGCTACTTCATTTGCTAAAAGTGCCGCTCTTGGTATTTCAATCATTGTTCCTACCATGTATTTAATGTCTGAATTCTTTTCTTTTTTAACTTCTTCAGCTACTTCCACAACTACATCTTTAACATATTTAAGCTCTCTTTTTTCTCCAACAAGTGGAATCATAATTTCAGGAACTATGTCAAAGCCTTTTTCTGCTTTTACTTCGATAGCTGCTTCCATAACTGCTCTTGTCTGCATTTTTGCAATTTCAGGATATGTAACTGCAAGACGGCATCCTCTGTGTCCCATCATAGGGTTAAACTCATGAAGAGAAGCTATAGTTTCTTTGATATGATCTACTGTTGTATTCATATCTTTTGCAAGATCAGCTATATCACCTTCATCAGTTGGTAAAAATTCATGTAATGGTGGATCTAAGAAACGGATAGTAACTGGTCTTCCTTCCATTACTTCATAAATTCCTTTAAAGTCAGATTTCTGGAAAGGAATAAGTTCATTAAGAGCTGCTTCCCTATCTTCTACTGTTTCTGAAAGAATCATTTTTCTGATTTTTGGAATTCTGTCTGGCTCAAAGAACATATGCTCTGTACGGCAAAGTCCGATTCCTTCTGCTCCTAAGCTGATTGCATTAGCTGCATCTTCAGGAGTATCTGCATTAGTTCTTACTTTAAGTCTTCTATATTTATCAGCCATGTCCATAATTCTTCCGAAATTTCCTGAAACTGAGGCTTCTATTGTTGCGATATCTCCAAGATAAATTTTTCCTGAAGTACCATCAAGCGATATATAATCTCCTTGTTTTATTGTTTCTCCACCAAGAGTAAAATATCCATCTTCTTCATTAATTTTAATTTCTCCACATCCTGCTACGCAAGCTGTACCCATACCACGAGCAACAACTGCTGCATGTGAAGTCATACCTCCACGAACTGTAAGAATACCTTTCGCTGCATGCATACCTTCAATATCTTCTGGAGATGTTTCTAGTCTTACAAGTATTACTCTTTCTCCTGCAATATGATGGTCTTTAGCATCATCAGCTGTAAAGTATACTCTTCCTGCTGCCGCACCAGGTGAAGCAGGTAATGCTGCTCCTATTACTGTTCCTTCTTCTAATGCCTTAGGGTCAAAAGTAGGATGTAATAATTGGTCTAATGCTTTAGCATCAATTCTTTTTACTGCTGTTTTCTCATCGATTTTTCCTTCATCAACAAGATCACATGCAATTTTAAGAGCAGCCGGAGCTGTTCTTTTACCATTACGTGTCTGTAAGAAGAATAATCTTCCTTCCTGGATAGTGAATTCCATATCCTGCATGTCTTTGTAATGGTCTTCTAGTTTATTTGCAATTTCCATAAACTCTTTATAGCATTCTGGTAAATCTGTTTCTAATTGTGTAATTGGAAGTGGAGTTCTTATACCTGCAACAACGTCTTCACCCTGTGCATTTATTAAGTATTCTCCATAAATTCCTGGTTCTCCAGTAGATGGGTTACGTGTAAACGCAACACCTGTTCCTGATGTATCGCCCATGTTTCCGAACACCATGGCCTGTACATTAACAGCTGTTCCCCAGTCTCCTGGAATATCATTCATTCTTCTGTAAACAATCGCTCTTGGGTTATCCCATGAACGGAATACAGCCTGAACTGCTTCCATAAGCTGTTCTTTTGGTTCTTGCGGGAAATCAGAACCAAGTTCTTTTTTGTATAATTCTTTGTATTTCGATATAACATTCTGTAAATCACTGGCATCCAGCTCGGTGTCAAACTCTACACCTTTTGCTTCTTTAACTTCATCTAGTACTCTTTCGAACTTTGCTTTACTTATTTCCATAACAACATCAGAGAACATTTGGATAAATCTTCTGTATGAATCATAAGCAAATCTTGGGTTTCCTGTCTTTTTTGCAAATCCTTCTACTGCATCATCATTTAAACCTAGGTTTAAAATCGTATCCATCATACCAGGCATAGATGCTCTCGCTCCTGAACGAACAGAAACTAATAGTGGATCCGCATTATCTCCGAACTTCTTTCCCTGCTGCTCTTCTAAAACTTTTAAAGCGTCGAAAATCTGTCCTTTGATTTCGTCGGTAATCTTTTTACCGCTTGTGTAATAATCTGTACATGCTTCAGTTGTAACCGTAAATCCTTGTGGTATTGGTAAGCCTAAGTTTGTCATTTCTGCTAAGTTGGCACCTTTACCACCCAGAAGGTTTTTCATATCAGCGCTACCTTCTTTAAATAAATAAACCCATTTTGCCATTTTGTTTTCCCTCCTATAGCTAAAAAATTATATGTTTATTGTATATATTATTTGAATAGCACAACTCAAATTGTAGCATACCTATTTATCACAGTCAAGAATGCTAAATGCCCAAAAACCAACCAAAAATCACGCTTTTTTAGTGCTAAACTGCCTTACCGTCTTCTTTTAAATAGTAAAATACACCTGTTACCTTAGCAATTTTTGAACCATTATCATCATATATCATAGTATCTATAGTACTCATTCTTTTGCCGTGCTTTATTTCTGTACTTTCGGCTATTATTTTTTTAGAATTCATTGTTGGATTTAAATAAACTATATCACTACTTACAGTTGTACTAAATCCGCCTCTTGATATAGAAGCTAAACCGCCAATAGTATCTGCTAAAGTAAACAAAACTCCACCGTGTACTGTTCCTATAGGATTTAAATGTACCGGTTTGATTTCAATCTCTCCCTTTGCATAACCTTCATCAACTTCAACATTTCCTATTCCAGTTAGCTTAACAAAGCCATCCATTTCTTTTTCAATTATTTTTTCATACATTTTCTTACTCATATATATTTTTCCTTCCATAAAGTCAGCCACCCTGATTTATCAGAGTGGCGTAATATTAAAATTTAAAAATCAAATTTATCACTAAAATATTCTAGTAAATCAGATATTTTTATTCTTTCCTGTTCCATTGTATCTCTATCTCTTACAGTAACTGCTCCATCTTCTTCAGAATCAAAGTCATATGTGATGCAGAACGGGGTTCCAATTTCGTCTTGTCTTCTATATCTCTTTCCAATATTTCCTCTGTCATCAAACTCACAGTTATAATATTTTGATAATTTTTCAAATACTTTTTCTGCGCCTTCATTTAGCTTCTTTGAAAGAGGTAAAATACCCATTTTAACTGGAGCAATTGCAGGGTGGAAATGAAGCACTGTTCTTACATCTCCCTCTCCAATTTCTTCTTCATCATAAGCACTACATAAAAATGCAAGTGCTACCCTATCTACTCCTAATGAAGGTTCAATAACATAAGGTATATATTTAACCTTTTTCTCATCATCAAAGTACTCTAATGATTCACCTGAGGTATTCTGATGTTGAGTTAAGTCATAGTCCGTTCTGTCAGCTATACCCCAAAGTTCACCCCAACCAAATGGGAATGCATATTCTATATCTGTAGTAGCTTTTGAATAGAATGAAAGTTCATCAGCTTCATGATCCCTGATTTTCATTTCTTCATCTTTAATCCCAAGTCTTTTCAACCAATTTATACAGTAGTCTTTCCAATATGCAAACCATTCAAGATCTGTATCTGGTTCACAGAAAAATTCAAGCTCCATTTGTTCAAATTCTCTTGTTCTAAATGTGAAATTTCCTGGTGTGATTTCATTCCTAAAAGATTTTCCAATCTGTCCAATACCAAATGGTATTTTCTTTCTTGATGTTCTTTGAACATTTTTAAAGTTTACGAAAATCCCCTGTGCTGTTTCAGGTCTTAGATAAACAGTGTTTTTTGCATCTTCAGTAACACCCTGAAATGTCTTAAACATAAGGTTAAACTGTCTTATATCTGTAAAATTATGCTTGCCACATGTTGGACAGTTAATTCCTTTTTCTTCTATGTAAGCCGACATTGCTTCATTTGTCCAGGCATCTACTGAACCTTCTAAAGCAATTCCATTTTCTTCCATATAGTCTTCAATCATTTTATCTGCTCTGAATCTTTCATGACATTCTTTACAGTCCATAAGGGGATCTGAAAATCCTCCTAAATGTCCTGATGCAACCCATGCCTGGGGATTCATAAGTATAGCGCAATCAACACCTACATTATAAGGGTTTTCCTGTATGAATTTTGACCACCATGCTTTTTTTACGTTATTTTTAAGCTCTACTCCAAGATTTCCATAATCCCAAGTATTTGCAAGTCCACCATATATTTCTGATCCTGGATATACGAAACCTCTTGCTTTTGCCAGAGCTACTATCTTTTCCATTGTTTTTTCCATCTTTTTCCTCTTCCTATGTCTAAAATATAACTTTCTACATTTTACTCTTAAATAATAATATTTTCAAGTATTTCTAAAGATTTTAATTTTTTGTCTATATGTGTCTTTAAATAATATCGTAATATTTCCATAAGTTCCTTTTTAACTTTATCAGAAACTTTAAAAGTATACAGCTTTTCAATCGGTGCTGATAATATAAATTGCATTGCGTATATAGTAGAAGTATTTAACCTTTTTCCATCTCTAACATTCCGCCTGCATTCTTCACAATAAATTCCTTCATCATTATTTGAAAATACTCCTAAATTCTCTTTGGTTCCACATTCTTTACATTCATTAACCTGAGGGTATTCACCATTTATCAATAGAGATCTTAACTCGTATATACTTCTCACTAAATCATTGTCAATATTTTCATTTAACAATGCCCTGAAAGATTGATATAAGAGATTTATGGTTTCGCTTGCATCTATTCCTTCTCTACCAAAATAATCAGCGATTTCTAAAAAGTAGAAGCCATAATATGCACACTCTATATCCTCCACTAATTGTGTAAAATAGTTATTTATTTCTATAGCATTTACATTATAAGTACTTTTACCTTGATATATAGAAAATACACCAAAAGAAAAAGGTCTGCTTCCAGCAATCATAGGGCTATTTGTTTTTCTTGCCCCCCTTGCAAAAACAGAAATTTTTCCCAACTCTTTAGTAATTATTACAAGTCTTTTATCAAAATCTCCTATCGGCATATCTGATATAACCATACCAGTAACATTTATCTGATTTGACATTCCATTCCCTTTAGTTTTCTCTATTATTATATCCAAAGTTTTTTAAAAGAAAGTCACTATCTCTCCATTCTTTTTTCACTTTTACCCAAAGCTGAAGATTAACTTTTTTTTCTAACAAGTTTTCAATTTCAAATCTTGCGTTGCTACCAATCTTCTTTAACATTGCCCCCTGCTTACCTATTATTATTCCTTTATGAGAATCCTTATCACAAATAATAGTAGCTTCAATATCAGTTATTTTTTTATTTCTATCTTTCATTTTTTCAATTGAAACAGCTATACCATGAGGCACTTCTTCATCAAGGGCATGAAGAGCTTTTTCTCTAATAAGTTCTGCAACTATTTGCTTCATAGGCTGGTCAGTTATAGTATCTTCATCATAAAATTGAGGACCATAGGGTAAATACTTTAATATTAACTCTATGAGAGTCTCAATATTATCACCTGTTTTAGCTGAAACTGGTATTATTTCTGCAAAATCATATTCTTTTCTATATGCATCAATATATTCTAACAGTTCATCCTTTTTTACCGTATCAATTTTATTCATAACAAGTATTACTGGTGTTTTTGTTTTTTTTAGTTTCTCTAAAATATGTCTTTCACCTGCTCCAATAAAAGTTGAAGGTTCAACTAGCCAAAGTATTATATCTACTTCTCCTAATGTTTTTTCCGCAGACTTAACCATGTATTCACCAAGTTTACTTTTTGCTTTATGTATACCCGGTGTATCTAAAAAAATAATTTGTCCCTCTTTTGATGTATAGACTGTTTGTATTCTGTTTCTCGTAGTTTGTGGCTTCTTTGATGTAATAGCTATTTTTTGTCCTATAATATTGTTCATCAAAGTAGATTTTCCTACATTTGGTCTTCCTATCAAAGTTGCAAATCCTGATTTGTAATTTTCTTTCATTAAAATCTCCTAATCATATAAGTTCAACACATTGTCAAACAAATCTTTTTCATTTTCTATTTTATCTTCGTTACCAATTACGCAAATATTTTTTGCACTTAAAACACTCTCAATAAGATCTGCTAAGCTCCTGATTTCATCAACATTTGTGTTTATTACATCATTTCTTTCTTTTTGAATCTTCTCGTATGAAATATTACTCATATATGCACTTAATGAACGATTACCCTTGGACATAGGACTTAATGGTGTGTCCATATCACTAATTGTACCTATTATATATTTTGTCATGTCTCTTTTATCTACATTAAATTTTCTAATATAATCAGGTATATTTTCAAAAACCTGATTTGTATTTTTTAAATTCGGATCCCTATATGATGCAAAATAGCTGTCCCCTGAACGAGTAAACATACTTCCACATCCGTAGGCTCCGCCTTTTACTCTTACATTATTCCATAAATAATCATAGTTTAATATTACTTTTAATACTTTAAGTGAGCCTTTATATGAATATCCCTTATCCACAAAATTACCAGCTCTTGCAACATATTGTATTCCAGCTGATGTTTTAAAACCTTCATTTAGTTTTTTAGGTTTAATATCAAACTTACTATTTTCTGTTTGTATTTTAAACAATTTTTTTAAACATTTTTTTAAAGGTTCCATTATTGTCTCATAACCTTCATCATCTGCTGTTATGCTAACAATAAGATTTTCTGGAACTAAAGCATATTCTAAAAGCTCTTTAATACCTTTAATTAAACTTTCTTTTTCTTTTTCAAAATCTTTTTCGATTTTTTCAACAAATTTATAAAAATCTATTCCATTTATTTTTTCTCTAATATAAGCTGTTTCTGAATAATAAGACATCGCCCTAAGTGCTGCAGCAGAATTACCGGAGGATTCAATCCCCATTCTTAGTCTAGACTTCATTTCTGAAACTATCTCATAAAGTCTTTTTTCATCTTCGATTTTTGTTGTAAACATAATTTCTTCCAATAAGCTAAATGTTTTATCTGCTTTTTCATAAAGAGCTTTTGCACGAATATCTGCAGTTATTATATATTCTTTATTGTTATTTACATCCATATACAATGAAGAACCTGCTGAAAGTCCACCTGTATGAATATTTATTTCATTTGATAACTGGGAACAGGTATAATTTTCAGTGTCCATATATCCAAGTGTAGCTCTTAAAAATCCTAAATAAGGAACTAACCTTTCAGGAATACTATTTGCTTTAAAAAGTAATTCTATATAAAGAATTCCTCCTGTAAAAATATTATGGTGTAAAACTTTTACTCCATCTACCTCTTTCTCTGTATTATAAAAAGGCTCTGCTTCTTTTTTAATATCTTCAATTTCTAATAAAGGAATTTTTTCTAGTTCCTCTTTTAGAGAAGGGATTTCTTTATATTCTTCAAGTTCTTTTGTCTTAATAATCAAATCTTTTATTTCTTCACTTGTTAAAGACTCTTTAAAGTTTTTCAGCTTTTCGTTTGTTTGCTTTTCCTGTATGCTTGTTAAACCTTTTTTAGGTTTTAATACGATAAATGAAGAATGATTATTTTCTAATATGTATTTTTCAACTAATTCCTCATAATATCCCGTTCCGATTTTTTCTTTTAAAGCTTTGAATGTTTCTATAGATTCAATATGCATCAATGGGTCTAATTCATTGTATAACCAACTATCATATGCCTGAAGACCATATACCAAACCTTTTGGAATTGATCCAAAATCAGCTTCTCTATATTTAAATTCAAAGGTATTTAATGCTGCCATTATTGAATCTTCATCAATTCCCTGTTTTATGATGGTTTTTAAAGTGCTTTTTAAAGTTTCAAGAAACTCATCCTGATTATCAATATTTGCATTTTTTGCAGTGATTGAAAAAAACGGCTGAAAAAGACCATTGTCGTAACTACCATATACATCCTTACCTAAGCCTGCGTCAAGAAGTGCTTGCTTTAAAGGTGCTCCGGGCATAGAAACCAGAGCATATTCAATTATTTGAAAAGCAAGATACATTTCTTTATCAAGATTTGTTTCAATAACTGAATTGTAAGAAAAATATGTATTATCCTTTTCTGACTCTCCTTCAGAAATTGGATATTCAGAAATAACCTTTTTACACTCTTTAAAAGGCTTTTGATATTTTATTTCTGAATCTATTTCTATTTCATCAAAGTCACATAAGTAGTTTTCATCTATCCATTTAAGATTTTCTTCTATGTCAATATCTCCATACAAATATATATAACTGTTTGATGGATGGTAGTACTTTTTATGAAAATCTAAAAACTTTGAATACTCAAGAGTCGGTATTGCTTCTGGATCTCCACCTGATTCATGTGAGTAACATGTATCTGGAAAAAGAGAATGTAATATTTGTCTTTCAAGTACACTTTCAGGGGAAGAAAATGCCCCTTTCATCTCGTTATATACCACACCATTATACTTGATTTCACTTTCTGGAGAATCAATATTATAACTCCAACCTTCCTGTTTAAATATTTCTTCTCTTTTATAAATGTTTGGATAAAAAACTGCGTCAAGATAAACATTCATTAAATTTCTAAAATCTTTATTATTACAACTTGCAACAGGATAAACTGTTTTGTCTGGGTAAGTCATAGCATTTAAAAAAGTATTTAATGAACCCTTAACCAACTCTACAAAAGGATCTTTTGCTGGAAAATTTTTCGATCCACATAATACTGAATGCTCTAATATATGAGGAAGTCCTGTATCGTCATATGGAGGTGTTCTGAATCCAATTGAAAAAACTTTGTTTTCATCATCATTTGATAAAACAAATATTCTGGCTCCACTTTTTATATGTTTATATATATATGCTCTGGATTTTAAATCTCTGATTTCTTTGCTTTCTAGTAATTTGTACATATTGTCCTCCACTATTTTAATTCGATTCTACTCTATAATAACAGAGAAATGCATTCTTCACAATTCTATTTTATTCTTGCAATCTAGTAATTATTACGATAATATATTGTTTAGAATATTATTATTAAAAAAGGAGAATTTTATGGATAAATTTGTTATTACTACGGATATTAATGCAGATCTTCCAAATGAATATTTAAGTGAAAATAATATCGATGTTGTTTCGCTTTTTTACAGTGTAAATGAAACTGTTTATGGTGGGGATTCAAATTTAGATGAGAAAGAATTTTATTCTTTAATGCGTGACGGGGCAAGCGTTACAACAATGGCTTGTAACCCAGAAGATACTGAAAAAGTCTTTAAAAAACATCTTGATAAAGGACTTGATATATTACATATAGCTTTTTCTTCAGCTTTAAGTTCAAGCTTTAATACTGTTTTTATGGTAGGTCAGCAGCTATCTGAAGACTACCCTGACAGACAAATAATAGTTATAGATTCATTAAGCGCTTCAATGGGAGAAGGTTTATTAGTTCATAAAGCTATCCAAATGAAAAAAGCAGGTACTGATATTAAAGAAATCGCTATGTGGATTGAGGATAACAAACTAAATCTATGTCATCAGTTTACCGTAGATGATCTTCATCACTTACATAGAGGAGGACGAGTATCAAAAAGTACTGCTGTTATAGGCACATTAATTAATGTAAAACCTGTACTACATGTAAATGACGAAGGTAAACTTATTCCTATGCAAAATGTTAGAGGTAGAAAAAAATCATTACAAACTTTAGTTGATAATATGTTTAAATCTATCGAAGGATTTGAAGATCAAAATGATACTGTTTTCATCAGCCATGGTGATTGCATAGAAGATGCTGAGTATGTTGCTAATCTTGTTAAAGGAAAACTTGAAAAAGTAAATATTCTTATTAATTATATTGGACCAACAATAGGTGTACATTCAGGTCCTGGTACAGTTGCATTATTTTTCACTGGAAGACCAAGATAAAAATGGAGGAAATCTTTAAATGAATAACTTGAAAAATTTACCAACAAATAGCTTTAAAGATCTTTGCGAGCTTTGTGCTACAATATTAAACGGGGAAACAAAAAATCATAATTCACTTTACCAATCATATAAATCACCAGGCAGTTTTTGGTATAATCGAAACTTTATAGAAACTTCTGAACCTGGTAAAATAAAAGAAAGTGTTGACTTAATAAAAGAGGACTTAAAAAATGGTAATCCTTTTATAATTACGTATACAAAATTTATGACGGATAATTCAGCAGATAATCTATTACTTCAAGAAAACTACCCACTTTTTGCTGATCAAACTGGAATGAATTTCGACTTGAAAAGTGATTTAGTAGATGTAGATGATGAAAATCTAATCACTATCGACGAAGATAAGATTGAAGAATGGTCAAAAACTGTTTCTACAGCATTTGGAAAACCAGAAGATCTGGGAACATTTAAAGCTCTAATTAAAAGTGGACAATGTGTATTTTATGCATATCTAGATAATGGTAAAATTGTAGGCACTGCTCTAGTATATACAAAAGATGGAAATTCAGGTATTCATGAAGTTTCAGTTTTGCCAGAATACCGCGGAAAGAGTATTGCTAAAAAATTAATTCTTAAATCTTTATATGATGCAAAGGTTGATGGTGCAGACTACTCCTCACTTCAGGCCTCAGCTCTTGGAGAACCTTTATATAAATCAATAGGTTTTGAAACTGTAAGTATTATTTCTACATATATAAGCCCTCCACCTAAATAAGGTGAAGGGCCTTTCTATTTGTCCTTCTTATTTAAAGTATTTCACTCCAGATTCAAACACTTTCATATCTTGTTGCCCAAATATATTTTTCGCAACCCCATTACCTAATCTTTCAATATGGAGCATTTTACCAAAACATCTACCATCAGGACTTGTAATTCCTTCTACTGCCATAAATGATCCATTTATATTCCATTCTTCATCCATAGTTGAATTTCCATTAATATCTACATATTGAGTTGCTACCTGTCCATTTTTAAATAATTTTTTAAGCCACTCATCATTAGCCACAAATCTTCCTTCTCCATGTGATGCTGGATTTACATATACCCCTCCAAGCTTAGCATCCATAAGCCAAGGAGATTTATTTGAAACTACTTTTGTATAAACCATTTTTGATACATGGCGATTTATAGTATTGAAGGTTAATGTAGGAGAATTTTCATTTTGTCCTATTATCTCACCCTCAGGTACAAGCCCTAGTTTTATTAATGACTGGAATCCATTACAAATTCCTAATAGTAAACCGTCTCTTTTATTTAAAAGATTATGTACTGACTCTTTAATCGAATCGTTTCTAAATGCGGTAGCAAAGAATTTCGCTGATCCATCTGGTTCATCCCCAGCACTAAAACCACCAGGAAACATTATTATCTGAGCCTGATTTATTTCCTTTTTAAATATCTCAACCGAATCCCTAATATCTTCTGGGTTTAAGTTTTTAAATACTTTTACACTAACATCTGCACCTGCATTTTCAAACACTTTTGTACTGTCATATTCACAGTTTGTTCCTGGAAATACAGGAATAAATACCTTAGGTTTAGCAATTCTATTCTTACATATATAAATATTTTTTTCTTCATATAAAGGTGATTCAACCTGTGTTTCATCCTTTTCTGATACATATGGAAACACCTTATCAAGAGGTTTTTTCCATTTTTCTAAAACTTCTTCCATTTTTATTTCTATATTTTTATAAATAAATGTTTCTTCAGTGATGACTTCACCTATTACAGTACCTACGTTCAAATCATTTATTCTATCAACATCCACCTCTGCAATAATGTTTCCAAACCCTTTTTCGAATAGAACCTCTTCTTTTAAATCGTTTGAAAGTTTTACACCTAATTTATTTCCAAATGCCATTTTACTAATAGCTGGAACTAATCCAAATCCATCAATTGCATATGCAGATACAATCACTTTATTTTTAATAAGTGAATAAAGGTTTTCATATAAGTTCATAACCTGAGAGTATAAAGGTTTTTCATATTCATCTTTTTCAATATCAAATTTAACTAAAACATTACCTGGTTTTTTTAACTCAGGACTTATAATATCATCAATCTTTCCTGTATCTACCGCAAAAGAAACTAACGTTGGTGGAACATCTATTTCATTAAACGTCCCTGACATACTATCCTTACCTCCAATGGAAGGAAGGGACAAGCCTATTTGTGCATCATATGCTCCTAATAAAGCAGCAAATGGCTGGCTCCATCTAGATGGGTCTTCACTCATCCTTCTATAATATTCTTGGAAAGTGAATCTGATTTTTTTGTAGTCTCCACCCATAGCAACTATTTTTGCAACTGACTCTATTACCGCATATATAGCTCCATGATATGGGCTCCAACTAGACATATATGGATCAAAACCATAACTCATCATTGTTACAGTATCGCATTTACCATTTAAAACAGGAAGTTTTGCAACCATTCCCTGGGTTTCAGTTAACTGGTATTTTCCACCATAAGGCATAAGCACAGTGCCTGCTCCTATGGAAGCATCAAACATTTCAACCAATCCTTTGCCTGAGCATACATTTAAGTCTGAAATAACATTTATCCATTTTTCTTTAATATCTATAACTTTTTCTTCTTTGAAAAAACTATCCTCTTTATTTGGAATTTCAACCTTAACACTAGCTTCTTGATGTGCTCCATTTGTATCTAAAAATGCTCTGCTTATATTAACGATTTCTTTACCTCGCCATTTTATGACAAGTCTTGGTTCTTTTGTTACTTTTGCAACTTCTACTGCTTCAAGATTTTCTTCTTGAATATATTTCATGAATTGTTTTACATCTTTTGGATCTAGTACAACAGCCATTCTTTCTTGTGATTCTGATATAGCAAGTTCTGTACCATCTAAACCTGCATATTTTTTAGGAACTTTATCAAGGTCAACTTCTAAACCATCAGCTAATTCTCCGATAGCTACAGAAACACCACCTGCTCCAAAGTCATTACATTTTTTTATTAAAACACTTACTTCTTCTCTTCTAAATAGGCGTTGAATTTTTCTTTCAGTTGGAGCATTACCTTTTTGAACCTCTGCTCCACATTCCTCGATAGAGTCTTCTGTATGAACCTTAGAAGAACCTGTAGCTCCTCCGCAACCATCTCTTCCTGTTCTACCACCCAAAAGAATAATTATATCTCCTGGATCTGAAGTAAGTCTTTTAACTGCTCTTCTAGGAGCTGCACCAAGGACTGCACCAATTTCCATTCTTTTGGCTACATAGTCAGGGTGATATATTTCTTTTACCTGACCAGTTGCAAGACCTATCTGATTTCCATATGATGAATATCCATGAGCTGCCTCTCTGACAATTTTCTTTTGTGGAAGTTTACCTTTTAAAGTGTCATTCATAGAAGTCGTTGGATCAGCTGCTCCCGTAACCCTCATTGCCTGATATACATATGTTCTTCCTGAAAGAGGATCTCTAATCGCTCCACCCAGACATGTCGCAGCTCCACCAAAAGGTTCAATTTCTGTAGGATGATTATGTGTTTCGTTTTTAAAGTTTACAAGCCATTCTTCTTCTACCCCATCAACCTCTATCGGAACAATAATACTACACGCATTTATTTCATCAGTTTCTTCTTGGTCCTTTAATTTACCTTCTTTTTTCAACTTTCTCATTGCCATCAATGCAAGGTCCATTAAACATACAAATTTATCGTCTCTACCTTTAAAGATTTCTTCTCTATCTTTTATATAATTGTTATAAGTGCTTTCAATGGCTTCTTTATAAAAACCTTCTTCAAAAGAAACTTCTTTTAATTCAGTCTCAAAGGTTGTATGTCTACAATGATCAGACCAGTAAGTATCTAAAACACGTATTTCAGTCATTGAAGGATTTCTTTTTTCTTGATCTTTAAAATAAGCTCTAATATGTAAAAAATCCTTAAAAGTCATTGCTAAATTCAAAGACTCATAAAGTTCTTTTAATTTTTTCTCATTTAATTCAATAAACTCCTCAAAAATCAAAACATCTTCAGGCTCATCAAATACGCTTACCAATGTTTCTGGTTTTTCAAGACCTGACTCCCTTGAATCCACTGGATTTATACAAAATGCTTTTATACTTTCGAACTGGTCTTTAGTAATGTCACCTTCAAGGAGGTACGTATGGGCAGTTTTTATTACTGGCTGCTCATCTTCTTTAAGTAATTTAACACATTGTTCCGCTGAATCCGCTCTTTGGTCAAACTGTCCTGGTAAATATTCAACACTAAAAACTTTTGAGTTTGACTCATCAAATTCAAAAACTTCTTCATGTATAATGTCAACAGGCGGTTCTGAAAATACTGTATGGAGTGCCTGTTGATATGTTTCCTCAGACAAGTTTTCAATATCATATCTTACAAAAATTCTTACATTTTTCAAACTATCTATATTAAGATAACTAATTAATTCCTCTTTTAATCCTTTTGCAGCTACCGCATATTGTGATTTTTTTTCCACATATACTCTTCTAACTTTATTCATTAAAACCTCCGATATAGCAAATATTTTTATTTATTATATCACGATATTCAATATTTGCCATTAGAAAATTACTTAAATTCAGTCATATTGCCTCTAAATCTTTTTGGCATAAGGTTTCGTTGAAGTTTATAATTTTCTCTACTTTCAATACCTATAGTTTTGAAAAAAGTTTTCCAAAGATTTTCAATTTCTTTTTCACTGCTATCATTTTTCAAAAAATCATCAATATTTATATCCTGCCCTTCAATCAACACCCAACTAGATGATGATTTATACACTGCGGCAATTTTCCTGTTTTCATCATAAATTAACCAATTTTCATTAGACAAACGATCTGCAAAATGAGGTGCTATCAAAGGAATAACATTGTTCTTTGGTGAAATTTTGCTAAAAAGGATTCCATTGAAAATTTGAGAAAATCTAACAAAACCTAGAAAATGATGTGATTCATTTAAAACATTTCTTTCAATCTCCATAACTCTCATGACACTTGGCATCGCTAAATTAGAATAAATGTTTTCCCCAAATTTAAAAGCATCTTTTAGAAATTTAAAAATCGTATTTGCTTTATCTTTTTCATAACTCATAGCACACCTATAAACACTTAGGTAAATACTTGATGAAAATTTGTTTTTTAGAGTTCTGATTACTTTTTCAGAAAGTTTTAAATCAGCGTCAACATGAATGTATTCCGTAAACAATTCAAATTGAGAGAGTTCACCTGCATTTAAATAAACTTCAAATTCTTTATTATACTCCCAGGCCTTATACACACCTGTCATAATACCATCAAATGAATCTTCACATACCACAGTAATTTTTTTCATATTTCACCTATTAATTTATATTTGCCCAAACGCTGATTGAATAATATCTTGTTTTTCTGGGAGAGGATTAAAATCTATATCATCAAATAATGAAAGCTGTTTAAATGAATCACTACCCTGAATATCCCTTTTGAATTTATTTTCATTATGAATCAAATGATTTGTAATATAATTTTCTTCAATTTTAGTGTTATACATCATTTTCCCAAGACAGGTAATAAAATAAACCGCTCTTTTTAAAACGACACCCATTTTTTTTATATCTTCAAAATCTAACTTTGCATGTTTTCTTGCTGCCACAATTCTTTTTGCAGATTTCACTCCTATTCCTGGAACTCTAAGCAGTTGATAATAATCTGCTTTATTTATTTCTATAGGAAATATGTCAAGATTACCTACAGCCCAGTTAGCTTTCGGATCTAAAAAAACGTTGAAATTGGGTCTAGATTCACTTAGAATTTCATTTGACTTAAATCCGTAAAATCTTAATAACCAATCGGCCTGATATAGTCTGTGCTCTCTTAAAAGAGGAGGACCTTTAGGCGTCATTGGCAAAGAGCTATCGTCATTGACCGCTATAAAAGCTGAATAAAACACCCTTTTCAAATCATAGTTTTTGTATAGAGCTTCTGCGACTGTGACAATTTGAAAATCACTTTCAGGTGTTGCTCCAATAATCATTTGAGTGCTTTGACCGGCTGGAACAAACTTTGGCGCTTTTTTATAAACAACAAGTTCATTTTTACTTGTTTTAATGCCATTTTGTATTTGCTTGATTGGTGCTAAAATATTTTTTCTATTTTTATGTGGTGCTAAATTTCTTAATCCTTCCGCTGTTGGAAGTTCAAGATTAACACTCATTCTATCAACTATAAATCCAATTTTTTGAATAATTTCTGGAGATGTTCCTGGTATTCCTTTGACGTGGATATATCCGTTAAATAAAAAATCATTTCTAAGCTTTAATATTGTCTGATAAATCAACTCCATAGTATAATCCGGACTGTTTATGATTCCAGAACTTAAAAACAAACCTTCAATGTAGTTTCTTCTATAAAATTCAATAGTAAGTTTGCAAACCTCATCAGGAGTAAAAGTAGCTCTTTTAACATCATTTGAGGATCTGTTGATACAATATTTACAATCAAAAATACATTCATTAGTAAATAAAATTTTAAGTAAGGAAACACATCTTCCATCCGATGAAAAAGTATGACAAATACCACATGCAGCTGCATTTCCAATTGTTCCTTTTGTGCCTTTTCTATCTACACCACTAGATGTACAGGCCACATCATATTTTGCAGCATCACTTAATATAGTCAATTTTTCACTAATATTCATATCAGACTGAATAAACATAAAAAAGCTCCTCCCGTACATATGTTCGTATCTTAATGATACCATTCGGGAAGAGCTTTTGCAAGAACATTTGTTCTATATTTTGATTTTTTCTACAGCTGCATCAATATATTGATTTTCAATTTTATCAAACAAACCTGCATCCGCAAGTTCAGCCATTTCAGGTATAATTGGGATTTTTCCTAAAACATCAATACCGAGTTCCATTGAAACATCTTCGATGTTGCTTTTCCCAAAAATATTGGTCTGTTTGCCACAATCCGGACATTCAAAATAGCTATAATTTTCTACAATTCCAAATATTGGTATTTCCATAGTTTTTGCCATGTTATAGGCTTTTGTTACTATTAATTTAACAAGATCCTGTGGTGAAGTCACTATCATAATTCCATCTACTGGAATTGATTGAAACACCGTCAAAGGAACATCTCCTGTACCAGGAGGCATGTCAATAAGTAGGTAATCAAGATCTCCCCAAATAACATCAGTCCAAAATTGTTTTACTATTCCTGCTATAACAGGTCCTCTCCATATTACAGGAGCATCATCTGTCTCTAATAACAGGTTTACTGACATTACTTTAATTCCTTTTGAACTTTCAATAGGGAATATTCCATCTTCACTTCCCCTTGCTTTGCCTTTTATACCAAAGACTTTTGGTATTGAAGGTCCAGTTATATCCGCATCTAAAATACCTACTTTATAACCTAAATCTGCAAGTCTTACTGCTAATGATGAAGTTACTAAAGACTTTCCTACACCACCTTTTCCACTTACAACTCCTATTACTTTTTTCACGCTGCTTTTTTCATTTAATTTTTCAATTAAGCTCTGTGGTTCGCTCTGAGAGCAGCTTGCACAGCTTTCGCTAGAACAGTCTGAGCTTGAGCATCCTCTTTCTTCTGACATTATCTTTCTCCTTTTTAAGTTTTATAACACTAATGAAGGAGCACTGTAAACTCTTGCTGCCAATTCATTATCTAACATATATAGACTTTTTGAGTCTGATCCGTACAAATCATATTTTTTTATTAGATTTTCTGCATTTGTTTCTTCTTCGCCCTGTTCCTTAACAAACCAATCTAAAAACTGCATTGTTCTAAAATCTTTTAAAGTATATGCTTCATCATAAATATTATTGATTAAACTAGTTACATATCTCTCATGTTCTAAACCGTAATCAAGTGGCTCTCCATAACTAGAATATGTTTTATCAGGTTTATCTATAGCTTCTAGAACTACTTTTCCGCTGTTGTTTTGCATATATTGAATAAATAACATTGCATGGTCTCTTTCTTCTTGAGCTTGAACTTTATACCAATTTGCAAACCCATCAAGACCTTGATCTGCATAATATATCGAAAAATCCAAGTATAAATAAGCCGAATAAAATTCTTTATTAATTTGTTCATTAATTAGTTTTTCTACTTTTTCATTTAACATAGATTAACCTCCTTATTTTTTCATTATTTTATCACTGGCAAAGTTTCTTTACAAGTCTTCCAACATAAAAAAACCATTTTCCTTCGAAAAAGTAATAACATTATAAACAAAAAGTACATCTGAATATTCATCTAAATCAATCAAATTTAATGTTTGAATATTTAAGTACCTAAGATCAATCATGGTTATTTTTTCATAATTTTTTGATAAAAAAGGAATTAATGCATGAGCATAACTATCTTTTAATATCAAAATTGTTTTTCCGTTTTCCAAAGACTGATTTTCAATGTTAACCATTGGTTGATTACTACCTATAAAAGAACAGTATTTATCTTTTTTTGAAAGAAACTCTTCATAATACAAACCTTCATGATCTTTGTCTTTATTTGGTATTTTTACAACAATCTCAGGTTCATTTTCCTTTAAAATATAAAAGTCTATTCTATCTGGTGTAATACTATTATCAAGGGTTTTTGAATACAAGGTTCCTTTAAAATCATTAGAAACATTTTCAATGTTAAAATCTTCAATTTCAAGAGATTTTAGCCCCAAAGTTTTTGTGTATTCTTTGTAAGAAAGAAACGCTCCATAACTTGTCCAGTGATGATCCGTTCTATAAAAAACATAGTCTTCATAATTATCAAGTAGTTTATCATATATATTTATAGTATTTAATGCCTCAAGTTCATTATAACAATCTTCTATAAACTCATCCTGGTATAACAATCCTGCATTTGAAGGAAGTTCTTTCATTAATACCCCTTGTACCGTAGGTGATAACATAAAGGATATATTTTTTTCTTTATTTTCTATAGCAAAGTTGTTAATATAATCTAAATTTTTATATATTCTCTCTTCGTCATAACTTTTCCATACTTCAATCATTTGATCATCTAAAGTTATCACTCCGTTTACCTCTGTTTTTCCAATGATTTTATCTGATTTGTTTTTAGCAATTATCCAGTTTTCTCTGCCTGCAAAATGATCAGACATATATAAATCCAAATCACTCATAAATGTTTTATTTTTTATATTATCCAGACTTAATTCTGGAACATCAGCAAGTACTCTGTTTTCATTTTCACTAAATTTCAAATCAGGCAAAATAAATGATATTATTGGAAGTCCAAATATCAACATAAAAAACATAATTATCATTAAGAGATTTTTTTTCATATTTCCTTCCTTCCTTAAAAATTGAAATATAAAAATGGGTTATAAGTAGCATTAACAAGATATGCTATACAAATAAGCATTATCAAAATCTTTACAAACGGTAGAATCCATCCTGATATTTCAGGAAATTTTTTCAATGTTTTTTTCCATATTATATCAAGGAAGTCTGTTGAACCAAAAATTGCTATTACCATTATCACTCCGAAGTTTTTTATAAGGTAAAGAGCTGTTCCATCTACAAAGCTAGTATTAAGTCCAAACATAGCTTTAAAAAATTGAATTGCCTGATTTAAATTTTCTGTATCAAAAAACACCCATCCTAATGCGACAATAATAAATGTATATAAAAGTCCAAAGGTTTTTGGGATTTTTTCCAAAATTTTTCCTAGGAAAAGTTTCTCTAATACTATTAACACACCAAAGTACAAGCCCCATATAATAAAATTCCAACTTGCTCCATGCCATATCCCTGTAAGCAACCAAACTATAAATAAATTTCTTATAGTTTTTAACTTACCTTTTCTACTTCCTCCTAACGGAAAATATACATAGCTTTTGAACCAATTACCAAGGGTCATATGCCACCTTCTCCAAAACTCACTTACACTTTTTGATAAGTATGGATAATTAAAGTTCATTGGAAAATAGAAACCAAGCATTTTACCAATTCCTATGGCCATATCAGAATAACCCGAAAAATCGAAATATATTTGAAATGTAAATGCTAAAACACCTAACCATGCAGATAATGTGGATATTGATGAAAGTTCCATTCCCTTAACCATATCCCATAGCAAACCTATATTATTTGCTATCAATACTTTTTTTGCCAAACCATTTATAAATTGAAAAATCCCTTCATTAACAATCTTTAAATTAACTTTTCTATTTTCAAGCTCAATGGCAATATCTCTATATCTTACGATTGGACCAGCGACTATCTGTGGAAATAAGGTGACATATGCTCCATAATAGATTGGATTTTTCTGCACATTTATCTTTCTCATATAAAGATCAATTGTATATGACATTGATTGAAAAGTAAAAAAACTAATACCTATAGGTAAAGGAAGATTAGGATTACTAAATGTAGTTCCTAGAAGGTTGTTTACATTATCAATAATAAATCCACTGTATTTAAAAACTCCTAGAATTGAAAGATTATAAAAAATCGATGTAAGAAGAGCAAGGGTTCTTATAACACTTTTATGATCAAATTTAGACATGATTCTTCCTGCTGAATAGTCAACAATAATAGCCAGAATTATTAGAATTACATATATTGGTTCTCCCCATGCGTAAAAAACAATTCCACTAATTAATATAATTAAATTCTTGAATTTTTTTGGACATAAATAATAAATCACTAAAAAAATCGGGAAAAATACGAACAAAAAAACAAGACTTGAAAAAACCATTTTAAATCTCCCTCTACACTAATTTCAAGTTAAAATATAGCATATAAAACCTCATCTTACAATAAAGTATTGACAAAAAAAAATTAAAAATGTATCATGAATTATGTAAAATAAATACTCCGGTAGGTAAGGCTACCTAAGGGATACGGATTGCTACCGCAAAACAGTGGAGACACTGCTCGATGGTCAGCAGGTCATGTCGAATCAAGGCATAACCTAATGCAATTACATTGCCCTTTGATGCTAAAGCTTGAACGGTATATTATTTGGAATATTGTAATTCCTGTATTATTGTTCGTGCTAATACAGGTTTTTTTATTTTATAGAAAGGAGTTGTCGAAATGGAAGAAAAAATTTTAGAACTATTAGACCAAAAAAATTATTATGATTTACGAAGTATGTTAAACGAAATGCAGGCTGCCGATATTGCACATCTTTTTGACTTTCTTCCCAAGAAAACACTTCCTTTGCTATTCCGTCTTATAGCCAAAGAATTAGCTGCTGAAACATTTGTTGAAATGGAGTCAGATGCCCAAGAACATCTTATTCAGGGTTTTAGTGATAATGAATTAAAAGATGTCTTTGAAGAATTATATGTAGATGATGCCGTTGACATTGTTGAAGAAATGCCTGCAAATGTTGTAAAAAGAATTTTATTAAATACTGAACCTAGTACTCGCAAAATGATAAATGAAATTTTAAAATATCCAGAAGATAGTGCTGGTTCAATAATGACTATAGAATATGTCAGCCTCAGAAGAGATATGACAGTAGAAGAAGCAATAAAGAGAATAAGAAGAACCGGCGTTGATAAGGAAACAATATATACGTGTTATGTAACTGATGAAAACAGAAACCTTATTGGAATAGTTTCTGCAAAATCTCTTCTACTATCTGAAGAAGACGAAATCATTGAAGAGATCATGGAAACAAACATGATATATGTACATACATTGGAAGATAAAGAAGTTGCAGCTAATTATTTTAAAAAATACAATCTGCTTGCAATGCCTGTTGTCGACGACGAACAACGACTTGTTGGTATAGTTACAATCGATGATGCTATCGATGTCTTAGAAGAAGAGGCAACAGAGGATTTTGAAAAAATGGCAGCGATTACTCCTTCTGATAAACCGTATTTCAAAACCAGCGTATTTGAAACTTGGAAAGCAAGAACTCCATGGCTTTTGATACTTATGATCTCAGCAACCTTTACCAGTATAATAATAACTATATTTCAAGATTCACTGGCTGCTGAATCAGTTCTTATTGCTTTTATCCCAATGATAATGGGTACAGGTGGTAACTCTGCGAATCAATCTTCAGTAACAATTATTCGTGCACTTTCACTTGGAGATGTAAGGTTTGGTGATATTTTAAGAGTTTTTTTCAAAGAATTCAGAGTTTCATTTTTTATTGGAACTACTCTCGCAATAAGTAATTTCTTTAAATTAATATTTTTTGATCAGTTATCAATAAGCGTGTCTCTTGTAATCTGTTTAACGATATTATTAACTGTTATAATTGCAAAAGTGATTGGATGTATTCTTCCAATATTGTCAAAAAAAATCGGCTTTGATCCAGCCGTTATGGCAAGCCCTTTTATAACAACAATTATTGATGTATTATCTCTAATTATTTACTTCCAGGTAGCGAGGTTTATTCTGGGAATTTAATTATTTTTTGATAATTCATGAATAATATGTGTATTTTTCTTATATTTTTGATTAATTAGGCATCTATCATAACATTTCTTTAATTTTATTTGACTTTTTTATGTATTTGTAATATAATTTTCATACGCCACTTCAATTGTATCTACATTTACCCGAATAAAAATTCAATAAAAAAGGGAGGAATGTCTTATGACGTTTATTAGAACCGACTTCAACTGTTCTAAGAGCACGTTACTATTTACAACTTACGAAGTTTTAGGCAACTCGGGATTTGACGTTGAAACATCAGACCCATACGAAGAAGACATAGTTGTTTGCAGCAACAATGTTTTTAAACATAAAAAGTATAGATTCAGAGTAAAAATTTCAACAAATCAAGAGGATACACTCAGCAACTTGGTGCTTGAATCAACAAGCAATAGTCACGAAAAAGATTATTTAATTTTAGAACGCCTTATTAAAAAAATAGAAAAAAAACTCTCACTTCAATTATCTGCATAAAAAATGGCCTCCAAGGGCCATTTTTCTATTTTAAAAATCCTTCAACAATTGTCGCTTCTGCCTCAGCTTCTGTAAGTCCCAATGTCATTAGTTTTATCAATTGCTCACCAGCGATTTTTCCTATAGCTGCTTCATGAATTAGTTCTGCATCCAAGTTATTTGCTGTTATTTCAGGTATTGCACTTATTTTCGCATTGTCCATAATAATGGCATCACATTCAGTATGACCTGCGCATTTTGCATTCCCATTTATCTTTGACAAAAACAGTTGTCTTGAATCGTCTTTAGCAACTGCTCTTGAAACTACATTTGCACTTGAGTCATCACCATCCATATCCACTTCAAAACTTGTTTTTGCATATTGCTTTCCATGAGTCATTAATTTTTCTTTAACGACTATTTTTGATCCATTTTTAAGTTTTGCTTTTGTAACCCTATCAGTAGAATCTATACCCTTAATTTGGGTAGTTTCAAGTTCCATGTAACCATTTTCTTCTACTTCTACTATAGTAGTTGGATTCATAATTCTTTCTCCATTACCATCTCCACTACCATAATGTTTTTCTACGTATTTTACTTTCGCATTTTTACCAACAAAAAAACTATGCACCCCGTCATGTCTAGATTCTCCATGACCTTCGTTGTGAATTCCACATCCTGCTATAATTGTAACATCAGAATTTTCCCCTATATAAAAATCATTATAAACCATTTCTGTATAATCAGTTACATCAATAACTACCGGAATATATACATTTTCATTCTGAGTACCTGGCTTAATAACAATATCAATACCTGGTTTGTCTGTTTTTGTTATTATATCTATATTTTCTGTTGTATTACGACCTGCTTTTTCTCCATTTGCTCTTATATTATATGCACCTTCAGGAGTTCCTTCTATATCAGCAATCTGTTTTAGTAATTCTTTTTGGATATCATCTATCATGTCTATACCTCCTGATAATACTTGCAGGCTTCAGTACCTTTTAACAATTCCGGTAAAATCTCTTCTTTTTTACCTTTACCTGCAATTTCACCATCTTTAAGAACAATTATTTCATCTGCAATATTTAAAATTCTTTCCTGATGGGAAATTATAATTATCGATTTTTCATGTTCTTTATGAATTTTTTCAAATATTTTAATTAAATTTCCAAAACTCCATAAGTCTATACCTGCTTCTGGTTCATCAAAAACAGATAATTTTGTATTCCTAGCCATAACTGTGGCTATTTCAATTCTTTTTATTTCTCCACCTGAAAGACTACCATCTACATCTCTTTCACAATAGTCCCTAGCACATAACCCTACCTCTGACAAATACTCGCAGGCTTTGCTAAAACTAATTTCATCATTTGAAGCTAAAGTAATTAAATCTTTAACTTTAATACCCTTAAATCTGACTGGCTGTTGAAAGGCAAAACTTATTCCTAATTTAGCTCTATCTGTTATTCCCATTTCAGTAATATCAACACCATCAAAAAGAATTTGTCCACTTGTTGGAACTATAATTCCTGCAATCAGTTTTGCAAGAGTTGATTTACCACCACCATTTGGTCCTGTAATAACTACAAACTGTTTCTCATCTATTGTAAGGTTAATATTTTTTAGTATCCCCTTTTTATCAGAGTTTGTTCCTATCTCATAAGATAGATTTTTCAATTCTAACATAGTCATGTTCCTCCTTAAAAGCTATTTTCACATTATAGCAGAAGGATGAATTAAAATCAAAATGTTTTTAACTCACCTTTCCCATCTTTTGAGTAAAATTCACCAATTGCTCCATTCAAAACCACAAATTGAGGTCCCTTATGACCAATATCTGCATCTAAAATAATAGGAATATTTAGTTCACCTAATATAGATTCTACCGCCTCTTCAAATGTTGTTTCTGTAAATGTCGAATACATAAGTGGTCTTCCAAAAACAATACCTGATGCATATTTAAACCACCCAAGTTCTTTTAAATGCCAAAGTCCCATAACTAGATCTTCAGAACCCATATCAAATGTTTCAAAATAAAATAATATACCGTCTTTTTTATACTTTTCTGAAAATTCTAATACTCCATCATATTTAGTACCAGTTATATTCAATATAACATCAAGACATCCACCTATCATTCTGCCTTTAACTCTAATTTCTTTTTCATTTCTTAAGCTTTTCCAAAAAACTGGTTGATCTTTTGAATAACCTTCTAAACCAGTAATTCTATCATGAAATCCATCTTCATAAAATTCAAAACTTTTTTGAATATTTGTTTTTCCCTCCAATATTTCAAGATTTCTCTCTACACTTTTTTCCCATTCCCCCATACCAAAATCGCCAAAATTACAACCGTAGGCTGTTTGAATATCAAGTTTTGTTGTTATAGCAAGTAATATACTTGTGTTATCAGAATATCCCTGTATCCATTTAGGATTTTCTTTAAGATTTTCAAAGTTTACAAAAGGAAGCATTTCCATTAAATAATTACCTCCCTTTGCAGAAATTATAGCTTTAACATCTTTGTCTGAAATAAGGCTGTTTAGCTCTTCTCCTCTTATCTCCCCAGAACTACTACGTCCTTTTTCATCTGCTGTAAATACATTATTTGTAAATTTTACTTGATAACCTTTTTCTTCAAGATTTTTCTTACCATTTTCAAATCTGATTTTATCCACATCTTTTGATACTCCATCAGAAAGTGCACTAACTCCAATAAC